>NZ_SDPQ02000007.1 GCF_004134905.2 Aeromicrobium ginsengisoli | reverse complement strand
CGTCTCACCATTCGAACAGGTGTTCGACTTTGTCGGTGATCTGTCGTAGTGTTGTCAGTGCGCCGATCTGGAACGACATGGGTCGGGTGAGAACCCTTCAGTGGGCCCCAAGGTTGAGATGACTCCCTGCCCGTACGTCTGAAGGTTTCTCGTGTCTGTTGCTCCGGTTGTTTCGCTCCCGCACCCGTTGGTGGGTGCGGTTGAGCGGATCGAGGGTGCGTTGGACCAGATGCCGGTCGCGGGGTGGTCGGGTCTGGAGGCTGTGCTGTTGAGGGACTGCGCGGAGCGGTTGATGCGGGTCGAGGCGCGGGTCAAGGCCCAGCTGATGGCCGTCACCAAGGCGCTGGATGAGACCGGTCTGGCCAAGGCCTCGGGTGCGTCGTCGACCGGGGCGATGCTGGCCGGGTCGTTCGGTGGTGACCGGCGTGCTGCTGATGGTCTGGTCAACCGGGCCAAGGAGCTCGACGCCGCCCCGGCGACCGGACAAGCGCTGGCACGGGGTGACATCGGCACCGCGCAGGCGGCGATCATCGCCGGAGCGGTCGCTGACCTGCCTGACGACACGACACCGGAGCAGAAGCAGGCGTGTGAGGACACGCTGATCGGTGACGCCGGGCGACTGTCGTTGAAAGACCTGCGTGCACGGTCCAGGCGGATCACCGACCAGTTCAAACCCGAGCCCGAGGTCGACGAGATCGAGAACCGGACCCTGCAGACCCGGGAGAAGGACGCCTGGCGGCGGTCGGAGTTCTGGATGTCCGACGACGGCGACGGGACGTGCCGGGGCGGGTTCCGCATCCCCCAAGCCCAAGCAGACCAGCTCCGCACCGCGATCGAGGCGATCAGCGCACCCCGCCGTGACCACCTCCACGACCACACCCCCGGTGCGGAGTCCTACTACGACCGCGACCTGGAGCACCGGCACCG
>NZ_SDPQ02000006.1 GCF_004134905.2 Aeromicrobium ginsengisoli | reverse complement strand
TCCAAGGACGTGTATCGGTTCACCGTTCCCGCCGGGGGTCAGTCGGTGGTGCTGAACAACAAGACGTGCGTGTCGCAGCCAGGTTTCACCTATCAGCAGTGGAAGCTGCTCAATAGTCAGGATCAGACGGTCCGCTCGGGTAGCTGCAACACCGACCCAGTGTTTGACGACCTGCCCGCAGGCGATTATCGGCTCGAGGTCACCGCGGACTCAGGCAAGACCGGCACCTACACCTTCGACTTGTTCACCGTCCCAGACCCTCAGACGTTCACGGTGTCGACCGCGGTCGGGTCACCGGCAGCGGTCTCCAACGGCGTCCCGTCGGCTGGCGCGGGAAACCTTGAGACCATCGCGTCAAAGGATCGGTACAAGTTCACCGTTCCTAGCGGCGGGCAAACGATCTTCTTGGACAACAAGACCTGCGTGTCACAGCCCGGGATGGCGTATTCGAACTGGAAGCTGACCGGCCCCGGAGCCCTTTCGATCACGGGCAACTGCAGCTCAGACAAGCAATTCGACAATCTGCCGGCCGGCGAGTACCAGCTGGAGTTCACGACCACCCAGATCGGCGGAACGTACTCTTTCGACCTGTTCGTGGTCGATCCCCCTCAATACTTTGACGCAACGGTGACCAGCACGCCCTTCGCCGTCTCCAACGGAGTCCCCGGCAGCGGCGCAGGCAACCTCGAAACCAAGTTCTCCAAGGACGTGTACCGGTTTACGGTGGCGTCTGGGGGCCAGTCGGTGGTGTTGAACAACAAGACGTGTGTGTCGCAGCCAGGTTTCACCTATCAGCAATGGAGATTGCTCAACCAGCAGAGCCAGACCGTCCGCTCGGGCAGCTGCAACACCGACCCACAGTTCGACAACCTCCCCGCCGGCGACTATCGGCTCGAGGTCACCGCGGACTCCGGCAAGACCGGCACCTACACCTTCGACCTCTACACCGTCCCG
>NZ_SDPQ02000005.1 GCF_004134905.2 Aeromicrobium ginsengisoli | reverse complement strand
ACACACCTCTTGCATTTCTGGGAGGGTCGTTTCGTCCGTACGTATCTGTGCGGGCCCGCGACGTCGTCGGGAAGGCCCCACCTCTTGCTGCCCACCGGGCTGGTGTGGCTCTCAGAATGGTTGCCTCCCGACGGCGGATAGTGGTCGGGGGTGACGCTCAATAGAGGCTTGGAACGTCCCGAGAAATGCCTGCGCACTCCGTCCTCAGCGGATCATTTCTGAGATGGAGGAACATCGTTGTTCGCAGGAATCGACACCCACAAAGACACCCTCGCGCTGGCGATCATCGACGACGGCGGACGGCCCAGAGTCGTTGATGAAGTGCCCAACACCAACAGTGGTTTCGCCCGACTTGAGCACCTGCTCGAGCATCACGATGTGGTTCGTGTTGGCATCGAAGGGTCCGGGAGTTACGGTCGCGCGATCGCGATTCACCTGGCCATCGCCAGCCCGAAGCTGACCGTTGTCGAGGTCCCGACGCGAATGACCGCGCGTGAGCGCGGCACGCAACCGGGCAAGGGCAAGACCGATCCCGTCGACGCGGTTGCCATCGCCAGGATCACCGCCCGCGAGCACAACCTGCCACCGGTCCGTCTCACCGTCGGCCCGGCCGCTGACCTCCGCGCGCTGATGGCCTACCGCGACCAGCTGGTCACCGAACGCACTGCCACCGTCAACCGCGTCCACGCCGACCTGCTCGGCCTGCGGCCCGGATTCCAAGCCGAGATCCCGGCACTTGGGCTCAAGTGGCAGATCAACGCAGCCCTCGCGTTGTTGGACGGAGATGACTCGGTCCGGGCCATTCTCTGCGCCCGACGGCTGCAGCGCGTCCAGCAAATCGACGCCGAGATCCTCGACATCACCAAGCAGATCACAGCACTGGTCGAAGCGTCCGGCTCCACTCTCACCGACCTCTACGGCGTCGGGCCGCTGGTCGCCGCCAGGTTCCTGGCTGAAGTCGTCGACGTCCGCCGCTACCCCAACCGCAACACTTTCGCCTCAGCGAACGGCACCGCTCCCCTGCCGGCATCGTCGGGACGAACGATCCGGCACCGATTGAACCGCGGCGGCAACCGGCAACTCAACCGAGCCCTCTACACGATCGCGATCACCCAGATCCGCGCCGACACCGAAGGCCGCGCCTACTACGACCGCAAACGAGCCGCCGGCAAAACCAGCCGCGAAGCCGTCCGCTGCCTCAAACGACGACTGTCCGACCAAGTCTTCAAAACCATGCGACGCGACCTCGAGCAGAACATCGATCTGGTGGTGGATGCGGCCGACGCAAACGAGGCCCGACTCACTGCCCAGAGGCAAGCTGCGTGACAAGGCTCCCAGCCTCAACCCTGCTCTTCGCTGAAGCGATCAAGCCGCACCCACCACCCAGCACCATAGTTCGAGCACTCCCCTTTACATAGAGGCCCATTCTCGGTG
>NZ_SDPQ02000004.1 GCF_004134905.2 Aeromicrobium ginsengisoli | reverse complement strand
CCGCACCATCCACGACACGCGATGGGCCATCCGGATGAGTCCCGTCGACGGCCACCCCGAATACCGGCCACCCGGATCCGACACCTGGAAACGCAACCACCGCTGGCGACCCTAGGCCGGTTCGGGCAGATTCAGTCCTCACCCAAGAATTCACGCGCGACGCCCTTGGGCACGCACATGCGCCACGCATCGATCACCAGCTCTTCCATCTCGTCAGGGTCGAGCGCCGCCATGTCGGCGACGACCCACTGATAGCGCATGTCGCCGGGCGACGGCAGCCGGAACGTCTCCGGCCTCGACGACACGAGGTGCTCGCGCTCCTCGCGTGGGAAGCCGAAGCCCATGAGCGTCTCGTCGCGGGAGAACGCGACGAAGACGAGGCTGCCGACGCGGAACTTGATCCGGTCGCGCACCAGCACTTCATAGGCCCGGGGCAACGGGAGTGCGACCCGTCGCACGTCCTCGACCGTGATCATGCCCAGAACGTACGCCTCGGCGCGGACAGTTCGCCCGGTTGCCTGACAGGATGACGGCGTGACCGCACCCCAGGACAACCGGACCAGCTGGTCCGATGCCGCGCCCGTGCCCTTCTGGCTCGACACCCCGGACCGGCCGCCGGCCCGGCCGGCGCTCGACGGCGACCTGACCACCGACCTTGCGATTGTCGGCGGCGGATTCACGGGGCTGTGGACCGCGCTGATGGCCAAGGAACGCGACCCCGCGCGCGACGTCGTCCTGATCGAGGCCGGTCGCCTCGCCGGCGAGGCGACCGGCCGCAACGGCGGCTTCTGCTCCGCGAGCCTGACGCACGGCGAGGCCAACGGGCGCGATCGCTGGCCCGACGAGTACGACCAGCTGCACCGTCTCGGCATCGAGAACCTCGACGAGATCGCCGCGACGATCGAGCGCTACGGCATCGACTGCGACTTCCGGCGCACCGGCGAGCTCGCGGTGGCGACCCGACCTCACGAGCTCGCCGACTACGACTCCTCGGCACCTGACTTCCTCGACGCCGAGGCCCTGCGGCGTGAGGTCGACTCCCCGACGTACCTCGGCGGCACGTGGGACCGCGAGGGCACCGCGATGCTCGACCCCGCGCGGCTGGCCTGGGGTCTCGCCGCGGCAGCCGAGGCGGCCGGCGTCCGGATCATCGAGAACACGCCGGTCCAGGACCTCAAGGAGCACGATGGCCGCACCACCCTGGTGACCGAGACCGGTTCCGTCACCGCCCGGCGCGTCGCGCTCGCGACCAACGCATTCCCGTCGCTGCTCAAGCGGCTGCGGTTCCACACCGTGCCGGTCTACGACTACGTGCTCATGACCGAGCCGCTCACCGACGAGCAGCTCGCGTCGATCGGCTGGCAGCACCGGCAGGGACTCTCGGACTCGGGCAACCAGTTCCACTACTACCGGATCACCGCCGACAACCGGATCCTGTGGGGCGGCTACGACGCGATCTATCACTTCGGCCGCCGGATCGGGCCGAAGTACGACCACCGCCCGCAGACGTACGCGACGCTGGCAGCCAACTTCTTCGAGACGTTCCCGCAGCTCAGGGGCCTGCGGTTCTCGCACCATTGGGGCGGCGTGATCGACACGTGCACCCGGTTCTGCGCGTTCTTCGGCACCGCCCGCCACGGCGCGGTGGCCTACGCGACGGGCTACACCGGGCTCGGCGTCGGGGCCTCGCGGTTCGGCGCCAACGTCATGCTCGACCTGCTGTCGGGCGAGCAGACCGAGCGCACGCGGCTCGAGATGGTCCGCACCAAGCCGATGCCGTTCCCGCCCGAGCCGTTCGCGTGGATCGGTATCCAGATCACGACGTGGTCGCTCAAACGCGCGGACCGCACGGGCCGGCGCAACCTCTGGCTCCGCCTGCTCGACCGGTTCGGCCTGGGCTTCGACAGCTAGTTGACCAGGTCGCGCAGGGCCTCGTCGGAGGCGAACAGCGC
This sequence comes from Aeromicrobium ginsengisoli, assembly GCF_004134905.2. Taxonomy (GTDB): domain Bacteria; phylum Actinomycetota; class Actinomycetes; order Propionibacteriales; family Nocardioidaceae; genus Aeromicrobium; species Aeromicrobium ginsengisoli. Next base: position 267,424 of record NZ_SDPQ02000004.1, on the reverse strand, counting down.
GTCGCGGTCGTACGTCGAGGTCGACGCCAGCAGCTCGTCTGCTCCGGTCCGCTCGGCGAGCCGCTCCAGCGCCCGGCGGACGGTTTGCGGGCTCCCGGCGACGGCCCGATCGAGGGACGACTCGACCCGGTCCCGCACCTGGGTCGTCCAGGTCTGGCGGCGGATGTCGTCGACCGACTCGAGCGGAGGGAACTCCCCCGTCTGCCGCGACCGCGCCATCGCCCACGCCTCCGGCAGCGCGAGCTTGCGGGCCGTGGCGTCGTCATCCGCGACGGTCACGTCGAGCGACACCACGACGTACGGCCGCTCGACCCCGGGGCTCGGCTGGAAGTCCTTCCGGTACGCCTCGAGCACCTCGACGAGCCGTGGCTCAACGAGGATCGGTCCGCCGATCACGGCCGGCAGCCCCAGGCGAGCGGCGATGACGGTCCCCCGCCCGGTCGCGAGGACGTACATCGGCACCCGCCCGGCAGCCTGCGGCCGCGCGGTCACGGCGGCGGCGCCGTCGAGGTAGGCCCGCAGGTCGCGCAGGTCGTCCTCGAACGTGTCGGGCGCCTGATCGCGCAGCGCTTCGCGCACGGGCGCGGTGAAGCCGAGAGACCGGCCGAGCCCGAGGTCGACGCGGCCCGGGTGCAACGCCTCGAGCATCAGGAACTGCTCCGCCACGACAAGCGGCTGGTGGTGCGGCAGCATGACACCGCCGGACCCGAGCCTGATCCGCTCGGTGCGAGCGCCGATCGCGGCGAGCAGGACCGGTGGCGATCCGCTGGCGATGCCCGGCACGGCGTGGTGCTCGGCGACCCAGAACCGGTCGTAGCCGAGGCGTTCGGCGTTGATCGCCCGGTCGATCGAGCCGGTCAGCCCTTCCGCCTCGGGACGGCCTGCCCGCGTACGGGACCGGTCCAGGAGCGAGAGCTTCACACCTGGGTCAACCAGCGTGGGACGGCGAAACTTCCCGGCTCGTCGCGGCGGCGCGGAAGACGAACCGCCTGTAGGACCAGAACCGGAACGCCGTGCCGAGGGCCAGCCCGATGACGTTGGCCGAGATGTTGTCGGCGAGGCGGCTCGTGAGCCCCAGCAGGTCGTGCGACACCGCGAGGGTCACGACCGAGAAGCCCAGACCGATGACGTTGAACAGCACGAACAGCGCCACCTCCCGGCGCCGCCCGCTCGAGCTCTCGCCCCGCCAGGTGACGGCCCGGTTCCCGACGTACGTGACGACCATGGCCAGCGCGACGGCCAGGCACTTCGCCACCGACGGATCGACCGTGCCGAGCACCGGCAGGCTGCGCAGGTAGTTGAACGCGCTGACGTCCACGACGTACCCCGCGCCGCCGACCATGAGGAAGCTGATCACCTCCGGCGTCAGCCGCCGGGCCAGGACGTCAGGCACCATGACGCTGCCCGGCCAGCATCGGGACGTCCCGGCGTCCGTTCCGCAGCTCCTGCCAGCGCCACGCGAGGACCCGCACGACAGCCTCACGGACGATCGCGCCCGACATCTTGGACTCGCCGACCGTGCGATCCGTGAAGGTGATCGGCACCTCGGTCGTCGTCAGCCCGATGCGGCTCGCCCGCCAGGTGTTCTCGATCTGGAACGCGTAGCCGTTCGACTCCGAGTCCAGCGCGCCGAGCCGCAGCAGTGCGTCACGGCGGAAGGCGCGGAAGCCCGCGGTCGCGTCATGGACGTCGAGGCCGAGCACGGTGCGGACGTACGTGTTGCCGGCCCGCGAGATGGCTCGGCGGCGCAGGGTCCAGTGGCGCACCCCGCCGCCGGGCACGTAGCGGGAGCCGATCGCGACGTCGGCGGTGTCGAGCGCCGCGACGAGGGCGGGAATCCGGCTCGGCGGGTGCGACAGATCGGCGTCCATCTGGACGATCACGTCGTACGCACGGACGAGCGCCCAGGCGAATCCGGCCCGGTACGCCCCGCCGAGCCCGTCCTTGTCCTCGCGACTGAGCAGGAAGATCCGCTGGCCGTACGACGGGTGCGTCTGCACCAGCAGTGCCGTGCCGTCGGGACTGCTGTCATCGACCACGAGCACGTCGGCGTCAGGGGCGCTGGCGAGCACGGCGTCGAGCGTGGCCTCGATGCCGAGCGCCTCGTCATAGGTGGGGATGACGACGAGTGTGTTCATGAGATGAGGTCCTTCAGGCGAGTCGGCGAGCCATGGCAGTCGCCGACGACGGTGGGTGCGCGGCGGTCGACGCCGGCGCGGAGGTAGATCGTGCGACCGCAGACCGTGCCCGTACGCCGGTAGTCGTGCGCGAGGATCAGGCTCGTGCGGGCGGTGTCGAGGCCCCAGGTCGGCACTCGCTGCCACACGACGACCCAGGTCGGCGCCGCCGGACCGGTCAGCACGTCGTCGAGCCCGGTCAGCTGCGGGTCGAGCGTCTTGACCGGCAGGCTCCACAGCTGCGCGTACGGCGAGGACAGCCCCGACGCGTAGGTGACGTTGGCGTGTCCCCAGACCGTGACGATCGTGTCGCCGGGTTGCGCGGAGGCCGCCACGGCCTGGCCCACGCTGCGGCCCGTGCTGCCCTGCGCTGCGGTCAGGTTGAGCGCCCAGCACAGGCACCCGGCGATCGCGACGTACGCGACCACGGAGCGCGCGGCGAAGCCACGACGTGCGGCCAGCACTCCCGTGGCCACCGAAAGCGGCACGACGAGCTCGACGAGGTAGTGGTGCCAGTAGTTGCCGCCGAGCAGCACCGACACCACGCCGAAGCCCGTCATGACGACGAGCGCCGACCACAGCGGGTCGCGCCGCCGATGGCGTACGACGTCGCGCGCCACGGCGAGCAACAACACCGCCAGCCCGCTGACGACGAACGCGACGGCGAGGCTCGTGAGGCGGGTGACCGAGTGCTGGCTGCCGCCCGCGGCCTGGACCTGGTCGGCGTGGATGCGGAAGGGATACATCGCGTCGAACACACCCGCCAACGACGTCCCGTGCGCGACCGTCCACACCGCAACCACCGCCGCGGTGGCGAACGCGCCGGTGACCGCGCCGCGTGTCCGCATCCAGAAGTGCTGGCCTGACAGTGCGAACGCCACGAGGCCGAAGACCGCCGCGTCCGCGAGGTTCTGCTTGACCAGCAGCGATGCCATGGCGCACGCGCCCGCCGCCATGGCCGACAGCACCGCGGTCCTGCGGTCGGTCGAACGTACGGCGAGGATGACGCCGGCCATCCCGGCGAGCGTCAGGGGCGCAGCGAGCAGCTCACCGTTGACCTCGTAGCCGCCGAGCAGGGGGCTGACGCACAGGCCGGCGGCCGTGATCGCAGCCCACCCGGCGGCCCGCTGACCAGCGATCATCGCGGCGACCCGCGCGGCGCCGAGGACCACGAGCGCCACCGCGACGCAGCCGATCAGGCGCAACGCCATCAGGCCGCCGAGCCCGTCCGCCAGCCGGAAGATCGTGATGAGGAGGGGCGGCCGGTCGACCCAGAGGTTCCCGTACAGGGACGAGCCGCCACGGTGCCACTGCCCGCCGACCAGCAGGAAGCCGGCCTCGTCCGGACTGGCCGCATGCGCCAGGTAGGGCAGCCGCGCCGCGACCGCCACCGCAGCCGAGCCCGCGACGGTCCAGCCCGGCAGAACCGCAAGGCCGGCCGGTGTCCGGAGCGAACGGTCGGCCAGGGCAGTCATGCCGCCACTGTCGTCCCGGCAACCTGTCTGTGACCTGACTGTGTCGGCGTACGAGTGCCCAGCTCGTGGATCTGTGGTGCACGATTGCGGCATGACTGTGGTGGGCATCTGCGAGGACGACGCCGGCGTCCGCCGCGTCCTGACCGACGCCCTGCGGATGAGCGGCCACCAGGTCGTGATCGCCCGCAACGGGCGGGAGGCGGTCGACAACCTCGGCGCGACCAGCGGCGTCGAGGTGCTGATCCTCGACGTCGGCCTGCCCGACGCCGACGGCCGCGACGTGTGCCAGGCCCTGCGCGCCGGCGGGCAACACGCCCCCGTGCTGTTCCTGACGGCGCTCGACGCGGTGCACGACCGGGTGTCGGGCTTCCGCGCGGGCGGTGACGACTACGTGATCAAGCCGTTCGCGATCTCCGAGGTCCTCGTCCGGGTCGAGGCGCTGCACCGGCGCAGCCGGCCCGATCCGGTCACGATCAGCGGCCTGACGCTCAATCCCGACCGGATGTCGGTGCACACCGACGCCCGCGAGGTCTCCCTGACGCCGACGGAGTACCGACTGCTCGCCGCGATCGCCGCCGAGCCCGGTGTCGTCGTGCGCCGCAGGGCCGCCGTCGCTGCGGCCTGGCCCGACGGGGCGATCGTCAACGAGAACACGATCGACTCCTACATCCGACGTCTGCGGGTCAAGCTCGCCGAGGTCGGCTCCCCCGTCGAGCTCGCGACGGTGCGCGGCGTCGGGTTCACCCTGCGATGAGGACTCCCGGCCGCACGCTCATCTCCCGCATCGTGCTCTCGACCCTCGTCGTCACCGCCGTCGCCATGGTGGCGATGGTGGCCACGATCATGTTGGTGCTGTCGGCGCTGACCCGCAACGACATCGACAACCGGCTGCACGACCAGGTGGCCGCGGTCGCCGCGACGGTCGACGTGGCGAGCGACGGGACCGTGACGGCGCCCGACACGCAGGACGACTCGATCGACGACACCACCTGGATCTTCACGGCCGACGGCGATCTCGTGCAGGGCCCGCACGTCGCCGACAAGGTCACCGCCGCGGCCGCCTCGCTGTCGAACGTACGCACCGAGGCGAAGGTCGACCGCTACGAGCGTTCGTTCCTCGCCGTCCCGGTCACCCGCGACGGCAAGGTCACCGCGGTGGTCGTCGTCGCCGCCCGGCTCGAGCCCTACGACTCCACGCGCAACCTCACGCTGCTCGGGCTGGTGATCGTCGGCCTCGCGGTGACCGGCGGTTCGGCGGCGATCGCCTGGTGGACCGTCAGACGTACGTTGGGGCCCGTCGAGTCGATGGCTCTGCGGGCCGAGGACTGGAGCGAGCACGACCTGGACTCCCGATTCGAGGCCTCGAACACCGACGACGAGTTCGGCCATCTCGGCCGTACGCTCAACGTCCTGCTCGACCGGGTCGCCGGTGCACTGCGCGGTGAGCAGCAACTGACCTCGGAGCTCGCCCACGAGCTGCGCACCCCGCTGACCGCGATCCGCGGGGAGGCCGAGCTCGGCATGATGACGACCTCCGACCCGGACCTGCGCGAGCGGTTCGGCCGGGTCGTCGAGGTCGTCGACCGGATGAGCACGACGATCTCGTCCCTCCTGGCCATCGCCCGCAACGCGCCGCGGCCCGACGCACGGACGACGGCCGGCGCGCTGGTCGCGACGACGCTCAAGCACCTCGACCCCGCCGGCATCGCGGTCTCGGCCGACGTCGGCGACGTCGGCATCGCGGCGCCCACCGAGCACGCCGTCCGCGCCCTCTCCCCCGTCGTCGAGAACGCCCTCCGCCATGCCGCCACATCGGTCACGTTCACGGTCGAGACCCATGCACGTACGGTCGACATCACGGTGAGCGACGACGGCGAGGGCATGGCGCCCGACGACGCCGAGTCGGTGTTCGTCTCCGGCCATCGCGGGCCCCGGAGCGACGGCGCGGGACTCGGTCTGGCCCTGGCAAGACGCGTCGCTCGTACGCTCGGGGGTGACGTGCGGGTCACCTCGACGTCGGATCCCACGAGCTTCACGTTGACCCTGCCGCGCAACTGATCCGGTCGCAGTCAGGTTGCGTGCAGGTTGGCGGCCCCAGGATGTTCGACATGGGTCAACCCCTGAGCCCCGTCCGGTCCCTGCTTCCCCTGCGGGCCCGGGCGGGGCTCGACTCTTCAGGGAGTGAGGGGCCGTCGCTACTGCGTGCGGCGGCCCCGACCTGATCAACGGCGAGGAAGCCGTCAGGCAGCAGTCAGGTCGCCGCATCTAGCGTGACCGCATGATCGCCGTCCTGACCCCGCTGCTGTACTCCCTCGGGCCTGCAGCGCTGCTCCTCGTCATGGCGGTCGTCTTCGTCGAGAGCGGGCTGCTGCTGGGGTTCTTCCTGCCCGGTGACTCGTTCCTGTTCATCTCCGGCGCACTCGTCGCGTCCCGGGTGATCGGGCTGCCGGGCTGGCTGCTGGCGCTCAGCGTGTTCACGGCGGCCGTGGCCGGCGACCAGGTCGGCTACCTGATCGGCCGTCGCTTCGGCTCGCGGCTGTTCTCGCGGCCCGACTCACGGATCTTCGCGCAGCGGCATGCCGACCGGGCGCAGACCTTCTTCGACCGGCACGGGGGCAAAGCCGTGCTGCTGGCCCGCTTCGTACCCGTCGTGCGGACGTTCGTGCCCACCGTCGCCGGTATCGGTCACATGCCTCGCAGGCGCTTCACGGCGTACAACCTCGTCGGCGCCGCGCTCTGGTCCGTCGGCATCATCGAGGCCGGGATCCTGTTCGGCGGCATCGCGTTCGTCGCAGCCCACATCGAAGTCATCACGATCGGCCTGGCGGGGCTGTCGGTCGTACCGGGCGCACTCGCCTACTGGCACGGCCGCCGCTCACGCCTAGCGATCTAGCCGGGACGTCGACCTTGTGTGGAGCTAGGACACTCCGCTGTCCCGATACAAGCCAAGAACCCCGGGCAAAGAGCGCCCGGGGTTCTTGATCTTGTGTGGAGCATAGGAGATTCGAACTCCTGACCTCTTCGATGCGAACGAAGCGCGCTACCAACTGCGCCAATGCCCCTCGTGCTGCCTCGCAACTTTATCAGGCTGGTTCAGTGACCGACGGCCCGGCGTTCATCCCCGGTGTCGTCGTTGCGCTGGGGCAGCTCGACGTCCTCGCCCTCGATGTGTCCCGAGGTCCAGGCGCCCGCCTGGCCGAAGTCGATCGTGCGAACCGTGCGCCCGGCGCGGGGCTTGGTGACGTAGGTCGGCAGGGTCACCGGGAGCGGGTCCCAGAGCGCCTCGCCGGTCGTCGAGACGGACGGCACCGCGATCACGATCTGGTCGTCGAGCGCGTTGGCCTCGAGCGGGACGTCTTCCATCTGGTGCTTGAGTCCGGGGTTGATGTCCTCGAACTGGCCCGAGACGACGATCGTCTGCTCTTCGTCTGCGGCGGTCGAGACTGACTTCTTGTCGGCCCTCGGCTGCCTCGGTGTCTTGACGCGAGCGATGCCGAGCTCGCCGCGGACCTGGATGCGGCAGGCGACGAGCCACGCCACGATCAGCGCGACGGGAGCCGCGACCCAGAACGGTGCGATGACCGAGGCGGCGGCGAGGCCGCTGGTCAGCACAGCCACGGCGAGCAGGGTCAGGAGGGTGCGACGACGGCGCCGCGCGGCGAGGCGCGCCGCGGGACGGTCGAGCGTACGGGCCGGAGGTGTCGCTTCGACGGGCTCAACGATCACGGCGGCAGGCGCGATGACCGAGGCGACAGGTTCGGCGACCGATGCGGTGGGCTTCGCAGCGGGTCGGGCGATGACGCGGGACTGCGAGCCGGAGGCCTCGACCGAGGCGTTCTTGCTGGCCTCGTCGTATCGGCGCAGCACGAGGGGCACGAAGTACGCGGCCCAGACGGCCACGACAAACGCGATGATCAACCCACTGCTCGAACCCACGAGCAAAACGGTAGGCGGTGCGGGTCCGCATACCCGGCACCCACGGCCGTGTGTCGCCTGAGAACTTGTGGGACGCGTGTGACTCGGTGACTCAGGAAGGCGGGCCGAGGCGGGCGACGAGCCCCGCTGGTACGTCCTCGGCGAGCACCTGGAACATCCGGTGATCGCGCCACTCCCCCGCGATGTGCAGGAATCGCCGGGCCACGCCGATCTCGACGAACCCGAGCTTCTCGACGACCCGTAGGCTGGCCGCGTTCTCGGGCCGGATCGCGATCTCGATGCGGTGCAGCCCGACGGTCGTGAGCAGGTGGTCCGAGACCAGCGCCACGGCGGTCGGCGTGATCGACCTGCCGGCGTGACTCTTGGCGACCCAGTAGCCGAGGCTGGCCCAGCGCGCCGATCCCCAGGTGATGCCGTTGACGGTCAGCATGCCGACCATCTCGTCGTCCCACGTCAGCACGAACGGCATGGCCTGGCCGAGCCGCGCCCGTCGTCGGAGCGTGCCGATCATCCCGACGTACGACGTGGCCGGCGGGCCCGCCTCACGCGGCAGTGTCGCCTCCCACGGACCGAGCCAGTCGGCGTTCTCGGCACGCAGCCGAGACCACGTGCGCGCGTCGCGACGGCGCAGCGGACGGACGCCGATCCGTCCGTGCGTGAGGACGACCGGCCAGCCCGGACTCAGGACACACCGCCCGGGTGGTCGCCGCCCATCAGTTGGTCGACGGCGTGCGGCAGGACGTCGGCGAGCACCTCGAGACCGTCCTTGACGCCGCCACGCGAGCCCGGGAGGTTGACGATGACGGCCTTGCCCGAGACGCCAGCAACCCCACGCGACAGCATCGCGGTCGGTACGCCCTTGGCGACGCCGTGCGCACGGATCGCCTCGGCGACGCCCGGCAGCTCGCGGTCCAGCAGCGGCCGGGTGGCCTCAGGGGTGCGGTCGGTCGGGTTGATGCCCGTGCCGCCGGTCGACAGGACGACCGAGACCCCCTCGGCGAGCGCCAAGCGGATGGCCTCGGCCACCGGCTCACCGTCGCCCACGACCGCAGGCGCGCCGACCTCGAAGCCCCACGCCGTCAACGCCTCGACGATCAGCGGCCCGGTCGTGTCCTCGTAGACCCCGGTCGACGCCCGGTTGGACGCGACCACGACGGCTGCCTTCATGCCTGCCCCGATGTCGGCCGCGTCCAGTCGCCGCTCTTGCCGCCCGACTTGGCGACGACCTCGATGTCGGTGATGCGGGCCAGCTTGTCGACGGCCTTGACCATGTCGACGACGGTCAGCGCCGCGACGCTGACAGCGGTGAGCGCCTCCATCTCGACGCCCGTACGATCCGCGGTGCGCACCGTCGCGCTGATGGCCACGGCATCGTCCTCGACGACCAGGTCGACCTCGACCCCACCGATGGCCAGCGGGTGGCACAGCGGGATCAGGTCGGGGGTGCGCTTGGTCGCCATGATCCCGGCGATGCGGGCCGTGGCGATCGCGTCGCCCTTGGGCACCCCCTCGCCGCGCAGCAGGGCGATGACCTCGGCGCTGACCTCGACCCGGCCACGAGCCGTGGCCACGCGAGCGGTGACGTCCTTGGCAGTGACGTCGACCATGCGGGCAGCGCCGGAGTCGTCGACGTGGGTGAGCCGGTCAGGCATGGTCAGAACGGCCGATCCAGCACCAGCGTGCGGACCGTGTCGCCCATGTTGAGCGCGGTCTGGTCCTCGCCCACGATGATCAACGCGTTGGCCTTGGCCAGCGAGCCGATCAGGTGCGAGCCGTTGCCGAGGATCGGGGTCACCTTGGCACCACGATGGGTCACCTCGAAGACCCCGCGAACGTACTGGCGGATGCCGGGGGTCGACGTGAGGTCGGCGGCCAAGACCGCGTGCACCATCGGCCGGCGGTAGGGCGTGCGGCCCATCATGCGGCGGATCGCCGGCAGCACGAACACCTCGAACGAGACGTAGGCCGACACGGCGTTGCCCGGCAGCGTGATGATCGGCGTCTGCTCGTCGAACACCTTGCCGAAGCCCTGTGGCTTGCCGGGCTGCATCGCGACCTCGACGAAGTCGACCGTGCCCAGCGCCGACAGCGTCTCCTTGACGACGTCGTGATCGCCCTTGCTGATGCCGCCGCTCGTGACCACCAGATCGGCCCGGACGAGCTGCTCGGACAGCACCTTGCGGAACGTACGCGGACTGTCGTCGACGGCACCGACGCGATAGCAGATCGCACCGGCATCGCGTACGGCCGCGGCAAGCATGTAGCTGTTGCCGTCGTGGATCGAGTCGAAGTCGAGGTGCGTGCCGGGCTCACGGAGCTCGTCACCGGTCGAGATGACCACGACACGGGGCCGGGGCCGGGCCTTGGCGCGGGGCGCGCCGAGCGAGGCCAGCAGCCCGATCTCGCGGGGGCCGAGCACCGTGCCCTCGGCGAGCACCGTGTCGCCGGCCTTGATGTCGTCACCCTTGGGCCGGATGCAGGCGCCGCGAGCGGCGGGTTCGTAGATCTCGACGCGGGCGTTGCCACGATCGGTCTTCTCGAACGGGACGACGGCGTCGGCGCCACGCGGGATCGGCGCGCCCGTCATGATCTTGACCGCCGTGCCTGCGCTGATCGCGAACGGCCGGCCCGAGCCCGCGGCGATCTCACCGACGACCGGCAGGACGACGGGCTGCTCGCGGCTCGCGCCCACGAGGTCCTCCGAGCGAATGGCGTAGCCGTCCATCGCGGAGTTGTCGAACAACGGCAGGTCGGACGGGCTGACGAACGCCTCGTGCAACGGCAGGCCGAGGGACTCGACGAGCGGCTGGTCATAGGCACCAAGCGGCCCGATGCCGCGCAGGATCTTCTCGAGATGGTCCTCGACCGTCAGCATGCCCTCGCGGACGCTGGCCGGCCGGGGCCGCGCGCTGGCCGTGGAGGTGGGAGCAGGAGGGGTTGGCTCCGGCGAGGACTCGGTCGTTGAGCTTGTCGAAGCGACGGAAGGGGTTTCGACAGGCTCAACCGGCGGGGCCGGTTCACGGGGCTCAACCGGCGGGGCTGGTTCGGCGGGCGGCTCAGCCGGCGGAGTCGGCGGCAGGCGTACGGGCTCGGTCTGCTCACCCTCGCCGGCCGGGCTCGACGGGAATCCGGGGATCGGATCGGGCGGAGTGTCCGAGCCGAGCGGCAGCATGTTCTGCTCCGGCCCGTCGTCGGTTTCTCCAGGTGACATGCGAGTCAGCCTAACTGGGCGCCCGCCGGGACGCTCTGGGCCGCGCCGGAGTCGTCGAGCGCCACGTCGCCACGCACCGTGACCCCCCGGCCGAAGCGCCAGTCACCCTTGACCCTCAACGAGGTGGCGTCGACCAGCGACGGAGCCTCCGGGATGCGGGCGTCGAAGTCGGCGATCGTCGTGTAGAACCGGCGGTCGAGGTCGACCAGCGGCGCCGAGCTCACCTGGGCGCGGACGCGGAAGTCCTCGCCGACGCCGTAGACGTCCGACCGCAGCAGCATCAGGTCGTTGGTGGTCTTGACCGGCAGGAACCGCGACCGATCGACCTCGATCGCGGTCGCGCCCTCGAACACCTCGACCGCGGCACCCATCGCCGACTCGATCTGCACGACCTTGGTCGACGAGGGATCCGTGGGGTCGACGGTCTTGGCGTTGCGAATCAGCGGCAGGCCGAGGATGCCGTCGCGGGCCTCGAGCGTCGCCTTCATGACCCGCAGGTCGAACCACAGGTTGTTGCAGTGGAAGTACTGGTGCCGCTGCGGGTCGTCCGCCTCCGGGGCGTCCTCCGGCGCGACCTGGGCGGTCTCACGCAGCACGAGCCGGCCGTCGCTCTTGCGGACGACGATGTGGCCGCCCTTGACGTCGGCCGGCGTACGTCGGCACACCTCCGCGGCATAGGGAGCGCCCGACGCGGCGAACCAGCCCATCATCGCCGGGTCCGGGGCAGAGCCGAGGTTGTCGGCGTTCGACACCGTGGCATAGCGATAGCCCGCGTCAAGCAGGGCGTCGAGGATGCCGGAGACCTCGAGCGCGGTGTAGAGGTCACCGTGACCCGGCGGGCACCACTCGAGCGACGGGTCGGCCGGCCAGTCGACCGGGGTCAGGTCGTCGGCGCGCAGCTTGGGCTCGCGGTTCTGCAGGAAGTCGATCGGCAGGCCCTCGACCTCGAGGTCGTCGTACCTCGCCAGCGCCGCCAAGGTGTCGTCACGCGTGCGGAAGCTGTTCATGAACAGCAGCGGCAGACGCACGTCGAGGGTCTGGCGCAGGTGGCGGACCTGGCCGACGATGACGTCGAGGAACGTGAGGTCGGGGCGCACGGACAGCAGCGTCTTGGCCTTGTCGAGGCCCATCGAGGTGCCCAGGCCGCCGTTGAGCTTGATGACCGCGGTGACCCCTGCGGCGGCGCGGCACTCCTCGTCGCTCAGCTGGAGCGAGCCGGCGTGGTCGATGCCGTCGAGCGGCTCGACGTCCGCCTCACGGATCATCCCGCTGTCGCCCTGCTCGAGCTTGGCGTAGAAGGAGGAGAAGACATCGATCGCTCGCTGGGGCACGCCAGCTTCCGTCATGCGCTGCTGCGCCATCGCCAGTCCCGACATTGCACATACGCTAGCGTCAGCGCGTGACGAAGGAACAGGCGCGTTTGGACCTCCTCGCCAAGCGTCGCGCCATGGCCCCAGAGGTGCGCAGGCAGGCGGCCGACGCCATCGCGCTCCACGTGCTCGCAGCCCCCGTTGTCGCGCGCGCCAAGCGGGTCGCCTGCTACCTCTCGATGCCGTCCGAGCCCGGCACGGTCCCGCTGATCACGGGCCTGCTCGAGCGGGGCATCGAGGTCGTCGTGCCGCTGAGCCTCGACGACCACACCCTCGACTGGGTCGCGTACGACCCCACGGCGTCCCTCGCCACGACCCCGCTCGGCATCCCCGAACCCGCGGGCGAGCGCCTCGGTCGCGACGCGTTGACGACGTGCGACGTGGTCATCGTGCCCGCGCTCGCGGTCGACCATGCGGGACACCGGCTGGGCCGCGGCGCCGGCTACTACGACCGGGCGCTCGAGGGCGTACGCGCACCGCTCTGCGCCTTGGTCTTCACCCACGAGCTGCTCGCCGAGCTGCCGCACGAGCCGCACGACGTGCCCGTGCAGATGGCGGTCACCCCGGGCGGCCTGTTCCGCGTGCCCTGACGCTGACGAGAGGGTTCGTGCCCTGACGCTGACGAGAGGGTTTGTGCCCGCTGACGAGAGGGTTAGGCGCGCTCGGCGCTGCGGATCTCGCCGACGAGCTCTTCGAGGACGTCCTCGAGCATGATGACGCCCAGCACGGCGCCCGACTCGTCGGCGACGCGGGCCATGTGCGAGCCGCGGGCCTGCATCGTGCGCAGCGCCTCATAGAGCCCCGAGCCGGCCACGACCGTCGCCAGTGGCCTCAGCCACTTGTCGGCGATCGTCTCGAGGCGCGACGCGTCGTCGGTCTCCAGGACGTCCTTGATGTGCAGATAGCCGGCGATCTCGCCGGTGCCGTCGAGCACCGGGAACCGTGAGAAGCCGGTCTCGGCGCAGGCTCGCTCGACGTCGACCGGCGTCGCGGTCGGCGGGATCGTCACGAGCCCGGCGCTCGGCAGCAGCACCTCGTCGACCGTGCCCTCGTGGAAGTCGAGCGCTCCCGACACCAGGTCGTACTCGTCCTCGTCGAGCAGGCCTTCACGCCGGGACTCCTCGACCAGGCCGGCGACCTCGTCGTGCGAGTAGGTCGAGGCGACCTCGCCCTTGGGCTCGATGCGGAACAGCCGGATGATCATGTTGGCCGTGCCGTTGAGCGTCACGACGAACGGCTTGAGGATCGCGACGACCGCCAGCATGAACGGCCCGAGGATCAGCGCCGCACGGTCGGGCCCGACGAGCGCGAGGTTCTTGGGAACCATCTCGCCGAGGACCACGTGCGCGAACACCACGATCGTCATGGCGATGACGAACGACAGCGGATGCACCGCGCCGTGCGGGACGTGCAGCGTCTCGAACAGCGGCTCGAAGAGATGCGCGATCGCCGGCTCGCCGACAGCGCCGAGCCCCAGCGAGCAGATCGTGATGCCGAGCTGGGCTGCGGCCATGACCTGGGTGATGTTCTCGATCGCCCGCATCGCCATGCGCGCGGGCCGCGAGCCGGCCTGGATGCGGGGCTCCAGCTGCGTTCGTCGCGCCGAGATCAACGCGAACTCGGACGCCACGAACAGCGCGTTGAGCGCCAGCAGCACGACGGTCACGAGCACTCCGACGAAACCGTTCACGTGTCATCACCGCCGTCGCCCTCGTCGTCGACGGTCAGCGAGACCCGGTCGATCCGGCGACCCTCCATGCGCTCCACCGTCAGCGTCACGACGAGCGGCTCGGGGTCGTCCTCCTCGTCATCCGGCGTGCGGTCGAGGTGCAACGTCACGGCATCGCCGCGCGCGGCGATCCGGCCGAGCTTCTCGTGGATCAGGCCGGCGATCGTCTCGTAGTCCTCGCCCTCGGGCAGCGCGACACCGGTCTGCTCCTCGACCTCGTCGGGGCGCAGCAGGCCCGACAGCGACCAGGTGCCGTCGCGGCGATGGCGGCTGCGCGACGAGAGCCGGTCGTGCTCGTCGGCGATGTCGCCGACGATCTCCTCGACCAGGTCCTCGAGCGTGACGACGCCATCCGTGCCGCCGTACTCGTCCATGACGATCGCCATCTGCATGCCTTGCTCACGCAGCAACGCCAGCAGCGGGTCGAGCTCGATGCTGTCCGGCACGATCGTCGCGGGATCGGTGATGTCGGCGATGCGTACGCTGCGGCGACGGTCGGGCTCGATGCCCACGGCCCGCTTGATGTGCACGATGCCGATGACGTCGTCGGGGCTCTTGCCGATGACCGGGAAGCGCGAGTGCCCGGTCTGTCGGGCCGCCTCGATGACGTCGAACGCCGTGTCGCGCCCCTCGAGGAAGTGCACGCGCACCCGGGGCGTACGAACGTCAGCCGCGGTGCGGTCGCCGAACGCGATGCTGCGGGCCACGAGATCGGCGGTCTCGTCGTCGATCGCGCCCTGTTGCGCCGAGCGCAGCACGAGGGATCGCAGCTCGACCGGAGAGCGGGCCGAGCGGAGCTCCTCCTGCGGCTCGACGCCGAGCAACCGCAGGATCGCGTTAGCCAGCCCGTTGAGTGCACGGATCGGCCACGCCATGGCCTTGGTGAACATCCGCTGCGGCCACTGCGTCACTGCCGCCGTGCGCTGCGGGAGCGCCAGCGCGAAGTTCTTGGGCACCAGCTCGCCGACCAGCATCGTGACGACGGTGCTCACGACGAGCGCGATGGCGTACGCGACGCCTCTGAGCGTGCCGTCCTCGAGGCCGGCCGACTCGAGCGGATCGTGCAGCAGCTTGCCGATGGCGGGCTCCGCGAGGAAGCCGATGACGAGGTTGGTGATCGTGATGCCGAGCTGGGCGCCGCTGAGCTGTGTCGAGAGCGTGCGCAGCGCCAGAAGGGTGCCTTGGGCACCCTTGTCGCCGGCCTCCGCGTCACGCTCGATCGTGGCCCGGTCGACCGTGACGAACGAGAACTCCGCGGCGACGAACACCCCGCACGCCAGCATCAGGAGCAACGACGTGGCCAGGAGCAGCCATTCGGTCATCGACGGGCTCCGGGAGGGATGGGACAGGTCACGGTGCGGGCAACTGTACCCTTGGGGTGCACCATCGATCGAGCGGGAGCATGACGTGCCGAAGTACCAGTACCAGTGCAAGGACTGCGGAGAAGCGCTGGAAGTCCAGCAAAGCTTCACCGACGATGCGCTGACCGTGTGCCCCAACTGCGGCGGCGACCTGCGCAAGGTCTTCAACGCGGTCGGTGTCGTGTTCAAGGGCTCCGGGTTCTACCGCAACGACAGCCGCTCCAGCTCGTCCTCGAGCGACACCGCCAAGCCGGCCGCCAAGGAGAGCTCGTCGACCTCGAGCTCGTCCTCGTCCGACTCGTCGTCCTCGGCGAGCTCCACGCCGGCCAAGAAGTCCGGCAAGGAATCCGCGGCCTGAGCCTTCGGCTCCCACCGTCTGTGGACAGCGCTCAGCGCCGTCCGGCGGATCTTCCTAGAGTCCGGGCATGGACCGGATCCACCGCTTCGTCTTCGAGCACCGTCGCAGCCTGGCTGCCCTCTTCGCCGGACTCGCTGTCCTGACGGCGCTGTCCGCGCTGCGCCAGCAACCCGATGGCACCGCCGTGCTGGTGACGAGTCGCGACCTGCGCAGTGGCCATGTGCTCACGGCCTCCGACGTGCGTACGACGACGGTCTCCCCATCGGCCAGACCGTCGCACGGGCTCGGCCGCGGTGACGCCATCGGCCGCCGGGTCGCTGGGCCGATGCGCGAGGGCGAGGCGATCACCGACTACCGCGTGTTGCAGGACGATGCGTTGTCCGGCTACGCCGACGACGCGGTGCTCACGACGATCCGTGTCGATCGCGCCGACGGGCTCACCGGCCTGCACGTCGGCGACCGGGTCGACGTCATCGCGGTCGACCCGGACGGCGAGAGCAAGGCCGAGGTCGTGGCCCGGTCCGTCGAGATCGTCACGCTGCCGCCGTCCGGCGGCGACACCGAGGTCGTGTCGGTCGGCATCGTCACGACCGAGAAGATCGCCCTCGCGCTGGCGACGGCCGCGCTCGAGGCGCGATTCAGCGTGATCACGTCGTCCTAGTCGGTTGGCGTGCGCTCTCGCTAGGGTCGAGGGGACTCACACCCAATCCGTAGGGGGCACCATGATCAAGGGCTTCAAGGACTTCCTGATGCGCGGCAACGTCGTCGACCTCGCCGTCGGCATCGCGATCGGCGTCGCGTTCACGAGCCTCGTCGCCGCTTTCGGCGACAACTTCGTCAAGCCGATCGTCGCGAGCGTCGGCGGTGGCGACGCAGATTCAAAGGGCTTCGGCTTCCAGATCACCGACAGCGACGCGACGTTCGTCAACCTCGGCGGGATCGTCAATGCGTTGATCATCTTCGTCGTGACGATGGCCGTGATCTACTTCGCGATCGTCGTCCCGGTGCAGAAGCTCCAAGCACTCCGGAAGCCCGGACCGGGCGCCGACGAGCCCGAGGCTGTTCCCGAGGACATCGCGTTGCTGCGCGAGATCCGCGACTCGCTCGTCCGTCAGCAGCGCCCGCCGGTCTAGCCGTGGTGCGGGGGTACGTCGCGGAGGTAGTCGTCGTCGCGGGACGATGACTCCTTCTCGCCCCAACCCTCTGACGTCTCGTCTCGCGTCGTGTCGGGGAGCAGGTCGCCGAGCAGCTCGGCGGCTCTCCGCCGACGCTCCCGCTCGTGCTTGCTGAGCTTGGCGGGCCGCTCAGACGAGGTCATCGAACCAGTCCGGCGTGAGCTTGGGGTGGTAGGGATGCCAGCCCGTACGATCGCTGAACAGCTGGGAGCTGACCCGCTGCGAACGGGTGAGGATCTCCAGCTTCTCGCCGCCGAGTCGCAGGACCCAGCCGGGCAGGAAGTGGCCGTGCCGTCGGCCGGCCGCCAGGGCGATCGTGTCGACGTAGTCGCGACGCTGCACCGGCTCGGCCCCGACGTTGTAGACCCCGCCCGGCGCGGTCAGCGCGTGCACGACGGCCGATCCGACGTCGTCGGGGTGGATGACGTGCATCCACGACTGCTCCGCGCCGAGGCCGATCGCGCGCCCGGCCGCCGCGCGCCGGAACAACCACGCGGAGTTGCGGTCGTTGCCCGTGATGAGGCCGAAGCGCAGGCTGACCGCGGTGCCGCCGGCGGCCTCGATCGCCTTGACGTTGCTCTCGGCGACGACGACCGGCTCGGTCGCGTGGGTCACGTCGACGGGGCTGTGTTCGTCGATCCAGTCGTCGTCGAGGTCGGCGTACATGAAGCTGAGGCTCTGCTGGATGATGCGCTCGACGCCCGCCCGCTGCGCCGCCTCCGTGACGACCCGGGAGCCGTGCAGACGGATCCGGTCGATCGCCTTGAGCGAACCGGGTCGCAGCGCGCCGGTGCCCACTGGCACCTTGGTTGCGAGGTTGGCGACGGCGTCGCAGCCCTGCATGCCGGCCGCCATCGCGTCGAGGTCGAACACGTCACCGAGGCACGTCTCGGCGCCGGTCGCGGCGATCTGAGCGGCACTCTGAGGCGTGCGCGCGAGGCCCACGACCTCGTGGCCCGCGAGGTGCAACGCGGCGATGGACGATCGGCCCATGACTCCGCTCGCACCCGTGAGAAAAACCTTCACGTTCTCTCCCTGGTGGAGGATCCCCCGGCACCATCCGCCAGGGGAATCCCCGGTCGAGGCCTGTGGGCCCGCCGGAGATTACGAAAGGATAACAATTCTCGCGGTCGACGTGTTACCGATTGGTAACTTTACGGTTACTGGACGAGCGGGACGATGTCGGCGATCGAGTCGAAGACCTGGGTCGGCCGGAACGGGAAGCGCTCGATCTGGCCCGGCGCGGTCGACCCGGTGAGCACCAGGAACGTCCGCAGGCCTGCCTCGAGGCCCGACAGGACGTCGGTGTCCATGCGGTCGCCGATCATGACCGTCGTCTCGGAGTGACCCTCGATCTGGTTGAGGGCGCTGCGCATCATGAGCGGGTTGGGCTTGCCCACGAAGTAGGGCTCGACGCCGGTCGCCTTGGTGATCAGCGCCGCGACCGAGCCGGTGGCCGGCAGTGATCCTCCGGGCGACGGGCCCGTCGGGTCGGGGTTGGTCGCGATGAAGCGCGCGCCGTTCTCGATCAGCTGGATCGCGCGGGTGATGGCCTCGAACGAGTAGGTCCGGGTCTCGCCCAGCACGACGTAGTCGGGCTCGCGGCTCGTCATGATGTAGCCGACGTTGTGGAGCGCCGTCGTCATGCCGGCCTCACCGATGACGTAGGCGGTGCCCTCGGGACGCTGCTCGCTCAGGAACTTGGCGGTGGCCAGCGCCGACGTCCAGATCGCCGATTCGGGCAGGTCGATGCCGGCGACGCGAAGACGCGCGCAGAGGTCTCGCGGGGTGAAGATCGAGTTGTTCGTCAGGACGAGGAACTTGCGTCCCGTCTCGGTCAGGCGGGCGATGAAGTCGGCCGCCCCGGGGATCGCCTTCTCCTCGTGCACGAGAACGCCGTCCATGTCGGTCAGCCATGTCTCGATCGCCTTGGTCATGCTCCTATTGTCCACCAGCGGTGTGCTGATCGAAGAATTTCCAGATCAGGCTGCTGGCGTCGATCTCCTGGGTCATGACGCCCGACACACGACCTGAGGGCGCCGGCTTGCCACCGGGCCACCGATGACCGCCGTTGTCGACGACGTACACATTGACGTCGGAGCCCTTCTTGCACTTGCTCCAGGTGAAGTGCCGGACGTGCTGGGACACCGTCGTCGTCGCACTGGCGGCCGGGCAGCTGTCGTGCGACGCCCAGCTCGCCATGACCTCGTTGACCGGCGGGAGCGGTCCGATGACGGTCTCACCTCCCGCATAGGGGACGGTCTTGTCCTTGAGCCCGTGGAAGTACACGATCGACGCCGGCGGCGAGGACCGGCACGAGTCGTTCCAATAGGGGCCGGAGACCGCACCGTACGCGGCGAACTTCGTCGAACCGTCGCACGCCAGGGCGAGTGCCAGCACCGAGCCGTTGGAGAAGCCGGCGGCGTAGACCCGCGACGAGTCGATGCAGCCGTCGGACTTGACCTCCTTGACGAGGTTGCGGACGAACGCCAGGTCGGACGTCGGCTGACTGATGGGCGTCTTGAAGTCCCACTCCGTGATGCGCCCGCGGGCGAGCGGCGCCACGAGGATCGCGTTGTTCTTGTCGGCCAGAGCGGCCATGCTCGTCGTGTCGATGACACCCTGTGGCGTGCCGCCGAGGCCATGGAACAGCAGCACGAGCGGGGTCCTGGTCGAGCCGTCGTAGCCCGGAGGCACGTGGATCAGGTAGTGCCGCAGCTGGCCGCCGGACTCGATCGTGCGTTGCGTGGAGCCGCTTGGGAGGGACTTGGCCGGGGTGCACTCGTCACCCGGCTTGCGGATCGTGTCGGCCTTCCCGCATGACGCCGTCCCCGCTGCGAGAAGTGCCACGATCGCGGCGAGGACCAGCAGCCGCCTCACTGCCCGGACCCTGTGGCGCACAGGCGTCTGAGGTGATGGCGCATAGAGGCGATCGTATGGGTTGGTACCAAGACTGGATAACCTGAGTCCTCACGCCCCCGTAGCTCAGTCGGATAGAGCGACCGCCTCCTAAGCGGTAGGCCACAGGTTCGATTCCTGTCGGGGGCACACCGTGACGCCGAAGTCCCCCGCGAAGCGTGTTCGCGGGGGACTTCGGTGGTTGTGCAGCCGACTAGACGACCACGAGCTCCTCGGCGTGCTCGAACGGCGTCTCGTCACCCTCGGCGGCGGCCGGCGGGCTCTGCTTGGTCACCAGCACCAGCGACAGCACGGCGGCCAGGAGCAGCGCACCCAGGCCCCAGTTGAAGGCGACCGTGTAGCCGTGCACCAGGCCCTGGGAGGTCTGGGCGACCCCGTTGGCTGCGATGTAGCTGGTCGTCGCGGTGGCGGCGATCGTGTTGAGCAATGCGGTGCCCAGCGAGCCGCCGACCTGCTGCGTCGTGTTGACCAGCGCGCTGGCGACACCTGCGTCGTGGTCCTCGACACCGATGAGGGCGGTGCTCGAGAGCGCGACGAACGCGAGTCCGACGCCGAGGCTCATGACGATCTGCGCCGGCAGGACCGTGGTGACGTAACTGCCGTCGACCGTGATCTGCGCGAACAGGAACATGCCGACCGCGGCAGCGAGCGTGCCACCCACCATCAGCGGGCGCGGCCCGATGCGAGGCAGCAGGGCGCTCGCCACGCCTGCTCCGCCCACGACCCCGACGCTGAAGGGGAGGAACGCGAGCCCGGACTTCACGGCGGAGTACTGCAGGGTGCCCTGCATGTAGTAGACGAGGAACAGGAACATGCCGAACAGGGCGAGTCCGAGCAGCAGCGACACGAGGAACGCCGCGGCGCGGTTGCGCTCGAGGAAGACCCGGGTGGGCAGCAGGGGCTCAGCGGTGTTGCGCTCGATCACGACGAACGAGACGAGCAGGACGACGGCGGCGCCCAGCAGCAGGATCGTGCTCGTGGCCGACCAGCCGCTCTCGTTGGCCTTGGTGAAGCCGTACACGAGGGCGACGAGGCCGAGCGTGCTGGTCACGACACCGGGGATGTCGTAGCGAGCCTTGCCCTCAGCGCGGCTCTCGCGGACGAGGATCGCAGCGGCCACGGCCGTCGCGATGGCGATCGGCGTGTTGACCAGCAGGGTCCAGCGCCACGAGGCGTACTCGGTGAGGACACCGCCGAGGATCAGGCCCAGCGCTGCGCCGCCGCCGGAGATGCCTCCGTAGACGCCGAATGCCTTCGCGCGCTCCTTGGGCTCGGTGAACGTCACGCTGATCAGCGAGAGCGCAGCCGGCGCCATGAGGGCGGCGAACGCACCCTGCAGCGCGCGGGCGGCGAACAGCTCGCCCTGGTTCTGCGCGAGGCCGCCGACCGCGGAGGCCACACCGAACCCGACGAGGCCGATGATGAAGGCGCGCTTGCGGCCGACGAAGTCAGCGATGCGGCCGCCCAGGAGGAGTAGTCCGCCGAACGCCAGGGCATACGCGGTGACGACCCATTGGCGGTTGGCGTCAGAGATGCCGAGCGCGTCCTGGGCGGACGGCAGGGCGATGTTCACGATGCTCGCGTCGAGCACCACTATCAGCTGCGCGACGGCGATGACGACCAGCGCCAGCCATCGACGCGGGTCGACGCCGGTCGGCGTCTCGTTCTGGATCGTGGTCATGGTGTTCCTTCACTACGTTGTGGGTGATGGCGTTCATCGACATCCCATAACGTACGAGACACAATCATCCGAGTCCAGACGATCCGAGTGTGACTTATCCGACGTTGAACATATGTCGATGGGGCGATACCCTGCGGTCATGGGAAGTTCGCTGCACGAGTCCGAGACGCAGGCGCTGGCCGCTTGTGCTGCGGCGTACCCGGCCGACCTGACGATCCTTCTGCACGCCGCGGTCAACCGCGTGACGATCTACCTCGACCACGCCGCCGCGGAGATGGGCCTCAACGACGCGCGTGACTGGCTCGTGCTGGCGGCGCTCGAGGACGGCCAGCAACGGACCCAGCTCGAGCTGAGCCGTGTCGTGTGCGTCGACAAGACGACCCTGATCACGGTGCTCGACCGGCTCGAGCGGCAGGAGCTGATCGTGCGGACCGTCGACCCGTCGGATCGTCGGGTCCGCATTCCCCAGATCACGGAAGCCGGCCGGCGGATGTTCGCCACGTTCGCGACCGCCCGCGATGCCGCCGAGGCGCGGGCGCTCGACGGCGTGAGCAAGGAGGACCGGGACCTGCTCCTGACCCTCCTCGGTCGTATCGCAACCGACACCGACACCCTCGCCACCTCGGCCTGAGGCAGGGCCGTGGAGAAGGTCGTCGTGCTGCTCCGCGCCGCGGAGCCTGACGACCAGTGGTGCGAACGGATCCGCGGACCCGTCGGTGACGAGCTGCTCGACCTGGGCATCGCGGGTCTTGCGACCAACGTCCGCGACGGCGCGGTCCGCGACTCGCTGATGACCCTGACGACGCTCGCACCCCCGGTAGCCGCGGTCGTCAGCATCTGGGCGCAGCAGTCGTACGGCGCACAGGTCACCGCGGCCATCGAGCTGCTGGCAGATCACTGCGAGTCCCTCGCGGCCTACCTTGTGACCGAGTCAGTGCCCATACCGCCGCCCGATCGCCTCGGCGACCGGTGCCCGGGGTTCGCGAACGTCGCACTGCTGCGCCGGCCGCCGGAGCTCGATCGCGCCACGTGGCTCACGCGGTGGCAGGTCGACCACACCCCGGCGGCGATCGAGACGCAGGCGACGTTCGGCTACACCCAGAACGTCGTGGTCCGCGCGCTCACTCCCGACGCGCCGGCGATCGACGGCATCGTCGAGGAGTTGTTCCCCGACGCGGCGACCACGGACCTCCACGCCTTCTTCGGCGCCGCGGACGATGCGGACCTCCATGACCGGATGACGCGCATGGTGGCCAGCACCTCGGCGTTCGGGGCGACGGACCACATCGACACGGTGCCGACGAGCCGCTACCTGCTGAGATCACCCTTCGCGTCATCCTGATCCGGGCGCAGGTCACGCCGTCGCGGCGTCCCGTACGAGTGCGGTGTCGACGAACTGCTCGAAGCGGACGATGAGCCCGCCGCGCACGATGAAGTGGTGAGCCACGCGTACGGGGAGCGGCTTGCCGGTCCCCTTGTGCTGCGCCGTGTAGCGCGCCAGCACGACGACGTTCTCGCCGTCGACGACATAGGTGTCGTCGTGCGCCGCCCAGCCGTCCCAGTCGGCGCCGAGCTTCTCCATGACGTTGCTCGTGACGCCCGTCGGGGTCCGGTAGGTCCCGGCGAGTGGGAACCCAGCCATCTCGGTCCACTCGACGTCGGGCGCCAGGGTCGCCCGCAGCGCCTCGAGGTCACCCGCGGCGGACGCGAGGTACTGGCGGCGTACGAGCTGGGCGGGCGACGCCTCGTCGATCAGCCCCATGTCATTTCACCCTTGGCGACCTTGGTGCCGAGATCGGCGGCGATGACGAGGCCGGCGTCGGGGTAGGCCGCGAGCAGCTTGGCCTTGGCGTCCTCGGCGGTGGCGGACTCGGTGACGGTCTGCTCGAAGAAGCGCAGGTAGTCGCGGGTGTGCGTGATCGCCGTGAGGTCGGTGGGCGCGCCGGCGACGCGGTGACCGGCGACGACGTACGCCGGAGCGAGGGCCTCGAGCGTCTCGAGGACGCGGACCCACTCTGCGCGGAGCTCGGGGGTGGCACTGTCGGCGGTCCACACGTGCAGGCCTTCGAACAGCAGCACACCGCCGATGAGCGAGCGCGAGGCCGGCTCGAACAGGTACCAGGCGCGGTCGCCGAGCTGGTCGCTGCCGCGGCGCACCTCGATCTGGGTGTCGTCGACCGTCAGGACGGTCTCGGTCAGCTCGGCGATGTCGACGAGGCGGGTCGGCAGGTTGGCGCCGAGGTGGGCCCACGCCTGGAGCTTGCCCTCGTACGAGTGCTGGATGTGCTCGATGACGTCGGCGGGCGCGGAGAACGTGGCCTCCGGGAAGGCGTCGGCGATGACCTCGGCGCCGAAGTAGAAGTCGGGGTCGCCGGCCGTGATGACGACGCGGGTCAACGTCTTGCCGGAGTCGAGGACCTCGGCGACGATGCGGTGGCCGTCTGCGCGGGTGAACCCGGCGTCGACGACGAGAGCCTCGGTCTCGCCGCTGACGACGACGCTGGTCTTGTTGAGCGAGCCGGGTGCCGCGTCGAACACGGTGTAGGTGAGAGTCATGAGTCTTCCGATCTGTGGTGAACTTGTGGTGTCACCTGTAAAAATAGGCTCCTCAGCCTCACTGCACACGGTCATGACGGGACACCACATGGTGAAAACGGGACATCCGGCATCAGATGACATCCGACCGGTGCAGTTCGACCCGCCGACCCCCGAGGTCGGCGACATCGAGGTGCTCGACCTCGAGCGGATGCGCGTACGCGGCGGACCGGCGGAGTTCCTCACCCCGCAGCGCCTCGACTTCGACATGCTGCTCCGCGTCGACGAGGGCACGGCCACCCACACGGTCGACTTCACCGCGTACGCCTTGGGGCCCGGCGACGTGCTGTGGGTGCGCGCCGGCCAGACGCACCAGTGGGGCCGCATCGATGACATCGACGGACCCAGCGTGCTGTTCGCCGCGCACGCGATCGACGACCGCACCCGCGAGCTGGTGCGGACCTCCGGCACCGCGATCCCGAACGTCTGGCCGGCGTCACTGATTGAGCGAACGCCGGTCGCCGAGGCCTGGGCGCTGCTGCTCGCCTGCGGACGGCAGCCGACAGGCGACCGCACCGACGTGCGCGACGCTGCGCTCGCCCACGCGACAGGCGCGTTGCTCACGCAGCTGGCGCTCGCCCAGCCGGCCGACCAGACGGCTGGGCCCGCCGCGACCCACGAGGCATACATCTGGTTCCGCGACGAGATCGACCGACGGTTCGGCGAGTGGCACCAGGTGACGCACTACGCCGAGCGGCTCGGCTACTCGCCGCGGACCCTCAACCGGCTGGCGCGGGCGCACACCGGCCGGTCGGCCAAGCAGCTCATCGACGAGCGGGTCGTGCTCGAGGCCAAGCGGCTGCTGAGCCATGGCGAGGCTCCCGTGGCCGAGATCGCCGAGCGGCTGGGCTTCGACGACCCGTCGAACTTCTCTGCCTATTTCCGCGCCCGGGCGGGCGTCACCCCTGGGGCGTTCCGCAGGGCCGGCTGAACCGGTCACCCCTCGTCGGGCCCGACCGCGGCTCAGCCCAGAGCGCGGAGCCGAGGCGCCAGATCCGTCGTGAAGAGCTCGAGGAAGCGCCGCTGGTCATGACCGGGGGCGTGCAGCACCAGGTGGTTGAGGCCCGCGTCGACGTAGGGCTTGACCAGCGCCGCGACCTCGTCGGGGTCCGAGCTGACGATCCACCGCTTGGCCACCTGCTCGATCGGCAGGGCGTCGGCGGCCGCCTCCATCTCCATCGGGTCGTCGATGCTGTGCTTCTGCTCGGCGGTCAGCGACAGGGGCGCCCAGAACCGGGTGTTCTCGAGCGCGACCTGCGGGTCCGGGTCGTACGAGACCTTGATCTCGATCATGCGGTCGATGTCGTCGGTCGACCGGCCGGCCTTGTCGGCTCCCTCGGCGAGCGCGGGCATGAGCTTGTCCTCGTAGAGCTCCATGCCCTTGCCGGACGTGCAGATCATGCCGTCGCCCTTGCGCCCCGCATAGCGCGCCACGACCGGTCCGCCGGCGGCGACGTAGACCGGGACCCCGCCGTCCGGTACGTCGTAGATCGACGCGCCGACCGTGCGGTAGTAGTCACCCTCGAAGTCGACTCGCTCGCCCGTCCAGAGCTGCCGCATCAGGTCGACGGCTTCGCGTAGCCGGGCGAAGCGCTCCTTGAACTCCGGCCACTCCCCCACGAAGCCCGACGCCGCCTCGTTGAGCGCCTCCCCGGTGCCGACGCCGAGCAGGATGCGGTCGGGATAGAGGCAGCCCATCGTGGCGAACGCCTGCGCGACCACGGCCGGGTTGTAGCGGAACGTCGGAGTCATGACCGACGTGCCCAGCCGGATCGACGAGGTGCGCTCACCCACCGCGGTCAGCCACGCCAACGAGAACGGCGCGTGGCCACCCTCGTGCCGCCACGGCTGGAAATGATCGCTCACGACCGCGGTGTCCATGCCGGCCGCCTCGGCGAGGACGCCGAGCTCGACGAGCTCCCTCGGCGCGAACTGCTCGGCCGATGCCTTGTAACCGATCCTCAGCTCCACGTTGCTCTCCTCAGGGTGTCCGAGGTTGAACCATGACACGGCCACCGGGCCGGCCGGCCGGGAGGTCGCGAGAGTCGCTACGACATGCGGTGGGGTGGGACGTCACCTAGCGTGATCTCACCATGGTCCGCCTGCGCCGTACGTCCGCGAGCTCGCCCGGCTGGTCGCGGGTCCGGCACGGTCGTGGCTTCCGCTTCCTCGACGAGGACGGCAGGCCGCTCGAGCCCGAGCAGGTCCTGCGGTGCAAGCAGCTCGTGATCCCGCCGGCGTGGAACGAGGTGTGGATCTGCGCCGTCGAGAACGGCCACCTGCAGGCGGTCGGCACCGACGCGGCAGGTCGGCGGCAGTACATCTATCACCCGGACTGGCGGGTCCGGCGCGACACCGAGAAGTTCGAGCGCATGGAAGGCTTCGCCGCGTCGCTGCTCAAGCACCGCCTCGAGGCCCGCCGCCACCTCGCCGGCGACGACCTGACCCTGGAACGGGTCGCCGCGACGGCATTCAGCCTGCTCGACCTCGGCATGTTCCGCATCGGCTCGGAGCGGTACGTCGAGGAGAACGGCAGCTACGGCCTCACGACGCTGGAGAAGCAGCACGTGCACGGCGCCGGGACCGGCATGACGTTCTCCTACCCGGCCAAGTCCGGCCAGCTCGTCGAGGTCACGGTGCGCGACCAACGGGTGCGCGAGGTCATCGAGACGCTGCGCCGGCGCCGCGGAGGCGGCGATCGTCTGCTCGCCTACAAGGAGGGCCGACGGTGGCGCGACCTCGACGCCGACGACGTCAACGCGTACGTCAAGGAGATCATCGGCGAGCACTACACGGCCAAGGACTTCAGGACCTGGCGCGGCACCTCGATCGCCGCCCTCGCCCTGGCGCGCAGCGACGGCAGCACGCCGAACCGGCGCAAGAAGTCCGTCGCAGCGGCGATGCGCGAGGTCTCGGAGCACCTCGGCAACACGCCCGCGATCGCCCGGACCTCGTACGTCGATCCGCGGATCATCGACCTGTTCGAGGACGGCGTCACGGTGCGTGCCGATCATCGCCGCGTCGCGCCCGGGTCCCCCATGAGCCGCACCCTCGAACGCCAGGTCCTACGCATCCTGCGGCGAGCCTGAAGTTTGCGTTGAGCGGGTCGGCGCGTCCGCGCGTGGACGTGGGGACCACAATTGCTGAATGAGCGCACCGAGCGACCGCGAGATCAGCCGGGCCGTCACGCGGGCCGTCGCGGGCAAGACGATCGACGCACGAGAAGCAGCCGGTCTGCTGAGTGCCCGCGGCGACGAGCTGCGCCGGCTCATGGCCGCTGCGGCGCGGGTCCGCGACGCGGGCCTCGAGGCGGCCGGCCGGCCGGGTGTCGTGACGTACAGCAAGAAGGTCTTCATCCCGCTGACCCGGCTCTGCCGCGACCGGTGCCACTACTGCACGTTCGCGACGACCCCGGGCCGGCTGCCCGCCCCGTTCCTGTCGCCCGACGAGGTGCTCGACATCGCCCGCAAGGGCGCCGCAATGGGGTGCAAGGAGGCGCTGTTCACCCTCGGTGACCGGCCCGAGGACCGCTGGGACGACGCCAAGGAGTGGCTCGAGGCCGCCGGCTACGACAGCACGCTGGAGTACGTACGCGCGATGGCGATCCGGGTGCTCGAGGAGACCGGGCTGCTGCCGCACCTCAACCCCGGCGTCATGAGCTGGAAGGAGATGTCGCGGCTCAAGCCGACCGCCCCGTCGATGGGCATGATGCTCGAGACGACGAGCCGTCGCCTGTATGAGGAGAAGGGCGAGGCGCACTACGCCAGCCCCGACAAGGACCCGACCGTACGCCTGAGGGTGCTCGAGGACGCCGGGCGGCTCAACATCCCCTTCACGACCGGGCTGCTGATCGGCATCGGCGAGACCGTCAACGACCGCGTCGAGAGCATCTTCGAGCTGCGGCGGATCGCCCGCACCTACGGGTCGATCCAGGAAGTCATCATCCAGAACTTCGTGTCGAAGGACGACACGGCGATGCGGCTGACGCCGGACCTCGAGGTCGAGGAGTATCTCGCCGCGATCGCCACGACGCGCATCCTGATGGGGCCCGCGATGCGGGTCCAGGCGCCGCCCAACCTCGTGGGGCTCGACGACTGCCGCGCGCTGCTGGACGCCGGCGTCGACGACTTCGGCGGCATCAGTCCGCTGACCCCCGACCACGTCAACCCCGAGAAGCCGTGGCCGCAGATCACGGCGCTGGCCGAGCTCGCCGCAGAGCGCGGGTTCACGCTGACCGAGCGGCTCACGGCGCACCCGCAGTTCCTGTCCGAGCCGTGGCTCGACCCGCGCCTGCGCCCGCACGTCGACGCCCTGGTCGCCGACGACGGGCTGGCCCGCGCCGACGCGATCCCGGAGGGACTGCCCTGGCAGGAGCCCGACGGCGGCTGGTCCACGACGGGCTGGCTCTCGAAGGGCCGCACCGACCTGCACACCGAGATCGACACGGTGGGGCGTACGACCGACCGGCGCAGCGACTTCGAGGACGTCTACGGCGACTGGTCGGTGCTGCGCGACAGCCAGCCGGGCCGCGACGCGGCACTGGTCGGGGTCGGCGACGGCGGGTTCGCCGCAGCGATGCGGGCGGCCGAACGGGACCCTGCGGGCCTGTCGGACGCCGACGCGCTGACCCTCATGACCGCCGAGGGCGCTCAGCTCGACGCCGTCACGGCGCTGGCCGATGACCTGCGCCGACAGGCGGTCGGCGACGAGGTCACCTACATCGTCAACCGCAACATCAACTTCACCAACGTCTGCTACACCGGCTGCCGCTTCTGCGCGTTCGCCCAGCGACGTACGGATGCCGACGCCTACACCCTGTCGCTCGACGAGATCGGCGACCGGGCCACCGAGGCCGTGGCGTTCGGTGCGACCGAGGTCTGCATGCAGGGCGGCATCGACCCCGAGCTGCCCGGCACGGCGTACTTCGACATCGCCGCTGCCGTCAAGCAGCGCGAGCCCGGTCTGCACGTCCACGCGTTCAGCCCCATGGAGGTCATGAACGGCGTGACGCGCACGGGCATGTCGGTGCGCGACTTCCTCGTGCAGGCCAAGGAGTCCGGCGTCGACTCGCTGCCCGGCACGGCCGCGGAGATCCTCGACGACGACGTCCGCTGGGTCCTGACCAAGGGCAAGCTGCCGACGTCGGAGTGGCTCGACGTCATCCGCACGGCCCACGAGGTGGGCCTGCCGACGACCTCGACGATGATGTACGGCCACGTCGACCACCCCGGTCACTGGGTCGGCCACCTGCGCACGATCGGCAACCTGCAGCGCGAGACTGGTGGCTTCACCGAGTTCGTGCCGCTGCCGTTCGTGCACCAGTCCTCGCCGATCTACCTCGCCGGCGTCGCCCGGCCGGGCCCCTCGGTGCGCGACAACCGCGCGGTGCACGCCTTGGCACGGATCATGCTGCACGGCCTGATCGACAACATCCAGTGCTCGTGGGTCAAGCTCGGCCCCGAGACCTGCACCCAGGTCCTGCAGGGCGGGGTCAACGACCTCGGCGGGACGCTCATGGAGGAGACCATCAGCCGCATGGCCGGCTCGACGAACGGCTCCCGCAAGTCGATCGAGGAGCTCGAGACGATGGCGACACTGGCCGGCCGCCCTGCTGTCCAGCGCACCACGACGTACGGCCGGCTGTCCCCGGTCCAGGCGGCCGGATGACGTACACCGCGATCGTGCCGATGAAGGCGTGGGACCAGGCCAAGTCGCGCCTGCACGCCGATCCGCACGTACGACGCACCCTCGCCGAGGCGTTCGCCCGCGACACGCTCGCCGCGGTGCTCGCCTGCCCGGAGGTCAGCGACGTCGTGGTCGTGACGCAGGGCGACCTGGTCGTCGATCACGTCCGCGCGGCCGGCGCCCACGTGATCCAGGAACCCGGCGACCGGTCGCTCGACACCCTGGGCTCGGCGATCCGGCACGGCATCGCGTGGGCCGGCGAGCACCGGCCGGACGTGCCCGTCGCCGTCGTCCCGTCGGACCTGCCCGCGCTGACGCCCGACGCACTCGGCGAGCTGCTGCGCGAGGCGGCGACACACCCGTTCGCGTTCGTCGCGGACGCCAACGGTGACGGCACGACGATCCTGACGAGCCGCTCGCCAGAGCTGATGCGTCCCGGCTACGGCCCCGGCTCCGCTGAGCGGCACCGCGGCCTCGGCGCGTACGAGCTGGTCGCGCCAGGTGCCCTGCGTCAGGACGTCGACGTGTTGATCGACCTCGCCGCCGCCGAACGGCTCAGCCTCGGACCGCACACCCGCCAGGCATACGCCGACCTCACCGCCGACGAAGCTTCAGCCCTCAGCCGCTGACGAGTCACTCCGGTGCCCCTGACGAGTCACTCCCGTGCCCCTGACGAGTCACTCAACACGACCGCAGCGACTCCTCACCACCATCGCAGTGACTCCTCAGCGCTACGGGAGTGACTCCTCAGCGGGGGTCAGTCACTGACGACCGCGATCACGACCTCGCGGCGCAGGGCGCGGGCGAGGATGCGCAGGCGCTCGGCCAGGGCTCCGGCCTCGACGTATGCCTCGGGGGCGCCGTCCTCGCTCAGGGCGCGCACCTCGAGCGAGCCGTCCGCGGCCACCGTCACATCGGCGAGCGAGAGATCGGTGCCGGCCCGCGCGAGTGCCAGCAGATCGTCCTCCTCGTCGGCGACGGGGAAGCCCCGCGGCAGGTCACCGCGCGAGGTCGCAGCCAGCACCGCGTCGCGGGCGCCGAGGCCGAACAGGTCACCGTCGTCGTCACGGATCAGGGCGCCAGCCCCTTCGTCGGAGCCGAGCCAGGCGACCGGCAGCCCCCGCACCACGACGACCGGCTGACCGTCGAGCTTGCCGGCCACCAGGTCGGCGGTGCCGGCGATCTCGTCGGCGACCGCGGGCGAGGTCACCGCGAGGAGGTTGCCATATGCGTCCTCGACACCTGCGAACGACAGGTGGGGCGCGATGCCAGACGCGCCGATCGCGATGTCGGTCTGCCCGATGCGCCATGCCCGCCCGGCCGTGTCGCTCACGATGACGCCGAGACGTACGCCTGTGAGCTCCTCGAGCCGGCTCCGCAGGTCACGTGCCGCGCCGTCGGGGTCGCGAGGCAGCGGGATCACGGTGCCGGCCTCGAGGTTGGACGCGTCGATCCCGGCCGCGGCGAGGGTGAGCCCGGAGCGCGTACGGACGATGCGCGTCTGGCCTCGACGAGCCACGACCCGGTCGGTCTCCGCATCGATCAGCGAGTCACGGTCTCCGGTCGTCGCCAGCCCGGCCGCCTTGCTGACGACCTTGCTGGTCACCACGACGACATCGCCGTCCTCGAGGGGCTCGGCTAGGTGATCGACGATGACCGCAGCGAGATCGGCGCCTGGCCGGATCTCACCGATGCCCTCGAGCGGCCACGCGCGCAGCACCATGTCAGCGCCCGGCGGCCAGCGAGTCGGCCAGGGCGAGGGTGTCGCGGGCCAGCTGGGCCGTGGTCGCGTCGTCCGTCATGTAGAGCGGCACCGCTTTGGCAGCGATGCCGGCCGTCTCGATCGCGCTCAGCTCCCCCGCGTCGGCGCCGTCGACGAGCCAGCCGTCGAGGACTCCCCCGGACGTACGAGCGCCGTGGTGGCGGGCCACCCCGGCGGCACTGATCTCGATGCCGAGGCCGGTCAGCAGCTGGTCGGCCATGCCCCGCACGGCGGCGCCACCGATGATCGGCGAGACGCCGACGACCGGGGCCGAGGTCGTACGCAGGGCGGTGGCGACGGGGGCGACCGACAGGATCGCGCCGATCGACACGATGGGGTTGGACGGCGGGAGGATCACGCGGTCGGCGCTGAGGATCGCCTCGACGACACCCGGTCCTGCCGTGGCCTCGCCGGCGCCCGTGAAGGTGACCTCGCGCACCGGGACGCGAGCGCCGAGCCGGATCCAGTACTCCTGGAAGTGGATCGTGTCGATCCCGTCAGCGCCGTCGATCCCGATGTGGGTCTCGACCTGGTCCTCGGTCATCGGGAGCAGGCGGACGCCGGGCTGCCACCGGTCACAGAGCCGCTCGGTGATCGCGGCGAGACCGACGCCGTCGTGCCACATCTGGGTGCGGATGAGGTGCGTCGCGAGGTCACGGTCGCCGAGCCCGAACCACGTCTTGTCGACGCCGTACGCCGTCAGCTCCTCCTTGGCGTTCCACGTCTCGTCGGTGCGGCCCCACTTGCGCTCGGGGTCGATGCCGCCGCCGAGCGTGTACATCACGGTGTCGAGATCGGGGCACACCCGCAGGCCGAACAGCCAGATGTCGTCGGCGGTGTTGCCGATGACCGTGACCTCGTCCTCAGGCCCCACGGCGGCCAGCAGCCCCTTGAGGAAGTTGGCCCCACCGACCCCACCCGACAGCACCGTGATCCGCATGGGCCCAGTCTGCCTGAGCGCCCGACGGGTCAGAGCGCCGACTCGATCGCCCGCCAGAACGTCGGGTAGGCGTAGACCGTGTTGCGCAGCGTCTCGAGCGGAATCTCCGCGCGTACGGCGAACGCCAGCGCCGAGAGCGTCTCGCCGCCCGTCGGCCCGGCACTGGTCGCGCCGACGATGATGTCGCGGTCCGTGTCGATGATGATCTTGATCAGCCCTGCGTTGCCCACGCCGTGGACGAACCCGCGGCTGCTCGCGGCGACGTCGGTCAGCCCCACCCGTACGTTGAGGCCCTTGTCGCGGGCCTGGGCCTCGGTGAGGCCGACGCCGCCGACCTCGGGATCCGTGAACGTGACCCGCGGGAAGCTGCCGTCGTACGCCCCCAGTGGCTCGCCGAGGATCGCCTTGGCGGCCCGCTCCGCGTGATACATCGACAGGTGGGTGAACGCGCCACGGCCGACGATGTCCCCGATCGCCCAGAGCCCGTCGGTGACCTGCATGTCGTCGCCGACGGTCAGGAACTTGCCGACCTCGACGCCGACCGTCTCGAGCCCGATGTCGTCGACCCGCGACTTGCGGCCGGCAGCCACGAGCAGCTGCTCTGCCTCGTACGTCGTGTCGCCGCACGTGACGGTGAACCGGCTGCCGTCGTGGTCGACCCGGTCGATCGTGATGCCGGCGTGCACGCCGATGCCCTCGGACTCGAAGACCGTGGCCAGCAGCTCGGACGACTCCGGCTCCTCGGGCGCGAGGATGCGCGGCGCGACCTCCAGCACCGTGACCTCGGTGTCGAACCGCGAGTAGGCCTGGGCCAGCTCGAGGCCGATCGCACCGCCGCCGATCACGATCAGCGAGGCGGGAGCCTGCTCGGTCTTGAGCGCCTCGCGGTTGGTCCAGAACGGCGTCTCGGCGAGTCCCGGGATCGGCGGCACCGCTGCGGTCGTACCGGTGTTGAGCACGACGCCCTTGGACGCGACGTACGTCTCGCCATTCACCTCGACCGTACGATCGCCGGTCAATCGCCCGCGTCCGCGTACGAGCGTGGCGCCGGCGGCGGTGATCCGATCGGCGGCCACCGTGTCGTCCCAGTTGTCGGTGGCCTCGTCGCGGATCCGCTTGGCAACGACGGAGAAGTCAGGGGTGACGGTCGCGGCGCCCGACAGCTGCGCGATCCGCCGGGCCTCGGCGAGCAGGTTGCCGGCACGGATGAACATCTTGGAGGGAATGCAGCCCCAATAGGGACACTCGCCGCCCACCAGCTCGGCCTCGACGGCCACGACGGCGAGCCCGGCCTTGGCGAGCCGCGCGACGAGCGCTTCGCCTCCGGGACCGAGACCGACTACGACGACATCACACTCATGAGCACTCATGCCCCCATCCTCTGGCATGTCCCGGGTCGGGAGCCAGTGGACCCGTGCGGTGATTTCGCCTCCGAGACCGCCTCTCCGTGGCTACGCTGCGCTGCATGGAGGGCGTGCCGGCGACTGACGACGATCGACGCGGGGCGTTCGACGAGCTCAAGGAGCTGCTGTCCAGCGGCCGGATCGACGCCGCCGAGTTCGCGACCCGATCGTCCAAGGTCGCCGACGCGACCACCCTGTCGGAGCTCGCGGCGCTGGTGACCGACAACGGCCGCGCTCCTGCCCCGGCAGCCGCTCCGAAGGAGTCGTTCGGCACCGTCGTCGGCGACGCCCTCACGAGCCCGCAGCTCGGGCGTTCGGTCGGCAGGTTCGCGACAGTCTTCGGCTTGCGCCGACTGATCCTCTGGGCGCTCGGGCTCACGGTCGCGGGCGGCGCGGCGTTCGCCACGTCGGTGTTCGACAACGCGACCGACAGCTCCCCGACGGGTCCGAGCGTCCCGGGCATCACCCGGCCGACCGCGACGGCTGCCGCCGCGCACCCCGAGCTGCTGACCCGCAACGGCTTCGTCAAGCTCCGTGACGACATGCGCGCCAAGATCGGCAGCACGCGATACCTCAGCGCCGTGATCTATCCCGACTACGCGACGATCGAGGTGCCGATCTCCGGCGACCCCGACCACTCGCAACGCTGGTACTACAACGGCAGCTTCCCCTACAACCCGACGGCGAGCCCGCGCCGGCCGGGCTCGAGGCCGGCAGACCTGCGCGACGTACGCGTCACCGCGTTGACCAGGGCGATCCGGCGAGCACCGGCCCAGCTCAACGTGCGCGACGCCGACCGGACCTACCTGATCTTCGACAACCGCTCGGGCCGGAGCGTGATGTCGGTCTACGTCACCAACGCCTCGAACGACACCGGCTACTGGACGATGCGGCTCAACGGCGCGACGGTCACGACGTACAAGGCACCCTGATCAGCCTCAGCGGGCGAGCATCCGGCGCGGGTTGATGACGCCGTAGCCCGTACGCGTGTCGTAGCCCGTCGACCCGGCGTCATCAGCGGTCGACTGGATGAGCGAGCGGATCGTTGCCTGGCTCACCCCGGAGCCGACCTTGGCGATCTCGAGCGCCGCCGCGGCCGCCGCGTAGGGCGAGGCCATCGACGTGCCCGACAGCGTGCAGAAGTGCGGCGGGCAGCCGAGCGACGGGTCCGGGTCTGCCGAGGTGGTCGACAGGATCCCACTGCCAGGAGCGGCGACGTCGACCCAGCTGCCACAGCTCGAGAACGACGCGACCGCGCCGTTGGACTGGATCGCGCCGACCCCGAGCACACCGTCGTAGGCGGCTGGATAGCTGCGCGGCGACCCGAACAGGCCGCACCCGTTGTTGCCCGCGGCGGCCACCACGACGACGTTCTTGGAGATCGCGTACGCGACGGCGGCGCGTCCGGCGGTGTCGCTGCGCGTCGATGACAGCGAGAGGTTGATGACCTTGGCGCCGTGGTCGACGGCCCACACGATGCCCTTGGCCACGGTCGCGGAATCGCCCACCCCGGAACGGTCCAACACGCGGATGGGCAGCACCCGCGTGTTGGGGGCGAGGCCGGCGATGCCGCGCCCATTGTTGGCGATCGCCGTGATGATGCCGGCGACGTGCGTGCCGTGGCCGTTCTCGTCGGTGGGCGGCGTGCCCGGCGCGAGGAAGTCGTAGCCCGTGAGGATGTGGCCCCGAAGATCGACGTGACCGGCCCGCACCCCGGTGTCGATGACCGCAACGACGACGCCGCGACCCGTCGAGGTCTTCCACGCCGTCTCGGCACCGAGCCGCGTGAGGGCCCACTGCCTGGCGCGGAGCGGGTCGTCGGAGAGGTCGATGTGCACCTCGTGGGCGATGTCGACGCCGACGGTCGACCGCTTCTTGAGCCCGGCGACGATGAGGTCGAGCGCATTGGAGCGGCTGGACGCGACCTTCGTGGTGATCTCGGGGGCGCCCGCCGTACGCGTCGTGGTCACGACCTTGAGCGGGTCGCCCGGCGTGGCGGTCGCGAGGATCTCCGTCGCCGTTCGCCTCAGCCCACCGTCGTCCGCAGCGGTGGCGCCGGAGGACCCCGCGGCGATCACGGTGGCGATGAGCCCGATGGCCCCGGCCGTTCGTCCGATCCGCATACGCACCTCGGTCACCTTTCGTCCCCTGGTGAACAACGCCCGCCGAGGTCAGCGGTTACGACCCGCTCGAAGTGCGACTGCAGATATCGTGCTCGACATGGTGTCCACCCGAGCGAGCGATGCTGACCGCGACAGCTGCCTGGAGGACATCGAAGCCGCCTACGCGGACGGCCGGATCAACGACGCGGAGCGCGAGACGCGTACGCAGGCAGCGCTGCAGGCCACGACGCTGCAGCAGCTCGCCGATCTCGTCGCCGATCTCGGCCCCGCCGCCAAGCTGCCGTCGAAGGTCGCCGCCGCCTTCAAGACGTCCTCCGGCGACGCCTCCACCACGCGGCTGCCGCGCCGCTTCCTGGTTCGCCTGCTCATCGCGCTGCTGGTCCCGGCCGCGATCGCCGTCGTCGTCTGGATCTCCAGCGCCGGGGGCGACGACAACGCGCCGGCCGCTCCGGGAGAGACCACCCAGGCGCCCAATCCCAAGGACAAGCTCGAGCTCCACACGGCCGCCGGGTTCGAGCAGCTCGTGGCGCTGACCAAGGCGAAGTTCGGCACGACGATCGTCGACTCGGCCGCGATCTATCCCGACTACGCCAGCATCGAGGTCGTCATGAAGGACGACGAGCGCCGCGTGGAGAACTGGTACTTCGCCAAGGGGTTCGAGGGCGATCCGAGCAAGGGCAGCCGGCCGGCGGGCGCCGGCTCGATCGACCTGGCAGCGGTCGACCCCACGGCGTACGCCAGGGCGGTCAAGCGCTCCCCCTCGGTGCTGGGGGTCGAGGACGTCACGTCGACGTACGTCGTGATCCGCAACTCCGGCGACGAGCCGACGTTCTCGGTCTACGTGTCGAACGAGTACAGCGAGAACGGCTACTGGACGTTCAGCCTCGACGGCAAGGAGCTCTCCCGCTACGCGTTCGAGTGAGCCTTGGTCCTCGGGCCCCGGGGCTCGTGCCACCGGACGACGCTGTAGGCCAGCAGGCCCCAGGCGGCGATCGCCGACGTCCAGAGTCCGATGGCGGTGCCCCAGCCGTGCGCCGGCAGCTCCGGGCCGAAGCCCACGCTGAGGATCGAGAACTCCGGGATCTCCGGGCTGATCCACCACACGACGCCCAGACCCACGAGCCACACACCGCCGAGGAAGCTGAGGAAGATGCGCGGCCACGTGGCGACGCCGAACTTGGCCGCCTCGATCGCCCTGCGCTCCAGCGGGCCGAGCAGCTTCTGCGCCCACACGTAGTTGCGCGACAGCAGCGAGATGCCGGCGACGAGCACGAGCGTGCCAGGACCCGGCGCCGGGATCAGGATCACGCCGGCGACCGTCAGGATCCAGCCGAGGATCTCGCTGCCCGTGCGTCGGAACCAGCTCTTGAAGGCAGTCCCGACTGTCATGGGTCAATTCTGCCAGCCGGTCCACCACAGAAGGGGCACAACCCGGCGAGAAGAGCGAGAACCAGGGTCATCCCGGATGAAGAACCGGGACGGCGTACGGGACGTCCCGGACGATCAGACCGAGACGAAGACGTGGACGGCCGCTTCGGCGTCGATCTCGGCGGTCTCACCCTGCCGCGCGACGACCAGGCCGTCGTGTCCTTGCGACACCAGGATGTCGTTGCCCGGCAGCGCACCAACCCTGCGGAGGACCGACATGACCTCGGTGTCCTTCTGCAGCTCCTCGGCGATGCGGCGCACCACGAGACGGATCGGCTCGACGGCGCCGCTGACGGCCTTGGTCATCGGCTGCACGCCGTGGAGGAAGTCGGCGTCCTCACCCAGCTCGCCCAGCTCGGCGAGCCCGGGGATCGGGTTGCCGTAGGGCGACTCCGTCGGGTGCTCGAGCAGCTCGACGAGCCGGCGCTCGACCTGCTCGGACATCACGTGCTCCCAGCGGCAGGCCTCTTCGTGGACGTACTCGATCTCGAGGCCGATGATGTCGGTCAGCAGCCGCTCGGCGAGCCGGTGCTTGCGCATCACGCGAGTCGCGAGCTGGCGGCCCTTGGGTGACAGCTCGAGGTGGCGGTCGCCCTCGACCGTGAGCAAACCGTCGCGTTCCATGCGCGCCACGGTCTGGCTGACGGTCGGGCCGCTCTGGTGGAGGCGCTCGGCGATGCGCGCGCGCAACGGCGTGATGCCCTCCTCCTCCAGCTCGTAGACCGTGCGGAGGTACATCTCGGTGGTGTCGATCAGCTCGCTCACCAGGCCATTGTTCCACGTCCTGCGGCATCGCCGTTCCCCCCGGACAATGGGACACGTGACGACCTCGGTGATGTGGTTCAGACGGGACCTGCGGCTGGCTGACAATCCGGCGATCCATGAGGCGCTGGCCTCCGGGCCGGACGGCGTGGTTCCGCTGTTCGTGCTGGACGACCGGCTCTGGACGACCACCGCATCGACCCGGACGGCTGCCCTGTCACAGCTGCTGGCAGACCTCTCCGATCGCATCGGCGGTCTCCACGTCGTGCATGGCGATCCGGTCGACGAGGTCGTCCGCGTCGCACGTGCCGCCGGCGCCACGAGCGTGCACGTCGCGGCCGACTTCGCGCC
Organism: Aeromicrobium ginsengisoli; assembly: GCF_004134905.2. Lineage (GTDB taxonomy): Bacteria > Actinomycetota > Actinomycetes > Propionibacteriales > Nocardioidaceae > Aeromicrobium > Aeromicrobium ginsengisoli. The sequence goes on along the minus strand of NZ_SDPQ02000004.1, from coordinate 228,983 downwards.
CTACGGCTCCCGGCGCGATCGCCGTGTCGAGGAGGCACTGGCCTGCCACGACATCCTCCTGGTCAGGACGGGTTCGCCGTACGCCGTGGCGCCGGGTCGCGTCACGAAGGCCGACGGCTCGGGCTACCGGGTCTTCACCCCGTACGCGCGGGCGTGGCGCGAGCACGGCTGGCGCGGACCGGCCCCGGAGGCGACCGACGTGCCGTGGATCCGGCCCGACGGGCGTACGCACCAGGTTCCCGACGTCCCCGTGCCGGCCGGGATGACCCTCCCGCCGCTGGGCGAGCAGGCCGCCACAGCACGCTGGCAGGCGTTCCTCGCCGACGACGTCGCCGACTACGACGAGGCCCGCGACCTGCCCGGCGACGACCGGACGTCCCGCATGTCGGTGCACCTCAAGTGGGGCACGATCCACCCGCGCACGATGCTGGCCGACCTCGCACCGCTGCGCTCGAAGGGCGCCACGGCGTACGTCCGGGAGCTCGCGTTCCGCGAGTTCTACGCCGACGTGCTGCACCAGCGGCCGGACTCGGCATTCGGCTACTACAACCCCGCATTCGCGGCGATGGAGTACGACGAGCCGGGCGAGGCGCTGGAGGCGTGGAAGGCCGGCCGCACCGGCATCCCGATCGTCGACGCCGGCATGCGGCAGCTCAAGGGCGAGGGCTGGATGCACAACCGGGTCCGCATGATCGTCGCGAGCTTCCTCGTCAAGGACCTCCACATCGAGTGGCAGCACGGCGCCCGGCACTTCCTCGAGCTGCTGGTCGATGCCGACCTCGCGTCCAACCAGCACGGCTGGCAGTGGGTCGCGGGGTGCGGCACGGACGCGGCGCCGTACTTCCGGGTCTTCAACCCGATGACCCAGGGCAAGAAGTTCGACCCCGACGGCACCTACGTACGCCGCTGGGTGCCGGAGCTCGCCGACGTCGACGCCCGGCACGTCCACACGCCGTGGGAGCTCGACGAGCCCCCCGCGGACTACCCGGCCCCGATGGTCGACCACGCGGCGGAGCGCACGGAGTCACTGCGTCGCCATGCGGCGCTCTAGGGTTGTCATGTGGTCACGATTCCGGGTCAGTTCAACGGTCCCCTTCACTCCGGCAACGGCGGCTACGTCGCCGGCCTGCTGGGCCAGGAGGTCGACAGCGACGGACCCGTCACCTCGACATTGCGGATCCCGCCACCGTTGGACGTACCCCTCAGCTGGGAGCGCGACGGCGACCACGTACGACTGCTGACCGCAGGCGGCGCCGTGATCGGCGATGCGGCACCCGGTACGTTCTCGCGTGACGTGGCACCGTGCCCGACGTCCGAGGAGGCAGCCGCGGGTCTCGCCCACTATCCCGGCTTCACCCATCACCCGTTCGACCACTGCTTCACCTGCGGCACGGCGCGCGACGCGGGCGACGGGCTGCGCCTGTTCGCGGGTCCGGTCGACCCGGCCCACCCCGGCGTGACCGCCGCACCGTGGACGCCGCACGAGGCGTTCGACGGCGAGGACGGCCTTGACCTGCCCGTCACCTGGGCCGCATTGGACTGTCCCGGCGGCTGGGCGGCGGACTTCAGCCGCAACACCATGGTGCTGGGCCGGATGACGGCACAGGTCGAACGCCGCCCCCAGGCGGGCGAGCCGTGTCTCGCGGCCGGCCACCTGGAGTCCCAGGAGGGTCGCAAGTTCCTGACCGACACCGCGCTCTACACCGCGGACGGCGAGCTGCTGGGTCGCGCCGAGCAGACCTGGATCCTGATCGACATCGCCGCCTTCTCCTGACCCGAGTCGCGCTGGGCGCGTGCCGTAGATTCTCCTGACGTGGCACGGCGATCCTTCTCCCATTTCTTCGCCGACACCCGGCCGCTGCGCAACCAGCACTTCCGCAGGCTCTGGACCGCCAACATCATCACGGTCGTCGGCGCCCAGCTGACCGTCGTCGCGGTCCCTGCCCAGATCTACGCCGACACCGGCTCCTCGGCCTACGTCGGGCTCGCCGGCGTCTTCGGGCTCGTGCCGTTGATCGTGTTCGGCCTGTACGGCGGTGCGCTCGCAGACGTGTTCGACCGCCGCACGATCCTCATCTTCACGACCGTGGGGCTGATCGTGACCAGCGCGCTGTTCTGGCTGCAGGCGGCCGCCGGCAACGGCAACGTGTGGCTCCTGCTGTCGCTGTTCTCGGTCCAACAGGCGTTCTTCGCCGTCAACCAGCCCACCCGCAGCGCAGTGCTGCCCAAGCTGCTCGACCTGACGCTGCTGCCGGCCGCCAACTCGCTCAACACGACGGTCATGATGGCCGGCGCGATCGCCGGGCCGTTGGTCGCCGGCGTCCTGATCCCGGTCATCGGGTTCGAGTGGATGTACCTGATCGACACGTTCACGCTGTTCGCGACGCTCAGCGCCGTCATCCGGCTGCCTCGCCTCCCGGTGCTCGACGCTGCCGCCGGCGTGCCTGGGATCAAGGCCGTCGTCGAGGGCTTCACCTATCTGCGCACGCAGCCCGTGCTGCTGATGTCGTTCGTCGTCGACCTCATCGCGATGGTCTTCGGCATGCCACGGGCGCTGTTCCCCGAGATCGCCCACCTCGACTTCGGCGGTCCCGACAACGGCGGCCTGGTGTTCGCCCTGTTGTTCGCAGCGATCCCCGCCGGAGCCGTGATCGGCGGTATCTTCAGCGGCTGGGTCTCCCGCGTCGAGCGACAGGGTCGGGCCGTCATCGTCTGCATCGTCGTCTGGGGCCTGTCGATGATCGGGTTCGGCACCGGAGTCGGCCTCGCCGACCACTGGCGCACGCCCATGCTGGTCCTGGCGCTCCTGATGCTCGTGATCGGCGGCGCCGCCGACACCGCGTCGGCCGCGTTCCGGAGCAGCATGCTGCAGTCCGCGGCCGATGACGCCGTGCGCGGCCGGCTGCAAGGGGTCTTCATCGTCGTCGTCGCCGGCGGTCCCCGCATTGCCGACACCCTGCACGGCGCCACGGCTGTCGCGGTCGGCACGGCGGCGGCATCGGCCGGTGGCGGCGCCCTCGTCGTCGTCGGCGTCGTGATCGCCTCGCTCGCGGTGCCGTCGTTCGTCCGCTACCGGATCAGCGGGCCCCTGCGGGACTGACCGGCGCCGCGCCTGTCCCGGACGCCCGGGCACATACTGTGCCCATGGCCAGGACACGCGTACGCCGCGAGCTCACGACCGAGCAGGTGCAGCGATGGGTCGTGTCGTTCCTGATCCTCGCCGTCTCGTCGTTCCCCATCGGCGCGCTGGTGGCGGTGATCCGCAGCATCGTGGACGACGGCCGCCGCAGCGACGGCACGATCCTGCTGGCCGTCATGGCGGTCATCGGGATCGTCGCGCTCGGCGCGATCCGGCTGGTGCATCGTCGTCCGGCGTTCGCGCCGTGGATCCTGCTCGGCGCCGTCCCCGCGGTCGTCGCCGGCGTGCTCATCCTCTAGTGCTGGAGGTCGCTGACCAGCGGCGAGAACCTCGACCGCCGGGCAGCGAGCTCGAGGGACGCCACGTCCGGTGCGGCAGACACCGGGCGTACGCCCACGACGGTGCGAATGATCAGCACCGGGATCAGGGCCAGTGCCAGCAGCACCAGCAACAGCCAGGTGGCCCGGCCGAACGCGTCGGTCGTCATCGCGGTGACCGCGGCCACGGTCGAGCCGCCGCCGACGTACGCCGCGGACCACGTCGCGGAACCAGCGAGGGAGGCGGGCGCGAACCTGCGGTACTCCAGGCCTGAGGCACCAGCGGCGGCCGGCGTGAGGGTTCGTACGATCGGCACGAGGCGCGTGGCGAACACCGCGAGCCCGCCGCGACGCCGCAGCAGGTCTGTCGCGCGGTCGTAGTGGCGCACACCGAGGCGCTTGACTGCCTTGGTCTCACGCAGCGAGTCGCCATAGTGACGGCCCAGGAGGTAGCCGACGTGGTCGCCGCACGTGGCGCCGAGCATCACGACGATGCCGAGAGCAACCATCTCTGCGGGCGAGCCCATCGTGGCGGCCAGCACGACGATCGCCGTCTCACCGGGCAGCACGATCCCGAGGCCGAGACCGGACTCGGCGAAGGCCAGGCCGAAGCCCAGCGCGAGGGTCAGCGCGATTGCTGTCATGCCTCCACGATGGCGGCGCCGCGTGACGCAACCCCGGCAACCAGGTGGCTGCCGGATGAACAGCAGGCGTTCAGCCGTGCTCGAGCAGGCCCAGGAGATAGTTGCCGTAGCCGCTCTTCGCGTACGCCTCGGCCTGCCGCCGCAGACCGTCGTCGCTCAGCAGTCCGAGCCGCCAGCCGGCCTCTTCGGGGCAGCCGATCGAGAGGCCCTGCCGCTTCTGCACCGTACGGATGAACTCACCGGCCTCGCCGAGCGAGTCGAACGTGCCGGTGTCGAGCCACGCGACGCCACGTTCCAACGGCTCGACCTGCAGCCGTCCCTCGTCGAGGTAGCGGCGGTTGAGATCGGTGATCTCGAGCTCCCCCCGCGCGGACGGCTCGAGGCCCTCGGCCATCTCGACGACGTCGTTGCCGTAGAAGTAGAGGCCCGGCACGGCGTAGAGGCTCTTGGGCACCGCCGGCTTCTCCTCCAGCGAGATCGCGACCCCGTTGGCGTCGAACTCGACGACGCCGAACTCGGACGGATCGGCGACGCGGTAGCCGAAGATGACCGCGCCATCGATGTCGGTGAACTTCGCGAGCTGCGTGCCGAGACCGGCGCCGTAGAAGATGTTGTCGCCGAGGACCAGCGCAGCGGACTCGGTGCCGATGTGGTCCTTGCCGATCACGAACGCCTGCGCGAGGCCGTCAGGGCTCGGCTGCACGGCGTACGTGATCGAGATGCCGAACTGCGACCCGTCGCCGAGGAGGTGCTCGAACTGCGCGGCGTCGTGGGGCGTCGTGATGACGAGGACGTCGGTGACCCCGGCCAGGATCAAGGTCGACAACGGGTAGTAGATCATCGGCTTGTCGTAGACCGGGAGCAGCTGCTTGCTCACCGCGCGCGTGACGGGGTGCAGGCGTGAGCCGGTGCCACCGGCGAGGATGATTCCGCGCATGCCGCACATCCTAGGGATGAGTGGCTGGACGGATGACACGCACCACTACTCTGGCCCCATGCGAAACGTCCTGGTGACCGGAGGGGCCGGCTTCATCGGCTCCAACTTCGTGCGTCATCTCGTCACGACGACGGACCTCGACGTCACGGTGCTCGACAAGCTGACCTACGCCGCGAGCCGCGAGAGTCTCGACGGGTTGCCTGCAGACCGCTGCCGGCTCGTGGTCGGCGACGTCGCGGACGCTCCACTCGTCGACGACCTCGTCGGCACGCACGACGCGGTGGTCCACTTCGCGGCCGAGTCGCACAACGACAACTCGCTCAACGACCCGACGCCGTTCGTCCAGACCAACCTGGTCGGCACCTTCACGTTGCTCGAGGCCGCCCGCCGGCACGACGTGCGCTTCCATCACATCTCGACGGACGAGGTCTACGGCGACCTCGACCTCGACGACCCGCAGCGGTTCACCGAGGCGACGCCCTACAACCCCTCGAGCCCCTACTCGGCAACCAAGGCCGGCTCCGACCTCCTCGTGGCCGCCTGGGTCCGTTCGTTCGGCGTACGCGCGACGATCAGCAACTGCTCCAACAACTACGGGCCGTGGCAGCACGTCGAGAAGTTCATCCCCCGCCAGATCACCCAGCTGATCGACGGCCTGCGGCCACGCGTCTACGGCGACGGACTCAACGTGCGGGACTGGATCCACGTCGACGACCACAGCAGCGCGGTCCTCACGATCCTCGAGCGCGGCGCGATCGGCGAGACCTATCTCATCGGCGCCGACGGTGAGCAGAACAACCGCGACGTCGTCGCCCAGCTCCTGGCGATCTTCGGCCGGGACGCCGACGACTTCGAGCACGTCACCGACCGCGCCGGCCACGACCGCCGCTACGCGATCGACTCGTCCAAGCTGCGCACCGAGCTGGGCTGGCAGCCGCAGTTCGGCGACTTCGCGACGGGCCTGGCGGACACGGTCGAGTGGTACCGAGCCAACGAGGGCTGGTGGCGCACCAGCAAGGCCGCGACCGAGTCCATGTACGCACGTCAGGGGCAATGATCATGACCACGGTGCTGACCTACGGCACGTTCGACCTGTTCCACATCGGCCACCTCAACCTCATCGAGCGGCTGTCGCAGATGGGCGACCGGCTGATCATCGCGGTGTCGACCGACGAGTTCAACGCCGGCAAGGGCAAGACGTCGGTCGTCTCCTACGAGGACCGGGCCCGCATCATCAGCAGCATCAAGGGCGTCGACCTCGTGATCCCCGAGACCTCGTGGGAGCAGAAGGCCAGCGACATCAAGGAGCACGGGGTCGACGTCTTCGCGATCGGCGAGGACTGGGCCGGCAAGTTCGACGAGCTCAAGGAGCTGTGCGAGGTCGTCTACCTGCCCCGCACCGACGGCATCTCCAGCACCGAGATCAAGCAGATGCTGCGGGTGCTGGACCCCAAGCACATCACCGAGATGCAGGACGCACTCGCGGTCATGAGCCGCCTGCTCGAGCACTACCGCGACCTGACATGAGCGGGCGCCAGCGAGTGGACCGAGGGGCACTCATGTCATCGCCCTCGTATCGTCGGCTTGTCTTGAGGGTGATGACATGAGCACTGTGGAGACGACCCCGATCCCGGGGCTGCTGGTCGTACGCCTGGCGGTGCACGCCGACGGCCGCGGCTGGTTCAAGGAGAACTGGCAGCGCGCCAAGATGGTCGGCGCCGGACTGCCCGACTTCGGCCCCGTGCAGCACAACGTCGCCTTCAACACCTCGGCCGGCACGACCCGCGGCATCCACGCCGAGCCCTGGGACAAGCTCGTGTCGATCGCCACCGGCCGGGTCTTCGCCGCATGGGTCGACCTGCGGGCGGGCGAGTCGTTCGGCGCGACCCACACCGTCGAGCTCGACCCGGGCACGGCGGTGTTCGTGCCGCGCGGCGTCGCCAACAGCTATCAGACGCTCGAGGACGGCACGGCCTACTCCTACCTCGTCAACGCGCACTGGAGCTCCGAGGCGGAGTACGCCAACCTCAACCTCGCCGACGAGACCGTCAACATCCCCTGGCCCCTGCCGCTCGTCGAGATCTCCGACAAGGATCGCGACCACCCGCGCCTGGCCGACGTCGTCCCGGTGCCGCCCCGGCGCTCGGTGATCCTCGGCGCCGACGGACAGCTGGGCCGCGCGCTCCGCGAAGCCCTGCCCGACGCGCTCGCACTGACGCGGGCCGACCTCGACCTGGCGGATCCCTCGACGTACGACCGCGTGCGCTGGGACGACGTCGACACGATCATCAACGCCGCCGCCTACACCGCCGTCGACGCCGCCGAGACGCCTGAAGGGCGACGCCAGGCATGGGCCGTCAACGTCACCGCGGTCGCCGCGCTCGCCAGGATCGCGATCCAGCACCGGCTGACGCTCGTGACGGTCTCGTCCGACTACGTCTTCGACGGCACCGAGCCGGACCACACCGTCGATGAGCCGGTCTCGCCGCTCGGCGTCTACGGCCAGACCAAGGCGGCCGGTGAAGCGGTGACCTCGACGGTCCCCCAGCACTACGTCGTGCGCACCAGCTGGGTCGTCGGCGACGGCGCCAACTTCGTCGCCACGATGCAACGGCTGGCCCGCAACGGCGTACGCCCACAGGTCGTCGATGACCAGTTCGGCCGGCTCACCACGGCCCGCGAGCTGGCCGACGGGATCGTCGGGCTGCTGTCGTCCGGAGCGCCGTACGGCATCCACCACATCACCGGCGGCGGTGAGCCCCGGTCCTGGGCCGACATCGCCCGCGAGGTGTTCGTCGCCGAGGGCCGCAGCGCCGACGACGTCATCGGGGTGTCGACCGAGTCCTACGGCACCGACAAGCAGCTGGCCCCGCGCCCGCAGCACAGCACCCTCGCGCCCCGTACGCCCTAAGGCGCCAACCGGTCACGGCGCCAGCCGTCGCCTTGGCGGAGGTAGCGGATGCGATCGTGCAGACGGCTCTGCCGGCCCTGCCAGAACTCGACCGAGTCGAGCGCGATCCGATAGCCACCCCACACCGGCGGGCGTACGACCTCCTGGCCCTCGAACACCCGCTCGACCTCGGCGACCCGCCGCTCCAGCACCTCGCGGCTCGCGATCGTGCGGGACTGCGGCGACGCGACGGCGCCGATCTGCGAGCCTCGCGGCCTGGACTGGAAGTAGGCGTCCGACTCGGCCTCGTCGATGCGGGTCACCCGGCCCTCGACGCGCACCTGGCGCTGCAACGGATGCCACAGCATCACCGCTGCGGCCCACGGGTTGGCCTCGAGCTCGGCGCCCTTGCGCGACTCGTAGCCGGTGAAGAACGTGAGCCCGCGATCGTCCAGCCCCTTGAGCAGCACGATGCGCGTCGAGGGGCGCCCGTCGGCCGTCGCCGTCGCGAGCGCCATGGCGTTGGGCTCGTGCACACCGGCGTCGATCGCCTCGTTGAGCCAGCGCCCCAGCAATGCCAGCGGATCATCGCCGGCGGTCGCCTCGTCGAGGCCTTCGCGGGCGTACTCCTCACGCATCCGCGCCAAATCAGGGGTCTCCATGACTCCACGGTAACGACGCAGGGCAGAATGCAGCGTATGACTGAAGTGCACCATGGACTTGAAGGCGTCGTAGCGTTCGAGAGCGAGATCGCCGAACCCGACAAGGAAGGGTCTGCACTGCGCTATCGCGGTGTCGACATCGACGACCTCGTCGGCCGCGTGCCGTTCGAGAAGATCTGGGGCCTTCTGGTCGACGGAGCCTACGAGCCGGGCCTGCCGCCCGCCGAGCCGTTCCCGATCCCGGTCCACTCCGGCGACATCCGCGCCGACGTACAGAGCGCGATCGCGCTGACCGCTCCCGCGTGGGGCATGAAGCAGCTCTATGACATCGATGACGTCCAGGCTCGAGAGGACCTTGCCCGCGCTGCGGTCATGGTCCTTTCCTATGTCGCCCAGGCCGCGCGCGGTGTCGGCCAGCCGATGGTGTCGCAGTCCGAGATCGACAAGTGCTCGACGATCACCGAACGCTTCCTGACCCGCTGGCGCGGCGAGGTCAACCCCAACCACGCCAAGGCCATCGACGCCTACTGGGTGTCGGCCGCCGAGCACGGCATGAACGCCTCGACGTTCACGGCCCGCGTCATCGCCTCAACGGGCGCCGACGCCGCCGCCGCCCTGTCGGGTGCCGTCGGCGCGATGTCCGGCCCCCTGCACGGCGGTGCTCCGGCCCGCGTGCTGACGATGATCGAAGAGGTCGAGAAGTCCGGCGACGCCACGGCGTACGTCAAGGGGCTGCTCGACAGCGGTGAGCGCCTCATGGGCTTCGGCCACCGTGTCTACCGCGCCGAGGATCCGCGTGCGCGCACCCTGCGACGCACGGCCAAGGAGCTCAATGCCCCGCGCGCCGAAGTTGCCGTCGCGCTCGAGGAGGCCGCGCTCAAGGAGCTCCGCGAGCGCCGCCCCGACCGCGTGCTCGAGACCAACGTCGAGTTCTGGGCCGCGATCGTCCTCGACTACGCCGAGGTCCCGCCGCACATGTTCACCGCGATGTTCACGTCGGCCCGCACGGCCGGCTGGAGCGCGCACATCCTGGAGCAGAAGCGCACGGGCCGCCTGATCCGTCCCTCCGCGATCTACACCGGCCCCGCCTCCCGCCGCGCGGACGAAGTAGATGGTTGGGATAGTGCTTGGGGTCAATGAGCCCTTTGCACGGTGCGATCGCGGCGACCGGCCGCTTCGGTTGCGATCGGTAACGGTGTCGCACAGCTAGACCTGAGACGTGGTCCTTGCGAGCTCGGGTTGGATGTGTCGCTCGCCGGCTGAGGTTGAGATGTACGAAGCGCCCCTCCCGATGATCGGGAGGGGCGTTTCGTGCATCTACCTAGAGGATGCTCTTGGTGACGGTGCGGACGCCGACCCAGAGGCCGACCGCGCAGGTCACCAGCGCGGCGACGATCCCGTAGACCACGGCGCTGTCGTCGAACGTGCCGGAGAACAGCACGCGCTCGGCGTCCACGATGTACGTCAGCGGGTTGACCTTCGACAGCGCCTGCATCCAGTCCGGGCCGGTCTCGAGCGGGAGCATCATGCCCGAGAGGATCAGCAACGGGAACAGCAACGACTGTTGCACCGCCCAGAACGCCCACTCGTTCTTGCGGGTCGCGATCGCCAAGGCGTACGAGAGGGCACCGACGCCGACGCCGAACACGCCGAGGATCAGCAGGCCGAGGACGATGTGCGCCGGGTAGAGGTCGAAGCCGAACGGCACCGCGACCAACGTGATGATCAGCGCCTGGACGACCAGCGGCGTCAGCTCCTTGAGCGCCCGACCGATCAGCAGCGCCTGACGGGCCAGCGGCGTCGCGAGGATCCGCTCGAACGCACCGGTCATGATCTCGAACTGCAGGTTGGCGCCGGTCATCGACGTGCCGAACATCGTGATCATCACGACGACACCGGGCAGGAAGAACTGCAGCGTCGAGCCGAAGCCCAGACCGTCGTCGGCGACGCCGGCCAGGAGCGGGGCGAACAGGCCGAGGAACACCAACGGCTGGATCAGGGAGAAGATCAATGAGAACGGGTCGCGCAGGATCGTGAGCGTCTCCCGCGTCCAGACGGCCTTGATGTCGCCTAGGAGGGAGCTGCGGGCCATGCGTGCCGAGGTGGCGGCGGAATCGGTGATCGTGCTCATGCTTCTGCTCCTTCGCGCAGGCTGCGTCCGGTGAGGTTGAGGAAGACGTCGTCGAGGGTGGGTTGCTTGAGCGTCGCCGCGTTGACGGCCACGCCCTTGTCGCCGAGGGCGTGCAGGACACGAGGCAGGGCGACCGGTCCGGCATCGACGCGGAACGAGATGGCCGCGCAGCCGTCGGCCGGCACCTCCTCGACCTCCGTGCCGGCCTGACCGACGACCTCACGGGTCGTGGGCAGGTCGTCGGCGCTGACCGTCACGGTGATCCGGTCGCCGGCCTGCTCGGCCTTGAGCGCCTCTGCGGTGTCGTCGGCGATGATCCGGCCGTGGTCGATCACGACGACCCGCTCGGCCATCGTGTCGGCCTCCTCCAGGTAGTGCGTCGTCAGCACGATGGTCGTGCCGAACTCCTCGCGCAGGCGCAGGATGTGGTCCCAGAGGTTGGCCCGGTTCTGCGGATCCATGCCGGTCGACGGCTCGTCGAGAAACAACAGCGCCGGCTCGTGGATGAGTCCGAGCGCGATGTCGAGCCGTCGCTTCTGGCCGCCCGACAGGGTGCTGACCTTGCGCATCTTCATGCCCTCGAGGTCCAACGTGCCGAGCAGCTCGTCCGCCCGCTCGGTGGCCCGCTGCTTGTCGAGCCCGTAGAACCGGCCCTGCATGAGCAGCTCGTCCCACACGCGGTAGTTGTGGCCGGCGCCGTCCTTCTGGCCGATGTAGCCGATGCGGCTGCGAACGCCGGCCGGATCGGCCGTGACGTCGATGCCGGCGACCGTCGCCGTGCCCGACGTGGGCGGCAGCAGGCTGGTCAGCATGCGCAGCGTCGTCGACTTGCCCGCGCCGTTGGGGCCGAGGAATGCGACGAGCTCGCCCTCGGCGACGTCCAGGTCGATGCCGCGCACCGCCTCGACGGTCTCCTTGCCGGACTCGAAGGTCCGGGTCAGTTGCTGGGTGTGAATCATCTGGGTCTCTTTTCCGTACGTCGTACTGAGTTGCTGGAGATTACATCATACGGTGTACGGTGTGACAAGAACGTGGCGACGAACAGGACTGGAATGAACGACGAGCGGCCCGCGATCCCCGACACGGATCCGCTGACCTGGGGCACACCCGAAGGCCGTCACATGCTCCGGCTGCTGTGGGACCCACCGACTCCCGCCGGTCGCGGACCCAAGCAGAAGCTGACCCTCGACCAGGTCATCGACGCCGGCATGGCGGTCGCCGCAGCCGACGGGGTCGACAAGCTCTCGATGCGCAACGTCGCAGCGCACCTCGGCGTCGGCGCGATGAGCCTCTACACGTACGTCCCCGGGCGGGACGAGCTGTTCGAGCTCATGGTCGACCGGGCGTGGGCCGGCCGCAAGATGCCTGACCGCTCGGCACCTTGGCGCGAGCAGGTCGAGTTCCACGCCCGCCAGGCCTGGGCGATGTACCAGACCCATCCGTGGCTGATCCGCTCCAACCTCTGGCGCATGCCCCTGGGTCCTCACGTGATGGACGCGCAGGAAGACCTCTATCGGGCCGTCACCCTCACGGGCCTGCCCAACCACGAGGTCGTCCAGGTCGCCGGCCTCGTCGAGTCGCACGTGTTCGGCGTCGCACGGAGCGTCATCACCGACACCAGCGTGTCCTCCAACACCGGCATCACGGCCGACGACTACTGGGACTCCCGCAGCAGCTTCTGGGGCACGTACTACTCCCCCGAACGATTCCCCACGATGACGGCGATCTGGGAGTCCGGCGCGTTCGAGCAGTCCGTAGGCGACAAGGTCGAGTTCGGCCTGGCCCGCCTCCTCGACGGCGTCGAGCTGCTGATCGAGAAGCTGGCGTCGTCGTAGCTGGTCCGACACGTTGTGGCTCGACGGCAAGGCAGCGAGACCCTCACGTTCTGCGCCTATGCTGACCCGCGTGAGGTCCAAGTGGATCACCGTGCTCGCGGGGCTGATCGCCACCGTGGTGCTCGTCAGCGTCGTGATCGGTCTGACCTCCCCCGACGGAAGCGTCACGGACGGTGACACGGCGAAGCCCTCAGCCACCGCGACGACGGCCACGACCCCGAGTCCGACGCCGACCGCGACGACGCCCAGTCCGCCCGCGAAGCCCGCAAGGCCGACGGCTGCGCGCGCACCCGCGAGCGTACGAGGTCCGTGGCCCGGCCGCCCGGATTCCGTCACCCTCGACGGCGACCGCGTCGACTGGTGTCCCGCCGTACGCACAACAGGCGCCACCGAGGCCGTGGAGGTCTTCGGCAAGGCCGCGGTCGACGACGCCGCCTGCGCGGCCGTGCGATTCATCTTCGGCAAGCGCTACTCCCGACTGGCGATCCCCCGCGACTCGTACGACGCGCAGGACCTCGACTTCGTGCTGCCGGCGCTCGCATCGTCGACGACAGCCGCGTTCCGGCCGCGCGTCGACGCGTTCGTCGCCGATCCCGACAGCCTCGACGTGCGCGAAGAGCTGGGGCTGGTCGTGCTCCGCGGCGACGGCACCCTGGCCGGTGCCACGCGCACGTCGGCCGGCAGTGGCCGGGTGTTCTACGGCACGGCGTACTCGGCCGACGGCTACCGCGACCGGGCGGTGTGGATCAACCCGAGATGGTCCAAGGTCGCGATCAGCGTCGACCGCTCGAAGGCCGAGCCGCGCATCGTGGCCGTCCTCGACGCGGCCGCCGCGGTGCCGGTCTTCAACCCGGCCGAGCGGCGCGACGACATGCTGACCGTGCCGACGCATGCGATGTTCTTCCTGCGCAAGGAAGGCTCGAGCTGGAAGGTCGGCGGCTGGCGGATCACCAGCGGGACGTACGACTACGCGAGGCTCACGCTGCGTTGAACGCCCGAGGCCGGCCATCCCCCCGAGATGGCCGGCCTATCGGCGCCCCTGCGCCGGGTCATACGACGGTCCGACCATCCCCCCGAATGGGTCGGACCTGACAACCTGTGACATAGACGTTATCCGAGACGGGTCGTCATGTGCAGTCTTGACATTAGCGCAGAATGTAGTTAGTTAGGGCTATTCGGAACTAGTCCTTCAGAGTTACTCCCTCGAAGCTGGTCCGATCGACGCGGAGGCCTCCCTGCCTCCGCGTCGCACTGTGCGGAGGAGCCTGTCGGAAATACCTACGCCTTCGCGACGGTTGTCGCCTGCATGAGCACCATCGGACTCATCGGCGCCGGACACATCGGCAGCCAGCTCGCCCGTGCCGCCATCGCACACGGACACGACGTCGTGGTGAGCAACTCCCGCGGGCCGGAGACGTTGGCGGACCTCGTCAGCGAGCTCGGGCCGTCAGCGCGGGCCGGCACTCCCACGGAGGCCGCTGACGCCGCCGACATCGCTGTCGTCACGACGCCGGTGCACGCGATCGGCTCCGTGCCGGCCGCGCCGCTGGCGGGGAAGCCGGTGATCGACACCAACAACTACTACGCGCAGCGCGACGGCGACATCACCGAGCTGCAGGACGGGTCGCTGACGAGCTCGGAGCTCCTGCAGCGACACCTCCCCGGCGCCCGCGTGGTCAAGGCGTTCAACCACATCCAGGCAGCGGCCATCACGGCCGAGGCGCAGGAAGCCGGCACGCCCGACCGACGTGCACTCGCCGTCGCCTCCGACGACGAGGCAGCCAAGGCGAGCGTCGCGGCGTTCATCGACGAGATCGGGTTCGATGCCGTCGACCTCGGACCGCTCGCCGAGGGCTGGCGGGTCCAGCCCGACACCCCCGGCTACGGCCCGCGGCTCACCGCCGAGGAGCTACGTGCAGCGGCCCAGGCGGCCACTCCAGGTCAGCGCAGCTGAGTCAGCTGGGCGAGGTCGTCGGTCGGCAACGAGTCCACGACCGCAGTGACATTCATCGAGAGCAGGTCGACCCGAGCCCAGTGCTGCGACAGGAACGCCGTCTCGGACGCGTCCTGTCCCGTCGCGATGCGCAGCAGGCTGCCGCGAGGCGCCAGCGTGGTCGCGTCGACGACCTGCCACGCACCCTCGATGTAGGCCTCGGCGACCGCGTGGAAGTCCATCGGGTAGAGCCCCGGTGCGTAGACGGACGCGAGCCGGGCGGGAACGTCGAGCGCCCGGAGCAGCGCCACGACGAGGTGCGCGTAGTCGCGGCAGACGCCCTCGCGGGCCAGCATCGTCGCGACCGCGCCGTCCGTCGGCTGGCTCGCACCCGGCACGTACGACAGGTGCGCGCCGACCCATGAGCTGACCGCGTCGAGCAGCTCCTTGCCGTGCACGCCCGCGAACTCGGAGTTGGCCGTCGAGAACAACGTGTCGGACTCGCAGTAGCGGCTCGGCCGGCGATACTCGATGAGGTCGAGCTCCTCGACCGCGGCCGGCTCGGACTGGCCGACGACCTCGGCGGCGTAGTTGATCGTCATGTGCCCGGGCGGCCCCGTCAGGCGGTGCAGCCGGGTGCCGTGACGCCCGGCGATCTCGTGCGCCTCGAGCTCGACGCCGCCGGACTCGATCGTGAATGTCTCGGTCGTCGCATGCCCGTCGGCGACGGCGATCGAGAAGATCAGGTCGGCGTGGTCGTGAAGGTGGAGCTGCAGATGGGCCGAGACGGATCGCTTCACCGCCCGATCGTTTCACATGGCCAGTGGCAGTCATACTGGGGCGATGCGGGGGCGCCGAAAGACACTGCTGGCCGTCGCGATGCTGGCTGCGCTGTCTGGTTGCAGCGGCGAGCCGTACGGCGACGAGAAGCTCCGGAGTGCGGTCAAGGACGTCGACCACATCAGCTCGGTCAACGGCACCTGCTCCCAGGAGGGCCCCGGAAGCTGGAGCTGCTCACCCGAGGTCCGGATGAGCGACTCCGCATCGGCGAACGACATCGCCTCGGCGTCTGACCGCGTCATCGACATGCTCGATCCGGAGCGCGGCGACACGGCCAGGATCACCGTCGGCCAGACCGGTGACCGCGGCGCGGCGATCGAGCTCACTGCCAGGTCCAAGGACACCCAACCGATAGCCGATGCGGCGCGACAGGTCCTGGATCTCGACACTCCGGTCAAGGCCCAGTTCCGCGAGCTCGAAGGACAGTGGCTGGCCTTCATGAGTCTCGAAGCGGGTTCCTTCTCCGCGTTCGTCGAGCACGGCCAGATGCTCCTCGACATGTCGGGCGCAGCTCATCTCAGATTCGCCAGTAAGGACCCGGAGATCCTCGGAGAGGCCGATCGCGGAGCCTGGCCGCAGGCGGAGCTGGACGTCCTCGCAGCCGTGCAGAAGGTGACCGCAGTGCGGACGGCGCGCCTCGACAAGGACTTCCTCTCCATCGTGGTCCGGTCGAAGGCCCCGCAGGCGCGGAAGGCCGCCAAGGTCGCCGGCTCTGCGGCGATCCAGTTCGTCGACATCACGACAGATCCTGATCTCGACCTGTACGGCCTCAAGCCTGAGCAGGCAGCGACGGTGGCACCGCTCCTCCGCCAGGTCCGCCGGGAGCCCGGCTTTCGCGACTTCGACGTGAGCGAGGGCGGCCTCGAGATCACGACCGACACGTTGGCTCAAGCCCGGAGCATCGATCAGAAGCTGCATGCAGGGCTGGCTCGAGAGCACACCACGCTGCGCGTGACCTACCGTGCGCACCTCGACAGCATCACGGTCGAGCGCGGGCCCCAAGGTGAGGCATGGCTCGACACGGCAGCCACCCTCGGGGATGCGGGTCTCTTCGACGCCATCACGATCACCCGGGTCGACGACGGACTCCCTCAGGTCGATGTCACCGTGCGCCCCTCGGCCTCGCCGCGCCGCGTCGGCATCGCGCTCGCGCGGTCGTGGCACCCTGAGCGCCCTGCCACGTTCCGCGTGGTTCTGCCGGGCGGCGACATCTTCTTCGACGGCGCAGAACGCATCAAGCTCAGACCGCAGAGCGACGGGAGCCCTGAGGACAGCCGGGCGCACGACGATGTCGTCGCAGGCTGGACCGAAGGTCGCGACGACCCGTAGACGTCCGCGCCACGGAGTCAGGAACTACGAGTCGTACGCCTCGAGGATGCGGTCGGCGGCGGTGGCGGCCGGCATCTCGCCCGACAGCACGGCCTCGCGGATCTCCTCGCGCATCGCGGCGACCCGAGGATCGGTGCGCAGCCGCTGGTCGAGCTCGTCGCGGACCAGCGCCCAGGTGAAGTCCAGCTGCTGCTGGGCTCGCTTCTCGCGCAGACCCGTGCTGCCGAGGAACTCGCGGTGCCGGATGACGCGGCTCCACACCGTGTCGATGCCGGTGCCCTCCAACGCCGAGCAGGTCAGGACCGGCGGGACCCAGCCGGTGCCCCCGGCGTAGACCATGCGCAGTGCGCCGGCGAGGTCCTTGGACGTCGCCTCGGCCTCCTGCACCCGCTCGCCGTCGGCCTTGTTGACCGCGACGACGTCGGAGATCTCGAGGATGCCCTTCTTGATGCCCTGGAGCTGGTCGCCCGTGCGCGCGATGGTCAGGAACAGGAACGTGTCGACCATGCCGGCAACCGTGATCTCGGACTGGCCGACACCGACGGTCTCGATCAGCACGACGTCGAACCCGGCCGCCTCGAGCACCGTCATGGCCTGGCTCGTGGCTCGGGCGACACCGCCGAGGGTGCCGGCGCTGGGCGACGGCCGGATGTAGGCATCGGGGCTCACCGCGAGCCGGGACATGCGGGTCTTGTCGCCGAGCACGGAGCCACCCGTGCGTACGCTCGAAGGATCGACCGCGAGCACGCCGACGCGGTGCCCCTCCTCCACGAGGTGCATGCCGAGCGCCTCGATGAACGTGGACTTGCCGACACCGGGCACGCCGGAGACGCCGACGCGCACGGCTCCCCCGGCCTCCGGTGTGAGCAGGCCGAGCAGCTCGCGCGCCTCGGCCCGGTGGTCGGCGCGGCTCGACTCGATCAGCGTGATCGCCCGCGAGATCGCCGCGCGCTTGCCGACGCGGACGTCGTCGGCGAGGTCAGCGACGTCGACCATCAGTGGGTTGTCGTCTGGAGCTTGTCGAGCAGGTCGAGTGCGGAGTCGGCGATCACCGTGCCGGGCAGGAACACCGCGGCGGCGCCCATGTCCTTGAGCGTCGGGACGTCGTCGGGCGGGATGACGCCGCCGATGACGACCATGATGTCCGGGCGGCCCATCTCGGCCAGCGCCGCCTTGAGCGCCGGCAGCAGTGTCAGGTGACCGGCCGCCAGCGAGGAGACCCCGACGATGTGCACGTCGGCGTCGACCGCCTGCTGGGCGACCTCCTCCGGCGTGGAGAACAGCGGGCCGACGTCGACGTCGAAGCCCATGTCGGCGAACGCCGTCACGATGACCTTCTGGCCGCGGTCGTGGCCGTCCTGGCCCATCTTGGCGACGAGGATGCGCGGGCGGCGACCCTCGGCCTGCTCGAACGCCGCAGTGGCGTCGATGACCTTCTGGATGTTGCCACCCTGGCCGGCTTCGGTGCGGTACACACCAGAGATCGTACGGATCACGGCTTGGTGGCGCCCGTAGACCTTCTCGAGCGCGTCGGAGATCTCGCCGACGGTCGCCTTGGCGCGGGCCGCGTTGACCGCGAGGGTCAGCAGGTTGTCGTCGAGCGAGCCGTCACTCGTCGAGCCGCGCTCGGCGCTCTTGGTGAGGGCAGCGAGGGCGGCATCGACGTCGTCCTGGTTGCGCTCGGCGCGGAGTCGCTCGAGCTTGGCGATCTGCGAGGCGTAGACGGCCTTGTTGTCGACCTTGAGCACGTCGAGCGGGTCCTCGTCGGCCAGCCGGTACGTGTTGACGCCGATGACGGCCTGCTGGCCGGAGTCGATGCGTGCCTGCGTGCGGGCGGCCGCCTCCTCGATGCGCATCTTCGGGATGCCGGCCTCGATGGCCTTGGACATGCCGCCGGCCTTCTCGACCTCCTGGATGTGCGCCCAGGCACGGTTGGCGAGGTCATGGGTCAGCCGCTCGACGTAGTAGGAGCCGCCCCACGGGTCGATGATGTCGGTCGTCCCGGACTCCTGCTGCAGCAGGAGCTGCGTGTTGCGGGCGATGCGGGCGCTGAAGTCGGTCGGCAGGGCGATCGCCTCGTCCAGCGCGTTGGTGTGCAGCGACTGCGTGTGGCCCTGGGTCGCGGCCATCGCCTCGATCGCGGTGCGCCCGACGTTGTTGAACACGTCCTGCGCGGTCAGCGACCAGCCCGAGGTCTGGCTGTGCGTACGCAGGCTCAGCGACTTGGGGTTCTTGGGGTTGAAGTCGGCGACGAGCTGCGTCCACAGCGCCCGGGCTGCGCGGAGCTTGGCGATCTCCATGTAGAAGTTCATGCCGATCGCCCAGAAGAAGCTGAGCCGGGGCGCGAACGCATCGATGTCGAGTCCCACGTCGAGGCCGGCGCGGATGTACTCGACGCCGTCGGCCAGCGTGTAGGCGAGCTCGAGGTCGTTCGTCGCCCCGGCCTCCTGGATGTGATAGCCGGAGATCGAGATCGAGTTGAAGCGCGGCATCTTCTGCGCGGTGTAGGCGAAGATGTCCGAGATGATCCGCATCGAGGGTGCCGGCGGATAGATGTAGGTGTTGCGGACCATGAACTCCTTGAGGATGTCGTTCTGGATGGTCCCGGAGAGCTTCTCGGGCGGCACACCCTGCTCCTCCGCGGCGACGATGTAGAGCGCGAGCACCGGCAGCACGGCACCGTTCATCGTCATCGACACGCTCATCTCGTCGAGCGGGATGCCCTCGAACAGCTTGCGGGTGTCATAGATCGAGTCGATCGCCACGCCGGCCATGCCGACGTCGCCGACGACGCGTGGGTTGTCGGAGTCGTAGCCGCGGTGGGTCGCCAGGTCGAATGCGACGCTGAGCCCCTTCTGGCCGGCGGCGAGGTTGCGGCGATAGAACGCGTTGGACTCCTCGGCGGTGGAGAAGCCGGCGTACTGGCGGATCGTCCACGGCTGCGTCGTGTACATCGCCGGGTAGGGGCCCCGGAGGAACGGCGCGAGGCCGGGATAGGTGTCGAGCGCGTCGACGTCCTCGAGGTCGGCCGCGGTGTAGAGCCCTTCGATGTCAATGCCCTCGGGCGCGGTCCAGGGCTCGGCACCGTCAGTGGCGCGCGCGTAGGTGTCGGCGTCCGGCTCGTACGGCTGCTCGGGGTCCAGCGGCAGCCCGGCAAAGCTCTCGGGAATGGTCATGCCATCACCTCCGTGGAGAAGCAAGGATACGAAGGCACTGGCATGGCTCCCTTGTTGTTAGCTCGCTGGCGCTCGCTCATGCGCTCAACCTCTCTCGGGTCTCACGGAGGAAGGCGAGGGCGTCCAGGCCGGCCGCGGCGGTGGTGTCGGCGCCGATGTCTGCCTTGCCGGCCACCACGACGTGCGTCGCTCCGGCCTCGCGCAGGGCGGTGACCAGGTCGGCGCCCCACTCCTCATAAGCCTTGTCGTTGCCGACCAGGCACACCGTCGTGGGATTGCCGGCAGCGTCGTACGCCGTGAGGACGTCGGCGACGCCCTCGGTGGGTCCGGCGACGACGGTGTCGATGCCGCCGGCGGCGAGCAGGTTGGCGGCGAACGTGCCGCGTGCGGTGTAGGCCGCGACGGTGCCCATGGATGCCAGGAACACCGGCTTCGACGCCGGTGCGTCACGCAAGGCTTCGTACTCGCCGGCGTAGCGGTGCACCTCGAGCGGGTGACCGTAAGGCCGGCGCTCGGGCAGCTCCTCGTGCAGGTTGGGGAACTCCGAGACGCCGGTGATGGGTCGCTTGCGCTTGGCGATGTCGAGCGCCCGGGCCGACACGGTCCCTGCGATGGCCTCGCGCAGGAAGTCGAGCGCCTCGACCAGGCCGCCCCGCTCCTCGATCTCGCCGAACAGCGCCCAGGCGGCGCGGGCGAGGTCGTCGGTGAGCTTCTCGACGGCGTGTGCGCCACCGGCCGGGTCGGCGACCGCGGCGACGTGGGACTCGCTGATCAGCAGGCTCGAGGTGTTGCGCGCGATCCGGCGGCTGAACGCCTCCGGAAGGCCCAGCGGCTCGTCGAACGGCAGCACCGTGACCGACGCCGCTCCCCCGACGCCTGCGGCGAAGGCCGCGACGGTGGTGCGGAGCATGTTCACATAGGGGTCGTACTTCGCCATCATGGGCCGCGACGTCACCGCGTGCTGCAGCTGGCCGGCCGCGGCGCTGGTGACCCCGCTGAGCTCGGCGACCCGGTTCCAGAGGCGCCGGGCGGCACGGAGCTTGGCGATCGTCGGGAACTGCTCGTCCGTGGCGGCGTAGCGGAAGTCGATCAGCGCGGCAGCGGCGTCGACCTCGAGGCCGGCCGCGACGAGGGCTCGGAGGTACGTGGCTCCGGCGGCGAGCGAGTAGGCGAGCTCCTGGACGTCGGAGGCACCGGCGTCATGCACCGCCGTCGCGTCGACCGTGACGGCGCGTGCGCCGTGGGTCTGCGCCAGCGCGGCGATCTCGGCCACGATGCCGAGGTCGGTGACGCCGTGCCCGCGGATCGTCGCGCCGAGGGGGTCGGCGCCGAAGGACGTACCGGGTGCTGCGGTGACGCCCTTGTCGGCGAGAACCGCCGCGAGGGCGCGAGCCGCCTCGACGGGTTCGGCCGGGGCGTCGAGGACGACGGCAGCGAGGTCGAGGAACACCGGTTCGAGGATCGCTGTCAGCGCGTCGGACGGGATCGCCCCGCCACCGACCGAGAGCCACAGCGAGTTGACGCCGTTCTCGAGGTCCGTGACGACGTCCTTCGCGGTGCGCGCGGCATCGGGGTCGGCGAACCAGGCGCGTACGTCCCAGCCCTCGAGCTCGCTCGTGGCGGCGCTGCCGCGGGTGAACGGCGCCTGGCCGGGCAGCCCGCCGTCGGGGAGCTCACGGGTCAGTGACGGTGTGCCGAGCGGGGCGACGGTGATGCCGTCGAGCGTCGTCGTCGCGAGCTTGCGCCAGACGTCGCTGTCGGGCGCATCGTCGGCGAGCTTCCGCGCCTTGCGGAGCACGGCCGCGGTCGCCGATTCCCACTCGTCCTGCGTGTGCTCGAGCCCCTTGGACAGGGGGACATCGACCGATCCGTCAGAGGCCATAAGGGGCATCGTACGAATACCCGGTGATACCAGCCACTCAATGTGACGAATGTGACGAGGGTGTTACACGCGCCACCACTGCGTGCTGGGAGAATCGGGGCGTGAAGATTCCTGCGGAGCTCCTGCCCGGGGACGGACGCTTCGGGTCCGGCCCGTCCAAGGTGCGCACCGAGGCGCTCGACGCGCTGGCAGCCACCCGCGACTCGTTGATGGGCACGTCGCACCGGCAGGCGCCCGTACGCCATCTCGTCGGCAGCCTCCGCGAGGGTCTGGCCGACCTGTTCACCCTGCCCGACGGATACGAGGTCGTGCTCGGGGTCGGCGGCTCGCACGCATTCTTCGACGCCGCGATGTTCGGGCTGATCCGCGAGCGCAGCCAGCACCTGGTGCACGGGGAGTTCACCCGCAAGTTCGCGACCGCCGTGCAGCGTGCACCGTTCCTCGCCGATCCGCACATCCTCGAGAGCGACTTCACGACCCACCCCGTGCCGGTCGCCGAGCCGGGCGTCGACGCGTACGCCTGGGCGCACAACGAGACGTCGACGGGTGTCATGGTGCCGATCGAACGGGTCGCGGGTGCGGACGAGGGCGCGCTCATGCTGATCGACGCGACCTCCGGAGCCGGCGGTCTGCCGCTCGACGTGTCGCAGAGCGACGTCTACTACTTCGCGCCGCAGAAGACGTTCGCCTCCGACGGCGGGCTGTGGGTCGCCCTGATGTCGCCGGCGGCGATCGCCCGCGCCGAGGAGATCAAGGCCGGAGGCCGGCACATCCCGGGATTCCTCGACCTGCCGAGCGCGGTCGACAACTCGCGCAAGAACCAGACCTACAACACGCCCGCGCTGGCGACGTTGTTCCTCATCGACGACCAGGTGCGCTGGATGCTCGCGCACGGCGGGCTCGACTGGGCGGTCAAGCGTACGAGCGACTCGTCGGCGCGGCTCTACGAGTGGGCCGAGGCCTCGACGTACGCCACACCGTTCGTCACCGACCCTGCCGACCGTTCGCTCGTAGTCGGGACGATCGACCTCGAGGGCGTCGACGCGGACGCGGTCACCGCAGCACTGCGCGAGAACGGCATCGTCGACGTCGCGGGCTATCGCGGCCTGGGCCGCAACCAGCTGCGCATCGCGATGTTCCCGGCGATCGAGCCCGACGACATCTCCCAGCTCACGAAGAGCATCGACTACGTCGTCGAGCACCTCTAGCTAGATGACCTCGGCGCCCTTGCGGTGCAGCTCGCGGTGCTCCTCGTAGATCTCCGCGTTGTGGTGCAGCGTGGCGACCTCGTCGTCGGTCAGCTCCCGGCGCACCTTGCCCGGCACGCCGGCCACCAGTGAGCGGGGCGGGATCTCGACACCCTCGGAGATCAGGGCGCCGGCGGCGATCAGAGACTCCTCGCCGATGACCGCACCGTTCATGATGATCGCGCCCATGCCGACGAGCACGTGATCGCCGATCGTGGCGCCGTGGACCACCGCTCCATGCCCGACGGAGACCCCCTCGCCGAGGAGCACGGGCTTGCCCTTGTCGACGTGGAACGCGCAGTTGTCCTGCACGTTCGATCGCCTGCCGATCGTGATCGGCTCGTTGTCGGCACGCAGGACCGCGCCGTACCAGATGCTGGCGCCGTCCTCGATCACGACGGACCCGGCGAGGGTCGCATTGGGTGCGACCCACGCCGTGTCCGCCACGCGTGGGGCCTTGTCTCCGAGTGCGATGAGCATGTGCCCAACGTACCTACGGCGTTCAGCCGACCCAGCTGGTGATCGGGTCGATCGCGAAGTAGATCACGAACAGCACCCCGATCAGCCACATCAGGGGGTGGATCTCGGCGATCTTGCCCTTGACGAGCTTGATCACGACGTACGCGATAAAGCCCGCGCCGATGCCGGCGGTGATCGAGTAGGTGAACGGCATCAGCACGATCGTGAGGAATGCCGGGATGGCGATCTCCGAGTCGTCCCAGGCGATGTCCTTGACCTGGCTCATCATGAGGAAGCCGACGAGCACGAGGGCGGGCACCGCCGCCTCGTTGGGGATGTGCTCGACGAGCGGCACCGCGAGCGTCGACAGCAGGAACAGCACGCCGGTGACGACCGACGCGAGTCCCGTACGCGCACCGTCACCCACACCGGAGGCCGACTCGATGTAGGACGTGTTGCTCGAGACGCCTGCTGCGCCACCCGCGGCAGCGGCGATCGAGTCGACGATCAGGATCTTCTGCGCGCCGACCGGCGTGCCGTCCTCGTCGTTCAGTCCGCCCTCGGCGCCGATCGCGGTCATCGTGCCCATCGTGTCGAAGAAGTCGGCCAGCAGGAGCGTGAAGACGAGCAGCGCCGCGGTCACGACACCCGCGCGCTCGAAGCCGTTGAACAGGTTGAAGTCGCCCAGCAGCGAGAAGTCCGGCTTGGCGAAGACCTTGTCGGGCCATTCCGGGACGTTCAGGTTCCAGCCCTTGGAGGTGGCCTTGCCGCCGCTGGCCGGCAGGTCGGCGATCGCCTGCACGATGACCGCGAGGATCGTGGTGGCGACGATGCCGATCAGGATCGCGCCGGGCACGCCGCGTGCGTGCAGGGCGATCATCAGCAGCAGTCCGACGATGAAGACCAGCACGGGCCAGCCCTCGAGGTGGCCGCCGATGCCGAGCTGGATCGGAGGTGCGCCGATGCCGGTCGTCCGCACGAAGCCGGCGTCGACCAGGCCGATGAGCGTGATGAACAGGCCGATGCCCACGGCGATGGCGGTCTTGAGCTGACGTGGCACGGCGTCGAACACCGCTTTTCGGAACCCGGTCAGCACCAGCAGCAGGATGATCAGGCCCTCGAGGACCACCAGCCCCATGGCGTCGGCCCACGTCATCTGCGACGCGACCGAGAACGCGACGAACGCGTTGAGGCCGAGCCCCGTGGCGAGCGCCAGCGGGAAGTTGGCGACGACACCCATGAGGATCGTCAGCACGCCCGCGACGAGCGCCGTCACCGCAGCGATGGTGGCGAAGCCGGAGCCGGGCGTGGAGCCACCGCCCAGGAACTTGCCGTCCTCGTCAGCGACGCCGGCCAGGATGATCGGGTTGAGCACGACGATGTAGGCCATCGTCAGGAACGTGACGACGCCACCGCGCACCTCCTTGCCGATCGAGGACCCGCGCTGACTGATCTTGAAGTACTGCTCGAGCGTGCTGGTCATGGCACTCCTGGTCGAGGTGGACACGTCGGTCGCAAGGAGCATGCCAGACCCGTTCGCGCGGCGGGAAGGCTACGTCCGGTTGGTGGTTGCTGACGCGATGGCGGCGAGGAGCGCGACCCCGCCGATCGCCCACAGCCAGACGCTGCCGGCGAACCCGTTGCCCGCGTCATCAGCCGGCTTCTCGGTTGCTGCCTTGGTCGGCGTGGGCGTCGTGGTCGGCTTGTCGTCCGGCGTCTTCGGCAGGGTCAGCGGAATGCGGATCAGCGCCGAGTCAGCGCCTTCGCTGCCGATCAGGAACGACTTCTGGCTCGGCTCGATCGCGATCGACTCGCCCTGCGGCTGCGGGGGCGTCTCCGCCGAGCGGATCGACTTCCAGGTCCTCGCGTCGTACAGGTGGACGTTGCTGTAGGTCCGCAGCAGGGCATAGCGGCCGTTGGCCGACATCACGCCGTCCGTCACGACTGCCGGCATCTCGTGGCCCGTGTCCTTGGCCATGTTGGGCCGGTCCGCGACGAGCTTGCTGGGCAGCGCGAGCAGCTCACCGGCGAACAGTCCCTTGGTGACGACGCCCTTCGCGCCCGTGCGGGGGTTGATCAGCAACGTCTCCACGTCGGCGGGACCGTCGGGGTACGTCAACGGGTAGCGCGTCGCGGCGACCGAGTGGTCGCCCGGACCCGGCTCCGGCAGGGCGTACAGCGCGATGTCCGTGCGTCGCTCCTGGTTGTCGCCGGTGTCTGCGACCCACAGCACCCCGTCGCCGTCGATCGCGATGGCCTCGGTGTCGATCGGCGTGTTCTCGGTGATCGTGGTCGTCCCCACGACCGCGCCGGTGGAGATCTTGACGGCGAACACGATCGGCGCATTGCCCGAGTCGTTGATCGTGTAGGCCAGGTCGTCGTGCTTGACGCTGATCGCCAGCCCGCTCGACTCGGTGATCCTGGCGTCGGTCATCCGGCTGACGATGTCGGGACCCGCCTCGGCGCCGTCGGCCCGGCGAGCCAGCGAGCTCACGAGCACGACGACCAGCAAGGCGATGAGGAGGCCCGGTATCAGCAGGCGACGATGGCGCGGATTCATTGCAGGATCAGCATGACAGCACCCGAATCGTCAGGAGCCCGCGGCGGTAGGGTGAGCACGTGAGCGAGCGCCAGCGAGTGAACCATCAAGGCATCACAGCACGGTCTGCGTACCGTGCCCTTTCCACGCGGGCCGAGCTGTGAGCAACGACGACGAGTGGGTCATCCGTCAGGGCGACGGACCCGAGACGATCGAGCGCAAGATGGGGCATCGTGAGATCGCCCGGCTCGAGCGCGCCGCCCGTCGTCACGAGTTCGGCCGGCCCGAGCTGACCGAGCTCGAGATCGGCAGCAAGACCCACCGCGTCGCCGAGGTCGAGCCCATGGACGTCGACGGTGTCCGCACCATGACGGTCGGCACGATCGTCTGGGGCGTCATCGCGGTCGCCCTGCTGCCGTTCATCGGCACGCTCGACGAGAACGGCCGCACGTGGTGGCTGTGGACCGCACTCGCCGGTTTCGGGCTGGGCCTCATCGGCATCGAGTACTGTCGCCGGCGCCGCAACGCCCTGCGCATGCAGCCCGGCCGTCGCCGCCGCCTCGACTGAGAACACACCGGCCCCTAGCGAGGCCGGTAGTTCGAGCGGCTGCCGCTAGTAGTGCTCGACCTCGTCGACGCCGACGGTGTCGAACACCGGCGGGGGCAGCGCCTGGGCGCTGGCCGAACGGCTCAGACGAGCACCCGAGTGCGCACCACAGCCGTGATCGAACGAGACGACCTTGCCGTCGTCGTTGGCCATGCCGTTGGCGCAGACACCGAAGCGGTCGGACAACGGACCGGCGAGGCTCACCATGAAGCCGCACGAATGGCACACGCCCGAGGCCTGCTGGGCGATCGCGGCGTCGGGGCCCTGCTCGCCCTCCTGCCAGCGGTCGGCGGCCAGCTCGCGGCCCTCAAAGGACAGCACCCACTCGCGGCCGAGGCCGACCTCGCGGGCGAAGAAGCGGTCCGGCGTCTGCTCGTCGCCGTCACCAGCAGTCCACGACGGGACCAGGCGGATGTCGTCCTCGTCGGGCGGCAGCACGTCACCCGGGCTGAGGTCGCCGGGGCGGATGCGCTCCTTGTAGGGCGTCCAGGGCGGAGCGATGATCGCGTCGTCGCCGGGCAGCAGGACCACGTCGTTGACCGTGACCCGGTCGCTGTCGGGTGCGCGGGACACGCTGACCGACCAGTACCAACCCGCGTAGCCGGGCTTGGTGCACGCGAACTGGTGCGAGACGAGACGCTCGCCGTCCTCGACGGCGCGCACGTGATCGCCGACGGTTCCGGCGTCTGCGGCCTCGTCGACGGCCACACGGGCGACGTCGACTGCGGCGGCGAGCTGCTCATCGATCGGCATTCCCCCATTGTCGCCCATGTCCGGACGGCCGTGGCTCGCGGGGTGAGGCAGGATAGACGACGTGGACGGGTACGGAGACGAGGACGACCGCGAGCTGGATCCGACGCGCGTCGAGCCGCCCGAGCAGTCACGCCTGAGCCGCTCCGCGCAGATCGCCGGCCGGGTGTCGTCCGGCACCGCGCGGCTCGTGGCCAAGGGCAGCACGTCGGCCTTCACCGCATCGCGGCGGTTCACCCACTCCGGGGGCGCCGGCGAGAGCGGCCTGTCTCGGCTCCTCGAGCTGCACGCCTTCAACACCGCCGGCGACGCGGCGTTCGCGATCTCGCTGGCCGGGACGCTGTTCTTCACCGTGCCGACCGGAGAGGCCACCGGCCAGGTCACGCTGTTCCTCGTCCTGACGATGCTGCCCTTCGCCGTCGTCGCGCCGCTCATCGGGCCGTTCCTCGACCGCTTCCGCCGTGGCCGCCGCTGGGCCATCGGTGCGACCCTCGCCATTCGCGCGTTCTGCTGCTGGGTCCTGGCCGGGGCGATCTCGTCCGACAACCCTCCCCCGTCGTTCTACTTCGCGGCGCTCGGCTGTCTCGTGGCCTCCAAGGCGTACGGCGTGACCCGCGCCTCTGCCGTGCCCCGCCTGCTGCCCGCGGAGTTCACGCTGGTGAAGGCCAACTCACGGATCTCCCTGACCGGCACCGGAGCCGCTGCGATCTCGGCCCCCTTGGCCGGCGGCGCTGCGGCCATCGGCGCCGAGTGGGCCGTCCGCTACGCCGCGCTGCTGTTCGTCGTCGGCACGATCCTCGCGATCCTGCTGCCCGCCCGGGTCGACTCGAGCGAGGGCGAGGAGCAGGTCGACCTCTCCAAGATCGCGACCGGTGCGGCCAAGAAGGGCATCAGCATCTCCCGCGACGTCGTCAACGCCCTGCGCAGCAACTCGGGCCTGCGGCTGCTCTCGGGCTTCCTCACGATCTTCATGGCGTTCACGCTGCGTGACCCTCCGGACTCGATGGGCTGGCACGGCAACGCGACCGTGCTGCTCGGCCTGGTGATCGGCGGCGCCGGCGCCGGCAACACGATCGGCACGCTGATCGCGTCGCTGACCAAGTCCCGACGGCCCGAACGCGTCGTCATCGCGGTGCTCGTGCTCGACGTCGCGGTCGTCGTCACGGTCGCGGTGTTCTTCACGTGGTGGACCGCCGTCGTCCTCGGCCTGACGGTCGGGCTGTGCCAGTCGCTCGGCAAGCTGAGCCTCGACGCGCTGATCCAACGCGACGTGGCCGAGCGGGTCCGCACGAGCATGTTCGCGCGTTCCGAGACGCTCCTTCAGCTGTCGTGGGTCATCGGTGGCCTGATCGGGATCGGCCTGTTCACGCTCGACGCGACGCCGCGCATCGGCCTGCTGGTCACGGCCGTCATCCTCGTCGCGTGGCTGGCCTTCGTGCTCAACCGCGCCAAGGGCACGTCAGGCGAGGACGGCCGCCAGACCGAACAGCACGGGTATCGAGAGCAGCGTGGTGACCGCGACACTGTCCCGGGCCAGTAGCTCCGATCGCTGGAACCTCGACGCGTAGACGAACACGTTCTGGGCTGTCGGCAGCGCCGCCATGACCGTCAGACCGAACACCTCGTGCGACTCGAGGCCGAACGCGAAGCGCGCCAGGACGTACGCCACGGCGGGCATCCAGACCAGCTTGAGCAGCGCGATGACCGCGATCTCCCGGCGGTGGGCCGTGCCGATGGCGCCGCCGAACCGCAGCGAGACGCCGTACGCCAGGAGCGCTCCGGGCACCGCCATCCCGCCGAGCAGCTTGATCGGCTCACCGACGATGTCGGGGAGGTGGATCCCCAGCACCGAGATCAGCACCCCGCACACGGCCGCGACCGAAACCGGATTGCGCACGCCCGACAGGGCCAGGGCGCCGAGGGTCGGCCGGCGGCCGGTCGCCTCGAGGTCGAGCATCGAGAGCGCCAGAGGCGCGTAGACGATCAGCTGCAGCACCATGACCGGCACCGCGAACGCCGCGTCGCCGAGGACGTACACAGCGATGGGCAGGCCGAGGTATCCGCCATTGGCGTACGACGCGGACAGCGCACCGATCACGATGTGCGACATCGAGCGGCCACGGCGGCGGGCGACCGGCACGTAGACGACGAGCACCGCGAGCACGCTGAGTCCGGCGATCGCGAAGCCGACGCCCAGCACATCCGACACGTCGGTGCGCGCCAGCAGGTCGACCAGCAGCGACGGCGTCGCCACGAAGTAGACCAGCCGCGACAGCACCCGCTGGGAGTCGCGGTCGAGCACCCCGGCGTGGGCCAGGCCGAGCCCCAGAGCGATCAGGATCCCGATGACCCCGAAGCCCTGGATGACGCCTGTCAGAGCTCGAGCTCGCTCGCGACGGCGCGGAGCACCTGGGCCGCCGACTTGGCCTTCTTGCCATCGGGGTGGCGACCGTGGCGGTAGCCCTCACCGATCGTGTCGAGCAGGCGGATGAGGTCCTCGACGATGACGGCCATCGTCTCGGGGTCCTTGCGGCGCGCGTGCGACTGCGCTCGCGAGACCGAGGTGACGGGGTCGAGGACGCGCACCTGGAGGGCCTGGTCGCCGCGGCTGCCCTGCACGATGCCGAACTCGACGCGGGTGCCGGCCTTGAGCGTCGTGACGCCGTCGGGAAGCGCGTCGGAGCGTACGTGGACGTCCGGGCCGTCCTCCTGCGTCAGG
This sequence comes from Aeromicrobium ginsengisoli, assembly GCF_004134905.2. Classification (GTDB taxonomy): domain Bacteria; phylum Actinomycetota; class Actinomycetes; order Propionibacteriales; family Nocardioidaceae; genus Aeromicrobium; species Aeromicrobium ginsengisoli. The sequence continues at coordinate 198,947 of NZ_SDPQ02000004.1, read as the reverse complement.
AAGCCGAATCCCTTGTCCGCGTCGTACCACTTCACTTTGCCCGTGGGCATGGCGCTGTCCTCTGGTCGTCGATGGCTTGCTACTGCCTCCAGCCTAGTCGGACGGCTTCGCCTCCGTGGGCGGCGGTGGTTTCGGGGTGCGGTCCTCGAACGTGACCTCGACGGACTGGAAGCCCTTGTGCCGCTGCGACTTGGCGTAGGCGGCGTACGCCTTCTGGTCGGCCTTGGTCAGGATCACGTTGTCGGTGAACGGGGTCAGCAGCGCACGCGGGTAGAGGTGTCGGCGCAGGACGACGTTGACCTCCAGTCCCAGCACGACGATGATCGCCGCGATGAAGATGAACGCGATCAGGCCGAGGACCACCGCGAACGTGCCGTTCATGTCGTTGCCCTCGGCCTTCCTGATGACCTCGCGCACGTACGTGTTGCCGACCCATTGCAGCCCTTGCCAAAGGAGCGACGTGACGACCGCACCGGGGAAGACCGAACGCCAACCGGCACGGCCGTGGCTGATCAGCCGGAACACGCTCACGAAGATCACCAGCGTCAGGACGAATCCGACCAACCGGATCACCGAGCGAAGCGTCGACTCGAGCTCCGCGCCCACGAGATCGGGATTGGCCAGGACCGAGGTGGCGATCGCCAGCGCGAGGATCCCGGCCCCGCTGATCGCCAGGAACAGGATGCTCCGCAGGCGCAGGATGATCGGGTTGGCCCGGCTGTTGCGGGGCACCGACCAGGCGATGTTGGCCGCGTTCTGGACCGCCTGTCCGAGGCCCATGGCGCCATAGAGCGCGACGACCGAGCCGATGACGATCGTCGTCGTGCTGCCCTTGATCCCTTTGGGCTCGCCGAGCTGGGTGCCGATGATCGGGAACTGGCTGAGCGCGGAGTTGAGCAGCTCGTCGCGGAGGTCCGCATTGTTCTGCAGGACGAATCCGAGGATCGACGAGCCGAGCAGCAGCAGCGGGAAGATCGCGATGAACGCGTAGTAGGCGATGATCGCCGCCAGGTAGGGCCCTTGGTCGTCGAAGTACTTGTAGACCACAGCGATCGGGAAGCTGATCACGGGGTGCTTGCGCTGGAAGGCGTCGACCGGGCCGATGTGCGGGGTCATGGCAGGTACGGTTCCAGCGCCGCGGCGACCGCGGTGAAGCGTGCCTCGTCGAGGACGGCACCCTCACGGCGTACGGCCGCCGGGTCGACCGTGAGGAAGCGGTTGAGCCGCACCTCGCTGGGCCGGCCTGCGGGATCCCACGGGCCGCTGCCGAGGTCGAACCAGAACCGGCCCTCGGCGGCCTCCTGGGCCAGATCGCGGTCGTGGTCCTTCGACGTCATCGGGATGGCGACGAGGGTCTCCCCCTGTCGAGCGACGATCAGGACCGGCCGGTCCTTGCCCTGCGTCGGATCGTCCTCGTACGGCACCCACGTCCACACGACCTCACCCGGGTCTGGCCGCCCGTCCGGGTGCGGGTCGTACGCGATGTCCACGCGGTCAGCCTGCCACAGCCGCCGCGACGGGGCGTGCTGATCGTCGCCTGCCGACTACTCGAACTCCGGCAGCTCGCGCTTCATGACCTTGCCGGTGGGGTTGCGCGGCAGCTCGTCGAGGAACATCGTGCGGCGCGGCACCGCGAACCGGGCGACGTGCTCCTTGGCGTACGCCACGAGGTCCTGCTCGGTGAGCGACGCACCGTCCTTGACCACGACGTATGCCGCGAGTGCCTGGCCGAACGCCGGGTCCTCGACGCCGGTGACCACGACGTCGGAGATGTCGGGGTGCTCGATGAGCGCGTCCTCGAGCTCACGCGGGAAGACGTTCTCACCGCCGGAGATGATCATGTCGTCGTCGCGGCCCGACACGAACAGCCGGCCGTTCTCGTCGAAGAAGCCGAGGTCGCCGGTGTTCATGAGCCCATCGGCGAACGCCTTGGTGTTGCCATCGGTGTAGCCGCCGAAGGGCATGTCGTTGCCGACGTGGATGACACCGGTCTCGCCCTGGGGGACCTCGCGACCGTCCGCGTCGAGGATCTTGACGAACGTACGGAACGGCGGCCTGCCGGCGGTGCCGGGCGCCTCCCGCAGGTCCTTGGGGCTCGCGATCGTGACCCAGCCGGTCTCGGTCGCGCCGTAGAAGTTGTAGACCGAGTCGGTGAACAGGTCCATGAACCGGTTCGCGAGGTCGCCGGCCAGGGCCGAGCCGCTGCTGGCGGTGACCTCGAGCGACGAGACGTCGGTCTTCTCGACCATGACCGGGTCGGCGTCGACGAGGCGCTGCATCATGAGCGGCACGACCACCAGGACCTTGGCCTTGTGCTGGTCGATGTCGCGCAGCACCTGCTCTGCGGAGAACCGGCGCCGCAGGACGTACGTGGGCGCGGTCGACAGGCCGAAGCCGAAGTTGATCAGGCCCCACGAGTGGAACAGTGGCGCCGCGAGCACGACCGTGGAGTTGCCGCGATAGGGAATCGCGCCGAAGAACGCGATGAGCGGCTTGAGGTCCGCGGGCTCCTCGCGCTTGGCGCCCTTGGGCAGCCCTGTGGTGCCGGACGTGAAGATGATGATCTGGCCGTGCCGCGCGGGCTTGGGGTGCGCCTTGGTCGGCTGGCCGGTCAGCAGGCCGGCGACGGTCGGGTAGCGGTCCGGCGCGTCGTCGTCGGCCCAGCACAGGATGATCGAGTCGTCCTCGACATCGGCGCCGACCTCGAGGAACTCCTGGTCGAGGATCACGAGCTTGGCGCCCTCGCGCTTGGCCAGCTCGCCGAGCTGTGAACGGCTCGCCATCGTGTTGAGCAGCAGCACCCGGCCACCGGCCTGCATCACGGCGATCAGCGCGATGATCATGTAGCGGTGGTTGCGCGACAGCACCGCAACGGAGTCACCCGCCTCGATGCCGCGGTCCTTGAGTGCCTGCGTGAACTGGTTGATCTGCTCGGCGAGCTCGGTCCAGGTGATCTCGCCGGCGTCGTCGATGATCGCGAGCTGGTTGGGGAAGCGCTTGGCCGCGGCGTTGACGCCCGACGGCAGCCCCGGTCCCCACTTGACGAGCTGCAATCCGGCGCCGATCAGGCGGTGAGGCAGGACCGGCTTCAACATCCCGATCTGACGGAAGACCTTCAGCGTGTAGCCCAGCTCGCTCATGCAACTCCCTTGGGTGCGTTCGCCATGACGCTACTGCGCCGGCCAGAACCTCGAAAGTGTAACAACGAGTTACGGTTTCAGGGCGTGACGTACGTCGCCAGCTCAGCGGTCTCGGCCTCCGTGAAGATCCGCGAGCGGATGATGAACCGGTTACCGGTCGGGCCCTCGATCGAGAACCCTGCGCCCCGGCCGGGCACGACGTCGATCGTGATGTGGGTGTGCGACCAATAGGCGAACTGCTCGCGCGAGATCCACACCGGCGCCGGCTCCGGTCCGCCGTAGTCGAGCTCACCGAGGTGGACGTCCTGCGGCCCGGTCAGGAACGTGCCCTGGGTGAAACACATGGGTGCCGACCCGTCGCAGCACCCGCCGGACTGGTGGAACATCAGCGGCATGGCGTGAGACGCCCGGAGGCTGCGGAGCAGGGCCGCAGCCTCCGGGGTGATCGCGACGCGTTCCACCGTCACGACGGGTCTCCCATCCCGTGGACCATCAGAAGAAGCCGAGCTTGTTCTGGTCGTACGACACCAGCAGGTTCTTGGTCTGCTGGTAGTGGTCGAGCATCATCTTGTGGTTCTCGCGGCCGATGCCGGACGACTTGTAGCCGCCGAACGCCGCGTGCGCCGGGTACTGGTGGTAGCAGTTGGTCCACACCCGACCAGCCTGGATGTCGCGACCGGCGCGGTATGCCGTGTTGCTGTCGCGCGACCAGACGCCCGCACCGAGGCCGTACAACGTGTCGTTGGCGATCTCGATGGCGTCGGCGTAGTCGTCGAAGCCGGTGACCGCCACGACCGGTCCGAAGATCTCCTCCTGGAAGATCCGCATCTTGTTGTGACCCTGGAAGATCGTCGGCGCCACGTAGTAGCCGCCCGACAGGTCGCCGCCGAGATCGACGCGCTCGCCGCCCGTGATGATCCGGGCGCCCTCCTGCACGCCGATCTCGAAGTAGGACAGGATCTTCTCGAGCTGGTCGTTGCTGGCCTGCGCGCCGATCATCGTGTCGGTGTCGAGCGGGTTGCCCTGGACGATCTGCTTGACCCGGTCGGTCGCCGCCGGCAGGAACTGCTCGAGGATCGAGTTCTGGATCAGCCCGCGGCTCGGGCAGGTGCAGACCTCGCCCTGGTTGAGGGCGAACATCGCGAATCCCTCGAGCGCCTTGTCGTAGAACGCGTCGTCCTTGCTGGCCACGTCCTCGAAGAAGATGTTGGGGCTCTTGCCGCCGAGCTCGAGCGTCGCCGGGATGAGGTTCTGGCTGGCGTACTGGGCGATCAGGCGGCCGGTCGTGGTCTCGCCGGTGAAGGCGATCTTGCGGATGCGGCTGCTCGAGGCGAGCGGCGCACCGGCTTCGACGCCGAAGCCGTTGACGACGTTGATGACGCCGGCCGGGAGCAGATCGGCGATGAGCTCCATCAGGAGCATGATCGACGCCGGTGTCTGCTCAGCGGGCTTGAGCACGACGGCGTTGCCGGCCGCCAGCGCCGGGGCGAGCTTCCAGACCGCCATGAGCAGCGGGAAGTTCCACGGGATGATCTGCCCGACGACGCCGAGCGGCTCGTGGAAGTGGTACGCCACGGTGTCGTTGTCGAGCTGCGAGAGCGCGCCCTCCTGGGCACGGATCGCACCGGCGAAGTAGCGGAAGTGGTCCACCACCAGCGGCAGGTCGGCGGCCATGCACTCGCGCACGGGCTTGCCGTTGTCCCACGTCTCGCCGACGGCGAGCATCTCCAGGTTCTGCTCGATGCGGTCGGCGATCTTGTTGAGGATGTTGGCCCGCTCGGCGACCGACGTCTTGCCCCACGCCGGCGCCGCGGCATGGGCGGCATCCAGTGCCAGCTCGATGTCCTCTGCAGTGCCACGGGCGACCTCGCAGAACACCTTGCCGTTGACCGGCGACGGGTTCTCGAAGTACTCGCCCTTGACCGGAGCGACGTACTCGCCACCGATCCAGTTGTCGTAGCGGGGCTTGTAGGTGACGACGCTTCCTTCGGCTCCGGGCTGCGCGTAGACGGTCATGGTGCTCCTTCAGGTCGGGGTTGCTGTGACCGTAGTCACGCGACCGTTGCCCGAACGTTGCAGCGAGAGCCCGGTCAGCCCAACTCGGCGTCGAGCTTCGCGACCTGAGCGGCGACCTGCGCGTGGCGGGGCGACGTGGGCGGCAGGATCTGGAGGACGCGCTCCCAGATCTCGAAGTCGTCGCGGCCATGGGCCGTGTCGGCGAACGACAGCAGCGCGTCGGCATCCCCCGCGCTCAGCAGGCACGAGCGTACGAGCATGTGGATCTCGTCGCGCAGCTGCTCGATGGCCGGCGCGGTCGATGCGGGCAGCACCGGCCCGCGATAGTGGGCCACGGCGCTCCGCACCCGCCCGGCGGCGAGGTCCTCGCGCACCCGGTCGATGTCGGTGCCGATCTCGTTGCCGAGCCGGTAGGGCCTGGAGGCCAGCTCGATCGGTCCCAGCACCGCCCGCAACCGCGACAGCTCGGCGCGGATCGTGACCTGCGCCTGCTCGTCGTCGCTCAGCGCGACCGACAGCTCAGCAGTCGTCATGCCGTCGCGGGACTCGGCGAGCAGCACCATGATCTCGCTGTGGCGCAGGCTCAGCCGGGTCGTCGTGGTGCCGTGGCGCAGGGTCGCGCCGCGGCTGCCGAGCACCTCGAGCGCCGGGATCGACCAGCCACTGCTCGCCGTGGTAGTCGGGGCCGGGCTGAGCCGCTCGATCCGCAGCTCGGCCTCGACCGCCGCGACGGTCGCGCGTACGAGGGTCAGGCTCTGTGCGGTGGCGACGTCGGGACCACCCGTCAGGTCGAGGACGCCGAGGATCGCTCCGGTGTCGGGGTCGTGGATCGGCGCCGCTGAGCAGCTCCACGGAGTGACCTGCCGGGCCAGGTGCTCGGCGCCGAAGATCTGGACGGGTCGGTCGAGCGCGAGCGCGGTGCCCGGTGCGTTGGTGCCCACGCTGGCCTCGCTCCAGTCGGCGCCGGGCAGGAAGTGCATGTCCTCGGCACGCGTGCGCAGCGAGGAGTCGCCCTCGACCCACAGCAGCTGTCCTGCGGCGTCACTCACCGCGACGAGCAGGCCGGCCTCGGCGGCGCTCTCGACGAGGAGCCGGCGGATGACCGGCATCCCGGTCGCCAGCGGGTGCGAGTCACGGATGTCGGCGAGGGCCACGTCGTCGAGCCGGATGGCCGCGAGCGCCTGCTCAGGGTCGAGCCCGCCCTCGACGCTGCGCCGCCACGAGTCGAACACCAGCTGGCGCAGGCCGGAGTCGACCTGGCCCGTGCTCACGAACTGGTCGTGCGCCTCCTCGAGATGCCGCGACAGCGCCGCCGGATCGGCACCCGGCGGCATCGCGAGATCGTGGCGGGCCATGCCCGGAGTGTACGACCCCGTGTGACGTCAGTCACTGGAATCATGCGTCGCGACGGATGAACAGCGCGTAGGAGCCGGCGAGCAGCGCGCCGACGAAGACGCCCATGACGATGCCGCCGCCGACCGCCCCGAACGGGACGAACCCCAGGAACGACAACAGGTCGTCCAGCGACGCCCTCGTGTAGAGCTTGCCGCCGGCGTCGTACGGGAGGTACTTGAGGATGTTCATGATGCCGCCGTCGGAGCTCGGCTCGTCAGAGGCGCTCTTGATCACGATGACGATCGCGCGGATGATCTGCTCGACGATCGACGGCACCAGCATCAGCAGGGCGACCGCGGCGGTCTGGTTGCGGGTCAGCGCACTGTAGGCCAGACCGGACAGCGAGAACAGCGCCGTGAAGATCAGTGTGCCCGCCGTCATGTTGACCAGGGCCCTGGTGCTGGGGAAGTCGAGACCGAAGGCGACGATGCTCAGCAGGGCGATGACGATGCAGAGCAGCGCGGCGACGGCCGAGATCACCACGGTCGAGATGACCTTGGCAGCGAACACATGCGTACGACTGGGGATCGCGGTGAGGGTCGCGCGGATCATCCCGTGGCGGTACTCGTGACCCGTCGAGAACACCCCGAGCAGACCGATGATGTAGGCGATGAACAGCGGCGCGAAGCCGCTCGACGCGCCGATCGTCGCGATGATGTCGAACGCATCGTTGCCGCGGCCGAACGAGTCGGACTGGGCGATCACGGCCGCCAGGACGATCGACATGATGAGCTGGAACGTCATCGCGATGCCGATGAGCCAGTAGGTCGAGCGGAGCGTGCGGAGTCGTACGTACTCGTAGCGGAGGGCGTCGATCATGCGAGGTCTCCTGTCGACCCACGGAACTCCTCGGACAGCCCGGTCGCCTCCAGGAAGGCCTCCTCCAAGGTGGCGTCACGCGTTGCGAGCTGATGAAGGCGCGCGCCGACGGAGTGTGCCGCCTCGCCGATCTGCTCGGCGGTGGCCCCGCTGACGACGAGGCTGTCACCGTCGCGGACGATCGTCGCGCCCAGTGCCTCGATCGCCGGCGCGAGCGTCGCCCCGTCCGGCGTACGCACCTCGACCGTGCCGAGGCCGCTGTGCGAGATGAAGTCGGAGACCGCCCCGTTGGCCAGCATCTTGCCGCGACCGATCACGACGAGCTCGTCGGCCAGCACCGCCATCTCCTGCAGCAGGTGGCTCGACACGAACACCGAACGGCCCTCGCCGGCGAGGTGCTTGAGCAGGGAGCGCAGCCACTGGATGCCCTGCGGGTCGAGCCCGTTGCTCGGCTCGTCGAGGATCAACGTGTCGGGGTCGCCGAGCAGTGCCGCGGCGATGCCCAGGCGTTGGCCCATGCCGAGGCTGAACTTCTTGGGCTTGCCCTTGGCGACGGTCGCCAGGCCGACCATCTCCATGACCTGGTCGACGCGTGAGTCGGCGATACGGTTGGCGGCGGCGAGCATGCGCAAGTGGTTGCGGGCGTGGCGCGTCGGGTGGAACGGCTTGGCCTCGAGCAGCGCGCCGACGTGCCGCATCGGGTGGTCGAGCTCGGCGAACGTCCGGCCGTCGTACGTCGTGGCGCCGTCGCCCCGGTCGAGCCCCAGCATGAGCCGCATCGTCGTCGACTTGCCGGAGCCGTTGGGGCCGAGGAACCCGGTGACGCTGCCGGGGTGCACCTCGAACGACAGGTCGTTGACGGCGCGCGTGGACCCGTAGGTCTTGCCGAGCCCCACCGCCTTGATCAGTGCCATGCGCACCACCCTGTCACGCGGGACCGAGCCGGCGACGGCATACCGTGCAGGTATGAGTGAGTCCTTTCGGCCGATCGAGGACGGGGTCGCGACCGATCTGCGCGGCGAGATGACGTACGCGAGCTATCTCCGGCTGCCGACGCTGTTGTCCGCACAGCACCCCGTGTCGGACCACCACGACGAGATGCTGTTCATCATCCAGCACCAGGTCACCGAGCTGTGGCTCAAGCAGCTGACCCACGAGCTGAGGTCCGCGATCGCCCTGATCGCCGCCGACGACCTGCCGCCCGCGCTCAAGCGCCTCGCGCGGGTCAAGGCGATCCAGCGGCAGATGTTCGAGCAGTGGGCCGTGCTGGAGACGCTGACCCCGATCGAGTACGCCCAGTTCCGCGACTCGCTCGGCAAGGCGTCAGGCTTCCAGTCGCCGCAGTACCGCACCGTCGAGTTCCTGCTCGGCAACAAGAACCCGCAGATGATCAAGGTCTTCGAGCACGATGACGCGCTGCGGTCGGCGCTGCAGGCCGACCTCGAGGCGCCGAGCCTGTACGACGAGTTCCTGCGATTCCTCGCCCGCCAGGGGCATGCGGTGCCCGCAACCGTGCTGGAGCGCGACGTCACGCAGCCGTACGTCGCCGATCCCGGCGTGATCGAGGTGCTGCGCCGTATCTACGCCGACCCCGACGCGTACTGGGCGGCGTACGAGATGTGCGAAGAGCTCGTCGACGTCGAGGGCAGCTTCCAGCTGTGGCGGTTCCGGCACCTCAAGACGGTCGAGCGCATCATCGGGTTCAAGCGCGGCACCGGCGGCTCGTCCGGCGTGACGTTCCTGCAGAAGGCCCTCGAGCTCCAGTTCTTTCCTGAGCTCCTGGACGTACGCACGCACATCGGCGCCCCGTAGGCGGGCGGGCAGCAAAAAGAGGGGCGAACCGCCCCTCTACCACCAATCTATAGCGGACCAGGGGGCTTGCCGCAAGACCCCCATGGTGCTCCAGAATGGCCGGCCGGAGCCACACCGACCGACATGGGAGCCACCATCTTGCGTGAAAGCGCCTTCAACCTGACCGACCACCCCACCAAGGCAGATCCAGCACTGATCGCCGCCGATGAGCGGCACTTCGCGGCGATCCAGGACACCCTCGAGCAGTCGATCGCCGAGCTGTCCGAACGACTCGATACCGAGCGCAAGGCGCCCGGCGGCATCGGACAGGAGGCGCTCGACCGCGACATGGAGGTGCACCGGCTCACCGCCCGGCTGCGCACCCTGCGCCGGTTCGGGCTCGACCTGTGCCTCGGCCGCATCGTCGATGCCGGCGGCGAGTCCGCGTACGTCGGCAGGCTCGGCCTCACCGACAGCGGCGGCCGGCGCCTGCTGCTCGACTGGCGCTCCCCCGCCGCCGAGCCGTTCTTCGGCGCGACCCACGCGAACCCCATGGGGCTGGTGAGCCGGCGCAGGTTCCGCTGGACGCGGGGCCTGATCACGGACTACTGGGACGAGGTGTTCACGCGGGACGGTCTCGAGGGACACGCTGCCCTCGACGACCAGTCCGCGTTCATCGCCAGCCTGGCCGGCAGGAGGTCACCTCGAATGCGCGATGTGCTCGGGACGATCCAGGCCGACCAGGACGCCATCATCCGAGCCGGATCCCGCGGCACCCTCGTCGTCGACGGCGGGCCCGGCACCGGCAAGACCGTCGTCGCGCTGCACCGCGCGGCATACCTGCTCTATGCCGACCCTCGTCTGGGACACCGCCGCGGCGACGTGCTGTTCGTCGGCCCGCATCAGCCGTACCTCAGCTATGTCGCCGACGTCCTGCCGAGCCTCGGCGAGGAGGGCGTGCAGACGTGCACCCTGCGCGACCTCGTGCCGGACGGCGTCGGGGCGCGCCCTGAATCCGATCCCGAGGTGGCTCGCCTGAAGTCGACCGCCGACATGGTGCGCGCCATCGAGCCGGCGGTCCGGCTCTACGAGGAACCGCCCACCAAGCCGATGACGGTCGAGACCGACTGGTCCGAGATCTGGCTCAGCACCGCCGACTGGGCCGAGGCGTTCGGGGCGGCCGAGCCGGGCACGCCCCACAACGAGGCGCGCGACCAGGTCTGGGAGGAGCTGCTGACGATCCTCATGGACAAGCACGACGACGACGGCGACGTCTCGCCGGAGCTGCTGCGCAGATCGCTGACCCAGAACGAGGAGCTGGTCGACGCGTTCGGCCGGGCGTGGCCGCTGATCGACGCAGCAGACCTGGTCGGCGACCTCTGGTCGGTGCCGGCCTACCTGCGCATGTGCGCCCCATGGCTCAGCGCCGACGAGGTCAGGCTGCTGCAGCGGTCCGATGCCCAGGCGTGGACCGACTCCGACCTGCCGCTGCTGGACGCCGCGCGGCAACGCCTGGGCGACGTCGAGGCATCTCGCCGCAAGCGCCGACGGGCGGCAGCGGTCGCGGCCGAGCGTGAGCAGATGGGCCGGGTCATCGACGACCTGATCGCCTCGTCGGCCGATGGCGACGAGTACGGCGAAGGGCTCGTCACGATGCTGCGCCACGAGGACCTGAAGGAGACCTTGGTCGACACCTCGGCGCTGCCGACTCCGGAGCCGGACGAGCTCACCGGCCCGTTCGCGCACATCGTCGTCGACGAGGCCCAGGAGCTGACCGACGCGGAGTGGCAGATGCTCCTGTTGCGCTGCCCGTCACGGAGCTTCACGGTCGTCGGCGACCGCGCGCAGGCGCGGCGCGGGTTCGCCGAGACCTGGCCCGAACGACTCCAGCGGGCCGGGCTCGACCAGGTCACGGTGCAGGCGCAGAGCATCAACTACCGCACGCCGGAGGAGGTCATGACCGAGGCCGAGCCGGTCATCCGGGCGGCCCTGCCCGACGCCAATGTGCCGACGTCGATCCGTCGCAGCGGCATCCCGGTGGCGAATGGTGCCGTCGGCGAGCTCGACGAGATCCTCGACGCCTGGCTCGCGGAGCATGCCGAGGGCATCGCGTGCATCATCAGCACCGCCGCCATCGCGGAGCGGCCACGGGTCCGGTCGCTCCGGCCTGAGCTGTCGAAGGGACTCGAGTTCGACCTGGTGGTCCTGATCGATCCCGAGACGTTCGGCGACGGCGTCGAGGGCGCTGTCGATCGCTATGTCGCGATGACGCGCGCGACCCAGCAGCTCGTGGTCCTCACAAGCTGACGTCAGGGTGCGTGCTCGTGGTGCACCCGACCGCCCGAGGCGGACAGCGGAAGCCCCGAGCCGCCCCAACGCTGCGCGATGATCTCAGCCATGACCGAGACCGCCGTCTCCTCGGGCGTACGCCCACCGAGGTCCAGGCCGATCGGGCTCGACAGCCGGGCGAGGTGGTCGTCGCCGAGGCCGGCCTCGCGGAGCCTCGCGAGCCGGTCGAGGTGCGTACGGCGCGAGCCCATTGCGCCGATGAAGGCTGGGCGCTGGGCGCCGTCCAGGCGCAGCGCGACGTCGAGGACCGGGACGTCGAACTTCGGGTCGTGGGTCAGGACGCAGATCACCGTGCGTCGGTCGAGCAGACCGTCGTCGACCTGCTGCTCGAGATAGTCGTGCGGCCACGCCACCACGACCTCGTCGGCGGCGGGGAACCTCGACGGTGTCGCGAAGACTCCCCGCGCATCGCAGACCGTCACCCGATAGCCGAGGAACGCCCCCTGCTGCGCCACGGCGGCGGCGAAGTCGATCGCACCGAAGACGATCATCCGGGGCCGAGGCTGGAAGCTCGAGACGAAGACCCGCATACCGGTCTCCATGCGTTCGCCCGCCGGACCGTACGCCAGGGTCCCGGTGGTCCCGGCGTCGAGCAGCCCACGTACGTCATCCGTCACGGCGTCGTCCGCCCGCGGATGGCCGAGCGTGCCGTCGACCGATCCGGGGCGTACGACGATGCGCCGGCCGATCCAGTCCTGGTCGGGGTGCTCGACGACCGTCGCGATCGCGACCGGGTCGCCGGCCCGGACGTCGCCCGCGAGTCGGTCAAGACCCGTGAAGAGGTCCGGACCGATCGGCTCGACGAAGACGTCGATCGTGCCGCCGCAGGTCAGTCCAACCGTGAACGCCTGCTCGTCGCTGATGCCGAACCGTTGGAGAGCGGCCGCCCGGTCGGCGAGGACGGTCTGCGCCAGCTCGTAGACGGCGCCCTCGACACAACCACCGGAGACCGAACCGTGCACCGTGCCGTCGGCGAGCACCAGCATGGAGGCGCCGGGTGGTCGCGGCGCGGAGTGCTCGGTGTGCACCACCGTCGCCAGCGCTGCGGTCTCACCCCGGCGCCACGCGGCGAGCAAGGGCGACATGACCTCACGCACGGTGCCGGCCCACGTCGCTCGTCATCGGCCCAGCATAGGTCCGGGCCGGTCGACGTCGACCCCCGTGGCCAGGTCGCGGCAGTCGACGGCGAGCACGTCGTGCTGGTCCAGGTACGCCCGAGCGCCTTGGTCGCCCACCACCGACGCGATCACCCCGGCCCAGTGGTCGCGACCGAGCAGGACCGGGTGCCCCGGCCCGTGGCCGTAGTCGGCCCGGGCCAGCACGTCGACCGCGGCGTGGCGGGCCAGCCGGCGTACGACATCGGGGCCGACGTCCGGCAGGTCGACCAGATGGACCAAGGCCGCATCGTGCGCCTCGAGGGCGCGGAGACCGGCGCCCAGCGAGACACCCATGCCGTCGGCCCAGTCGGGCGGCTCGACGATCGTGACGTCCTCCCCTGCGAGGCACGCACGCACGGTCTCGGCCTCGGCGCCGATCACCACCACGACCGCGCCGCATCCACCGTCGCGCAGGGTGCGGACCGCCGACACGACCCACGGCGTGCCGTCGGGGCCCTCGACCAGCGCCTTGGGCCGACCCATGCGCGTACCGGCGCCGGCCGCCAGCAGCACCCCGGCGACGTCGGTCATGCCACCAGTGTGCCGGGACATGACGAAGGCCCCCACCGCGATCCGGTGAGGGCCGTTCGTCTTGGACTCCTGGTGAGTGAACTCCCCAGCCCGGGAAGCACCCGGCGCTGGCTCACCAAGAAACGCGACCTCGCTCAATCACCTCGCGAGGTGACCTTGCGTTGCTGCGTGACTAGAACCCCATGCCGCCCATGTCACCCATGTCCGGGGCGCCTCCGCCGGCCGGAGCGGGCTCCGGCTTGTCGGCGACGACGGCCTCGGTGGTGAGGAACAGTGCCGCGATCGAGGCTGCGTTCTGCAGCGCCGAGCGCGTGACCTTGGCCGGATCGATGATGCCCGCGGCGATCAGGTCGACGTACTCGCCGGTCGCGGCGTTGAGGCCCCAGCCCGACTCGAGTCCGGCAACCTTCTCAGCGACGACGCCACCTTCGAGGCCGGCGTTGATCGCGATCTGCTTGAGCGGGGCGGACGCCGCGGTGCGAACGATGTTCGCGCCGGTGGCCTCGTCACCCGTGAGCTCGAGCTTCTCGAAGACCGCAGCAGTCGCCTGCACGAGCGCGACGCCACCACCGGCGACGATGCCCTCTTCGACGGCCGCCTTGGCGTTGCGGACGGCGTCCTCGATGCGGTGCTTGCGCTCCTTGAGCTCGACCTCGGTCGCCGCACCCACCTTGATGACGGCCACGCCGCCGGCGAGCTTGGCGAGGCGCTCCTGGAGCTTCTCGCGGTCGTAGTCCGAGTCGCTGTTCTCGATCTCGGCCTTGATCTGGTTGACGCGGCCCTGGATCTGCTCGTCGGAGCCACCGCCCTCGACGATCGTGGTCTCGTCCTTGGTCGTGACGACCTTGCGGGCCGTGCCGAGCAGCGTCAGGTCGGCGGTCTCGAGGCTGAGGCCGACTTCCTCGCTGATGACCTCGCCACCCGTCAGGATCGCGATGTCGGCCAGCATGGCCTTGCGGCGGTCACCGAAGCCGGGCGCCTTGATGGCGACGGACTTGAACGTGCCGCGCATCTTGTTGACGACCAGCGTCGCGAGAGCCTCGCCCTCGACGTCCTCGGCGATGATGACCAGCGGCTTGCCGGCCTGCATGACCTTCTCGAGGACGGGGACCATGTCCTTCACGGAGCTGATCTTGGAGTTGACGATGAGGATGTAGGGATCCTCGAGCACGGTCTCCTGGCGCTCGGCGTCGGTGACGAAGTAGCCCGACAGGTGACCCTTGTCGAACCGCATGCCCTCGGTGAGCTCCAGGTCGAGGCCGAACGTGTTCGACTCCTCGACCGTGATGACGCCTTCCTTGCCGACCTTGTCCATGGCCTCGGCGATGATCTCGCCGACCGTGGTGTCAGCAGCGGAGATCGAGGCGGTCGAAGCGATCTGCTCCTTGGTCTCGACGTCCTTGGCCATGCCCAGCAGCTGCGAGCTGATGGCCTCGACGGCGGCCTCGATGCCCTTCTTGAGGCCCATCGGGTTGGCGCCGGCCGCGACGTTGCGCAGGCCTTCGCGGACGAGGGCCTGGGCGAGGACCGTGGCGGTCGTGGTGCCGTCACCAGCGACGTCGTCGGTCTTCTTGGCGACCTCCTTGACGAGCTCGGCGCCGATCTTCTCGTAGGGATCCTCGAGCTCGATCTCCTTGGCGATGCTCACACCGTCATTGGTGATCGTGGGGGCTCCCCACTTCTTCTCCAGGACGACGTTGCGACCCTTGGGGCCGAGCGTGACCTTGACGGCGTCGGCGAGCTGGTTCATCCCGCGCTCGAGGCCGCGCCGCGCTTCCTCGTTGAAAGCAATGGTTTTTGCCATGTGTACGTTTCTCCGACTTGGTTGTCGACGTGGATGACCAGGCGATGCCCGCGACGGACGGCTGCGGCGTGCGGCGAACCCTTCTCGCCGCGGCCCACAACCTCATCGGTCTGATCCGGTTAGCACTCTCATCATACGAGTGCTAATCAACGCCGCGCAATCAGGTTGTCGGTTTCGGCTTCACGTCGTACGTGACCTCGGCGAACTGACCCCGCTGGAGGATCGACGTCAGGGTCAATCGGTCGGATCGGATGTCCCGCGGGAGGAAGGGCGCGCCCGCGCCGAGCGTGACCGGCGCGATCGTGGCGGTGATGCGGTCGAGCAGGCCCGCGTCGTCGAACTGGCCGACGAGGTCACCGCCGCCCATCAGCCAGATGTCGCACTCTCCCGCTGCAGCCGCCATCTCGGCATGCACCGCGCGGACGTCGTCGCTGGTGAACGTGACGTTGGCTCCCGCGATGATCGGCAGGTCGCGATGGGTGAACACCCAGGTCGGACGGTCGGCGTACCACTCCTGCCACCTGGCCGGGTTGTCGACGAGTGACTCGTGCTCGAGCAGCCACTCGTAGGTCGTCGAGCCCATCGCCATCGCGCCGATGCCGTCGAGGAAGTCGCCGAACGACGACTCGGCGTCATCAGCGCCGGGCACCTCGAACAACCACGAGAGCGAGTTGTCGGTCGTCGCCAGATAGCCGTCGAGGGTCGTCGCCGTGTTGTAGATCGTCGCCATGCTCGCGACGCT
This sequence comes from Aeromicrobium ginsengisoli, assembly GCF_004134905.2. Lineage (GTDB taxonomy): Bacteria > Actinomycetota > Actinomycetes > Propionibacteriales > Nocardioidaceae > Aeromicrobium > Aeromicrobium ginsengisoli. The sequence continues at coordinate 183,203 of NZ_SDPQ02000004.1, read as the reverse complement.
ACCCACCGGATCAGACAGAGAACAGCAGGAACAGCCCGGTGAACGTGTAGCCGACCATCAGCAGCAGCATCGCGACCTGCCCGCTCAGCCGGTGCCCCTTGGGCAGCAGCGCCAGCGCCTTGTCGTGCGCCGCGACGACCGCGAGCACGTGGCCGGCGACGACGAACGTGACCTTGAGGGCCGCGAGGGTCGAGGTGTGCTGGGACAGGACGTACGACGTGTCGGGATCGCCCAGCGGATGCCAGCCGCGGCCCAGCGGGTCGAGCAGGGCGAAGAACACCGCCTGCCCCTTCTCGACGAGGTAGGTCAGGTAGTGGGCGAAGATGTAGCCCACCACGATCGGCACCAGCGAGTGGGCCAGCCGGCCCGGCAGCAGCCGCCGCTCCCCCGCGCTGACCCCGCCCGTCGCGCGAGCCGCACCGATGAACAGCACGGCGACCACCGCGCAGAAGCCCAGCAGGGTCAAGGAGTGCTGCCACGTAGATAGCGTCCTGCCCTGCCAGAACGACGAGGCCGAGAAGCTGTCGTACGCCGTCGAGCCCAGCAGCGTCGCGAGCACCGCGACGAGCCCCGCATCGACGGGCACCGAGGGCAGCGTGCGGAGCGGGTTGTGCACGCGCCACCGGCCGTCCCGTACGAACGGCGAGAGCTTCGCGACGATCGCGCTGTAGACGTCGAACGGGTCCGCGCGGTCGTACCACCGCGGGCCGAAGGCGATGCCGCCGGCGATCGTGACGACGACATAGACCGCGACCCAGACACGTACGGCATGGATCGAGCCCGGATCCGGAGAGGCCAGCTCGAGCCAGACGAACGCGAACAGCCCGGCCACGGCCGGCCAGTAGCCGAGCCGCTTGGGGTACGCCCACCGGCCCGGACCCAGCAGCGACGTGATCGTCCGCCACGGCGACAGGTCGCGCCACACGTGGCCCGCGACCAGCGCGAGCGGCACGAGACCGACCCAGACGAAGATGTAGAACCCGCCGAGGCCGCCGTTGCCGGCGGTGGACGGTCCGGCGTACAGCGCGACGAGCAGCCAGGCCGTGAGCACCAGGCCGACGACCGCGAGCCACGGACGTCGAGGTGGCGGCTCGGTGGCATCGGGCTCGGCCGCGAACTGCGACTCCTTCCACGCCAGGGCCAGCACGGCGAACGAGATCGTCAGCGCCCACGAGGCGCCGACCATCGCGTACAGGAACGGGATCGGCAGGTCGGTCGACCCGCCGAGCCCGTGGGCCTGGAGCCCGGCGGCGATCACGGCGTGACGACGAGCTGCACGATCGTGACGTCGAGGTGGTGCGCCTCGACCGCGACCTGGCCGGGGGTCTTGAGCGTGAACGACTCGGTGACGTCAGCGCCCGGGGCGACCTCGTACTCGTGCTCGGGGTCGGAGTGCACGTGGATCTCCTCGTCGGCGTCGGAGGTGATGTGCAGCGTCACCGACTCCCCGGCCTTGACGTCGACCCGCTTGCCCTGCGGCGTGACCTTGCCGTCCTTGATCGCGATGTCGACCGTGACGCCGCTCTTGGAACCCTTGGCACCGTCCGAGCCGTCCGACCCGTCCGACCCGCCGCAGCCAGTCAGGACAAGGGCACAGGCCAGCAGCGCTGCTGCGATCCTCACGGGTTCTCCTTGTCGTCCTCGGGCTCGAAGGCCCGCTCGATGATCTCGCGCTCCTCGCGCTCCTCACGCCGGTCCTTGCGGGCGATGTAGAGGATCACGCCGACGACCACGAGGGCCGGGACGATCGCCGGGATCGCCAGCAGGGCAGCGTGGTGCGCAAGGATCTGGTCTCCGCCCGGCGTCATGACGTCAGGGTAGGCGTACGGTCTCCCGACGAGTCGGCTTCGTGCTCCTCGATGCGGCGCGCCACGCGGGCGACCGACACCGAGATGCCGATGATGATCGCGAGGCTGCACAGCAGCACGACCATGTTGGCCGCACCCCACAGCCACGGCGACGTGTCACCCTTGCGCTCGCGCTGCAGGATGTCGATCTCCGGCACGAATTTGCGGGTGAACTCCGCCGAGGCGGGGACCTCCTTGACCTTCAGTGGCGCATCGGCCGGCATGAAGATCGGCACGGCGGCGAGCGTACGTCCGTCCTGCACGCGCAGCAGGGTCTTCCAGTTGCCACCGACCGGCACGGGCTTGGTCGACTCCCACGTGTTGTCGCCGGTACGCCGGAGGCGATCCGTCACGACGCCCGCGCCACCGCCCTGCCAGGCCGTGATCTGCACCCAGGTCGGGTGCTTGTCGACGAGGCCGGCCGGCTCGACCGTGATCTTGGCGGTGACCTCGGGGTGGGCGGCGGTGCCGACCTGGGTCAGCGCGAAGCTCGCCGAGGCGTTCTTGGGCACCGTGGCGTGCAGCCCGTTGGCGACCGCGGCCGCGATGACGAGCACAGAAGCGGTGATGATCGTGCGGCTGATCTTCGCCGCGGGCAGCCGGCCCTGCAGGCCGAGTGAGAACAATGCCCCACACAGGCCCGACGCGATCGCGACCGGGACGGCCATGAGCAGACCCTCGAGCCACATGTCCTGGGTCCACGGGAACTGGAAGACCCGGTCGTTCCAGAGCTTCTCGATGACCAGACCGACGGTGCCGATCAGCAGGCCGCCGATCGCGCCGAACCACAGCGGCTTGTTGCGCAGCTGCGTGAACGCGAGCAGCTCGATCAGCACCGCGCTGCCGAGGTAGAGCGGGAACACGTGGTGCGCCTCGCCGAAGAAGTCCGTGACGATGAACGAGATGATGCCGCGCATCAGCAGGAAGAACACCGCGGCGACGATCGCGGCACCCGGGCCGACGTAGAGACGGGCGGCGACCAAGGTGACGCCTGCAGCGGCGACGATCATGAGCGGCGCGAACACCATGCGGAACTGGGCGATGCCGAAGTCGAACTCGGCCTGGAACACCGACAGCCCGATCAGGAGCGCGCCGAAGCCGATCGACAGGGTCGCCGTCTTGAGCCAGGTCGGCATCTCCTTGCCGTTCTGGCGCATCGCGAAGTCGGCCTCGCGGTGCAACAGGATGATGCCGGCGGTGGACAGCCCGGCACCGCCGATCAGCATCAGGTGGGTGGGTCCCCAGAGGGTGACGTCCTGCCCGAACAGCCGGTGCCAGACATCGTCGAGCGGGAAACCGATCAGGGCGTAGAGGCCGCACGCGGCGATGAAGATGCCGCTGACCGGGGCGTACCAGTTGCGGGTGATGCGGACCGCGGCGATGCCAGGCTTCTCGCCGTCACGCGCGTAGATGACCGCCGACATGCCGGCGACGAACAGGGCGAAGAGCCCGTAGAGGATCAGGTAGTGCGCGGGATTCGCGAGGGGCCCGGCGTCGCGGCCTCGGCCGGCGTGCAGGCTGACGTCCCACATGAAGCCGAGCAGCGCGACGATCAGCGAGCTCGCGACGAACAGCGTCGGGATCGACGCCCAGCCGGGCTCGCCGGTGCGCGCACCCAGTCGCTCGCCGGCGCGCTGGATCCACTCGATGCGGTGCGTGCGGTGCGCCCAGGCGATGACCAGCAGGACGCAGGTCACCAGCCCGGCGGCGATCGAGAGGCCGATGACCTGGCCGAGCTCGGCTCCTCCGGCGGGCGCGGTGACGGGCTCTGCGGCAGAAATGAACATACCGGGAGTATGTCAGCGAGTATGTGACATCGCAAGTGTCACATGCGTCACGCGCCTGTTTCGGGCATGAAAAAACCCGGTCCCCCCGGACCGGGTTCTTTCACGGACTCAGTGCCCGATGACCTCGTGGGCCTCGCGACCCTTGGGTCCGTCGACGACCTCGAACTCGACCTTCTGGCCGTCCTCGAGAGTCTTGTAACCGTCTGACGCGATCTTGGACCAATGGACGAAGACGTCGTCCTGGCCCTCGACCTCGATGAAGCCGTAGCCCTTGTCAGCGTTGAACCACTTGACGGTGCCTTGCACCATGCCGCCACTCCCACCTGATCCTGGAGGAACCCACCTGCCGGAGCCCCTTCATGCGCAGAGCCTACAAGGCTGTGCCGCGAGTTCAGCAACCCCCGGCGACGGCAGGGATTATCGAGACCTGCGTGCCCGCCGGGGTGGGCGTGTCCAGACCCTGGGCGAAGCGCACGTCCTCTTCCGCGACGTAGATGTTGACGAAGCGGCGCAGCTTGCCCTGCTCGTCGACGACCCGCGCCTTGATGCCGGGGAATGTCCCCTCGAGCGACTCGATGACCTCGGTGAGGGTGTCGCCCTCGGCGGTGACCTGTGACTGGTCCTGCGTGTAGGTCCGCAGGATCGTCGGGATGCGTACGTTGATGCTCACAGTGCTCCTTGGGTGTGCTCTGGACTCAGGCGATGCCGGAGGCCACGAAGGCCTCGTACGTCGGGGCGATGGTGGCGGCGGGGCCGACCAGGTCGGTGACCGCGTCGAGGGTCTTAAGACCGTGGCCGGTGTTGATCACCACGGTCTCGAGCTCGGGGTCGAGCTGGCCGGTCTCGACGAGCTTCTTGAGCACACCGACGGTCGTGCCGCCCGCGGTCTCGGTGAAGATGCCCTCGGTGCGCGCCAGCAGGACGATCGCGTCGCGGACCTCGTCGTCGGAGATGTCGGCGATCGCGCCGCCGGTCTCGCGGCAGATGTCGAGGACGTACACGCCGTCGGCCGGGTTGCCGATCGCGAGCGACTTGGCGATCGTGTCGGGCCGGACGGGGCGTACGACGTCCCAGCCCTCGCGGAACGCCTCGGAGACCGGCGAGCAGCCGGTGGCCTGGGCGCCGAAGACCTTGTAGGGCTTGTCCTCGACGAGGCCGAGGGCGATGAGCTCCTTGAACGACTTGTGGACCTTGGTCAGCTGTGAGCCGGAGGCGACCGGGATGACGATCTGGTCGGGCAGGCGCCAGCCGAGCTGCTCGGCGATCTCGTAGCCCAGCGTCTTGGAGCCCTCGGCGTAGAACGGGCGGACGTTGACGTTGACGAACGCCCAGCCGTCCTGCTCGCCGGCGATCTCGGAGGCGAGCTTGTTGACGTCGTCGTAGTTGCCGTCGACCGCGACGAGGTTCTCGGTGTAGACCGCCGAGTTGACCTGCTTGGGCGTCTCGAGGTTGCTCGGGATGAAGACGACGGTCTTGATTCCGGCGCGGGCGCCGGCAGCGGCGACGGCGTTGGCGAGGTTGCCGGTCGAGGGGCAGGCGAAGACCTTGCTGCCGAACTCACGGGCAGCGCTGAGGGCGCACGCCACGACGCGGTCCTTGAACGAGTTGGTGGGGTTGGTGCTGTCGTCCTTGACCCAGAGGTTCTTGAGGCCCAGCTCGGCGGCGAGGTTGTCGGCCTTGAGGAGCCGGGTGAAGCCGGGCTCGAGGTTGGGGCTGAGCTCGATGTCGTCGGGGACGGGGAGCAGGGCCTTGTAGCGCCAGATGTTGTTGGGGCCGGCCGCGATCTGCTCGCGGGTGATGGCCGGGAAGTCGTACCGGATCTCCAAAGGGCCGAAACACTCCGCGCACACGTAGTGCGGACCGAGCTCGCGCGTCGTGCCGCACTCGCGGCAGACGAGCTCGACGGCGTTGCCGAAGGCACCTTCGCGCAGAGCGGGAGCGGCGAGGCTTGGAGCTGATGTACTCACAGAAGTGACCTTTCATCTTTCCCGGATCGACTGTCGTCCGGGACGGATTGAGCACCTGGTCGATGAGCGACTGGTTGCTGGGGCGTCATAGGGCCGTGTCCCTGTACCCCTCGTGATGAGTGGTTTCAGCCTACGGGCGCGTCTCACGATGTGTCCACTCGGTCCGCATGTCGGACACGGACTGTTCGCCCTTCGGTCACTCCCGGGTTGGCGGTTTACCAAGAGGTCAGGGCCAACAGCCACTCCTCAGGGTGCGCGCGCCTTGCGGAGTGGCAGGTTGCCGTGCGGAGTGCGAGCGATCGCGAAGTTTCCCCTGACCTCTTGGTAAACCGCCAGCTGTTGCTCAGGGCTTGCGGGAGAAACGGGTGCGCGGGGGCGGGTAGTTGCCGTCGGCGAGGTTGGCGAGGCGCTCGAACGGGTTGTACGACGAGTGGTCGCCGGCGATCGCGTAGGAGATGCCGACGCAGAGGAAGTAGAACGGCAGCATCACGACTCCCAGGACGAACGCGTACTGCGTGCAGTGCCGGTCCTCGTGCTGCAGCAGCACCGGCCGGGCACGCACCCAGTCGAGGTCGTGCTTGCTCGCGATGACGCTGCCGATCGTGAATGCGCTGGCGACCGGGAAGCCGAACCGGTAGCCCGTCGCGAGGTAGGTCCCGCGCCCGCGACGCGTGATCGACGCACCGCCGATCCGGGCGATCAGGAGACCGAGCGGCGTGCTGAGATTGATCCAGTTGAGCACCGTACGCACGCGCGTCCACCGCGTGTGCGGCAGCACCGGATCAGAACTCATCGGCGAGCTGCTCCAGCCAGTCGGCCACGGCATCGGGCCCGTCGAGGACGATGTCGGCGCGGGCCACCAACGCGTCCTGCTCCGCCGACGCCGAGCAGATCAGCAGTCCGCCGACGCCGGACCGCCGCAGGTCCTCGACCGCCGCGAACGCCGGCAGGTCACCGAGGTCGTCGCCGGCGAAGATCACCTGGCGGGCGCCGAGGCGTGAGGCCAGCGCCCGCACGGAGTCGCCCTTGTCGACGCCCGGGGCGCGCATCTCGATGACTTGGCGTCCCGGCTCGACGACGAGGCCGAGGCCGCCGGCGAGGTCGGCTAGCGGCTGGGCCAGCTCGTCGAGCAGGCTCGCGTCGATGCCGCGGGTGTGCACCGCGATCGCGAGGCCCTTGTCCTCGATGCGTACGTGTCCGGCGCCGCGCTCCTCGAGCCAACCGGGCAGCTCGTCGGCGAGGCGGCTGATCGGCTCGGGGCGGTCGGGCTCGACGATCTCCGACGTCGTCGCATCCCATTGCTCGGCGCCGTACTGGCCCCAGATCACGAGCTGCTCGAAGCCCTCGACGCCGGCGAAGCCGCCGAGCTCGAGCGCCTGGCGGACGGGACGCCCGGTGACGATCGCGACCTGGCCGAGCACACGGCCGAGCCTTGCCAAGGCAGCGACGGACCGCTCGTGGGCGTACGCCTGCGTCGGGTCGTCGACGATGTGCGCCAGCGTGCCGTCGAAGTCGAGGGCGAGCAGGGTTCCGGCCGGATCAGCGATCACGGCGGTGCGGACGGAGGCGGGCATCCGCCTATTGTTGCGGGCCGGACAGGATGATCGTCAGCCGGTCGGTCCGCATCGGTGCCACGCTCGGCAGGACCCGGCTGATGTCGAGGTCGGCGGCGAGCAGCTTGGCCTGCTCCGCGAGCTGCGGCGGGAAGTAGACGGTGTTGCCCGCGATGGAGCCGCGCCAGTTGCCGATCGTCACGGTGGTCCAGCCGGCCGAGCGCACCTGGGCGGAGTAGGTCGCCGCCAGTCCCTGGATCGTCGTGTTGTTGAGCACCGCGACGGGTGTTGTGCGATCGGCCTCGGGCGACGCGCTCGACTCGCTCGGCGTGGGCGACGGCTTCGTCTCGGTGGTCTTGCTCGGCGAGGGGGTCGGCGTCGTCTTCGTCGCCGGCGGGGCCGACGTGCTGGTGGTCGGCGCGGTCTCGGGGTCGTCGTCGACGAACAGCCAGCCCAGCCAGCCGGCAGCGCCGACGCACAGCATGATCGTCAGGACGATGAACCAGCTGGCGGGTACGTATGCCTTGCCAGTCGGGGTCCTGCGGTGGTCCATGGGAACCTTCAGAGGTCGATGCCGAGACGCCTGGCCGAACGACTGCGCTGGCGCTGGGCGCGCAGGCGGCGAAGACGCTTGACCAGGAGTGGATCGTACGCGAGGGCGTCCTCACGGTCGATCAGGGCGTTGAGCACCTGGTAGTAGCGCGTCGCCGACATGTCGAACTTGTCGCGGATCGCCTGCTCCTTGGCACCGGCGTACTGCCACCACAGCCGCTCGAGCGCCAGGATCTCGCGGTCGCGCTCCGACAGCGATTCTGCAGCTGCCGGCGCTCCGGCGTTCGACTTCTCCACGGCGCTCATGCCATTACCTCCACCACAAGCCAACGACACGGAGGCAATGGCATGATCCCTGCCTCAAGATTCGCTCGCTGGCGCTCGCTCATGCTGGTCATCCTAGGCCACGAATCACACCGGTGTCATTTGCTTCGCCGAATGGCAGGCTGTGTGTCATGACGACCGATTCGGGGACGCGTACGCCCATCCGGTGGGGAATCCTGGCCACGGGTCGCATCGCCGAGTCGTTCGTGCGCGACCTGGCCCTGGTCGAGGGCAACGAGCTGGCCGCGGTCGGCTCTCGCCGGCTCGACGCCGCCCGGACGTTCGCCGACACGTTCGGCGCAGCCCGGGCGCACGGATCGTACGAGGACCTGGCCGCCGACCCGGACGTCGACGTCATCTATGTCGCCACTCCGCACAGCCGGCACTTCGAGGACGTCATGACGTGCTTCGAGGGCGGCAAGGCGGTGCTGTGCGAGAAGGCGCTCACGATGAACCCCGCCGACGCGGAGACGCTCGTCGCCGAGGCCCGCACGCGCGGACTGTTCTTCGCCGAAGCCATGGCGATGCGGGCCAACCCCAACATCCGGCGGGTCGCCGAGCTCGCTGCCGGCGGCGCCCTCGGGACGATCGGCGAGCTCAGAGCCGCCCGCGGCTTCGTCGGGCCGGCCACGACCGCACGGCTCTGGGACCCGGCGCTCGGGGCGAGCGCACTGCTCGACGTCGGCATCTACTCCCTGACGTTCGCGCACCTGATCCTCGGCGAGCCGGCCGGCATCGTCGCCGCCGGGACGCTGTCGGCCGAGGGCATCGACGTCAGCGGCGGAGCCACCCTCGCGTACGACAGCGGTGCCGTGGCGAGCATCTCCTGGACCCAGGTCGCGCACACCGACAATCGCGCCTCGATCGCCGGTGACGCCGGGCTCATCGAGGTGCCGTCCCGCTTCCCCACCGCGACGTCGTTCACGCACTGGCACGACGACCGGGTGGACACGATCAGTGAGCCCGTCACGGGTCATGGGTACGCCCACGAGATCGAGGAGGTCGCGGCCTGCCTGCGCGCCGGCGCCACCGAATCGGCGCTGCTTCCCCTCGACGAGACGGTCTCGATCATGCGTCAGATGGCAACGATCCTGGCCCAGCTGGGCGTCGCCGACAGGTGAGCGCCGCCACACAGCGCTAGGCTGCCCGACATGGTGACGGGAACCGCAGACTTCGTGGTGATCGCCAACCGTCTGCCCGTCGACCGGGTGACGTCGCCCGACGGCGGCACGATGTGGCGCACCTCCCCCGGCGGCCTGGTCACCGCCCTCGAGCCCGTGATGCGCCGCAACGGTGGCGCGTGGATCGGCTGGCACGGTGCGGCCGACGAGAAGCTCAAGCCGTTCGTGCACAACGGACTGCACCTCGTGCCGGTCCACCTGAGCGAGGACGAGGTCGCCGAGTACTACGAGGGCTTCTCCAACTCCACGCTCTGGCCGCTCTATCACGACGTCGTCGCGCCGCCGGAGTTCCACCGTGAGTGGTGGGATGCGTACGTCCGGGTCAACCGCCGCTTCGCCGAGCGAGCCGCCAAGATCGCCAAGCCCGACGCCGTCGTGTGGGTGCAGGACTACCAGCTGCAGCTCGTGCCCACGATGCTGCGCGAGCTGCGCCCGGACCTCCGCATCGGCTTCTTCCTGCACATCCCGTTCCCGCCGGCAGAGCTGTTCCAGCAGCTGCCGTGGCGCAGGCAGATCCTCGAGGGTCTGCTCGGCGCGGACCTGGTCGGCTTCCAGATGCCCGGAGCGGCGCAGAACTTCGTCCGCCTCGTACGCCAGCGGGTCGGCCACAAGACGCATCGCGACATGATCTACCTGCCCGACGGGCGTACCGTCCTCGCGCAGGCCTATCCGATCTCGATCGACGCGGCCGGCTTCGAGGAGCTCGCCCGTACGCCCGAGGTCATCGCCCGGGCAGCCGAGATCCGCGAGAGCCTCGGCAACCCCAGGACCATGCTGCTGGGCATCGACCGGCTCGACTACACCAAGGGCCTGCGGCAGCGGCTCCGCGCGTTCGGGGAGCTCATCAGCGACGGCTCGCTGCACGTCGACGATGCGGTGTTCGTGCAGGTCGCGACCCCGTCGCGCGAGCGGGTCGACCAGTACAAGATCCTGCGCGACGACATCAACCGCCTCGTCGGGCGCATCAACGGTGACGTCGCGCGCATCGGCCAGCAACCCGTGACCTATCTCCACGCGTCCTACCCGCGCGCCGAGATGGCCGCGCTCTACCGGGCCGCCGACGTCATGGTCGTGACGCCGCTGCGCGACGGCATGAACCTCGTCGCCAAGGAGTACGTCGCGTGCCGCTACGACGATCGTGGCGCCCTGGTGCTGAGCGAGTTCGCCGGCGCGGCGTCCGAGCTCAAGTCGGCCTATCAAGTCAATCCGCACGACATCAACGGCATGAAGAGCATGATGCTCGCGGCGATCAATGCCAGCCCTCGAGAGAACGCCCGCCGCATGAAGGCGATGCGCAAGCAGGTCATGGAGAACGACATCGAGCTATGGGCGGCCAACTTCCTGCGCGAGCTCACGCTGGTCCGCAACCCGCACGCCAAGAACCCCCGCCCCGTCTAGACCCCCCAACCCCTGATCCTTTCGACAGGCTCACGGAGCCCGTGCCTCCGGTCGATAGGTTGGGGGCATGAGCGTGAGCCCCGAGGACTACTACGCGGCACCCACCTTGACGGGCAACCACGTCAGGCTCGAACAGCTCCAGCCACACCATGCCGCGGGCGTGCTCGGGGCGTCGGACGACGACGAGGTCTTCACCTGGCAGGCGTTCGCCCGGCCCGACACGATCGAGCAGGCCGAGGCGCTCGTCGGGCTCTACCTGACGAGGCCCTGCACGGTCCCCTGGGTCCAGGTCGACCAGGCGTCCGGCGAGGTCGCGGGCCTCACGACCTACTACGACATCGACCCGACGGTCCGCACCGTCGCGATCGGGTCGACGTGGCTCGGCCGGCGCTTCTGGCGTACGGGCGTCAACACCGAGGCCAAGCTCCTGCTGCTGCGCCACGCGTTCGACGGCCTCGACTGTGCCCGCGTCGTCTGGCACGTCGACATCAAGAACGAGCGCTCGCAGGCCGCGGTCACCCGCATCGGCGGCGTACGCGAAGGGGTGCTCCGCAAGCACCGCATCCGGCGTGACGGGTCGTGGCGCGACACCGTGCTGTTCTCGATGACCGACGACGAGTGGCCCGCCGCCCGCGACGCTCTCGAGGAACGACTGGCCGTCAGCGCACCGTGACCGGGAAGCCGTCGCGTACGGCTGCCAGCACGGTCGAGGCCGCCACCGCCTCATCCACCAGCGCTGCGGTGTCGACGCCGTCCGGCACGACCAGGCGGATGACGACATCCGCCGAGGTGACGAGGCCGTTGTCGATCTCGAGCGACACGTCGACCTGGACGTCGTCGATCGTGTCGTTGCGGACCGCCGCGACGTAGCGGACGTCGTTGGCGAGGCAGCCACCGATCGCGAGCGCGAGGAGCTGCCCGCCGTTCATCCCGGCTCCGGCGCCCCCGGCGACGCCGGCCGGCCGATCGACGACCACGGCGTGCTCACCCGTGCGGCCCTCAGCCGCCTGCGTGCCGGGAATCGTCCGGAATGTCGCTGTGATGGCCGTCATGTCGTCGCCTCCGTAGACAAACCCACGATACGGAAGCGGCGCCATGGTGCGCCCGTGGTTCGCTCGCTGCGCTCGCTCACTCCGCCAGTCTGCCCCTCTTGTGCTCGAAGATCAGGTTGGTCTCGGTCAGCGCGACCTCCGGCGCCGAGCTGAGATGGTCGACGACGAACGCCCGCAGGTCGTCGGGGTCCTGCGCTGCGACGTGCACGTGGAAGTCGTCGGCGCCGGCGAGGAAGTAGACGTTGAGCACCTCGGGCATCCCGGCGAGCCGGTCGGAGAACTCGTTGATCGCACCGCGCGCGTCACCGCGCAGGCGCACCGCGATCATCGCCTGGATCGGCCGGCCGATCCACGCTGGATCGACCTCGGCGTGGAAGCCGGCGATGACGCCACGGTCCATCAGGCTGCGCAACCGGGTCAGGCAGGTGGAGGCCGCGATGCCGACCTTTTCAGCGAGCGCGTTGTTGGGCAGCCGGCCCTGGCGGCGCAGTTCCGTGATGATCCTCTGGTCGATGTCATCGAGCTCGCGAACATCATTCGGCACGGGCACTCCTGCGGATCGTCATTCGGTGTCATGAGCAGCGATTCTCGATCATACAGAATCTTGTTCGGTAAGTTGCGCACTGATCCGCAGGTGATTCACCATGGAGACACTATTCCGTCTGAAGGAGCACGTCATGCTGGTCGGTGTCCCCCGCGAGGTCAAGAACCACGAGTACCGCGTCGCCATCACGCCCGCCGGCGTCCACGAGCTGACCCGCCACGGCCACGACGTCGTCATCGAGCACGACGCCGGCCTCGGCTCGTCGATCACCGATGACGAGTACGTCGCCGCGGGCGCCAAGATCCTCGACCGCGCCGACGACGTGTGGGCCGACGCTGAGCTGGTGCTCAAGGTCAAGGAGCCGATCGCCGAGGAGTACGGCCGCATGCGCCGTGGCCAGACACTGTTCACCTACCTCCACCTCGCTGCGAGCCGCGAGTGCACCGACGCCCTGCTGTCGGCCGGCACGACCTCGATCGCGTACGAGACCGTGCAGCTGCCCGATCGCTCGCTGCCGCTGCTGGCCCCGATGTCCGAGGTCGCCGGCAAGCTCGCCCCGCAGGTCGGCTTCTACCACCTGATGCGCAGCGGCGGTGGCCGCGGCGTGCTGCCCGGCGGCGTGCCCGGCGTCCACCCGGCCGATGTCGTCGTGATCGGCGCAGGCGTCTCTGGCGTCAACGCGGCGCAGGTCGCACACGGCATGGGCGCGCGCGTCCAGATCCTCGACCTCAACGTCGCCCGGCTCCGTCAGGTCGACGCGCAGTTCGGCGGCGCCATCACGACCATCGCCTCCAACGCGTACGCGATCGAGAAGGCCGTGCGGCAGGCCGACCTCGTCGTCGGCGCTGTGCTGGTGCCCGGCGCCAAGGCACCCAAGCTCATCAGCGACGACCTCGTCTCCACGATGCGGCCCGGCTCGGTGCTGGTCGACATCGCGATCGACCAGGGCGGCTGCTTCGAGAGCTCGCACGCGACGACCCACGACGACCCCACGTTCAAGGTCCACGACTCGATCTTCTACTGCGTCGCCAACATGCCGGGCGCCGTGCCGCACACCTCGACGTACGCGCTGACCAACGTGACGCTGCCCTACGCCGTGGCGCTCGCCGACAAGGGCTGGAAGACGGCCGTGAACGACGACGCCGCGCTCGCCGGCGGCCTCAGCACGCACGACGGCCACCTCGTCAACGCCGCCGTCGGCGAGGCCCTCGACCTCGAGGTCACCCCGCTCTCGGCGCTCTGACGCTTGGCTGGTCAGGCGACGTAGGGGCGGGCTTCCCGGAGCGCCTTGTTGGCCACGCCGGCCAGCAGCACCGCGACACCGGCTGCGCCGACCGTGACCGCGAACGCCGGCGTGTGCCCGCCCTCGTCGGCGAGCCTGCCGGCGATCGAGGCGCCGAGGGCGTAGCCGATGCCGGTCGCTCCCGCGAGCAGTGTCATGGCCGCGCCGACCCGGTGCACCGGCACGAGGATCCCGGCGAGGGCGAAGTTGCTGATCATGTAGGGCGCCACGGCGAAGCCGAGCAGCGCGATGACCAGGATCAGTGAGCCGATCGAGTCGACGAGCAGCAACGGCGCCGACAGCAGGAGCAGGCCGACGGCGGCGACGAGCATGCGCGTGGCGTAGAGGATGCGCTCGGGCAGGGCCGTGATCGCGAGCCCGGCGGTCACGCTGCCGATGCCCAGCACGGCGTGGATCAGCCCGGCGCTGCCGGCGTGACCGTCGGCGCGGGCCAGCACAGCGGTGCCGGTCTGGACGCTGCCGAAGATCGTGCCGATGCACAGCTGCGCGACCACGAGCACCGCGAACGCGACGGACCAGAGCGGTTCGGAACCGGCGCCGCCGGTCGTGGAGCTCTTCGCCACGAGCTCGGAGGTCCAGTGGATCGCGAACCACGACCCGAACACCGCCAGGATCACGGCCGCGGCCAGGAGTGCTCCGGCCGGCTCCGCAAGGATCGCGAGGACGCCGATCATCGCCGGGCCGAGCACGAATGACGCCTCGTCGGCCGCTCCCTCGTACGAGAACGCGGCGTCCACGAGGCGTCGCTGATCGCCCTCGTCGCGCGTGATGGGTCTCCAGCGTACGCGCGCGAGCGGCCCGACCTGCGGCATCGCGAATCCGGTGACGCCGGCGACGCCGAAGATCAGCGCGCGCGACGCGTCGGGATCGGTCACCAGCACGACCGAGGCCAGGCCCGCAGCCCCCACGAGCGACTGCACGAGCACGACGGGGCGCTGGCCGATGCGGTCGGCGACCGTGCCGGCGAGCGGCGAGCCGATGGCGTTGGCGATCGCGAGGATGCCCGCCGCGGCGCCGCCCGCGCCGTAGCTGTCGAGCTTGGAGCTCACCAGGACCAGGACGCCGAGCTGGCTCATGGCAAGTGGAATCCGCCCGAGGAAGGCTACGAGGATGTAGGCGGGCCCGACGATCCGCAGGAGTGCGCGGTAGGCGGCGATTGCTGACACAGCCTGACAACTGTAGGGCACCGGCGGCCTCGATAGGGTCGGAGCATGCCGCCATCAGCCGCGAGACGGTCGACGTTCGCGATCTTCGCCCTCAACGGCTTCCTCCTCGGCATGTGGGTCGTCAACATCCCCGAGATCCGCGACCGTACGGGCGCCAGCACCGTCGTGCTCGGCTACCTGCTGCTGCTCCTGGGTGGCAGCGCGTTGCTCGGCATGCAGGTCGGCGGCCGGCTCATCGACCGGTTCGGTAGTCGGGTCGTCGTGGTGATCGCCGGGCTCGTGCTGAGCGCGTGCCTCGTCGGGCCGGGCCTCGCCACGAACGTCCCGGCGCTCGCGGTCGCCCTCGCCCTGCTCGGCGCGTTCAACGGCGTCATCGACGTGTCGCAGAACGCCCAGGCGGTCGAGGTCGAGCGGGCGTACGGCCGGCCGATCATCAGCGCGTTCCATGCGTTCTTCTCCCTCGGCGGACTGCTCGCGTCGATCATCGGCGGCGGCCTGATCGCCCTCGACGTCGACGTCCGGCTGACCCTCGCCGCAGCCGGCGTGCTCGGCCTCATCCTCACGCTCGTGGTCCGGCCCACGCTGCTGCCACCCTCCCCTGGCACGACCCGCGAGTCCGGCGCCGCGCGCGCCCACGCGCCGTGGACCCCTCGCGTTGTCGTGCTGTCGCTGCTCGCGTTCATGCTGCTGTTGTCTGAGGGCGTCGCGTACGACTGGAGCACGGTCCACCTGCACGACTCCCTCGACGCGAGCAAGACCGTCGCCGCCTGGGCGTTCGGCGCGTTCTCGATCACGATGACCCTCGTACGCCTCGTGGCCGACCGCGTCGTCGCTCGCATCGGTGCCGCCGCGTACGTCCAACGGGCCGCGCTCGTCGGTGCGGCCGGCCTGCTCGGGGCGGCACTCGCGCCCAACCCGGCCGTCGCGATCGTCGCGTGGGCCATCTTCGGTGTGGGGCTCGCGGGCTGCGTCCCGCAGTTCTTCAGCGCGGCCGGCAACATCGACCCGACGGCGGCCGGCACCTACCTCGCGCGGGTCACCGGCACGGGCTACCTCGGCCTGCTCGCCGGCCCCGCGATCATCGGCATCCTCACCAACTGGGTGTCGCTCACCACGGCGTTCGCGGTGCCGATCGTCGGCTGCCTGTTGGCCGGCCTGCTCGCCCCGTCGGCCCTGCGGAAGGAGGAGGCATGAAGCCGCTCAGCGAGCTCATGGCTCCGGACTGGGCCGAGGCGCTGGCACCGGTCGAGGAGCAGATCCACACGATGGGCCAGTTCCTCCGCGACGAGCTCGCCGCGGGGCGTCCCTATCTGCCCGCCGGCGACCACATCCTGCGGGCGTTCGCCGAGCCGATGTCGAACGTACGCGTGCTCATCACCGGCCAGGACCCCTATCCGACCCCTGGCCATCCCGTCGGGCTGTCGTTCTCGGTGGCGCCCGACGTACGCCCGCTCCCCCGCAGCCTCGTCAACATCTTCACCGAGCTCGAGACCGACCTCGGCATCCCGAGGTCCCCCTCCGGCGACCTCACCCCGTGGGCCCGGCAGGGCGTGCTGCTGCTCAACCGCGTCCTGACCGTGCGACCCGGCACGCCGGCCAGCCATCGCGGCAAGGGCTGGGAGACCGTCACCGAGCAGGCGATCCGGGCCCTCGTTGCCCGGGGCACTCCGCTCGTCGCAATCCTCTGGGGCCGCGACGCGCAGAGCCTGGCGCCGATGCTGGGCGAGGTGCCGCGCATCGAGTCGGTGCACCCCAGCCCGCTGTCGGCGTCGCGCGGATTCTTCGGCTCCAAGCCGTTCAGCCGGGCCAACGAGCTCCTCGCCGCCCAAGGCGCCGAGCCCGTCGACTGGCGGCTGCAGGTCTAGGACGAATCGGCTCGCCGACTGACCCCGCAGGGCGTACCTTGTCTGAAACCGCCGCACCAAAGGGGACAAGAACATGCGTCGTCGCTCGATGATTCGTTGGATGCCCGTCGCTGCCTTGGTCGGCGGCCTCCTGACGGCCGCCGGAGCCAGCCAGACCGTCTCGGCGGCCGCCTCACCCGGTGCGGAGGACTGCGCGCCCAGTGCCGCGCGCGTCGCCAAGGGCAGCACGGCCAAGGAGCCGGAGCTCTACTCCAAGAACGAGGCGAACGCGTACGGCGTCATCAAGGACGCTCCGCGCCTGCCCAACGGCAGCGTGCACATCCCGACGGTCTTCCACGTGATCTCCGACCACACGCTCTCCACGACAGAGAAGACCCGCTGGACGAAGATGATCACCGCCCAGATGACGGTCCTCAACGACTCGTACTCGGGCAAGACCGCCGCCAACGCCGCCAACTCGCCGTTCCGCTTCGGCCTCACCAAGATCACCTGGACCACGAACCCTGCGTGGTACACCGTCGTGCCGGGCAAGAACGAGCGCGACATGAAGCAGGAGCTGTACGAGGGCGACTCCACGACCCTCAACGTCTACTCCGCCAACATCGGCGCCGGACTGCTCGGCTGGGCGTACTTCCCCAAGGGCTACAACCACGGCCGCGACTTCATCGACGGCGTCGTGATGCTCGACGAGTCGATGCCCGGCGGCAACCAGGGCAAGTACTCCCTCGGCGACACCCTGACCCACGAGGTCGGCCACTGGCTGATGCTCGAGCACACGTTCAAGAGCGGCTGCTCGGCGTCGGGCGACTTCGTGGCCGACACCCCGCGCGAGGGCCAGCCGCAGTTCGACTGCCCCACCGGCGCCGACACCTGCACCGCGCCCGGCAAGGACCCGATCCACAACTTCATGGACTACAGCCAGGACTCCTGCATGAACATGTTCACGCCCGGCCAGGTCGAGCGCATGAACGACGCATGGGTCGACTTCCGTGCGGGCGGCGCCGGCTAACGCGTGCCGGGACCCGCATGGCCCTAGGCTGGGCAGGTGGCCAAGGACAAGAAGATCCGTGATCGCGGTGTCGTGATCGACGAGGGGCTCGCGACCCTGCAGCGCTGGGGCCTGCGCCTCATCGTCATCGCCGTGGCGGCGTGGATCCTCGGTCACCTGATCGGCACGGTGTGGATGGTCCTCTATCCCGTCGCGCTGGCTCTCATCGTCACGACCGTCCTCGGTCCCCCGGCGGCCTGGCTCCGCTCCAAGGGCTGGCCCGACGCCCTCGCCGCCGCCACCATCGTGCTGGGCTTCATCGGCGGCGTCGTCGGAGTCATCGCGGTCCTCACTCCACAGGTCGCGGGCCAAGCCAGCCAGGTTGCCGACGGGGCTTCCGACGGCCTCCAAAAGATCCGCGACTGGGTCACCGGCGAGCCGCTCAACCTCTCCGACGGCCAGATCACCCGCGCGATCGAGGCGGTGCAGGGCAAGCTGACCGAGAGCGCCAGCGCGATCAGCTCCGGCGTCTTCTCGACGATCGGCACCGCGACGTCGGTCATTGTCAACCTGGTCCTGGTCCTGATGCTGACGTTCTTCTTCGTCAAGGACGGCCACAAGTTCCTCCCGTGGGTCCGCGCGCTCGGCGGCCAGCGCGCCGGCGTCCACCTCGTCGAGGTCATGGAACGGGCCTGGAGCACGCTCGGCGGCTTCATCCGCACGCAGACCCTCGTGGCCCTGATCGACGCCGTCATCATCGGCGGCGGTCTCGCCATCCTCGGCTCGCCGCTCGCGGTCCCGCTCGGCGTCGTGACGTTCTTCGGTGCCTACATCCCGATCATCGGTGCCTTCGTCAGCGGCGCGCTCGCGGTGCTCGTCACGCTGGTCACCAACGGCACGAGCGACGCACTCATCGCGCTCGGCATCGTGGTCTTCGTCCAGCAGCTCGAGGGCAACGTCCTGTCGCCGTGGCTCCAGGGCAAGAACATGAACCTCCATCCCGCCGTCGTGCTGCTCTCCGTGACCGCCGGCAGCTCGCTGTTCGGCATCACGGGCGCGTTCCTCGCCGTGCCGGTCATCGCGACGGTCGCCGAGATCCTCCGCTACCTCAACGAGCGGATCGACGACTCCGTCTCGGTGCTGGCGCCCAAGGAGGACGCCCAGTCCGCCGAGACGCTCGCGGAGGACTGAGCCCGCGGTGACACCCGACCTCGACGCGCTCGCGGCTGAGCTGCCCGCCGGAGCGTTGCTGGTCGACCCGGACCGGATGGCCGGCTACCGGTGGGACCGGGCCAACGACCCCGGAGCCGGTGTCCCCCTCGCGGTCGTACGCGCGACGTCGACGGCGGACGTGCAGTCAGCCGTACGCTTCGCCGCCCGCCACGAACTCGCCGTCGTCCCACGTGGCGCCGGGACCGGGCTGTCCGGTGGAGCGTCGGCGCTCTCCGGCTGCCTCGTCGTCTCGGTGGAGCGTATGCGCGCGGTCGAGATCGACCCGGCGACCCGCATCGCCGTCGTCGAACCCGGCGCCCTGAACACCGAGGTCAAGGCCGCCGCTGCCGAGCACGGGCTCTGGTACCCGCCGGATCCCTCGTCGTACGAGATCTGCTCGATCGGCGGCAACGTCGCGACCAACGCGGGCGGGCTGTGCTGCGTCAAGTACGGCGTCACGAGCGACTACGTCCTGGGCATGACCGTGGTCCTCGCCGACGGCACCGCGGTCGAGCTCGGTGGTCCGCGACTCAAGGACGCCGCGGGGCTGTCGCTGACCAAGCTGTTCGTCGGCAGCGAGGGCACGCTCGGGATCATCACGCGCGTCCTGCTGCGGCTCGTGCCGGCACAGCGCCCGCCCTGCACACTCGTCGCCACGTTCGCATCGCTCGACGACGCGACCCGGACAGTCCTCGACCTCACCCGCACGATGCGCCCGGCGATGCTCGAGCTCATGGATCGCACGTCGATCAACGCCGTCGAGGACGTCACGATGATGGGCCTGGACCGCACCGCCGAGGCCATGCTCGTCGTGCAGTCCGACGAGCCCGCGACCCACGGCGTCGCCGAGATCGCCGAGGTCACCGCCATCTGCCAGGCCAACCACAGCACCGAAGTGTTCTCCACCGACGACGCCGAGACCGGAGAAGCGTTCGTCGTGGCGCGCCGCATGGTCATCCCGTCGCTGGAGCGCCAGGGCTCGCTGCTGCTCGAGGACGTCGGTGTGCCCGTCCCCCAGCTCGGGGCACTGGTCCGTGGCATCGAGGCGATCGCCGAGGAGCACGTCATCACCGTCGCGGTCGTCGCGCACGCCGGCGACGGCAACACGCACCCCCTGATCGTGTTCGACGCGTCCGATCCCGACGAGAGTGCGCGGGCTCAAGCCGCATACGGTCAGATCATGGATCTGGCGATCGGCCTCGGCGGCACGATCACGGGCGAGCACGGCGTCGGCCGGCTCAAGAAGGACTGGCTGCCGGCCTATCTCGGCCCGGAGGCCATGGACCTCAACCGCCGGGTCAAGGCCGCCCTCGATCCGCAGGGCATCCTCAATCCCGGCGCGGTGTTCTGACGCCTGCCAGACTTCAACGACCGACCGAGGAGGACCGATGGCAGCCGAGACCGCGCAGACGCTCGACCGTGGACTGCGCATCCTGGGGCTCGTCGCCGGGTCGGAGTCGCGGTTCACGATCAACGAGATCGCCGAGTCACTCGGGATCAGCCGCACCGTGGCCTACCGGCTCATCGTCACGCTCGAGGAGCACGACCTGCTGCACCGCGACGAGCAGGGTCGCATCGGCGCCGGGTTCGGCATGATGGCGTTCCGCAACGCGTACCTCCCCGAGCTCAAGTCGCGCGCCACCCCGGCGCTCACGCGGCTCGCCGATGCCAGCGGGACGACGGCGCACCTGACGATCGCCGACGGCGAGGACGCCGTGGCACTCGTCGTGGTCGAGCCGAGCCGCAGCGACATGCACGTGGCCTACCGGGTCGGTGCGCGTCACCGCCTTGACGCCGGCGCGGCAGGCAAGGCGATCCTGCTGGGCCGCGCTGCCAAGGACGGTGTCGCCAGCACCTCCGGCGAGCTCCAGCCCGGCGCCGCGGGACTGGCCGCGCCGGTGCGGGGCGTGCCCGGCCTCGAGGCGTCGGTCGGCATCGTCAGCCTGCACGACATCGACGCCAAGACCGTCGAGCCGCTCGTGCTGGCCGCGGCGCAAGCCGTCGCCGAAGCCCTGGCCTAGGCACCTCGGGCGGTGGATTCTCCACCGTATGAGCGACCAAACGGTGGAAGATCCACCGCTCGACCGTCAAGGTGGACGATCCACCGCTCAGCGCGAGGTGATCGTGCCTGCGACCTCGCCCAAGGTGATCGAGCCGGCGGTGGCGCGGATCGTGACGGTGTCGCCGTCCTGGAGGTACGTTCGGGTGGTGCCGTCGGCGAGCGCGAACGGTTCCGTGCCGCCCCACGACAGCTCGAGGAACGATCCGCGCTGGTCGCGGTCGGGGCCGGAGATCGTGCCCGAGCCGTAGAGGTCACCCGTACGCAGCGAGGCACCGTTGACGGTCATGTGGGCCAGCATCTGGGCGGGCGACCAGTACATCGATGCGTACGGCGGCCGTGACACGACGGTGCCGTTGACCACGACCTCCAGGTCGATGGCATAGCCGGCCGGCTCGGCGACCTGCAGGTAGTCCAGCGGTTCCGGGTCCTGGCCCGGCAACGGGGTACGTACGTCCTGCAGCGCGGAGAGCGGGGTGATCCATGGCGAGATCGAGGTCGCGAACGACTTGCCGAGGAACGGGCCCAGCGGGACGTACTCCCAGGCCTGGATGTCGCGAGCCGACCAGTCGTTGAGCAACGTCACCCCGAACACGTGATCGGCGAACGCGCCGGCCGGCACGGGCTCGCCCATGCGGCTCGGTGCACCGACGACGAAACCGAGCTCGGCCTCGATGTCCAGTGCCTGCGACGGCCCGAAGCCGGGACGCCCGTCAGCGCCCGGTCGGCGTTGACCGGCAGGGCGGACGATCGGGGTGCCGGACGGGACGACGGTGCCGGCGCGACCGTGGTAGCCGACCGGCAGGTGTCGCCAGTTGGGCAACAGGGGCTCGGCGTCGGGGCGGAAGATCCTGCCCACGTTGGAGGCGTGATTGAGGGAGGCGTAGAAGTCGACGTAGTCCGCGACCATGAACGGCCTCCGCATCCGCATCTCGACCTCGGCCAGCGGGATGCGCCCGGCAGATGAGCCAGGGAGAACGTCCTGGAGCCATGCGCGTACGGCCGCCCACGCGCCAGGGCCGGCAGCCATCAGCGGACCGAGTGACGGACCCGCCAACACCGCGGGGTCGAGACCGGGCGGCGACACCGCAGCCAACGCAGCCAGGTCGATCACATCGTCATCGAGGCGTACGACGACCAGCTCACGCCCCTCGTGCGATGCGACGCCATAGGGCAGGTGGTCGATTCCGAATCCGGTCATGCGATCAGTCCCAGCTCGAGGAGGTCTTCGTATGGTTCGGTCACGCCGCAGCAGCCGAAGCCACGGAACGTCTCTCGCACGGCAGCCGCGTCGTCAGCGGTCCACGACCCGACCTCGGCCGCCAGCCTGCCACCATCGCGGATCGCGAGCACCTCAGCCGCTTGATCCGCGGTGGAGCCGACCAGCAGCCGGCGCACGGCCACCATGATGTTGACGAATCCGTGCTGCTCGAAGCCTGTCCCGGCCTGGGTGTTGCGCACGGCGTGATGCAGTCCCGCCGTCAGCTTGAACCGGCGCGGCACCAGCGCAGCCAGCACCGCGGCGAGCTCGTGCTCGTCGGGATGGGCCGACGGCTCGACTCCGCCGGTGCGGAACTTGACCTGCCAGCCGGCGGCGCGGATCTCGTCCGCAGCGTTGAGCCACTCGGCGCCAGGGCCGGCCGGCACACGCGGCAGCTCGACCGACACCGTGACATCGTCCGGCACCGCCAGCGCGGAGACCAGCTCTCCCGCCGACAGGTCACCCAGCGGGATCTCGAACGCGACCACCCGGATGTGCGGGACGTCGTGCAGCGCGGCGATCGACTGCTCCAGCCCGCGCGGACCCGAGGTCGCGACGACCCCGATCGCAAGCGACTCGTGCGTCAGTTCGGGCACGCGATCGACATCGGTGTCGCGGACCAGCAACGGTCCGATCAGCGGGGCGTACGCGCTGGAGCGATGACCGAGGTGCTCGCGGATCGCGACATCGACGGGCGCGTTGCCGGGCGGGAACATCGCGGCGTCGTCGACCAGCGCGGTGAGACGGCCAGGAATTGTCACGCCATCACCCTAGCGGGTCATGTTATTATCGGATAGTTGTATCCGTTATCCGGACACAGGAGTCCTCGTGGCCCACTACCGCAGCGTCGGGCAGATCCCGCCCAAGCGCCACACGCAGTTCCGTACGCCCGAGGGTGCCCTGCACCGCGAGGAGCTCATGGGCGAGGAGGGCTTCTCGAGCGACTCGTCGCTGCTCTACCACCTCGGCGTCCCGTCGGGCATCGTCGCGTCGGAGGTCTGGGACCTCCCCGACCACGCCACGACCGCCAACCACCCGCTCAAGCCCCGCCACCTGCGCCTGCCCTCGCTGTTCGCCGACACCGACCCTTCGGCCACGGACCTCGTCACCGGCCGCCGCCTCGTGCTCGGTAACGGCGACGTCCGCATCTCGTACGTCGTGGGCAGCGCTCCCTCGCCGCTCTACCGCAACGCGATCGGCGACGAGTGCGTCTTCATCGAGGCCGGCTCCGGCACGGTCGAGACGGTCTTCGGCGCCCTGTCGTTCCGCACCGGCGACTACGTCATCATCCCCCGCGCCACGACGCACCGTTGGCTCCCCGACGCTTCGACAGGCTCAACGGGCGGGGTGCGCGCGTACGCGATCGAGTCCAACAGCCACGTCGCACCGCCCAAGCGCTACCTGTCGCGCTACGGCCAGCTGCTCGAGCACGCGCCCTACTGCGAGCGCGACCTGCACGGCCCGGAGACTCCCCTGCTCGTCGAGGGCATCGACGTCGAGGTCCTCGTCAAGCACCGCGGCTCCGGCGCCAACGGCATCGTCGGCAGCCGGATGACGTACGACACCCACCCCTTCGACGTGGTCGGCTGGGACGGCTGCCTCTACCCCTACACGTTCAACGTGTCGGACTACGAGCCCATCACCGGCCGCGTGCACCAGCCGCCGCCGGTGCACCAGGTGTTCGAGGGCCAGAACTTCGTGGTCTGCAACTTCGTCCCGCGCAAGGTCGACTACCACCCGCTGGCGATCCCGGTGCCCTACTACCACTCCAACGTCGACTCCGACGAGGTCATGTTCTACGTCGACGGCGACTACGAGGCACGCAAAGGATCCGGCATCGACAAGGGGTCGATCTCGCTGCACCCCGGCGGGTACGCCCACGGGCCGCAGCCGAGCGCGATCGAGGCGAGCCTCGGCGTCGAGGCGTTCGACGAGCTCGCCGTCATGGTCGACACGTTCCGGCCGCTCGAGCTCGGCGAGGGCGGTCTCGCCGCCGAGGACGACGCGTACGCCTGGTCCTGGGCCGGCCGCAGGCTCGACTCCTAGCCGTTGCCGTAGCCCCTGAACGATCGACACCCTGCTCTGAGAAGGTGGATCCATGAACGCACCGCATGACCTGCTCGACGTCGACCACCTGCTGAGCGACGAGGAGCGGGCCATCCG
The DNA here is from genome assembly GCF_004134905.2 of Aeromicrobium ginsengisoli. Taxonomy (GTDB): domain Bacteria; phylum Actinomycetota; class Actinomycetes; order Propionibacteriales; family Nocardioidaceae; genus Aeromicrobium; species Aeromicrobium ginsengisoli. The sequence goes on along the minus strand of NZ_SDPQ02000004.1, from coordinate 158,981 downwards.
CGACACCGCTCGCCGGTTCGCTCAGGACCAGCTCGCGCCGCACGTCGCCGAGTGGGCCGAGACCGGCGAGCTGCCGGCCCGCGAGATCGCCAAGCAGATGGGCGGCGCCGGCCTGCTGGGCATGCACCTCGAGGGCTACGGCTGCGCCGGCGTCGGCCCCACGGCGTACGGGCTGGCCAGCATCGAGCTCGAGGCGATCGACAGCGGACTGCGCTCGCTGTTCTCGGTGCAGGGCTCGCTGGCGATGTACTCGATCCATGCCTATGGCTCCGAGGAGCAGAAGCAGCAGTGGCTCCCCGGCATGGCCGCCGGCGACTACGTCGGGGCGTTCGGCCTGACCGAGCCCGACCACGGTTCCAACCCCAACGGCATGCGTACGCGCGCCAAGCGCGACGGCGACGACTGGGTCGTCAACGGCGCGAAGATGTGGATCACGAACGGCAGCGTCGCCGACGTCGTCGTGGTGTGGGCGCAGACCGACGACGGCATCCGCGGCTTCGTCGTGCCGACCGACACCCCGGGCTTCTCCGGCCGCGCCATCAAGCACAAGATGTCGATGCGGGCGTCGGTCACCAGCGAGCTGACGTTCGAGGACATGCGGCTGCCCGGCTCGGCGCTGCTGCCCGGCGCCGAGGGCCTGCGCGGTCCGCTCGGTGCGCTCAACGAGGCCCGCTTCGGCATCGTCTTCGGCACGACCGGTGCGGCGCGATCGTGCCTCGAGACGGCGATCGACTACGCCACGACCCGCACGCAGTTCGACAAGCCGATCGGCGCGTTCCAGCTGACCCAGGGCAAGCTCGCCGACATGAGCGTCGCCCACGGCACGGCGTTGCTGCTGAGCGTCCACCTCGGGCGCCTCAAGGAGGCCGGCATCCTCAAGCCCGCCCAGGTCAGTGCCGGCAAGCTCAACAACACCCGCGTCGCCCTCGAGATCGCCCGCACGGCGCGGACGATCCTCGGCGCCAACGGCATCTCGGGCGAGTACTCCGTCATGCGCCACGCCAACAATCTCGAGTCGGTGCTGACGTACGAAGGCACCGCCGAGATCCACCAGCTGACGATCGGCCGCGAGCTGACGGGCCTCTCGGCGTTCGCCTAGCCGCCCGCCCCGCGTGAGACGCTTGGGCCATGACCGAGGCGGCAGCACCCCGACGCGGCCGGCCCGGCTATGACCAGCAGACCGTGCTCCGTCGCGCGATCGAGCTGTTCAACCGCCAGGGTTACGACGGCACCAGCATGGGCGACCTCGCCAAGGAGCTCGGGCTGACCAAGTCGGCGATCTATCACCACGTGCCGAGCAAGGAGCACCTCCTCGCCGCCGCCCTCGACGAGGCGCTCGACGGGCTGTCGGCCGCGGTCGACTCCGCCGCAGCCGCTGAGCCGGGCACCAGTGCGTACGAGCGACTGCGCACCGTCGTGCAGGAGTCGGTCGGGATCCTCGTCGAGCACCTGCCGGCGGTGACGCTGCTGCTGCGCGTGCACGGCAACAGCGAGGTCGAGCTGGCCGCCCTCAAGCGCCGGCGCCGCATCGACGAGCGCCTGGCGACGCTCGTGCAGGCCGCGGTCGACGAGGGTGCGCTGCGCGCCGACATCCCGCCCGACCTCATCAGCCGGCTGCTGTTCGGCATGGTCAACTCACTCGTCGAGTGGTACCGCCCCGGTGGCCCGGTCGACCCCGACATCCTCGCGACCTCGATCGCCACGCTGGCATTCGACGGTCTCGCCCTGCACGAGGGCTAGGCATCGAAGGTGACGGTCACGGTCTCTGTCACCGGGTGACTCTGGCAGGTCAGGACGAAGCCGGCGTCGACCTCGGCGTCCTCGAGCGCGTAGTTGCGGCGCATCTCGACCTCGCCGTCGGTGACCTTGGCCCGACATGTGCCGCACACCCCACCCTTGCAGGCGAACGGCAGGTCGTTGCGCGTCGCCGCGGCACCGTCGAGCACGCTCTGGTCGCGCGGCATGGGTGCTGTGGTCGTACGCCCGTCGAGCACGATCGTGACGTCGCTCGTGATCCCGGAGACGACCGCGTCGGCGCGATGCAGCTCCGGCGGGGGCTCGTCGACGTAGAACAGCTCGAAGTGCACCTTGGTGGGCTCGACGCCGAGCTCGTCGAGCACCGCGCGCGCATCGGCGATCAGTCCGAACGGGCCGCACAGCCACACGTGGTCAACGGCGCCGACCGGCACCAGCGCCGCCAGCAGCCGGCGCAGCCGATCCGCCTCGAGCCGGCCCGAGAACAGCTCGACGTCGCGCGGCTCCCGAGAGAGGACGTGCACGAGGTCGAAGCGTGGGCCGTAGCGGTTCTTGAGGTCGGCAAGCTCTTCGGCGAACATGACCGACTGGCTCGTGCGGTTGCCGTAGAGCATCGTGACCTGGGCGTCCGAGTGCTTGAGCATCGACGACACGATCGACAGCATCGGCGTGACGCCGGAGCCGGCGGCGATGCAGAGGTGCCTGCCACCCGCCTCGGGATCGGCGCGGAAGGTGCCCGTCGGCGTCTGCACCTCGACGCGGTCCCCTGGGCGTACGTCGTGCACGAGCCAGCTCGAGAACACGCCGTCGGGGATCTCCCGCACGCCGATGCGCGGGCGCTCACCGACGGCGGCGCAGATCGAGTACGTACGACGGTGGTCCTGCCCGTCGATCATCCGGCGGATCGTCAAGGACTGGCCGGCCGCGAAGGCGTACGCCTCGCGCAGGTCCTCAGGCACCTCGAACGTGATGGCGGCCGAGTCCTCGGTCAGCTGCTCGACCGACGCCACCGTGAGGGTGTGGAACGCGGCGCGGGCAGCCAAGACCGGGGCCACGCCGGTTGAGCCTGTCGAAACCATTCAGATCTCCTTGACGTGCTCGAAGGGCTCCAGGCACGCCGCGCAGCGATAGAGGGCCTTGCAGGCGGTGGGGCCGAACTCGGACGTGAGGTCCACCTCGGACGAGCCGCAGCGCGGGCAGGCGAGCGTACGGCGGGTGGGCTGCAGCGACAGGACGACGGGGCCGTCGTGCGACGGTGCCGGTCCGGGTGCCGAGAGGCCGTGCTCGACGAGCGCGGCGCGCCCGCGAGGGGTGATCCAGTCGCTGGACCAGGCCGGATGCAGGCTGACGCGCACCTCGACGTCGTCGAACCCTTCGTCGCGCAGCCGGTGCACCAGGTCGTCGCGCATCGTGGCCATCGCCGGGCAGCCGGAGTAGGTCGGCGTGATCGTCACGACGACTCGTTCGTCGTCGACCTCGACGTCGCGCAGCACGCCGAGGTCCTCGAGGGTCAGCATCGGCATCTCCGGATCCGTCACCGACGCGGCGGCCTCACGCGCGGCGACCATCACCAGCTCCCCATGGGGTGCGCCCGGGCCACGACCTGCATCTCGGCCAGCAGCCGGCTGAACGCCTCGGTGTGCAGTCCGTCGCGCCCGGTCTCCCCGCGTACGCCGGCCAGAGGCGCGATGTCGGGGCGGTCGACGCCGCTCATCGAGAAGACCTGCTCCAGCAGCACGTCAACCTCGTCGGCCACGGTCGACGGGTCGACCCCGACGCCCGAACCCGCGACGGCCAGCTCGACGGGATGAGTCGTGAAGAGCTCGGCCCGCAGCGGCCAGGTCGCCTCGAGGCCGGCGATCAGCCGGCGACGGGACTCCTCGGTCCCCCGCGCGAGCGTGAGGAACCAGCGACCTGCGTAGTCGCGGTGATAGGTCATCTCCTTGACGCCCTTGATCGCGACAGCCGACAACACGTGGTCGCGGCTGGCGGCAAGGCGTTGCAGCAGCGCGAGGCGCCAGGTCGAGAACAGCAGCAGCCGGGCAATCGTCACCGCGAAGTCGCCGTTGTCGGTCTCCACGAGGCGTACGTTGCGGAACTCGCGATCACCGCGGAAGAACGCGAGGGCGTCCTCCGGCGGGACCGGCGACCCCGCAGGCAGCGCCGGTACGACCGAGGGATCCGCGGCGGCGGCCCGGGCCAGCAGCAGCCGGGCCTGACCCAAGAGGTCGAGCGCGATGTTGGCCAGCGCGATGTCCTCCTCGAGGTCGGGCGCGTTGCTGCACCACTGCGACAGCCGGTGCGACATCACGAGGGCGTCGTCGGCCAGCATCAGGCAGTAGGTCGCGAGCTCGTGCGTGTCGACGCCGTCGGGCACCGTTGTGTCGACGCCGGCGAGCGGGTCCTCGAAGTCGGTGCCGAACGCCCACTGGGAGTCGTCACCGCCGAGCAGGCCGTCATAGACGGAGTCGTGGTCGGGCAGGTGGCTCGGATCAGGTGTGTGACTCATGGCCGCCTACATGTGGGGAACGTCGGAGGGGATGTCGTAGAACGTCGGGTGGCGATAGACCTTGTCGCCGCTCGGGGCGAACAGCGGGTCCTTCTCGTCAGGGCTCGAGGCCGTGATCGCGTCCGACCGGACGACCCAGATGCTGACGCCCTCGTTGCGGCGGGTGTAGACGTCGCGGGCATGGCGCACCGCCATCTCGTCGTCGGCGGCGTGCAGCGAGCCGACATGCACGTGGTTGAGCCCGCGCTTGCCCCGGACGAACACCTCGTACAACGGCCAGTCACCCTGGATATCGGTCATGCCTCTGCTCCCCTCGCGGCGAATGCCATCGCGGCCTCGCGCACCCAGGCGCCGTCCTCGTGCGCGCGGCGGCGGTGCGCGATGCGTTGCGTGTTGCACGGGCCGTTGCCCGTGATGACGTCCTTGAACTCGTCCCAGTCCGGAGAGCCGAAGTCGTGCGACTGGCGCTCCTCGTTCCACCTCAGCTCGGGATCGGGCAGCGTCACGCCGAGCGCCTTGGCCTGCGGCACGGTCATGTCGACCATGCGCTGACGCAGGTCGTCGTTGGTGTTGCGCTTGATGCCCCACGCCATCGACTGCGCGGTGTTGGGCGAGTCGTCGTCGGGCGGGCCGAACATCATGAGCGCCGGCCACCAGAAGCGGTTGACCGACTCCTGCACCATCTCGCGCTGCTCGTCGGTGCCGCGCATCATCGTCGCCAGCAGCTCGTAGCCCTGGCGCTGGTGGAACGACTCCTCCTTGCAGATGCGGATCATCGACCGGCCGTAGGGCCCGTACGACGTGCGGCACAGCGGCACCTGGTTGCAGATCGCGGCGCCGTCGACGAGCCAGCCGATCGTGCCGACGTCGGCGTAGGACAGCGTCGGGTAGTTGAAGATCGAGGAGTACTTCTGCTTGCCGTTGATCAGCATCTCGGTCAGCTCGAGCCGGGAGACGCCGAGCGTCTCGCACGCGGAGTAGAGGTAGAGCCCGTGGCCGGCCTCGTCCTGCACCTTGGCCAGCAGGATCGCCTTGCGGCGCAACGACGGCGCCCGGGTGATCCAGTTGCCCTCGGGTTGCATGCCGATGATCTCGGAGTGGGCGTGCTGAGCGACCTGCCGGATGACGGTCTTGCGGTACGCCTCAGGCATCCAGTCGCGCGGCTCGATGCGGTCGTGCCGCTCGATCGTCGCCTCGAACACCGCCCGCAGCTCGCTCTCGTCGGCCTCGGGTGCCAGCGTCATGCACGCCTCCAGAAATGTCGCGTCAACCATTTACTGACCGAACGGTCTGTAATAGTCTTGCACGCGACATCAGGTTCGCGCAACGCTGTTCATCGACGAAAGGCTCCGACCCGTGAGTGCACTGCTCGAAAGCTATGCCGGGGGCTCCTGGTTCCGCGCCAGCGACGAAGGCAAGCCCCTTCTCGACGCGTCCACAGGTGAAGAGGTTGCCCGGATCTCGGCGACCGGGCTCGACCTCTCCGCGATGGTCGAGCACGCCCGCACCGTCGGTGGACCCGCGATCCGCGCCCTGACGTTCCACCAGCGCGCCAGCATCCTCAAGGCCGTCGCCAAGCACCTCGGCGAGGACAAGGACCCCCTGTATGCACTGTCGGCGCATACCGGCGCGACCCTTCGCGACTCGCAGGTCGACATCGACGGTGGCATCGGCACGGTCTTCAGCTATGCCAGCAAGGGCACGCGCGAGCTCCCCAACGACACCGTGATCCTCGACGGCGCGACCGAGCAGCTCGGCCGGACCGGCGTGTTCCTGGGCCAGCACGTCTGGACCTCGCGGCCGGGTGTCGCAGTGCAGATCAACGCGTTCAACTTCCCGGTCTGGGGCATGCTCGAGAAGCTCGCACCGGCATTCCTCGCCGGCCTGCCGACGATCGTGAAGCCGGCGAGCCAGACGGCCTACCTGACCGAGCTCGTCGTGCGCCGCATCATCGACTCCGGCCTCATGCCCGAGGGCTCGCTGCAGCTGCTGTGCGGCAGCCCCGAAGGCCTGCTCGACCAGCTCGGCGCCCAGGACTCCGTCGCGTTCACCGGCTCCGCGAGCACCGGCGCGACCCTGCGCCAGCACCCGTCGGTGCTGCATGGCGGGGTGCAGCTCGGCGTCGAGGCCGACTCCCTCAACTGCTCGATCCTCGGCCCCGACGTGACGCCCGAGGACCCGGAGTTCGACCTCTACGTCAAGGGCGTCGTCGCCGAGATGACCGTCAAGGCCGGGCAGAAGTGCACCGCGATCCGCCGCACGATCGTGCCCGCTGCAATCGCCGACGAGGTCATCGCGGCGATCAGCGCGCGCCTCGCCAAGGTCACGGTCGGCAACCCGGCCAACCCCGACGTACGCATGGGCGCCCTCGCGAGCCTCGCCCAGCGCGACGAGGTCCGCAAGGCCGTGCAGATCCTGCGCAGCTCCGCCGAGATCGTCTACGGCGACCCCGACCGCGTGGACGTCGTCGACGCGGACGCGGAGGCCGGCGCGTTCATGTCGCCGATCCTGCTGCGGGCGACCGCCGGCGCCGGCGAGCCCCACGACGTCGAGGCGTTCGGCCCGGTCAGCACCGTCATCACGTACGACTCGGTGGACGACGCGATCGCCCTCGCGGCGCGCGGACAGGGCAGCCTCGCGGGCTCCCTCGTCACGCACGATCCGACCGTCGCGCGGGCGATCACGCTCGGCCTCGCACCGTGGCACGGCCGCATCCTCGTGCTCGACCGCGACGCTGCCCCCGAGTCGACCGGCCACGGCTCGCCGCTGCCGATGCTGGTGCACGGCGGGCCCGGGCGCGCCGGTGGCGGCGAGGAGCTCGGCGGCATCCGTGGCGTCCTGCACCACATGCAGCGCACCGCGATCCAGGCGTCGCCCGACATGCTGACGGCGATCACCGGGCAGTGGATCAAAGGCTCTGAGCAGCGCATCGACGACGTGCACCCGTTCCGCAAGAGCCTCGCCGAGCTGCGCATCGGCGACACGATCCGCTCGGCGTCGCGCACCGTCACGCTCGACGACATCGGTCACTTCGCCGAGTTCACCGGTGACACGTTCTATGCGCACACCGACCCCGAGGCGGCTGCCGCCAACCCGCTGTTCGGCGGGATCGTCGCGCACGGCTACCTCGTCGTGTCCCTGGCCGCAGGCCTGTTCGTCGATCCCGATCCGGGCCCGGTGCTGGCCAACTTCGGCGTCGACAACCTGCGGTTCCTCACGCCGGTCAAGGCCGACGACACGATCGACGTCACGCTGACCGTCAAGCAGATCACGCCGCGCAACAGCGCCTACTACGGTGAGGTGCGATGGGACGCCGTCGTCGCCAACGCCGAGGGGCAGCCCGTCGCCACGTACGACGTCCTGACCCTCGTGGCCAAGACCTGGCCCCCCACCGCTCACTGAGCCTGTCGAAACGAGAACTCCATGCACCGCATCACGGTCCAGTACGGCGTGCCTGCCGACCCCGAGGCGTTCGAGCAGCACTACACCGAGGTGCACGTCCCTCTGGCCTCGACGCTGCCGGGGCTTCGACGCTTCGTCCGCTCGCATCCTCGGGCCATGGGCGGCGACGCGCCCTACTTCGTCGCCGAGCTGTGGTTCGACGACGCCGATGCTCTCAAGACCGCGCTGAAGTCGCCCGAGATGGCCAAGACCGCTGCCGACGCGCAGACGTTCGACGTCGCCTCCATGACGACGTTCACCGGCGAGGTCACCGAGACCAACCTCTGAGCGCGGTCGCCTCTCAGAGGTTCGCGATGGCGGAGCCGGGTGACTCGATCGCGTCGGCCACGACCCGCATGAACGCCGCCGCCGTACCGCCGTCGCACACGCGGTGATCGAACACGAACGACATCTGCGCGATCTTGCGCACCGCCAGCTCGCCGTCGACGACCCACGCGCGGTCGATGACCCGGCCGAAGCCCAGGATCGCGACCTGCGGGTGGTTGATGATCGCGGCGCTGCCGTCGACGTTGAACGCTCCGTAGTTGTTGAGCGTGAAGGTGCCTCCGGTGAGCTCCTCCTGCGTCGCCCGTCCCTCCCGTGCCGCCACGGTGATCCGGCGGATCTCGGTGTCGAGCTCAGTTGTGGTCAGGCGGTGCGCGTCGAGCACGGCCGGGGCCAGCAGACCGCGGTCGGTCTGCACCGCGAGGCCGAGGTTGATGCCGGCGTACTGGATCAGCTCGTCGTTGACCGTGTCGACCTCGCCGTTGAGCTCGGGATGGGCGCGCAGCGCCGCGACCGTGAACCGGGCGAGATAGGCCAGCAGACCCGGCACGGGCTTGCCCGCGGCCTTGGCCGCCGCACGGATGGCGAACAGCTCGGTGAAGTCGACGTCGACCCACACCGTCGCCTCGGGGATCTCGCTGCGACTGCGCGACAGCGCTGCCGAGACGGCCTTGCGGAAGCCACTCATCGGCGTGCGCTGCGCGACCTCGAGGCCGGCCCGGCCCGTGGACTCGACGCGCGGCGCAGCGGCGGCAATCGCGGCCTCGACGTCGTGCCGGGTGATGAGCCCGTCGACGCCGGTGCCGGTGATGCCGAGGATGGACACGCCGGCTTCCCTGGCCAGCCGGCGTACCAGCGGGGACGACACCCGGGGCACCGAGGTCGATGACGCGGGCGCCGCAGCGACCGGAGTCGAGCGCGGACGACGCCGACGGCCGGAGCCGGCACCCTCTGGCGTGCCGTAGCCGATGAGGACGTTGCCCGATCCGGCCTGCTCCTCCTGGCGGTAGGTCTCCGCAGCCGAGGCCGGTACCAGCGCGGCCTCCACCGAGATCAAGGGACTCCCGACCGCGACCGTGCCACCCTCCTCGCCGTGCAGCTCGCTGACCCGGCCGGCGTACGGCGAGGGGACCTCGACGATCGACTTGGCGGTCTCGACCTCGACGACCGGTTGGTCGACGACGACCTCGTCACCGACCGCGACGAGCCAGCGCACGACCTCGGCCTCGGTGAGCCCTTCGCCGAGATCCGGCAGCACGAAGGTCTGGCGCTCACTCATACGTCGTCCCACTGGAGGGTGTCGACGGCGTCGAGCACGCGGTCGACGCTCGGGAGGTGGAGGTGCTCGAGCTTGGGCGGCGGGTACGGAATGTCGAACCCGGTGACCCGGCGGACCGGCGCTGCGAGGTGGTGGAAGCACCGCTCGGTGACCCGCGCGACGATCTCCGACGAGACGCTCGCGAAGCCAGGGGCCTCGGCGACCACCACGGCACGACCGGTCGAGCGTACGGCCGCGCAGACGGTCTCGTCGTCGAACGGCACGATCGAGCGGACGTCGACGACCTGCAGGCTGCGCCCCTCGGCCGCGGCGGCATCAGCGGCCTCGAGCGCGATCGGCACCGACGTGCCGTACGCGATCAGCGTCGCGTCGGTGCCTTCACGGCGTACGACCGCGCGGCCGATGCCGGGCTGTACCTCGTCGAGGTCGACCTCGTCCTTGCTCCAGTAGAGCTTCTTGGGCTCCAGCACCACGACCGGATCGGGCGACGCGATGGCCTCGCGCATCAGCGTGTACGCGTCGGCGACGGTCGCCGGCGCGACGACCGTCAGCCCCGGCGTGTGCGCGTAGTAGGCCTCCGACGAGTCGCAGTGGTGCTCGACGCCGCCGATGCCTCCGGCGTACGGGATGCGGATCGTGATCGGCATGCTCAGGGCGCCGCGGGTGCGGTTGCGCATCTTGGCGACGTGGCTGACGATCTGCTCGAACGCCGGATACGCGAACGCGTCGAACTGCATCTCGACGACGGGCCGCATGCCGTTCATCGCGAGCCCCACGGCGAAGCCCATGATCCCGGACTCGGCGAGCGGCGTGTCGAAGCAGCGGGCGCCACCGAACTCCGCCGTGAGCCCGTCGGTGACCCGGAAGACGCCACCGAGCGCGCCGACGTCCTCGCCGAACATCAGCACCGACTCGTCGGCCGTCATCGCATCGCGCAGCGCCTGGTTGAACGCCTGCGCCATCGTGATCTTCTCGTGCTCGGCCATCAGCTGACCTTCTCTCGCGAGAGCTCATCGGCGAGGAACGCCGCCTGCTCGCGCAGCTGCGGCGTCGGCGTCGCATGGACGTGTTCGAACAGGTCACCGGGAACCGGCTCGACGTCCTGCATGAGTCCGTCGCGCATGACGGTTGCCACCGCTTCGGCCTTGGCGGCGATCTCGGCGGTCCGCTCGTCGGTGAGCAGCTCTCGACCCGTGAGGTACGCCTTGGAGCGCAGCAACGGGTCACGGCCCTGCCACGCCGCGACCTCGTCGTCCTGCCGATAGCGCGTGGCGTCATCGGCGTTGGTGTGCGCCTGCATCCGATAGGTGTGCGCCTCGACGAGTGACGGTCCAGCGCCGCTGCGAGCAGCGTGCACGGCGTCGCCCAGCACCGACAGCAGCGCGGCGACGTCGTTGCCGTCGACCCGCTCCCCCGGCATGCCGTAGCCGACCGCCTTGTGCGCCAGCGACGGCGCGACGGTCTGCCGGGCGAGCGGCACCGAGATCGCGTACTCGTTGTTCTGCACGAAGAACACGACGGGCGCCTTGAACACCGCTGCGAAGTTGAGCGCCTCGTGGAAGTCGCCCTCGCTCGTCGCCCCGTCGCCGCACATCGCCATGACGACGGTGTCCTCGCCGCGCAGCGTCGCCGCGTGGGCGACGCCGACCGCATGGATCAGCTGAGTCGCCAGCGGGGTCGTCTGGGGAGCCACCCGGTGCTCGGTCGGGTCGTAGCCGCAGTGCCAGTCGCCCTTGAGCAGCGTCAGCGTCTCGACCGGGTCGACCCCGCGGCCGATGATCGAGACGACGTCACGGTAGGTCGGGAACAGCCAGTCCTGGTCGTCGAGCACCAGCGCGGCCGCGACCTCGCACGCCTCCTGCCCGTACGAGGACGGATAGACCGCGAGCCGACCCTGGCGCACCAATGCGTACGCCTGCTCGTTGATCCGGCGGCCCACCACCAGCGCCTCGTGCGCCCGCAGCAGGTCCTCGTCCGACGGGAACGCACGCTTCGGATCCTCGACGCGTCGACCGTCCTGGTCGAGCAGCTGGACGGGTTGCTCGGAGGGCAGGAAGTCATGGCTCGGCACCGGGATGCACACCTTTCGAAGACATACGTCTGTTCACAGAACAGTGCGCCACATGGCCATCCGGGTTCAAGTGCTGCATGATTGTCGAGAAGATGTCTCGCCAAGTGACATTTCAGGTGGCCGTACGTCCAGCATGACCCACGTCACACCAGTCAGGAGAGACAGATGGCCGGAGCGCCGATCGACGACATCGACACCCGCATCCTCGATGCCCTCGAGCGCGACGGTCGGCTGTCGATGCGCCAGCTCGCCGAAGAGGTCCACATCTCGCGCGCCAATGCGTACGCACGCGTCGAGCGGCTCGCCGAGTCCGGTGTCATCAAGGGCTACACCGCACTCGTCGATCCCGTCGGTCGCGGCCTCGGCACCTCGGCCTACCTCACGATGAACGTGCGCCAGCCCGACTGGCGCAGCATCCATGCCCAACTGCGGGCCCTCGACGGCGTCGAGCACATCGCGCTGGTCGGCGGCGAGTTCGACGTCGTGATGCTCGTACGCGCGCGGGACAACGCCGACCTCCGGCGCTTGGTGCTCGACGAGATCCAGGGCATCCCGGGCATCCTCAGCACGCGCACGCTGCTGGTGTTCGAGGAGTCCTCGCCCGAACGGACGGGCCAGTCATGACCGGACGGGTCGTCGTGGTCGGCAGCCTCAACGTAGACCTCGCGCTGACGTGCGACACGATCCCCGCCCCCGGTGAGACCGTCCTGGCGACCGCCGCGCGCCGGAGCGCGGGCGGCAAGGGCGCCAACCAGGCGGTCGCGGCGGCCCGGGCCGGTGGCGCCTCGACGAGCATCGTGGGAGCCGTCGGCGACGATCCGGACGGCCACTACCTGCTCGACCAGCTGGGCCGGGCCGGGGTCGGCACGGAGCGCGTCGCCGTGGTCGCCGGTCAGTCCTCGGGGCTTGCCCTCATCACGGTCGACCGCGCCGGCGAGAACGCGATCGTCGTGGCACCGGGCGCCAACGCTGCCCTCGCCATCGACGCCCCCGATCGAGAACTGCTCCACACGGCGGACGTGGTCCTCGCCCAGCTGGAGACACCGCAACAGCTCGTGGCCGAGGCCGCACGGTCGCGCCGCTCGGGCGTGCCGTTCATTCTCAACGCCGCCCCGGCGGCGCCGCTCACCGATGAGCTCGCTCGCGAGGTCGACGTGCTGGTGGTCAACGAGCACGAGGCGAGATCGGTCGCCGGCACCAACGATCTCGACGAGGCCATCCAGCTCCTCGTCGCCCGCTTCCCGGTGCTCCTGGTGACGCTCGGCGCGGGCGGTTCCGAGCTGCATCGCGCCGATCTGCCGGTCATACGAGCCCGGGCCCTCACGGTTCCGGTCGTCGACACGACCGCGGCCGGTGACACGTACTGCGGAGTCCTCGCCGCGGGCCTCGCTGCCGGCCGGCCCGTGGAACGCGCCATGCCGATCGCCGGCGCTGCCGCCTCGCTCACGGTCCAGCGGTCCGGCGCACAGGACTCGATACCCACGCGCGCCGAAGTCGAGGCGCTGCAGCCGTAGGGCTCGGTTTGGCCCGGCGTCCCGGTGGGTATCGCGGCAGGGCAGGCGTCGGCGGCGTCGCGGTGTCTCGCGGCAACGGCCCCCGCCGGCGCTCTGCCCGGGACCCGTCGACGGACCTCCCCGTGCGCCCGCGAGCGCTGAACGTACGATCGAAGCATGGACCGCAGACCAGGCCGGCCACGCTCCCTCAGCCTGGAGCTCATCGTCGACGCCGTGCTCGAGGACGGGATCGCGACCTTCAGCATGCCGTCGATCGCGGCGCGGCTCGGGGTGGCGCACTCGGGTCTCTATCGCTACGTCACGGATCGCGACGAGCTGCTTGTCGCGGCGATCGAGAAGGCAGCCCTCTCGGTCGACTGGCCCGAGCCCGACCTGCCGTGGCGCCAGCTGCTCGGCGACGTGGCCCGCGCGGTCTGGACGATCTGCGAGCGCTACCCCGGCTACGACGTCGTCGCCCTCTCGCCGCCCAAGTGGCCCGAGCGCATCGTCGGCCAGGTCACGCCCTACATCTCGTCGCTGCACAAGCAGGGCTTCACGATCGAGGACGCCACCGTCGCGGTCCAGATCGCCGGCAACCTCGCCCTGACCACATCGGTCAAGGGCACGTCAGGTTCCTACCCGTTGGCCCGCATCAACGGCGACCGGACCGCGACACAACGCCACGACTGGCACGACCGCATCCTCGACATCGTGCTCGACGGCCTCGGCAGCCGCCTGCTCGCCTGACGAGAACGTCTACGGTCGCCAGGACGGCCGACCGATCTCCGCCTCGAAGGCCGGCCGCACGTCCACGGTGTCGTACAGGATGTGCAGCGAGGTGAACAAGCCGTCGTCGTCCAGCGTCACCGCGTCGACGACGTCGAACGGCGCTGCGGCTCCGGACGGGAGCCGCCAGTCGAAGTGGAACCAGAAGCTCATCGTCCGTACGCCGGTCGTGTCGCGCCCGTGCATCACCGACCGCAGCTCGAGGTTCGCCGCGCTCGTGTCCGCGAACAGCCGCGGGTAGAAGTCGCTCGGCGCCATGGGTCCGTACAAAGGCGAGTGCACGACAGCGTCCGGGGCGAACAACGACAGCACGCGCTCCACGTCGGCCTCCCGCAGTGCGGACAGGTACGTCTCGACGGCGGCCTCGAGCGGGTCTTCCATGGGGACATGATCCCCCACGCCCCCGGCCTGGATCAGCGATGCTCGGGATTGTCGGAGTCGAACCGGCAACCGGCGTCCCACAGCGAACGCTGGTTGCCATGTGCCGGTATGCCGCCTGCGTCCTTGAGCATGCGCGCGAGGTGCAGCAGGTTCCACGTCATGAACGTCGTGTTCCGGTTGGTGAAGTCGTTCTCCGGCCCTCCGGAGCCCGGATCCAGGTAGCTGGGCCCGGGCCCGGCCTCGCCGATCCAGCCCGAGTCCGCCTGCGGCGGGATGACGTACCCGAGGTGTTGGAGCGAGTAGAGAACATTCATGGCGCAGTGCTTCACGCCGTCCTCATTGCCCGTGACCAGGCACCCGCCGACCCGCCCGTAGTACGCGTACTGGCCCGCGTCGTTGAGCTGGCTCGAGTTGCCGTACAGGCGCTCCACGATCCGCGTGCACACGGATGACTTCTCACCGAGCCAGATCGGTGTCGTCAGCACGAGGATGTCAGCAGCCATGACCTTGTCGAAGATCCCGGGCCAGTCGTCGCGCTCCCAGCCGTGCTCCGTCATGTCCGGCCACACGCCCGTGGCGATCTCGTGGTCGACGGCTCGGATCGACTCGACCGCGACACCCTGCTTGCGCATGATGTCGATCGAGATCGCGGCCAGGCCCTCGGTGTTGGAAACCTCGGGTGATCGCTTGAGCGTGCAGTTGATGAAGACGGCGCTCAGGTCGGAGTAGTCGACGTCAGTTGCGGGTTCGGCAGTCATCGTCACGTCCTAGGGTCGGACTTCGAGAATGAGGTTGAACGGTGTCTGGTCGGCCGTTCGTACGTGCGTCAGCCCGGCTTCGTTCGCCACCTCGCGCAGTCTGGCTGCGCCGGCCTGCGTACCGATGCCGAGCCCGACCTCCTGTGACTGAGAGTTCGGCGTGCAGATCGTCGCCGAGGCGGTGTAGAAGATCGCCGCCATCGGGTTGTCCGCGATGTTGGAGGCGAGATCGTCCAGCGCAAACGGCTCGACCAGCAGGATCGTCCCGCCCGGGTTGAGGTGCTCCTTGGCGTAGCGGAGGATCCCGACGGGATCGCCCATGTCGTGCAGGCAGTCGAAGAAGCAGATCAGGTCGTAGCTGCCGTCGTACCCCTGGGCGTCCGCCTGGCGGAACGACGCGCGGTCCGATACCCCAGCCTCGACGGCACGTTCCTTCGCGGTCTCGACCGACGGTGCGTGGAAGTCGAAGCCCGTGAGCGTCGCTTCCGGGTAGAGGTCGGCGAGCACCACGACAGCCGCGCCGTGGCCGCACCCGACGTCGGCGATGGTGCCGCCCGCATGGAGGACGTCGGACACGCCGTCGAGGGCGTCGATCCACACCGGCAGCCCTTCGCGATAGCCCGTGCGGAAGAACCACTCGGTGCCGTCGAACAAGTGGTGGTCGTGATCGACCCAGCTCAGCGCCCCAGTGCCGCGGATCGTGTCGGCGGCCTTCTCGGCGTCGATGAACAGCGAGTTGAGGACACTGAGGCCGCGCGCGGTGAAGGCCGGGGAGTCCTCGTCGGCCACAGCCAGTGCCACTTCGGGTGACAGCTCGTAGGTGTCGGTCGCGCCGTCGTACGTCAGCACTTTGCCGGCCGCCTGGGAGTTGAGCCACTCGCGCACCAGCCGCGGGTGGCAGTTGGTCCGCTCGGCGAGCTGGTCGGCCGTGGTGGGCCCCCCGCCGTTGAGTGCCTGGAAGAGCCCGAGCCGGTCGCCGAGCCAGATGCCCAGACATACCGTCGCGCCCGTCATGTAGCCCGCGAGCTGACCCATGAAGGCATCGAGCTTGGCTTCGTCAATCGTGGTGGTCATGAAACCGTTCCTTTCTGTCGCCCCGATGAGTAGTCCCTGTGAGACCGCCCGGCGTTACAGAAACTTCGGTCGTGCTACTCCCGCTGCCAGCGGCGGAACACCGCCACCAGGTCGTCGATCGCCTTTTCAGGCAGGTCATCGGGCTGGGCGTGACCCGCGGCAGAGATCGCGATGCGCAGCTGGGCGAGGTGCTCACTGCAGTGCGGGCACTCAGCGAGGTGGGCCTCGAGCCGGGCGCGGTCGGCCTCCGGCAGGACACCGTCCAGGTAACCCGCCATCAGGCGAACGGCCTGCTCGCACACGATGCCGCGGCGCTTCTTCCACCAGATCACGACCATTCGCCGCCCATCGCATTCTCGAGATGCCGCCTGATGCTGCACCGGGCCCGATGCAGCAGGACTCGCTGATTGCCGTCGCTGATGCTCAGGAGCGTAGCCACCTCGGCGGCCGGCAGTCCCTCCACATCGCGTAGCAGAAGGACCTGCTGCTGGGCGTCCGGAAGGTCGGGCAGGACCTGGGACACCAGCTTGGCGAACTGGCGCGCGACAATCTCGTCGTCGACCTTCTCCGACCACGGGACAGGCGCTGTCGCCCAGGCGCCGGACGAGTCGAAGCATCCGTGGTACGCGTCGTTGTCCACCGGTTCGCTGCGGCGCTCCCGTGTCGCGGTGGACCGGGCCCGGTTGACGAGGATCGTGTAGATCCAGGTCTTGAGCGATGATCGCCCTTCGAATGCGTCCGCCCCTTTGCAGACCGCGAGCCACGTGTCCTGCACGACTTCCTCGGCCACCGCCCGATTGCCGACGATCGACTCCGCCAACCTGAGCAGACCCGGTTGGTGCTGCCGTACGAGCGAGACGAAGGCGCCTTCGTCACCGCCACGAAGACGTTCGACCAGCTGGTGGTCGTCCATTCTCGGAGCCTAGGACCGGCCGTCTCGCGGCCGCCATAGCCCTTTGGAGCCGTGTCGCCCCTCTCGGCTAGAGTGCTGCCGCGGTGAGGAGGAGCTCCGTGACCCACCTCTGAGGGTGGGGCAACGACCCCTTTCCAGAAAGTTCTTCCGATGCTCGAAAGCTTCACGGCCACCGCCGGCGACCGCCAGATCACCGTCGTCACGATCTCCAACGAGCAGTGCCGCGTCGTGCTGGCCGACCTCGGCGCCCGCATCCTCGAGCTGCACGCCCCAGACCGCGACGGCGTGCTCGCCGACGTCGTGCTGGGCCGGAAGTCGTACGACGAGCTGCCCGGCGACCAGTACTACTTCGGCGTCACCGCCGGCCGCTACGCCAACCGCATCCGCAAGGGCCGCTTCGCGGTCGACGGCACCGAGCACGAGGTCACCCGCAACGAGGGCGCGAACCACGTGCACGGTGGCAAGCGGGGCTTCGACACGTACGTCTGGACGACCGAGCTCGACGCCGCGCGCGACGCTGTGACGTTCTCGCACACGTCCCCCGACGGCGACGAGGGCTACCCCGGCACCCTCGAGTCCCGGGTCACCTACACGCTCGACGGCTCCGCGCTCGAGATCCGCATCGAGGCCGAGACGGATCGCCCGACGATCGTCAACCTGGTCAACCACGCGTACTTCAACCTGGCGGGTCACGACTCCGGCACGGTGCTCGACCAGGTCCTCCAGGTCGACGCTGGCGCCTACACCCCGGTCGACGCCGAGCTGCTGCCGACGGGCGAGGTGCTCAGCGTCGCCGGCACGCCCTTCGACTTCCGGGAGCCGACGCCGATCGGCGCGCACATCGACGAGGTCGACAACGCAGGCTACGACCACAACTGGGTGCTCGACGGCGACGGCATGCGTCAGGTCGCGACGCTGACCGATCCGCAGAGCGGTCGACGACTCACCCTGGTCACCGATCAGCCCGGCATCCAGGTGTACGCCGGCGGCTACCTCGAGGGCGCGAGCGCCAAGGGCGACCTCGGGACGTACGCCGCATTCGCCGGCGTCACCGCCGAGATGCAGACGTTCCCCGACTCGATCAACCACCCGGAGTTCCCGCAGCGGGTCCTGCGGCCGGGCGAGACCTACGTCAACGTGGTGCGGTACGAGTTCTCGGTCGTCTGAGCGGGCGACCCGCCCGAGCAGGGCGTGTCTGCCCACACAATCCGGGCGGATGTCCCCATTTGTCGCTACCGTGGGCCCCGGCGGCGACGCCGCAGTCGCACTCTCGATCGAAGGACTCCCCATGATCCGTAGGCAGAAGATCGACCCCGAGGTCCAGGCGGACCTGAGCCGCGTCACCGACTTCGACGACGAGCTGATCAAGACGCTCGCCACCGTGGGCACACCGGTCTCGATCCCGCAGGGCTGGTCGATCATCATGCAGTCGACGCCGGCGGACTCGGCCTACATCGTGCTCGAGGGCGAGGTCGAGATCCGCAAGTCGGGCAAGGTCCTCGCGACGCTCGGCCCCGGCGACGTGTTCGGCGAGATCGCCCTCGTCAACCATCTGCTGCGAAGCGCGTCCGTCATCGCCTCGACCGCGATCCGTGCGCTGCGCCTGGAGGCTTCCGCCCTCGAGTCGCTCATCGAGCAGGACCCGACGTTCGCCGACACGCTCCGCAGCACCGCAGAGAGCCGCATGGCCAACGACTCCTAGTGGCGGGCGCTCCAGTCGATCGGATAGAGCTGGTGCGTTCCCGGTACGCCCTTGAGTTCTGCCGCACGGGGCGCCAGCACCGTCACGGTGTCCTCGGGCAGTGACTCGACGACGCTCTCGCTGACCAGGACCTCCCCACCCTCGGCCTGCGCCGCGACGCGCGCGGCGAAGGCGACGTTGCGGCCGAACAGGTCGCCGTCGCGGTGCACCGCCGAGCCCTTGTGCGCACCGATACGTACCTTGACCCCCCACAGCCGCGACCCCGGCCGGACCCGGTGGAACCGCCGCTGGATGTCCGACGCTGCGGCGACGGCCTGGCTCGCCTCGGCGAACGCGACCATGAAGCCGTCGCCCTGGCTCTTGATCAGGTGGCCTGAGTGGGCCTCGATGGCGTGCTTGAGGAGCCGGTCGTGCTTCGAGAGCAGCTGCACCCAGCCGCGATCACCCAGTCGATGGTTGAGCGACGTGGACCCCTCGATATCGCTGAACAGGATCGTCACCGAGCCGTCCGCGCTGGCGAGCCGGGCCAGGTCGGGCCGCTCGACGTCGGCCCACAGCGCGAGCTCGTCGATCGAGCTGCGGAGAGCCCCGCTGAATCCTTGGTCCCGCACCTTCATCGCCGTCCCGACGACGGTTCGCACCGCATCCGTGGGAGACGGCACGAGCCGGCTCCGGTCGGTCCGCCGGCTCAGCCGTTCGATCTCGCGCCGGGCCGCGCGCAGCCTCAGCACGGTGACCAGCAGCCCGACCGCCAGCACCGTGGTCGATGCGGCCAGGACGACCTCGAGCGATGTCACCGGCTCACACTAGCGGCAGCCCGCCGACCGCGTGGGTGCCTCGAGCTCATCCGTCGAGGCGTGATGGGACTCACCCGCATGGGCACTCCTGCTGGAACGGAACCTGGGACATACTCCGAGTATGGAATCTGCCATCGGCAATGTCACGTTCTCGGCCGAGCCGACGGTCGACGAGCTCATCCGCCGCTCGACCCGCCTGCGGGCCGTGCCCGGGCTGACCGAGCAGGCGCTCGTCTGGCACCGCGAGGCAACTGTCCGCCGCAAGACCCTGGCGCGCGAGGCCGATCGCCTGGCCGCGCCACGGCTCTGGCCCGACACTCTCGCGTCGCTCGCGTCGACGGGCTGGCGACTGCTCGCCACCGCTGCGCCCGATGCCCCGTTGCAGCTGCTGGCGGCGGGCGCCTGCGCCGTCGGCCTGCGGGTCGAGCCGCCCAACGCGAGCGCCGGCACTCTGGACCGGGCCCAGCGTCTCGTACGCGCCGGTGGCCCGGCCTACATCAAGCTCGGCCAGTTCATCGCCACGGCGGAGGGACTGCTCCCGGCCGCATGGGTCGAGGGGTTCGCGTGGTGCCGGGACGAGGCTCCGCCGCTGCCGCCCGGCGTCGCGCACGAGGTGATCGACCGCGAGCTGGGCAACCAGCGGAGCCGCCTGGCCTGGCTCGACGACGAGCCCCTGGCTGCCGGGTCGATCGGCCAGGTCCACCGGGGCCGGCTCGACGACGGCACCGAGGTCGTCGTCAAGGTGCGCCGCCCCGGCCTGCGCCGGCGCTTCCGTGCCGACATCGAGACGCTGGCCCTTGCGGCGGCCGCCGCCGAGAAGCTGCATGCCGGCGCTCGCTCGGCCAACCTCCGGGGCTTCGTCGAGCTGTTCGCCCAGCTCGCCCTCGAGGAGCTCGACTTCCAGCTCGAGGCGGCCAACCTGGTCGACTCCAGCGCCGTGCTCGAGGCGTTGGGCGCCGACCACATGAACACCCCGCGGCCCGTTCCGGGCATGGTCACCGAGCGACTGCTGGTCATGGAGTACCTCCCCGGCGTCTCGTACGCGCACCTCGAGGGCCGGCTCAGCCGGTCCGAAGGGCAACGCCTGCTGCAGCTCGGCATCAAGGGCGTCCTCGAGGCCACCATGAGGCACGGCGTCTTCCACGGCGACCTGCACGGCGGCAACGTCCTGATCGACGACGCGACGCAGACGTTCTCGCTGGTCGACTTCGGCATCACCGGCCGGCTGAGCGCCAAGCAGCGCTCCGGCCTCGTCGAGTACCTCGCGGCCTGGGCGACCAACGACGCCGAGGGACAGATCGCGGCGATGCAGTCGTTCGGCGCGATCGCCGCCGACGCCGACACCGCGACGGTCGTCGCCGAGCTGCAGGCCGAGCTCGACCTCCTGCAGGACCGGTCGCGCGGCCAAGTCACGTTCGACCAGCTCGGACTGACGCTCGGCCGGCTCCTGCAGGTCCTGGCTCGCAACGGCTTCCGGATGCCCAAGGACCTCGTGCTGTTCTTCAAGAACCTGCTCTACCTGTCCGGCTTCGCCGCCAGCGTCGCCCCCGACACCGACGTGCTCGAGGTCGTCCAGGAGATCCTGCTCGACCTGTTCGCCGAGCCCGTCGAGGTCGCGGGCGTGGCCTGACCCGCTGGCCCGCGTCCGTACGATCGAAGGAGCCGCACCCGCGCCGCCGGAAGGACGTACGTCATGCCACGCCAGATCGCCACGTCGACCCAGGTCAGCCAGTCCGAGCTCGTCGAGTTCGTCCGACCGCGCCACCGGATGATCGTCATCACGCAGCGCGCCGACGGCTCACCGCAGGCCTCGCCGGTCACGGGTGGCGTCGACGACTCCGGCCGGATCGTCATCTCCACCTATCCCGAGCGCGCCAAGGCCAAGAACGCCCGCAAACGGCCTGACGTCAGCGTGGTGGTGCTGTCGGACGACTTCAACGACCCGTGGGTGCAGGTCGACGGGACGTGCGAGGTGCTGGACGTGCCGGAAGGGCTCGACGCGTTCGTCGAGTACTTCCGCAACATCTCCGGAGAGCACCCGGACTGGGCGGAGTACCGCCAGGCCATGCTCGACCAGGGCAAGTGCCTGATGCGCATCACCCCGACGCGGTGGGGACCCGTCGCGACCGGCGGCTTCCCCGCCCGTCTGGCCTGACGCTCACTCGTCGAGCATGGCCGCGAGCTTGGTCGTGGTGTTCCAGTTGCGGATCGTCATGCCGGCATAGACCGGCGAGCCGATGATCTTGTTGACCCGGCTCCGGGTCGCCAGTGCCGTGACGCGGCGGTGATAGAGCGCACGGCGGCCCACGAAGACCTCGTCGACATCGGGGTTGACCACGACATGGGGCTCGACCTCGGCCGCGGTGACGCCCATGTAGAAGAACACGTCATGGCGATGCGTGTCGGGGTCGCCGCCGAAGCCGTCAGGGGCCTCGGCGACGACCTCACGGAACGCGTCGGCGTCGAGCACCAGCACGCGTACGAGGTCGGAGTCGAGGGTGAACGCCGACCGCAGGCCGGCATCGATGTGCGCCGTCACCTCAGCCGTGGACCGGTCGCTGTCGAGCAGCACGTTGCCGGACTGGATGTAGGTGCGTACGTTCGCGAAGTCGGCGCCCAGGTGGTCGCGCAGTGCCGCCATCGGGACCTTGTTGCGGCCACCGACGTTGATGCCACGGAACAGCACGACGTACGTCATGAGGTCGATCCTCGCGCATGGGTCGGACAGCTCAGACGAGCTGCGCGGCCGCGGCCTCCCGTGCTGCCGCGGGCCCTCTGGCCCCGAGCGCCGCACGAGCCGCCGACCGGCACGCCTCGAGCGACACCCGCGCCAGGGTCGCGCCCACGAGCGGCGCTGCGGAGGCCGCCGAGGAGAGCGAGCTGACGCCCAGCCCGACCAGCACGCAACCGAGCTGCGGATCGGCGGCGGCCTCGCCGCAGACGCCGACCGGCTTGCCGGCCTCAGCTCCGGCCCGCGCCACGCGCTCGATGAGACCGAGGAGCGCCGGCTGCCACGGATCGGTGAGCTCCGACAGCGACGGCGCCATCCGGTCGGCCGCGAAGGCGTACTGGCTCAGGTCGTTGGTGCCGATCGAGACGAAGTCGACGTGGCGCAGGATGCGGTCGGCGAGCAGCGCGGCGCTGGGGATCTCGATCATCACGCCGGGCATGAGGCCGCGTGCACGCACCTTGGCGCCGAACCACTCGGCCTCGTCCTCGGTGGCGACCATCGGCGCCATGACCCACACCGGTGCGGCCGATCCTTCGGCGGCCAGTGCGATGGCATCGAGCTGGCGGTCCATCAGCCCCTCGTCCCGCAGCCCGAGTCGCATGCCGCGGACGCCGAGGGCGGGGTTGGGTTCGTCCTTGATCGTGGCGAAGCCGATGGGCTTGTCGGACCCGGCGTCGAGCGTACGAATGACGACCTTGCGGTCGCCCATCGCGGTGAAGACCTCGCGGTAGATCGCTGCCTGCTCGTCGACGGAGGGCTCGACGTCGCGGTCGAGGAAGCACAGCTCAGTGCGGAACAGCCCGACGCCCTGCACCTGGGTCTCGGCCGCCTTGCGAGCCCCCGCTCCGTCCTGGACGTTGGCAAGGATGTCGACCGCATGCCCGTCGGACGTCGCACCGGGACTCCGCCACGACGCTGCGGCCGCCCGCAGCATTGCGGCGGCGTCTGCGCGTTCCCCTACGAGGTCGGCATCCGGATCGACGACGACCTCGCCTGTGGCGCCGTCCACCAGGACCGTCGTGCCCTCGGCGATGTCGTCGAGGCCCTCGGTGCCGACCACGCACGGGATGCCGAGCTGGCGGGCGATGATCGTGGTGTGGCTCGTCGCGCCGCCCAGCGAGGTGGCGATCGCCACGATCGCCACCGGATCGAGGGTCGCGGTGTCGGCCGGCGCGAGGTCGTCGGCGCACAGCACCGATGCGACGTCGGGGCTCGGGATGCCCGGCTCGGGTTGCCCCGTGAGCTCGGCGACGACGCGATCGCGGATGTCCTCGAGGTCCGTGACGCGTTCGGCCATCACCCCGCCGGCAGCGGTGAACATCGCGCTCAGCTCATCGATCGCGCCCACCGTCGACGCACAGATGCCCACGCCGTCGGCCAATCGCTTCTGCACCAGCGCCACCAGGCCACGGTCCCGTGCGAGCGCCGACGTCGCCAGGAGCACCTCGGCTGCCGCGCCGCTGGCCTGCTCGGACCGAGCGGCCAGCCGGTCGGCGACGATGCTCGCCGCCTCGCTGAACTTGGCCGCACCCACCTCCGGGTCGAGGCTCTCCTCATCGGACGGGGCCTCGGGACGAGGGCTCGGCCGGACGACCGGCCCGGTGCCGATGCCCGGGACCACACCGTTGCCGTGCAGGATCGTCGACGTCATGCTGCTCCTCCAGCGCTGGATGGTGTTGGTTGACTTTACACACACTCGGGCGTAAAACAATACGTACCAAAGGCATAGCCACACAAACCCACATCTGTCCGCGAGGAGCGCCGTGTACGCCGCAGAACGCCAGCAGCTCCTCGTCGAGCGCCTGGTCCAGGACGGCCGGCTCGCCGTGATCGCCCTGGCTGAGGAGCTGGACGTCAGCAGCGAGACGATCCGCCGCGACCTCGCGGTCCTCGAGCGCGACGGCCTGGCCCAGAGGGTGCACGGCGGCGCAGTCGCGGCGCGCAGACGGAGCATCCCTGCAGCCGGACCCGAGGGCGCGGTCCCGAACGCCGATCAGAAGGGCCGCATCGCCCGCGCAGCCGCGGCCCACCTGCCGGCCGCCGGCGGCAGCATGGTGCTCGACGCCGGTACGACGATCAGCCACCTCGTCGACCTGATCCCGCACGACCACCAGCTCACCGCCATCACCCATGCGATCCCGACCGCTGCCAAGCTCATGACGATCCCGTCGGTCGAGCTGCACATGCTCGGAGGGCGCGTGCGCGGCGTCACCTCCGCGGCTGCCGGTCACTCGACCGTCGATGCGCTCGCCTCGGTGCAGGTCGACGTGTGCTTCCTGGCGACGAGCGCCGCATCACCGCAGCACGGCCTGAGCTCACCCGACAGCGAGGAGGCCGCCGTCAAGCGCGCTTTCGTGCGATCGGCCCGCAAGGTCGTCGCCCTGTTCGACGCGTCGAAGTTCTCCGCCGAGCACGTCTTCGCCTTTGCCTCCTATGACGACCTCGACATCGTGATCACCGACAAGGGCGCCGACCAGCGCGAGCTCGAGGCGCTGCGAGCCCACGACGTCGAGGTCGTACTCGCATGAACCACCCTGACCACACCCGACACAGAGGATGAGCACCATGGCAACCAAGACCGTCACCGTCGGCTCGACCGTGGGCCTGCACGCCCGACCGGCCGCCCTGATCGCCCAGGCGGCGACGAGCGGCGTCACGCTCGCCATGGCGGACAAGCCCGCAGTGGACGCCGGCTCCGCGCTCATGATCATGACGCTGGGCGCCAAGTTCGGCGACGAGGTCATCGTGGAGTCCGACGACGAGGCGATGCTGGCGACGATCGCCGACCTGGTCGCCAGCAACCTCGACGGCTAACCCGCCCGCCGCGGCGTCACCGCAGCAGCTCGATGGCGGCCTTCCGCATCTCGACCTTGCGGACCTTGCCGGTGACCGTCATGGGGAACTCGTCGACGATGTGCACATAACGAGGGATCTTGTAGTGCGCCAGCTTGCCGGTGCAGAACTCACGCAGGGCCGGCGCATCGACCGGCGCGGCACCGTCGCGCAGGCGCAGCCACGCCATGAGCTCCTCGCCGTACTTGTCGTCCGGGACGCCGATCACCTGGGCGTCGAGCACGTCGGGATGCGTCATGAGGAACTCCTCGATCTCGCGGGGATAGATGTTCTCGCCGCCGCGGATCACCATGTCCTTGATACGGCCGGTGATGGTCACGTAGCCGTCGGCGTCCATGACCCCCAGGTCGCCCGTGCGCATCCAACCGTCGGCGTCGATCGCCTCGGCGGTCTTTTCCGGCTGGTCCCAGTAGCCGAGCATCACCGAGTATCCGCGCGTGCAGAGCTCGCCCGCCTCGCCGTGCGGCAGCACCTCCCCGGTGCCCGGGTCCGCGATCTTGACCTCGAGGTGCGGCCCGACCCGGCCGACGGTCGACACGCGCCGCTCGAGCGAGTCGTCGGTGCGGGTCTGGGTGGAGACCGGCGAGGTCTCGGTCATGCCGTAGCAGATCGAGACCTCGGTCATGCCGAGCCGGCCGATCACCTGCTTCATGGTCTCCACCGGGCACGGCGACCCGGCCATGATGCCGGTGCGCAATGAGGTGAGGTCGAGGGTGTCGACGACCGGCTCGGTGAGCATCGCGATGAACATCGTCGGCACGCCGTACAGCGACGTGCACCGCTCGGCGGCCACTGCCTCGAGCGTCGCCACCGGGTCGAACGACGGTGCGGGGATCACCATGGTGGCGCCGTGCGTCGTGCACGCAAGGTTGCCCATGACCATCCCGAAGCAGTGGTAGAACGGCACCGGGATGCAGACCCGGTCCTCCTCGGAGTGTCGATCAGCTCGCCGACGAACCAACCGTTGTTGAGGATGTTGCGGTGCGAGAGCGTCGCGCCCTTGGGGAACCCGGTCGTGCCGGACGTGTACTGGATGTTGATCGGATCGGCTGCGTCGAGCCCACCCTCGATCTCCGCGAGCCGGGCCCGATCGTCACCGCGACCGGCTTCGCAGAGCTGCTCCCACGAGTCGGTCCCGATCAGCACGACGTCGACGAGCGACGGGTGCTCGGCCTGCGCCTCCGCGATCATGTCGGCATAGCTGGAACCCTTGAACTCCGGCACCGCGACGATCGTCCGCATGCCCGACTGACCCACGACGAACGACAGCTCATGGCTCCGATAGGCCGGGTTGACGTTGACGAGGATCGCGCCGATGCGCGCCGTCGCGTACTGCACGAACGTCCACTCCGGGCAGTTCGGCGCCCAGATCCCGACCCGGTCCCCCTTCGTCACCCCGAGGGCCAGCAGGCCGAGCGCCACGCGATCGACCTCAGCGAGCAGCTCGTCGTACGTCCAGCGGCGACCGCTGACGCAGTCGACCAGCGCCTCCCGTGCACCGTGCTGCTGCACGGTGGCGACCAGGTTCGCACCGATCGTGGTCGTGAGCTGCGGTGACTCGGTCGTGCCCGTTGCGACGCTGAGATCCATGCTTGCTGTTCCCTCCCGTGGTGGCCTCCCTGCATCGTCCCCCACCAGCGACCCGAGTTCCACATTCCACCAACAGACCAGCCGACTTGACAAAAGTTTCTGAGTCAACTCATAAATGAGTATGCTCGTTTCTGAGCACACCCACCACCTCACAGGAGATCGATCATGAGCAGCACGGAAGACATCGTCACCACATACGCGAAGGCACCCGCCAAGACCATCACGGCCAACGGCACGACGTACGCCTACAGGGAGCTGGGACCGAAGGAAGGCATCCCCGTCATCTTCTTCGTGCACCTCGCCGCGACCCTCGACAACTGGGACCCGCGCATCGTCGACCCCATCGCCAAGACCCGCCACGTCATCACGTTCGACAACAAGGGCGTCGGCGGCTCGTCCGGCAAGGTGCCCGACAGCGTCGAGGCCATGGCCGACGACGCGTACGCGTTCATCAAGGCCCTCGGCTTCGACCAGATCGACATCTTCTCGTTCTCTCTCGGCGGCATGATCGCCCAGGATCTCGTCGTCAAGCACCCCGAGCTCGTCCGCAGGCTCGTGCTGACCGGCACCGGCCCGCGCGGAGGCAAGGACATCGACAAGATCGCCGGGGTCACCTACTGGGACATCCTGCGCGCGACGTTGACACGATCCGACCCCAAGGAGTTCCTGTTCTTCAACCGCAATGCGACCGGCAAGCCTGCCGCCAAGGCGTTCGTCAAGCGACTCGAGGAGCGCACCGAGGACCGCGACGCGAAGATGAAGATGCCGGCGTTCCAGACCCAGCTCAAGGCCATCAAGAAGTACGGCCGCGGCACGCCGTCGGACCTGTCGAAGCTGACCCAGCCGACGCTCATCGCCAACGGCGACAACGACCGCATGGTGCCCTCCGTCCTGTCCGAGGACCTGCACCGCCGCATCACGGGCTCCGAGCTCGTCATCTACCCCGACTCCGGACACGGCGGCATCTTCCAGTTCCACGAGCAGTTCGCCCCCCTCGCCGTGGAGTTCCTGAACCGCTGACCTCACGACCGAAGGAACGATCATGAGCACCTCAACCGCCGCACCGAAGGCCAGGAAGCAGCTCTCGAGCTCGATCCTGCTGTGGGTGCGGACCGACCAGCCTCGCCAGACCGGCATGGACTACTGGAAGGGCCCGCACTCCGGGATCATCTCGGCCAACCGCGGCCTCAAGGAGTACCGGCAGATCCACGTCGCCGAGGACAATGTGGGCCGCTGGCCGGCCACCGCCGGCATCGCTACCGCCATCCCGCACGACCGCAAGATCGACGGCATCGCCGAGGTCACCCTCAAGGGCGTGCTCTCCACGCTCCAAGGGCGCAAGCAGAACGCCATGGCGTACCAGGACGAGATCAACGTCTTCCGCCGCACCCTGCTCTACGCCGGCCTCCCGGGCATGTCCCGCTGGTACGACGTCGCACCCGGCGAGCCGGTCGGCTCGCGCGCCGTCATCTACGTGCGTCGCCGCGACGGCGTGAGCGCACGGACGTTCCGGAAGCTCGTCAACACGCAGCTCGTGTCAGCGATGGCCGGGACCGGACTCCTGAAGGAGCTGCGCACGCAGACGTTCCTGCCCTGGAGCCAGAAGCTGTGGGACACCCCCAACGTGGCCCACGACAACCCCGAGGACCAGCGCTTTCACGCCTCGGTGATGCTCGGGTTCGCCGATGACGCGGCTCGTGACGCGTTCTTCGCCGGCGACGCCATCCGGGGCCTGTCCGAGCAGCTCATTCCGCTGGCCGCGACGATCCATGCGTACGACGTCACGGCCGCCCTCACCTACGTGAAGGACGCCCGTGTCCTCCCGCACCACGAGGCGTAGGCCGGTGCCGGTCGCTCCTCCGTGGAAGGATGGAGCCCGGCCCTGTCAGAGCCCAGACCCGGAGGTTGCGCCATGACTCTCGCCTCCCAGCCGCTCGGCCGGCGCGAGCGCAACAAGCAGGAGAAGCTCGACCGCATCCTCACGGCCGCCAGCGAGCTGTTCGCCGAGCACGGCGTCGAGGACGTCACGACCCAGCAGATCGCCGACCAGGCTGACATCGGCACCGGGACGCTGTTCCTCTATGCCAAGACCAAGGGCGAGCTCCTCCTCATGGTGCAGAACACGCACTACGCCGAGGCGCTCGAACGGGGCCGGAAGGCGGCCGAGTCGGTCCCGGACGCGCTGGGTGCGGTGATGGCGATCATGCAGCCCATCGTGGAGTGCAACCGCACCCAGATCGCCAATGGTCGTACGTACCTGCGCGAAATGGTGTTCGGTGACCATGACGAGCCACATCACGGTGAGGCGCTCGCAATCTCCGCCCGGACCGAGGAGGCCCTTGCCGCCGCCCTCGCGCGCGACGAGTCCTTCGTCGACGACGCTGCGACGCTGGCTCACATCATCTCGGCGATCGGCTTCCTCAGCATGGCCACCCACGCGGACCCCGCCGTGAGCGACGAGACCGTCGTGGCCGACATCCGCGAGCAAGTGCAAACGCTGCTGCGGCGCTAGACGCGAGCTGAGCCGGCTCAGTGCCGGGGCGTCACCTTGCGGGTGCGTCGCAGGTTGCGCAGCTCGACGAGGTAGACGCCCAGGGCGAACAGCCCGAAAACGCCCAGCAGGATGAGCCAGCGCGGCTGGCCGGCTACGCCGTCTACCTCACCATCGCGATCGTCGCCTGGCGCGTGGCCCACCGCACTCCGCCGAAGAAGCCGGCGCGCTGGCCCGTCAACCCTCGACGATGGCTTCGGCCAGCTCCGCCCCGACGCGCAGGGCGCCATCGACGTGCTGGAACCCCAGGCCCGCCACGTCCGAGCTGCCGATCTGGATCGGGCCGACCGGCTCCCGGAGACGGGGCCCGAACCGGGTGAGCCCGCCGACGTCGAAGCTCGAGCCGTACGCTCCGCTGCCGAGCTCCTCGGAGGTCCAGTCGCTCTCGAAGTAGGTCAGCGGCGCGGCGGCCTGAGGGCCGAAGTACGTCGACAGCGACGACAGGACGACCTCGCGCCGCTCGTCTGCCGACAGCCTGAGCACGGCATCGGCCTGCAGGTCCGAGACGAAGCCCACCAGCGTCCCCCGCGGCTCGTCGTGGTTGGTGTTGTCGTACGCCTCGTGCACCACCTCGTACGGGCTGAAGGCCGTGCCCGAGAGCCCGGCGTCGCGCCAGAACGGTGACTCGTACGTCGCGTGCACCTTGATGACCTGCCCGAACGACTGGTGCTGGCGGGTCTCACGCTGGATCGACGGCAGCGGCGGCTCGAAGCGCACGCGGGTGACCGCGGTCGGCGGGATCGCGAGCACGAGGTGACGAGCACTGACGGTGAGGTCGCCGGACGAGACCGTGACGCCGGCGTCGGTCCAGGCGACCTTCTCGACGTCGCGGCCCGTGCGCACGGCGCTGCCGAGTCGCTCGGCCAGGCGGAGCGGCACCTGCTGCAGGCCGCCGATGACCCGCTTGTCGAGGATGAACTCGGAGTCGACCAGGTTGCTGAAGCTGCCCGCGCTCGCGGCCATGTGCACGGCCTGCAGGGCGGAGAACGTGTGCGCGGGCTTGGTCAGCATGGCCTGTGCGATGAACATGCCGATGTTGTCGCGCGCCTCTGGCTCGCTGCAGTTCTGCTCGAGCCAGCCGAGGAACGTGACCTGGTCGAGCTCTCGGGCACCCGGCATGTCCCACGGCCTCGCCGGGTCCATCTGCCCCGACAGCTCGTCGAGCAGGGCCGTGAGCCGGGCCATCTCGGCCTCGACCGCGTGGGCGACCGGGAGCTGCTCACCCGTGAACGTACGCCGCTGGCCGTCGAGGCCCACGTAGATCGACTCGCCCTCGCGGTGCCGCTCGAACGTCTCCAGGCCCAGCTCGCCCAGCATCGCCAGCAGCGCGTCCTGGTCAGGCGAGACCCACTGACCGCCGATCTCGAGATCGACGCCATCGACCTCGTCGGTCCACAGCCGGCCACCGACCCGCTCGCGCGACTCGAGCACCAGCACCGACCTGCCCGCGCGCTGCAGGGCGTACGCGGCGGACAGTCCCGTCGCTCCGGCGCCCACGACCAGGACGTCGACCTCTTGATTCGTCATGGTCCAGTCCTACACGAACCACGTGATTCGACCGCCGCAGGCGCCGCCCGCGGCTACTTGACCAGCACGCCACCGTCGATCGGCAGCGCCACGCCGGTGATGTAGCGCGACTCCTCCGAGGCCAGGAACAGGACCGCGTTGCTGACGTCGATCGACTCGACCCATGGGATCGGGTAGAGGATCGACTCGCCGGACGCCTGCGCGAAGTCCTCCTTGGTCGGGTTCTCGATGTCGGGGCTGAACAGCTTGTACATGTCGGGGTGCTGCACCATGGGCGTGTCGACCTGCGTGGGGTTGACCGTGTTGACGCGGATGTGGTGCTCGGCCAGCTCCTGCGCCAACGTCTTCATGAGCCCGACGACGCCGTGCTTCGCGGAGACGTAGTGGCCCACT
The DNA here is from genome assembly GCF_004134905.2 of Aeromicrobium ginsengisoli. Lineage (GTDB taxonomy): Bacteria > Actinomycetota > Actinomycetes > Propionibacteriales > Nocardioidaceae > Aeromicrobium > Aeromicrobium ginsengisoli. Next base: position 128,092 of record NZ_SDPQ02000004.1, on the reverse strand, counting down.
CCGGCGTACGACCGCAGGCCCGCGACCGACGACGTCAGGATGATCGACCCGCCCGTGCCCTGCCTGATGAGATGCGGGATCGCCGCCTTCGCGGTGCGCCAGACGCCGCTGAGGTTGATGTCGATCATCTGCGCCCAGGTCTCCTCCGACAGCTCCTCCACAGCGCCGAACGAGAGGATGCCGGCGTTGGCCGACACGATGTCGACGTGGCCGAACTGCTCGACGCCCGCGTCGAGGGCGATGCGCAGCGACTCGAAGTCACGGACGTCCGCGTGCGCGGAGTGGATGCGGCGCCCGGTCGCCTCGACCAGTCGCACCGTCTCCTGCATGTCCTCGTCGGTGGCCATCGGGTACGTGACCGTGTCGATGTCCTTGAGTGCATCGACGGCGATGATGTCGGCGCCCTCCTCCGCGAGCTTGACCGCGTGACTGCGGCCCTGTCCGCGTGCTGCGCCGGTGATGAAGGCGACCTTGCCCTCGACTCGTCCTGCCATGTTCCGTCCTCCTCGGGATGCGTGCGGCCACGCGTGCGGCCGCCTGGTTCTACTTGATGAGCACGCCGGCATCGACCGGCAGTGCGACACCGGTGATGTACCTGGACTCGTCAGAGAGCAGGAACAGCACGGAGTTGCTGACGTCCCGAGACTCCACCCACGGTATGGGAAGAGCGTTCATCGATTGCGAGATCGGGGCGAAGTCCTCGCGGGTGGGGTTCTCGATGTCGGGGCAGAACAACCGGTACATCGGGTCGTTCATGATCATCGGGGTGTCGACCTGGGTCGGGTTGACGGTGTTGACGCGGATGTGGTGCTCGGCGAGCTCCTGGGCCAGGGTCTTCATCAGGCCGTTGATGCCGTGCTTCGCGGCGGTGTAGTGCGCGATGTTGGCATAGCCCTTGAGGCCCGCAGCCGAGCTCGTGAGCACCATCGACCCGCCGGTGCCCTGGCCGACGAGATACGGGATCGCGGCCTTCACGGTGCGCCACGTGCCGCCGAGGTCGATGTCGATGACGGTGTGCCACTGCTCCTCGGTGATCTCGTGCGCCGGCGCCGGGTTGTTGATCCCCACGTTGGCGCACACGGCATCGAGGCGGCCCAGCTCGTCGACGCCCTCGCGGAGCGCTGCGTCGATCGAGGCGGAGTCCCGTACGTCGGCGACGCGGGCGACGATGCGACGACCCAGCGCCTCGACCTGGCGCACGGTCTCGTCGAGGTCGGCCTTGGTGGCCAGCGGGTACGGCACCTCGGGCAGGTCCTCGCAGAGGTCGATCGCGATGATGTCCGCGCCTTCCTCGGCGAGTCGCACGGCGTGGCTGCGACCCTGCCCGCGGGCGGCACCCGTGACGAACGCGACCTTGCCCGCCATCCGCCCGGTCATTTGATCATCCCGTAGCGACGACGATCGATCGTGAGGGCGACGGCCGCGATGACGACGGCGCCCTTGACGACGAGCTGGGTGTACGGGTCGACCGATGTGATGTCCATCCCGGCGCTCAACAGCACGATGACGAGCGCGCCGAGGAGCGTACGGTGAGGTCCGCCGACGCCTCCCGACAACGCCGTGCCGCCGACGACGATCGCGGCGATCGAGTTGAGCAGGCTCGCATCGGCGCCCATCGGGACGCCCGTGCTGGCCTGACCCGTGAAGATGATGCCGGCGATCGCAGCGACGCCACCGGCGAGTGCGAACACCGCGAGCTTGACGGCCCGCACGCGTACGCCGCTCAGACCCGCGGCCCGCTCGTTGCCGCCCACCGCGTACATGTGCCGGCCGAACGGCGTGGCGAACGCGACGACCGTGGCGATCGCGGTCAGCACGATCGCGATCAGGGCACCGTTGGGGACATTGGGGATCGTCGAGTCGTTGATGAGCGTCTGCAGCAGCCCGGACTGGTACGACACGGGGCCGCCGTCCGAGATCGAGTTGGACACGCCGTCGAGGATCGACATCATGCCGAGCGTCACCAGGAACGACGGCACCTTCAGCCAGGTCGTGATGATGCCGTTGACCAGGCCGACGAACGCACCGACCGCGATGACCATGACGATCGCGAGCGTGCCGCCGAAGTCGTCGATCCACGTCGCGATGAGGATGCCGGCGAGCGTCGCGTTGGCGGCGACCGACAGGTCGATGCCACCGATCAGGATCACGAACGTGCCGGCGAGCGCGAGGACCGTCAGGAAGGCCATCTGGCGCAGGATGTTCTGGGCCGAGTCGGCCGACACGAACGACGAGGTCTGCGACTGGAAGTAGATCACCAGCGCGATCACGGCGATCGTCGGCACGAGCACGTTGCGGTACTGGTCGAGGCGGGCCAGGGCCCCACGCCCCCCTCCGCCGGGGGGAGCCGGAGGGGGCGACGTGGGTGTCTGCGGGGCTATCACGTTGGTCATGGGTTCCTCACATCATGTGTTTGATGACGTCGACCTCGGTCGGCTTGGCGGCTGTGGGTGAGGACAGCTCGGCGGTGACCCGACCGTCCTTCATGACGATGATCCGGTCGGACATGCCGATGACCTCCTCGAGCGACTCGGCGCACAGCAGCACACCGATGCCGTCTGCGGCCATCTCCCGGATGAGTCCGTAGATCTCCTCGCGGGTCCCGACGTCGATGCCGCGCGTCGGGTCGTTGAGCACGAGGACGCGGCACCGGCGGCCCTGCCACCGGGCGAACACGGCCTTCTGCTGGTTGCCGCCGCTGAGCTCACCGATCGGCGTGCTGAGCGACGGCGCCTTGATCTGCAGGCGCTTGGCGAGCGCCGTGGATCGCGTGCGCTCCTCCCGCAGCCGGATCAGGCGGTTCCACGGAGTCTGGAGCAGGTCGAGGAAGCCGATCGAGATGTTGGACCGGATCGACGTCGTGGTGAAGAGCGAGTCGTGGGCGCGCTCGGGCGGCACGTACAGCACGCCTTCCTGCACCGCCTTGGCCACGTTCCATCGCGTACGAGGGCGGCCGTCGAGCAGCAGCTCGCCGGTGTGGAGGCGCTCGGCGCCCGCGACGGCTGCCGCGAGCGTCGACTTGCCCGATCCGATGACGCCGGCGACGCCGACGATCTCGCCGGGCCGGATGACCAGGTCGACGTCCTCGAACTCGCCCGTGACGCTCGCCCCGCGGAGCTCGACGACCGGCTCCTCGGCGCTCGCACCGCCCTGCTCGTCCTCGCGGTAGTAGTCGGCGCTGCGCTCGCTGCCGACCATGAGCTCGTGCAGGTGCTCGGGCGAGACCCCGACGTTGGGGAGCGTCTCGATCGCGCGGCCGTCGCGCAGCACCAGCAACCGGGTGCTGATCTTGAGGACGTCCTGCAGGATGTGCGAGACGAAGATGAACGAGACCCGGTCCTTCCACCGCTCCACGAGCGAGAACAGGATCTCGACCTCGGTCTCGCTCAGCGCGCTGGTGGGCTCGTCCAGCAGGATCACCGGAGCCGCCGAGCCGGTGCGCGTACGGGAGAACGCCTTCGCGATCTCGATCAGCTGGCGCTGCGGGTACGACAGCTCGACCACGACGGCATCGGCATCGACGCCCGTGATGTGCAGGTCCTCGAGCAGCTTCCTCGCCGCCGCCCGCAGGCGCCGGCGGCGGCCCGGCCCACGGCCGCCGACGGCGCTCTCCCTGCCGAGGTAGATGTTCTCGTAGACGCGCAGCGACTCCACGAGCGCCTGCTCCTGGACGACCACCGAGATGCCGAGCGAGCTCAGCGCCCGGGGGTCGCCCAGCGGCGCCGCCTGCCCGTGGACCTGCATGGTCCCTGCGTCGGGCCGGACGGTGCCGCTGAGCACCCCGATGAGCGTGGACTTGCCGGCACCGTTCTCACCGATGAGGCCGAGGACCTCCCCCGGCCGTACCTCGAGCGAGACGTCGCGCAGGGCATGGACCGGACCGTACGTCTTGGAGACGCCGGTGAGCTCGATGGTTGACGTGGTGGACATCGTCAGGCGACGAGATCGCTCTTGAACTCGAACAGGGGGCCGGTCTTGAACGCCGCGTCGTACTCCTTGCGGACGCCCTCGATGTCGGCCGAGTCCCACGCCGAGTTCAGCTTGTACTGGTCCTGCTTGACGCCGGCGTAGTACTCCTTGGGGTCGATCGGGTTGAGGACCGTCTGCGGGTCCCAGGAGTCCGGGTTCAGCGCCTTGCTCATCTTGGCCCAGTCGAACGGCAGCTGCTTCTGGTAGATCGACTTCAGCACCTTGTCCGCCGAGTCGGGCTTGACCAGCAGGGCGCCCTGGGCGAGGAACGTCTCGGGCAGCTTGAACTTCACGCCGTTGAGCGCGTCGAACGTCGTCACGCCGAGCAGGCCTGCCGTCAGTCCGCCGATCGTGGCGCTGGTCAGGAACTGCTTGCCGTCCGCGATGTACTGGACGTTCTGCTGGTTGCCGTCGAAGCCCGTCACGACCTTGTCCTTGATGCCCTGCGCGTCGAGGGCCGCGATGACACCTGCGGCCTCGCTGTCGTTCTGCGCGAAGACCCCGACGAAGTCCTTGACCTTGGGCAGGATGTTGGTGAACGACTTGCGCGCGTCCTCCGACGTCCAGTTGCCGGGCGACGCCGTGACGATGGTGATGTCGGGATAGTCCTTGAGTGCCGCGTTGAGGCCGGCGGTGCGCTGGTCGTCCGCGGACGAGCCCTTCTGACCGGGCACGTGGATGATCGTGCCCTTCTTGCCGACCTCATCGAACAACGCCCGAGCCGTGGCCTCGGCGATCTTGGTCGACATCGGCGTGATGAAGCGGACCCACTTGTCGGCGTCCGCAGGCGTGTACCAGGCCGGTGCGGTGTAGGAGCTGGCGTAGAGGATGCCGGCAGCCTGTGCCGCCTTGGTGACCGCTGCCGCCTGGGCCTCGGTCGCCGGGGTGCCGAAGATCGACTTGCCGCCGGCGGCCTTGACGTTGCCGACCTGACCGAGGGCGGTGTTGACGTTGCCCTGGTCCTCCAGCGAGGCCACCTGGACGCCGAGCGCCTTCATGGCCTGCTTGCCGCCTTCGTTGAACGCGACGAAGAAGTCGTTCGACAGGGTCGTGACCTGGATCCAGGCCTTCTCCTTGACCTTGCCCCCGCCGCCTCCGGAGGACTTCGAGCCGTCACTCGTGCTCCCGCCGCACGCGGCGACGCCGAGGGTGATGCCGGCGGCTCCGGCGACTGCAAGGAAGGAGCGCCGTGAGACCGGGCTCGCGAAGTGGCCGTTCTTGGCGTACTCGACGATCTTTGATTCGGTTGAAGCCATGATGGGGGGTCCTTTTGTGCAGGTGGCCGAACGGCCGTGGTGGGGGATCTCCGCGTACGCGTCGACCGTGGTGGGCGGCTTTCAGTCCTCCGTGCGGTCCGACAGCAGCTGCCGGACGAACCAGGAGGTGGCGTGCTCCGCGGCGGCCGCGAGCTTGTCGCGATCGCTGTAGAGCGTCATGTGTGAGGTGTGCGGAAGGACCACGAGCTCCTTCTTGTGCGTCGGGATCGCGTTGAAGCTCTCGATCTCGAGGTCCCAGAGGGTCAGGTCGTCACCCTCGGCGACGATCATCAGGGTCGGCGTGTCGTAGATGCGGTCGACGAAGTAGTTGACGTCGTAGTCGAGCAGCAGGTCGACGGACTCCATCGTGCTGAGGTTCTGGTAGAGCGGAGCCTCGGTGGCCTGCAGCTGGGCGAACGTCGTCTTGGTCTCCGGGAACGGCCAGGCGGAGACCTCGTTCTCGGGCTCCTCGGTGGCGTGCGGGAGGTAGAGCCGCTTGGCGGGGTCCTCGTAGCGCAACTGGCGGTCCTCGAGGATCGCCTGCCACAGCCGGCGCCAGCCCATCGTGCCGTGGACCCGGCGCATGTTGCGGTAGCCGTCGACGACCGGGATCTGGCTCACGATCGCCTTGACCCGCGGATCGGTCGCCGCGATGCGCAGGACGTGGCCTCCCGAGTAGGAGATGCCCCAGGCGCCGAGCCGGTCGGCGTCGATGCCGGGCGTGCGCTCGAGGAAGCTCAGCGCGTTCTGGTAGTCGCGGACCTGGGCGGTCGGGTCGAGATGCTGGCGGGGCTCCCCGTCGGAGACCCCGAGGTTGCGGTAGTCGAAGACCAACGCGGCGATGCCGGCAGCGGCGAACGCCTCGGCGTAGTAGGGCATCACGAGCTCGCGGACGTAGCACCAGCCACCGGCCAGGACGACCGCCGGCACGTCACCGGCGTCGCCGTCCGGACGGTAGAGCCAGCCGCGGACAGTCGTCCCCTCGCTCAGGAACTCGACATCTTCTCGGCGCATCTGCGCTCCCTTGGGGTGTGGGTTCGGGTGGCGTGATCACCATCGGCGTGATGGCAGTCACATCAGTTGTCAAGTGATACTGGACACCAGATTTCGTTCGGCGTCAAGTGTCACTGGACAGAAATTTCTGTCAAGTGTCACTGGACACCGTGGGGATCGCCGGTCTACTGTCCGGAGAGCCGCACGATCGGGACGGAGGTGCTCACGCCACATGGACAGCGACGAATTGCTGCACGCGTACGGCCGGATGTCGGTCATCCGGCGCATGGAGGAACGCATCTCCACGCTGTACGCCCAGGACGCGATCCCCGGCTTCGTGCACACCTCGATCGGGCAGGAGGCGTGTGCCGTCGGCGCGCTGTTCCACGCCCGCGTCGACGACATCATCACCTCGACCCATCGCGGTCACGGCCACGTGCTCGCCAAGGGCCTCGAGCCCCGACGCGTGCTCGCCGAGCTCATGGGCAAGGAGACCGGCGCCTGCCGGGGCCGGGGCGGCTCGATGCACGTCGCCGACCCGAGCCTCGGCATCTTCGGCGCCAACGGCATCGTCGGTGCTGGCCTGCCGATCGCCGTCGGCGCCGCGCACGCGCAGCGCGCCAAGGCGGCGGGCGACGCCGTGGTCAGCTTCTTCGGCGACGGCGCCGTGGCGACCGGCGCGTTCCACGAGGCGGTCAACCTCGCCGCGCTCTGGCACCTGCCCGTGGTGTTCTTCTGCGAGAACAACGGGTTCTCGGAGTTCTCCCGCGCCGAGGACCAGCACCCCGTCCCGATCCCCCAGCGCGCACTCGCGTACGGGATCGACGTCGTCCAGCTCGACGGCGCCGACGTGGAGGCCGTGGCCGACGGCATGCGGGTCGTCCTCGAACGGGTCCGCCGCGGCGAGGGCCCGATCCTCGTCGAGGCGTCGACCGTACGGGTGCACGGCCACTACGAGGGCGACCAACAGCGCTATCGCGACGCCGCCACGATGGCGGCCGAGGTCGCGGCCGCCGACCCCCTCACCCTCACGCGCGTACGACTGCTCGCCCGCGGCGTGTCCGAGGACAAGCTCGCCACGATCGAGCAGCAGGCCCTGGCGACCGTCGACGAGGCCGAGGAGTTCGCCCGGGCATCGGCGGAGCCACCGGCCGCGTCGGCACACGACTTCGTCTACGCCCCACGGTCAGTCACGCCCGAGCCCGCTCGCCCTGCCGCCGATCGTCCGGTCGTGTCGCAGTCCAAGATCATCCGGCAGGCACTCGGCGACGCGCTCGACGCCGACCCCTCGGTGTTCCTCGCCGGCATCGACGTCGCCGGGGGCAACGTGTTCGGCCTGACTCGCGGGCTCGCCGAGGCGCACCCCGGCCGGGTCCTCGACACCCCGATCTCCGAGTCCGCGATCATGGGGCTCGGCGTCGGAGCGGCGATGGCCGGGCTGCGGCCGGTCGTCGAGCTGATGTATCTCGACTTCCTCGGCGTGTGCCTCGACCAGCTGATGAACCAGGCGGCGAAGCTGCGCTTCATGACCGGCGGCGCCGTCACCGTGCCGATGGTCGTCCGCACCCAGTTCGGGTCGGGCCGGTCGTCCGGCAGCCAGCACTCCCAGAGTCTCGAGGCGATCCTCGCCCACATCCCCGGGCTGACCGTCGTGATGCCGAGCTCGGGCACCGATGCGTACGGGCTGCTGCGCAGCGCGATCGAGGACGACAACCCGGTCGTGTTCATCGAGCACCGGCTGCTCTACGAGAAGAAGTCGGCGTTGCCCGACGCGTCGTACCGCCTGCCGCTCGGCAAGGCCCATGTCGTACGCCCCGGGGCCGACGTCACGATCGTCGCGTGGTCGCGCATGGTGACGCACGCCCTCGACGCGGCCGAGACGCTGGCGGCCGAGGGCATCGACGCCGAGGTGATCGACCTCCGCACGATCGTCCCGCTCGACCGGGAGACTGTCCTCGAGTCGTTCGCCCGCACCAACCGCATGGTGATCGCCCAGGAGGCCGTGACGGACTTCGGCGTCGGCGCCGAGCTCGCCGCGATGGCCGTCGGACCCGGCTTCTGGTCGCTCGACGCGCCCGTCGTCCGGGTGGGCGCCAGCTATTCGCCGGCGCCGTACGCCCCGGTGCTCGAACGGGTGTGGGAGGCGGGGGCGGCCGACATCGTCGCCGCGGCACGCGAGGTCATGGCATGCTGACCGCGACGCGACCCCACCACCTCGCAGCGGCGACACCCGCGGCGACGCTGCCCGACCGACTGCGCGTCGCCGCGACGGCCTTCCCCGACGCCGAGGCGCTGGTCGACGGCACGACCCGCCTCACGTACGCCCAGCTCATGGCGCAGGCCGAGGCCTTCGCCGGCGCCCTGCGCGAGGGTGGGCTGGTCACCGGCGACGTCGTGCTCATCCAGCTGCCCAACTGGTGGGAGACCGTGGTCGCGGTGTGGGGCACGTGGCTCGCGGGCGGGGTGGTGCTGCCGGTCGTGCCGATCTATCGCGCCCACGAGCTGGCGTTCATCATCGACCAGGTCGATCCCGCGGTCCTGGTCGCACCGATGACGTATCGCGGCCACGACCACGCCGTCGAGCTGAGGGACCTGGCGCCGGGGCGGCTCGTCGTCGGCGTACGCATGACGGCCGAGGTCGAGGGGATCACGCCGTTCGAGGCCATGCAGTCGGCTGCGACACTGGCAGTCTCGACAGCGGCCGACGACGTCGCCCTGGTGCTCTACACCTCGGGCACGACGTCGGCCCCCAAAGGCGCCCTGCACAGCCATCGCACGCTCCTCGCCGAGAGCGCGAGCATCCGGGACGCCTGCCGGCTGACTTCGGCCGACCGGGTCTTCATGCCGTCGCCACTCAGCCACATCACGGGCCTCTCGTACGCCGTCGTGCTGACGGCAGACATCGGCGCGGCCGCCGTGCTGCTGGATCGGTGGGACCCCGAGCCGGCCGTCGCGTTGATCGAGGCGGAGCGCTGCACGTTCACGGTGAGCGCCACCCCGTTCCTGCGCGGCCTCTGCGAGACGTACGACAGCCATTCCTCCCTGCGTACGTTCATCTGTGGCGGCGCGGACATCCCGCCCGACCTCGTGCGGCGCGCACACGCCGTGATGGGCACCGCCGTCGTGCGGACGTACGGGTCGACCGAGCTGCCGACGCTCGCCATGGCAGACCCGTTCGGCGACCTGGACGCGGCGGCCGACGGCGAGGGCACCGTGATCGGGCAGAACGAGATGACCATCCGGGCCGCCGACGGCGTGCCCGAGCTGCTGGCCCGCGGGCCAGAGCTGTTCCTCGGCTACGTCGACGCGTCGTTGAACGACGCCAGCTTCACGCCCGACGGGTTCTTCCGCACGGGCGACACGGCCGTGATCGAGCCCGACGGGACCCTGCACATCTCCGGGCGGATCAAGGACATCATCAATCGCGGCGGCGAGAAGTACAGCGCCGCCGAGGTCGAGTGGGCGCTCCTCGACCACCCCCTCGTCAGCGAGGTCGCGATCGTCGGCTATCCCGACGACACACTCGGCGAGCGCGCGTGCGCCTTCGTCGTACCCGCCTCAGCTGGTCCCCCGACCCTCGACGAGCTGCGCGCGCACCTCGTCGACGCAGGATTTGCCGTCCAGAAGAGTCCCGAGCGTTTGGAGATCGTCATGGAGCTACCCCGCACCGCCAGCGGCAAGATCCAGAAGTTCCGGCTGCGTGAGGGTCTAGGCTGGGCCGCGTTGCCTACCGAAGTGGAGTCGCGGAGATGACAGCCAACGGGGGAACGTCGTCGCGCGGATCAGGACGTCCCGGGCCCAAGGCCAACGGGGCGCACGGCGGCGGCCTGGGGACCACGGTCGGCCAGAACGTCCGCGCCGAGCGTGAACGGCTCGGCATCTCCGTGCGCGAGCTCGCCCGCCGGCTCGGGGTCTCCGCATCGTTCCTGTCGCAGTTCGAGCTCGGCCAGAGCAAGGCTGCGGTCAACACGTTGTTCGCCATCGCGTCGGAGCTCAACCTCTCGCTCGACGAGCTGCTCGGCAGCAGCGTCGACACGGGCCGTGACGGCGGACCCTCGCCAGCGCGTCCCCGGGTGCTCGACAAGCAGGACGCCGCGGAGTTCGAGGAGTACCTCACCCTGCAGAACGGCGTCCGCTGGAAGCGCCTGGCGGACACCCCTGCCGACCACCACGTGCAGTTCCTGTTGACGGAGTACGACCCCGGATCCGACTCGGCGCCCGGCGACTCGCCGCAGCAGCACCCCGGCGACGACTACGGCTACGTCCTCGAAGGCAGCCTGACGGTCGAGGTCAACGGCGACCAGCGGACGCTCAGCGCCGGAGAGGCGATCCACCTGCGCGGCGACGTGCCCCACCGGCTGCGCAACACGACCGACCAGCTCGTCCGCGCCGTGTGGTTCGTCGTCGGATGACGCTGGCGGCTATGCCGACAGGCCCGCGTAGCCCTCGCGGTAGGTCGGGAAGCTTGGCGCCCAGCCGCTGGCGCGCAGACGCGCGTTGGTGAACCGCTTGCCGTGTCCGAGCGCCGCGTCGGCTGAAGGAGGGGCGGGCGCGCCCATCTGTGCGGCCAGGTGGGCAGCGACATCGCCCAGGAGCGCGGGCTCGTCGTCGGTCCCGACATAGAGCGGCTCCGGCGGCGTGTCCCGAGTGAGCAGATGGACCACCGCGGCGGCGGCGTCATCGCGGTGGATGCGGTTGGTCCACCGGTTCGGGTCGGTCACCGTTCCGGCGCGCACCTGGTCGACCAGTCGCGTGCTGCCGTGGCCGTAAAGCCCTGAGAGGCGCAGGACCGTGCCGCCCGGCACTCGATCGGAGAACACCCGCTCGGCCTCGAGCAGCATCCGTGCCGGCCCATCGGCAGGGCGGGGAGTCGTGGACTCGTCGGCCAGCACGGCCGGGTCCAGGTCGCCGAACACTCCCGTCGACGACACGAGCACTGCACGCCGCGGTACCTGACCGGATGCGGCCAGCGCGTCGAGCGCGCGGGTCATGCCCTCGACATACGTCGCGCGGTAGTTCTCCTCGGTCCGGGGCCTGGCGGTCAACGCCACGACCAGGTACGCCAGGTCGAGCGGCGGAAGGTCTGGTTGTTCGCGGGTGAGATCCACTGACAGACCCCGCAGAGGTTGCGGGACGAGCTCGGCGCGGCGGCGCAGGGCGAGCACGGCGTGGCCCCGCGCGGCGAGCCGTTGGCCCACGTCACCACCAAGGTCGCCACAGCCGACCAGCACCACGTCCGGAGTCACGTCACGAGGCTAGGCGCTCAGGCCATGGCGCCGGCGCCTCACCCCGCTCGACTCGTGCGCGATCCGATTGGTCAGACCTGAATCTTCCCGCCTCCGACAGGAGGCGAACCCGCGACATCCTGCGGGCACGAGCGGCGCAGACTCGCTGGCGGCGGCACCGCGGGATGGCACGACAGTTGAGCGAATGGTGTCGCGCCACTGACTAGTGCGACAGGAGAGCCGGCAGAGGTTCGAACACGGACTCCGCTTGACGCGCCAGGTCGAGGAGTTTCCTGTCATGACCGTGTGCGCCGTCGAACTCGATCCCGATGGGCAGGCCCGAACGGTTCAACCCAGTGGGGATGCTGACACCCGGTATCCCGGCGCCACTGGTGGGCACCGTGTTCTTGGCCAGGACCAGGTCGTCGACCTCCACTCCTGAGATCGTGAACTTCCACTGCTGGTCAATTGAGGGGGCTGCGGAGGGCGTGGTGGGAAACACCAGAGCGTCGAATCCACCCAAGGTGAACACGTCGCCGAGGCGACGTTGAATCTCCGGACGGTCGACAGACATTGCTGATCTGTAGGCGTCCTCGGTGAGGTGGCCCGGTCCGCTCGGCAGGACCAGGTGGCCCCACACGTCCTTGAGCTGCGGCTTCAGGTCGCGGTAGATCTCCTCGAACGAGGCCGGGAACTCATTGCGGCGGAGGAACTCCGAAACACCTTCCTTCGTCTCGCGGAAGAAGATGTCCCACGTCACCCGGCCCGCCATCTCGGAGAAGTCGTCGCCAAGGTCGACCTCCTCAACTTCGGCTCCGGCGTCCCTCAGACGGAGCAACGCGTCCTCGAATTGCGCCATGGTCTCGGCGTCGACGAGATCCAGGTACTGCCTGGGCGCGTAGGCGAGTCTGGCGCCCTTCAGATCGGATCGGTGAGGCTGAGAGCCAGCTTCGTTCGTGACGACCTGGTCGACCACCATGCAGTCCTCGACCGTACGCGCAAACACGCCCGTCGTGTCGAGCGTGTGCGAGATCGGTGCGACGCCATCGCGCGGCCATCGTCCCGTGGTGGGCTTGAAACCGACCACCCCACACAGGGAAGCCGGCACCCTGATGGAGCCGACCGTGTCGCCGCCCAACGCCGCAGGCACGATGCCTGCAGCCACGGCGGCCGCGGAGCCACTCGATGATCCACCCGAGACATGATCGGGGGCGTGAGGGTTCTTGACCTGTCCGTGGTGTTGGTTGTGGCCAGTCAGCCCGAAAGACATCTCCACGAGGTTGTTCTTGCCGAACACGAGCCCGCCGGCCGCCTTGATGGCGGCCACGACGTCGGCGTCCGTCTCCGGCACGAATTGTGCCAATGTCTTCACGCCGAGGGTCGTACGCAGGCCACGCGTCTGGTAGCTGTCCTTCACCCCGACCGGGACTCCGAGCAGCGGCGCCACGATTCCTGCGGCGCGAGCATTGTCTGCCTCTACCGCTGCCGCCAGCACGGCGGATTCGTCAATCGTGATGAACGAGTTGAGGCCGGACAATCGTCGAGCGCGGCTCAGCATGGCGGAGGTGTAGGCCTCAGACGTGATGCCACCGTCGCGGATTGCAGCAGCAGCCGCTGCTACGCCGAGCTCGGCGAGAGAATCCTCGTCAGACGTGGGCTCGATGTCAGTGAATGCTTCCTGGTCGTTCATGAGTACCTCTCTGGGCTTGGTCGTCTCGGGATCACATCTGGGAACCGGGAGCGGCAGTCAAGGCAGCTGGAACCCGAACGTTCAGGAGCTCGAGGAGATCGGCGACCTTGCGATCCAGCTCTGCTCCGACAGCAGCGATCTCCGGGGCGTCGAAGCTGCCAAATCGGGTGCTGGGTTGATCGATCGAGAACCGGGTCAGACCCTGCTCGTCGAGGTGAATCGTCGTCCGCAACGGGGCGTACAGCATCACTGCCGGATCATGCCGATACATACGTTCGGCAATCGTGTGATTTCCCATCAGGTAGGTGACGCAGGCGCCAGAATCACCCGCGAGCTGCATGAGCTCACTGACATCGCTGCCCCAGAACCGCATGAAGCCGTGTGGCGCGTTCTCCGCGGCAGCAGCCATCACGATGTCCCAGCTAGCGTGCTCGGCGCGCAGTTGAGCCATCCGTTGGAGATCCACGACCGGCACAGCTGCCTCGTACCGGTCCCGGAAGTCGGCAAAGGACGCTTCTGTATCAATCGACCACCGGATGACCTCATGGGGTGTTGAGACAGCGTTCTGAGTGGACATGGATCTCGATTCCTTCCTTGTTGCGAGGCGGAAGCGCGCTCGTCAAGGTTCAAAGTACAGTGATCGCTTTACCTTGACTCGAGGGTAGCAGCCAATTCGTCCGAGGTAAAACGATCGCTATACTTAACGCATGCCGCACCCACCAGAAGGCGCCTCCAAGGGAGGCCGTGGTGCGCAGGAGCGGATCCTGCGCACCACAGTCGAGCTCTTCGCGCGCGACGGAATCCACGCGACCGGCATCGCAGGACTGACGAATGCCGCCCACGTGTCGACCCGCACTCTCTACCAGCACTTTTCGAGCAAGGAGGCGCTCGTCAGCGCGTACCTGCGACGGCTCGAATCGGAACCTGATGGCCCGCTGCACGTCGAAACCATGCTGGAGCGTCGCGACATCAGCGCCCGCGAACGCCTTCTTGCCCTGTTCTCCGTGCGGCCGGATGACCCCAAGCCGAACACCGTCCTACGCGGCTGTCCCATGCACAACGCCGCCGTGGAGACAGCCGGAACCATGCCCGACGTCGCAGCACTGGTCGAACACCACAAGAGGTCCTTCATCGCTCGCTTGATCGAAACCGCCGCCGAAGCGGGTGCTCACGACCCCGAGGCCGTGGGCCGGCAACTCGCCGTGCTCTTCGAAGGCGCTCGCGCCATGTCCGCCTCACTCAATGACACCCAACCTTTCGAGGACGCCCAGAATGTGGCGACGAGTCTGATCGAGGGAATCGGCGGAACCAGCACAAGGATGGAGACAGGCCAATGAGATTTCTTCAGTCGACTCGCACATCACTGCTCGCAACGGAGGTAGACAGCCATGTCCGATCAACCTGATCAGAACGACTCTCACGCACCCTTCGCACAAGCTCTCGACAATGCTGAGGCGCTTCTCGGCTTCCGCCTGGAGCGGTTCCTCCAGAGCACACCGAGCGAACCTGCCAATTCCGAGGACTTCAAGCGGATCGCCACGGTCCACGCGTTCGGCGACGTGTGGCCGCGAGATGAGCATCTCGATGTCCGGACCCGAGCACTTGTCTCCGTGACGGTAGCCGCAACGCTAGGCACGTTGGAGCCGTTGCGGGGACAGCTGCGTATCGCACTGAACTCCGGCGCAACAAAAGAAGAGATCGTTGAAGTCTTCATCCAGATCGCCGTGTACGGCGGCGTTGCGCGAGCCTTCGAGTGCTACCAGATCGCGGCGGAAGTCTTCGCGGAACAAGAATGACTTCAGAATGCGGCAGCCATCACCTGATTGCGCAGTCCGGACCCGAAATTCCCTGAGCCTCCGACACGATTCGAACCCGCGACATCCTCATTACAAGTGACGCAGGATGGAGTTTCTGCCTGTGATTTCAGTCGTATCTGTGGCAACGGTGCCCGCGATTGCGCCGCGGGGGTGCGCCGGGGGCACACGTAGAGCGCCCGGCCCAAAGCTGGAACCCAGCTCTCACCGCGACCGCCTGGCTGATCGACGACCTTCCGGAGTCGATGCATGAGCGCAGGCGAACCTCAGCAGGAGACTTATGACCTACGAACGTGTGTATTCACGATGTGCTTGCGCCCTCCGCGTTCAGGATTCAACCTCTACCGAAGGCATCGATCAACGCCGCTGCTTCGGGAGAGAGGATGGCCCGCTCGATGGTTCGCGTCTCTTCCGCGCCGCCCGTCGCGCGATCGACAGACCATGACGTCCGCAACAAACGACGTGCGTGTCCCAGTGCCTCCGCGGGGCCGGCTGCGAGCGAGCGCGCAAGTTCCTCAGCGCGGGCCAGTGCATCTGTGCCCACGACTTCGCTGACCAGGCCCCATGACAACGCAGTCTCGCCATCGACCACGGTCGGTGTCAGGATCATCTGCAAGGCTCGCATTTGCCCAACGGCCCGCGGAAGCAACCACGAAACTCCGCAGTCGGGCGTGAGCCCGATTCCGGCGTAGGCCGTGACGAACTTCGTTGCCCGCTCAGCCACGATCAGGTCGCCCGCAAGCATCACGCCGATCCCAGCACCCGCAACCGCACCCTGCACCGCCACGACTGTCGGCTTGGTCATGGAGTCCAAGCGCTGCAAGGCCGCGTCGAGGGTATCCGCGAGATCCCGGACGTACGCCCCTCTGTTCTCGGCGGCGATCATACTTGAGACATCCCCTCCGGCACAGAACCTTGATCCAGCCCCACTGAGCAGGACGACTCGCGCATCGTCGTCCCGCTCGATCCTGCGAACCGCAGCGTCGAACGCGTGAGCGCCCGCCAGATCGAACGCGTTCGAACGGTCGGGACGGGTCAACCGAAGATGGGCGATGCCATCGTGAATCGAAAGGCTGAGCGACTCCATCACCGTCAGTGACCCCGCGACTGAGTGTGCTGTAGACCTTGGGCGTTCATCCTGGATCGCGACGGGATGAGGTCACCTTCGGTGGCCTCGGAGTCGATGGTGCGGAGAGTCCCCCATCCACAACGGCAGTACTCCGTGGCAACCACCCGCGCTCCCTGCTGCGATGGATCACGGACGAGGAACACCTGCCCTTGGTAGATCGCGGTCCAGATCTCTGGAACGGTCCACTCACGGACACTTCGCGCTGCACCATCGGAGACTGTCACCGCTCTCACGTGACCACCGTGTGCGCACGACACGACGGACATGTCGATGACCTCGTACGGCTCCATTTCATCCTCCAATTGGCTGTCGAGTCGGGCCGGGGCCAAGCCGTGATCTGATGGCGCCGTCCGGCGGCATCGTCAGTTGAACGTGACCACACCACGCAAGTTGAGCCCAGAACGAAGATCGGCGAATCCCTGACCGATGTCGTCAAGGGAGTACGTCTTGGTCACGAGCTCGTCAAGGATCAGTTGGCCGTCGCGATACATCTGTACCTGGCGTGGAATGTCGCGCCTCGGATTGCAACCTCCGTAGATGGATCCTTGAATCCGTTGGTGCAGCATGGCCACCTGGAAGAGGCTGATGGGGGCGCCGAGATCGGTCATCGGAGCGACACTCGTGATGACCACGGTGCCCCCTTTGCGCACGGTCGACAATGCCTCTGCCAAGTGATCTCCAGCGAGGACGCCGACTGCGATGACGGCCTTGTCGGCGCCTTGACCATCAGTACGCGAGCGCGCCAGTCGGCCAGCTTCTTGCATCGAGGCGACTGCGTGAGTCGCGCCGAAATCGCTCGCCAACGTCCGCTTCATCGCCACAGGATCGACGCCGATCACACACCCAGCTCCGGCATGCCGAGCGCCCTGAACGGCGTTCATCCCGATGCCACCGAGACCCATGACGATGATCGTGTCGCCCGGCTCGACCCGAGCATCGTTGACGGAGCTACCCCAGCCGGTGCTGACACAGCAACCGAGTAGGCAGATGACGTGTAGCGGCAGGTCCCGGTCAACCTTGATGACCGACGCGACGTTGACAACTGTGTGCTCGGAGAACGTACCGATCGAGCTCATCTGCCCCACCGGTCGGCCATCCGGCGTATGCACCCGCCACGTCGAGGGATCATCTGGACGGCACCCACTCAGAGCGTGCGCCCCAAGGTCGCAGAGATTCTGCTGGCCGGCCGCGCACCACCTGCACCTGCCGCACGCCGGGACGAACGAGAACACGACGTGGTCGTCCACCTCGACCTCGGTGACGTCTGTTCCAAGGGCCACCACGACGCCGGATCCCTCGTGCCCACCACAGAACGGATAGGTCTGGACCTGCAGGTCTCCCGTGGCGAGATGGTCATCCGAATGGCAGATGCCCGATGCTGACATCTTGACCACAACCTCGCGGGCCCGCGGCTCATCCAGCACCAGGTCAACGACCTCATAAGGTCGCCCTGGAGCAACAACCACGGCGCCACGCGTCTTCATCGGCGACCTCGAGCTCCGTGCTCGAATGTCATACGCTCACGGCAAACCCGGACCCGGCCGCCGCGTGAACGTCGGCCGCTTCTGCCATGATCCGATCTATCAGGTCCGCGACTCGCGGGATGTCGCGAATCAGTCCTTGCGCCATGCCTGTCGTCCAAATGCCCGCCTCGACATCACCTTCTTCGAAGACTTTGCGTCCGCGCACGCCAGCGACCAAGTCCTTGACGTCGGCGAACTCGCCACCATTGGACAGGATGTCCACGACCCGGCGGCTCACGCCATTCGAGGCCACTCGAGCAGTGTTCCTGAGCTCGCGGAAGATCAGCTCAGTATCTCGCTCGCCGGCTTCCACGATCGCTCGCTTGACGTTTTCGTGCACCGGCGACTCCGCTGTGCACATGAACCGCGTGCCCATCGTCACTGCGTCGGCGCCGAGACTGAGGGCCGCCATCAACCCGCGACCATCGGCAAAACCGCCGGAGGCGATCACGGGGATGTCGAGGGCGTCCGCGGCGGCCGGCAGCAGCACGAGACCCGTCACATCATCTTCGCCCGGATGGCCTGCACACTCGAAACCGTCGATGCTGACGGCGTCCACCCCTGCTGCCTGCGCGCTGAGAGCGTGACGGACACTCGTGCACTTGTGAATCACCTTGACCCCCGCAGCAGAGAAGAACTGCAGGTGAGACGCGGGATTGGAGCCTGCAGTCTCCACCACTGTGATGCCGGCCTCAATGATCACCGCCCGGTACTCGTCATACGGTGGCGGGTTGATCGACGGAAGGATGGTCAGGTTGACTCCGAACGGTTGATCCGTGAGCTCTCGCGTTCTCGCGATCTCCCGCATCAGATCGTCAGGTGTGGGTTGTGTCAGTGCGCCAAGAAAGCCGAGAGCGCCTGCCTCGGCGACCGCGGCGGTGAGCGGCGCCCGGCTCACCCACTGCATGCCACCCTGAATGATGGGCACGCTCACACCAAAGGTCTCGGTGAACCGGTTGCGGAACGTCGGGGCCCTCATCGGGGAGTCATCCGGATGGCGCCGTCGAGACGAATCGTCTCACCGTTGAGCATGGCGTTCTCGACGATGTGTGCAGCCAATTCGCCGAACTCGGTGGGTCTACCGAGACGAGCCGGATGCGGCACCTGACGACCGAGCGAGGCTTTAGCTTCCTCGGGCAGCGAGGCCAAGAGCGGAGTGTCGAACAAGCCTGGGGCGATTGTCACTACGCGAATCGCGAGACTCGACAGATCCCGCGCGATGGGCAGGGTCATCCCGACCACGCCGCCCTTCGATGCCGCGTACGCCGCCTGGCCGATCTGACCGTCGAACGCCGCCACGGAGGCCGTGTTGATGACTACGCCGCGCTCCTCGCCGAGCGGGTCGAGCTCCGCCATGCGAGCGGCCGCGAGCCGGATCACGTTGAACGTACCAACCAGGTTGATCTCGACGACCCGCTGGAACGCGTCCAGCGGATAGGGCACATTGCCACGACCCACGGTCTTGACGGCATCACCCGTCCCGGCGCAGCTCACTGCGACACGGAGATCGCCCAGCTCACTCGCGAGGTCGACCGCCGCCTGCACTGCCTCAGGGTCACGGACATCCGCAGCCGCGAACCGCACGACATCACCAAGGTCGGCCGCGACTTCCTCACCGGCCGATCCGGGCAGATCCACGATAACCACCCTTCCGCCCCGGGCAATAAGCGCGTCGACGGTCGCCCGGCCAAGCCCTGAAGCGCCCCCTGTCACGAGGGCGACTGTGGTGCTGATGTCCATACGAAATACCTTTCTGGGTGTGCACATGACGAGGATCCCGACGCTGTGGCTACGGGACTATGAAACGCGGATGGCTCCTTCTTGCATGGTGGTGGCGCACAGCTGACCGTTCTGGTCGAAGACTCGACCGCGGCACAGCGCGCGACCGCTTCCGGCCCAGTCGCTTTCGACCTCGTACATGAACCAGTCGTCGGCGCGGCAAGGCGCGTGGAACCACACCGTGTGGTCGACCGTGGCGAACAGGACGCCGGGGTCATCGATCGCGATCCCGTGAGGTACGAGCGCTGTCGAGAGCATCAGGAGGTCAGACAGGTACACGACGGCGGCCGCCTGCACCGAAGGGTCGTCGGCCAACCGCTCGGCGGAGCGCATCCATGCCCGCGTGAACGGCTGGGAGCGCACCGGCTGCGCGTTGCGCTCGAAGTCCTCAGGAAACCGGAGCTCGACCGGGATGCGGCTCATCAGCCCGTCGAGCCAGTCGGTCGTCGCCTTGTCTTGGGCGAAGGTCACCGCGGGCACCGGCACGACATCGGGCGATGGGGCGCGGAGGCTGGGCACCTGATGTGCCACTCCGTGGCGGGGCACTTGGAACGAGGCCGTCATCGTGAAGATGACACGGCCATGCTGGTGGGCCGCGACCGAGCGGTTGCTGAACGTGCCGCCGTCGCGCTCGGTACGAACGAAATAGATCACCGGGACCGACGAGTCACCAGGCAGCAAGAAGTACGTGTGAACCGAATGAAGCAGCCGGCCAGGTGCCACGGTGGCCGTCGCGGCCATCACGGCTTGCGCCGCGACCTCCCCGCCGAAAACCCTCCCGGCCACGCCGTGTCGGGCATCGGCGCGGAACGTGGTCGGTTCGAGTTGATCCAGCCGGAGGATGCCCGACAAGCTCCTCATGGCTTCCGGCTCGGCAGAAGATGATGCCTCGAAAGTCGCGCTCACGAGAGGTGGAGCGCTCTCGTCCTGACGGGTCCAGTGCCGGTCGGTCTCCCCACGACTAACTCCTCGCCCGTCGACATGCACTCTCGAAGTCGCAAGCATACCAATTTGACTTTTAAAAGTATATAGTCCTTATAAGGATTTGAAATCCCGTGCGTACACACATTTACCTGAGATGAAGGTGGCGCGAACACCCAACGAGCCGCCGGTCTCGACAGCCGCCAGCGCGTGGCGGATCGGCACCTCGAGCAGGCAAAGGCTGGCCTCGGCGCCCGGGGCCACCGTGCGCACGGCAGCCTCGAGTCGATTGGGTTCCAACAAGTACGACTCCAGCACCACGTCCGCTCGTACGCCCTCGTCAGGTCGGGTGGCACAGGCATGAAGCGTCCGGGCGGGATCCGGGTCGCCGTACGGAGCATCGCTGCTCACGACTACTCGGATACCGCGAGCCAGCAGACCCGCGTGCCGCCACAGCGCTGGCCGCTCGGCTGGCGCGCTCTCCTGGCGAAACTTCGCACCGTGCCGAGCGAAGACTGTGGGCTGGGTGACGACCGTCAGACCAAGCTCGGCGAGCCGCTCGGCGGCGGCGTCCTCACAGATCGCGGCGTGCTCGATCCGGTCGCCGGACAGCGTGCCCACCTCGTCGAAGGCTGCGATGGCGACAGCCAGGGCGGTCGCGGTGACCGCATGCACTGCTACGGGTCGACCCTGACCATGGCAGGCCCGCACGGTCGCACGGAACTCATCGAAATCGATCGCCGTGTGATCCGGCAGCACGATCTTGCGTGGACCCCCTCCAGACTCCGCCATCGAAAGCACGTGCTGTGGGACCGCGGACACGATGCGTTCCAGACCTCTCGCGTCCAGGTCAGGGGTGGCATCGGTGAGGTGCGTGACACCACGCGCCGCCAAGTCGCGACCGACGTCCGCCAGGTGTGCATCCAGCCCGTCGTCGACCTCGGCCAGCAGATGGCCCAGCCGCCGGTCTGCGCGCCACAGCTGGCCCGATTCCCGCTCGGTCTCCGCGAGTCCCTTGGCCAGCACCTCGACCGCCGCCGTGGAGAGCGTCCAGAGCGCTCCGCTGCGGTGTTGCACTCTGACGGGACGATCGCCCCAATGGCGATCGATATCGTGCCGGGTCAGCTCGCTGCCCGCGCCGACGACTCGCAACCAGCCGGATCCTTCAGGAGCCGGCGCATGATCCAGGTCGGTTGCGCCGGCGAGGTCGATCGACGCGCGCGCAGCGGCCATGGCAAGCACGTGTACGTGGTGGTCAGCCAGGCCGGGCAGGAGCGCTCCCCCGGCGCCGTCGACGACACCCTCCCCCGGCAAGGGGTCGAGCCCCGCCGCGACGTCGACAACCCGTCCCTCGGCGATCCGGCAATCCACAAGATCCGTGCCGACCTCGACCGAACGGAGCAGCCAGGGTTCATTCGGTGGCATCGATCAAACCCCACGTGAGTGCTGTCGAAGCGTCCAGGGTTCGGCCTGACAACGCCCACCAAGTGGTGCGATGGCGCCCGATCCGTCGGGGGATGCTCGTCGTGCCACCGGCCCCCGGCACGAGGCCCATCGAGATCTCCGGCAGCGTGAAGGTCGTCCCGGGACGAGCGACGACCCGGCCCGCGAAGGCTGGCAACTCGACGCCCGCGCCGAAGCAGTCGCCATGAACCCGGACCAGCACCCGCCCGCTCAACTCGGCCAGCACTCCGCCCACCGAGGCTGTGCTTCGAATCAGGTGAGCTCTCGATGGATCAGGCGTGGTCGCGAACTCGTCGAGATCACCGCCTGAGCTGAAACAGGGCCCGTCGGCGTCGAGCACGACCGACAGTGACTCGTCCCAGCGAGCGAGCTCCAACGCCTCCAGCAGTTCGTCCCGCATCTGTGCGTCCATAGCATTGCGCCTGCTGGGATGCGTCAGCGTCACGCGCAGCACGTCCCCGTCACGAGACACCCGGGTGCGGGGTGTGGCCGCCTGCTCCCGGGAGCGACGGGGGCGGTCCTCGCGCCAACGCTGGAACTCCTCGCCTGCGAGCAGCATCGAGTACGTGGCCGACTCCGCCACCAGTCCGCGACGAAGGTCTCGATACGACTCGGAACGAAGCAACCAGACCAGGCTCAAGGAACTGGTAGGCCGCTCGCACACGATGGTCGCCAACGCTCGTGCGGATGCCAGGGGATCGGCCACTGCGACCGCCCGACGATCCGGGTCACGCTCGACCAGCACGACATCGGCTCGCTCCGCGAGTGCCGGAGCCACCTCGGCGGACGAGCTCGCGAGGACGACCACGACCGGGCCAGGTTCTTCGGTATACGCGTCGTTCGACGGAGCCGATAGTCCGTCGGTGAGAATCACGACGGGCGTCGTTGGCCTACCGTCCGGCCCGATGCCCAGTTCGGCGCCACGCGGCGACCACAGCTGCGATCCGACCTCGACCCACGACATGCTGCCATCCTTGCAGCATGAGAACCCTCCCTCTCGCTGGGAAGCCTCTGGCTGCGCAGTCTTGGCCGGCAGCGACAGTGGCGGCTTCGCTGCTGCGAGAGCTCGGCGCCGAGCCCGACACCCGCCCGCCGGCAGCCGCCGTCGTGTTCAACGGTTGCGTGGTCGATTGTCCAGAGACGAGCTCGGACGAGGACTGGGCGGCGACAGGACTGGCTGCGCTCACCGGGCGGCCGAGTGGTCCGTTACTTGTGCCCGTCGGAGCCCCGGGCACTGCGGCGCGCGGTCTCACTCTCGCTATTCGCGCGCTTGGCGGAGTTGCCGACGACGGCGCCGCCCTGCTCGGCATGCGTCGCGACATCCTGCCTCTGAGCCGCGGCGGCACGAAGTCGGCGAATGGAACGGCGCGACTGTTGCCGACCCGCGACGGTTGGCTCGCGATCAGCCTGGCTCGCTCGTCCGACTTCGAGCTCGTGCCCGCCCTCGTGAGCGGCGAAGCATCAGATCCTTGGTCGGAGATCGCCATGTGGGCCTCCCGGGTCGAGACCGCCTCAGCGGTTGACCGCGCTGCGACACTCGGCCTCGCGGCGGCCGGCCTCGGGGAGCAGATGCATGCCCGTCCTTGGAGCATCACTCCATGGCCGAAGACATCGCGGCCAAGGCGGCAAGAACGACCGGTTGTCGTCAACCTCGGCGCACTCTGGGCCGCGCCACTCGCCGCCCACGTGCTCCACCGCAGTGGAGCGACTGTCGTGGATGTGCGTACGGGACGGGGCGAAGACGTGAACGACCGTTGGCGAGATCGCCTTCACGACGGACATCAAACAGAGCATGTGGATCTGACGAGTCCAGACGGGCGCAACCACCTGCGCGAGCTTGTCACCGAGGCCGACGTCGTGATCGAGGCAAGCCGGCCACGAGCGCTGCGCCAGCTCGGCGTCGATGCCGAGAGCATCATGCCGGACAAGCGACCTCGCGTATGGCTGCGCCTGACGGGTTATCCACGGCCGGCGGAGCGAATCGCGTACGGGGATGACGCGGCAGTCGCTGGCGGGCTTGTTGCACACGACGCGAACGGACCTGTGTTCGTCGGCGACGCCATCGCCGACCCGCTGACCGGCCTGAGGGCGGCTCTCGCGGCGCTGGCGTGCCTGAGCGAAGGCGGGTCGTGGGTGGTCGACCTGGCCATGAGTGGTGTCGCCGCCCACGCGGCGGGAATACCCGATTCCGGCCACAATCAGTGTAAACTTAAATAAGAATGTCCAAACTGGGTTCCTAGAATGGACGCCACCGACAATACAGGGGACGTGCGATGTTAGATCCGATCTCAGATTCGCCGCGCCGCGCCCGCGTCCAGCCGCGCCTGGCCGAGCTGATCGCATCTGAGCTCCGCGAGCAGATCCTCAACAGTGTTCACACGTCAGGTCTGCTCCCCAAGCAGGACGATCTGGTGGCGATGTTCGGCGTGAGTGCGCCTCCACTTCGTGAAGCCCTTCGCATTCTCGAGGGTGAAGGACTCATCACCGTACGGCGCGGCAAGGTCGGCGGTGCCGTCATCCATCGCCCCGACGGCGGATCCGTGTCGCACGCCGTTGGCATGGCTCTTCAAGGAGACCAGATTCGTTTGCGGGACCTCGGCGGGTCGATCCTGTCATTCGAACCGGTCTGCGCACAGGCGTGCGCAGACGACGTCGATGTACGAGAAGTTCTGCGGCCGATCCTCGAACTCAACCTGCAGCAGACGGCCGAAGCCATGGGCGACGGCCCGGTGTTCACACATCGCGCCCGCCAGTTCCATGATCTCGTCGTCGCTCAGACACCCTCGCGGACAACACGTCTGCTGGTGCGAAGCCTGGTGGCGATTTGGTCGGCCCAGGAGGAGATCTGGGCACACGAGGCCAGCGAGCTGGGTCAGTACCCGACCGAGGAGGCGCAGCGTTCGGTCCTCGAGGCACACACCCGCATCGCCGAGAAGATCTTGAATGGCGATGGTTCCGGCGCCGAGCGCTCTGCCCGTACTCACCTGGCGGCCTCCCAACAGAGCATGCTCAGCCTGTTCGGCGACCGTGTTGTCGACGCGTCCTCGGCTCGCGCCGTACGCGGCCTGCGCGATGAGACAGCGCGCCAGTCCGACAGCTCCCGCCTGTATGCCGGCGTCGACCTGCCGAGCGGACGCGCCTGGGTCAGCTCACTTTGATGAATGCAGGCACTAGTCTCAACGCGGCATTCCGAGCAGTCGCTGCGCGATGATGTTGAGCTGCACCTGCTCCGATCCGCCGTAGATGGACGCCGCCCTCGAGTAGATGTATTTCTCGAGCCAGCGCGACCCCGGTCCGGTCGTCAGCACTGAGGGCCCGAGCAACTCCAGAGCGGCACGATGCAGTGTCTGGTCGACGTCTGTCATGAGGATCTTGTCGACCGACATCTCCGGTCCCGGCAGCGAGTCGTTCTGCTCACGCTC
The DNA here is from genome assembly GCF_004134905.2 of Aeromicrobium ginsengisoli. Classification (GTDB taxonomy): domain Bacteria; phylum Actinomycetota; class Actinomycetes; order Propionibacteriales; family Nocardioidaceae; genus Aeromicrobium; species Aeromicrobium ginsengisoli. Next base: position 102,907 of record NZ_SDPQ02000004.1, on the reverse strand, counting down.
GGTAAGCCGGCGTCGGACGTGCTCAGTCAGCACACGAAACCGCACTTCGAGCTCACCGAGGCGCTGCCGCGCGAGGGGCGGCACGTGCCCGTCACTGCTCACAAGCGTGCGCAACTCGCCCAGCGCTGCACCGAACTTCGACAGGTAGCCGACATCGGCGGCGCCGCGCTCGTACGCAACGGTCATCATGGCGATGGCCCAGCCGTCGCCCTCGGCCCCGATGCGGTTCTCCTCGGCCACCTCGACGTCCTCGAAGAACATCTCGCAGAACTCCGACTCGCCGGTCGCAGCCACGATCGGCCGTACGTCGATGCCCGCGGACTTCATCGGCACGACGAATGCCGACACGCCCTTGTGGCGCCCGCCCGGCTCGCCCGTGCGGGCCAGCAGGATGCAGTAGTCGGCATACTCGGCGTAGCTCGTCCAGACTTTCTGGCCCGTGATCCGATACCGGTCACCGTCCTTGACCGCGCGCGTCGACAGGTTGGCGAGGTCAGACCCCGCGTTGGGCTCGCTGAAGCCCTGGCACCAGTAGTCGTCGCCGCTCAGCAAGCCGGGCAGAAAGCGCTCCCGCTGCTCCTCGGTGCCCCACTGAAGGAAGGCCCGACCCATGTAGCCAATGCGGGGCGCGTCGGGGGCGCCGCTGGCACCGATCTCCTCGTTGAGCACCACGTCATACGCGTTGCTGAGGCCCTTGCCGCCGTACTCCGTGGGCCATGACAAGCCGACCCAGCCTCCGCGGAACAGCACCTGGTGCCACCGCTTGAGGAACATCGCCTCGGACTCTTCGGCTTCCGGCGTTATGGTGTGGTCGACGAGCCAGGTGCGCAGCCCCGATCGGAACTCCGCGATCTCGCTGCTGTCACTGAAGTCCATCGGACCGACCTTCCACGACGTCAAACAGGTGGCCGCTCAGGGCCGAGCCGTTGCCGAGCACCTCGGCGTCTAGCAGGACGCGCCGCAGGTGGCGGTGCGCCGGGAACTCCCAGGTGATCGCGACTCCGCCGAAGACCTGCACAGCCTTCTCGACGACCTCGACGGCTGCGGAGGCGCCGTAAGCCTTGGCCACGATGGCGGGGACGACGTCGCCCTGGCCGGAGTCGAGCGACCAGGCCGCGAACAGCACAGCGCTGCGCTGGGCCTCGACCTGCACGTGCGCGCGGGCGCACAGGTGCTGGACGGCCTGGAACGTGCCGATCGGCTGCCCGAACTGCACGCGCTGGCCAGCGTATTCAATGGCTGATTCAAGCACCGCGCCCGAGGCGCCGAGGAGGTCGGCCGCGAGGACGACGTGCGCGAACGCCTCGAAGGCCGTGCGGGCATCGGCGTCGAGCGTGCCGCCGACGAGCTCGGCATCGCCGGCCGGGACGGCCACGGGACGGGAGAGATCCTGGCTGCCGGTGGCGCCTTCGAGCGCCCTCACCACGAGGTTCTCGCCGTCGAGCCCGACGGCGTGGGTCACTGGCACACCGGCGTCCCACGCGAGGGCGTCGTCGGCCGCCAGCCCGCGCAGTTCCTGGTCGAGCAGCACGGTCAGGGCCTCGTCGGGCACCACGTGGTCGACGTCGGCGAGGCGCTGCAGCTCGGTTGCCAGTAGCGTGCCGACCAGCGGAGCGCCGCAGACCGCGCGCGCCATCTCCTCGACGACGATCACGACCTGGCCGACGGTTGCCAGCGGCGCACCGTCGTCGTCGGCACCACGCAGCTCCGTGAGACCCGACCGGACGAGGGCACCCCAGCAGCTCGTGTGGTCGTCCACCTCGGCGGCGCGGGTGGAGCGGCACCGCTCGGCGATGTCGGCGACGGTGCGCCGCAGCGCGACGTCCTCCTCCGACTCGTGCAGCGTCGCGGTCATCGGGGCGACCAGCCGGACGGCTTGGAGGCCGCGCGGTCGAGCCCGGCGGCGGCGATCGGGTTGCCGACCTGGGTATACATCAGGGCCGTCGCCATGGCCTGCGAACGGCCGAGGTCGCGCGACTGCCACAGCGCCTTGATCGTGCCCTGTACCGCGGCAGCCGGCTGGCTGGCGATCGTGGCGGCCAGCGACACGGCCCGCTCGACGATCTGGTCGCCCTCGACGATCTCGCTGACGAGACCGGTCTGGCGGGCCGTCTCGGCCGTCACGCGCTCGTGCAGGCCCATGATGGCCATACGGACGACCTCGCCGTAACTCATCTTGTAGGTGAGGCTGATGGGCTCGAGGGCCGCCACCATGCCGTACGTGACGTGCGGGTCGAAGTACGTCGATTCGGGCGTGCCGAGCACGATGTCGCACTCCCCGATCCAGTAGAACGCTCCGCCCGCGCACATGCCCTTGACGGCGGCGATGACGGGCTTCCAGACCTCGTTGGTCTTGGGGCCGAGCTGGCGTCCGGGGTCCTCGGACTCGCGCCACGGGTCGGCCGTGTCGACCCACGGGCTGTCGTTGTCGCCGATGCGCTCGGTGACGTCGAGGCCGGTCGAGAAGGCGCGGTCGCCGGCCGCGGTCAGCACGATCGCGTGGACCGAGTCGTCGCCGCGCAGCTCGGCCCAGACCTGAGCAAACTCGCGGCGCATCTGCTCGTTGAAGGAGTTCAGCACCTCCGGGCGGTTGATCATGACCTGGGCGACGCCCTCGGCGGGTCGCGTCAGCTCGATCGTCTCGTAAGCCGGGGTCGTCATGAGTAGCCTTCCGTCGACAGGGTGTGGCAGCACTTTAGTCTATTATCTTTGCAAGGTATACGATGATACCGCCCTCGACCGCCCATGATCGGAGCTCGACCCATGCCGCGTGCCAGTGACCTGTTCAGCCTCGAGGGCAAGGTGGTCCTCCTCACCGGCGCCACCGCAGGCCTCGGCCGCCGGTTCGCGTCGACGCTCGCCGAAGCGGGCGCCACGGTCGGCATCATCGGTCGTCGAGCCGAGCTGCTCGACGAGATCGTCGCCGAGCACCCGGGATGCGTCCCCCTGCCGCACGACCTGTCCGACGTCGCCGGCGTGCCGGCCCTCGTCGAGAGCGCGGTCGAGCTGATGGGCCCGATCGACGTGCTGGTCAACAACGCGGCGTACATCGCCGGCGGCGTCAGGGCCGAGGACGAGACCGCCGAGCAGATCCAGACGACGCTCGACGTCAACCTCCTGTCGCCCATCGCGCTCGCGCAGGCGGTGTTCCCGTCGATGAAGGAGCGCGGCGGCGGAGTCATCGTCAACGTGACCTCCATGGCCGGCCTGGTGGGACTCGACTTCTTCCCGCAGGCAGCCTACGGCGCCTCGAAGGGCGGACTCGAGGCCATCACGCGCCATTGGGCTATCCAGTGGGGCAAGCACGGCATCCGGGTCAACGCGATCGCACCGGGCTTCTTCGAGAGCGAGATGACCGGCGGCGTCATCCACCACGACAAGGTGCAGAGCTGGATCCTCGACAACACGATGCTGCCGCGCCACGGCCAGACCGCCGACTTCGACGGTGCACTGCTCTACCTGGCCAGCGACGCCAGCTCGTACGTCACGGGCCACACGATCATGGTCGACGGGGGCTGGACCGCCCGCTGACCCGTCGCGCGAGCTACCTCCCCGTCTCGGCGAGCTGCGCGCGCAGTTCGCGCCGCAGCAGCTTGCCGGTCTCGCTGTAGGGCAGGGCCTCGCGGAACTCGACGACGCTCGGCATGCGGGACGACCGCAGGCGCTCGCGCACCCAGCTGCGCAGCTCGTCGGCGTCGACCGCGGCACCGTCCGCCGGCACGATGAACGCCGCGACGGCCTCGCCCCACTCCTCGTCGGGCATGCCGACGACCGCAACCTCCGCGACGCTCGGGTGCTGGAGCAGGACGTCCTCGATCTCGCCGGGCGACATGTTCTCGCCGCCGCGGACGATGACGTCGTCGGCACGGCCTTCGATGAACAGGTAGCCCTCGTCGTCGAGCCAGCCGTTGTCATTGGTGTGGAACCAGCCGTCGGCGTCCTTGGCGTCGTTGCCGTCGTACTCGCCCGACACCTGCTCGCCGCGCACGACGATCTCGCCCTTGACGCCCGGTGCCACCGGCCGGCCGTCGAAGCCCCAGACCTGCAACTCGATGCCGGGCACGGCGCGCCCGACGGAGCCGAGGCGCGCGGCCACGGCGGGATCGGCGTGGCCGAAGGACACCCGATGGTCGGCGGGGCCGAGCAGGGCGATCGTCGAGCTGGTCTCCGTGAGGCCATACGCGTTGACGAACGCGACTTCAGGCAACAGCGTCAGCGCGCGTTGGACGACGGGGGTCGGCATGCGGCCGCCGCCGTACGACAGGTGGCGCAGCGACGACAGCGTCGTGCCGGTCTCCTCGATGACGTCGAGGATGCGCGAGAGCATCGTGGGCACGATCATCGCATGGGTGACGCCCTCGCGATCGACCGTCGCGGTCCACTCGTGGGCGTCGAACTGCGCCATGTAGACGACCCGGCGGCCCAGGTAGACGTTCGACAGCACCGACGCCATGCCAGCCACGTGGTACGGCGGGACGCTGACCAGCGCGGCCTCGCCCTCCTCAGCGCCCATGAACTCGGTCGTGGAGATGATGTATGAGACGAGGTTGCGGTGGCGCAGCAGCACGGTCTTGGGCGCACCGCTGGTGCCGCTCGTGAACAGTGAGATCGCGACGCCGTCGGGGTCGGGCTCGGCCAGGTCGGCCGCGTCGCCGGGCACGGCGCCGACGAGCGCGGATGCGGGGACGTCGTCCAGGCCCGGCACTCCAGCGATGCGCGCACCCGTGCTCTGGTCGGCCACGACCACCGCGGGGGCGCAGCGCGCGACGGCGTCGCGGAGGCGGTCGTCGGCGAGACGGTAATTGACGGCCGTGAAGGTCTTGGACGCCATCGCGCTGCCGAACAGCAGAGACGGAATCTCGTCGATGTTGACGCTGGCCAGCACCAGGCGGTCGGCCTCGCGGCGGGTCAGCTCGGACGCCACGGCCCGGGACTCGTCGCGGAGTCGGGTGTAGGAGACGCCGCCGGCCAGCGAGCCCACCGCGATGCGGTCGCCGTAGCCGTCTGCTGCCATCTCGAGGAGCATGGAGATGTTCACGTGGACGTTCCGTTTCTGTGCACTGATGTGGTCATGGTCCCACCCTTGGGCCGTCGGCGAGCTCGTCGAGTGCGACTCGGGTGGCCGCTACGTTCGACGACACGTCATCGTCCCCGCCGTTCACGGGCAGCCGGACGCCGCTGAGGTGGGCGGCTCCCTCAGAGGCGAGGAACCGCACAACGGCCGCGACGTCCTCGGGGGCGCAGACGCTGCCGAAAGGCAGCAGGGGTGCGAGGTCATGGATGTCTCGGCCGTGGGCCGCGCGGATGAAACGCCGCCCGAGCTCGGTGTCGACCAGACCCGGCGCGACGATGTTGACGCGCACACCGTGATACCGCTCCTCGTTGGCGAGGGTGCGGGCCAGGGCCTCCATCGCGGCCTTGCCAACGTTGTACGGCGAGCCGAGGCCGCGCATGTGGTCGGTGACAGCAGACGAGACGAACACGACGGCCGAGCGCTCCTGCTCGCGCAGGTGCGGGACGAGCGCCTGGGTCAGACGCAGCGGCCCGTACAGATGGACGGCCAGCTGGCGCTCGAACTCGGCGACCGGTGTGTCCACGACGTCGGCGCCAGGGCATGCGACGCCAGCGCAGTGCGCGAGGGTGTCGACCCGGCCGAACGTGTCGATCGCCGTCGACGCGATCGTGGCGGGCCCGTCGGGGTCCGCGAGCGACGCCGCAACGGCGACCGCCCGGCGTCCGATGGCCTCGATGGCCGCCACGACCTCGCGGGCCGCGTCGTGGTCGCGGCGGTAGGCCACCACGACATCGTGGCCGTCCTGCGCGAGGCCGAGCGCCACGGCGGCGCCCACCCCACGACTGGCGCCCGTGACGACCGCGACGCGTGCCATCACCCCGTGGCGGTCGGGACGATCCCGACCAGACCCTGTCCGTAGAGGCCGTCGAACGGCAGCTCGGTCATGGCGTCGAGGAGACGGGCCTGGGTCTGCGACTTGCCCCACGGCAGGCGGCGGGCCGGCTGGCTGTGGCGCGAGAGCCACGACAGGTCGACCTCATCGCAGAAGCCCATCGCGCCGTGCATCTGATGGCCCGTACGGAACAGGATCTCGGCGGTCTCGATCGCCGCGAGGCGACACGCGATCGCATCGACCAGCGCACCGGGCTGGCCCGTGACGACCGACCAGAGCGTGTACTTGGCGAGCTCGTCGAAGCCCAGCAGCGCCGTAGCGGTGTCGGCCAGGCGGAACTGCAGCGCCTGGAACGACGCCAGGGGCTGGCCGAACTGCTTGCGGTCGAGCAGGTGTTGGCGGGTCATCGCCATGGCGCTGTCCATCATGCCGAGCAGCGTCCAGCACGGGAGCGTGAGCGCGAGCGGCAGCGCCGCGAGGTCATCCTCGCCGGCGCCGATCTCGACCGGCGACACGAGGCCTCCGAGCTGGGTGTTGAGCATGGGGCCGATCGAGGTGACAGGCGAGCGGACACCCGCACCGTCGATGACCGCCCAGCGCAGGTCCGACGAGGCAGCGGCGAGGTTCACGCGCGGCACGGCACCCACCACGGCGAGCGCGTCGTAGCCTGATTCGGGAGCCGACGACAGACGCTCGGCAACCGGCACAGGCAGGGCGACTCGTCCGGCGGCGCGGCACACCGCGGCCGCGGCCTCCGCGTCATCGACGGATTCGCGCGGTCGGAGCTCCCAAACACCGATGCGCGCCAGAATGTCCGTCGCGTCGGGGCCCGCGGTGCCGCCCTCGACGGCGCGGGCGATGTCGACCCCGCCTGCCTTGGTGAGGGCCGCGTGCACGACGCGTCCGATCTCGAGGGCCTCTTCGGTCAGCTCGGTGTTCATGACGTCCTCAGCAGTGATCGCGAGAGCAGCATCCGCTGCACCTCGATGCTTCCCGACGCGACGGTCGCCGCCTGGGCATAGCGCCAGTGGTCGTCAACGGCGCGGTCGAACAGGTCGGTGGGCTTCTCGGCCCCGACGGCGCGCTCTTCGAGCATGTCCATCAGCACCTCGGCGGCTTCCTGGTCGGCCGTCGTCGCCGCGATGCGGTACGCCGCGGCGTCGGCCGGGTCCACCGCCCCGGTCTCCTGCATCTCGATGACTCGGTACGCCAGCAAGCGAGCCTGACGGACGTGGAGGAGCGCCGCAGCCCAGCGCTGCTTCAGCTCGATCGGCAGGCCATCCCAGCGGTCGCCGAGCGCGGACGGCGCGAGGTTGAGCAGGCGGTCGCAGCGGGCGTAGCGGGCGATGCCCACGCGCTCAAAGGCGAGGGCCTCGCGGACGATGTTCCAGCCACCGTCGACCTCGCCGAGGACGTCCTCAGGGCCGACCTTGACGCCCTCGAAGAACACCTCGTTGAGGTGGTGGGGACCGACCATGGCCTTGATCGGGACGACGCGGATGCCGGGGCGGTCCATGGGCACGAGAAAGACCGTGATGCCGTGGTGCTTCTTCTCGCCGCGGGTCGTGCGGGCCAGCAGGAAGCACCAGTCCGCCATGGTCGCGTACGACGTCCAGACCTTCTGGCCCTCAATCCGCCAGCCGCCACCATCGGCGATCGCGGCCGTGCGCAGCGAGGCGAGGTCGGAACCTGACTCGGGCTCGGAGAAGCCCTGGCACCAGATGACATCGCCGGAGGCGATGCGGCCGAGGTGCTCGGCCTTCTGGATGTCGGTGCCGAAGCGCATGATGGCCGGGCCGACCCAGTTGACGCCCATGTACTGCGCGCCGCGGGGCTCGAAGTGCGCCCACATCTCCTCGCGGACGACGGTCTGCTCCCACTGGCTCGAGGCCGATCCGCCGTACTCGACGGGCCAGGCCGGCGTCAGCTGACCCTTCTTGGCCAGGAGCCGGCAGAACGACTGCGCGAGCTCAAGGTCCTTCGGGTCGCTGGTGAACGCCCCGAGGAACGTCTCAGGCACGGCATCGGAGACAAGCCCCCTGAGGTCCTGGCGCAACGCTGCGCTGCGCTCGGAGTCCTTGAAGTCCACCGCATCCTCCATCATTCATCTCCCGCGGCACGTACCGCGGGAGTTCAGCGTTTCATAAACTGTTTATCTTTGCAAGGTTTAGAACCTTAAGTGATCAGACAATCGAGAAGCCGGCATCCACCGGCAATGCGACGCCCGTGATCGACCGCGCACGGTCCGACGCGAGGAACACCACGGCGTCGGAGATCTCCTGCACCTCGATGCGTCCCCTGTGCATCGCGTCGCCAAAGCCCCCAGCCACGCGCGACACGTTGGCCTCGACCCACGCGGCCATCGCGGGGTTGTCGACCATCGGCGTGCTCATGGCCGTGGGGTGGACCGTGTTGACGCGGATGCCGGCGGGGCCGAGCTCGATCGCGTAGGCCCGCATCAGGCCGACAAGCCCGTGTTTTGCCGCGGTGTACGCGTCGGCGCGTGCGTCGCCACGCGACATGCCCTTGAGGCCCGAGGTGGAGCTTGTGATGATGATCGACCCGCCATTGCCGGCCGACACCATGGCCTCCTGCGCGGCCTTGATCGTGTTCCACGCGCCCGTCAGGTTGATCGCGATGTAGTCGGCCCACTGCTCGTCGACCGTTGTGGTCTCCTGCGGCGGCAAGCCCTGGGCGACGCCCGCGTTGGCCACGACGACGTCGAGACGACCGAACGCCTCGACTCCCGCCTCGACCGCGGCCACCAGGTCCAGGCGGCTGCGCACGTCTGCGACCGCCGTGATGCACCGGCCACCCGCCTCCTCGACCAGCTTGGCCGTTTCGGCCAGGTCGGCGTCGGTCGCCAGGTCGTACGGCACGGTGTCGATCGGGTGGCAGATGTCGGTCGCGATGATCGCGACGCCCTCCTGGGCCAGCGCGATCGCGTGCGACCGTCCCTGGCCGCGGGCTGCGCCGGTGATCAGCGCGACCTTGCCGTCGAGTCCTGTCGTCATGCGGGGCGCCTCTCGTCGGGGTGGGTAGGAGGTGTGCAGGTCACAAGCGCTCGATGATCGTGGCGTTGGCCATGCCGCCGCCCTCGCACATCGTCTGCAGCCCGTAGCGACCGCCCGTCGCCTCGAGGTGGTGCAGCATCGTGGTCATCAGGCGAGTGCCGGAGGCGCCGAGCGCGTGCCCCAGCGAGATTGCGCCGCCGCGAGGGTTCAGGCGATCGAGATCGGCACCGAGCTCGCGCGCCCAGGCCAGCGGCACCGACGCGAAGGCCTCGTTGACCTCGTACGTGTCGATCTGGTCGAGGGTCAGCCCCGAGCGCTCGAGCACCTTGCGAGTGGCCGGGATGGGGCCGGTCAGCATCATCAGCGGGTCGTCGCCTGACACCGAGAACGAGTGGAAGCGCGCGCGGGGCCTGAGCCCGAGGGCGTTGGCCTTCTCCTCGCTCATGATCAGCATCGCCGATGCGCCGTCGGTGAGCGGCGAGGAGTTGCCGGGTGTGATGCTCCACGCCACCTCGGGGAAGCGGGCCGCGGTGCCGTCCGTGCGGAACGACGGTTTGAGACCCGCGAGGCCCTCGGCGGTTGTGGTCGAGCGGACCGTCTCGTCGATGAGGTGCGTGCCGCCCTCCACCGTCACCGGAACGATCTCCTGGTCGAACCCGCCGGCCGCGCCGGTCTCGGACGCCAGGCGGTGCGAGCGCGCCGAGTACTCGTCGAGCGTCTCGCGGTCGATCTTCCAGCGCTCGGCCACGAGCTCAGCGGAGACGCCCTGGTTGACCAGCCCCTCGCTGTAGCGGGCGTGCATCTTCTCGCCGAACGGGTCGCGACCGATGGCGGGCGTCCCGATCGGCACCCGGCTCATCGACTCCACGCCGCCCGCGACCACGATGTCGTACGCACCGGCCATGACACCCTGCGCCGCGAAGTGCGCCGCCTGCTGGCTCGAGCCGCACTGGCGGTCGATCGTGGTGGCAGCGACGGACTCGGGGTAGCCCGCCGAGAGCGCAGCGGTGCGCGCGATGTTCATGGCCTGGTCGCCGGCTTGGCTGACGCAACCGGCGATGACGTCGTCGATCGTTGCTGGATCGATACCCGTGCGCTCGACGAGTGACTCGAGGACCGTTGCGAAGAGATCCGCAGGATGCACGCCCGAGAGCGCGCCCCCCGGCTTGCCCTTTCCGCTGGCGGTTCTGACAGCGTCGACGATGACGGCCTGGCGCATCGAGATCTCCAATTCATAATGTTTACAAAGATTAGAGGGATGATAGGCTCGCGGAACGGGTTGCGTCAACAAGCCCGGGCCTCGAGAAGAACAATGGGCGTACGTGCCCGGGGACGGTGAGAATGCACGAAGAGTCGAAGATCGCGACCCGCGTCGTCACGCGGACGGAGGCCGCCGACGGCGTCCTCACGATCGAGCTGGGCTCGACCGACGGCACAGATCTGCCCGCGTGGTCGCCCGGCGCGCACATCGATCTTGACCTCGCACCGGACCTGACAAGGCAGTACTCGCTCTGCGGCGACCCCGACAACCGGGCGCGGTGGCGCATCGGCGTGCTGCGCGAACCGTCGAGCCGCGGCGGGTCGTCGCATGTCCACGACCGGCTGTTTCCCGGCACCGACGTCACGGCCCGCGGGCCCCGCAACCACTTCGCGCTCGAGCCGTCCGACCACTACGTGTTCATCGCCGGCGGCATCGGCATCACGCCGATCCTCCCGATGGTGCGCGAGGCCCAGCGCCGCGGCGCCACGTGGGAGCTGCACTACGGTGGACGCTCGCGGTCGTCGATGGCTTTCCGCGACGAGCTCGAGATGCTGGGAGGCGGCGAGGTCGAGCTGCACCCGCAGGACGAGCGCGGCCTGCTCGACCTGCAGGGCATCCTCGGCACGCCCCGCGCCGACGCCCTCGTCTACTGCTGCGGCCCCGAGCCGCTGCTGTACGCGGTCGAGGCTGCCACAGCCGCGTGGCCGTCGGGCGCCCTGCACGTGGAGCGCTTCGCACCCAAGGGGTTCAATGAGCCGGCCTCGGCCGACGCGTTCGAGGTGGAGCTCGCCGAGTCGGGCTTGACCATCACGGTCACCCCCGACCAATCGATCCTCGAGGCAGTCCGCGCGTCCGGGGTTGAGGCCTGGTCGTCCTGCGAGGAGGGCACGTGCGGCACCTGCGAGACCGTCGTGCTGGCCGGCGAGCCCGACCACCGCGACTCGGTGCTCAGCCCCGACGAGCAGGCGTCGAACGAGACCATGATGATCTGCGTCTCGCGTGCCGCCTGCCCGAAGCTGACGCTCGAGCTGTAGCCGTCAGGCGCCGGTCCAGCGCGGGGCTCGCTTCTCGGCAAACGCCGTGGCGCCCTCGATCGCGTCGGCGGAGTCGAACACCGGCTGGGTGATCGCGAGCTGCCAAGCGAACTCCTCGGCGTCGGTCCAGCCCGTCACGTGGTTGATGATCGTGCGGCTCGCGGCCAGCCCCAACGGACCGTTGGCCGCGATGACCCGGGCCAGCTCGACGGCCGCTGCGGTCGCGCCGCCTGGCTCCGCCACGGCGTTGACCATGCCGTGGTGGTAGGCGCGGTCGGCGGTGAGCGGGTTGCCGGTCAGGGCGAGCTCCATCGCCAGTTGGTATGGCAGGGTGCGCGGCAGGCGCAGCAGCCCGCCACCGGCGGCGACGAGCCCGCGTTTGACCTCGGGCAACCCGAACCGGGAGTCACTCGCGGCGACGATCAGGTCGCACGACAGGGCCAGCTCGAACCCGCCGGCCAGGGCCCAGCCCTCGACCGCGGCGATGATCGGCTTGGTGCGTTCCTCCCACTCTGTCAGACCGGCGAGGCCGCGTCCGGGGATCTCGGGCCACTCGCCCTCGGCGAACGCCTTGAGGTCGAGTCCCGCGCAGAAGGTCCCACCCGCGCCGGCCAGCACCGTCACCGTGACCGACGCATCGGCCTCGATGTCGTCGAGCGCGTCCGCGATGGCCTGGCTCAGCTCGACGTTGATCGCGTTGCGCGACTCGGGGCGGTTCATCGTCAGGACGGCGACGCCGTCGGCCTTCTCGATCGTCGTGACCGGCATGCTGACCTCCTAGGGGCGAGAGTCGCGGCTCTCTAATCCTTGTTAAGATGGAAATGTATGTGAAATAATGACATGCCGGTGTCGTACACGACATCGCGCCCTGACGATAGGACGCACTGTGGGAGTTCTGTACCAGCCCGACCCGGACCGTCACCTCGCGGTCATCACGATCGACCGGCCGGAGGCCCGCAACGCGGTCAATGGCGAGGTCGCCCAAGGCATCGAGGACGCGATCGACCAGATCGAGGCCGACGACTCCATCTGGGTCTCGATCATCACGGGCACTCCCCCGGTGTTCTGCGCCGGCGCAGACCTGAAGGAGGTCGGCTCGGGCAACGCCCGAGCGCTCAACACCAAGCGCGGGGGCTTCGGCGGCATCGTCCGACGTCACCGCACCAAGCCGATCATCGCCGCGGTCGAGGGGCCTGCCCTCGCGGGCGGCACCGAGATCATCCTGGCCTGCGACCTCGTGGTCGCCGGCTCGACGGCGTCATTCGGGCTGCCCGAGGTCAAGCGCTCGATCGTCGCCGGCGGCGGCGGACTGTTCCGCCTCGGGCGCCGTATCCCCTACGCGATCGCTATGGAGTGGGCCCTGACGGGCGACGGGTACCCGGCCCAGGTCGCCTTCGAACGTGGCCTCATCAACGAGGTCTCCGAGCCCGGCCAAGCCCTGGAGCGCGCCAAGGTGCTCGCGGCACGCATCACGGCCAACGCACCCATCGCAGTGCAGCTGTCCCGCAAGGTCATGATCGAGGCCACCTACCTCGACGAGCAGGAAGGCTGGGCGAGCTCGAAGTCTGCCGTCGCCAACGTCGCCGCGACCAAAGACTTCCATGAGGGCGTGAAGGCCTTCATCGAGAAGCGTCCGCCGGAGTGGAGCGCCTCGTGACCCGCGGCGACCGTCAGGTCGTCGTCATCGGCGTCGGCGACCTCCGCAACAACCGTGAGCGCACGCCCGAGCAGGCCGTCGAGCCACTCGACCTGATCGACCGCGCCATCGTCCTGGCCACCGACGACGCCGGCATTGACCGGGCCGCGCTGGCCGACGTCGACGCGGTCGGCGTCGTGCAGGTCGTCTCGTGGGCGTACGACGACGTGTCGGCCTCGGTCGCCGGACGCATCGGTGCCCTCGCGGCCAAGAGCACGGTCAGCGAGGTCGGCGGGCATCAGCCCGTCGCGGTGCTGACCGAGCTCGCGGCCAAGATCGCCACGGGCGAAGCCGACCTTGCCGTGCTGTGCGGCGGCGAGGCCCAGGCCTCGTTGGAACTGCTGGGTGCCGCCAAGGACCCGGCCGCGGCGGCCGACTGGTCGCACTCCCCCGGTGGCCCCGGAAAGTTCTCGCGCGCCACCGGCGGCACCGAGCGCATGTGGGACCTCGGCCTCGTGGCCCCCATCCGCATCTACCCCCTGTGGGAGAACCGGCTGCGCCACGATCTCGGGATGTCGTTCGCGGAGTCGCAGGCGTGGTCGGGCCAGATGTACTCCCGGTTCAGCGAGGTCGCGGCGACGCGGGAAGCCGCATGGAACCAGGAGGCAGTGTCGGCCGAGGAGATCACGACGACCGAGGGTCGCAACCGCATGATCTGCTACCCGTACCCGTTGTTGATGAACGCCCTCAACCGCGTCGACCAGGCCGCGGCCGTGCTGCTGGCCAGCGTGGAGCGTGCCGACGCCCTCGGCATCCCCGAGGAGAAGCGCGTCTACGTCGACGCCGGAGCGGTCGACACCGACAGTGAGGACGTGCTGGAGCGCCAGACGTACGGCCGGGCACCCGGGCTCGAGCGGTCGCTCGACACGGCGCTCGAGCTGGCGGGGGCCACTGCCGCCGACCTCGACGTCGTCGACCTCTACAGCTGCTTCCCGATCGTCCCGAAGCTCGGTGCCCTGCACCTCGGCCTCGACCGTGACGCGGAGCTGACGACGACGGGCGGGCTGACGTCGTTCGGCGGCCCGCACAACAACTACTCGTCGCACGCGCTCGTGTCGGCCGTGCAGAAGTTGCGCGCGACGGGCGGCACCGGACTGGTGTTCGCCAACGGCGAGTACCTCACGAAGCACGCCACGACGATCCTGCGCACCGAGAAGCCCGAGCACGGCTTCTCGTGGTCGATCGTCACCGAGGACGAGAACCCGCCCTTCACGGTCGACGACACCTGGGTCGGCCCGCTGGAGATCGAGACGTTCACGGTCGAGTTCGACCGCGAGGGCGTTCCGGCACGCGGCTACGTCATCGGCCTCAACCCCGACGGCGCACGGGTAGGCATCCGGGTGTCGAAGGACGACACCGCGACGATGAACACGCTCGTCGACCCCGAGGGCGACCCGATCGGCCTCGCCGGACGCGTCGTGACGGCCGGCGAGCGGCGCCTCTTCACTCTTGGCGCGGAGTGATCGTGCGGGGCCGGGCATGAGGATAGGCCTGTCCATGCCCCTCACCGGCTCGCTCGACTGCCGCGCGTCCACGGTCGTCGAGCGGGTCGGGCTCGACGATGGCTGGGCCACCGACAGCACAGGCAGGACTCTCGCCAGCGGGCCGGACAAGGAGCAGAGATGAGATTCACCGATCAGGTCGTGCTCATCACTGGCGGGGCTCGCGGGCAGGGTCGTTCCCACGCCGTCGAGTTCTCCCGGGAGGGCGCCGACATCGTGCTGGTGGATCTGTGCGCTCCCCTCGACGTGCCCTATCCGTCGTCAACGCTGGCCGACCTGGAGGAGACCCGCCGCCTCGTGACGGAGCAGGGCCGTCAGTGCATCGCGGTGCAGGGTGACGTCCGCGTGCCGGCCGATCTCGAGAACCTCGTCAGCAGGACCGTTGCCGAGCTCGGCCGCATCGACATCTTGATCGCAAACGCCGGCATCCTGCACAACGCTCCCATCGCCGAGCTCGCCGTGGACGACTTCGAGAGAGTAGTCGCCACCAACCTCGGCGGCGTCTTCAACGCGGTGAAGGCCGTCCTTCCCGTCATGCTCAACCAAGGATCGGGCCGCATCATTGCGATCTCCTCGATGGCCGGCCGTCGTGCGTACGGACGGGCAGCGCACTATGCGGCGTCCAAGTGGGGCATCATCGGCATGATCAAGGACATTGCCCTCGACCTGGCCCCAACCGGCATCACCGCCAATGTCGTCTGCCCCGGCAGCGTTGACACGCCCATGGCGGTCAACGACAAGCTCGTCAAGGCATTCCTGCCGGCGTCGAGCAACCCGACGATGGAGGAGTTCCGGGTCGAGATGGCGAAGTTCCATCCCCAACGGGTCCCGTGGGTCGAGCCCGTCGACATCTCCCGTACCATCATGCACCTCGCGTCCGACGCGGCCCGCTACGTCACGGGCGACGTGCTGACAGTCAGCGCGGGGATGATGGCAAAGAACTCGTCGTGACGCCCTCGCGGGCCGGGTTCAGACGTTGGGGCGGACCGGCAGGTGCGCGTATCCGTTGTTGACCCCGAGCCGGCTGAACCGCTGCGCCCGCTCGGTGACCACCTCATACGACGGCATACGCTCGAGGATGCCCTCAAGGGCGATGCGCAGCTCCATACGCGCAAGCCACAGACCGAGGCAGTAGTGCGTGGCCAGGCCGAATGTCACGTGCATGCCGTCGCTGCGGTCGGTGTCGACCTCGAGCGGGTCGGGGAACTGGTCCTCGTCGAGGTTGGCGAGCGCCAGCACCGCGGCGACGCGGTCGCCCACGTGGAGGGTGACGCCGCCGAGCTCCGTCTCGGTGGTGACGGTGCGCGCCACCAGCGGGGTCACTGTGAACAGGCGAAGCATCTCCTCAACGGCCGACGGAATGAGCGACGGGTCCTCACGCAGCTCGTCGCGCAGGTCGGGGTGGCTCGCGAGGTGCTCGACCATGTTGTCGAGCGAGGCGGCGGTCGTACGGACACCACCGAGGATGATCGACAGCGTCAGCGCCACGACGTCGTCCTCGGTGAGGTCGGTGCCGGGTGCCGCCATCTTGGAGATGAGGTCCTCGGTGGGGTCGGCCACGCGCGCCCGCACGACGTCGCGCACCAGGTCGGACGCCGCGGCGAACTGCACCGAGGTCGACCCCGCGAGCGCGTCACGATCGGCGCCGATCTCAGGGTCGATCGCGAAGGCGTCCTCGAGCATCAGGATGAACTTCTCCCGGTCCTCCACCTCGGCCAGGCCCACGAACTCGAAGATCGTGTTGACCGTGAGGCTGAAGCTGAAGCCGGTCGCGAAGTCGAACTCCTCGAGCGGCACGACCTGGTCGAGAAGGTCGCTGACGAGCTGCTTGGCGACGGGGGCGACGGTGCGCTCGATGTTGGGCTTGGCGAACAGCGAGCGCAGCGGACGACGCAGGCGGTCGTGCGGCTCGCCGTCGAGGATGCCGGGGATGATCGCCGGCGCCTTGGCCGAAGTGGGGATGAGCTTCCCGCCCTTGGTGCCGTCCGCGCTGCGCTCGACCGTGTACGTGTCGTTGTCGCTGAGGATCTCGCGCACCAGCTCGTAGCTCGATGCGACCCAGAAGCCCTCGTGGCTCTCGGTGAAGCCCAGCGGGACGTCCCGCGACCGCAGCTCGGCGAAGCGCTGCACCGAGTCGTGGGCGAACTCGGCAGAGTGGTGGTCGAACGTGATGACCGGTTCTTTGGACACGATGGATCTCCTCTTCAGTCCGACAGGGTGGGGACGCGGGGCGCCACGCCGATGACGCCGTCCGCGAGCAGCGACTCGACGGCGTCGGTGTCGAGGCCCAGCTCGCGCAGGACCTCGTGGGTGTGCTGGCCGAGAGCCGGCACCGACTCGTCGGCCGGGGCGGGCCCGAAGTCCCACCAGCCGCCGACGAGGTCGATCTGGCCGAAGCCAGGGGTCTGCAGCGTGCGGCTGACGCCGAGCGTGTGGTGCACCGGGTTGTCGTGGAACGCGTCGAGCTGGTCGAGGCGCACAGGGCTCGCGGGCACGCCCGCCTCGGCCATCGCGGCCAGCGTCGCGGCGACGGAACGTCCTGCCAGCGCGTCGGCCGGGTCGCCCGCTCCGACGACGTCGCGAAACGCGGCCTGTTCGTCGGCCGCCAGGGCGGCGACGGCGATCCAGCCGTCGGCCAGCTGGTAGATGCGGTGGGTGTCGGACAGGCCGTGCTGGCCGGCATCGAGCACCTCGATCTCGCTGGCCTGCCCTGTCACGGGGTCGACGACCAGCTCGGACGACGCGGTGATGCCGACGGCGAGCAGTGACGTGGCGGCGTCGCCGGGCAGCCCGGTGCGCTCGCGCTGGAACAGGGAGACGACGGCACCGAACGCGCTGGCGAGGCCGGCCTGGACGTCGAACACCGAGCTGCGCAGCCACACGGGCGGGTTGCCCTCGCCAGCGATCGCGTGCTCCCAGCCCGTGAACGCCTGGGCGGTAGGGTCGTACCCGGGCAGCGCGGCCATGTTGCCGGCCGGGCCGTAGGCGCTGACGTGGCTGAACGCGATGCGCGGGTTGGTGGCCCGAAGGCCTGGACCGTCGAGGCCGAGGCGCGAGGCCGGGGCGAGGCGCATGTTGTGCAGCACGACGTCGCAGCGCTCGAGCAGGCCGTCGAGGATCGGACGCGAGGCGGGGTTCTTGAGATCGAGTGCGATGGCGCGCTTGCCGCGGTGGCTGCCGGCGAACTGCGTCAGCACCCGGCCGCGGTCGCCGCGCAGTGGCTCGACCTTGACGACGTCGACGCCGAGGTCGGACAGGCACTGGGCCCCGAACGGCCCGGCGATCGCCGTGCCGAAGTCGAGCCCACGCAGCCCGGCAAGTGGGCGCGTGTCGGCCGGCAGCGCGGTGGGTGCGACCGGACGCGTCGGGGCGACGGCCCAGCTGGCGCGGACGTCGTCGAGCGTGGACGCTCCGAGCGCGGGGGCCGCGGAGCGAACGACGCTGCGGGGCGTGGTGTGCACCGTCGGGCCGGCCTGCAGGGCCTTGCCCACGACAGCGTCGTCGACCTCGACCACGTAGTCGTTGACCGCGGCCTGGTCGGACGTGAAGCACTCCCCCAGCTCGCGAACGATCATGCACGGCACGTCGGCCTCGGCGAGCACGGCGCTCCACCACTCGCTGTCGTGCTGGCGGAACACCTCGTTCCACTGCTCCTGGTTGGCGCGGGTGACACCGATCTCGGACAGCTCGACCCGATCCATCAGCGCCAGGGCCTCGAGCACCGGCGGCGACTCGATCCAGCCGCCGACAGCTCCGGCGAGCTGCACCCAGCGGTGGTCGGAGCACTCGAAGATGCTGAGTGCGGCGTCGGGGTCGATCTTGGGCAGCGTGTGGCGGGTCAGCGTCTCCGGCAGCCGCTCCCAGCGCTGCCAGTAGAGGGCCGCAGCCGACAGCGCGCCCTGGAACAGGCTCGTCGAGATGGGCAACGCCAAACCGGTGCGCTCGCGCTGCACCAGGCGCGCCACGGTGCCGGCGGCGAGGAGGTAGGCAGCCGACCAGCTGGAGTACGGGATGCGCACGAACACGGGCCCCTCGCGGTGACCTTGCTGCTCGTCCATCAGACCCTCGGCGGCCTGCACGAGTGAGTCGGAAACGTCGTCGTCGGCGCGGGGATGGCCCACGGGGTAGGCGGGGACGGACGCCACGACGACGCCCGGATGACGCTCGGTGACCGACGCGGTGTCGAGGCTGAGCGCCGTGGCGCGGGCGGCCGGAAGGTCGTGCACGACCACGTCGGCGAGGTCGATCAGGGTGTGGACGCCCTCGAGTCCGTCGGCGGAGTCGACGTCCAGGACGACGGACCGTTTGCTGCGGTTCCACGACGCGAAGGCCGCGGGGTGACGCTCACGCGTGGGGTCGCCGTCGAGCGACTCGACCTTCACGACGTCGGCCCCGGCCTCCGCGAGGAGGCGAGTGGCGGCTGGCGCAGCCAGCCCGGTGGCGATCTCGACGACCCTCACACCTGCCAGTGCGGCCTCGCGGACCTCGTCGTCGCGCGACGCTGCGTCACTCACGTGCGATCACTCCCAAATGTCGTCATAGCGTGGTCGCGGAATACCGCCGTCACCACTCACCAACTCTCGCAGAACCTAGTCATCTTTGCAAGGATTTACAGCAAGAGCAGTTCGCTGGCACAGTGAGCCCAGCCCGCTGCGAGGATGTCATGGCTGCCGTCGCGCCCGTGTCGGCTCCGCCGGAGGACCGGCCCCGCCACGCGCTCGTGGCCGCCCCCGCCAGCGCGAGCCTGCTGGTGTGCATGATCTTCAACGTGGTCATCCCCCTCATCCCCGTGCTGCCGGGCGAGCTGGGCACGAGCCCGTCGAGCACGTCGTGGGTCGCGACCGGCTTCTTCCTGACCGGAGCCGTCGCCAACCCCGTGGCCGGCCGGCTCGCCGACATGTTCGGCAACCGTCGCGTGTTCGTCATCTGCATCTGGCTCCTGATCGTCGGCTCGGTCGTCTGCGCCCTCGCCCCGAACCTCGCGGTGCTGCTGGTCGGTCGGGTGCTGCATGGTATGTCGCTGCCGATGATGTCGATCTCCCTCAGCATCATGCGCCACCAGCTGGTCATCCGTCGCCTGCCCGCCGCCGTCGGGTGGGCGACCGCCGCGATGGGCATCGGCTCTCGATGGTCGTGCTGTGCGCCGTGGCAATCCCCCGCCGACGCCCGGCACCCGCCGCGGATGCGTCATCTGCGATCACGACCCCGCCGGGTCAGTAGACCGAGTAGCCGCCATCGATCACCAGAGTGTCGCCTGTGTGGTACGCCGAAGCCTGTGACGCCAGGTACACCGCGGCACCCGCCACCTCGTCGGCGTGGCCGGGGCGCCGTTGCGGGATGCGCGGCCTGATCTTCGCGTCCCACGCCTCGGTGCGCTGGAACGGTGCGGCCATGGGCGTGTCGAATGCTCCAGGCAGGATCACGTTGGCGCGGATACCATCGCGGGCCAGCTCGACCGCGCACGCGCGCACCATCGCCACGAGACCGCCCTTGCTGGCCGAGTAGCTCTGGCCGCGGGACTGCCCGTGCACGGCCGACAGGCTCGCGATCGCGACCAGGCTTCCCGACACCTCGTCGTGCACCATGTGCCGCGCCGCCTCGCGGAAGCACAGGAACGCGCCTTCGAGGTTGACCGCGAGGACGCGACGGAAGTCGTCGAGCGTCAGGTCGACGAACGCGGACCCGGAGCTCGGCACGCCGGCCGAGGCGAACAGCGACCGGATCGGCCCGAGGTCGTACCTCGTCTGCGCCATGGTCCGCACCACCTCGGCCTCGTCCGACACGTCACAGTGGTAGGCCCAGGCCGTGCCTCCGCCCACGGCGGCGAGCTCGGCCACGGCTGTGGTGTTGCGCTCCTCGTCCCTGCCCACGACGGCGACGTCGGCGCCGGCGCGCACCAGGCCTCGAGCGATGCCCAGGCCGATGCCGCTGTTGCCCCCCGTGACGACCGAGACGTGCCCGGCGAGGTCGATGACCGGGGCGTCACCCACCCGGAACGGGACCTCGTCGTTAGCCATCGACCGGTCCGTTCAGCCCGCGCTGGGCAGCGACGACCCAGCACTGACCCGGGCGGCCAGCTCGGCCATCTCGAGCACCATGTCGCCGAACAGGGCCATCTTGGGGTTGTCGGCGTCGCCCTTCATGTACTGGGCGAAGCCTGCCTCGAGCACGATCGCGTTCTTGAAGCAGGCCAAGGTCAGGTAGTAGTCAATCTCGTCGACGGGACGCCCCGACACCGTGGAGTACAGGTCGAGCACCTCGGCAGGCGTGGGCATGCCGTCCATGTCGAACGAGCCGGTCGGCCGGGGTCCGTCGGGGCTGGGCCAGCGCATGAGCAGCCAGCCCAGGTCGAGCAGCGGGTCGCCGATCGTGGCCATCTCCCAGTCGACGATCGCGGCAAGCCGCGGCGGGGTGCCGTGCCCGAACATGACGTTGGCGAACGAGTAGTCGCCGTGAATGATGCCCGGCTCCCACGTGCGGGGACGGTGCGTGGTCAGCCACCGCCCGGCCGCGTCGAGGCCCGGGATGTCCCGGAACGCGACCTTGTCGAGGAACGACGTCCACCGCGGCACCTGCCGGTCGTGGAAGCCATCGGGACGTCCAAAGCCCTCGAGTCCCGCCGCGCGCCAGTCGACCGACGCCAGCTCGGCTATGCCACGGACGATCTCGCGTCCCAGCCCGGCCCGCGCCTCATGGTCGGTGTCGAACGGGACCGGCCCGCGCGAACCTGCCGACATCGGCGACCAGCCGTCGACGAGCTCCATCACGTAGAACGCCGAGCCGATCACCGAGGCGTCCTCGCACGACCCGAGCAGCCGGGCGTGCGGCACCGCGGTGTCGGCCAGCGCACCAAGCACGCGTGCCTCGCGCATCATAGTCGCCGAGCGCTCCTCGACCGCGTGGGCGGGCGGGCGGCGCAGCACCACCGCAGCGCCCCCGCGCTCGAGCCGGTAGACCTCGTTGGACGCGCCGCCGGTGAGCGGCGTGATCGTCAGCTCGTCGCCCGCACCGGGCAGACCCGCCTCGTCCAGCCAGGGCCCGAGGGCCGTGACGTCGATCGACGGCGCGGACGCCTCAGCCGTCATGCTGAGACCTCGAGCAGCCCCTCGATCGTCTCGCGCGCCCACGCGTAGTCGGCCTTGCCGTTGTTGTGGCGGCGGATCGCGTCGACCCACGCCACCTGCTTGGGCACCTTGTAGCCGGCGAGCCGGTCACCGCACGCAGCACGCAAGTCGTCACGACCGAGGCGCTGGCCGGTGTTCGACACGAGCAGCGCGACGACCTCCTGGCCCCACTTCTCGCTGGGCCGGCCGAAGACCAAGGCCTCGTCGACCTCGGGCAGGGAGAGCAGCACCTGCTCGACCTCCTCGCCGTAGATCTTCTCGCCGCCGGAGTTGATGACGCCCGACTCGCGGCCGAGGAACGTGATGGCGCCGGTCTCGTCGACCGCGGCCCGGTCGCCCGACACCGACAGGCGACGTCCTTCGATCACGCGGAACGTCCCGGCGGTGCGGGTCTCGTCATTGAGGTAGCCGCGCGGCATGTCGCCGCCGTTGGAAAGCCAGCCCGTGCCGGGGTTGTCCGCCGACAGCAGGGTCGAGTAGTCCTCGCTGACCACGATCGTGTCGGGCCCGGCCGAGAACTGGCTCTGACCGCTGCTGGTCTTGACCGCCTGAGGTCCCGTCTCGGACGACCCGAGGGCGTTGACGAGCTGTAGGCCCGGGAAGTATCGGTCGAGCTCGGCCCACGCTGTCGACGCGAGTGCGGCACCGCTGGAGAAGACGTACTTCAGAGTCGACGGCGGCTCCTCACCGTCGGCCAGCGCCCGCAGCAGCGGCTGTGCGAACGCGTCGCCCACGATGGCCAGGTGGGCCACGCTCTCGTCGCGCATGAGCTCGAGCGCCCGCACGGCATCGAAGCTGTGGTCCTCCGACAGGACGATCGTGCCGCCGCGCGACCACGCGCCGTAAGAGAACCACGACGAGGTGCCGTGCATCAGCGGCGGGGCCGGGTACGCCCGCAGCCACGCCCGGCGCGGGGCGTCGGCGTGTGCCGCCTCGAGCGACTTGACCGTGATGCCGCACGTGCGTCCGGCGAGCTCGCGCTGGCGCCAGATGACGCCCTTGGGCATCCCTGTGGTGCCACCGGTATAGAGGACGTGGACGTCGTCGGGGCTCGGCTCGACGGGCTCGGTCGGCTCCACCGCCTGCGCGAGGGCGTCGTCGTACGCCACCGAGCCGGGCAGCGGCTGCTCCCCAGACGCGTCGGGCACGTGAATCAGGTGCGGCAGGTCGACGCCCGCGACCCGGGCCGCCTCGGCGAGTACGGGGGCGAACTCGAGGTGGTAGACGATGGCCGACGGGCGCGCGTCGGTCAGCAGGTACGCGAGCTCTTCGGCCTGGTAGCGGTGGTTGACGTTGAACGGTGCGCAGCGCGACCGATACCCGGCAAGGCTCGCCTCGAGGTACTCGGAGCTGTTGCGCATCAGCAGGCCCACGAGGTCGTTGGGCGACTGCCAGTCGTCGATGGGCCCCGGACGGGCGCCGATGCCCAGCCCGGTCAGCCACCAGCCCAGCCGCGTCGTACGGTCTGCGACCTGCGACCACGTGAGCCGGCGCTCACCCTGCACGATGC
The DNA here is from genome assembly GCF_004134905.2 of Aeromicrobium ginsengisoli. GTDB lineage: Bacteria > Actinomycetota > Actinomycetes > Propionibacteriales > Nocardioidaceae > Aeromicrobium > Aeromicrobium ginsengisoli. The sequence continues at coordinate 79,860 of NZ_SDPQ02000004.1, read as the reverse complement.
ACTCACGGTCGGGGATCGACGTGGCGACCGCGTCCCAGAGCTGGAGGAAGCCGTAGCTCCTCGGCTCGTCGACGAGGGTCTCGACGGGGGGCGTCATCTCGGTGCTCCTGTGCTGGTCGGGCTGGTCAACATGACGAGGTGTGAGACGTGACGGGTCACGTCTCACACCTCGGGGTTCCTACGAATCCTGCGGCGTGAAGACCAGGCGTACGTCCTCGACGCCCCAGGTAAGCGACAGGTGCTCCTTGGGCTCGACGCCGTCGGCGAGCCGGAACGTCGGCATGACGCGGCGCAGCTCCTCGAATGCGATGCGGAGCTCCTGGCGGGCCAGGTGGACGCCGATGCACCGGTGCGTGCCCAGGCTGAAGGTCAGGTGCGGATGCGGGTCGCGGTCGAACTGGATCTCGTCGGGGTCCGGGTAGTACTTCGGATCGCGATTCGCGGCGGCCAGCGGGCAGTGGATGCGCTCGCCCTTAGGCAGTTCGAGGCCACCGACCTCGGCCGACTCGTCGGCGACGTTGCGCGTCGGCACAGCTGGCGACGTCCAGCGCAGCAGCTCCTCGACCGCGGCGTCGATGTCGTCAGGGTCGGCGAACATCTCATCCCACTTGGCGGGGTTCTTGGCGAAGTACGCCATGCTCTGGGCGATGACGCTGGCCGTCGTGTCGAGGCCGGCCATCATCAGCAGGATGAACAGGTCAGAAAGGTCCTCGTCCGGGATCGGCTCGCCGTCGAACTCCGCCTGCACGATCGCGGTCGTGATGTCGTCGCGCGGGTTGGCGCGTCGGTCGTCGACAATCGCCTGGATGTACGCGCGCGACTTCTCACTCGCGTCGACGCGCGCCGCGAGGGTCTCCTCCTCGGTGCCACCGGGCACGCCGTGCAGGAAGGCGCCGACCCACTTGTTCATCATGTCGGCGTCCTCGACGGGCCACCCCATGACCGACAGGAACACCGTCCCCGGGAACGGGAACGCGAACTCGGGGACGAGGTCCACCTCGCCCTTGTCGGCGAAGCCGGCGATGAGGTCGATCGCGATCTGGCGGACCTGCTCCTCCATGCCCTTGACCTTCGACGGCGAGAACAGGGGGTCGAGCAGCTTGCGATACTGCGCGTGAATCGGGCCGTCGAGCTCGATCGGGATCTGCCGCTTCTGGCCGAAGGCGAGGACCCCGTCGGGGATGTTCGGGAAGCTGATGAAGCCCTTGTTGTTGCGCCGCAGCATGCCGGCGATGTCGTCGTACGTCGTGGCGAGCCAGAAGCCGCCTTTCTCCGAGAAGGACATCGGCAGGTTCTCGCGGCGGTCGGCGATGTCGTCGAGGTGCTCCTGGATCGTCGCCGTGCTGTAGGGGTCGTACTGGCGCGCGTGCGACGCACGCAGTGCCTCGATGTCGATGGCGGTGTCGGTCATGCGTGGTCTCCTAGCTCGTCGCGGTCAGGTGGATGGCGCTTTCGGGACAAGCCCGGATGATGCGCGCCAGGTCAGGCGGGGTGGCGTTGTCATCGATGACGTCCTTGACATGCCCGAGACCCATGTCGTCTGCGTAGAACAGTCCCGGCGCCTTGTTGTAGCAGCGGCCGTGACCGACGCACAGATCGCGATCGATCTCGACTGGCGGGCGCTGCTGTCTCATGCCTGCTGCGCCTCCCCCGAGGCGTTCCCGTAGAGGTCCTCGCGCCAGTTGTCACCGAACGGGATGGCCACTGTGGCCAGTGTGCCTCCGTCGGTGATCGGGATCGAGACGCCCGACATGTACATCGACTCGTCGGAGGCGAGGAATAGCGCCGGGTAGGCGTTGTCGAGCAAGTTCGGGGCGCGGTCGAGCTTGAGCGGGATCGGCGAGTGCTCTTTGATCCATTCGCCCTGCATCTCTTCGTGCGACTTGCCGAGCACCGGCGCATCGCCTGGCAGGATGAAGTTGGCCGACATGCCGTGCGTGGGGCAGATCGCGTTGATGCGGATGCCGTACTTGCCGATCTCCCACGCGGCGCACAGGCGGACGAACGCGTTGATACCACCCTTGGCCGCGCCGTACTGCGGGAAGCCGGGGTAGCCGGCCATCGAGGCGGCCGATGAGGTGCAGATGATCGAGCTGCCGGCAGGACCGCCGGGGTTGTTCTTCATCGCCCGGACTGCGTGCTTGACGGAGAAGAAGACGCCCTTAAGGACCACGTCGTTGGTCTCGTCCCACTCCTCCTCGGTGATGTTTTCCAGCGCCGCGGAACCGAATCCTTTGGCCGGGATGCCCGCATTGGCGAACATGACGTCGAGGCGTCCGTAGGTGTCGACGGCCGCCTGCACGGCGGCCTCGACTTCGGACTCGATCGTGACATCGGCCTTGACGGCGATCGCTTCGTTGCCGTCGCCCAACACCTGCTCGAGCGTCTCCTTGGCGCGCGCCTCGGAGATGTCGGTGATGACGACCCTCGCCCCCTCCTGTGCGAACAGCCGGGACGAGACGCGTCCCAGACCCGAACCCGCACCGGTGATGACGACGACCTTGTCCTTGAGACGCATGGTTCTCCTCCTCGACCCCTCTGGGCCTGTGAAATCTCGTGTCTGGGGAAGCTCTGGCCCTGAGCCGCCGCGACCTGTCACAGGCCCGGCGATGTGGCGCCAGTCACTCTTCGCCAAGTCTCACACATCGTAGTTATCCTTGCAAGCATTAAATGTTTATGGCTAGGGTGCGAGAAGATCGCTTCCCCCCGCTCGACAGCCTGGGGGAGCCCGACGAAAGGGTCCGCTCGCATGTGGGACTTTTCCACCGATCCCGAGTTCCAAGCCAAGCTCGACTGGGCCGACACGTTCGTGCGTGAGGAGTGCGAAACCCTCGACCTCGTCTTTCCCGACGGCGGTGCGCCATACGACGTCCGCAACAAAGTGTCGCGAGCCGTGATCGCCCCGTTGCGCGAGAAGGTCAAGGAGCAGCGCCTGTGGGCCTGCCACCTCGGCCCCGACCTTGGCGGCCCCGGCTACGGCCAGCTCAAGCTCGGCCTGCTCAACGAGGTGCTCGGTCGGTCGCACTGGGCCCCGACAGTGTTCGGCACCGCCGCTCCCGACACCGGCAACGCCGAGATCCTGGCGATGTTCGGCACGCAGGAGCAGAAGGACCGCTACCTGCAGCCGCTGCTCGACGGCGATATCGTCTCAGCGTTCTCCATGACCGAACCACACGCGGGCGCCGACCCCAAGGAGTTCACGTGCCGGGCCCGGCAGGACGGCGACTCGTGGGTCATCGACGGCGAGAAGTGGTTCACGTCGAACGCCCGATACGCCTCGTTCCTCATCGTCATGGCCGTCACCGACGACGAAGCGGGACCGCACCAGCGCATGTCGATGTTCATCGTCCCGGCCGAGACGCCCGGGGTCGAGATCGTCCGCAACGTCGCGACGTTCGTCGAGTCGCGCGAGGATGAGGGCACCCACGCGTACGTCCGCTACACCGGCGTCCGGGTGCCGGCCGACCATATGCTCGGCGGCCCCGGCGAGGGCTTCAAGGTCGCCCAGGCCCGTCTCGGGGGCGGCCGCATCCACCACGCGATGCGCACGGTCGGCAAGTGCCACCGGATCTTCGACATGATGACGGAGCGGGCAGTGTCCCGCACGACGCAGGGCTCGACGCTCGCCCAGAAGCAGTCAGTGCAGACGATGCTCGCGGAGTCGTGGATCGAGCTGCAACAACTGCGCCTGCTGGTGCTGCACACCGCCTGGACGATCGACACCCAGCCGCACGGGGCGGCCCGCACCGGTATCGCGATGTGCAAGGTGCAGATGGCCAAGGTGCTGCACGACATCCTGCAGCGCGCCGTCCACCTACACGGCTCGCTGGGCACGACACGTGAGACCCCGCTCGCCGGCTGGTGGTCCAGCGCCCCGCACATCGGGCTCGTCGACGGCCCGACCGAGGTGCACCGTACGACGATCGCCAAGGGCGTCCTCCGCGGCCAGCAGCCCGCCGCGGGCCTGTTCCCGAGCGAGCACGTGCCGACCCGCCTCGCCGCCGCCCGCGAGCACCACGCCGCCGCGCTCGCCGCGGCCGGGGTGGATCTGTGAGCGGTCCCGACCTGTTCTCGCTGGAGGGCAAGGTCGCCCTGGTCACCGGTGGCAGCCGCGGGCTGGGGCGCGAGATCGCGCTGGCCTACGCCCAGCACGGCGCCGACGTCGTGGTGACGAGCCGCAAGCTCGACGCGTGCGAGGAGGTCGCCGCCGAGATCGAGGCGCTGGGTCGCCGCGCCCTGCCTGTCGCGTGCCACGTGGGCCGGTGGGACGAGATCGACGCGCTGGTCGAGCGCGCGTACGCCGAGATGGGCCACGTCGACGTGCTGGTCAACAACGCCGGCATGTCGCCGCTGTCGCCGTCGTCGGTCGACACCACGGCCGAGCTCATCGACAAGGTCATGGACGTCAACTTCAAGGGGCCGTTCCGCCTGTCGGCGCTGATCGGGGCACGCATGGCGGCCGGCGACGGCGGCTCGATCATCAACGTCTCGTCGTTCGCAGGCATCCGGCCCAAGCCCGAGTTCGGTCCCTACGCCGCCGCGAAGGCCGCCCTCAACGCATCGACCCACGTGTTCGCCCGCGAGTACGGGCCGAACGTGCGGGTCAACACGCTGTCGGCCGGGCCGTTTCTCACCGACGTCGCCGAGCACTGGAGCGAGGAGGCTCGCACCACGACGCAGAGCAGCGTCGGACGCCCGGGGCGTCCCGACGAGGTGGTCACCACGGCGCTGTACCTCGCCAGCCCACACTCGTCCTTCACGACCGCGGCGTTCATCCGGGTCGACGGCGGGTTGTACTGACGTGACGCCGCGCCGGGCGGTCTCCGAGGACGGGCCTAAAGTTCTGGACAGACCCTTAGCGTCCTGCACCAAGGAGACATCGTGAGCGACGAGCAGCACCTCGGCCTGCACTGGGGCATCAAGTCGAGCTTCCTCGACTACGTCGGACGTACCCCCGACGGCCGGGCCAGCCTGCACGACGGAGTCACCGCCACCGAAGGCAACGTCATGGTGTTCGAGCCCGATCCCGAGGCCTCCGACGTCGACGCCGGCACGTTCGCGTTCCGAGGCGACCTGCGGTTCGCGGCGCACGCCGGCATGATGTTCGTCCGCATCGCGCACCCGCTCGTCAAGGTCACCGACGGGCGCGGCGAAATGACCGTCGTCGAGCCGCGCGACGTCGAGGGCGACACCCGACTACCGCTCGTCAGGTTCACCCTCGAGCCGCGTCCCACCAACGAGGACCTGCGCATCTGGCTGGCCACCGACGTCGCGCTGACGGTCGAGGGCGTCGCACTGTTCAACGACGTCTACCAGGTCGATGAGCCGTTCTCGCCGCTCGCGATCTTCCTGCCGGCCGACTGAGCGACCGACCCGCTACAGCGGCGGAGCATTGTAGATCGACTTGAGCTCGACGTACCCATCGAGGCTCTCGGGGCCCAGCTCGCGTCCCATACCGCTGCCCTTGACCCCGCCGAACGGCGAGTCGAGCGTCGGCTCGTAGCCGTTGATGCCCACCGTGCCGGTCTCGACCCGTCGTGCGATTGCCAGGCCGCGCTCGGGGTCGGACGTGAACACCGTGCCGCCCAAGCCGTAGTCGGAGTCGTTGGCGATGCGGACGGCGTCGTCGTCATCGTCATAGGGGATGACGACGAGCACGGGCCCGAAGATCTCCTCGCGGGCTATGCGCATCGAGTTGTCGACGCCGCGGAATACCGTGGGCGACACGAAGAAACCGCGGTCGAGGTCGGCCGGACGTCCGCCGCCCAGCGCGACGTCGGCACCCTCGTTCTTGCCGATGCCGATGTAGTCCTCGACACGGTCGCGCTGGCGCGAGCTGACGAGGGGGCCGAAGTTCGTGGTGTCGAGCAGCGGGTCGCCGAGGCGCGCGAGCCCCATGCCTTCGACGACGGCCTCGACCGACTCGTCGTAGCGCGAGCGGGGCGCCAGCACCCGGGTGCAGGAGTAGCAGACCTGCCCGGAGTTGGGCGAGAAGATGCGGGTGACCTGGGCGTTGATGAGCGACAGGTCGGCGTCGTCAAGCAGGATCGCGGCGCTCTTGCCGCCGAGCTCGAGAGTCGCCGGCTTGAGCTGGCTGCCGCAGACCTTGGCGATCTCGCGGCCGGCGGCGGTCGAGCCCGTGAACGCGATCTTGGCGATGCCGGGGTGTGCCACAAGCGCGGCACCGGTCTCGCGTCCGCCCGTGACGACGTTGAACACGCCGGGCGGGAAGCCCGCATCGGCCGCGGCCTCGGCCAGCAGGTGGGCGTCGAGGCTCGTCTCGGGAGCCGGCTTGAGCACCACGGTGCATCCGGACGCCAGCGCGGGACCGAGCTTCCAGGCCACGAGGATCTGCGGCCCATTCCACGGCGCGATGATGCCGACGGCGCCGATGGGGTCGCGGCGCACGCGGGTGCGGCTGTAAGGCGTGACGCGCTCCTGCTCGATCGGTGTGGCCTCGGCGAGGTCGGCGAAGTAGCGGTACGAGGCCGAGGTGCCGGCGACGTTGCCCCAGCGCACCATCTTGATCGGCATGCCGTTCTGGGTCGTGATCAGCTCGGCCAGCTCGGCAGCACGCTTGTCGATCGCGTCGGCCAGGGCGCGGAGCAGCTCGGCGCGTCCGGCCGGCGTGAGGCCATGCCACGCGGGGTCATGCAGTGCGCGGTTGGCGGCCTGCACGGCGGCGTCGACGTCGGCCGCGTCGGCCTCGGGCGCCGTGCCGATCTCCTGCTCCGTCGCGGGGTTGACAAGGTGCACCAGGCCCGAGCCGTGCGGTCGGTGGGGTGCGTTGTCGATCCAGAGGTGCTCGAGGGTCGTCATGGGCGTCCTTGCTCGCGGAGTGTGGTCAGTCGGACGACGGGAGGTTCTTGGCTTCCTTGACGCCGAGGGGCTCGCCGTCGACGGCGAGGGTTCCCGCGCCAGCCTTCGTGCACAGCAGCTCCATGCCGGAGGCGACGTGGTGGTAGCGCTTGCCGAGCAGGGCGCCGCCACCCGCGTCGGGCTCGCCGCTGCGCTCGGCGGGGGCGGGGGCCATCGGCGCGCCGCCGCAGGTCAGGTCGACGTCGTCCGCGGGCGGTCGCACAACGATGACCTCGATCTCGCTCGTGACGCTGCCGAGCCGCTGTCCCACCTGAGGCTTCATCGTTGTGTGCTCCCGGTCTTCTATCTTCAAAAGGATTGTAAGTTAATGTATCAAAAGAATCACCGGAGCGTGCGGTGCGTCACGCGTTCCGGCAGTCAGGAGCCCATCATGACCGACCCCACCCCACCGCCCCAGCGGTGGCCGCTCGGCGTGTGCCGCCTCGCGTGGACGTCGGACGCGGCGACCGCCTCGGTCGCGGCGCAGCGACTCGGCTTCGACCACCTCGACCTGGTCGGTGACGACGACCCCGAGGGGCTCGCCCTGCCCGTCGGCATCCGCATGGGCCCGGGTCCCGGACGCGGCTGGGCGTGGCCGGCACCCGCACCCCACAGGGACTGGGACGAGATGGTCGCGCGCCTGCGCACCGTCGACGAGCCCCGGGTCGAGCCGTGGGCCGGGTCGCTGCTGGGCTCCGACGCCGCGATCCACCGGCTGCTCGACGAGGTGCCCGGCGTGCGCCTCGTTGTAGACACGGGGCACGTCACCCAGTGGGGCGGCGACGTGCTGGCGTTTTTGCCGCACGCCGACCACGTGCAGCTGCGCCAGGCCGCGCTGGGCGTCGGGCAGCTGCCGGCCGCCCAAGGCGAGGTTGACGTCAGAGGCGTCCTCGGCGCGCTCGACAGCCTCGACTACTCCGGCTTGCTGTCGATCGAGTACTTCGATCTGCCGCACATGGGCTGGCCCCTCGACGACCCACCGCGGCACGCGGCCGAGCTCGCCGAGGTCGTACGACCGATGCTGGCCGACCTCGCTGCGGGGCGGGAGGCCACGGCGTGACCAGGTTCGACGAGTCGACCTCCTCTGCCGTCCTGCCCGAGGGCATGCGCGGCCACTGGTACAACGACTCCGCCTTCGACGCAGACGACCCGTGGGCATCCCTGCGCGCAGACCGCACCGCGATCGTGCTGGTCGACCTGATCAACTGGCAGTCCGACCCCGCCGGCACGAACCTGCAGATCCTCCGCGCCGCCGGGTCGACCACCCAGGCCGACCACCTCGAGCGCCGGCTCGCCTCGACCCTGCTCCCCCGCCTGGTCGAGGTGCTGGCTGCCGCCCGCAACGCAGGGGTGCTCGTCGTCCACGCGCGACTCGCGACCCGCACCTACGACGCGTCCGACGTGGTGCCAGCGCTCGCGCCCTACGTGCACGCCGCCGGCGCGCGCGAAGGCACCTGGGGCGCCGATCCGCTGCCGGCGCTCGGCCCCGACCCGCGCGACCTGTCGGTCGTGAAGTCCGGCTCGGGCGCGTTCACGGGCTCCGACCTCGACCGCGAGCTACGCTCCCGCGGCATCGACACCCTGCTCTGGGCGGGCGCCGTCACCAACGCGTGCGTGCTGCTGTCGGTCTCGACCGGCTTCGACCTCGGTTACCGCCAGTACCTCGTCACCGACTGCACCGCGGCGCTGAGCGACGCCGACCAGGCCGCGGCCAAGCACTTCATCGGCGCGTACCCGGCCCAGCTCGTCACCGCCGTCCAGGTGCTCGACGCGCTCGTCTGACACCACCACCCCACCGGAGGAACCATGGAGCACATCAAGGTCGGCAGCAGCGGGCTCGAGGTCTCGCCCCTCGTGCTCGGGTGCATGAGCTTCGGCGACTCGTCGGCCGGCGGCCACGGGTGGACGCTCTCGGAGGCCGCGAGCCGGCCCTTCATCGAGCGCGCCCTCGAGTCGGGCATCACGACGTTCGACACCGCCAACGTCTACTCCGGGGGCACGGGCGAGGAGATCCTCGGCCGGGCGCTCGCCGACCTCGCACCCCGCGAGGACGTCGTCATCGCGACCAAGCTGTTCGCCCGCACCCGTCCCGGCCCGCACGGCGCCGGGCTGTCGCGCACCGCGATTCTGTCGGAGATCGACCACAGCCTGCGTCGCCTCGGCACCGACTACGTCGACCTGTACCAGATCCACCGGTGGGACCCTACCGTCCCGATCGAGGAGACCATGGAGGCGCTGCACGACGTCGTCAAGGCCGGAAAGGTGCGCTACCTCGGCGCCTCGTCGATGCCGGCGTGGCAGCTCGCCGACGCCCAGCACACCGCGGAGTCCCACGGGTGGACGCGATTCGTCGCGATGCAGGACCAGTACAACCTGCTGCAGCGCGAGGAGGAGCGCGAGATGCATCCCCTGTGCAACCACTTCGGCATGGGCGTCATCCCGTGGAGCCCGCTCGCCCGCGGACGCCTCGCCCGCGCGTGGGATGACACGTCCACCACGCGCAGCGACCACGACACCATCGCCCAGGGGTTCTACCGCCAGTCGGACGACTCCAACCGGGCGATCACCGAGACCGTCGCGGCGGTCGCCGCCGAGCGGGGTGCCTCACGGGCCCAGGTGGCGCTCGCCTGGGTGCGCCAGCAGCCGGTCGTCACCGCACCGATCGTCGGCACGACCTCGATGGCCCAGCTCGACGACGCGATCGCGTCGCTCGACCTCGAGCTCACCGCGGACGAGCTGCGGCGCCTCGAGGAGCCGTACACGCCGCGCCTCCCTGAGGGGTTCTGAGGCGCGGGTCGACGGCAGGAAAGGGACCAACAGTGGTGGGCGCCACCTGGACCCGCCCGCCACTGCTGTATCGGCAGGGCTCAGCCCTTCGCCAGCTCCTTCACGATCTTGTCGGCGCTCTCGCCGACAGCCGCCGGAGGGCAGATCGGCTCCGAGCCGTTCTCGGCCCACTTGCCGCCCTTGACGACGATCGAGAACGCACGCAGGCTCTGCTACTGACCCCGTCAGCCGTGAACGAGACTGGCGGAGTTGTGCCGTTGAAGATCTCGTCCTTAGCAACGGCACAGACCCGGACCGGGGGGTGAACTAGACGCCCAGTGACTCCAGCACCTGCAGGTCGACCAGGGCCGCGCAGATGCGCTCGGCGTGCGCGGTGCAGATCTCCTCGGCCTGCCGCTCGACCGGGCACAGCACCATGAGGAACGTCCACATGACGTGCTGCCGGTAGGCAAGCCAGGCGTCCTCGAAGCTGGGCGCGTGGCCGCCGTACTCCTCGAGGCGGGCGAGGTACGTGCGCAGCAGGTCCTGCTCGTGGGCACGCCGGTCCTCGACGCTGAGCGACACGACGATGAAGTACGCGACGTCGAATGCCCACGTGCCCCGCATGACGGTCTGCCAGTCGAGGAAGCCGCCGTTGCCCTGGTCGTCGAAGAAGACGTTGCCCAGGTGCACGTCGCCGTGGACGAGCCACTGCGACTCCTGCCGATCGTTCGCGATCATCCGGTCTAGGCCGGCCTTGATGCGCACGGGGTCGCCGAGCTCCTCGGGCACGAACCGGAACCGAGGCGCCTGCGAGGCGGTCTCCCAGAACTCGAGGTACTCGCCCGCGACGTCGACGGAGTGGATGGCGCCACCGACGGTCAGCCATGACAGGTCGAGGTCGTCGGCTGACTCGGCGAGGAAGGAGTGGTAGCGGGCCTGGACGTCGAGCAGCGACGCGGCGACGTCGGGCGTCAGCGGCTGGGTCTGGTCGCCGAAGCGTACGCCGCGCAGCGTGAGGTCCTCCATCAGCAGAACGCCGTTGCCGGTCTCGCCGTCGATCGCCTCGAAGAACGTCAGTGGCGAGTTGGTGGGCACGGCCGGAGCGACGACGCGGAAGAAGTTGACCTCGGCGGCATAGAGCTCGGCCGACCGCTCGCTGTGCTTCTCGAAGCCGGTCTTGAGCCACATCGACGGCGGCAGGCCGTGCGGGTTGTCGGCGTACGTCAGGTGCAGCTGGATCTTGGTGGCCATGCCGCGGATGGTCGATCCCTCGGTCATCGACGCGACCACGGTGCCGGGGAACCGGGCCGAGAGGGCCTCGGACATCCAGGGGACGGTGACGTCCTCGAGCGACCGGGGCAAGTCGATCGTCGCGACGGCGTCGGTGGGGCTGGTCATGGTGTCTCCTCGCGGTCGGGTCAATCCGGGAGCCGCAGGACGGCTCGGTGCTCGGGCAGGGCGAAGCGCAGCGGCTTGAGCTCGACGAGGCCGCCACCGAGGCGTCCCCCGCACTCGAAGGTCATGAGGCCGTCGCCGGCCAGCAGGCCGATGCCTCCCTCGACGGCCCCAGCCTGGAGCTCGCCGGTGAACCGGTGCCCGCCGCCCTCGGTCCACACGTCGAAGATCGCGCGACGCGGGTAGAGGCCGTCGCCGGCGATCGTCGCCTGCACCGACGCCGACTGCACCCGCTTGAGGTCGCCGTGGTCGTAGACCCAGCCGTCCTGGCTGGGCCCGTCGACGGTCTGGCGCAGGTAGACCGACGCCATCAGGTCGGGTCCGAACACCCCGAACATCCATTGGCCGGCGGGGTTGCGCTCCAGCTCGCGGTGGCCCCAGGAGTGGTCGTGGAACGCGACGCCGGTCAGGTCGAGCACGCGGTCGCCGAGCTCCACCGTGACCTCGACCGTGCCGAGCGTCTCGAAGTGCCGCTTGCCGAGGGACGCCCCGCCGCTCGCGTAGTCGAGCTCGACCGGCGGCAGGTAGGCCGAGTACCTGATCGTGACGGTGCAGCCCTCGAAGGTGTGCACCAGCGTGTAGTGCTGGAAGTCGTTGCCGCAGATCGCGTGCATGCCGCCGACCGTGGTGTCGGCGTAGTCCTCGTCGGGGATCGGGATGTCGTGCACCTGCTCGCGGGCGACCTCCTTGCCCTCGACGACGACCCAGCTCCAGATGTCGGCGATGCCCTGGTTGCGCCACAGGCTGAAGTGGTGGTTGCCGCCGCTCTGCGTGATCGGGTCGTGCCAGACGATGCAGAAGCTCTCCTGCCACATCTGGTCGCCCTCGTCAGCCACGTGGCTGTGCAGGTCGCTCTCGTCGAACGCGGTACGAAACACGGTCACCTTAGATTCTATGGTTCGTTGGGTCTTGGAATGCATGTTGACTGGGCTCGCGCCGCGCTCAGGAGTGTGCGACACGCCCTCCGTCGACACCGGGTCCTTCGACCACCCGGAGTTCGCGGGGCTGACCAGGTTCACGACCGCTCCGCGGCCACGGCCTCGCATCGACGGCACGACCTCCCGCAGCAGCCTGTCCTCCTCGATGTCCCAAGTCACCTAGAGCAGGACCTGAACGGTCTTGTGGTTGACGAACTCGGTGACGCCAGCGAGGCCGCCCTGCTTGCCGTAGCCGCTCTGCTTGCGTCCGCCGAAGCCGATGTGCGCGCCGGCCGGCGTGGTGCCACCGTTGACGCCGACGTTGCCGGTGTCGAGCGCAGCAGCGACCCGGTGGGCGCGGCCCACGTCTCCGGTGAACACGAACCCTGCGAGGCCGTACTCGGAGTCGTTGGCGATTGCGACCGCCTCGTCCTCGTCCTCGAAGGTCATGACGCCGACGACGGGCCCAAAGACCTCCTCCTGCGCCAGCTCACCGGAGTTGTCGGGCAGCTCGACCACGGTAGGTGCGATGAAGAAACCCTCGGCAAGGTCACCGCCCAGACGCTCGCCGCCGGTGACGATCGTGCCGTACTCGCGGGAGCGATCGATCATGCCGACGATGCGGTCGGCGGCTGCCTCGTTGATGACCGGACCCATGACGGTGCCGTCGGCGAACGGATCGCCCTGTGGCGTGGCGGCCGCGGCGGCCGCGAGCTTCTCGACGAACTGGTCGCGCACCGAGCTGTGCACCAGCAAGCGCGAGCCGAGCGTGCACACCTGGCCTGAGTTCTGGACGAGCTGCATCGCGCTCGCGACGGCGCGGTCGACGTCGGCGTCGCCGAAGATCAAGCTGGCGGACTTGCCACCGAGCTCGAACACTGCGGGAGTCAGGCGCTGCGCTGCGGCCGCCGCGATCTTGCGGGCGGTCTGCGGGCTACCGGTGAAGGTGATCTTGTTGATGCCGGGGTGCGACACGAGGGCCTCGGACGCCTCGGGGCCGGCGGTGATCAGGTTGAGGACACCCGGCGGAAGGCCGGCCTCGAGCGCGATCGCGCTGGTGCGCATGGCACCGAACGGAGCCAGCTCGGACGGCTTGGCGACGACGGTGCAGCCCGCGGCCAGCGGGGCGCCGATCGACATCGCAAACGCGCCCGTCGACCCGTTCCAGGTCGAGAGCGCCGCGACGACGCCGAAGGGCTCCACGGCCGTGTACTCCAGGACGCCACGGGACGACAGCGGACGGGTCTCACCGGCGAGACGGTCGGCCCAGCCCGCTGCCTCCTCGACCCAGTCGGCGCCCCAGTGCACGACGTAGGGGGTGACGCTGATGGGGCCGCCCATCTCGAGCGAGGCGAACATCGCGAGCTCGTCGACATTCTCGCGGATCAGGTCAGCGAAGCGCTGCAGCACCCGTTTGCGGTCGACGGGGTTCCAGCGGCTCCACTCGGGCAGCGCCGCGCGGGCGGCCGCGACGGCGCGGTCGACCTCGTCGAGGCCGGCCATGGGGATCGTCTGCTGGGCGCGACCCGTCGACGGGTTGACATGGTCGTAGGAGCCGCCCGACGCCGACCCGATGAACTCATTGCCGATGATCAGCTGGTTGGGGAGGGTCTTCGCGCGGTCTTCCATCGTCGTCATGCTTGGCTCCTGGTCGCTTCGAGGGTGTTCGTGGATGTCTGCTGCTCATGTCATGCAAGCACGGTGCCCGGCGCCACTGGAGGGGGACGCCGGACACCGAGGGCAGCCGACCGGGCCTGACGGCCCGGCCAACTACCGTTGCTCACTGCGATCAGCCCTTTGAGAGCGTCGCGATCGCCTTGTCGGCCACGGTCTTGACCGTATCGGGCGGGCAGATGGCGTCGGTGCCGTTCTCGACCCACTTGCCGTCCTTGACGGTGATCGAGAAGCCGCACAAGCTCTGCTCCTGCACGCCGTCGGCAGTGAACGTGACGGGCGGGGTGGTGCCACCGAACGTCTCGTCCTTGATCTTGCCCAGGCCGTTGCGGATGTCCTCGCTGGTCAGCTTGGAGTCCGGGTCGTCCGCCAGCGCGTTCTCGATCGCCTTCTGCAGCGCGAGACCGGAGACCCAGCCTGCGACGGTGTTGCTGGTCACCGGATCCTTCGGGAAGTACTTCGCCATGGCGGCGCGGTGCTTGCCGATCTCACCGTCTGTCTTGAACCAGGCAGCCTGCGACTGACCGGAGACGGCACCCTCCACGACGCCCGAGGCCGCGACCTCGTCGGTCGCCACGGTGCCGCCGAAGGCGTACGTGGGCTTGAAGCCCTGCTTGGCGCAGTCCTTGGCCAGGCGGATCAGGTTGGCACCGTCGAAGGCCACAGCCAAGGTCTGGACGCCGGCCTGCTTGGCCGCGAGGCACGGAGCCGTGAAGCTCGGGGCCGCCAATGAGACTTCGGCGTTGTAGACCGGGTCGCCGCCGTTGGCCTTGGTCAGGCCCAGGTCAATCATGACGGTCTTGACCGCAGTGCAGCCTGCCGACTCCTTGCAGTAGATGAGGCCGATCTTCTCCTTGCCCTCCGGCACGGCCGCGAAGCCTTGGAGGTAGGTGCCGATGAGACCCGAGCCGGGCACGTACAAGTCGGGCTTGACGGCCCACGTGACGTCGCTCGTGTTGCCACCGATGACCGGGATGCCCTGCTTCTCAAGGAACGGAGCCGAGCCCGACAGCGTCGTCAGGCCCATGCCGGCGAACGCGACGACCTTGTCCTTGGACACCATCTGCGTGACCTGCGAGACCTCGGATGCCGGGTCACCCTTGGCGTCTGCGGTGTGCAGCTCGATCTTGTGGCCGTCGACGCCGCCTTCGGCGTTGACGGTCTTGACCCAAGCCTCGAGGCCCTTGCCCTGGTCGGCGAGTCCGGGCACGGGTCCCGAGTAGTTGCCGACCTGGCCGATGGAGATGGGTGACTTCGACTCGGAGTCCCCGCCTCCGCTGTCACTACATGCGGCCAGGACGAGTCCCATCGCCGCAACCGACGCGACGATGGCGCTGGTGCGATTGAACTTGCGCTGCATACCGATTCCTATCGTGAGATGTTGCCGCCGGACGCACAGCGGGTGCTGTGCCCGGGATGTCACTCCTGCAAAGCCGCCCCGAGATAGTGCCCGAGGATGTCTTCCTCGGAGCCCAGCTCGTGCGGTGTCCCGGAGAACCGGATCTCGCCGCTTCGCATGAGATAGATGTGGTCCGCGAACCTCCGCACGCGATCCACGTACTGCTCGACCATGAGGAGGGAGAT
Source organism: Aeromicrobium ginsengisoli (assembly GCF_004134905.2). Classification (GTDB taxonomy): domain Bacteria; phylum Actinomycetota; class Actinomycetes; order Propionibacteriales; family Nocardioidaceae; genus Aeromicrobium; species Aeromicrobium ginsengisoli. The sequence goes on along the minus strand of NZ_SDPQ02000004.1, from coordinate 64,603 downwards.
GCCCTCCTCGGCCAGCCTTCGGATGAAGGCGTAGACCTCGTCGACGATCAGGGGCGCAAGGCCCATCGACACCTCGTCGAGAAGGACGATCTTGGGGCGCGTCAGCCATGCGCGGACCAGCGCGAGCATCTGGCGCTCACCGCCGGAGAGGCTGCCGGCTGGGAGGTCGATGCGGTGCTCGATGAACGCGAAGGCGTCGATCGCCTTGTCGACGGCCTCCGACGGCGGCATGCCGCGACCGAACAGCGCGATGTTGTCGCGCACCGACAGTGCCGGGAAGATCCCGCGGCCCTCGGGCACGTGGCACAGGCCGAGCTTGCTCATCTGGTGCGGGGCGAGCTTCGACACGTCCTTGCCCTCGAACGTGATGCGGCCGCTCTGCAGCGGGATCATGCGCGACGCGGTGCGGAGGGTCGTGGTCTTGCCTGCGCCGTTGGGGCCCAGCAGGGCGACGACCGAGCCGTCCGGGACGGACAGCGACAGGCCGTCAAGGGTCTTGCTGGCACTGGTGTAGCCCACCGTCACGTTCTCGAGCTCAAGCATTGACAGCTCCTTCGGAAGCGGCCTCGTCCACGGTCGGGACCGACTCCCCCAGGTACGAGCGCTGGACGGTCTCGCTGGCGAGCGCATCCTTCATCGAGCCGGCAAAGATCAACTTCCCGAAGTTGAGGACGTAGACGTTGGTGCAGATGCGGGCGACGAGGTCCATGTCGTGCTCGACGACGAAGACCCCACGACCCAAGGCGTTGGTGGCGTCGAGCAGGATCTCGGCGAACCGGCCGCGCTCGAGCGAAGTCAGACCCGACGAGGGCTCGTCGAGCAGCAGCAGGCGGGCCGGACCGGCCAGCACGCGGGCCAGCTCGACCATGCGCTGCTCACCCGTGGAGAGCGAGCCGGCGACCCGGTCGGCGAGGTCGGTGATCTGACACAGTTCCATGACCTCCTCGGCCACGCGCCGCGTTTCGCGCCTCTCCGATGGCAGGGCCCGCAGCAGCGAATAGGGGTGACGCCACACGTACGCGGCCTCGTGCCCCATCTCCACGTTGTCGCGGACGGTCAACGTCTTGAACAGCTCGACGCGCTGGAACGTGCGGCCGAAGCCGTTGCGGGCACGCTTGTGCGTCTTCTGGCGCGTGACGTCCTTGCCGAACAGCTCGACCGTGCCCTCCGACGCGCGCACCAGCCCGGCACACGCGTTGAACAGGCTCGTCTTGCCGGCGCCGTTGGGGCCAATGAGGCCCGTGATGCCCGTGCCGGAGACGTCGAGGTCGACGCTGTCGACCGCGAGGACGCCGCCGTAGCGGACGGTCAGGCCGCGCGTGCGCAGGCCGCTGAAGGTGTCACTGGACATGGCTGCCTCCCACGGGCGTAGCGGCGACGGGGTCTGAGCTCCCGGGCACGGTCTCGATCGGGGCGGGCTCGCCGGGCGGAACTGCCTTGGTCTTCGAGCTGCGGGTCGACGCGAGCGCCGCCTCGACGGCGAGGACGCCGAACAAGAGGTTGAGGCCCTGCAACCAGTCGTACGAGGTGATGTACTCCGGCAGGACGACCAGGCCGATGGCCGCGCCGAGCGACGCGCCGAGCGAGCCGATCCGGCGCTCGCGGCCGTTGAGCACCAGCAGCGCGACAAGCAGCAGCGACGTCGGGATGGTATGGAAGTCGCCCTTGCTGACCACGCCGATGTTGGGACCGAGCAGCGCACCGGCGATGCCGGCGAGGAACGCGGCGGCACAGAAGGCCACGAGCGGCAGCAGGGCGATGTTGACACCGAGCGACTCGAGGGCGATTGGGGAGTCGGCCTTGCTGCGCAGCAACTGGCCAAGCCTGCCGCGCTCGATGAGGCGGACGAGCCCGTAACACAGTGCGCCGACGATGGGGATCATGTAGAAGTACGCCTTGTCGGACTCAGCGAAACTGGGGCGCGACGTGATGAGCGGCAGCGGATTGTCGCCGAACATGAACGGCATCTCGAACATGAAGGTCTGCATGAACAGGCCGAACGAGAGGGTGGCGAGCGCGAGGTACACGCCCGACAGGCGGACCGCCGGGATGGCGACGAATGCACCGATCGGGATCGCGACGAGGCCCGCGCCGAGTAGGGCGACCGACCACGGCATACCGTGGTCGATCAGGTGGTACGACGCTGCGGCGCCGACGGCTGCGAACGTCATCTGGCACAGCGAGACCTGGTTGGACAGGCGCACCAGCAGGCTCAGCGAGAGCATGAGGATCACGAAGACCATGCCCTTGGTCCAGGCCAGCATGTGGTCCTGGAACAGGTACGGCACGGCGATGATGAAGGCCACCATCGGGACGAGCTTGGCAGCGCCGATCTTGCGGCTCTGGTTGGGGATCGTGGTGACCCGCTGCTGCAGGCTCGCACCGACCTCGACCAGCCAGCCCTTGGGGCTCAGCAGCAGCACGAGGAACAGCACCGCGAACGGCAGGGCCGACGGGACGCTCTGCCACGACGGATGGTCGGCGGAATACTTGCCCGTGACGGCGACGCCGATCTGGATCAGCACTGCGCCGAGGTACGTCAGCGGCAGGCTGGAGAAGCGTCCGATCGCGGCGGCGCCGAAGCCCTCGACCACCAGCAGCGTGAGTGTCGTGCCGTCGAGGCCGATATTCGGGGCGATGAAGACGCCGGCGATCGCAGCGAACGTCACGCCGATGACCCAGGCCCAGCGACGCACCGTGGTGGGGTTGAGGCCGATCAGGCCGACAAGCTGCGGGTCATCGACGATGGCGCGCATGCCACGGCCGAGCAGCGTGGTGCGGAAGAAAATCGTCATGCCGATCGCGAGCGCGAGGCCCAGCGCGATGACTATGACCTGCTCGTAGGCGATGTTCACGTCGAGGAACGTGAAGGTCTCCTGCGGCAGGAAACTCGGGAACTCCTTGGTGATGCCGCCGTAGCGGATGTTGAACAGCGACGACAGCGAGATCATGATGCCGATCGTCGAGACGACCTTCATGGTCGCGCTGGCGCTCGCCACGAAATACGCGACGCGCTCCATTAGGAAGCCAAACACGAGACCGACGGCCACCAGCGTGATGATCAGCGCGAGCCACGCGGGCAGGCCGTTCAGGTGGTACAGCTGGTAGAAGACTCCGGCGGCCACGGCGCCGATGGCGCCGTGGGCGAAGTTGAAGATGCCGGAGGCCTTGTACGACAGCACCAGGCCCATCGCGGCGATCGCCACGACCGAGCCGTCGGCGATGCCGCTGACGAACATGGGCAGGTAGTCCGTCATGAGGCACCTTCTTCGCGGGCTCGGACGGTCGCCGGCGTCGCGGCCTTCGTCCGGGTAGGTGTGGTGCGGTCGTGCGTCACGATTGGGGGCTCCTGCGCAGGTGTGTGCTGAGTCACGTTCAGACCGATCGTGACATAAAGATGTCATCTTGACAAGGATTTATAACAAAACGACCTTTTGATGTTTCCCGCAACGAAACACGAACGGCGTCCACCCGGTCGGGCGGACGCCGTTCGACGGCTCGGAAGGCGCACGTCAGTCGAGCGGCTCCGTCGAGAAGAGCGCGGCGCTGCTCAGCTCGGAGATCGGACCGCCCGACACGAAGCACGTCTTCGCCCCGGGCACGGGGTTGCTCGACTCCCCGCGCAGCTGTCGCACGGCCTCCACGGCGTTGCCCATGCCGTGCAGGAATCCCTCGGCCATGTCGCCGCCGCTGGTGTTGATCGGCAGCACACCGTTCGGCGCGATGAGGTTCTCAAACGTCAAGAACTCGCCCGCCGACTCCGCCGTGCAGAAGCCGAGGTCGATGATCGCCGAGACCGGCGGGCCGGTGAAGTTGACGTACAGCTGCATCACGTCGATGTCGGACGGGCCGAGACCAGTGCGCGCCCAGATGCGCCGGCCGGCCGAGGCCTGGGACGACGCAATGTACGGCTCGTGGTTCTCATCCATCTCGCCCCACCTGGGGCCGTCGGCGCCGTACGCCGACGCCAGCAAGTGGATGGGCTTGTCAGTCAGGTCCTTCGCGCGCTCCGCGGACGTGAAGATGATGGCCGCCGCCGCGTCGTTCTCGCGCGACGAGTCGAATAGCCGCACAGGGTCGACCACGAGCCGCGACTGCTCGTACATCTCCTCCGTGAGCTCGATCGCCTCACCCACCGCGCCCGGATTGTGGTTGGCGTGGAAGTAGCTGGCCCGGGCGATCGCGCTCAAGGCGCTGCGCGGCACACCTGCCCCCTCCAGGATGCGTTGCGTGCGCAGAGCCAAGGCCTGCACCGGCGAGTCGATGCCGTGCGCGCGGTACTGAGCGCCGAACACGCCTTGTATGACCGCCGAGCTCAGCCGGCCGCTAGTCGACTCTGCCGTCGCCCGGTAGACCACGACCGTCTCGGCCTGGCTCGACAGGATCGCCGCCTCGGCCTGGGCGATCGCGCCGGCGCTGCCGCCTCCGCCACCTCCCCACACGAGGCTGCTCCACCGCAGCTCCTTCGTGCCGAGAGGCGCCGTGAGTCGCGGTCCGTCCTCGAGGTCGGCGCCGTACGACACGAAGCCGTCGATGTCAGCCGCGTCGATGCCGCCCATCCGCGCCGCCTCGTCGATCGCCATCAGCAGAAGTTTGCGCTCGGCGTGCGGCGACTGACCGCGCTTGTAGTAGGGGGTGGCGCCATACCCGATCGCGGCGACTCCGCTCGGCCGGTTCATGCTGCCTCCAGCGTCCAGGTCAGTACCGGCAGGTCGATCGTGCGCGCACTCGCCGGCTGGAAGTTCCCGACCACACGGCGCCCGACCTCGACGTCGTCGGTGTCACCGGTCAACAGCCCCATGAGCCGCGCTCCCCCGGCCTGCGGCAGTTCGACCAGCACGTTGACGTACGGCACTAGGTCGGCGTACGCGGCGACGAACGGCTGACGGGTGCGGATCCAGCTGTAGACGATGCCGGTTGGCTCAACCACCTCCCAGCCGAGGTCGTAGCTGCCGCAGCTGCCACATCGCCAGTCAGCGGGCCAGCGCCACTCGCGACACGAGTCGCATCGCTGGATCTTCAGGGTGCCGTCGGCCAGGCCGTCCCAGTAGGGGGCGTCGACCCGTGCGCTGAACGGGTGGACCTGGTCGCGTTCGTTCGCCATCTCGTCTCGTCTCGTGTCGCCGGGAATGACCGTGTGCCCGTCGTGGTCTACAGTGCCCTGAGGTCATCATCTTGACAATGATTACATACACAAGACCGCCGCCCTGTCGCGCGGGCGCACGACGGGAGACCCGATGTGACTGACACCTTTCCGTACGACACGATCAAGATCGACGTCCGCGGCCCGGTGGCGTACCTGCGATTCGACCGCGTCGAACGGCGCAACACCGTCACGGCCCACATGGTCGAGGAGGTGCACGCCGCGCTCGAGACCCTCGCGGCTCGCGACGACCTCAGCGTCGTCGTCCTGACCGGCAACGGCCCCACCTTCTGCCCAGGCGCCGACCTGCATCGCGAGCACGGCCAACCCGCGTCCATCCCCACCCGCGAGTCGTACCTGTCGGGCGCCCTGCTGGTCGAGATGCCGCAGATCACCGTCGCCGCGATCAACGGCGGCTGCGCCGGGGCCGGGTTCGCGTGGGCCAGCGCGTGCGACCTGCGCGTCGCCGCGAGCACGGCCAAGATCGCGGTCGCCTTCCTCGAGGTCGGCGTATCCGGCGAGATGGGCGCCGGCTGGACGCTGACCCGCATGCTCGGCTCCGCCCGGGCGCGCGAGCTCTACCTGCTGCCCAGCAAGATCACCGCCGACGTCGCCCTCGACATCGGGCTGGTGTCGCGGGTGTTCCCGACCGAGACCTTCGCCGACGACGTCGACGCGCTCGTCACCGAGCTGTCGCTGCGCGACCCGGTGGCCCTGCGCCTCATCAAGGCCAACCTCGTCGACGCTGAACACCTCGGCCTGCGCGACTACATCGCCGTCGAGACCGAGCGCCATCGCTCTCGGTTCGAGGGCGAGGCCGCCGCCGGGACGCTCAGCCGCTTCAGCGAGCGGGCGCGCGACCTCAGCAGCGACACCCGCTGACTCAGGACGGCTGCAGGGCCGGGTTCTTGCGGAAGTCCCAGCTGACCAACTTGGTCGGCGTGATCCGCAGCCAGGCGTGACGCCCGTCGGGACGGAATTCGTCGGACGACGTGTACTTCGACGCCATCAGCGCTTCGGGCCGCACCAGCTCGGGCTCGTGCTGCTCGGTGCGCGGCACGTCGCCGACGACCTCGATCGTGCCCTGCACCTCGACGCCGCGCAGCTCGTAGAACTCGTGGCCCGCGTCGATGACCACCGCGACGTGCGGGTCGCGGGTCAGGTCGGTCCACCGCTGACTCTTGACGATCGAGTTGAGCCATACGCTGGTGCCGTCCCACACGAACCACATCGGCATGACGTGCGGTCGGCCGTCGGCCGTCACGGTGGCGACGCGACACGTGCGCTCTTCGCCGAGGAATGCGTCGACCTCCTCGGGCGACATCGCGATACGGCGTCCGCGCTTCTGCTGCTTGACCTCGCTCATGGTGCTCCTTGTCATCGCCCGGTCCACCGGGGTGTTCGCTTCTCGAAGAAGGCACTGACGCCCTCGGCCATGTCGTCGGAGGCGAGGACGGCGTCGACCGCCCCGGCCGTCGCGGCCCAGCCGGCGGCATCACCGTCTGCAAGCTGGGTGTCGAGCGCCGCGAGCGTCTGCCGCACGGCGAACGGGGACGACAGGCAGATCTCGTCGGCCAGCGTGCGGGCCGCGTCCAGCGCCTCGCCCGGCTCGACGACCCGGTTGACGAGTCCCAGTTGGTGGGCACGCTCGCCCGTCAGGGTCGCGCCGCTGATGAGCAGCTCGCGGGCGATCTTGGGCGGCAGGTCGCGCGCCGCGCGGAGCAGGGCACCGGACGATGCGACAACGCCGCGTCGCGTCTCGGGCAGCCCGAATGTCGCGGTGCGTGACGCCACGACCAGGTCGCAGGCCAGGGCCAGCTCGAACCCGCCGCCAAGGGCGAAGCCCTCGACCGCCGCGACCACGGGGGTCGTACGCTTCCGCCTGATCAGGCCGTATTCGCCGCCGCGCTCGGTCCTGGGACTTCCCCCGTTGCGCAGGTCGGTCCCCGCCGAGAAGACCTCGGCCGTGCCGGTCAGGATGCCGACCCAGAGGTCCGGGTCGTCGTCGAGCTCGTTGAAGGCCTCGTCGAGACCAGCGGCTGTCTCGTCGTCGATCGCGTTGCGCTTCTCGGCGCGGTCGATCTGCACGACCAGCACGTGGTCGTGTCGCTCGGTGCGGACCGTCACTGCTGGGCCGCCCTGCCGACGCGCAGCATCTCCTCACGGTCGACGAGCTTGACCCGCGGACGCTTGGCATCGGCACCCGCCGCCCGCTCGTGGGCGTCGATGGCCTTCCAGCCGTTCGCGTCGAGGTGGTCGGGCACGAGAGCCGCGACGTCGTCCTCGTGCTGCGCCGGCTCGGGCAGCACACCGGCCGCCCAGTCGGTCAGCAGCTTGGCGACCGTCTCGCGCGCGCACTTCTTGTTGGTGCCGATGACGCCCGATGGCCCGCGCTTGATCCACCCGGCGGTATAGAGACCCGGCAGCGGCTCCGCGCTGGCCGGGTCGACGATTCGACCGTCGACGTTGGGCAGCACGCCGCGGCGCTCGTCAAACGGCAGGCCGTCAATGGGCTGGCCGCGGTAGCCGACGGAGCGCAGCACCAAGCCGGTCTCGACCACTTCGGTGTCGTCGGTGGCTCGGGCGACGACCATGCCGCCCTCGTCGACGAGCTCGTTGCGCACCAGCTCGACGCCCTCGACCCGGTCGGTGCCCAGGATGCGCGACGGCGAGGCGAGAAACCGCAGCGTGATGCGGCGGTCGTGCTGGGGGCTTGCGTCAGCCACCTCCGCGAGCAGCTCGGCCTTGTAGGCCGGCATCGAGTACTCCGGCAGTGCCGCGGCCGAGCCGGAGACGTCGTCGACAACCACCTCGTCCGCGTGAACCAGCAGATCGACACCTGCAAGATCCTTGAGGCCCAGCAGCTCGGGCGTTGTGAAGGCGGCCTGCGCCGGTCCACGACGTCCGACGACCACGACCTCGCGCACCTTGCTCTGCGCGAGCTGTTCGAGCGCGTGCTCGGCGATGTCGGTGCCCGCGAGGGCGTCGGTGCGCGCCACGAGCACGCGAGCCACGTCGAGGGCGACGTTTCCGTTGCCGAGGATGACGGCGCGCTCATGCGACAGGTCGAATGTGCGACCGGCGTAGTCGGGGTGGCCGTTGTACCAGGCCACGAACTCGGTGGCGGAGTGGCTGCCTGACAGGTCCTCGCCGTCGACTCCAAGCGACCGGTCGCCCATCGCGCCGACCGCATAGACCACGGCGTGGTATCGCTCCTGCAACTGCTCGAGCATCACATCGGAGCCGACTTCGACATTGAGGAACAGCCGGAAGTTCTTGCGCCGCATCGTACGAGCGAAAGCCGCTGATGCCGCCTTGGTGTGCTGGTGGTCCGGCGCGACGCCGAAACGCACCAGTCCCCACGGCGTGGGGAGCCGCTCGAACATGTCGACCCGCACATCGAGACCGCGCTGAGACAGCAGCTCCTCCGCGGCGTAACACGCAGCCGGGCCGGAGCCCACGATCGCGACGCGCAGTGCTTCATCGAAGGGGGCCTGCCACAACGTGCGCTGCGCCTGCTGTGGATTCGGGTCATAGTCCGCCTTCTCGGGATCGGCGTAGTAGCGGGCGTTGACCTCCTCGTAGCGGAGCAGGTTCTCGGGCAGTTCGTAGTCGGGAAAGATCGCGGCGACCGGACACACGTCGATGCACGCGCCGCAATCGATGCACGACTGCGGGTCAATGTAGAGCATCTCAGCCGTGCCATACCCCGGCTCGTCCGGTGACGGGTGGATGCAGTTGACGGGGCAGACCGGGACGCACGCAGCATCGTTGCAACAGTTCTGGGTGATGACGTGAGTCATGGTCGTTGGCCCTTCACGCGTATTTCAATCTGGCACTGAGCATAGCAATCTTTTAAAGGATAACGCGCCCCACGGTGAGCGCGTCAAAGGCTTCCTGTCGACGTTTGAAGTCTTGCAATCTTGTTAAAGATAATTTACGTTATGCGTGGCGTAGGTCACTAACCGCTCCTCGGAGTCCTGAGCGGCACTTACGCCTCCTCCTCCGAGAAAGGCGATTTCAGTGCGGACCAAAACCCTCATCACCACAGCAGGGAGTTGCGCATCCCTCGTGGCGCTCCTCGCCCTTGCTCCCATGGCGTCGGCGAACTCGCCCACCCCGGGACCAGCTCAGCCCGGATCCAGCGGTGCAGCCGCAGCAGCAGCTACACCGTTCGCCACAGACGCACCCGGGATGAAGACCGGCACGCAGGAGTTTCCCGACGGCGCCGGCCCGATCCACGAGTTCCCCTCCTTCGGAAACGCGCTCGGGTTCTCTTGCGAGGTTGCCATCGCGAACGACGGTGACATGATCACCGACGAATTCCTCGGCGGCTCCATGGGTCGCGTCGATCCGCACACCGGCGAGGTGAAGTCGATCGACTCACCCAACGTCGCGAGCCTGCCCGGCGGCCAGAACCGCGGACCGGACGGTGACATCTGGTTCGGCGACGTGGGCGGCAACTCGCTCGGCCGGCTGGATGCTGAGACAGAGGAGATCGAGTACTACAACTTCCCCTGGGGCAACATCAGCTTCGAGCTCGACCTTTCGGTCCTGGGCAACGTCGGTCTCAACACAGGCCCGGGAGTCTCCTTCGACACCACGTGGGGCAAGGACGGCAAGATCTACTTCACGCTGATCGGGCTCAACGCAATTGGCAGCCTCGACCCGGAAACTGAGGAGTGGAAGAAGTACCCCATTCCCACGCCTCTCGCGGGCCCGGTCGCAATGGAAGAGGGACCGGGCGAGACCATCGCGATCACCGAGGGTTTCGCGAACAAGGTCGCACTCTTCGACATCGACACGGAGACGTGGAAGGAGTTCAGCATCCCGACTCCGGGCGTCACATTCCCCGCCGGTCTGACGAATTCGCCCGACGACAAGTACCTGTATTTCGGCGAGACGCTGGCCAGTAAGATCGGTCGGCTCGACCCGGCCACTGGTGAGATCAAGGAGTACAACCTGCTCGCGCTGCGGCCCGGTGGGCTCCTCGGTGGGGGCCTGAACGGCAATCCGCTTTCGCAGCCCGGACAGCTGCGGTTCGGCAGCGACGGCAAGATCTACGTCGTGCTCGGCACGTTCAGCGGAGGCGGCCGGATCGGTCAGCTCGACCCCGAGACGAGCACGTACCGCGAGATCGACACACCCACGCCGATGTCCATGCCGTGCGACCTCAACAACACGGTGCCCGGGAAGATGATCTTTGCCAGCTTCGCGAGCAACAGGGTCTCCTACCTGAACATCCCGAACACCACGGACATCAGCAACACCTACCCGCGGCACGGCTAACGCCTCATCGATGACGGCACGCCCGTGGCCGGGAACATCCGAAGGGATGGACCCGACCACGGCGTCTTGCCGTAGGGATCGTGCCTCTGCCACCAAGGAATTGGCGTGCGCAACTCAGGAATTGGAGATCTGGAAATGACGGACGAGTCAGGGCTGGACACCGGCGACGCGGGCGGGGTCTCGACCCAGACTCCAAACGATGTGGTCAGTGTGGTCGCCGCACGCCGATCCACCCGGGCGTTCACAGATCGCCGTGTCGATCGCGGCTTGATCGAGCGCGCGATAGAACGCGCGGGGCGAGCTCCATCCGGCGGAAACCTTCAACCTTGGCACCTCTATGTCTTGTCTGGAGAGCCGCTGAGGGATTTGCGCGGGCGCATGCAGGCCCGGCTCACCTCCAATCCGACACCGGACCCATTCGAGTACGACGTGTATCCGCCTAAATTGACTGAGCCCTACAAGAACCGTCGTCGGGAAGCTGGTCTGCAGCTGTACGGCGCGATCGGTATCGAGCGACACGACCCCGTCGCGCGAAGCCGGCAATCAGAGAAGAACTTCGACTTCTTCGGAGCCCCGGCAGGCTTGTTCTGTTACGTCGATCGTCAGATGGGAAGGGCGCAATGGAGCGATCTCGGGATGTACCTGCAGACACTCATGCTCCTGCTGAAGGCCGATGGTGTGGACAGTTGCGCTCAAGCCGCTTGGTCCTTGTACAACGAGACCGTGGCTCAGATCGTGCGCCCGCCCGACAGCTTGATGTTGTTCTGCGGAGTTGCGATCGGTTATGCCGACCTGAGCCATCCGGCCAACAATTTCCAGGTACCCCGGGCGCCGATGCACGAGATCACCGATTTCCTCTGGACGAACCACTAGCCGTGCCGGCTTTTGACATCCGTGACTTCGGACGTCCTTTATCAACGGCCAGACTGGATCTTCACGATTTCGGATCACGGTCCGATTGAAGATTCCCGCACCTCAACATCCACGCACCTCCTTGCATTCTCGGTGGCCGCTGGCGTCCGTACGAAAGGCGTTAGGAGGTCATGAGTACTGACAATCAGCGCGAAACGCGGGAGAAGCAAGGCGAAGAGTCACGGGGAAACATGCTGCTGTCGCCTGGCTGCTGGCCTGACCGAGCTGCGATGGTCCGAGGCACGTGAACTGCGGGTAGCCGACTTCATCGAGGTGCCGATGCCCCGGCTGGTCGTCCGTCGGTCAGCATCCGAGTCGGTGGAGGCCACGTCGACCAAGAGCGGACGGACGCGCCACATCCATCAAGGACCGCCCCGGCGTGACAGTTCAACCCACCGCGGCAGTGTCAGACTGTCAGATCCTAATTCCGTACGGTTTAGACTTGTGCCCACACGGACACCTAGGACAGGAGGTCGGGCATGCCTCGACCCAGCTCACCGCTCATCAGCAGAAGCGCGACGGTTCGTGCTGCCCTGTCGATCATCGACGACGAGGGACTGGACGCGTTGAGCCTTCCGCGGTTGGCACGCGAGATGAATGTACGAGCGCCTTCGCTGTATCACCACTTCGCGGACAAGAACGAGATTCTGGCTGCGGTCTCGCAGGAGATAGTGCGCAAGACGGTCTTTCCTCGCAAGTCGCCGACCGGCGACTGGGCCGAGTGGTTCACCCAGCTCGCGCAGAACTTCCGCACCGCAGTGCTCCGCCACCGCAACGCCGCACCGATCCTGCTCCAGTTCATGCCGCGCGAGATGATGGTGGAGATGTACGAGAGTGCCGCCGCGTATCTCGACGAGTGTGGTGTTCCCGCCGATCTGCACGTCCAGATCCTCGACGGTCTGGAGAAGCTCGCAGTCGGCGCGACGATCGCCGAGGCCATGCGACCGCCGTCGCGCTCACGCGTGGGCTTCGAGCACGTCAACGCCGAAGACCACCCGACGCTGTCGCGTGCCGTCGATGCGAATCGCCTCAACCCCAAGCAGATCTTCGAGCACACGGTGCGCTGCTACCTGCTGGGCATGGAGCATTTCGGCAACATCGAGGCCAGCCGTACGATCGCCTGAGCTCGCATCTGGCGTCGCCGCGATTCAGTTGGACGTGGCTCGCTCTTGGCGCCAACACGCCTGTGGACTAACCTATCCTTGATAGGTTTATCTTTTTGGATCGGAGACACATGGACAGCGATCTGTTCGACGAGGACCACCTGGCGTACGGACAGGTCGTCCGAACGTTCGTCGAGCGCAGCGTGGTGCCTCATATGGACCGCTGGACCGAAGATCGGCTGATCGATCGCGAGACGTGGCTCGAGGCCGGAAAGCAGGGCCTCCTCGGACTGGCCGTCCCCGAGGAGCACGGCGGCTCCGGCGAGACCGACTACCGGTTCCGTACGATCCTTCAGTACGAGATCGCCCGCGTCGGCGCTTCGGCCCTGCAGTCGGGTTTCTCGACCAACGATGACATCGTGCTCAACTACCTGCTCCGGCACACGAACGCCGACCAGGCCAAGCGATGGCTGCCTGGATTTGTGACCGGACAGACGATCGGCGCGATTGCGATGACCGAGCCCGGCGCCGGCAGCGACTTGCGTGGCATCGGCACCACGGCCATCCGCGCCGACGGCGGCTGGGTCCTCAACGGCTCCAAGACCTTCATCACGAGCGGCATTCTCGCCGACATCGTGATCGTCTTCGCCAAGACCCACGACTCCTACTCACTGTTCGTGATCGAGGACGGCTTCGAGGGATTCACCCGCGGACGCAAGCTCGACAAGGTCGGCCTGCATGCCCAAGACACCGCCGAGCTGTTCTTCGACCACGTCCACGTCCCCGACGAGAACGTCCTCGGCGAGATCGGTGGCGGCCTCACGTACCTCAAGCAGAGCCTTCCGCTCGAACGGCTCGGCATCGCGATCGCCGGCCAGGCCTCGGCCGAGGCCGTGCTCGGCTGGACGATCGACTACGTGCGCGAACGCACCGCGTTCGGCAAGCGCATCGCCGACTTCCAGGCGCCGGCCCACCAGCTCGCGCACCTGCGCACCGCCGTCGAGGTCTCCCGCGCGTACGTGGACCGGTGCGTGCGCGAGTGGAACTCTGGCACACTGTCGGCCGTCGACGCCGCCAAGGCCAAGGCCTGGGCCACCCAGCTGCAGCACGACGTGATCGACGCCGGCGTACAGCTGCACGGCGGCTACGGATACATGATGGAATACCCGGTCGCGCGGGCGTTCATCGACGCCCGCGTGCAACGCATCTACGGCGGGACCAACGAGATCATGATGGAGATCGTCCAGAAGGACCTCCTGCGGGACTGACGACAGCGGGCCCGCAGGGCTTCCCGGGCGCGCCGTCGTCGTGGTGCTGGCGCTCAGCGTCGGTAGATCGACTGCGTGCGCAGGTACGGCTCGACACCTTCGGGTCCGAGCTCGCGGCCCAGACCAGACGACTTCACCCCGCCGAACGGCGCGTTGATGTGCAGCTCGTAGTGGTTTACGCCCACCGATCCGGTCTCGATGCGTGCCGCCACGTCGAAGCCCCGCTCGGCGTCGGCGCTCCACACCACGCCCCCGAGGCCGAAGTCGGAGTCGTTCGCGATGGCGACCGCGTCGTCGACGTCGTCGTAAGGGGTGACGACCAGGACCGGGCCGAAGATCTCCTCCTGCGCGATGGGCGAGGAGTTGTCGACGTCGGCGAACACCGCAGGCTCGACGAACCAGCCGGCCTCGCCCGCGGCGGACCCACCGGTCGTGAGACGGGCCGTCTGCCGGCCCAGCTCGACGTACGACAGCACACGGTCGCGCTGGGCCGCCGTGACGACGGGTCCGATCTGCGTGGCAGGGTCGAGCGGGTCACCCACGACGGCCCCTCCGACGACGTCGGTCACGAGGTCGACGACCTCCGCGTAGCGCGAACGGGGCGCAAGGATGCGCGTGGCGGCGTGGCACGTCTGGCCGTTGTTGGGCAGCGAGACCTCGAGGATCTTGGACGCGAACAGGCCGAGATCAGCGTCGTCGAGCACCAGCGACACCGACTTGCCGCCCAGCTCGAGCGTGACCGGGCGCAGCAGGCGCCCTGCCGTCTCGCCAATCGTGCGCCCCGCGAGCGTCGAACCTGTGAACGCGACCTTGTCGACCCCCGGGTGCCCGACGAGGTGCGCGCCTACCTCACGACCGCCGGCGAGCACGTTGACGACACCGGCCGGCAGCCCGGCCGCGTGGACGGCATCGGCGATGACGTAGCCGTCGAGCCCGGTCTCCGGCGGTGGCTTGAGCACCACGGTGCAGCCGGCGGCCAGCGCCGGCGCGATCTTCATGATCGCGAGCGGCTGCGGGTAGTTCCAGGGCGTGACGGCACCGATGACGCCGACCGGGCGATGCAGCACGACGGTATCGCCGCCGGTGGGCGACGGGCGGATGTCCTCCGCGTCGAGCCCCGCCGCAAGCTCACCGTAGTAGCGCGTGATGACGGCCGGGCCGAACCCGTTAACCATGCCCGACAGCGCGATCGGCATGCCGTTCTCACGGCTGACGAGTGCGGACGTGTCGCGACCGCGCTTCTTGAGCTCGTCGGCAAACCGCAGGATGGCCGCGGAGCGCTCAGCTGCGGTGAGGCGTCCCCACTCCCCCGTCAAGGCGCGACGGGCGGCAGCGACTGCGTCGTCGACGTCGTCGGTGCCGGCCATCGCCGCGGAGCCGAGCCGCTGGCCGGTGGAGGCCTCGTGCTGCTCGAAGCTCTCGCCCTTGCGAGGCGCGACCCATGCACCGTCGATGTAGAGGTCGGGACGTTCGAGGTCGTGGGGCATGGGTCTGTTCTCCTTACGGACGGGACTCAGAGCGTGGTGGCGGATCCGAGGAGCACCGAGCTGTGGATGGGTGCCATCGGTCCACCGATGTAGAGCGAGGTGTCCACACCGGTGCCGATCTGGTTGGACGACGTGCCGCGGATCTGTCGCACGGCCTCGACCGCGAGGCCCATGCCGTTGACGAACGAGTCGGCCACGTTGCCGCCCGATGTGTTGACGGGCAGCACGCCGTGCGGGGCGATGAGGTTGTCGAGGGTGAGGAAGTCACCGGACGCGGGACCGGCCGGGCACAGGCCATGGTCCATCAGCGAGGCAACCGCGGGCCCGCTGAAGTTCTCGTAGACCTGGACCACGTCGAGCTCCGACGGCTTGATGCCGGCTTGCTGCCAGACGCGGCTCGCGACGCCGGGCGAGTCGTCGGTGCCCGAGCCGCCCGCTGTCGTGTAGGCCGCGTCGTTCTCGTTGCGTGCTGCGTAGGCCCCGACCGAGCCCTGCGCCCCGCCGATGACATAGGCCGGCGTGACGTCGAGCTGGCGGGCACGCTCGGCGCTGACCAGCACCAGGGCAACCGCGCCGTCGTTCTCGCGCGAGCAGTCGTACAGGTGGAACGGCTCGACGATGTAGGCCGACTCGTCGTACGCCTCGGCGGTCAGCGGCTTGCCATACGCCGCAGCGTCGGGATTGGCCTGCGCGTGGTGGTAGGCCGCGAGCACGAGGTTGCGCATCGCGCTGCGCGGCACCCCGTCGTGCTCGAGCAGGCGCTGGGTGCGCAGCGCACACACGTGCGCCGGCGTGGCGACGCCGTGCGGGAGGTACTGGTGGTCGAAGTAGTACTTGGCGTAGCCGAGTCGGCCCGTGGCCGCCTGCGCCATGCTGCGGACAGCGACGACGCAGTCGGCCTGCCCCGAGGCGATGGCCGCGGCAGCCGTGACGATCGACGCCGCCGAGCCTCCCCCGCCACCGCCCCACACCATGGTCGACCAGCGCAGCTCGCGGATGCCGAGCTCGGCGGCCAGCACCGGTCCGCTGTTGTCGCCACCGGCGTACGAGGTGAACCCGTCGACGTCGCGGGGCGAGATCCCGGCGTCGCGACACGCCGCGACGACCGCCTCGACCAGCATGCCCCGCTCACTGCGGGGGGCCTTGCCGCGCGGATGGTGCAGGTCGGCCACGCCAACCACGGCCGCCGCTCCACGAATTGTCATACGCTCTTCTCCCAGCGCAGAATCGTCCAGTCGGAGTTGCCAGGCTTCTGGAACACGCCGCTGACGCGGTCGCCGATCGCGATCTCGTCGCCGCCAACCAGGAGGCCAAGCAGCCGCACCGGCACGTCGTCGAGCTGCACCAGCACGGTGACGTACGGGGCCTTGACGTCGAGCTCGCTCATGAAGTCGCGGTGCGTGCGCACCCACGTGTAGACGGTGCCGATCGGGCTGACGTCATCCCACGCGATGTCGAACGACCAGCACGCCGGGCACGTGGCGGTGCCGACCTGACGCCAGGCGCCGCAGGCGGTGCAGCGGGGCAGGGCCAGGCGGTGCTCGTCGAGCGCCTGCCAGAAGTCGGCGTCGTCACCGGACTCGGACGGGCCCGCGGGGAGCGCCTCGGCGCTGGTGGCCGTCATGGCTGGAAGTTCTCGAGCCGGTCGGCCTTCCAGGTGGAACCGTCGTGGCTCCAACCCGACCGCAAGCCGATCGACGCCCCTGCCGTCGTGTAAACACACTCACCCACTGCCCGGTCGCCGTCGAGGCTGACCGAGCGGATGTCGAACCCGTCGACCGCGCCGCGTGGCGTCTCGACGCCGACGAAGACCTGCGGGACCGACCCGTCAGCCATGTCGGAGAGGACGGCCGGAAGGTCGCCGTCGACGACCCGGTCGACGTGGTGACGATAGACCTGGTCGAATCCCTCGAGATCAGCGGTGACACCTGTGCGTTGCATGCCTGTAATCCTAACGACAAAAGGTTTAAGAGTCGAGGATGAACGAGGCGTCCTCCGCAACGACCGCCTCCCGGGCGTCGGTGTCGGCCATGAGGGCCCCGATCGTGGCGGCGTCGTCGGACCGCGCGAGCGTGCGCCCGCCGCCGACGACCCGCAACGTGGCGATCGCGAGGTCGGGTCGGCCGTCGCGGTCGTGTCGCACTGTCCACGTCTCGAGCGACGCGGCGCCGCTGTGCTGTTCGACCAGCGGGGTGGTGTCCTCGGCGTCGACCGCCGCCTGCGCCGACTCGCGCCGGAAACCCTGCGCGATGGGGTCGGGCCCGTAGACCCCCATCGAGTGCTTCGTCAGGTAGCCACTGTTGGCGGTGACGAGGCCGACCCGGCCCGTCGACCGGACGGCGTCGATCATCGCGGCGATCGCGTGCGTGCTGTAGTTGTTCCACGGGCCTCCGGCGAACGTGAGCCCGCCGGTGATCGTCAGCTCTCGCGAGGGGTCGTCGAGCGGCAGGCCGAGCTCGTGGGCTGCCACCTGCACCGCGGACGGGAAGCAGGAGTACAGGTCGACCGGTCCCAAGTCGCCGACCTCGACCCCGGCCAGCGCGAGGGCCGTGGCACCCGCATGCCGGATGGCTGGGGACCCGTCGAGGCGGTGACGCTCGCCGATCGCATCAGTGTCCGCTGCCTCGGCACCGGCGAGCGGGAACACCCAGCGGTCGGACGGGACGCCCAGGCGCTGCGCCGCCTCGACCGAGCAGACGATGACCGCGGCGGCCTGCTCGACACTGTTGTTCGACACCATGAGCTTGGTGTACGGCCAGCTGATGACCCGGTTGGACGCTGACGGCGTGGCGATGTCGCCGGCAGACACCGCCTCGCCGACCCACGCGCACGGATTGGTGGCAGCGACGCCACTGAAACGGGCCCACAGCCGCGCCACCTCGGCGCGGTGCTCGGTGTCGCTGCGCCCGGTCGCCAGACGCAGGGCCTGCTCGAACAGCGGGTATACGTGGACCGGTCGGTCGGCGCCGGCGGCGATCTCGGTGGGGTGCTGCATCGAGACCGCTCTGCGGATCTCCGGCTCTGGCACGTCGTCGCCCTGGCGCGTCCAGTCCGGCTTGAGCCCCTGCTTCTTGAGCGCCATGCGGGTGCGCCATGCCTCCGCGCCGCCGACGACCACGACATCGCACCGTCCGGCCTGCACGTCGGCGGCGGCGTCGTTGACCAGTGCCTGCGGGTGGCTGCCGCCCGCGCCTGTGTAGAGCGTGTGGCGGGGCGTGGCTCCGAGCCGTTCGGCGACAAGGGCGCCGGGGTCGCGGTACCGCCACGAGAGCATGCCGACGACCCGCACGGAGTCGACGGCTGCCGCCAGGGCGGGCGCTCCTGCGTCGGCAGCAGCGAGCCGCACGGCCTCGACGATCATGTCGACGGGCTCGAGCGGATCGGCGCGCTGATTCAGCTGGCCGCCACCGACCAGCACCGGAGTGCGAGGGTCCATCAGCCGACTGTCTTTGCGATTTCGCGCTGCGCATCGTGCTGCACGAGCTTGACGCGCGGGCGACGCTGGTCACGTCCCACCGCCTTCTCGTGCGCGTCGATGCGCTTCCAGCCGGAGTGGTCGATCGCGTGAGGCAGCAAGGGCCCGATGTCGTCGGCGACGGCCGGTGCGGCCAGCCTCCCGTCGCGGAAGTCGTCGAGCAGGGCCGCGACCGTCTCCTGCGCGCAGCGCTTGTTGCTGCCGATCACTCCGCTCGGGCCTCGCTTGATCCAGCCCGTGACGTAGACGCCGTCAACGCGATGGTCGCCGTCGACGACTCGGCCCGCGACGTTGGGCACGACTCCTCGGCCCTCGTCGAACGGCAGCCCCGGCAGCTGGCTGCCGAGGTAGCCGACCGAGCGCAGGACGAGGCCGCACGCCAGCTCCTCGACGTCGCCGGTCGGCTCGGCGACCATGCGGCCGTCGTGCTCGACGATGCGGTTGCGCGCCAGCCGCACCCCCTCGACCCAGCCATTGCCGATGATCTCGGTGGGTGACGCCAGGAAGCGCAACGTGACCCACCGATTGGTGGTCGGGGAAGTGACGGACAATTCGCGCAGCACCTCGGCCTTGAGGCCGGCGATCGAGTCCGGAGGCCCTTCGGCGACGACCTCGTCGGGACGCACCACGACATCGAGGTCAGGCACCTGGGTGAGGCCCAGCAGCTCAGGAATCGTGAAGGCCGCCTCGACGGGCCCCCGCCGCCCCACCACCACGACCTCACGGATGGAGCTCTCGCGCAGTCGGTCGATCGCGTGGTCGGCCATGTCGGTGCGGGCGAGCTCGTCGGGGTCGGCCACCAAGATCCGCGCCACGTCGAGCGCCACGTTGCCATTGCCGATGATGACGGCTCGCTCACCAGACAGGTCGAACGTACGACGGGCGAAGTCGGGGTGCCCGTTGTACCAGGACACGAACTCGGTGGCCGAGTGGCTGCCCGGCAGCGACTCTGCCGGGATGCCGAGCGCGCGGTCAGCCATCGCCCCCACGGCGTAGACGATCGCGTGGTACCGCTCCGCGAGCTGTTCGTGCGACACCGTCGCCCCGATCTCAGCGCCCAGGAACAGCCGGACGTTCTTGCGACGCATCGTCCGCGCGAAGGCCTCGGACGCACCCTTGGTGTCCTGGTGGTCGGGGGCCACACCGAACCGCACCAGCCCGCCGGGCGTCAGCAGGCGTTCGAACATGTCGACCTGCACGTCGAGGCCGCGCTGCGAGGCGATCTCCTCGGCGGCGTAGCAGGCGGCCGGCCCCGACCCCACGATCGCGACCCGCAACGGGGCGTCCTGGGTCTCGGTCCCCCACGCGCGACGCTTGACCGCCACCTGCTCCTGCTCGTAGTCGGTTCGACCCTCGCCGGAGAAGTACCGGGCCGCGATGCCCTCGTACCGTAGGAACTCCTCGGGCAGGTCGTAATCGGCGGAGATCGCGTTGACCGGGCACACGTCGACACAGGCGCCGCAGTCGATGCATGAACCGGCGTCGATGTAGAGCATCTCGGTGGTCCCGTAGTCGGGCTCGTCAGGCGCCGGGTGGATACAGTTGACCGGGCACACCGGCACACAGGCGGCGTCGTTGCAGCACGCCCGGGTGATGACGTGGGTCATGATCCTCCGGTCCGGGTGGCCTCGTCGGTCGTGATCCGCGGATCGTCGGGCCGGTACTCGTCGGCGTACTCGACACCGATGTCGTCGACCTGCCGGTTGAGCCACGTGGTCCAAACCTGGGACCGTCGCCGGTTCGTGATCGCCGACACCAAGGTGGCCTCGACGTCGTCGTACGACAGGTCACGGCCGGGCGTCACCTTCAGGACACGGCCGACGTTCCAGCCGGACTCGGTGCGGACCGGGCCAAAGATCTCGCCCTTGCCGACTCCGAAGGCGGCGTCGGCGTAGGACGGCTCGAGTCCGGTCCGCGCGACGTCCTGTCCCAGGTCGCCGCCGGCCTGGGACGTCGTGGTGTCCAGGGACGTGGACGATGCGACGTCGCCGAAATCGTCGCCGGACTTCAGCCGCTGCACGACGTCGCGCGCCTCGTCCTGGGTCTCGACGACGATGTTGGCCAGCCGCCGCGTCTCGGGGGTCCGCATCTCCTCACGGCGCTCGTCGTACTCCGCCCTCGCCTCGGCCTTCGTGACGGACGGCACGTCGGCGGTCACCTCAGCGAACAGCCGCGCCGTCACATCGGCCCGGCGCAGCTCGTCGACGACGTCGGACTCCTTGAGGCCCTTCTGCCCTAGGAACTCCACGAACGACGCCCGGCTGCCGTTCTGCTCCTTGATGATCTTGGTCAGCTCGTCCTGCAGCGACTTGGTGGCGATGACGATCTTGCGCTTCTTCGCCGCCTGCTCCAGGACGGTGCTGATAGCGATCGACTTGGCTGCTGCCCGACGGAACTCCCCGAGCTTCTTGCCCGATTCGGGCGCCGTGACCCCGTAGATCGCGGACAGCACGTCAACGCGCCGATCGAGCCGGGTGATCGTGACGTCCTCGCCCCCGACGCGCACGGCGACGTCGTCGGGCATCGCGGTCGCCCACGAGACCGCCGTCGACGTGACGGCGCCCAGCAGGACGACCCCTGCCAGGGCGAGCGACACCGGACGGAGCCGGCCGGTCGGCAGGATCATGGACCGACGCATCACGCCAGCACCTCCATTGGATCTCGACGGTCCAGCTCGACCGTCAGGGGTTCAGGGACATCGATGGGCGTCCCGGACCGGAACGCCACCATCGCGACCAGCTGCGCCGCCACGTACGAGCTCACGACCCCGCCGGCCAGCGTCAGGCCGAAGTCGCGCAGCACGTGCAGCTGCGAGAGGGAGAGGCAGGCGTAGCCGACCGTACCTGCGCACGCGGCGGTCAGCACACTGCGGCGCATCCAGGCGCGTCCGCGCTCGGCCGACTCAGCGAGCATGACGGTGAACTCACACGCTGTCACCGTGGTCAGCGCGCCGACGGCCAACGTCAACGGACTCAGCTCGGCTCCCAGCACCCGCAGGACCGCGAACACCCAGCCCCCAGACAGCAGGGCTGCGGCCACGCCCATCAGCGCGAGGCGCCGTGAGCGGAGCCCCAGGCCGAGCACGAGCCCGGCCGCCAAGATGCCGACGCCGTTGACGAGGTAGCGACCGGACTCCATCGCCGAAAGGCCCTCGCCGGCGACGACGGGAAGGCCGACGAGATCGGCCGTGTAGCCCGACGGCGGCTCGTCCAGCTCCCCCTCGATCTCGTCGATGAGGCGCTGCTGGTCGGCCACGTCGTCGATGGTCACACCGAACGCGGAGGAGGACGAGCCCCGATCGGCCGACACCACGCCGCCGAGCAGGTACGGCGGCAGCAGGTCGGCTCCGGCGGCGATCTGCGCCGCATCGGCTCCGGTCCCCAGGAAGCTCAGCAGCCGCTCGGTCGTGAGCAGCGGCCGCATCCGGTCGGCATGCCGAGTCACGATCGACTCGATCGCGCGGCTCTGCCACGCCATCGCCTCGGGCGAGAGCACGTCGTCGCCGCGCACGACCAGGCTGATCTCACCGGCGAAGCCGAGCGCCTTCTCCGCGGTCTTGACGTCGGCCAGCTGTGGCAGTCCGGCGGCCAGCTGGTCCGGGCTGGACTGGATGCGCAGGGACGGCAATGACGCCAGGCCTGCCACGGCGACGGCCACCCCGATGGCCGCGATCGCGCGGCGCGGTCCGCGACCCGCCATGCGCACGGCGACCCCGGTCGGCGCCGACGCCTCGTCGACCGACCCGGTCGACGGCGAGGCGCTGCGCAGCAGCAGTGCCCATCCGACCGTCGCCGTCAGGCCGAGCGCCAGGGCGATGCCGAACTCCCGCACGAACGGCAGCGGCGAGACGGCCAGGCTGGCGAAGGCCGCGACCGCCGCCGCGGCCGTGACGAGGACACGCCGCCGTCCGGTCCGCTGGTTCAGGTAGAGCGGGAAGTCACTGCCGATGCCAAGGATGATGGGCAGGAAGGCCACCACGCCCAGCGACAGCGGACGACCCACGAGTCCGAACAGGGCCAGGGTGGTGGCGGTGCCGAGCAGCGCAGCCAGCAGCGGACGCAGCCGGTCGCGCCGGCGTGGCGTCCATCGCGAGAACCACAGCACCAGGCCGACTGCCACCAGGGCGAGGCCGCCCAGCAACGGCGCCTCCGTCCGGGCGCGGTTCGCGATCGACGACGACAGGGCGGGGACTCCCGTCACCAATGGCTCGTCGATGGCGAGACCGGCGTCGTCGATCGCCCCACGAACCGCACGCGTGAGGCGGTCGGCGCCGTCCTGGTCGAGGCCTTCGCGCGGGCGCACCAGGATCGTCGCCGACTCCGCGTCGGGCACCAGGAACGACCATTCCGGCCGCGGGTCGCCGTCGTCGTCGAGCAGGACACTTGCGACGAACTTCTGGTTGCGCACGGTCGGGAGTCCCACCGGGAGCCCCTGGGCGATGAGATTGCCGTAACGCTCGTCGAACGCGGCGACCGCCTGATCACGGGCCTTCTGGATCTCGGCCTTTGAGGCTCCCCGACGCTCCTGCTTCTGCTGTGCCTCATTCATCAGGGCGTCACGACGTCCGCTGATCATGGCGAGGACGTTCTGGATCGAGCCCGCGGTCTGGTTCAGCACCGTGCCCGGCCCGTAGACCACCGCAACGTCGGGCAGCCGGGCGAGGTCTCCCTCGAGCCCGATCAGCCCGATCAGCTGCTCCTGATCGAGGATCAGGCCGCCCTGGTCCCGCCCATGCAGGACGACGACGACCGGGTCACCGCCGAACTGGGCGTCACGCTCGACCAGCTCGTCGTACGAGCTGCTGCTGCGCGGGACGAACGACCCGACTGCGGTGTCGAGGGTGACCCGGCTCAGGCCGAATGCGACCAGCAGCACGCCCATCGCAAGCAGCACCCACCGTGCCGAACGGCGGCGGGTGGTGCCGACGACGCGCGACAGGAACGACGATGGCACGCGCATTCCCCTACTTGTCCTTCTTGACGTCGGTGTAGGTGCCGGTCCACTTCTTCGGCGTCTCGGCGGCACCCGGCGCCGGGTAGTTGTTGTTCCAGTGCAGCGGGTTGAGCGTCTGCAGGTCCAACGGGATGTTGCGCAGCGAGTACTCGTTGAAGATCGGCGCCAGGCGTACCGGCTGGATGCCGTTCTCCTCCGGTGTGTTGAACGTCGCACCGAAGTTGCCCAGGAAGTTGCCCAGGTCCTTCCCGTACGGCTTGAGGTACGCCAGCATCGGGTTGACGTTCGCCAGCAGCTCGTCGGCAACCGGGACAGCCGCCTGGAGCTCCTTCGACGTCGTGGGCAGCTGATCGACCGTCTTCGGGGCGCGGCTGAGCGCGCTCTTCATGTACGGCAGCAGCTCGCGCAGGCTCTGGGTCACCGGCGGGAGGTCCTGCAGGGCAGCGTCGAGATCCGGCGCTGCACGGTCGAGGTCGTTCGCGACCGGGGTCAGGTCCTCCGCCAGACCGCCCAGCTCGTCGGTGGCCGCGCGAGCCGACTGCATCAGCGCCGGGAGGCGGGTCATGGTGCCGCGCAGGTCGTCCTCCTGCGCGGCGGTCGCCGCGGCGACCTGCTGCGCGTTGTCGACGAGACCGGTGATCTGGCTGCGACGGTCGTCGAGTGCCGAGAGGATGACGGTCGCGTCACCCACCAGCTCCCTCAGGTCGTCGCTCTGCGCGGCCACGGCGTCGACGACGGTGTAGCCGTCGGCGCCGATGCGAGCGACGCCGTCCATGAGCTGGCTGACGTCCTTCTCGGTCCCTGCGGTCACGGCGCCAAGCGACTCGAGCCCCCCGGCGAGCGCCTGGCGGGTCTTCGGGTCGAACGTCGAGACCAGCTCGTCGATGTCGACGGCGGGGATGACGGACTTCGCCGACAGCGTCGTGTTGGAGGGGATCGTCGCCCCGTCGCCGTCCACGACGTCGACGAACGACTGCCCGATGATCGACTTGAGCCCGACGCGGAACGTCGCACCCTCGTGCAGCGGCGCGACGTCACCGTCGAGTCGCAGCGTCACCGTGGCGGAGTCACCCGTGTTCTTCTGCTTGACGACCTTGCCCACCAGTACGCCCGCCATGCGGACGTCGCCGGCCGGCTGCAGGTTCTTGACGTCGTCGGTCCTGAAGCTGGCCAGGTAGGGCGACCTGTCGACCGGGTTGGTCCCGCCCGACTTGAGCCAGAGGAAGGAGAACCCGACGATCGTCACGGCCACCATCACCGCCACCGTGATGACGGCCGGCCGAAATCCCTTGCGGTCCGCGCTCATCGTGCACTCTCCTTCGATCCGAGCAGATCTCCGAACAAATCGAGCAGACCAGCGGCAGGCTCGTCGCTCGCGTCGTCCGAGGTGACCTTGCCCGGGTCGTCGTCGCCCGCGGCGGTTCCGGGGCCCTGACCCTTCGGCGTCTCACCGACGTCGCCGAGTCCACCGGTCGGGTTGGTGAGGTCGACGTAGAGCGCGGCGCGCCCCATGCCTCCGTTGGCGTCCATCAGGCTGAACGACGACGACGTGTTGTAGACGAAGGCGCCGAGGTCGTCGAGCCACGGGAGCCGTCCGGCCGCACGGTCGGGCGGTTGCCACGACACGATCTCGGACACCGCCTTCGGGATGTTGTCGCCGGCGCGGTCGAGCTGGGCCGTGGCGGTGCGGGCATCGACGCTGAACGGGCGAAGGTCGGCGACCACCGGGCCGGCCCGATCGACGACCGGCGACGCCCTGTCGACGAAGTGGTGGATGGCCTTGACCGAGCCGGTCAGGCTCTCCACCGCGTCCGGCAGCTTCGAGGACGCCCTGCCGAGATCGTCGAGCGTGGGATCGAGGTCGGCCGTGAGGTCGCTGACCGTGTCCATCGCGCCGTCCAGGTCCTCGGTGAAGCCCGGGAGCTCGTCCAGGGCCGACACCAGCTTGTCGTCGCGGTCCGCCAGGGTCCGCAGCGTCTGGTGAGCCGAGTCGGTGAGCACCGACAGTCGCTTGTCGTCCTCGCCGACCGTTCGGGAGATGACCGACATGGAGTGCACCAGCCTGCTCAGGTACTCCCGCCGCTGTGCCAGCTGGTCGAGCACCGGACGGAACGACACCATCGCGTCGCCCGTCGCGTCGAGACTGGCCGGCAGGTCCTGGCCGGCCTTCGCGAACACGACATCGCTCTCGTTGAGCAACGATGTCAGACCTGCACGCGTCTTCGCGTCGAGGTTGTCGAGGACCTCGTACGGCTGCGTCGCGCGACGGGTTTGGGTGATCGGCAGGGTCGCGTTCTCGGGCAGTTTGCCCGCCGACGCCGAGCCCGGGTCGAGCGTCATGTACATGACGTTGAGCGGCGCCTTGGTCGTCAGCACGATGCGGGCGTCGCGATAGACCGTCTGGTCGGGGTCGATCGACATCGTGAGCTTGGCCTGTCCGCCGGAATCAGCCTTCGCGCCGGTGATGCGGCCGACCGGCACGCCGGCGATCCGCACCTCCTGCAGCGCCGACGGGCTCACGCCCGGCGCCTTGTCGAAGGTCGCCGAGAACGTGTACTTGTCGGCCCAAGGGAGGTTGGGCGACTGGTGCACCAGGATGTA
The DNA here is from genome assembly GCF_004134905.2 of Aeromicrobium ginsengisoli. Lineage (GTDB taxonomy): Bacteria > Actinomycetota > Actinomycetes > Propionibacteriales > Nocardioidaceae > Aeromicrobium > Aeromicrobium ginsengisoli. Next base: position 38,372 of record NZ_SDPQ02000004.1, on the reverse strand, counting down.
GCCCGAGCAGACGAGACCGACCGCGATGCATGTCGTGATCGCGATCAGGTCGCGCAGGAGACCCGGAGTGTTCTTGACCCGATCCCATGTCGTGGCGATGTCCACCATGTCAGTCACCTGCTCCGTTGATCTGCGGGATGAGCTGGCCCAGCGCTTCCTCCAGGGAGATCGGCGCCACCGACCCCAGGCCGACGCCGGCCTGGAAGTTCAGCAGGCTGCCCTGCTGGTCCTGCGTCATGACCGCTCGTCCGAGATTGGTCACCATGTACGCGATCTCCTCGTAGTACTTGTTGTTCGCCTGGATGCCCGTGCCCGACTTCGCGTACTCGGCAGCGCCCGCGTCCTTGCCGTTCCACGGCCTGCTGAGCGTGTCGAGGATCGGACCGCGGACCTTCTTGATCGTCTGGCCGCCGATGTCGCCGATGAAGCCATCGGCGCTGGTCACCGTCGGGATCAGCTGACGGACTGTAGGGATGGCGTCACGCGTGATGGGCGGCAGTTTCGCCACGACCGGTCGCGCTGCGGTCACGAACGGGTCCAGCGCATCGATCAGGTCCTTCGCTTCGCGGGCCGTCGGCTCGAGCTTGTCGGTCATCTCTTCGAGCTTCGCCAGGGTGACCTGGAGGTCGCCGAGTCCCTGGTCGGTGTTGTCGAGGGCGGCCGGCAGCAGGTCGATTGTTCGGCCGATCGCGGTGCTCGACCGAGCCAGCGCCGCTGACGTCGTGTCAAGGCCCGTGAGAGCGCCGTCGACGGCCGTGCGCTGCTCCGATAGCACGGCGGCGGCGTCCTGCAGGTAGCCCACGACGTTCTGCAGGTCGGACTCTGGGTTGGTGCCCTGCGCGGCGGTGAGGAACGTGTCGGCGCCGCGGAGCACTGGCGGCGCCACGTCGGACAGGTCGCGCAGCGACTGTCGCCCGTCCTTGTCGAGCGTGTCGGACAGCCCGCTCACGACGCCGCGCGTCGCCTCGCGGGTCTCGGTCGGCAGCGCCTCAAGGATGCGGTCGAGCTCGACGGGGGTACCGGTGCGTGCCACGGGGATCTGCTTGCTGTCGAACTGCCCGGTGCCGCCGTTGGCCAGCTCCACGGAGTACTCACCACCCAGGATGGTGAGCGGCTCGATGCGTGCCTCCGGCTCTGAGCCCAGGCTCCGCAGTGCGGACTCCTCCACCTTCATCTGCACCACGGCGCTGCCGTCGTCGCGGTGCTCGATGCCGGTGACGACACCGACCTTTAGGCCGGCGAGCTTGACCTTCGACTTGTCCTTGACGAGGCCGTCGGCGTCGGCGAACTCCGCCGAGATCGTCTCACCGCTCCGCAGTGCGACCTTGATCTGGTTCTTGAAGGCCAGCCCGACCATGATCACGGTCAGCACCAGGATCAGGGCGATGCCCCGACGTGCGAGCGGGGTGCCCATGTGCCGGACGGACGAGATTACGCCACTCATGGCAGAAGTCCTTTCGAGCCGCCCCAGGCCGCCATGTAGCCACCGGGATAGGGGTCGACGTCGGCCAGGGGGTCGCCGATGATCGGCGGGCTGACGTTGTAGAGGCCGGGCAGGGCGACCTGCGCGCTGAAATAGTGCTTGTCGGATGAGAACTTGCCGCTGAGCAGGCGGTACTCGGACGCGAGGCCACCGATGTTGGGGACGTACTGGTAGAGCTCACCGATCAACGGTCCGCCGTCCGAGAACGTCTTGTCGAGCCGCTCGACGACCAGCGGACGAATCTTCTTCGCCGCCGGGACGAGGGATGCCACGGGCTCGGCGGAGTCGGTCGCGAACGTGACGACGACCTTCGCGACCGGTGGCGACTCGGTGAGGAACCCGCGCAGGTCAGGCGTCGCGGCGACGAGGCTCTCGACGCCCGGGCGCAACGTCCTCGCAGCACGTGCGGTGTCCTCGAGTGCCGGGTTGATCTCCGACAGGCCCTTGCGGGTCGTGCTCAAGGTCGACGGCAGCTCGTCGAGGGTGTCGCGCAGTGCCTGGGTGTCCTGCACGTTGACGGCCTCGAAGGTCGTCGCGGTGTCGTCGACCAAGCTCGCCAGCTGTTCGTCGTGCCTCGCCAAGCTCGTCACCAGCCGGTCGGCCGTGTCGAGCAGCTGAGGCAGGTCGGCCTCCTGGCTGTTGACCGCGTCGAGCACGGTCTGGGCATTGTCAAGGATCTTGGGGCTGCGCTCGATCGCGACGTGCAGGTCTTCGCCGTGCCCGATCATCCCACCGCCGAGGTTGGTCAGCAGCGTGCGAAGTCCCTCGCGGGCCGGCGGCGTGAACGACTCGAGCACTGTGTTGAGGTCGCTGGCCGAGCTCGTGACCTTCTCGGAGATCACATCGTCGCCGAGGCGTCCGGTGGCCTTCGTGCCGCGGTCGATGTCGACGAACTTGCGACCCAGTGCCGATTCGTTGCCGACGACAGCGGCGGCGTCACGGTATATCGCATGGTCACCGTCGAGACGCATCGTGACCCGTGCGCCGCCGCCACGCTTGTACGTGACGTCGGTGACGAGGCCGACGCGGACGCCGTTCTCCGTGACCTTCTGCTGCGGCTTGAGCGTTCCCACGTCGTCGAAGTCGGCGGTCACCGTGGTGTACGACCGCAACGGGAGCTGGCCACCGGTCTGGACGACCGTGCCCACGTAGGCGATGGCGAGACCGATCACGATCGCGACGGCACCGATCCCCAGACGTCGGACGTCGTCGCGGTGGACGAGTTGCTTCATGACAGGCCTCCCAGCAGCTGTCCGAGCAGGCCTTGTTCCTGCTTCGGCGTCAGGCCCGTGGCCCCGTCGTCGGTCTCGTCGCTCTTCTGGGCAGACGACGATCCCGAACCCGTCGACCCACCACCCAGACCGGCGAGATTTCCGGTGATGTCGGACAGCAGGTCGTTCGTGGCGTCGGCAGCCGGATCGAGACCCTTGAGCGCGTCGACCTCGCCGATGCTCAGCGGGTCCTGGCTGCCGAGCAGCATCTGCAGTGTCGCCGGGGTGATGTGGACGACCCCGCGGAAGTAGTGCGACGCAGCATCGCGGCTGTTGGTGCTCAGCGCCCAGTAGCGCACGAACGTCATGAGCTCACGGCGGTGCTTGTCGAGCAGCTCCTGGCTGGCGAAGTCGACGGTGTGGGTGATGTCGGTGAGGTCGGACCCATGCTCGCGCAGCGAGCTGGCAATGGGCGCCGCCTGCTTGAGCAACTGATCGGCGCTCTTGAACAGGGCATCGAACCCGTTGAACGCCGGATCGGCGTACTTGGAGAACGTGACGATCTCGTCGGAGATGTCGCGCAGATCCTTGGTCACCGGACGGGCCTTCTTGAGGGTGGGACCCAGCTCGTCGGAGACGGTCTGCAGGGCCGAGAAGGTGCGCCGCGCCTCGGTCAGGGTCGCCGGGAGCTCGTCGATCGTGGTCGCCAGGGCCTCCTGCTTGTCCCTCGTCGCCTCGAGCGTCGAGGTGAGCGAGGCGATCATGCGGTCGAGGTCCTTGCCCTTCTTCTTTGTCAGGGCCTTGCTGACCGGGTCGGCATGGTCGACCAACGACGCCAGGACGTCGTTCTGCTCGCGCAGGATGTCGCCGAGCCGGTCGATGTCCTGCATCGCCGGTCCCAGCGCCTTGATGGCGTCGGCCGCATTCTGACCGTTGCCCTCCAGTCCCTCGCCGGCCGTCAGCAGCAGCGCGGCGAGGCCCGCACTCGTCGGGTCGTCGAACGAGTCGAGCACCCCTTGCAGGGTCACGGCGTTCTCGGTGTTCTCGGTGCCGAGCATGTCGCCGGTGAAGTAGGCCTTCTTCGGCGATCCCGGGTCGAGGTCGAGGTAGTTCTCGCCGAGCAGGTTGATCGGCTTGATGATCATGCGGGCGTCCTGATGGACGGGCAACACGTTCTTCTGCACGTCGAGCGAGACGATCGCGACACCCTTCTTGCGCTCGAGCTCGATCGACTTCACCTTGCCGACGAGCACACCGTCAGCGCGCACCTCCGAACCGGTCTCGAGCGGGCTGGCGTCGAGGAACGCCCCCTTGATGATCTGGTGATCCGAGCCGCGGGACGAGCACCCAACTGCGGGCACGATCACGGCGACGAAGAGGACGAGAGCCACTCGCAAGATCTTGTTCATCGTATTCCGTCTCCATTCGCATCCTGGAGGGCCTTGCACTCCCGGTATGCCTTGCCCGTGTCGGCCAGCTCACCGGGTTCGAGGCGAGCCTTCGCGCACTGTCCGGCCGGCACCCGGGTCGGGTCGATCGGCAGGTTGGTAACGCTGGTGGTGGACGCCGTGATCAGCGCACGTGCGTAGTTGCCGGCGGCGTTCTGGCTGGCGAAGACGCTGCCCCAGTTGGTGGCCCAGCTGGCCAGCTCCGGCGTGAACGGGCGCAGGAAGTCGACCATGGGGTTCGCCTCGTCTACGGCACTCGTCAGCTGCGGAAGCGTGGCGTTGGCCGACTTCAGCAAGGACGGCGAGCCCTTGAGCAACGTGTCGACGTCCTTCAGCAAGGGCGTCAGATCGGCCACCGGCTGCTGTGCGTCGCGCAGCATCGGACGCAGGTTCTTGGCGATGCGCGGCAGCTTCGCGGTCGACGGCTTGAGCTCCTGGAGCAGGGTGCGGGTCGACTGCACCGGCTCCGGGACGCTGTCGAGCGTGTCGGTCGCGGTGTCGAGGGTCGAGGGCAGGCGATCGATCGTCTCCGAAAGCTGCTTCTGGCGCGACGCCATCTGGGCGACGAGTGAGTTCAGCTGCGCGATGCTGCTCGACACCTCGGTGTCGCGGGAGGCGACGGTCTCGGCGACGCTGGACAGCTGCGTCACGATCTTCTTGATCGCCGGACCGTCGTTGCCCACCGCGCTCAGGACCTCGCCAAGGGCCTGGATCGTCGGTCCGGCTTCCTTGATCGTCTCGTTGAGCTCGGGCTCCTTGCCGGCCACGGTCCCCTGCAGCCGCCTGAGCAACGTCTGCAGGTTCTTGCGGGTTGGCGTGTCCAGGGTCGCGAGCAGCTCGTCGATCGAGACGCTCTCGACGTTGGGGGTGATGAGCTTGCCCGATCCGAGGTCAGGGGCGCCCTTCGGACCCGGTATCAGCTCGACGACCCGTGCGCCGAGCACGGCCTCCCAGGTGATGCGTCCGGTCGTGCCGGCCCGCAGCGGGGCGTGGCTTCCGTCTACCGAGATCTTGACGACGGCCTGGCCGTCCTTGACACCGACCTTCTTGACCTCGCCGACGGGCTCTCCACCCATGGTGACCTGGGCGCCCTCGAAGGTCTCGCCGGCCGAGGGCATCAGCAGGTCGACCTCGTACGGGTGCTGCGACATTTTGATCAGCACCATCACCAGGATCACGATCGCCACCGTCGCGATCGAGACGTCTCTCAGCTTCACCATGGTCAGTCCATCCCCAGAGGGCCCTCGGCGTGACCACCGAGGAACTGGCGCACGAACGGGTCCCCTGACGAGAAGGCCACGTCGGCCGCACTGTATTGCTGGATCTTGCCCTTCCAGAGCACCGCTACGTAGTCGCTCAGGGTCTCGGCCGACGGGATGTCGTGTGTGATGACGATGTAGGTGCCGCCGTGCTCGCGATGCACCTCAGAGATGAGCTGGCACAGCAGCTTGGTGCGCACCGGGTCGAGGCCGGAGTCGGGCTCGTCGAACAGCACGACGTCCGGCCGCATCACCAGGGCACGGGCGAAGCCGGCTCGCTTGCGCATGCCGCCGGAGATCTCGTTCGGGGCCTTGTCGATGGCCGTCTCGAGGCCCACCTCGCTGAGGTGGCTCATGACGATTTCCCGGATCTCCTTCTCGGACTTGTCGGTGTGCTTACGCAGGGGGAACGCGACGTTGTCGTAGAGGTTCATCGAGCCGAAGAGCGCACCGTCCTGGAACAGGACGCCGAAGCGCTTGCGCAGCTCGTAGCGCTCCTCCTCCGAGACCTTCCAGATGTCGCTGCCGAACACCTTCACCTCGCCGTGATCGGGCTCGAGGAGGCCGACGATGTGCTTCAGCAGCACCGATTTTCCGGTGCCCGAGGGGCCGAGCACCGTGGTGATCGCGTCGTCGACGAAGTCGAGGGTCACCCCGTCGAGCACGACGCTGCCGTTGAACGCCTTGCGGACGTCACGCAAGTTGATCGTGGTCTCGAGGCCCGCAGCGGGGCCGGCGAACTGCTGCTCAGTGGTGTCGATTGTCATGTCGGGCTCCTGGTCAGTTGCCGATGGGCGCGTTGGGGTCGTTTCCGTAGAACAGCTGGACCAAGGCCATGCCGATCATCGAGACGAGGACGAGATTCACCAACATGGATTGCGCAGTGTTGCGGCCCACTCCGACAGGGCCGCCCTTCGCGGTGTAGCCGTAGTACGTGGCCACCAGCACGATGATGGTGCCGAGGAATGTGCCCCAGAACATCGCGATGAAGAAGTCCTTGAGGTTCTGGAAGAGGAAGAGAAAGTAGCCGAACCCGCCGCTCGACACCGTGTTGAGCAGGGTCACGTTGAACAGGTAGCCAGCGATGAAGTTGACCGACAACGCGGTGATGAACAGCATCGGCATCACGAACATCGCGGCGACCAGGCGGGTGCTGGCCAGGTAGGGGATCGAGCGAATGCCCATGACCTCCATGGCGTCGATCTCCTCGGAGATCCGCATGGCGCCGATCTCGGCCACGATGCCGCATCCGACCTTGGCCGCGACGATCCACCCGAAGACGACCTGGATGATGCCGCGCATGCCCCCGACCGAGTTCACGGCCGCGATGTAGGAGTCGATGCCGATCGACGTGAACAGGAAGTGCGCCGTCAGACCGAGAACCGCGCCCATCATGAACAACATGAACAAGATGACGAGGCTGTTCTCCGTGATGAGCCGGCTGGCCTGGCGAGCCACCTCGCTGGGATAGAGCCGCACCGCTGTCGGGATCGACCGGATGGTCTTGGCGGCGAACCGCACGAAGCTGCCTATCTCCTCGAGCCGCGCCTGTCCGAGCGCCTTGGCGTCGCCCGTGGTTGCAGCGGCAGGACCGGTGCCGACTTGATCGGCGTCGAGCTCCGGCTCCTCGTGGGGTGCTCCCGCGGCGCTGTCGAAGATCGCGGTCATCGGAACGCTCCCATGTTCGGGAACAGACCGAGCTGAACCGAGTTGAACGCCAGCTGCAGGATCCAGACGGCGATGAATGAGGTGACGACTGCCTGGTTCACCGACCGGCCGAGCCCGATCGGACCACCGGACGCCGTCAGGCCCTTGTAGCAGCAGATCGTCCCGATCAGGAGTCCCACGAGGAAGCAGTTCAGCAGCACGGCGACGATCTGCCCGGACGACACGTTCGCGAACAGGTTGCTGTAGAAGTGGGCACTGGGCTGTCCGGCCACGTAGCCCGCGCCGAGCTGCATCGACACCATCGTGACGAGCATCGACGGGACGGCGATCAGGGTGGTGATCAGCGTGAGCGACACGACCCGGGGCACGGCGAGGTCACGGATGGGGTCGATGCCCATGACCATCATGGCGTCGATCTCCTCGCGCACCTTGCGGGCCCCGATGTCGGCGGTGAGTGCCGTGCCGATCACGCCCGCGACGACCATCGAGACGATCCACATCGTGAATGTGCGGATCGCCTGCAGGAACAGCAGCGGTCCGAACAACTGGGTGGCACCGGCCATCGCGAAGAACTGGACCGTGAGGATCGACATGAAGATGAGGAATCCGAAGAGGGCGGCTGCGATGGGCAGCCAGGCCTGCTTGACGGTCTCGTGCATGTCGTCGATGACCGCGTTCCAGTAGCCCGTGGGACGGGTCACGGCGCTTCGGAGGATGCGCACGAGGAGCTGGGCCATGCCGCCCACCTCGGCGATCGGCCCGCGCAGCCGGCTTGGGAGCACCGCGAGATAGCGACTCCCCCGTCCGTCATACGGACCTGCGCCGATACCGGCCCGGTGTGCGGGTCGATCGACCTCGGCCGGCGTGATCTCGGCACTCATGGACGTCCCTCCTCGGACTGGTGGCGATGCGGCTGCCGCGTTGTCCCGAATGCGTTGACCGGGACTGTGTCGGCAGTCACATCGACTAACGCCGGCACGGGCGGGAAGTTACAAAAATCCATTAGATTTGGCCTAATGGTTTTAGTTATTGGAAATCCACAACTCCGCGCAAATTGATGCCCTTGTGCATGTCGGCATAGCCCTGGTTGATCTCCTCGAGGGAGTACCGCCGGGTGATGAGCTCCTCGAGCATCAGGTGACCCTCGCTGTAGAGCCGGAGCATGTCCTCGACCGCACGGGTGGGCTGCATCATGCCGAACAGCGAGCCCTGGATGCGCTTCTGGTACATCGCCAGCTCGAACAGGCTGATGTCGATGCCGTACTCGGTCACGTTGCCCATGCTGGTCAGCACGACGGTGCCGGCCTTGCGGATGGAAGCGAAGGCCTCGGCGACGTGGTCGCCGTTGACGACACCGACCGTGACGATGGCCGACGCCGCGCCCTGGCCGTTCGTCAACGACTGGGCCAGGTCGGTGGCCTGGGCCATATTGACCAGTGCGTCGGTCGCGCCGAGCTTGAGAGCCATCTCGCGGTGGAACGGCGCCGGATCGACGGCGATGATGCGCGAGGCGCCGGCGAACCGTGCACCCTGGACCGCGTTGATGCCGATGCCGCCGACGCCCATGACGATCACCACGTCACCGGGGCGGACCTCGGCTGCGTTGACGGCGGAGCCCCAGCCCGTGGGCACGCCGCAGCCGACGAGGGCGGCGACCGAGAGCGGAATGTCCTTGTCGATCTTGATCGCGCCCCACTCGGGCAGCACGCTGTACTCCGAGAACGTCGACACCAACGAGCACTGGCCGACGTCGGTGCCGTCCTGGGTGTGCAGGCGGAACGTCCCGTCGAGCTGCGTGCCGAGCATCATGTACGCGCCGTTGTCGCAGAGGTTCTGCATGCCGCGCGCACACCACGTGCAGCGACCGCAGCCGGGGATGAATGCGGCGACGACGTGGTCGCCGACCTGGAGGTCACGGACGCCCGGGCCGACCTTCTCCACGACGCCGGCGCCCTCGTGGCCGCCGCAGAACGGGTAGGCCATCGCCGGCACGTCGCCCTTGGCGTAGTGGTCGTCGGAGTGGCACAGACCGGCGTGGTGGAACCGCACCAGCACCTCGAACTCCTTCGGGTCGTCCACGTCGACCTCGATGATCTCCCACTCACCGGGAGCATCGAACAGAACGGCAGCGCGTGACTTCATCTCAGGGCCTTTCGGGCATTCGCGGTGTGACCCGCAACACGTTTAATCTAACGGCGTTAGCCTGACGCAGGATGTGACCGATGTCAACATCTAACCGCTTTAGTTTTTATTCGACGCGGCTACACTGCTCCGCGGCATGACTAAGCCCCTGCCGAGGGCAACGGCAGGGGCTCTGTCTGTGGCTCGCACGCCGGGGTGCGAGCCATATCTCACTCGAACTCGATCTTGCCCATCGTCTCCTGGATGTACATGAACGCCGGCATGTTCTTGAGCATCTGGGCCATCTTGCCGCGCACGCGCAGCTTGCCGCGCGTCATCGCCACGGTGGGGTTGATGCTGCCGTCGAAGCAGCCCCGCCACACATCGCTGCTGCCGCTGATGAGGAAGTCCGCGGAGTCCAGATCCTCCTGGGACGCGTCGCGGACCGCGGTGACCTTCCCCTGTTCGAAGCTCACGAAGAACTGTCCCTCGATCGGCGCCTCGTACTTGTACGCCATGTCGAAGTCGATGTTCTTGCCCTTCTCGGCCCACACAGGATCACTGTTCAGCTCGTCGGCCATCGCCTGATAGAACTCGACGGAACCCAGCTTGACTGTCATGAGTGTTCTCTCCTTCGTTGGGCGGCGGTCACAGCGACTCGCCGATGATCAGGGGAAGTCGATGGACGCCTTTCACCTGGCTGAGGTGCCGGACCGGTGGGTCGTCGGGATCGAGGCGGTAGTCCGGAATCCGCGTGTGGATTTCTTCGAACGCGACCCGCAGCTCCAGCCGCGCCAGGTGGGATCCGACGCACCGGTGGTTGCCCGCCCCGAACGCCAGGTGTGGGTTGGGCTCGCGAGTGAGGTCGACCGTGTCAGGATCGTCGAACTTGTCGGGGTCGCGGTTGGCGGCAGCGAACGGGATGAGCACCCGCTCGCCCGCCTTGACCTGCACCTCGCCGACCACGACGTCCTCCGTCGCGATGCGGGCCGGGCAGATGGCCGACTCGTAGCGCAGCATCTCCTCGACCGCTGACGGGATGATGTCGGGATTCTGGACGAGCTGCTTGCGGTCCTGCGGGTTCTCGGCCATGTGTATGATCGTGTGCGCGATCTGGCCCTGCACGGTGTGCAGCCCGCCGATCATCATGAGCAGGAGGATGTTGAGGATCTCGAACTGGGTGAGCTCACGGCCGTCGAACGTGCTGTTCATGAGGATCTGGGTGATGTCCTCCTCGTCACCGGGGTTCTCGGTGCGCGCGTCAATCATCTCGGCGAAGTAGGCGTAAGCCTCGATGCCGGCGGCCTCGCGGACCGCATTGTTCTCCTCCTCGCTCGCTCCCGGGACGCCGAGCACCATGGTGTCGACCCAGTGGTTGAGCTGGGGGGCGTCGTCGAGGTTCCAGCCCATGAGGGCCAGGAACACACGGCTGGGGAACTCACGGGCGAACGCCTCGATGAAGTCGACCTTCTTCTTCTTGACGACGTCGTCGAGAAGCTCGGTGACGACGTCGCGTATCCGCGGCTCGAGGTCGCGCATCCGCTTGGGCGAGAACAGCGGGTTGATGATCGACCGGTACTGCGTGTGGTCCGGAGGGTCGATCTGGATCGGGATCATCTCGCCGTCCTGACCGATCGAGTCGGGGATGTTGAGCACGCGGCTCGAGAACACGTTCGGGTTCCGGACGATGTCGTGGATGTCGTCGTACGACGTGATCACCCAGTGACCGCCGTACTTCGAGGAGTGCGCGACGGGCCGCTCACCGCGCAGCTCGCGGTAGACGTCGTAGACGCCCTCCACGTCCTCGGGGCTGTGGATGTCGAAGTCGACCTGGAGGTCGGGCGACTCGCTGGTCTTCAGATCAGTCATGGGAGTGCTCCTGTTCTCGTGGTGGTCAGCCGGCCGAGACCGTGATGGCCTGCTCGGGGCAGTTTGCGACGGCGCGCTGCAGATCGCGTTGGCCGACGTCGGTGGTGGCCGGGCCGACGACGACGGGGAACCCGTCGTCGTCGCAGTCGAAGAGGTCAGGGGCCGTCATGTAGCAGCGGCCGTGGCCGTTGCAGGCCGAGAGGTCGACGGCGGGCAGCTGGCGGGTTTCGTCTGTCATGGCGTCAGTCCCACTCACTGCCGACGACCCCGTACGCGCGCCCGTCGAGTGACGTGTCGAGCGCCGTGTAGAGACTGCGGACCTTCGTGTAGGCGAACAGGCCGTCGCGTCCGTTCTCGGCCCCGACGCCGCTCATGCCGCGGCCGGACAGCGGCGTACGGGCGACGTCGGCCTGCGCGACGTCGTTGATCCACGTCAGCCCACCCTTGACGCGGCGAGCGACCTCGCGGGCCCGGGTGACGTCGGAGCCCCACACAGCGGCGGCGAGTCCGTAGGGCGTGTCGTTCGCGATGCGCACGGCATCGTCGACGTCGCGGTAACGGATGACCGACAGGACCGGGCCGAAGATCTCCTCGTGCGCGGCCGGGTTGTCGTTGTCGAGGTCGACCAGGATCGTCGGGCTGACGTAATGACCTCCGGACGGAACGCCGGCCGGAGGCTCCCCGCCGACGAGGGCCCGGCCGCCGTGCTCCAGCCCGGCGCTGATGAACTTCTCGACCTTGGCCCGTGCCGCCTCGGAGATGACGGGACCGACGTCGGTGAGGAAGTCGGCGGCAGGACCGACGGTGAGCACAGAGGCACGCGCCTGAAGCAGCTCGAGGAACTCGCCGTACCGTGCGTCGGGGACGATCATCCGAGTGGTCGCGACGCAGGCCTGGCCCGCGTGCATCATGCTGCTGAAGATCGTGCCGCGGACGGCCAGCTCGGCGTCGGCGTCGGGCAGCACGACGGCCGGCGACTTCCCGCCCAGCTCGAGCACGACCTCCTTGGCCGTGGCGGCTGCCGATGCCATGACACGGGTACCGACAGCGGTGCTACCGGTGAAGCTGATCATGTCGACACCCGGATGGGCGACCAGCGCCTCGCCGGCAATCCGGTCACCGTGCACCACGTTGATGACGCCCGCGGGGATGCCTGCCTGCTCGGCAGCACGCGCCAGGGCGTCGGGACCAACGGGGGTCAGCGGTGACGGCTTGAGCACGACGGTGTTGCCGGCCAGCAGCGCCGGAGCGATCTTCCAAACGCACATGAACAGCGGGAAGTTGTACGGCGTGAACGCGCCGACGACGCCGACCGGCTCGCGGTGCAGCTCCCACTGACCCAGGCTCGGGTTCGTGTCGAGCGGGAAGGACTCGGGCTTCTCCAGCAGGTGCGCCATCTCGGCGAAGTCGCGCAGGTGGGCCATCGGAGCGCCGACCTGGAGCATGGGACAGAACCTCGCGGTCGCCCCCGTGTCGACGATCATCTCGTCGACCAGGTCGTCGAACCGCGACTCCAGTGCCAGCGCGAGGTCCTGGAGGGCCTTCGCCCGGTCGCGCACGTCGAGTCGGGCCCAAGGGCCGTCAAAGGCTGCGCGCGCAGCAGCGACGGCGGCGTCGACGGCGGATGAGTCACTGTCGGGCACGTGCCCGAAGACCTCTCCCGTGGAGGGGTCGTCGACCGGCAGTACGCCGGGCGCCTCCACCCACCGACCACCGATGTAGTTGCCGAACGTACGCATGGGACCTCGCTCTCGTCGTGACCGTCGTCACGCCAAACCTTATTGCGTTAGATTTATCAAGTCAACAGGGATCGAGATCCAGGTCACATGGGCCAGATCAGCCGAGCGTCAGGTCGTAGCGGAGATCGGTCTGGTCGTGGAAGAAGCCGAGCTCGCGCGACACGTGGAGCACGACCTCGTCGGTCGCGTCGACGTACAGGCTGGCCAGTCGCGCACCGCCGTCCTGCGCGGCGACGGCACCCGCCGAGAGCAGCAGCACCAGGTCGTCCTTGTCGTGGGGGGCTGCCGCCGGGTCGAGCTCGAGTAGTGCCGGCGCCTCGGGATCGCCCTCGACACCGCTCCCCACGGCGACGACGCCCACTTCGTCGATCACGAGCCGGGTCGCGACACGGTCGCGCATCGCGAGGTCGGCCGGGCAAGCCGCTGCCGCATGGCCGCGCGCGGGCTCGCCGAACGTCGCGCCGTCCATACGCCGTACGCCGTCGACGGCGACCTCCGGACGGAACGGCCGCGAACCCCCGATCCCCATCAACGTGCGGACCACCTCGCGGCCCGACTCGGCACCGAACCGCCACGACATCCGCTGCGCCGCAGGGTGGACGCCGTGCGACCATCCGGCGACGCGGGTCAGCCCCGGGATCGCAGCCCATCCGTCCTGCTCGTCGCGGAGCCGCTCCATGAGCAGCGTCGCGACCCCGAGCGACCTGAACTCGGGACGGACGACGAGCGCCGCCTCACCCACACCGTCGAGCACGTCGAGGCGCAGGTAGGCCACGACGTCGACATCGGGCAGGCGCTCGAGCTCGGGGCTGCCCCGGAAGCCCCGCGGTGGCATCGACACCAGCAGGTGGTGCACCCTGGCCCCCTCGGCAGCAGGGCGGTCGGGGTTCGCGGTCGAGAATCCTGCCTCGGCGTCGTACTCGACCGCGCCGTCGAGCAGCGCTGCCAGGTCGTCACCTTGGTCGGGGGGAATGCTCTCGACCCAGGCATAGGTGATCACGGAGCGCCGGTCACTTCCTCGTCGCTCTCTGCGAGCAGACGTTGGATCGTGCGGCGAAACAGGTGGTTCGCGACTTCGTTGCGGCCCAGCAGCATGGGGCCGCTGTCGCGACTCGACATGCCTCGCTGGGACGCCCGCAGCACCGGGAAGTCCTCGGCGTGCAGGACGTCGAGCAGGATCTGCCAGTTCTTCTCCCATAGCCGTTCCCACTTGGCCTGCTCGATGCCGGCCTTCTCCGGGGACGGCACAATGAGCCGCATCTCCATGACGGAACGTGCAGGGTCGCTGTGGTGGGGGCGGAAGGTCAGCAGCTGGAAGTGATCCGGCTGCTTGAGCAGCGTACTGTTGGGGCCCAGGAAGTGGGTCTCGGTGACGTAGTTGACCAGCGACTCGTCGCCCGGGTCCTCCTCGAGCCAGCGATCGATCGTCTTGCGCGGTGCCACGAAGCGGGCGTGGGACCCGAAGTCCTCGAACGCCATGATGTTCGTGTGGATGATCTTGCCCGCGGTGTTCGGGTGGGCGTACTGGATGTGGTAGCCGTCGAGGAACGCGTCCTGCATGATCTTCCAGTTGACCGGCTCATCGAATCCCTCCTCGCGGACGCAGTGCAGCGACCCGAGTTCGTAGCCCGAGAGGATCTCGTCGAACTCCTCGCCGAGCCAGCCGGCGACGTCGATCGGGGCACCGACCCGGTCGACGATCCACACGAACCCGTGGCGCTCCTCGCAGGGAAGCTCGACGAGACCCAACGTGGTCCGGTCGACCTCACCGACCGTGTTGTCACGGGTGATGGTGCGCAGCGAGCCGTCGATGTCGTACGACCAGCGGTGGTACGGGCAGGAGAACAGACGGCGCTTGCCGCAGGACTCCTCCTCCAGGAGCGCCCCCCGGTGACGGCACAAGTTGACGAACGCCTTGACGCCGCCATCCTTCTGCCGCGAGATGATGACGTTGTTGCGCGGCATCCGAATTGTCTTGAAGTCGTAGGTCTTCGGTAGCTCAGATCCATGGGCCACGATCGACGGGACGCGACCGAACACGAGGTCGCGCTCTCTGGCCGCGAGCACCGGGTCGGTGAACTCGGCCGCCTCGAAGGGCTCGATCTTGTCGACCTGGTCCGTGGTGTCGTTCCGCAGGTGCTCGAGGGCACGGCGGATGCGTGCCTCTCGGTCCGCGCTCACGCGATCCGTCACTGGAACCTCCTCTTCATGGCGACAACTGATGCCGCATTACCTAATGCCTTAAGTTAACGCGGCGCGCACCTGACCGCAAGGAGGCGCCGGTTCGGCCTCTCGTCAGGCGGCCAGACAGCGACGGCACGGCGTCATGCCGCCGGTCTCGAGCTGCGCACGATCGGCCTGACTGACCGGCTTGCCGACGACGGACGAGCAGTCCGTGCGATGGAACGTCGTGCGACCGACGGCGAACACGACCTGCTGCGGTTCGTCAGCCTCGACCACCGCCTTCTTTGTCGCCTTCTTCACCGGACGCTTCGCCACGACCGCCTCGTCGGCGACGGCACGATCGTCGACCGGTTCCTCAGCGGGTGCCGAGCCGCGCCGACGTCGCCGGTCCACGAGGACCGCGACGATGCCCAACAGGCTCAGCACCCCGGCCGCGAGCACCTCGGTCGGCTGGTCGGCAAGGACACCGTGCACCAGCAGCGCAGCGGCGGCAACGATCAGCAGCAGGACGAGCATCGTCACTTCCTCGGTCGGGTCATGCGGTCACGACAGTTTCGCAGAGCGCGGCGATTCGCACCGCTCATGGCGACGGTGTCCGCTCGGTGCCGTTGAGCACGTCCTCCCACGAGGCACGGGCCGCAATCGCCCGGCGCCGCTTCATCAGCGGGCCGGTCTGATCCAGCGAGAAGCCGCCGACCAGCTGACCGTCGTAGCGGTACTGCGCGAGGAACGGGTCGGTGGCACCGCCGGCGACCGTGAGCTCGACCTCGTCGGCCGGCTCTCCCAGCATCTGCAGACGATGCCCGTACCAATCGGACCAGAAGTACGGCACTATCGAGCACTCGGTGCGCTCCGTTCCCAGCGCGTTTCGGACGGCCACCTCTGCCTGCTCGCCCGTGGCGGTCCAGTGCTCCAGTCGGGTGGAGCGCCCGTTCCAGGGGTTGATCCACCGGGCGACGTCGCCGGCCGCGTAGACGTCGGGCACGGTGCTCTCGAGGTATGGAGTGCAGGAGACGCCGTTGTTGATCGACACCCCGGCTCCGCGCAGCCATGCCGTCGACGGCTCGACGCCGATGCCGACGATCACCAGGTCGACGTCGAGCACCGAGCCGTCCGAGAGCGTGACCTTCTCGACCGCGTCACCACCGTCGATCGAGCGCACCGTCGTGCGGGTCCGGAGGTCGACGCCGTACTGGCGGTGCAGCATCGCGAGCCGCTCGGCGACCAACGAGCCCACCGCCGCGTCGAGAGGAAGGGGCAACGCTTCGACCAGCGTGACATCCGCACCGCGGGCCCGCGCACTCGAGGCGACCTCTCCGCCGATGAAACCGGCGCCGACGACCACGACGCGCGCACCTGGTTCGAGGCGCGACCTGATGGCCAGCGACTCCCCGGCGGTCCGCAACGTCGTGACACCCTCGAGCCCGTCGCCGAGGCCCAGCTGTCTCGGCTCCGAGCCGGTGGCGATCAGCAGCACGTCGTACGGCACGTCGCCGGCCGAGGTGTGCACGCGACGCTCGCGGCCGTCGAGGCCTGTGGCGACAGTGCTCGTCATCAGCTTCACGTCGAGGGCGTCGACGTTGAGCAACGGTTCCGGCTCGGGTACGTCCGTGTCGGTCAGGAACTGCTTCGACAACGGCGGCCTGTCATACGGGGGGTGCGGCTCGTCACCGATGACGGCGATCGATCCCTCGAACCCCAGTCGTCGGGCTTCCTGCACTGCATGCGTCGCGGCGAGCGAGGCACCCACGACGACGAGCCGACGCACCGACTCACGAAGCTCGGTCACCTCAGCTCCCCGTCCAGGCGGGACGACGCTTCTCGGCGAAGGCACGCGCACCTTCGCGGAAGTCGTCGGACCGCAGGAGCCGGCCGATGGCGCGGTTGTTCAATGCCCACGGCTCGTCGTCCCAGTCGGACCCGAAATGCGCCGTCGCGTGCACCATCGCCTTGGTCTCCCGCACGGCCAGGGGTGCGTTTTCGGCGATGCGGCCGGCCAGGTCCAGCGCCTCGGCCAGTGCCGCGCCCGGCGCGGAGACCCGGTTGGCGAGACCCCACTCGACAGCCACTTGCGCCGTGACCGGCTCGCCCGTCAGGGCCATCTCAAGGGCTCTCTTGAGGGGGATCTGTCGCTGGATGCGGATGACTCCGCCGGCGGCGGCCATCAGGCCGCGCCGCACCTCGGGCAGGCCGAGCGTGGCAGAAGGGTCGAGCACCGCGAGGTCCGACGCGAGCACGATCTCCGTGCCACCGCCGAGCGCGAAGCCGTTGACGGCGGCAATCGTCGGCGTGGCGACCGCGTGGCGCACGTATCCCGCGAAGCCCCACTCGGGGCGTCCCCGGGCATCGAGAGACTCGCCACGGGCCAAGGCCTTCAGGTCGGCACCGGCACAGAAGGCGTCGCCGGTGCCGGTGATGACGATCGCCCGTACCTCGAGGTCGCAGTCGGCCTCGTCCAGGGCCACGCCGATGCCGGTGGCGACCCGCCCGTCGACCGCGTTCATGGCCGAGGGGCGGTCGATGCTGATGACCGAGACGGCGCCGTGCCGCTCGTGACGGACGACAGGCTCGGTGGTGACCTCCACGACGGGCGCTTTCGATCGCGCCCCCATGTCAGCGCACCTTCGCGAAGCGCTCGACGAGGTCGGCGTACTCCGCGCGGATGTCGACCTTGCTGATCTTGCCGTTGGGGAGGCGCGGGAGCGGATCGTCGCGCAGTACGACATAGCTTGGCACTTTGAAGCTCGAGAGCACCTTGGCGCACTCCTCCACGACAGTCGCCTCCTCGAGCGCGCCCCCCCGAGTGACAATTGCAGCGGGCGTCTCGCCGAACTTCTCATCGGGGGCCGCGATCACAGCAACCTCGGCCACCCCGGGGATCCTGGCGATGACAGCCTCGAGCTCGACCGGGGAGACATTGATGCCGCCGGTGATGATGAGGTCCTTGAGCCGGTCGACGAACGTGATCCGCCCCTTCTCGTCGACCTTGCCGAGATCGCCGCTGCGCAGCCATCCGTCACGGAAGACGTCGGCGGTGATCTCGGGCTCGTTCCAGTAGCCGGGAGTGACGCCGGGACCCTGGATCAGGATCTCCCCCGGCTCGCCCGGAGCGGCCGGGGTGCCGTCGTCGCGGACCACCTTGAGGCTCGTGAAGATCGATCCGGCGCCGCAGCTCCCGGGGTGGTCGCGGAACTCCTCGCGCAGAGTGGCCGTCGCGACGCCGCCGGCCTCCGTCATGCCGTAGATCTGACGGAGGGCGACGTCCTTGGCGGCCCAAGCTTCGAGCAGCGGAACCGGCACGGCGGCACCACCGACGATGGCGGTCTCAACCGATGAGAGGTCGGCGTCGGCGAACTCGGGCGCGGACGCGATGGCCTGGAAGATCAGTGGGACACCGAACAGCGCTTGCACCCGGTGCTGCTCGACGAGACGTACGGCCCGCGAGGGGTCGAGCTCGCGCTCGACCACGATGGTGCCGCCGAGAACCGTCGTCATGAGCAGGCCCCAAACAAGACCGGGAGTGAACGCCAACGGGAGGACCAGCAGCGACGTCGAGCCCTGCCGGAACCCCTTCTCGGTCAGCGACGCCTCGAACACGATGCTGAGCAGAGTGCGGTTCGTCAGCACGACGCCCTTCGAGAGCCCGGTCGAGCCGCTGGTGAAGATGATCGCGATCGGCTCGTCGGGATCGCGATCGATGCGGAACGACGACGGCTCGCCGATGCGGAGCACCTCGATCTCGGAGAACGTCACGAGCGAGACCGGCGCACCGAGGGCGTTGGACTCCTCGACCACGCCCTTCAGGCTGTCGTGGGCGATCAACGTGGTGGCGCCCGCGGCGTCGAGCACATTGCGCAGCTCGGCGGGCCGGAACCGGCTGTTGAGCGGCACGATGACGGCCCCGGCTTTGATGATCGCCAGCGCGGCGACGGTCCAGGCGATGTCGTTGGGGGCGAGCAGTCCGACCCGATCGCCGTGGTGGACGCCTGCGGCTTGCAGCTGCTGGGCCGCGCGGCTGCTCCACGCCTCCAGCGTCTGGTAGTCGACCTGGCCCTCACCGACGATCACCGCAGCGCGCTCAGGCTGGCAGCTCGCCCACCATGCGAGGGCGGATCCGATCGTTGCGGTCATGGGAGCTCCTTCATCGGCGCGGGGGCACGCGGAACGGTTTCGGCGGCTGACAGTCGTTTATCTAACGACAATAGTTAAGAGAGTTCTACCGCGTGACGCGCGTCACTGTCAATGCTCAGGCATCACGGGCGTCACAGATCCAGCAACAGCGGTCCCACGACGCACCGCCCCACACAGATCATCATGACGTCGTTCTGCGCCTTCTCGGCGTCGTCGAGGACGTCGTCGCGATGGTCGGGGATGCCGCCCAGCACGCCGGTCTCGCACGTGCCACAGGTGCCCTCGCGACACGAGAAGTCGACCGTGATGCCTGCGTCGGCCAGGGCGTCAATGATGCTTTGGCCCTCTTCGACGTGCACGGTCGCGCCGCTAGCGGCGATCTCGACGTCGAAGGCGTCGCCCGAGGTGTCGACGTCGTCGCGTGGCGAGAAGCGCTCGACGTGCAACGTCTCGCTGTCGCGGTCGACCATGACCTTCTCGACCGCGTCGAGCAGGGGCTCGGGTCCGCAACAGTAGACGCGACGTCCGGGCTGCTGCTCGTCGAGCACGCCGGCGAGGTCGATCAGGCCGCGCTCCTCGGCAGGAACGAGGTCGACGTGCTCGCCGAACTCCTCGACCAGCTGCTCGGCAAACGCCATCGAGTGACGCGTGCGGCCGCCATAGACCAGACGCCAGTCGACGTCGCGCGACGCGACCTCGCGGATCATCGGCAGGATCGGGGTGATGCCGATGCCGCCGGCGATGAAGAGGTACGCGGGGGCGTCGGCGAGCTCGAAGTGGTTGCGCGGACCGGCGACGTCGACCTCGGCGCCCTCGAGGAGCGACTCGTGCACCCAGCGGGAGCCGCCGCGACCGTCGGGGACGTTGAGGACCGCGACCTCGAAGTGGTCGTCGCTGGGCCTTCCACACAGGGAATACTGACGGGTGATGCCGTCGTCGGACCTCAGGTCGATGTGAGCGCCCGCTTTCCAGGACGGGAGGTTGGTGCCGGGCTCGGTGGGGACGAGGACGAGGTGGACGACACCTTCTGCCGCGCCCTGACGCGACTCCACGTACATGCGGAGGGTCGGCTGACTGGACATGTACGGCAGAATACCTACTGTCTTTAGATTTCAAAAGAGATGTGCGAGGAGAACACGATGGGAACGCTCGACCTGTTCCGCATGGACGGACTGACGGCCGTGGTGACAGGAGCCAGCTCCGGGCTGGGGGCCGGCTTCGCCCGCTCGCTCGCGGGCGCCGGCGCGAATGTCGTTCTCGTGGCCCGCCGCGAGGACCGGCTCCAGTCGCTGGCCGACGACCTCCGAGCCGGTGGCTCGGCCATCACCGTCGTGGCCGCCGACGTCAGCGTGCCCGAGGACTGCGACCGCGCGGCCGTCGCCGCCGTCGAGGCCCACGGACGAATCGACGCGCTGGTCAACAACGCCGGCCTGGGCGGCCACGGCTCGGCGCTCAAGGAGTCGCCGGACGACTTCCGCCGCGTCATCGACGTCAACCTCAACGGCGTGTTCTGGATGGCCAAGGCCTGCGCCCCACACATGACCCATGGCGGATCGATCGTCAACGTCTCCAGCGTGCTCGGGCTCGTCGCCCCCCGGTTCCCACAGGCGTCCTACGCGGCCAGCAAGGCCGGCGTCATCGGCCTGACCAAGGACCTCGCGGGCCAGTGGAGCGCCCGGCGCGGCATTCGCGTCAACGCCCTGTGCCCCGGCTACTTCGACTCCGAGATGACCGAAGGTGCCTCTGACGTCCTGCGCGAGATGGTCGCCGAGCAGTCGATGCTGGGACGTTTCGGCGAACAGGCCGAGCTCGACGCCGCGATGCTGTTCCTCGCGAGCCCCGCGTCGACCTACGTCACCGGCACCACGCTCGTGGTCGACGGCGGCCTCAGCTCGTACTGACGTCGCCCTCGGGGCGGGCCGGCCAGCGGGGACCGTAGTCGGGGTAGTCGCGCGGCACCCGCAGCGGGAACGCCGCGTCGCGCTTCTCGAGGAACGACGCGACGCCCTCCTGCACGTCGGCGCGGCTCGGCAGGTCGTACACGCCCACCGACTCCACACCGTGCGCGTCCCACGGGGACGAGGCTGAAAGCATGCTCCACAGCAGCTGGCGCGACAGTCCCGTGGCGATGGCCGACGTGTTGTCGGCGATCTCGCTCGCCAGCTCGTAGGCCTTTGCGAGGATCTGGTCGTCGGCGACGACGTGCCCGGCGAGCCCCCCGCGCAGCAGCTCGTCGGCGCCGATCAGGCGGCCGGTCAACACCCACTCGGCAGCCTGCGAGATGCCCACGATGCGGGGCAGGAACCAGCTGGACGCCGACTCCGTCAACATCCCGCGGCGCCCGAACACGAAGCCGACACGGGACGACTGACCGACGACGCGAATGTCGCAGGGCAGCAGCATCGAGGCGCCCCCGCCGACGGCAGCGCCGTTCACCGCGGCGATGATCGGCTTGAGCATCGCCGCGATGCGCAGCGTCACGACTCCCCCGGCGTCGCGCGGCACGCCGTTGATCTCGCCGAAGCGCTCGATGAACGCGACGTGGCGCGGGTGCGGCTCTCGCCCACCGTGGTGGAAACCCTCACCGAGGTCGGCGCCCAGGCAGAACTGGCGACCACGGCCGGTCAGGACGACTGCGGCGACCTCGTCGTCGGCGTCGGCACGGTCGAGGGCGTCGACCAGGTCGGTGACGAGCTCGAGCGTCATGGCATTGCCCTGGTCCGGACGGTCGAGGACGATCGTGGCCACGCGGCCCGTCACGCCGTACGAGACCGTGGATCCGCTGGATTCCGGCAGCGCGTGCACGCCCGACTCGTCGGGGCTCGAGACCATGTTTCCTCCAGAGGGGTGACGAATAAACCGATCGCCGTTAGATTAATGCGCATGTCACATACTTGTCACACCCGGGGGCGCTCGTGAGCAGTCTCCCCCTTGCAGACGTCCGCGTGCTCGACGTCGCCGACGCCGCCGGCGAGGCCGCGACCCGCCTGCTCGCCGATCTCGGCGCCGACGTCGTCAAGGTCGAGCCCCTCAGCGGCGCCCCGACCCGATCGCGCGGACCCGTCGTCAAGGGCCGCTCCCTCGAGTTTGCGGTGTCCAACGCCAACAAGCGGTCCGGATCCGCCGACGTCGCCAACCGCGCCGATCTCGACGCCCTGCGGGCCTTCTCGGCCGACGCCGACATCGTGGTCCTCGACCGCAGCAGCGCCGCCCACCTCGACCCCGAGCGCCTGTTGGCGGCAGCACCCCATTTGGTGGTCGTCGTGTCGACCCCGTTCGGTCGCACCGGCCCCCGCAGCGAATGGTCGGCCACCTCGCGGACGTTCCTCGCGCTGAGCGGAGCGTTGTCGAGGTCAGGCCGGCCCGGCGACGTGCCGTTGGTTCCCCCCGGCGAGATCGCCGCGGCGTCGGCCGCGAGCCAGCTCGCCTGGACCGCCCTCGTGGGCCTCATCGCGGTGCGCCGCGGCGGGCCCGGACAGATCATCGACCTCGCGCAGCAGGAGGCCGTCGTCACCGGGCTCGATCCCGCGTTCGGCGTGCAGGGATCGGCCGCCGCCGGCCGGTCTGGAAAGTTCCGGCGCGGCCGCCCACCGGCCGACTCCTACCCCATCTATCCCTGCAAGGACGGCTACGTCCGCCTGTGCCTGCTGGCCAAGCGGCAGTGGCGTGGGATGTTCGCGTGGCTCGGCGAGCCGACTGAGCTCGCCGACCCCAAGTACGACAGCATCGCCGAGCGTTTCCGAGCGGCCGACCTGATCGACCCGCTGATCATGGCCCTGTTCGCCGACCAGCCCGGTGCCGTCCTCGTCGACGAGGCCGCGCGGCGCGGCGTCCCACTGGCCCAGGTTCTGACCCTCGGCGACGCGCTGACGTCCGTCCACTTCACCACCGCCGGCACCATCGCACCCACCGATCTTGCGCCCGAGCTCGAGGCGTGCCCCACGCCGGTCGGCTGCGTCGACCTCGACGGCAAGCGGCTGGGCATCCACTCCCCCGCGCCCGCCGAACCCGCTGCTGGACTGCCGGCCTGGCTTACGCGCGCGACCTCCACGACATCGTTGCTGTCACCGTCACCCCTGCCGTTCGCGGGCGTGCGCGTGCTCGACCTCGGCGTCATCGTTTTCGGGGCCGAGATCGGTCGCATGTTTGCCGACCTCGGCGCCGACGTCATCAAGGTCGAGAGCCTTGCATTCCCCGACGGCCTCCGGCAGACGCGCGGCGGCGAGGCCATGAACGCGTCATTCGCGTGGGGCCAACGCAACAAACGGAGCCTGGGTCTCGACCTGCGAAGCACGGGCGGCCAGACACTCTTCCACGACCTCGCCGCATCCAGTGACATCGTTCTCTCCAACTTCAAGCCTGGGACGCTTCACTCACTGGGGATCGGCCATGAGGATCTGAAACGCTTGAACCCGCGCATCGTCGTTGTTGAAAGCGCGGCCTTCAGCGCAAAGGGCCCCTGGTCGCAACGGCTCGGGTACGGGCCGCTCGTGCGTGCCGCGTGCGGCATCACAAGCCTGTGGCGCTACGCGCCCGGCGACGTCGAGTCCTGGGACGGCGTCACGGTGTTCCCCGACCACGTCGCCGCCAAGGTCGGCGCCCTCGTGGCCGCCGCAGCACTGCTGCGCGCGGTCCGCACTGGGTCGGGAGCACGCATCGAGCTCGCCCAGTCCGACGTCGTCCTGCACCAGCTGGCCGCGCGCGCCGTCGAGGAAGCGCTCGTGCCCGGGTCGGCCGTGGCAGCGGGTAATCGAGGGCGTGAGCTGTTCGGGGGGCTCTTCCCATGCAACGGCGACGACGAGTGGGCCCTGGTCGAGGCCCGCGACGACGACGAGCTCGCCCGCCTGGCCGGCGTTGTCGGAACCGGAGCCGACCGCGACCTGCACGATGCCGTCACGGCGTGGACGTCGACCCGCGCCCCCCACGAGGTCATGGAGCGCCTGCAGGAGGCCGGTGTGCCCGCCGCGGCGATGGTGCGTCTGCCCGAGCTGCTCGACGATCCGCAGCTGCAGCACCGTGGCACCTTTGCGACGTTGCATCACCCGGTCCTCGATCACGAACTCCCCACTGAGGCGGTCGCTTCGGTATACGGCGTCGCGCCGCCACTGTTGCTCGGGCCGGCGCCCGCTGTCGGCGAGCACACCCGCGAGGTTTGTCGCGATGTGCTGGGGCTCAGCGAGGACCGCATCGAACGGCTCCTTGCGGACGGTGTCCTGCACGAGGGGGCGCCCGTCGTCGCGGTCAACGCATGAGCATGACTGAGGCCCGAGATCTGTCGACGATGATCGGTCTGGCGCCCTTGCACGCCGAAGACCTGCTAGCCGGTGACCACCTTGCCCTGGGATCGATCATGCCGAGCCACGAGGAGATCCTCGACTTCGCGCGCCGCTACGACCCGCTGCCGATACATACCGACATCGCGCTGGCGACCGAGTCGTTCGGCGACCTCATAGCCCCCGCCGCCCTGCTCATGGCGTGGTATTCCTCGCTCGCGTCACCCGGATTCGTCGCCCATCTGGCACTCGTGGCCGGCAAGGGCATCGATCGGCTGCGCATCCCGAAACCCGCACGACCCGGCGTGCGCCTCGACGCCACCATCACGATCGACGAGATCGTCCTCCGCGACGACCGGGCGGACGTGCGCTCTACGTCGACGTTCGTCGATGCCGAGGGCGACGTCGTCATGGCGTTCACCAGCATCCAGGTCGTCCGTCGACGATCCCGCGCGTGAACGCGGTCGCCAGACCGACAGAGGCGCCGTCCGTCGGCCAACGCCACGACCACTCATCAGAAGGAATGTCCATGTACGCAGAGAAGACGGATGGGGCCTCGACGAACCCAGCCCTCAGCACCAAGTTCACTCGCGAGTTCGGCATCGAGCACCCGATCGTCCAAGGTGGCATGCAATGGGTCGGGCGAGCGGAGCTCGTCGCCGCCGTGGCCGAGGCGGGCGCACTCGGCATGATCACGGCCCTGACCCAGCCCACGCCTGAAGACCTGGTCAAAGAGATCGCGCGCACCCGCGACCTCACTGACAAGCCATTCGGCGTCAATCTCACGATTCTGCCGGCGATCAACCCGCCGCCGTACGACGAGTATCGCCAGGCCATCATCGAGTCGGGAGTGACGATCGTTGAGACCGCCGGATCCAACCCAGGACCGCACCTCGCGCAGTTCCACGCTGCCGGGATCAAGGTGCTGCACAAGTGCACGAGTGTCCGCCACGCGATCAAGGCACAGGAGCTCGGCGTGGACGGGATCAGCATCGACGGGTTCGAGTGCGCGGGGCACCCCGGCGAGGACGACGTCCCGGGACTGGTGCTTATCCCCGCGGCGGCGCCGCACATCACGATTCCGATGATCGCCTCCGGCGGATTCGCCGACGCGCGTGGACTCGTCGCCGCTCTGGCTCTCGGAGCGGACGGGATCAACATGGGCACCCGATTCATGTGCACGCAAGAATCGCCCATTCACGACACGATCAAACAGGCGATCGTCCGGGCCACCGAGCGCGACACCGAGCTGATCTTCCGACCCCTGCGCAACACTGCGCGCGTGGCCAGCAACACGGTCAGCCGTGATGTCGTCCGGATCCTCGCGGACGGCGGCGGGTTCGACGACGTCAAGGACCTCGTGTCCGGTGCGCGCGGAAGGACCGTCTATGAGCTCGGCGACCCGGAGGCCGGCATCTGGACCGTCGGCACATGCCAGGGCCTCATCCATGATGTCCCGCCGGCCGGCGAGCTCGTGCGCCGAATGGTGGCGGATGCCCGTGAGCTCATTCGTGGACGCCTGGCCCACATGGTCCAGAAAACCCCGGAGTGATCGACAGAGGATCTGCCACTGACTCGTAGACGCAAACCTAATTTCCATAGATGGAAGTCTTGCTTCCTAAAACTAATGCCTATAGGCTGCGGCGGACCCGGATGCCGTGACGTGAGTCACAACTGAAGGTTCCACGACAGAAGAGGGAGACGTACATGCGTTCACGCACCATCAGTTTTGCTTCGCGGTTCGCCGTGCTGGGAGTCAGCGGCATGCTGGCGCTCGCGGCCTGCGGAGGAAACGACAACAACTCCGACGACGCATCGTCGGACGTGAAGTTCACCGGCGAACCGGTCACCGTCATGACGATCGCGCCGGTCGACACCGCCGCAATCAACCAGCCGGAAATCATGGAAGCTGCCAAGGCCTCCGCCAAGGCGCTCAACGCGGCCGGCGGTCTCGGTGGCCACGAGGTCAAGGTCATCACCTGCAACGACGGCAACGACCCCAACACAGCGGCCGCTTGCGCGCGGCAGGCGGTGTCAAAGAAGGCCATCGCCGTGGTCGGCGGCTTCACCACGTCGGGCGCAAGCATCGTGCCGATCATCGCGAAGGCAGGCATCCCATGGATCGGCCCTCCCGGATTCTCCGCAGATGAGCTCGCCAGCAAGGACTCCTACCCGCTGATCGCCGGATCGGTGGCATTCGCGGGACTGGGACAGCGTGCTGCCAAAGACGGTTGCAAGACCATCGCGACAGTGCTTTACGACGTCCCGACCGCCGTCAGCGCGGCGACGTTGATTGCGAACGGCGTCAAAGCCGGCGGCGGAGCCAAGCCCACGGACATCAAGGTGCCGACGACGACAACTGATTTCGCCAGTGTCGCCAAGCAGATCGGCGAAGTCGACTGCGCCATCCTCGGCCTGCCGAACGATCAGATCGTCGCGACCGCGGTCGCCGGCAAGAGCGTCGGCGTCAAGTCCCGCTACTACCTCGTTGCCGGCGCGCTGAATGACACGACGATCAAGGGTGCTCAGGGATCGCTCGACGGTGCCGTGACGGCCGTCAACTTCGTGCCCGCGACCGAAGACGTCTGGAAGGAAGCGAAGGACTCGTCGGACAAGGTCGACTGGACGGGTGCCTACAACCAAAGCACATGGGCGTCATATCAAGTCCTCAAGACAGTGCTCGATGATCAGGCCGAGGTGACGGCCGAGTCCGTCGTCGCAGGTCTCGCCAAGACCACGAACGTCGACGCAGGTGGCCTCATGGCGCCGACCGACTTCACGAAGGAGTTCGCCGTGCCGGGCCTGAACCGCGTGTTCAACCGTCAGGTCGTCTACCTGACGGCCAAGGACGGCACCCCCGTGCAAGAGGGCGACTTCGAGGACCTGTCGCCACTGTTCGGAGGCTGACGCACTCACGCGGGTCTGGGACGTCTCGGTGTCCCAGACCCGCGTCCCATTCGCGCTCCAGGGAGGGAGTTCCCATGACCGCCAGCTCGGCAGCCATCAGGGCAACCGGCATCACGGCAGGATACGGATCCACACCGGCGATCCATGGCGTCGACCTCAGGGTCGCTCCTGGTGAAATGGCCGCCCTTGTCGGCGCAAACGGTGCCGGCAAGACCACTATTCTCTCGACGATCGCCGGCGAACTCGTCCCGTTCGAGGGCGAGATCGAAGTGCTCGGTAACAGCAAGCGCCGTGGCCTCGACCACCGCGCACGGCACGGCCTTGGCTTCCTGACCGAGGGCCGCTGCGTCTTCATGCAGCTGACGGGCTGGGAGAACCTGGCCGTCGGCCGCGGCCCCGTCGACAAGGCGCTGGAGTACTTCCCGGAGCTCGAGCCCCATCTGCGAAAGAAGGCCGGTCTCCTCTCGGGCGGCCAACAGCAGATGCTGGCCCTCGCCCGAATCCTGGCGGGAGAGCCGCGTGTCCTGCTCGCGGACGAGCTCTCGCTCGGTCTCGCACCCCTTGTCGTCCAACGACTACTCACCACGCTGCGTGAGGCCGCTGACCGCGGCGTCGCCATCCTGCTCGTCGAGCAACACGTCAGCCAGGCCCTCGCGATCGCCGACAAGGGCTACGTGCTCAGCCGCGGCCGCATGGTCATGTCGGGCACTGCTGCAGAACTGCAGGCCTCTGCCGACGAGATCGCCGGCCACTACCTGACGGGGAACCTGTGAACGAGCTCTTGACCTTTGCCCTGATCGGCCTCGGCACCGGTGCGATCAACGTGATCCTCGCGACAGGCCTCGTGATGGTCTATCGGGGCTCCGGCATCATCAATTTCGCCCAGGGAGGCCTCGCGATCCTCGGCGCGTACACCGTGTTTGAGCTGCGGACGGTTTACGAAGCGTCGTTCGCGGTGGCTCTTGTGACCGCCGTGGTGCTCGTTGCCGCCGTAGGTGTCGCCGTGCATTTTCTGGTGATGCGGCCACTGCGCGCCGCCGGTCCGATGTCACGCGTCATTGCGACCCTCGGCGTCCTGACGATCGTGACACAGGTGATCATCCTCAAGTACGGTGCCGAGCAGCGCACTGTTCCCCTGCCCCTGCCGTCGGATGCGGTTGAGGTCCGCTCGGGTGTCATAGTCGGCGAGCAGAACTTGTATCTCGCCGGCATCGCAGTCGTCCTGATTGTCGCCCTGACTCTCCTCTCCGAAAAGACCCGTATCGGCCATGCCCTGTCGGCCGCGGCGGAGGATCCCCGCGCGGCAGCGGCTCTCGGATGGTCACCGGACCTGCTCGCCAGCCTCACGTGGGGGCTTGGTGGCGCGCTCGCCGGACTGGCAGGGGCGCTGTTCCCGGCAACGTCGACCGGCTTCATGTCGGTCACACAGATGAGCGTGCTCATCATTGGAGGCCTCTCCACCGCGTTGCTCGGCCAGTTCCGCTCGTTCCCACTCGTGCTAGTCGGAGGTCTGCTGATCGGCGTCGCTCAGTCCTTGGCCACCCGGTACGTCGACCAGACCGGATTCGCTGACGCGATTCCGTTCCTCATCATCATCGTGGTACTGATCGTGCGCGGCCGTGGCTTGCCGGTGCGCGGGTCCGCGACCGACCGGCTGCCACGCGTGGGCAACGGTCGACTGCGTCCCGTGGTGCTCGTGCCGGTCGTCGCGGGTGGGCTCGCATTCTTGGCGCTAGCGGCGCCGGAGTCGTGGTTCCCGGCGCTGATCGTCTCGATGACCTTCGCAATTGTCGGTTTGTCGGTGCTCGTCCTAACGGGCTACGCCGGGCAGCTCTCGTTTGCCCAGTTCGCCATCGGGGGCGTGGGAGCCTTCGTAGCCGGACGCCTCGTCGCCGCCCGAGACTGGCCGCTCGAGGCAGCGTTGCCCACGGGTGTCCTGGTCGCGACCCTCGTGGGGCTTCTCTTCGGGCTGCCTGCTCTGCGCACTCGTGGCGTCAACCTGGCGGTCGTGACGTTCGGACTCGGATTCGCGCTGTTCCAGCTGCTGTTCAGCAACAGCTCCTACACCGGAGGCGCGGAGCAGACCCAGATCAACGAACCAACGCTTTTCGGCATCGACATCGATCCCATCACCCATGCTGACCACTACACGATCCTCTGCTTCGTGACGCTCGTTGCCCTTGCGATCATGGTTGCCAACCTGAGGCGTGGTCGCGCCGGCCGGCGCCTGCTCGCCGTGCGTACCAACGAGCGGGCCGCCGCCGCTGCCGGCGTCAGCGTCTTCCAGGGCAAGTTGTACGCGTTCACGTTGGCCGCTGCGATCGCAGGGATCGGAGGAGTGCTGCTCGGATTCAGCTACAGCACGATCGTCTATCAGCAGCTCTTCAGACCGGACGCCTCGATCAGCCTCCTGGTGCTCGTTGTCATCGGCGGGTCGGGATACGTATTCGGTCCGATGATCGGCGCACTGCTGGCTGCCGGGGGAGTCGCGGTGTTGCCGTTCGGCGACGCTGCCACGAACGGCGAGTCGGAAATCATCGCCTATCTTCCCTTGGCCACGGGCATACTGCTGCTCGCCACGTTGCTCCTCAACCAGCACGGCATCGTCGACCGGATGTCGGCAATGACGACCGCCGCGCTGGGTCGACTCCGTCGAACCGATGACGCCACTGGTCCCGTCGCGGACGCGCCCGACGATGAGCGCCAGCAGATGACGGTACCTCCGCTGGTTCTCGAGATCGAGGGACTTACTCAGCAGTTTGGCGGATTCATGGCCCTGAGCGACGTATCCCTCTCACTAAGGCCCGGCGAGGTCGTCGGCCTCCTCGGCCCGAACGGCGCCGGCAAGACGACGCTGATCGACGCGGTCTCGGGCTTCAACCGGATCACCAGGGGTCGCGTGAGCCTCGGAGAGGACGACATCACGACGTGGTCGCCGCATCGCCGCTCAAGAGCCGGGGTGACCAGGTCCTTCCAGTCGCTGGAGCTTTTCGACGACCTCACGGTCGAGGAGAACTTGCTCGTAGCGTCCGACAAGCACGATGCCCGGGCCTACGTCACGGACCTCGTGCGGCCGGGGCGGCCGGTCATGAGCGACACGGTCGTGGCAGCCGTCACCGAGCTTCGCCTTGCCGGGCTGCTCGGACGACATCCTGTCGAGCTGTCGTACGGCGATCGGCGCCTCGTCGCGATAGCCCGCGCTGTTGCCGGTCGGCCATCCGTCCTGCTCCTCGACGAGCCGGCCGCGGGGCTCGACACCACCGAGCGTCTGGAGCTCGGACACCTGATCAGACGGCTCGCCGACGACTGGGGCATCGCGGTCCTCCTCATCGAGCACGACGTACCGATGGTCCTCCGCACGGCCGATCGGGTGGTCGTGCTCGACTTCGGGCGCATCATCGCGGAGGGCACGCCTGAGGCGATCAAGCACAATGCTGCAGTGCACGCGGCCTACCTCGGTCATTCGGCCCAGAGCGAGAGCGAGTCCGTCTGATTGAGCCTCGTTCGTCTCGGCGAGCAGTCCGCGGG
The DNA here is from genome assembly GCF_004134905.2 of Aeromicrobium ginsengisoli. Lineage (GTDB taxonomy): Bacteria > Actinomycetota > Actinomycetes > Propionibacteriales > Nocardioidaceae > Aeromicrobium > Aeromicrobium ginsengisoli. Next base: position 7,551 of record NZ_SDPQ02000004.1, on the reverse strand, counting down.
TCCGGCCAGTTCCGCATTCCAGAAGGACGTCGTCGCGGCAGGCGTCGAGGCGAAGGGCTGACCGACTCCTCTCAGGACGAGTGTGGGATGTGCGGTAGCAAGGCTCGCACGGACCGCACGCCAACTGCGCCGGTCCACAACCCGGCACCGTATGCGGCGTCATCCAAGCGCAGGGCGATCGCGAACCGGGCGGGATCCAGATCGGGCTCGAGTCGGCGCCGCTCGATCATCGTGTCGACTGCCGCAGCGAGGAGCAACGCTCGCCGAACCCGGCGTGAAAGGACGGCGCCGACGAATGCCGCCGGCCACCAGTGGCGGAGCAGAAGGTGCATGAGCTGCGCGAGGTTCGCCGAGATGCCGAGAGCGGTCAGCTCGCCCGCTGTCCGCCAAGGATGATCGCCGCCACGAAGTGACCTTGACAGGCGCCATGCCATGACACCAGAGAGCAGACCCACAGCTGGGGCTGACCAACGTCGCTGCGCCAGGACCGCGACCGCGGTGGCCGCGCCGATCGGCGTCAGCACCGCAGGTGCGACTTTGGAGCCATGCCGGGAGGCGAGCGGCGCGGCTCCAGAGCCGTAGAACGCCTTGCGGCGGAGCCAGCTGCGCAACGAGGTGCGGTGGTCGTGCCTCGCGACGACATCGGCGTCGTACCGGATCCGCCATCCTGCAGCGTCCAGCCGCCAGACGAGGTCGACGTCCTCCCCTACCGACATGGAGCTGTCGAACCCGTCGCCGAGGGCATCGACGCGTGCCGCCAGGACCGCCGACGGCACCCAGGCGATCGTCGAGTGCGGGCGTACGAGGGCCGAGTCACGGCCGAGGTCGAGCGAGGAGCGCGCGGCTTCGTAACGGCCGATCCACGAGTCGTCCCGGTCGAGGCCACGGATCCGGGGGGCGACGAGGGCGACCCTGGGATCGTGCAGGTGCCGGAGCAGCCGGGCCACGGCGTCGGGATCGATCACGACGTCGGAGTCGACGAAGACGACGTACGGGGTGGCCACCTCACGCAAGCCAGCGTTCCTCGCGCCGGCCGGACCGAGGTTGCGATGCAAAGGTATGAAGTCCGCTCCGTGCCGTCCGGCCACTTTGGCCATCCGCTCGGGATCGATTGACGCGTCATCGACCACGATCACCCGCATCGCCCCGTCCAGACCTGTGAGGAGCCGGTCGAGCTGCACGGGGCGGTCACGCACCGGGATGACACAGGTGACCTGGTCGAGGTCGATCGTGGCCAGCAACGCGGTGACGGGCTCGGCCATGCCCGAGTGGAGGAGCTGCTCGGCGAGCCGGCGGGTTGCGGCGTCGGCGACGATCAGGGTCCCGTCGCGCATGAGGTCCCGCGCCCCGGCGCTCAGGTGGTTGACGCGGATGGGTGCGCCGCCGATGAGCGTGCGGCCGTGGTCGCGCACGCGCACGCCCGGCGCCAGCCGGACTGCAAACCCGGGTGGAAGCGTCATGGGCCGAACCCACCGTCGGCAGAGACCACCGATCCGTTGAGCGCGGCCCCCTCGACAGAGCAGCACAGGGCGATCGTGGCGGCGATCTCCGACGGTTCGAGCACCCGTCGCAGCAGCTGCGACGCTGCGAGCTCGTCGGCATTGGCGAGGTTGTACAGGGCCGCGGTGGCGTCGAGCATGCGTGTACGGGTGGAGCCGGGCGAGACTGCACATGCCGTCACCCCTGTCCCGACGAGGTCGGCCGCGAGGCCCTTCACGAGTCCGATGACGGCGTGCTTGGCGGCGTTGTAGGCGGCGAGGTGGAACAGGCCGTGGCTGCCGGCAGCGGAGGCGATCGCGACGAAGCGACCTCCGGAGGGGTCAGGTCCGGCGAGGAGGTGCTGGATCGTCACGGCGGCGGTGTTCCACACGCCTTTGACGTCCACCTCCCACTGGCTGTCGAGGTGCGAGTCCGGCGACTCCCAGAGTGGCAGTCCTCCGGCGATGACCGCCGCTGCAGCGACGACCGCATCGAGCCGGCCGAACGCGTCGACACCGTCGGCGGCAGCCTCGGCCAGGGCATCGCGATCGCGTACGTCGGCGACCCGGACGAGCACCTGGTCGGGGAACTCGGCGGCCACGGCGTCGAGCTCGGCCCGGGTCGCCAGCGCGTACGCGACCCCGTCGGGCATGTCGTCGCCGGCGCAGGAGTCGACTGCGACGACCCGGTAGCCGTCACGGCAGAGCGTGCGTACGGTCTCTGCACCGATGCCGCGAGCGGCCCCGGTGACCAGCGCGACGCGGCTCATCCGCGCGCACCGATCGTTGATTTCGAGAGCATCCCGCGAGCATCCGGAGCGCCATCGCGTATGCGGCGGACCGCGTCAGCAGTCATCTCCGCCAGCACCCGCTCGCCAATGGCCGCTGAGGCGCCGGACGGGTCACCGAGCACCCCGTTGGGTGAGACCGCACCGACTCCCCCGGCCATGAGCAGCGGCATAATCTCAGAAAGCGGACGGGTCTCCCCCGCCTCGGCGAGATCGAGGCGTACGGACTCCGGGCGCAGGTGCAGCATCAGTGACGTCTCGGTGACCCCGGCGTGAAGGTCGACGTCCTCCGTCGCGCAAGGCACCCACGCGACGCTGTGCTGCTCGGCGAGCATCTGGAACACCGCCTTGGACAACCCCGCGTGGTTGCCTCCGTGGGCGTTGACGAACACGATGCGTCCAGCCCATGTGCTCATCGAACGGACCAGCTCGATCACGACCGACTGGAGGATGCCAGTCCCGATCGAGCTGGTCCCGGCGAAGCTCTGGTGCTCACCACTCGACCCATAGGCCAGCGAAGGAGCCACCAGGACGTTGCCCCCGATCGCCGAGGCGACGTCCCTCGAGACTGCCTCGGCGATCGCGGTATCGGTGTCGAGCGGCAGGTGCGGACCGTGCTGCTCGATCGAGCCGACCGGCACCAGCACAAGCGGACGGCCGTCCACCTCGGGCCATGTCCGGTCGGCGAGCGTCATCGAACGGGCCGTCCCAGCGTACGGGCGAATCCGTCGGCGATGACGAGGTGCTCGGGAGTCAGCTCGTGGATCGACGAGACGCCGAGTCCGAGCAGGGCTGAGTCGATGCCGCCGCGTAGGACGTCGAGGACGTTCTCGACGCCGGGCTGGCCGTTGGCGGCGAGGCCCCAGAGGTATGCGCGGCCAATCATCACGGCGCGGGCGCCGAGGGCGACGGCCTTGACGACGTCGCTGCCGCGGCGGATGCCCCCGTCGAGGAGGACCTCGATGTCGTTGCCGACGGCTTCGGCGATCGCGGGCAGGACGCGGATCGGTGCGGGGGTGCCGTCGAGGTTGTTGCCGCCGTGGTTGGACACCGAGATCGCGGTGACACCTGCGTCGACCGCGCGGAGGGCGTCGTCGACGCGGCAGACGCCTTTGAGCATGAAGGGGCCGCCCCACTCCTTGCGCATCCATTCCACGTCCTCCCACGACGGCGGGGTCGTGGTCATCCACTCGTAGTAGGCGCCGAAGAACGTCGGCCCCTTTGCCTCACCCGGAGCGGCGAGGTTGGGCGCCGTGAGGTCGGGCAGGTTGCCGGCGAACGACGTGAGCCAGCGGGGCTTGCGCAGCACCTGCGGGGCGAACTTGAGCGCGGTCTTGAAGTCGACCTTCTCCGGGATCTCAGGGCTCCCCCAGTCGCGGCCCATCGAGAATGACCAGTCGAGCGTCGCGATGAGGCCGACGGCGCCGGCCGCGCGGGCGCGGTCCATGCGCTGGATCATGACGTCGCGGTCGCCGGTCCAGTACATCTGGAAGAACGTCGCGGGGTTGGCCGCGACGACCTCCTCGACGGATCGGCTGGCGAAGTTGCTGAGGCCGATCACGGTGCCGCGCGCTGCTGCCGCCCGGGCGACGGCGACCTCACCATCCGGGTGGACCGCCTGCACCCCGGTGGGCGACATGATGACCGGCAGCGAGATGTCCTGCCCCATGACCGTGGTGGCCATCTCGCGCTTGGCCTGGTGCCCGGCGACATGCGGGGCGAAGCCGAGCTCCATGAACGCCGCTTCGTTGTCAGCGATCGACTGGCCACGCTCGGACCCGGCGACCAGTGCGCCGTACACCGACGACGGCAGCCGCTTCTTTGCCCGCTGCTGGGCGACGGCCACGGACTCGAACCAAGGATTCTTGGCCCACGGATTCTTGGACATGGTTCTCTTTCGGGTCAGAGCCGGAAGCCGGCGAGGGGGTTCTCGGCGCACGCGGAGACCGGCGGCGCCTCGAGATCCTCACGGCGGGTGAGGGTCAGCATGACCGGCTGGTTGCGGCCCGGCGTTGTCCGTGAGTGGTCCTGGCTGGCGGCCGGGATCGTACGTTCACCGGCCAGGGCGCTCTCGCCGTAGCCCTGTACGCACTCCGGGTCGGGCCCGTCGAGCGGCAGGCCGGTGAAGAACTTGGCGGCCATGCAGCCACCACGGCACGAGTCGAAGAACTCGCACGACGTGCACGCGCCGGACGTCTGCGGCGACCGCAGCTCTTGGAACAGCTCGGAGGTCTGCCACACCTGCTTGAACCCACCGTCGGCCAGCAGGTTGCCGGCCAGGAAGTTGTCGTGGATCGCGAACGGGCAGGCATACACGTCACCGATCGGGTCGATCAGGCACACCACGCGTCCGGCGCCGCACAGGTTGAGCCCCGGGAGGCTCTCACCGAAGGCGGCGAGGTGGAAGAACGAGTCGCCGGTCAGCACATTGTCGCCGTTGGCCATGAGCCAGTCGTAGAGCACGCGCTGTTGCTCCGGCAGTGGGTGAAGCTCGTCCCACACGTCCGCACCGCGACCCGACGGGCGTAGTCGGGTGAGCCGCAGGGTTGCGCCGTACTGGTCCGCCAGGGCCTTGAACTCGTCGAGCTGCGTCACGTTCTGGCGGGTCACGACGACCGAGATCTTGGCGTCCTTGAACCCCGCGTCCTGCAGGTTCTGCAGAGCGGTGATCGCGGTGTCGTACGACCCGGGTCCGCGCACGTAGTCGTTGACCTCCGCGGTCGCGCCGTCCAGGGAGATCTGCACGTCGACGTAGTCGGTCGACGCCAGGAACGCCGCGCGTTCGGGGTTGAGGCGTACGCCGTTGGTGGAGAACTTCACCCCGACGTTGTGGTCCACGGCGTACTGCAGCAGGTGCCAGAAGTCCGGCCGGATCGTCGGCTCTCCCCCGCCGATGTTGACGTAGAAGACCTGCATCCGCTGGAGCTCGTCGATGACCGCCTCGCACTGCTCGGTCGTCAGCTCCCGCGGGTCGCGCTTGCCCGACGACGACAGGCAGTGCGCGCACGCCAGGTTGCAGGCATACGTCAGCTCCCACGTCAGGCAGATCGGGGCATCCAGCCCGAACTCGAACTGGTTGACCAGAGGGCCAGTCGTCGGCCGGGCCACCGGAGTACGTACGTCGAGCAGGGTCATGAGGGTTTCCGTTCGAGGATCATGTCGGAGGTGGCGAGACCACGCAGAGCCTTCACGTACGCCGGCCACTGCGCTTCGGGGATGCCGGCTCGGGTCAGCGCGTCGGCCACCGTCTTGGAGTCGCCGAGCGCGTTGACGGCGTCGACGAGCTGCTGCTTCTTGAGGAAGGTCAGCTTGCGGTTGCCGAAGTGATAGGCCAGCGCACCGAACGGCTCCGGACGCAGCGCCACCGATCCGGACAGCGTCCAGGCCTCGGCCAGCATCGGGTCGGCCATCAGAGTGGTCATGCTCAGTAGACGCCGCACATGCCGTCGATCGAGACCTCTTCGATCAAGTCCTCGGTCACCAGCTCGGCATCTTCGGTTGCGACGTTCTCCGTCGTGGGGTTGAGGGTCATGGCTGTTCTCCTTCGCTACTGGCTGTGATGTGGCGCATACTTTATGGCACCGAGCGCCAAAAAGGAAGGGCTGTTAGATTCACAGCGTCATGAGCGCCTCCCGCACCAAGCCTCAGGGTCGGCCCTCGGCAACCGATCACGCCGCGATCGAGCGTGCCGCGTTCGCGCTGTTCGAAGCCCAGGGGTTCGACGAGACCACCATGGAGCAGATCGCCGACGCCGTCGGGGTGGGACGCCGCACGCTGTTCCGCTACTTCCCGTCCAAGAACGACATCCCGTGGGGGCAGTTCGATGAAAGCCTGCGTCATTTCCGCGAACAGTTCGATGCTGTGCCCGACGACGTCCCCCTCGCCGAAACCGTGCATCGCTGCGTGATCGCGTTCAACGACTTCGACGAAGCGTCGATGCCGCAGCACCGAGTACGCATGCGGCTGATCCTCACGACCCCGGCACTCCAGGCCCACTCCGCTCTGCGCTACGAGGCGTGGCGCGCCGTCATCAGCGAGTACGTCGGCCGGCGCCTCAGTATGCCCGCCGATGCACCCCTCCCCCGGCTCGTTGGCCACGTCAGCCTTGCCCTTGCCGTGGCATCGTACGAACGCTGGCTGGCCCATCCCGATACCCGGCTGACCGAGGTCTTTGCCGAGTCGATGGTCGAGCTCAGGGCGTACCTGACCTCGGGATGAAAACCCGAAGCTCCTAGACGCGAAACCTGATGCGACGGGCGCACCCATGGCACAGACCGGGATCGCGGATGGCTGATGCCTTATGAGCGTCGCCGCGATCGCCGAGAGATGGCGCAGGCCGTCGTCGACCTGTCTTTGGACTCGCTGGCCTGACGCGAGGCCCCGGCGGCGGCAGATGTCCTGCCGCCCGGGGACCAGGTTGGTCAGGCGCGGACCGGCGCCATCGGCCGTTCGTCAGGCTCAGCCATCGGGTCGTGCTCACTGATCCCGAACCGCTCGTGGAGGCGACGCAAGGGAGCCGGGCCCACCAGTTTGCCTTGCCGAACATCGTCATCAGGGCCGGCACGACGATCGTCCGCACGAGGAAGGCGTCGATCAATACTGCCAACGCCGTCGCGACACCGAGCTCCTTGATGAAGATGATCTCCGACGTGGCAAACGACCCCAGCGCAATCGCGAACAGCACGGCCGCTGCGGTCACGATGGGTCCGTTACGGCGCATCCCGATCGCGATGGCTTCGCGTTCAATCGCTCCGTTGTCGCGGGCTTCCTTAATCCTGGTCAGGAGGAAGACGGCGTAGTCGGTTGAAAGCCCGAACACCACTACGAACAGGAACACCGGCTGCGACGACTCCAGCGCATTCTGGCTCGAGTAGTTCAGCAGGTTCTCGAATCTCCCGTCCTGGAAGATCAGGACCAGGATCCCGAATGTGGCACGTGCCCCAACCACTCGGCGGCAGTGCGGCGCAGCTCGACCACCACTGCCTCGGGAAGGTCTCCCGCCGCCTCACTTACGCCCATAACTAGAGACTATCCGGGCTATCAGCCCGAGCCGCTACGAACACTGCGCGCAACATTCCTCGACCGCGGTCGGACAAATATCTGGATCTCCAAACTTCGGATCACCGGCTCAACTGAAGATTTTCGCCCACCAACATCCACACACCTCTTGCATTTCTGGGAGGGTCGTTTCGTCCGTACGTATCTGTGCGGGCCCGCGACGTCGTCGGGAAGGCCCCACCTCTTGCTGCCCACCGGGCTGGTGTGGCTCTCAGAATGGTTGCCTC
>NZ_SDPQ02000003.1 GCF_004134905.2 Aeromicrobium ginsengisoli | reverse complement strand
CCAGAGGCAAGCTGCGTGACAAGGCTCCCAGCCTCAACCCTGCTCTTCGCTGAAGCGATCAAGCCGCACCCACCACCCAGCACCATAGTTCGAGCACTCCCCTTTACATAGAGGCCCATTCTCGGTGTCCCCTTGCGTCCGTACGAAAGGCCTTAGGGGGCATGAGTGCAGACAATCAGCGCGAATCGCGCGAGGACAATACCCGAAACGTCGCAGGGGGAACATGCCCTCGATGTGGCAAAGAGGTGCAGCGGCAGCTGACCGGACGACCACCGATCTGGTGCTCGCAAGCATGTCGGAGAGCCGCGTACGAAGAACGCCGGGCAGCCGCTCGAGGTGCGATCGCCGTCGAGGTTGTCGACCGAGTCGAGACGCAAGAGCATCCTCTCAGCACCTGCGTCGACCGGACGCTGGCGTCACCTGCGGGATGCCGTCGTGTGGTGTACGAGTTGGCGCGGCTCGGTCGCGAAAGGGTCCTGCAATCAGATCCCAAGTGGGATTCGACTTACAACGCGATACGCAACGGACTCATGGACGCCCTGTACACGCCGTTCGACCGACGTCAGTAGACCGCCGAGCGGCGTCTGATTCGGAGCAGTCCGCCCAGATAGATGCACCGGATCGGGTCCTTATCCCGGGGCCGTTGCCGGACGGGTGTTGTGGGTCGCGGCGCTTCTCGGTCCTGCCTCAAAAGACCGCCGTGACCGTTGAAGGTTGGACTAGGGGGACGAGCACGACAGCGAAGTTCAGTTCATCAACGCGCGCCACCGATACGCCAGTCCTTCGCTGTGAGGAGCGATTCGGTGAGCAGCGGGTAACCGACGGCCAGAGCGACCCTGGCCGGTCGATTTCGAGCGCACGCGGTGTCGGGTCGGAATGACCGTGTCGACTCGCTACTCGAGGAGGGCTGCGCACTCCTGGACCACGTGCTCGGGGACCGTGTCAAACTCTCGCGGGTTCAGCTGCATCACGTACTCGTTCTCGATGTGGTAGGACTCGTTTACAAACTTCTTGAATGCGACATCCCCTCCAGGAGCAAAGTCGTTTAGCGCCAACGCGATGCGGAAGATCTGGACCTTCTCGTAGCCCACGCTCGTCTCGTCAAACTTTGCCCTCAGAACCTCCTTGTTCCGTAGTTGCGCGACGAGCGCGTTGTAATCAAAGCCGGGGATGACCTTCTGAATTGCGGCGTTCGCCTCCCTGCACTCTTGCTCGCCGAGTTGGATGAGTTGTCCTACCTCCCCTTTCGAGCTAGGCGCGCTACGGAGATGGAGAAGGCTTGAGAGCACGTCGTATTCCGCCCCACGGTCTCCGTGCACCTCGTAGCGTCGACGGAGATATATGCACTTGATCACGTCGTCGGCGGATGAGGCGATGTTCTCGTTACAGACCTGGGAGAACGTCATGATGTCCGCGGGCTTGATGAGCTTCTCCTCCACATGCCCGTCCCGGCTTCGGAGGAAGTGGACGGCGGGGAGGGCTGCTTGGAATTGCCCCGATGTTGCCGTTCGGACGATGTCGATGGCGGGTTCGATGTCGTGGGTGAGAAGCAGCGTAGTGAAGCCTCGAAGGCTCTGACTGCCATGGAAAAGTTTGTGCAGAATGGCGAACTTTTTTGTCTTGTCGAAGCTCGAGACGGGATCGTCGAGGACGACGAGGTCCGGGGAGTCGCGGCGGACCTGATGCATGAACAGAACGAGCGCGAAGGCGTTGCGTTCTCCGAAGCTGAGATGGCTGCCGGCAGCTTCTAGGTGGCCCGGGGCATCTTGGTGTTCGAGGATCATGCGGTAGGAGTTGCCGTCCGCCTCAATCCGAACTGCGTATTTGTAGCCAGCAGACCGGAGATACTCGTTGATCTCGTCTTGATTCCGCGCGATGGACTTCGCGACTTGTGCCTTCTGAGTACCGACGCCCCGCTTGATGTCGTTGATCTGTTCAGCGAGGTGATCAAGCTCGTCATTGAAGCTCCGCACGATGTCTTGGGTGTCCACGGAATTGAGGGCGTCGAGAAGGTCGAGTTCGATCATCAGACCCAGAAGCGCTTGATCCACGTCGGGCTCGTCGCGAAGGGAAGCGAACGAAATCCCCTTCAGTGAGGTGAACTTCGCTAGGAGAGTCTCGACCTGTCCTCGCAAGTTTGCGAGGAACTGTTCCTGCTCCGGCGACAGCTCCTCGAGGCTCGTCGTGATCTTCCGCAGTTGATCAAGGCGCTCGGGAACGAAGAACCTGGCAAGCTTGTCGATGACGACGCGGAGTGCGCTCATGTTTTTGACCGCGGCGGATTCATACTCCGCGGACACGTGGATTGCGGTCTTCTTGTCTACGTTGGAGATCGAGCAAAAGGGACAGTTGTCAGATTGCTCAAGGAAGCTTTTACCCTTTGATTGCCACGAGAGCCACCCGGCAGGATCCTGCCCCTGCAAGAACTTTTTGAACCCTAGAAGGGGCTCGGGGATCGTGGCGAGCTTCCCACCCATGCCCAGCGCCTTGAATCCCTTGCTTGTTTTCGCAAGCCCTCCGGACCGGGTGATCGTGAATGCGTTGCGCAGCTCGGTGAAGCTAGCGATAACGTCATCGAGGGCCTTATTCTCCACGAAGAGTGTCCGCAGATCCTCGAAGATTGCCTCGAGCTGCTCGATCCCCGCCTGATACTCGGGCGTGTTGACGAAGATCTCGAAGCTGTTCTTGACCACCTCGTCGGGTTGAAACACGAACTGGGACACATAATTCTCGTCAAAGACGAGGACGCTCTTAATTCCATCGGCACCCAAGACCAGTGGGCGCTCGCCGCTGTTGCCCTCTCGGTACTTGAAGGGAAGCAGATCTCGGAGGGCGTCGTCGCCATCTGCGTTGAGTACGAGCGCGCGGGCGATAGTGCTCTTTCCTATGCCGTTGGGACCGTACTTGATGTTGAGCGCTTCACGCCGGAGCGTGATCCGCGCTTCGGCGATGCTATTGCAGTCCGAGATGGTTATGGCGTAATCGTTCTGCGCTGCTTCGGTCATATTGACGGCAGCATCTCACGAGACTCTCGATGAGTTATGCAACCAACGAGGATCTTGGCCAGATCGCTTAAGAACCGCAATCTTGGCCACAGACGATCCATCGCCCTGCGCGAACATCCACTGGGACTCGAAGTCGTCCGCCGCACAGCAGCCGGCGACCTGACCTGGCGAGTTCACCAATGTGTATTCGGTGTTTTCTCGCCATGGTGTCAGAACCCCACGGCCCACGCCTCTGAGCCTCCCGGCGCCTGCGGCTCATCTTCACTCAGCACAGCCGGCCAGTCTCGTCCGACACGTGCACAACGGGCCGAGGGCCGATCGACTTGCGGACGTCAGCGCATTGCTGCGGTCCACGTGATCTTGAAGGTCTTTCACCGGTGTCATACCGCCGCGACGCGGTGCCGGCGACTCGCCAGTGACTAGTTCATGTCTGGCACGTGGAAGTCGCCACCATCGAGCACTCGAACGAAATCGGCCTCGGTCATCAGCTCGATGTCTTGACCCTTGTCTTGCAGGTCAAACGCTTTGCGGGCCTTGCCCGAGTACGTCGCGCCAGGGCGAAGGTTGGCCGGGTTGAAGTCGCCCAGCACCAGGATGTTCGTTCGCTTTGTGGTGTTCAGTTCCGGGGCGCCACCAGATCGAACGACCTGGTCCCATGCCGCCTGCCGGTTCATCGACATCAGTGCGCCGGTAAATACAACGACTCGTCCGTATAGGTAGCCAGCGGGATCGGCATGCGGGTTTGCGTCCGCCGCAACGAGAGAACCTGACCCGCTCGCGGTGCTGACGGAGCCTGCGTAGATTCCCGATTCCATCCGACCGATTCTGACGAGGTGACGAGCTGCCAATTCACGAAGATCTGAGGTGCCGCCGAGAAGAGCCATACCGCGGATGACGTCCACGACTGCGCGGGCGTCGGCCAATGCATCGTGGTGTCGTTCGAGGACGACGCCACACGCCTCAGTCACGAAGGGCAGTCGGTAGGACGGCAGTGAGAACGCACGTCGAGCGAGGACGAGCGTGCAAAGGAAGTCGATCGCAGGCCATTCGATGTTGTCGACCGCGCATGCGTAGCGAATAACGCCGATGTCGAATCCGGCGTTGTGCGCGACCACCACATCTCCGTCGACGAACGCCATGATCTGGGGCAGAACGACGCTCCACCTTGGAGCGTCGGCCACCATCGATGGGGTGATCCCGTGGATACCGATGTTGAAAGCATCGAACCAGTCAGCTCCCTCGGGTGGACGGATCAACCAATGTCGCTCATCGACGATCGCGCCGTTCCGTACCTTCACGAGTCCGACTGAGCAGGGCGAACCTCGATACGAGTTCGCGGTCTCGAAGTCGATCGCCGTGAAGTCGAGCACTGATGCCGCTAGAGGCTCAAGCACTGATGCCGCTAGGGGCTCGGGGGTGAAGTGCGCAAGAAACTCTGGCGGCAAATCCTCAGACGCGCGGTAGTGCTTGGCTGAACGCTTGCGGCGTTCGTTGTCGGTGCGGAGCCAGTCAGACCAGACCCGCGCCAAATAGTTCGCGGTTTCGAGGGCCCGCTGGGTAGGGACGTCCTCCGCGAGTTCGGAACGGGCGGCGACCGGGGCGACATCCATACCAAGTCGCGACTGCAATTCCTGCGTCTCGAAAATCAAGTGGTCCAGGCTTTGGACGGTGAGCGGGCGGGTGCTGAGGGGAAGGCCGTCGGTGGTCGAATCGTCGGTCAGAAGCACGAATCGATCGCGGGTAAGCGAGTCGATCTTCCTCAATGCATCGGGGTCGCCTACGAGATCGATCCGCACAGAGTTTCCATGACTCGCCAACGTTGAGGAGGCGCGATGGGTGAGCCACACTGCAGCCGTGTCGCTACCGGGCCGATGATCAACGGTCGCAAATCCAAGCACGTCTCGGCCTCAGTTCTCAGCGCCCGGTCTGTGCTGGCGTGGGAATGACGCTAGTCGTCAAAGGCTGTCGATATTGCCGATTGCTCGAACCCGTCTGACCTCAAATCGGCCGAAAACTCGCGGGCAAACGAATCTGCGTCACTCGGCCGCGATTGCTGGGGCTTTGACATCCAGGGTCATCTAATTCGCAACGACAGCTGGATCTCCAACCGTGGGGCATCGACCTTGTTTGAGTCTAATCAATCAAACGGCGCGACGAGCCAGGGGAATGTTCCCTTCGGACGTTCCCCCTCAACGTTCCCCCTCAACGTTCCCCCTGAACGTTCCCCCGAAAGTTGGACGTTCTCTGGCCACTGAACCCATGAGACGTGGCCTTGGGGTTTAGCGCCATTCCACAGGGCGCAGGCATGCACCGGGTTCTCCACAGATCGTGATCGAGCAAGTTCGTTCCCACCACGGGCGCTCGAGACTGGAGGGTCGAGCACGTCGTACGACTCACCGACGGTGGGAGGAAGGAACGATCGCCATGACAGAACTCAAGCTGCTGTCGCCCACCGAGGTGTCGAAGATCCTCGGCGTTGCGACGTCGACGTTGTGCCGGATGCGGCAGAACGGGACGGGACCGAGATGCGTATGGGTCACCGACCACGCGCCGCGCTATCGCGAGGACGACTTGCTCGCCTACGTCGAATCACGAGCGTCCTGATGGGAATCCGACAGGACCGATCTGGCCGGTGGCGTGCAGAGCTCAAGTCTGGGCGCGAGTACGTCGCCGGCCGGACCTTCGACACCAAGCGGGAGGCCGAAGCTTGGCTGTCGCGTGAACGCGCGTCACTGGCCGGTGGTGTCGATCCGCGGGCCGGCAAGGTCTTGGTGAGGAAGGCGTTCGCAACGTGGCTGGTGGATCGCGAGGGCACCGTCGCGATCAAGACGACGAAGGCGGATCGATCAGTTCTCAAGGCTCTCCCGCCCGGGGTGGCCAACCTTCACGTCAACCGGGTGACCGACCGCGAGGTCCAGCGGTGCATCAACGACTGGTCGCGGCGCTATGCCGAGTCCACGGTGAAGCGATACCGAGCGACGCTGATGGCGTTCTTCGCGTCCTGCATCCATGAACGGATGATCACGGTCAACCCGGTGTCGCGGACCCGAGTGCCAGCGCAGCTGACGCCGGCTGCAGAGATGATGCCGTTCTCGCGGCAAGAACTGGGGGCCGTTCGCGACGAGATCGCCGTCCTCAACCCAGCCTTGGCCGATGCGGTCTGGCTCGCCGGGTGGACTGGGCTGCGGTGGTCGGAACTGCGCGAGGTGCGGGTGGCCGACTTCGTGGAAGTGCCGGTGCCACGATTGGTGATTCGACGTGCCCAGCCAGAAGGCATCGGCACCAAGCGGCCCAAGTCCGGGCGCACCCGCCACGTACCCCTCGTCGACGCCGTCCTGCCACTCGTGAAGTCGATGACCGCAGGCAAGGGACCGAACGATCTGTTGGTCACGACCGAGAATGGTGCGCGGCTCTACGCCACCGCCTTCAAAAACTCGACCCACTGGGCAGAGACCGGGCGAGGCCGGCGACTCCACGACCTGCGGCACACCGCCGCATGCCTGTGGCTCGAGGCCGGGGTATCCCCCACGACCGTCCAAGCCTGGATGGGACACGCGGATCTCAAAACGACCCAGAGATATCTTCACTACCTCGGGACGAGCGCCGACGAGACCGGATTGAGCCGGTTGAACCAGTGGGGGCGCGCGGGGGGCGCGCGGCCTGCGGGGGAAGATCAATAATTCGTTGAGCCGCTTGTCAGAATCGAACTGACGACCTTTTCATTACGAGTGAAACGCTCTACCGACTGAGCTAAAGCGGCCGAGGTTCGCCGGGGATCGCCCGCCGAACCGATCACTGATACTACCGGGTGATCGCCGCGACATCACATCGGCCTCTCCCCCGTAGAATCGCATTCGTGACCGACACCACGCAGGCCGAGCTCGAGGAGATCCGGGCCAGCATCGACAACATCGATGCGGCGCTGATCCATGTCCTGGCGGAGCGCTTCAAGTACACCAAGCGCGTCGGCAAGCTCAAGGCCGAGCACGACTTGCCGCCCGCCGATCCCGAGCGTGAGGCGCGGCAGATCACCCGCTTGCGGGCCCTGGCGATCGAGGCCGATCTGGACCCGGCATTCGCGGAGAAGTTCCTCAACTTCATCATCGACGAGGTCATCCACCACCACGAAGCCGTCCGGGGCTGAGCGAGAGCGTCGCCAAAGACCCTGGAACTCGTGCTGGTGGTGGCTTGCCACCACCACGAAGCCGTCCGGCAGCCCTAGCGCCCAGCAGAACGGCGGGTCTAGGGTGCGGGGATGGCCCTCGCAGACGACATCCTCGCCGACATCGACTCCGGCACGCTCAACGACATCGCCCAGCAGGTGGGTGTCGAACCCGACAAGCTCCAGAGCATCATCCGCGACAGCCTCCCGGCGCTGCTCGGCGGCATGGAGAAGAACGTCCAGAGCGGCGAAGGTGCGGCCTCACTCGCCAACGCGCTGGGTCAGCACGCCGACGCCAACCCCCTCGGCGACATGGGCGCCCTGATCAACGGTGCGCTGGGCAGCGGGATCATCGAGAAGGTGCTCGGCGGCGCTGCGCCGAACGTCTCGGAGGCCATCGGCAGCAAGGCCGGCGCCTCGGGTGTGGACGTCGAGAAGATCCTCAAGATCGTCGCTCCGATCGTCATGGCCTACCTCGCCAAGCGCCTGACGAGCGGCGGCAAGGCCGACCCCGCCGACGTCCAGAAGGAAGTTCAGAACGCGAGCACGGAGGCCAAGGCGCAGTCGCCGGACCTCGGCTCGATCCTGGGCTCGATCTTCGGCGCCCGATAGGCGGCTACTTGCAGGTCAACCCGGCCTTGGGCACGGTGCCCTTGGTAAAGAACCTGTCGACCGCGCCGGTGATGCACTCGTTGCCGGACGTGTAGGCCGTGTGGCCGTCGCCCTCGCGGGTGATCAGCACGCCGGACGACAGCTGCGACGCCAGCGACTTGGCCCATTCGTAGGGCGTTGCCGGGTCGCGAGTCGTGCCGAGCACGAGGATCGGCGGCGCACCCTTGGCCTCGATCTTGGGCAGCGGGTTGGTCACCTTGATCGGCCAGTCGGCGCAGCCGAGCGCACCCCAGCCGAGGGCCCGGCCGAAGACCGGGGAGACCTTCTCGAACCGCGGGAGTGCCGCCTCGGTCTCCTGCACGGTCAGCCGGTCGGGTGCGTCGAGGCAGTTGACGGCATAGATGACCTGGCCGATGTTGCCGCCGTAGGAGCCGTCCTGGTTGCGCTCGAAGTAGACGTCGGAGAGCCGCAGCAGGATGCTGCCATCACCCTTGAACGCGGCATTGAGCGCCTGCGTGAGGTAGGTCCACGTGCTCTTGTCGTAGAGCGTGACGGCGACGCCGTAGAACGCGTTGCCCTCGGTCAGGGCGCGGCCGGGCAGCGCCGTCATGGGCTTGGCATCGAGCTGCTTCATGAGGTCGGCGATCTTGGTCAGACCCGCCTGGGCGTCGGACCCGAGCGGGCAGTCCGACTGCTTGACGCAGTCCTTGGCGTACGCGTCGAGGGCGCGCTGGAAGCCCGTCGTCTGGCCCAGGCTCGAGTCGATGGGGCCCAGGGCGGGATCGACGGCGCCGTCGAGCACCATGCGGCCGACCTTGGTCGGGAACAGCTGGGCGTAGACCGCGCCGAGCTCGGTGCCGTAGGACGCGCCGAACCAGTCGAGCTTGGGCCGGCCGAGCAGTGCCCGTACGACGTCCATGTCCTTGGCGACCTCGACGGTCGACACGTGCGCCGCGAGCTCGCCGGAGTTCTTCTCGCAGGCCTCGCCGAGGTCGGTGATGCTCTGGCGCAGTGCGGTGATCTCGGCGGCGTCGTCGGGGTCGGGATCGGTCTCGGTGAACGCGTCGAAGGCCTTGTCGGACAGGCACTTCAGCGGCGAGCTCTCGGCGACGCCGCGGGGGTCGACGCCGACGATGTCGTACATCTTGCGGACGTCGTCGCCGAAGCTCGACGCCATGGTCTTGGCGAAGTCGACCGCTGACCCGCCGGGACCTCCGGGGTTGACCAGGATGCTGCGCGTGGCCTTGCCGCCGGTGGCCGGGTGGACAGCGGCGCGCAAGCGGGTCGTCGCACCGTCGGGCTTGTCGTAGTCGATCGGCACCTTGATCCAGGCGCATCGCGTCGAGTCGCCGCAGTCGGACCACGAGACCTTCTGGGTGTAGAACTTCTGGAGGCCGCTCGGTGCCGCTGACGTCGAGGTCGGCTCGGGCGCGGTCCAGTCGTCGCCGTCGTCGCGCGTGAGGGCGACCGCCACGAGCGCGATGCCGGCGATCAGTGCGATGGCGGCCACGACCGTGACCACGAGGAATGTCCTGGAGCGAGTCACCGGCGAAGTCCCATCATCATGCGTTCGAGTGCGAGCAGAGGTGCGGCGTTGGCCGTCAAGGCGGCGCGACACTCGACGATGGCATCGATCGTGTGGATCGTCGACTCGGGCGTCCACACCCGGGCCAGCTCGTTGACGTCGTCGGCCACGTCGGCGTTGACGAGGTCGACGCCGGTCGCGCACTGCACCGTCAGCACGTCGCGGCAGAACGACAGCAGGTCGAGCAGGACCCCGTCGATAGAGTCACGGGCCATGCGCTTGCGGCGCCGGTCCTGGTCCTTCTGCAACGTCGAGAGCGCGCCGGCGTAGCCCGGTGGCCGGCGGCCGCGCTCCTCGACCCCCCACGTCGTCCGGAGGTCGTCGAGCTCACGCTCGTCCGCAGGATCGCAGTAGTCCTTGGCCCGTGCCGTCGCCTCCTCGTTGACCTGGTGCGCGGCCCGGAGGCAGTCGCCGAGGTCGTGCAGCGACACCGGGATCGACAGGATCGCCCGGCGACGTTCACGTGCGCCGGCGTCGCGTGCCAGCCCGCGGGCACGGCCGATGTGCCCCTGCGATGCAGCGGCCACGGCGTGAGCCAGCTCCGGCTCGACCCCGTCACGAGTGACGAGGAGCCCGGTGATGGCCTCGGTCGACGGGGTCCTCAGCAGGACGCTGCGGGCGCGCGAGCGGATGGTGACCGACACGTCGTCGACCGCTGGCGCGCACAGCATCCATACGGTCTGGCGGGACGGCTCCTCGATGGCCTTGAGCAGCGCGTTGGCGGCCTCGTCGGTGAGCCGGTCGGCGTCCTCGATGATGAGGATCTGCCAGCGGCCAAGTGCCGGCCGCAGGGCGGACGAGCGTACGTACTGGCGGATGTCCTTGACGCCGATCGAGAGACCGTCGGTCGAGATGAGGGTGATGTCGGGATGGCTGCCGGCCCGCGCGGTCGTGCACGAGTGGCACTCACCGCATCCGCCGAGCTCACACTGGAGCCCCGCCGCGAACGCGCGAGCCGCGTTGGAGCGGCCCGAGCCGGGCGGTCCCGTGAAGAGCCACGCGTGGGTCATGGACCGGCCGTCACCGCCGGCCGATGCGACCGCCGCCTGCAGGGTCGCGACGACCGGCTCCTGCCCGACCAGGTCCGACCACACGGTCATGCGGATGCCTGGCCCAGCCACGGCTCGACGGCCGCGCGGATCTCGGCGTGGATCTCGGCGGGGGTGCCGTCACCGCCGACCACGAGATAGTGCTGCGGATCGGCAGCAGCCAGGTCGAGGAAGTGCTGACGTACGCGTTGGTGGAACTCGAGCGGCTCGGACTCGATGCGGTCGGCGCCCTCGAACCGCAGGTGGCCGATCGCCGGGTCGATGTCGAGCACGATCGTGAGGTGCGGCCGCAGCGACGACGTGGCCCAGCGCGCGAGGTGCTCGACCTCGGCGGAGTCGAGGTGGCGGCCGGCACCCTGATAAGCCAGCAGCGAGTCGACGTAGCGGTCGGTCAGCACGATCGTGCCCTCGGCGAGCGCGGGCAGGACGATCTGATCGACGTGCTCGGCCTTGTCGGCGGCGTAGAGCAGGACCTCGGTGCGCGGCGACAGCTCACCGGTGTCGTTGTCGAGGACGATGTGGCGCAGGATCTTGCCGACCTCGGTGGCCCCCGGCTCGCGCGTCAGCAGGACGCCGTGGCCGAGGCTCTCGAGCCACTCGACGAGCATGAAGGCCTGCGTCGACTTGCCGGCACCCTCTCCACCCTCCAAGGCGAGGAACACCCCGGTTTCGGTGAAGAGCGGATCCATGGGGCGAGCCTACTCAGTGGGCCCGACGTCCTCCGAGGGCGCGTAGGCATGGTCGCCGAAGTAGTCGACGATGCGGCGCAGGATGCCACGCGACTTGGTGAACAGGACGTAGCGCTTGCGGGGACCGGCCGACCCCGTGGCGATCGCCGGCAGCCGGAAGTCGTAGCGCATGCGGCTCCTGCGGGCGATCACGCCGATCGCCTTGGGGCTGTAGTAGGAGGTGTGGCCGCGGGAGTAGAGGTAGCGGTGGTTGGCGACGTTGCGGCCGTCGTAGATGTTGGTCGAGCAGACCAGCAGGCCGTTGCGGGTGAGCAGCCGGAACAGCCTCGGGAACTCGGCACGTGGATCCGTGAAGTGCTCGACCACCTCGCACGCGATGATCAGGTCGAACCGCTGCGACGTGCCCTCGGTGATGTTGATGAAGTCGGCGTCGACCCCGAGGTCGACGACATCACTCATGACGACCTTGTCGACGGCGGGCAGCTGGGCGATGTGCTGGTAGTCGAGGCTGCGGCCGGCGCCGAACACCATGACCTTGAGGCCCTGGCGTCGCAGGATGTCGGCGCCCATCGCCGCCATGTGGAACTCGCGCCCCTGGTGCTCCGCGGTCCCGACGCGCGGCGAGAGCCGGAAGCTCTCGACGGACTCGAACGCCGTGTAGTCGACGGTGTTGGTGAAGTTGGACACGTAGTGGCAGCGCTGGCAGATCCGGATCTCGTAGGACCGCTTCTTGCGGTCGACGACCTGGGTGCGTTGGCGCCGTGAGCCGCACACAAGGCACGGCGTGGCGCGGAGACGTCTGGCGACGACGCGCACACCCTCCCTGGGATCGCGTACGAGCTGAGCCACCCGGCGAACGTCGACCATCGGTCCACCGTAACGGGACAGCGACCTCACAGCCGGGCTATCCGGGAGGCACGACGCGGTCGACGAGCTTCTGCGGTGCCATGACGCAGAAGCTGTCGGTCAGCATCTCGGCGAGCTCGTCCCAGTCGGTGTCGTCCCGCAGCTCGAGGCCGACGACGTCTCGGCCCCAGCGCGCGACGAAGAACGGCGGCCCGGCCTGGCGGAGAGCCTCGAGCTCGTCACCCGGCGCACGGAACGTCACGACCGTCACCGGCCCCTCGTCGGCGATGAAGCGCGCGTAGGCCTCGGGCCGGCCGTCATCGATCACCAGCGCGTGGGCGAACGTCTTGCGGCGCACGCACCAGCGCAGGCCGGTCCACGCGGTCTCCTCGTACGTATCGGGCAGCGCGAGGCAGATCGCACGGAGGCGTTCGACGACGTCGAGCGACACGTCAGGCATACCGACAACCTAGGACTCGGCGCCGACACTCTCGTCGCGGTCCGTCGTCAACCAGATCTCGGTGACCAGGAGGGCCACGCCGATCAGACCGGCCCACAGCTCGGAGTACGGAACGAAGGTGACGGCGATCATCGCGACGATCGCAGCCGCGAACGGACCGGCCGTCCGGATGGACGGGTCGTGCAGGCGGATCGTGACGAGCCACAGTGCAGCGAAGAACGCCGCTCCCGGTCCGGTGACGAAGGCGCTGCTCACGAGGTCCGAGGCCTCGGAATGATGTGTGTAGTGGTCGATCCGCGCAGCAAGACCGGCACCGAGCGCGGCCGCGGCGCCGAAGATCACGTAGTGGCCGAGGCCCCACACGAACCCGACCGAGTTGTCGCTGAGGACGTCGGCGTTCTCCCGCGCGAAGTAGAGCCACCAGCCGCAGAACGTGGCGAGCACCCCTCCGGCCACGACGTACCAGAGCTCAGCCGGCGGATCGGCCTTGTCGAACGCGACCTGCAGGCCGATCGTCACCGACAGGATCGTCTCGCCCAGCACGATGATGAAGAACAACCCGTAGCGCTCCGCGATGTGGTGCGGGTGCCAGGGCGTCTGACCCGCCCGCTCGGCGAAGAACGGCACGCCGAAGTCGAGCGTGATGCCGATGACGAACAGCCAGATCGGGATGTGGCCGCCGGTGACCAGCAGGGCGATGACCCAGCCGGTCTGCACGGCGACGAGTCCCCGCGCGTATCGCATGGCCGTCTGCCGCCGGTCCGGGTCGCCGGCCGCAGCGCGCAGCCACATGAGGACGAGGCCGACGCGCATGATGACGTAGCCGACGATGCCGAGGGTCAGGTCCTCCTCGAACATCCTCGGCACGCCGGCTGCGAGGACCAGCGAGCCGAGGATCTGCAGCAGCGTCAGCAACCGGTTGATGACGTCGTCGGAGTCGTACGCCGAGTTGATCCACACGAAGTTGAGCCAGGCCCAGAAGATCGCGAAGAACGAGACCCCGAACCACACGAGGCCGTGCGCCGCATGATCGTGCGTGATCTCGTGGTGCAGCGACAGCGCAGCCTGCGCGACCGCTACGACGTAGCAAAGGTCCGTGAACAGCTCGAGCGGCGAGGCCGTGCGGTGCTCCTCGTGCGGGTCCCGCGGTGACAACGGCCTGACGATGGGGCGCAACATGGCCCCGATTGTGGCAGGTCAGGCCTTCGTCGGGCGAAAGGTGGCGAACCGCCACCCAACGTCACCGCACATGGGGACACTCCCACGCGCTCAGCGCGTGGGGGACTTCTTGGCAGGCGCCTTCTTGGTCGCCTTCTTGGCGGTCTTCTTCGCTGCCTTCTTGGCGGTCTTCTTGCCGCCCTTCTTGGCCGGGCCCTTGGCGCGACGCTCAGCGAGCAGCTCGAAGGCGCGCTCCGGGGTCAACGTCTCGAGCGAGTCGTCCTTGCGCAGCGTGGCGTTGTACTCGCCGTCGGTGACATACATGCCGAAGCGGCCGTCCTTGGCCACGACCGGCGAGCCGCTGACCGGGTCGTTGCCGAGCTCCTTGAGCGGAGCCGCCGCAGCGCGTCGCCCGTACGTCTTGGGCTGCGCGTAGATCGCGCGGACCTCGTCCTCGGTGATCGTGAGGAGCTGGTCCTCGCGCTCGAGCGAGCGGGAGTCGGTGCCCTTCTTGAGGTAGGGACCGTAGCGTCCGTTCTGGGCCGTGACCTCGGTGCCGTCCTCCTCGACGTAGACGACGCGCGGGAGCTTGAGCAGCTCGACGGCCTGCTCGAGCGTGATGGTGTCGAGGTCCATGCTCGCGAACAGGCTCGCGGTGCGACCCCGGTCGGCCTTCTTGGCGCCCTCCGGGAGTGCTTCGGTCACGTAGGGACCGAATCGGCCACTCTTGGCGGTGATCATGAGCCCGGTCTCGGGGTGCGGCCCGAGCTCCTTCTCGACGCCGGAGGGGCTCGCGAGGAGCTCCTTGGCACGGTCGAGCGTGAGCTCGTCGGGCGGCAGGTCGTCCGGCACGTTGGCGCGGGTCGGCACGCGCTTGCCCTCGGCGTCCTCGGTGAACGGCGGACCTTCGACGTACGGGCCGTAACGACCGACGCGCAGGTCGATGTCCTCGCCGAGCGGGAACGTCGCGAGGCCGCGCGCGTCGATGTCGGGGAGGTTCTCGACGAGGCGCTTGAGCCCCGTGTCGCCCTCGCCGGTGCCCGTCCAGAAGCCCGTGAGGACGTTGAGCCGGTCCTCGCGCCCGTTGGCCACCTCGTCGAGGACGTCCTCGAGCTCGGCGGTGAAGTTGTAGTCGATGAGCCGCGGGAAGTGCTGCTCCAGGAGGCGGATGACCGAGAACGCGATCCACGCCGGGACCAGGGCGGTGCCCTTCTTGTAGACGTAGCCGCGGTTCTGGATCGTGCCGACGATCGACGCGTAGGTCGAGGGGCGGCCGATCTCGCGGGTCTCGAGCTCGCTGATGAGGCTGGCCTCGGTGTAGCGCGACGGCGGCTTGGTCTCGTGCCCGGCCTTGCCGAGCTCGGCGGCCGTGACGGTCTGCCCCTCGGACAGGTTGGGCAGCTTGGTCTGCTGGTCGTCACCCTCGGCGTCGGTGTCGTCGTGCGACTCGACGTAGGCCTTGAGGAATCCGTAGAACGTGATCGTGCGGCCCGACGCGCCGAACACGACGTCCTCACCGCTGGTGGCGTTCGCGCCGATGCGGATCGACACCGAGTCGCCCTTGGCGTCGTTCATCTGCGAGGCGATCGTGCGCTTCCAGATCAGCTCGTAGAGGCGGAGCTCGTCGCCGCCGAGCCCGGTCTGCTGCGGGGTCTTGAAACGTTCACCGGCGGGGCGGATCGCCTCGTGGGCCTCCTGCGCGTTCTTGACCTTGCTGGCGTAGACGCGCGGCGAGGCGGGCAGGTAGGCGGCACCGTAGAGCTCGGTGACCTGGGCGCGGGCCGCGTTGAGCGCGGTCTGCGACAGCGTCGTCGAGTCGGTACGCATATAGGTGATGTGCCCACCCTCGTAGAGCCGCTGGGCGACCTGCATCGTGCGGGCGGCGCCGAACCCGAACTTGCGGGACGCCTCCTGCTGCATCGTCGTGGTGCGGAACGGCGCGTAGGGGCGGCGCGTGTAGGGCTTGGACTCCACGGAGCGCACCGTGAACGGGCGGTCGTTGAGTGCCTCGGCCAGCGCGCCGGCCTGCTGCTCGTCGAGGTGCGCGACCTTGTCGGACGTCAGCTGCCCGGCGTTGTCGAAGTTGTTGCCCGACGCGATGCGCTTGCCGTCGACGCTGAACAGCTTGGCGGGGAACTGGCGCGGGTCGAAGCCCTCGCCGGCGTCGAACGTCGCCTCGAGGTCCCAGTAGGACGCGACGTGGAACGCCATGCGCTCACGCTCCCGCTCCACCACGAGCCGCGTCGCGACGGACTGCACGCGTCCGGCCGACAGCCCGCTCATGACCTTCTTCCAGAGCACCGGGCTGACCTCGTAGCCGTAGAGGCGGTCGAGGATGCGGCGGGTCTCCTGGGCGTCGACGAGGTCCATGTCGACGTCGCGCGGGTTGGCGATGGCGAACTGGATCGCGTCGCGGGTGATCTCGTTGAAGACGATGCGCTTGACCGGGACCTTGGGCTTGAGCTCGTCGAGCAGGTGCCACGCGATGGCCTCGCCCTCGCGGTCCTCATCCGTCGCCAGGACGAGCTCGTCGGCATCCTTGAGGAGCTTCTTGAGCTTGGTCATCTGCGACTTCTTGTCGGCCGAGACGACGTAGATCGGCTCGAACTCGCTGTCGATGTTGACGCCGAGGCGGGCCCAGGTCTCGCCCTTGAACGCGGCCGGCACCTCGTCGGCGCCACGCGGCAGGTCGCGGATGTGGCCGACCGAGGAGTCCACGACATAGCCGTCGCCGAGGTAGCCCGCGATGCTGCGGACCTTGTTGGGCGACTCGACGATGACGAGACTGGTCACTGGTGAACTCCTGATTGGTCAGACGCAGCACACCGTAGCGTGTGTCGTCAAGACTTCATGCATCCGCATCTGTGAGCGGCTGTGGCGCGTCGATCGGTGACAGTCGGTCCTGAGGTGTCCGACGTCGGTGAAATACTTCCCTGTGGCCTTCTCCGGATATGCGCAGCTGTGGGCGGACAAGTCCGTCCGCACGCTGTTCATCGCGGCGTTCTTCGCCCGCATCCCCATGATGGCGGCACCGCTGGTCTTCACGCTCTACGTCGTCGACGATCTCGACGGCACCTACGCACAGGCGGGCGTCGTCGCAGCCGCCACGACCCTCGGCGCGGCGATCGGGTCGCCATGGCGGGGCCGCCTGATCGACCGGCTCGGCATGCGTCGCGCGATCCTGCCCTCGATCGTCGCGGTCGGCCTGCTCTATCCCTTGGCGACGTTCGCGTCGTACGTCTGGCTGATCCCGATCTCGCTGCTGATGGGACTGTTCCTCATCCCCGTCTTCTCGATCGTGCGGCTCTCGCTGAGCGTCATGGTCGAGGAGCGTCAGCGGCGCACGGCGTTCTCCGCCGACTCGGTCATCTCCGAGGCGAGCTTCATCATCGGCCCTGCGGCCGGGGTGCTGCTCGTGACGCAGGCCGGCGGCGATGCGGCGCTCTATGCGGTCGGCGCGTGCGAGGTCATCGCCGGGCTGATCTTCCTGCGGCTCAACCCACCGACCCGGTCCGCGTCACCGGTCGATGCCGCGGCTCCGGCCGAGTCGACCGGCAAGGCGTCGATCCTGTCGGTGCCGGTCGTGTTCCTCTTCCTCATCTCCGGCGGCACGATGGCGACCCTGGTCGGCACCGACCTCGGCATCATCGCCGAGCTGCGCGAGCTCGACAAGGTCGGCGCGATCGGCTTCACGTACGGCCTGTGGGGCCTGTCCTCCCTGTTGGGCGGGCTGATCTACGGGTCGCTCAACCGCTCGATCCGGCCGACCTATCTGCTGCTCGCGCTCGGCCTCACGACGATCCCTGTCGGGCTCGGCGAACAGGTCTGGTCGTTGTCGCTGTGGGTCATCCCGACCGGGTTCCTGTGCGCGCCGACCATGACCGCCGCGGCGGAGTGGATCGCCAAGCTCGTGCCCGAGGAGCGACGCGGCGAGGCGATGGGCTGGCAGGGCACGGCGTTCACGATCGGCGGTGCCGCGAGCTCGCCGGTCATCGGCGCGGCGATCGACGAGGTCGGCGCGTGGGGCGGATTCGTGGTGGGCGGCCTGGTCGCCACGGTCATCGCGCTCGCCTGCTGGGGCGGTCAGCTGATCCCGGCGTTCCGGCCGGTCAACTACGTGTCGGTCGACGACGAGAACACCGTCACCACATAACGCACGTCGTGCGGTGAGGCGTTGCGATAGACGACCGGGGCGGGATCACCCATCCGCAACCGGTCCCCGGCCGCGAGCTCGTGGGTCGTGTCGCCCACGACGAACGTCAGGACACCCTCGACGACCCACACGACGTGCATCCCGAAGTCGTACGACTCGGCCGGCACCGCGACCTCCTTGCCGGGCGGCATGACGATCTCGGTGATGTCGCCGGCAGGCGTCGTGATGACCTGCCGGCGGCGATAGCCGGTGTCCGGGTCGACCCACAGCTCCTGGTCGTCGCGCGCCAGGACCCTCGTGCCCCGAGGCTCGCCCCGGGCGATCAGGGTCGACACCGTGAGGCCGAACGCGCCCGAGAGCTTGCCGAGCAGCGTCGCGGTCGGGCTGCTCTCACCGCGTTCAACCTTGTGGATCATGGCGCGCGACACCCCGGAGCGCTCCGCCAGCTCGCTGAGCGACCAGCCCCTCAGCTCCCGCTCGAGGGCGACCCGCTTGCCGATCCGCGCGCTGATGTCGTCTACTATGATGGACATATCGCCACTATAAGGGAGACTCGATGATCATCCGCGACGCCGTGCACGACGACCTCCCGGCGATCCTCGAGATCCACAACGACGCGATCCGCACGACCACGGCGATCTGGGACGAGACGGAGGTCGGCCTCGACGACCGGCGCGCCTGGTTCGACGGACGACGTGCAGCGGGGCTGCCGGTCCTGGTCGCCGAGCGCGACGGCGGGGTCGCCGGCTTCGCGACGTACGGGCCGTGGCGGCCCAAGACCGGCTACCGGTTCACCGTCGAGAACTCGGTCTACGTCCACCCGGACCACCGCCGTCGTGGCATCGCCAACGCGCTGATGCCGGAGCTGATCGACCGGGCCCGGGCCGGCGACGTGCACTCGATCGTCGCCGGCATCGAGGCCACCAACGCCGGGTCGATCGCCCTGCACGAGCGGTTCGGCTTCCGCCGGGTCGCGCTGCTGCCCGAGGTCGGCTTCAAGTTCGGTCGCTGGCTCGACCTGACCTATCTCCAGCTCTCGCTCCAGTCCCGCTGAGCGTGTCCCTCGCAAACGGGTTCAGGTCAGGAAGCCCTCGGCGACGAGGTCGCGCACTGAGCCGGCATACGTACGCCTGAGGTCGGCGGCGTCCCGGTCGAGCAGCGACGCAAGGGCGTCGAGGATCTGCCCGGCGGACAGGTCACCCTCGCTGGCGCTGACCAGCCCGGCCTCGACGGTGTCGACCTGGCGCGCGCGGCGTACGCCCTGCTGGAGGCGCAGCACGATCGACTCCGGATGCTCCGCGCCGGCCGGTCCTCGCGTCTCCTCGACCAGGTCGGGGGCGTGCCGGAACGCGTGCCCGAGCAGCGCCTCGTCGTCGAGCCCGCGCAGCAGCTCGGTGCGCCGTCCCCACGCCGCCACGGCCGGACCCACCGGCGGAGCGACCTCGCCGGTCCACTCCTCGAGGCGGCGGACCGGCGTCTCGGGGGTCTTGCGCATGCTCAGCCAGCCGAAGCCGACCGCCTCGATGCCGACCTCGGCGAACCAGTCGAGCCACGCGTCGTAGCGGCTCACGTAGTCAGGGGTCGACGCGAGGCCGGCATCCGCGAGCCACATCTCGACGTACTCCGAGGGGTCGACGAGCTCGCGCTGCACGACCCAGGCGTCGAGCGGCTGTCCGGCGAACCACTCCTCGAGACCGTCCTGCCACACAGTGCCCTTGCGGTGCGCCCAGTTGGCGAGGATCTGGCACCAGCCGCCGTCGTAGAGGTGCGCCGCGGCGTTCTCGACGAGGTGGCGCACGACGTTGTCGCCGGGCATGCCCGAGTCGCGGTAGACCAGGACCTCGCTGCCGGGCGGCGAGATGACGAACGGCGGGTTCGTCGCGATGAGATCGAAGGTCTCGCCCGCGACCGGGTCGAAGAGGCTGCCGTCGCGGACGTCCATGTCGACCTCGTTGAGCTCGGCCGTGAGGCGGGCCATCGCCAGCGCCCGCGGGTTGACGTCGGTGGCCACGACCTCGCGGGCGTGCTGCGCCAGGTGCAGCGCCTGCACGCCACACCCCGTGCCCAGGTCGAGGGCCCGGCCGACGGGTTCACGGATCGTCAGCTGCGCCAACGACGACGACGCCTCGCTGATGCCGAGGACGTACTCAGGGCTCATCGGCGCCTGGCGGACGTCGAGGCCCGGGGTCGGGTCGCACACGACCCACCAGTCGTGGGCCTCGTCGCCGTACGGGCGCACGTCGACCAGGGCGCGCACCTCACCACCGGAAGCCTGGAGCATCCCCGCGGCGAGAAGGGGATCGACGAGTCCTGGCAGCGCGGCGTCGGCGCGTTCGCGGTCGACGGCGACCTGCAGGGCAAAGAGCCGCACCAGCGTGGCGAGGTCACCGCGGCCGGCAGTGGCCCGCCTGGCCGGCACCGTCTGGTTGCGGCCGAGCGCCCGATGGGCGTCCTCACCCAGCAGCGCGAACACCGCGTCGACCGTGAAGTCGGCCCGGGTCAGTGCCCGGCGGAGGTCCTGGACGTACGCGCCTTCGATCATCCGCCCAGCCTGTCAGACGCCCCGGGACGCACGAACGGCGCAGACCCGGAGGTCTGCGCCGTTCGAGGTGGTGCGACTAGACGACCGGAACGTTCTCCGGCTCGGGCTCGTCGACGATGCCTGCCTCGAGCGCGATCGGGCGACGCTTCGAGATGTAGACCGCGAGCGCGATGATCACCGCAGCGGCGCCGGCGATCGAGTAGCGGACCCACTCGTTCGCGTCGTTGCCGTAGGTGTACTTGATGACCAACGGCACGATCAGCAGCGCCACGAGGTTCATGACCTTGAGGAGCGGGTTGATCGCCGGTCCGGCGGTGTCCTTGAACGGGTCACCGACGGTGTCGCCGATGATCGTCGCCTCGTGGGCCGGCGATCCCTTGCCACCGTGGTTGCCGTCCTCGACGAGCTTCTTCGCGTTGTCCCACGCGCCACCGGAGTTGGCGAGGAACACCGCCATCAGCGTGCCGGTCGCGATCGCGCCGGCGAGGTAGGCGCCGAGCGGACCGACGCCGAGGCCGAAGCCGACGGCGATCGGGGCGAAGATCGCGAGGATGCCCGGCGTCGCGAGCTCGCGCAACGAGTCGCGCGTGCAGATGTCGACGACCTTGCCGTACTCGGGACGACCGGTGCCCTCCATGATGCCCGGGATCTCCTTGAACTGGCGGCGCACCTCGTAGACCACAGCGCCGGCCGCCCGACCGACGGCGTTGATCGCCAGACCGGAGAACAGGAACACGACAGCGGAGCCGATGAGCAGACCGACGAGGTTCTGCGGGTTGGCGACGTTGAGCACGCCCTGCAGGACCTGCGAATCACTGAGCGACAGGTTCTGGAGGAACTCCCCCTTGCCGGCGTTGCCCGAGATGTCGTTGAGGACCACGACGAGCTGGTCCCTGATGTTGTCGGTGAAGGCACCGAACAGCGCGGTCGCGGCCAGGACGGCCGTGGCGATCGCGATGCCCTTGGTGATGGCCTTCGTGGTGTTGCCGACGGCGTCGAGCTCCGTGAGGATCTTGGCGCCTTCCTCGTCGACGTCACCCGACATCTCGGCGATGCCCTGAGCGTTGTCGCTGACCGGGCCGAACGTGTCCATCGCGACGATGACACCGACGGTCGTGAGCAGACCACAACCGGCGAGCGAGACCGCGAACAGCGACACGATGATCGATCCACTGCCCAGCAGGAACGCACCGAAGACGGCCGCACCGATGACCAGCGCGGTGTAGACCGCCGACTCGAAGCCGACCGAGAGTCCGGACAGGATGACCGTGGCCGCACCGGTCAGCGAGGTCTTGCCGACGTCCTTGACCGGACGCGTCTCCGTGCCGGTGAAGTAGCCCGTGAGGGCCAGGATCAAAGCCGCGAGCACGATACCGATGAGGACTGCGACCCAGGCGATCGTGCGCGGGCCCCAGCCGTCGTATCCGGCGAGCGGGTTGCCGAACAGCTGGCCGGCCAGACCGGTCGCCTTGGGGATGTGCAGCTCGCCGAACGTCTTCGGCAGGTAGATGTACGACACCGCGACGGACGCGACCGCCGAGATGACCGCCGAGATGTAGAACGAGCGGTTGATCGCCGCGAGTCCGTTCTCGCCGACGCGCGCCCGGGTGATGTAGACACCGAGGATCGCGGTGACGGCGCCGATGGCGGGAATGATGAGCGGGAAGACGAGGCCTTCCTGACCGAACGCGACCGAGCCGAGGATCAGCGCGGCGACGAGCGTCACGGCGTACGACTCGAAGAGGTCGGCGGCCATGCCGGCGCAGTCGCCGACGTTGTCGCCGACGTTGTCCGCGATCGTCGCGGCGTTGCGCGGGTCGTCCTCGGGAATGTTCTGCTCGACCTTGCCGACGAGGTCGGCGCCGACGTCAGCGGCCTTGGTGAAGATGCCACCGCCGACTCGCATGAACATCGCGAGAAGGGCTGCGCCGAAGCCGAAGCCCTCGAGGACGTCGGGGGCGTCGCCCTGGTAGATCAGGACGACACTCGACGCGCCGACGAGGCCGAGGCCCACCGTCAGCATGCCGACCGTGCCGCCCGTGCGGAACGCGATGCGCATGGCCTTCTCGCGCCCCTCGTTCTGCGCGGCCGCAGCGACGCGGATGTTGGCGCGCGTCGCGAGCCACATGCCGAGGTAGCCGATCAGCGCGGAGAAGCCGGCACCGATCAGGAAGAACAGCGAACGGCCGATCCTGATCTCGGCATCGCCGGGCAGCAGGAACAGCAGCCCGAAGGCCAGGACCGCGAAGACCGCGAGGGTCTTGAACATGCGGCCGAGGTATGCCGAGGCACCCTCCTGGACCGCCTGTCCGATCTCCTGCATCTTCTCGGTGCCTTCTGAGGCGTTGAGTACTTCGGCGCGGAAAACCGCCGCCATGATCAGCGCAATGACGCCGATAGCCGCAACGACCGACACGATGATCGTGTTGTCGTTGGAGAGATCGAGGTCACTGGCTGCCGCAACGAGTGTCGCGTTCGCCATGAAATTCCTCCAGATGTAAGGCAGGACGTAAAACGGGTCTGGTGAGACCAGACCGCGTGACGCAGGTTACATGGAGGGCCTGTGAAGCGGTGCGACCGGGATCACAGTGGCTGGGTCGTACGCGCTTCGTCGATCGAGGTGTGCAGACCGAAGACCTTGTCCAGGCCGGTGATCTCGAAGATCTTGAGGATGCGCTCCTGGGTGCACACGATGTCGAGTGAGCCGCCGTCGGCGCGTACGCGCTTGAGGGCGCCCACGAGGACGCCGAGCCCGGTGGAGTCGAGGAAGTCGACCTTCTGGACGTCGATGATGAGCCGGGTGTGACCGGCGTCGACGGCCGCGACGATCGCCTCACGGAGCTTGGGCGCGGTGTAGACATCGATCTCGCCGCCGACCTCGATGATCTCGAAGTCACCGTCAGTGCGCGACGTCAGCGACAGCTCCATGTCCACTCCTCTCTCCGCCTGCATTCAATCACGATCCAGGGGCGACCGCCGATGCGCGAGACGCTGCGGACCCGTCTGGGAGAATCACACGGTGGACCCCGCCGACCTCGTGCTGCGCTACGGCGACCGGGTGACCCACGTCGAGCGGGTCCCCGAGCGAGAAGCGGTCGTCGAGCCGTGGCCCGGCTGGGTCGACCCGGCCGTACGGGCGATGTACGAGGCCGAGGGCATCACCGCACTCTGGGGCCATCAGGCCGAGGCACTGCACCACGTGCACGAGGGCCGGCACGTCGTGATCGCCACCGGCACGGCGTCGGGCAAGTCACTCGCCTTCCAGGCGCCGGCGCTCACGGGCCTCGCCGAGGGCCGGAACGGCAGTGCGCTGCGGGGCAACCGGCTGCCGGCAGTGCTCTATCTGGCGCCGACCAAGGCGCTCGCCGCCGACCAGCTGCGCCGGCTGTCCGGCGCGCGCGAGTTCGCCCGGCCCGCGACGGTCGATGGTGACAACTCGCGCGAGGAACGCGTCTGGGCGCGCGACCACGCCAACTACCTGCTGACCAACCCCGACACGCTGCACCACTCGATCCTCCCGGCGCACGCCCGCTGGGCCCGGGTGCTCGGCGGGTTGAGCCATGTCGTCGTCGACGAGTGTCACCACTACCGCGGCGTGTTCGGCGCTCACGTCGCCCATGTCCTGCGACGCCTGCGCCGGGTCTGCGCCCACTACGGCGCCGAGCCCACGTTCGTCCTCTCGTCGGCGACCGTCGCCGAGCCCGAGGTGTTCGCCGGCCGGCTCACGGGGCTCGAGGTCGTACCCGTCACCGATGATGCATCGCCCCACGCGGCCCGGACGATCGCACTCTGGGAGCCGCCCCTCCTGCCAGGTCGTGACCCGATCTCGGGCGACGCGACCGAAGGAGTCGTACGCCGCGCTGCCACGACCGAGGCCGGCGAGCTGCTCACGGACCTCGTGATCGGCAAGGTCCGCACCCTGGCGTTCGTACGCTCGCGACGCGGTGCGGAGTCCGTCGCCGCGACCGCGCAGCGCCGGCTCGCGGAGGTCGACCCTGAGCTCGTCGCCCGGGTCGCGACGTACCGCGGCGGCTACCTGCCCGAGGAACGCCGCGAGCTCGAGCAACGGCTGCGCAGCGGCGACCTGCTCGGCCTGGCCAGCACCAACGCGCTCGAGCTCGGCATCGACGTGGCGGGGCTCGACGCCGTCATCAGCGTCGGGTTCCCGGGCACGCGGGCGGCCCTGCAGCAGCAGTTCGGGCGCGCCGGGCGGTCGGGCCGTGACTCGATCGGCATCCTCGTCGCCCGCGACGACCCGCTCGACACCTTTCTCGTCCATCATCCGGAGGCTCTGCTCGGCGCGCCGGTCGAGGCGTCGGTGTTCGACCCCGACAATCCGTACGTCCTGGGCCCGCACCTGGCGGCAGCAGCGCAGGAGCTCCCGCTGACTGAGGACGACTTCGCGCTGTTCGGCCCGCGTACGGCAGAGGGCGTGCAAGCCCTCGAAGCCGCCGGTTGGCTGCGCAAGCGCCCCGCCGGCTGGTTCTGGACCAAGCGCGAGCGGGCCAGCGACCTCGCCGACATCAGGTCGAGTGGCGGCGCACCCGTGCAGATCGTCGACGCCGTCACCGGCCGCCTGATCGGCACGGTCGACGCCGGCTCTGCCGACTCGGCAGTCCACGAGGGCGCGGTCTACGTCCACCAGGGCGACGTCCACATCGTCGATGACTACGACGTCGAGCACGGCGTCGCGGTCGTCCACCGCGACGACCCCGACTACTCGACGATGGCGCGATCGGTCACCGAGATCTCCGTGACCGAGACCGAGCGGACGACGCCGTGGGGCAAGGCGGCGATGTCGTTCGGGTCGGTCGACGTCGTCAACCAGGTCGTGTCCTACATGAAGCGCAGCACGACAGGCGGCGGCGTCCTCGGCGAGGAGCTGCTCGACCTGCCCGCTCGCACCCTCCAGACCAAGGCCGTGTGGTGGACCCTCGAGCCCGACGCCGTCGCCGCGACGTTCGAGAGCGGCGACGTGCCGGGCGCTGCCCATGCCGCCGAGCACGCGGCGATCGGACTGCTGCCGCTGCTGGCGACCTGCGACCGCTGGGACATCGGCGGCGTCTCGACGGCACTGCACGCGGACACTGGGACCATGACGGTGTTCGTCTATGACGGCTATCCCGGCGGTGCGGGCTTCGCCGAGCGGGGCTACGAGCTGGCCGCCCGCTGGTTGCGGGTGACCCGCGACGCGATCGTCGCCTGCGAGTGTGCGGCCGGCTGCCCGTCGTGCGTCTACTCGCCCAAGTGCGGCAACGGCAACGAGCCGCTCGACAAGGCTGGCGCCGTACGCCTGCTCGAGGCCTTGTTGAACGACGCGCCAGCAGCTTGAACATATTCCACAAGAGTTCTTGTACAACTGCTCTTGTGGGGTTATCGTGATGGCATGAACCACGCCGACACCCCTCAGCCCGGCATCCGCCGCGTCACCGAGGCCGCAGTGCTGAGCGCGATGGCCCACCCGTTCCGCGCTCGCCTGATCGACGCGCTCAAGGTCGACGGGCCCTCCACCGCCTCAGCACTGTCGCAGCGGACCGGCCAAGCCGTCGGCAGCGTCAGCCATCACCTCAAGGTGCTCGCCGAGGTGAAGCTCGTCGAGGAGGTGCCCGAGCTCGCCCGCGATCGGCGTGAACGCTGGTGGCGTCTCGTCGACGCAGGCTGGAAGTGGACGACGTCAGACTTCGCCGACGATCCCGTCGCCGCCACAGTCGCCGCCGCCGCCGAGTCGGCCCACTTCAACCGCCAGGTCGCACGTACGCACGAGTGGCTCGACAACCACGACGAGGCGGGCGAGTGGGTCGACGCGGCGTTCGCCACCCAGAACTGGCTGCACCTCACCCCGACCGAGCTGAGTGAGCTGAGCGTAGAGATCGTCGCCCTGCTGCAGCGATGGCACGATCGACCGACCGACGACGGCGTCGAGCGACAACCCGTGCTCGTCTACAGCCGGGGATTCCCGAGCCAGCCATGACCACGACTCCGACACCGGTCGTCCCAGCAGCCCCGCTGAGACAGAACCGGAACTTCAGCCTGCTCTGGCTCGGCGAGGGCGTCAGCCTGTTGGGCAATGCCACCACCGCAGTGCTCCTGCCCCTGCTCGCCGTCGTCGACTTCGGCGCAGGTGCCGGCTGGATGGGCGCCCTCACGGCAGCGGCCTGGCTGCCGTGGCTCGTCATCGGGCTGCCGGCCGGCGCCTGGGTCGACCGCATGCCGCCACGGCGGGTCATGATCATCGCCGACCTGGTCGCGGCTGTGGCGCTGGCGAGCGTGCCCGTCGCCTGGCTCGCCGGCGCACTGACCCTCCCGCACCTCGTGGTGGTCGCCCTGGCCAACGGCACCTGCACGGTGTTCTTCCGCACGGCGTACGGCAGGCTCATCCCCGGCATCGTCGAGACCCATCACCTCGAGCAGGCCAACGGGCGGATGTTCGGCACCGAGTCGGCGATGCAGGTCGTGGGTCCCGGCGCCGGCGGCTTGATGGCGCAGTTCCTCAGCGCCGCCGGCGGCCTCGCGGTCGATGCGGTCAGCTACGTCGTCTCGGCAGTGTGCCTCTGGCGCATCCGACCGAACGGAGAGAGTCACAGGCCGACCTCGGACGTCGAGCCACTTGCGACCCGGATCCGCGAAGGCATTGCGTATGTCGCCCATGACCCCTATCTCCGGCCCCTGACCCTCATCGGCGGGTTGTCCAACTTGGGGCTCACGGGATTCACGACGCTCCTCGTGCTGTTCATGGTCGACGACCTGGCGCTGTCGCCGTCCGCCGTTGGCCTGGTCATGATGACCGGCAGCATCGGTGGACTGCTCGGCGCCACCTTCGCTCGCCGGCTGTCGCAGCGCCTCGGCTCGGGTCGGGCATCGACGTGGTTGCTGCTCTGCTCCGGACCGACAACGCTCCTGCTGCCGCTCTCTCGTCCCGGTTGGCAGATCGTGTGGCTGATCGCGGGGCTGTTCCTGGTCGGCTTGTTCGTCGTGTCCGGCAACGTCATCCGCAACGCGTGGCGGCAGCGCTATGTGCCGGGCCACCTCATGGGCCGGGCCATCACGACGAGTCAGGTCGTCAATTTCGGCACCATGCCCGTGGCCGCGGCGGTCGCCGGCGTGCTCGGGGAGCACCTCGGGCTCCGTCCGACGATCGCCCTCATGGCCGGGATCCACCTGCTGGCCTGCCTCGCGATCCTGCGCACCTCTCTTGCCCGCCTGCGCGACCTGCCCAGCACACTTCACTCCCCCAGGTAGAAGTCCGGAGCGGCGCGCGCCTTCTGCTCGACGGCCCAACGGTGGCCCCACCACGTGTGGCTGGTCGCCCGGGTGGTGACGGTCGCGACGTCGAAGTCCATGCGGCAATTCAGCACCTCGGCATCATTGCGATCCGCGATGCGGCTGGCTGCCGCGCATCCGTCTTCGCCCGTGACGCTGGCCTGCGTCGCGGCCAACGCCGCGAGGTCAGCCGCCGCAGCGACCCGGTGACGAAGCCGCACGAGTCCGGCCATCTCCGTGATGACCAGGGCCGCCACCAGGAGCATGACGGCGATGACGGCGGCGTGGACCGTCACCGCTCCGCGCTCGTACCGACGGATCACGGTGACTCCACGGCGGCCACCGAGGCAGAGTCCATCGTCTGCGAGCCGACTGTGGAGAAGTTGGGCAACGGCATCCGTGACCGGGCGGTGACGGTGACCGTGACGAGCCCCGACTCGGTGTCGACGGACACCTTGGCGCCGTCCGGCGCGTGGGTGCGAGCCACCTTGGTCGCGGCCTCGACCCCCTCACCGCGGGCGATCATGCGGGCGGCCTCCCGGGAGGCATCGGCGATGCGGATCTGCGTCAGACCCAATGAGATGACCCACAGCAGCAGGAACGCGAACGCGACCCCGAACGGGACGATCGTGGCCAGCTCCGCGGTGACCATGCCGCGTTCGCGCCTCATCAGAACCGGACGCCGAATCGTGGGACCCCGTCGAAGGCATCGCGCAGCGTGCCCCAGCCGAGCGCGCGCTCGATGATGTCCTTGAAGGTCTGCATCCACGGGTTGTCGTCGAGGACACCGAACTTGTAGAGCGTGAAGGCGAGGCAGACGGCGCCCAGCGTGCCGACGGTGTATTCCGCGGTCGCCATGCCGCGGTCATCGTGGTGAGACATGTGAAGCCTTTCGGTGGACGGGCCCGGGGCGGTGCCACACCGCCCCGGACCGGACGGATCAGAACGGAAGCAGGTCGGGAATCTGCCCGATCAGGTCCTTGACGAGATCGCCGAACCACGGGGACTGCCCGATCTTGACGAGCACGCCGCCGATCGTGCAGGCACCGAGCGTGCCGACGGTGTATTCGGCGGTCGTCATGCCCCGCTCGGCACGGCGCAGGAGCTGCTGGTTCATGTGGAGTCCTTTCGATGAATGAAACGGTCGAAAGGAAGATGCGACCGGTGGACCGCGATCTGCGGACCCGGCGTCACGGCTGGGGACAGGATTCGCGGAGCCGGCCGGCTGTGGATCACAGGCTGAACGAGCGAAACGTGGCGATGATCGTCGGCACGATCCCGATGAGGAAGAACGCCGGCAGGAAGCACGCGCCCAGCGGGGCCGCCGTGCGGACGGCGACCTTGCGACTCCGCTCACGCCGGGCCGCCCGGCGTTCGCGACGCAGCTCGTCGGCCACACCCGAGACCACGTGCGCCACCGGCATGCCGGACGCCGCTGCCCGACGGAACGCCCGGCCCACTGGCGCGAGCGACGGGTCGAGGGCCAGTGAACGCCACACCGCTTCGGAATCGCCAGCGATCGCCAATCGCCCTGCCACCAGGCTGAGGTCCACGCCCAGCGGGTCCGCAGTCGCCGCGGCCGCCAGCTCGAACGCCGTCACCGGCGGGCGCCCGACCTCCAGCGCCGCGACCATGAGGTCGAGTGCGGTGGGCAGCTGCGCGGTCAGCTGAGCACTTCTGCGTCGTGCCGACGCCGTCTCGAGCCGGCTCATCGACCGATGGACGACCGGGGCGAGGGCCACACCGAGCAAGGGCCCGAGCGGGAGTCCCAGCACCACGAACGCAGCAACGGGAGTCAGCGCGGCGGCCATGACCGCCGGATCGATCCGACTGCCCGAGGTCGGCCGACCGAACAGCTCCTGTCTCCTGGCCGTCGTCGAGCTCGGAATCAGGCACCAGATAGCGAGCCCCGCGAGCCATGCCGGTATCACGTCTCTGCCTCCGCGCTCGACGCGATGCGCTCGACCCACGCCACTCCGACGCACGCGAGCGCACATCCCGCGGCAAGGCACAGCACCCCCGGGTAGGTGCCCGTGAGGATGGCGACCGGATCGCCACCCATGCCAGAGCCCAGCGCCAGGCCGAAGACCGGCAGCACCGCCATCAACCGACCGGTGGCGCGAGCGGGCGCGAGCCCGGACTCGACCTCGCGCTCGGTCTCGAGATCACCTCGGGCCGACTCCTCGAGCCGGTCGAGCACCCGCGACAGCGGAGCTCCAGCGCGTTCAGCGACGAGCCAGGCGCCCGACAGCTCGGCAAGCAGCTCGGCGCCCGTCTCGTCCGCCGCCGCCCGCAGTGCGGCGGGCACGTCACCGCCCAGGTCGGCAGAGCGCGCGGCGGGCGCCAGGAAGTCGAACTCAGGAGCCAGTCCCTGGAGGGCGCGCTGCGGCAGGATGCCGGCCCGCAGCTCGGCCGACATCAGTCCGATCGCCTCCGAGACCTGACGGCGCCGCACACCGAGTCGTTTGCGCTGCACCCCACGACGCCACTGCCGCATGCCGAACGCGCCGACGCCCGCAGCGGTGGCGACGAGGATGACATGGGGGCCGGAGGCATCGGCCCGCCCGGCACCCCAGGCCACCACCATCAGGGTGCCGACCCCGAGGGTCCAAGGAGGCACCCGCGGTCCTGGCAGGTCGAGGCGCAACCGATGGCGTACGACCCAGGTACCGGGCGGGCGCCACAGCCAGACCGAGGTCGCTGCGAGCAGCGCGGTCAGCGTCGTCAACCCAGCACCTGCTCGAGACGCGCAGCACCGGGTCCCTCCTCGACGCCGTCAGGACCGACGGACACGGCGGGGACGCACCGGACGAGGCCGTCATGCTCGCGTTCGAGGACGGCGATCTGCTGGACTCGGCGTATGCCATCAGGTCCGCGGGCGAGGTGTACGACGAGCTCGAGGCTCGCGGCCAGCTGGCTGTGCACGGCCTCGCGGGGCAGCCCCGCCGCCACCCCCAGCGCCTCGAAGCGTGCCGGAACGTCGATCGTGGAGTTGGCATGCAGCGTGCCGCACCCACCCTCGTGACCGGTGTTGAGGGCGGCCAGCAGGTCGACGACCTCGGCCCCACGCACCTCACCGACCACGAGCCGGTCGGGACGCATGCGGAGTGCCTGTCGTACGAGGTCACGGACCGTGACCAGGCCGGCGCCCTCGACGTTGGCCGGGCGCGCCTCGAGACCGACGACGTGGGAGTGGTCCGGTCGCAGCTCGGTCGCATCCTCGACGACGACGAGCCGCTCATCAGGGTGCACCTCGGCGAGCAGGGCCGAGAGCAGTGTGGTCTTGCCCGAACCCGTGCCGCCCGTCACGACGAACGCGACTCGCGAGGCGACGACTCGCCGCAGGATGTCGGCGGTCTCGTCGGTGAGGGAGCCCGCAGCCCTCAGCTCCGCCAACGAGAAGCTCCGCCGGGCCGGCACCCGCATCGAGATCAGCGTGCCGGGCCGCGCCAGCGGCGCCAGCACCGCGTGCAGGCGGGTGCCGTCCGCGAGACGGGCATCGACCCACGGACTTGCATCGTCCAGGCGCCGCCCGGCCTGGGCCGCGAGGCGCTGGGCCAGTCTGCGGACGGCGTCCTCGTCTGCGAACCGCACGGACGACCTCTCGAGGCCGCGACCGCGATCGAGGTAGACGCCGTCGGGACCGTTGACCAGGACGTCGGTGACGCCCGGGGTCGCCAACAACGGGTCGAGCAACCCTGCACCCCTGGTCTCGCTGCGGAGCTGGTCGACCAGGGCCAGGACCGTGCCGCTGCCGGCCACGTGGTGCTCGGCGCGCAGCGCCGCGGCGACGCTGGCCGGGGTCGCCTCCGCGGTGCCGGCCGCCAGTCGCCTCCGCACCCGCTCCAGGATCGGCACCTCAGTCATGCAGCCTCCAGGCCCAGGGTGTCCAGCAGAGCCATCGCGGTACGCCTGGCCGCGCGTGATCGTCCGGGCCCCATCCCCCGGTCGACGGCGGCACGTACGCGACGATCGACGCGGTGACGGGCGAGCACCGGCAGACCCAGTGCATCGGAGACCGCTGCCGGTCCGATGCCTCCGGGCCGACCGGCAGTGACCACGACGATCGACGACGCCACCTGTTGCAGGCGGTCGAGGACATGCCTGGCCGCACCGACCCCGCAGATGTCCTCGGCGACGACCAGCACGGTGAGGACCGATCTGCCAACGATGTCGGCGCCCGGCTCGTCGAGGTGACGCGGCACGTCGGCGACGACCAGGTCGAATCCGCGCACGGCCGCCGTGAGGACGGAGGGGACCGCTGCCGGCAGGACCGTCGTGCCCGACCGATCCCACGACAGCGTCGAGACACCGTGGTGCACCGGCAGCACGTCGGCGAGCGAACCGGCGCTCAGCCGGCCGTGCGTCGCGTCGAAGTCGTGCCACCGCAGCCCCTCGGCCCGCTCGGCACCCATCAGCAGCTCGAGTCCGCCGCCGAGTGGATCCGCGTCGAACAGCAGTGACCTCAGCCCACGACGCTGTGCCGCAAGGCCGAGCGCGACGGCCAGCGTCGAGGCGCCGACGCCGCCCGATCCACCGACCATGCTGACGAGGCAGGCCTCGCCCCGTCCGTCGAGCGCCGCGGCCAGCGCCTCGAGGATGCGGTCCTCCTGGTGCGGGCCGCACACCGCCACAGCTCCCAGTGCAACCGCATCCGGCCACCACTGCGACGGCTCCCTCGCCAGCAGGACCACATGCTCCCGCCGCGGCAGCGCGGCTCGAGCCAGGTCGCCGGCCAGGTCCTCACCCACGATCACGGCCGAGGCCTGCCGCCACGACCGACGAGTCGCCGTGAGGTCCGGCGCGACGTCGGGCACCGCGCCGACCGCGGCACACCACCGGAGCGCATCGTCCAGCAGGAGCTCGTCGGCGGTGGCGATCAACGGGGCGGCGAGGTCGGGCATACGTACGACTGTCGCCGCCCCGGCCGCCCACCGGAACCGACACCCGAGCGCCTGTGGACAGCCGATCCCGGACCCGCCGGGTGTGGACCCGCCTATCCTGAACAGGTGAGCCCCACGAGGTCAGCCGCATTCTTCGACCTGGACAAGACGATCATCGCCAAGTCGAGCACGCTTGCCTTCAGCAAGCCGTTCTTCCAGGGCGGTCTGCTCAGCCGCCGGGCGGTGCTCCGCAGCGCCTACGCCAACTTCATGTTCGCGCTCAACGGCGCCGACCACGACAAGCTCGAGAAGATGCGCGCCTACCTCACCCAGATGGTCACCGGGTGGGACGTCGAGGTCGTACGCCAGTCAGTCGCCGAGACGCTGCACTCGATCATCGACCCGCTCGTCTACGAAGAGGCCGTCGACCTCATCGAGGAGCACCAGGCCGCTGGCCGCGACGTCGTGATCGTCTCGGCATCGGGCACCGAGGTGGTCGAGCCCATCGGCGAGATGCTGGGCGTCGACCACGTCATCGCCACGACGCTGTACGTCGAGAACGGCCGTTACACCGGTGACGTCGACTTCTACGCGTACGGGCCCAACAAGGCGGTCGCGATGGAGCAGC
This sequence comes from Aeromicrobium ginsengisoli, assembly GCF_004134905.2. Classification (GTDB taxonomy): domain Bacteria; phylum Actinomycetota; class Actinomycetes; order Propionibacteriales; family Nocardioidaceae; genus Aeromicrobium; species Aeromicrobium ginsengisoli. Next base: position 1,052,990 of record NZ_SDPQ02000003.1, on the reverse strand, counting down.
TCGCCGCCGAGCGCGGCTACGACCTCACCGCGTCGTACGCCTACTCCGACTCCGAGACCGACGCACCGATGCTCCAGGCGGTCGGTCATCCATACGCGGTCAACCCCGACAAGGCGCTGCGCCGCATCGCCGAGGAGAACGGCTGGCCGATCCTCGCCTTTCGCCGGCCCGTCGCCCTGCGCCGCCGCCTGGGCCTGCACACCAAGGTCGGCAAGGCTGCCGCCGTCACGGTCGTCGCCAGCGCGGTCGGCGCGATCACCGTCGCACTGGTGTCACGCCGCAAGCACCGCGTCCCGGCGAGATTGTGAAGCAAAGCGCACAACGTTACGACCCAGTAGGTCTCGCGTCGCCCGGCCCGGTGGCGTAGACAAGGAACCAAGAACTCCACAAACTCCACAGCGGCAAAGCAGCTCAGTACCCACGCGGCGATCACCCGTCTCAATGGGAACGTTGCTCGTGGACTCCGTCCCACTCAGGGATTCAGGCGGGGCCCCGACGACTCCGATCCAGCACGCTTGGTAGCCGAGCTCGCTTGCCAGGCGGCGCCATTCCCCCGGGGATCGGCGCCGCCGCTCTGTGTGGGCTAGGCGCCCTCCGGCTCGACCGGCTTCCAGCACACCATCGGGATGTAGGCGGCATCGGGCCAGGCCAGCAGCGGGCCTTCGTGGCGCCGCACCAGCTCGGCGAGCAGCAGCTCGACCGAGTCGAAGTCTCGCGGGTGCAGAGGCTCGGACAGCTCGAGGTGGGTCGTGCCGTCGGCCGCCCGGTGGCTCGTCATGACGACGACGGGCGATCCGGCGAGGAACGCGGCGCGCGCCGGGCCTGACGAACAACGGACCTGGCGGCCGGCGAACGTGGCGACGCTGCCGCCGGGCACGTCGATCGCGGCGGCCACGACGTGCCCCTTGCGGAGCTCGTCGGCAATGCCGCTCGTGCCGGCCTCGGCCGACATCAGCGCACCACCCTGGCCGACGACGTGCAGGTGCTGCAGCAGGTTGGGACCCGCGGTCCGCATGGCGCGGGCGCCCACCAGCACGTGGACGGGGACACCAGCGCGGGAGACCGAGGCGAACGCACCGTCGAAGTGCGCATGGTGCACGAAGCTCAGGAAGACACCGTGCCCCTCGCTCCGGGCCGCCAGCAGATGCTCGATGCCCTCGACCCTCTGCCGGTTGACCGACCGGGGGTGCCAGCGCAGCTCGTGGCACCAGGCCCAGTGCTCGACGTAGCCGCGACTTGCCGCCTCGACCTCCGACGACCGGCCGACAGCACCCAGCAGGTGCTCCATGTGGTCGCGGGCATTGCTCACGGTCGCGGGATCGGCGAGGGCACGACGGATCTTGCGCTCCACGAACGGCCGGACCAGGACCAGGGGAAGCCGCGGGCGTACGAGCCACAGAGCCCGCGACACGACGCGCCGCGCCAAGGCCTTGGTGGACGCCGCCAAGGGGACCGGCTGGGGGGATGACTGCCGTGTGTCGATCGACACGTTCTGGGGCACTGCCTCGTCTTCCATCGCCCGAAACGCTACCGCACACGCATCCCGCCGGCGGAGATTCCGTGACAACTGGGGACGACCTTCCGGGTGTGGGCCACGAGCGCCGCGCGCGGCTGATAATCTCGCCGCGTGCCCGAGAAGACGCTCACCGCCGATGACATCCGCGACCTCTACCTGGACATCGTCAAGCGCAGCTTGACTGGTGCCTTGATGGAGGACAATGACTCGATCCTGGGCGGCGTCCGCATGCTCGGTGCCAAGTCGTTCAAGAAGCGCGCGGCCAACACCGTCGCCAGGCTCGCCGGCAAGCTCGACCTCGAGATCGCCTACAAGAAGCCGTACGACCCCGAGGCCCGCGAGTCCGGTCTGGACTGGCCCGCCCGCGCCGAGTCGATGATCGGCCTCAAGCGCATGACCAACATCCAGGACTGCATCGCGTCGATCATCAAGGACGACGTCCCGGGTGACCTGATCGAGACCGGCGTGTGGCGTGGTGGCGCCACGATCTTCATGAAGGCCAACCTCAACGCGTGGGGCGACACGACCCGCAAGGTCTGGGTCGCCGACTCGTTCGAGGGGCTTCCGGCACCCGACGCGTCCCGCTACCCCGCCGACACCGGCGACGAGCTGCACACCCAGACGGGCCTCGCGGTCGGCCTCGAGACCGTCAAGAAGAACTTCACCCGCTACGGCGTGCTCGACGACCGCGTCGAGTTCCTCGTCGGCTGGTTCAAGGACACCCTGCCCGTGGCGCCGATCGAGCAGCTCTCGCTCATGCGCCTCGACGGCGACATGTACGAGTCGACGATCCAGGCCATCGAGGTGCTCTACCCCAAGCTGTCGTCCGGCGGATTCTGCATCATCGACGACTTCGGCAGCCATGCGTCACAGGCCGGCCAGGCGATCCACGACTACCGCAAGGAGCACGGGATCACCGACGAGATCGTCCAGATCGATCCCTACGGCGCCTTCTGGCGCAAGAGCTGACCCAGCCCTCTACGACGCGGTGGCGCCCTTCTTGCTCCGCGCATAGTCGATGAAGGCGTCGATGTCGGGCTGCGCCAGCATCGGCACGGCCTCACGGACCTCCTCGAGCGGCCAGTCCCACCACTTGATCTCGAGCAGCGCCTCGATCTGCTCCGGCGTGAAGCGGTAGCGGATCAGCTTGGCCGGGTTGCCGCCCACGATCGCGTACGGCGGCACGTCGCGCGTCACGACGGAACCCGCCGCGATGATCGCGCCGTCACCGATCGTGATGCCGCTCATCATGAACGAGCCGGCGCACGTCCATACGTCGGAGCCGACGTGCGTGTCGCCGGTCGGCGTCGGGTAACCGTCGGTGCCCATCCCCTCCATGCCGAAGTTGATGCGGTGCGGATAGGTCGTGACGTTCTCGACCGAGTGCTTGCCGCCGAGCAGGTATGTGCCGCCCAACGACGAGTAGTTGCCGACCAGGAGCCGCTCGGTGCCCAGGTAGTAGGTGAGGACGGCCGGGATGCCGTACGTCTGAGGGCCCTGGACGACCCGGCCGCTCTTGACCAAGCGCTTCCAGGTGTAGTTGTCCGGCCCGACCAGCATGCTGTGGACTCGGCGATAGGTGTAGAGCAGACGGCGGAGCAGATTCTTCAAGGTCTTCCTCTCGGTCAGTCCGTGGCCAGGGTGGAGTCGTGCTCGGCCGGGGCATGGGCGACGTCGTCCGGGATCTCGACGTCAGGCTGGTTGAGCTGATAGGCGAGCGCCGCCCACCAGATCGCGGCGCCCAAACCGTGGCCCAGGGCGACTGCCCACATGCCGCCGAGCGCACCATTGATGATCACGCCGACGACCGTCAGCACGACGATCAGGACGGTCTTGACGATGTCGATGCGCAGGGCCAGCTTGACCGCGCGGAGCCCGAGCAGGCCGCTGCGGGCGCCGCTCATGGCGCCCATCATGGCGATCTGCACGGCTGCGGGCCACAGGAGCGTCTGCGACGCGTCCCAGGTGTCGCCGAGCAGCGCCTCGCCGAGCCGGTCCGGGATCAGCAGCAGCACAGCGCCGTTGACGACGGCCACGATCGTGGTCAGCAGGCTGATCCGCGTGCCCATCCGCAGGACCGTGAGGCGGTCCTTGGCGGAACGGGAGACGTCGACGACACCACTGGCCATCGAAGCGACCTGGAACACGACGAACGGTCGTTGCAGGAGGAGTGCGCCCTGCACCGCGCCCATCGCCTTGGCGCCGGCGATCGCCGTGGTCAGGACGGCCGTCGCGAGGGCGCTGCCCTGGGCCGAGGTGTAGGAGGCGAGATAGCGCCAGGAGTCGGACCACGTCTCGCGCAGCCACCGCAGGCTCAGCTTGATGCGGGTGGTGCGGTGCTGCCAGAACACCATCAACCCGGCGACCGACCCGGAGGCGCCCCAGGCGGCGATGAAGATCCACAGGCTGTCGGTGTCGGTCACGATGAGGACGCTCGTCGCCGCGACGACGAGCACGAGCCACACGACGTCGAGGGCGAGCGACCAGGCGGGCCGCCGCATGGCGAAGCCGAGGTAGCGGCCGAGGTCCTGGAGCACCAGGAACGGGATGCACACCGCGAGAGCCAGGAAGGCGTCGCCGAGCCGGCCGTCCCAGATGTGGGAGACGAGCCCGCCCACGAGCACCAGGACGCCGAGACCGAGACCGAGAAGCGCGGAGGTGCCGATCGCGTCACCGGCTCGCTCCTCCACCTCGGAGGAGTGCATCAGCAGCGGGTCACCGACCAGGGCCCGCGCGGCGCCCTGCACCATCCCGTAGCTCAGGAACACGATCGAGAAGAGGCCGAACGACGCGACGTCGAGGAGCTGGGCCGCGAGCAGGGTGATGAGGATGTTGGACGCACCGGAGATGGCCTGGTCGATCGTGAGTACGCCGAGCCGGCGTCCCGCCGACTGCTCGGTGGACTTCACCTGGTGCCTCACTCATCACTCGTGCCACTGGTCGATGGCAGCCTAATCGTTGTTGCGTGCATCCGGCCGCTGTTCGGCGAGGTCAGCCCCACATGCCGTCGCCACCGGAGAACTTCGAGCTCATCCGGCCGGCCAGCTTCGGGAACCGCTTGCGCACCCGGTCGTACTCCTCGGGCAGCAGCCAGCGAGCCGTCTTGGCGGTGTCGCCGACGAACGACTTCGAGACGCTCTTCCACGCGCTGCGGCGCCACTCGTCGTACGCCACGGCCTCGGCCGCGACGAACGGGGACGGCAGCTCGTGACCGCGTGTCGGCAGCTCCTGCCGGTACGCCCTGCGGAGGCGCCGGCTGATGTGCCGCCCGCGCGAGTCGTTGGCGTACGGATAGGGCGGCGGCGCCGGGAGACTGCGCTCGTGCGCTGACAGGATCTCGGCGTACTCGGCGCACAGCGCGCGGATGGCGCTGTCCTCGGCGAGGTCGTCACGGCTGGAATGCTCGAAGCGCATCGACAGCTTCTCGGGATGCCGCGAGTCGAAGGCGTGGAAGTGGAACAGGCGCAGGCGCTCACCGTTGGACGAGTTGTAGTAGCCGTCGGCGTCGGCCGCGAGCGGGCGTTCGGGGAGGTTGCCGACCCCGACGTTGTAGCCCGTGTGTCGCAGGCTGCGGGCGGCGAACAGGGTGCTGCCGATGTCGACCCACTTCTGGTCGACGAAGAGCCCGGCCAGCGGCTCGTAGAGGCACTCGAGGCTGAGGTGACCCCACCACCAGTCGAGGAAGTCGATCGCGCGCCGGTCGACGGCGCAGAAGCCGAGGTTGAAGATGCCGACCGCGAGCATGTGCGACTCGCCCATCTTGGCGTCGGGCCGCTCGGGCTTGAGGAAGTGCGGCGTCAGGAGGATGCCGCCCTCGCTGGCCTCGAGCTCCGGCAGCAGCTCCACCATGGGCGACGTGAGATAGGTGTCGGGGTCGAGGTAGACCGCGGCCTCGGTCGTGTCCAGCAGGTGCTTGAGCAGCAGCGGCTTGACCGCGGTGGCGAGCTCGACCAGCTCGTAGATCATCGCGAGCTGCTGCACCTCCCGGGCGCTCAGGCCCAGCGACGCCGTGCTGACGCACTCCACGCCCTCGACGTCGGGGAGGTCCTCGTCACGAGCCACGTCGGAGAACAGGACCTTGAGCCCGGCACCGTTCTCGTGGCGGCGCAGACTGTCCGCCAGCGTCATCGCCTTGGGCAGGTAGTTCGTGGTCAGGATCGTGCAGTAGGTGACGGTAGCGGTCATCCCGGGATGTCCATCCTCTCGACCGAGCAGGGCAAGCACGCCTCACGCGGCGCGACCACGGCGACTATATCCGGCCGAGCAGGCGTCCCTGCCCGCAGTGTCGGGCAGATCTGCTCGTGTACATTTCACACATGGTTGCGCCTGTCGTGCTGATCTCCTTCAACCGGCCGGAGCAGACCCGGCGCACGCTGGATCGCATCCGCGAGGCGGCCCCTGAGGAGCTCTTCCTCATCGTGGATGCCCCCCGTGCGACGCACCCGGCCGATGCCGAGAAATGCGCTGCCGTACGCGCCGAGCTGGACAACATCGACTGGCCCTGCAAGGTCCACCGACGCTACGCCGAGACCAATCTCGGTTGTGCCGCAAGCATCGAGCTGGGCCTCGACTGGGTGTTCAGCCAGGTGCCGGCCGCGATCGTGCTCGAGGACGACTGCCTCGCCGACCTGACGTTCTTCGAATTCTGCACCGAGCTGCTCGAGCGCCATGCCGGTGACGACCGGTTCGGCTACATCGGCGGCGCCGCCCCCGAGATGCCCGACGAGGTGTTCGCGGGCAAGAGCTACGCCTACACCGCGTTCGCCTCCATCTGGGGCTGGGCGACCTGGGCCGACGCCTGGCAGCAGCACCGCGCGCTCTACCCGCGTACGCACGCCGACGGCGACACGGCGTCGCGCCGCACCCAGCCGATCGACTGGAGCAACACGCTGCTCGTGACCCCGGCGGGCCGGCGCTTCTTCCGCACCGCCGGGCAGGCGATCGACAAGCAGAGCTCGACGTGGGCGATCCACTGGGTCCTGTCGGTCCTCGCGACCCGCAAGCTGGCCATCACGGGGTCGACGGTCCTGGTGCAGAACGTCGGGCTCGGCTCCGAAGGCACCCACACCCAGTCGTCGTCGCGCGAGATGCCGGAGACCCAGCCGCTCGACTTCCCCCTGCGCCACCCCGAGGTCATCACGGTCAACGAGACGGTCGAGGCGGCGTACGAGAAGGTCGTCGCCCGCGAGCTCGGCCTGCTGGCGCGGGTCGCCCGTGCTGTCCTGCCTGCGGGCCCGGTGCGTGCCTTGGCGCAGCGCATCCACTACCGCCGCACGGCGACGACCTAGTCCTGACGTCAGCCGGCCAACGGTGACGCCTCGGCGCCGCGGGTGAACGCCTGCGACGCGTACATCAACCACTGGTGCACACCCGTCGGATCGCCGCCGGCGTATGCCGTCAGGGCCGACCGGTAGCCGTCCGGCTCGGCAGCGTGCCCGGCCTCCGGCACCGTGACGGACGCCGGGTCGACCCCCTTGGCCACGAGCACGAGGCGCTCGGCGGCCCGCCCGACCACGGCGTTGTGGGTCGCGAACGCGCCCGCCGCCGCGATCTCGGCGTGCACGAGTGCCGCGACGACCAGTCCGGGCGCCTCGGTCGGCTCGCCCAGCATCGCGGCGAGGGCGGTCAGCCGGGCCACACCCTCCGGGTGCACCGGCCGGCCGAGGTCCGCGTCGTCGACCGACCCGGCAGCGGCGAGGGCGTGCATGCGGGCGAGCGCCTGGACCGGCGAGTGGCTCCACACCGGCAGCAGGCCGAGCAGCTCCGTCGACAGCCGGACGGCTCCGCGCGCGACAGCGTCGCCGCCGCCGGACGCGAGCACCTCGACGTCGTACGCACTGCCCTCGAGTGCGGCGGTGGCGGTGGCACCCAGCAGGAGCGAGCGGGCCGTGTCGTCGGGCGTGCTGCGACGCAGGCCGCGGTCACGCAGGATCCCGTCGATGCCGTCGCGGGTCCCGGCGTACGTCGAAGGGATGCCCTCGAGCAGGGCGGCCGAGATGAACGGATCGGACACGCCCGAAGCGTACCGGCCGCCCCTCGCGCCGACCGGTAGCCTGAGGAAGATGAACGACTCCCCCGAAGATCGCACCGCCAAGTGGCTGGTCGGGGACCGTCTGGCGTGCGTCCTGCACATCGGCGACACATCACTCGCCTACCAGCTGGCCGAGCAGGGCCATGAGGTCGTCGTCGCGGGGGACGACGTCACCGCGAGCCGTCACGAGGACATCCAGTACGTCCGCAGCCGCGGCGAGCGCCTGCCGTTCCTCGCCAGCGCGTTCGACGTCGTGATCGCTCCGGAGCTGCGCGACGCGCCCACAGCGCTCGCCGAGTATGCCCGGGTCCTGCGGCCCGACGGGTTGCTGTCGACGATCTCGCAGCGCTACGACGACGCGATCCCGTGGATGCGCAAGCTCCGCGAGATCACCGGCGACCGTGGCGCCGCGGCCACCCCGGTCGACACGTTCAGCGCGTCCGGGCTGTTCCACGAGCCCGAGACCCACGAGTTCGGCACGTGGGAGAAGCTCGACCTGCCCGGCCTCATGCGTTTCGCCGAGTCGACGCGACACCCGTCGGTCCCAGAGTCCGCGCTGGCCCAGGTGCGCGACCTGTTCCTGAGCTACGGCGCCCAGACCGGCTTCCTGCGGCTGCGCCACGAGACGTTCTGCGTACGCGCCAAGGTCGACAAGTCCAGCATGGAGCAGGAGATGGAGCCGCCAGACACGCTGCTGCTCGACTTCCGGTGACGAAACGCCCTCTGGTCGCCGAAATCGTCCGACCCGGTTCCTATCGTGGGGAATGACGGAAGGAGAGCGACATGAGGCGTTCCTTGGCACTCATCGGTCTCGCCATGGTGTGCGAGGCGTGCGAGGGCGAGATCGACCTGCCCGAAGACCTCGAAGCGGGCACCGGCATGTGCCGTCAGTGCGGCATCGCATTCCTGGTCGATGCTCCCTACGAGGCGGGCCGCCGCAGCGGGTGAGCGCGGATGCCCACGGGGCACCTAGAATTGTGCGGTGAAGTTCCTCAACAACCTGCTGCCCACGTACGACCTGACCTACAACGACGTGTTCATGGTCCCGGGTCGCTCCGACGTGACGAGCCGCTTCGACGTCGACCTGTCGACGGCTGACGGTGTCGGCACCACGCTGCCGCTCGTCGTCGCCAACATGACCGCGATCTCGGGCAAGCGGATGGCCGAGACGATCGCCCGGCGCGGCGGGATCGCGATCATCCCGCAGGACATCCCGCTCGACATCGTGGCGGCCACGGTGCGGCGCGTGAAGGCCGCGCACACGGTCTACGACACCCCCGTGACGGTCAACCCGTCGACCACGGTCGGCGAGGCCATGAGCCTGATCCCCAAGCGTGCCCACGGCGCCGTCGTGGTGGTCGAGGACGGCAAGGTGCTCGGCATCGTCACCGAGCGCGACGGCACCGAGATCGACCGCTTCGCCCAGGTCCGTGAGGTCATGACGTCCGACATCCTGACGTTCGACGCGGGCACGGATCCGCAGACGTCCTTCAACGAGATGTCGGCGCGGCACATCGACTTCGCCCCCGTCCTCGACGGTGGGCAGCTCGTCGGCGTCCTGACCCGCAAGGGTGCCTTGCGCTCGACGATCTACCAGCCGGCGGTCGACGCGTCAGGTGCGCTCGTGATCGGCGCCGCGGTCGGCATCAACGGCGACGTGTCCGGCAAGGCCGCCGACCTTCTGGCGATGGGCATCGACGTGCTCGTGGTCGACACCGCCCACGGTCACCAGGAGAAGATGCTCGAGGCGCTGCCGCTCGTCGTCGCGGCCCGTGACGCGTACGAGTCGACCTCGGGGCACCGCGTCCCGATCGCCGCGGGCAACGTGGTGTCCGCCGACGGCGTACGCGACCTGGTCGCCGCCGGAGCCGACATCGTCAAGGTCGGCGTGGGGCCCGGCGCGATGTGCACGACCCGCATGATGACCGGCGTCGGCCGGCCGCAGTTCTCCGCCGTCCTGGAGTGCGCCGATGCTGCCCGCGAGCTCGGCGCGCACGTATGGGCCGACGGCGGCGTCCGCTATCCCCGTGACGTCGCCCTGGCACTCGCGGCCGGTGCGGCCAGCGTCATGATCGGCTCGTGGTTCGCCGGGACGCTCGAGAGCCCCGGCGACCTCAAGGTCGGCCCCGACGGTCGGCCCTACAAGGAGTCGTTCGGCATGGCCTCGGCCCGCGCGGTGTCCAACCGCACGCGCGACGCCGCCGGGTTCGAGCGTGCCCGCATGGCGCTGTTCGAGGAGGGCATCTCGTCGTCGCGCATGTTCCTCGACCCCGACCGCCCTAGCGTCGAGGACCTCGTCGACGCGATCACCGCCGGCGTACGGTCGAGCGCAACCTACGCCGGTGCCCGGTCGCTCGCGGAGTTCCACGAGCGCGCGATCGTCGGCCTGCAGAGCTCCGCCGGCTACGACGAGGGTCGCCCGCTGCACGCCAGCTGGTAGGCGGGGGGCGGACTCGTTCCTCGTCCGCTCGTTCCGCCGCTCGTTATGGCTGGGTGACGGGCACCAGCTGGTTGATTGCGGCGAGGCCGACGGCGTCCTCGCCGTGGACCACCGCGACGTCCCAGTAGCGGTGCGCCACCTCGCCGTCGGTGACGTCGAGCACGGCCGTGTGCTGGGCGATCTCGTCGACGGCCCACTGGTCCACGGGCTGCCCGGAGTTGTCCCACGCGGCCACGCGCGTGTAGCCGAGCTCCGCGAGCTCGGGCCACAGAGCCAGCGGGTCGTTGCCGGCGAGCCGTGACAGCGCGTGGTCGTACTCGAGGAACAGGACCGGGCGCGAGTGGGCCCAGGTGCGCGCAATGGCCGGGATGAGCTCGACGTCGTAGCCGTCGGTGTCCGACTTCGCGAGCCGCAGGTCGGCGAACTCGGGGTGGCGCTCACGGAGCACCGCGGTCGTGACGGTGGGCGCGGTGACCTCGGAGGCGCCCGGCTCGAAGCGGGTCGTGCCACCGACGCGTACGGGCGACATCGCGACGTCATCGGCCGACGCCGACAGCAGCGACGCCTCGATCGCGACCCGGTCGTCGTTGCCGACGTTGCGCTCGAGGTAGTTGACGAAGAAGCCGTCCGCCTCGACACACAGGACCCGCGCGTCGGTGGCCTCGAGGATCTGCATCGTCGAGTCGCCAATGTTGGCGCCGACGTCGAGGACCGTCAGTGGACGGTTGCCCTCGGCCAGGAGTGCCGCGAGGCGGATGAGGTTCTGGCCGTAGTCCGGCGCAACGCGCGCATAGTCGGGCAGCCGGTGTGACCAGGGAAGATGCATGCGTACGCCCTGCACCTCACGGACCACGTCGCGGTCCGGCCACCTGTCGCGCACGAACCAGCGCGCCCGTCGCCACAGACGGCGTGTGACGCTTTCAGCCGCAACGGACCGACCCCACATCGTGATCTCCTTCGTTTCAGGTCGTAGTCTACGAGCGCCCCGCGCCACCGAGCGGTCCGCCCGCCCGACACATCAGAACGATCGCGAGGACAGCTGCAGCGGCGGCCGCGTCATCGCCGAACCGAGCGGTTCGGCATCTGGTCTCTCGGCCTGCTCCTTGGCCTCCGCCTCCATCGCGTCCTCCGCGAGCATCCGGGCCGCGAGGATCATCGACAGGACGATCCAGACGAAGCGGTCCCACAGGTTGGTCGACAGCGCGCCGAAGCCGGCGTAGGCCAGCGCGGCGTAGGCCATGAGCCCATAGGGGCGCGGGGCGAAGAAGAGCGGCTGGACGGCCGACCACAGCAGCGTCAGCATGAACGCGAGACCGATCACACCGACCGCCACGGCGACACCCAGATAGATGTTGTGGAAGTCGATGACGTCGACGAAGCCACGGCCGGTGATCGGCCGCTCGTTGAACTGCTTCCACCCAAGCGCAAGCGCATTGGTGCGCTCGCGGTCGGAGTTGACCGACGCGTCGCCGCCGAACAGTCGGCCCAGCGCGCTCCTCGAATCGGCGTTCTCGATGCGCGAGAGGAACAAGAGCCCAACAGTGCCGGTGAACGCGCCGAGCCAGGCGACCTTGCCCGAACGTTCGAGGAGCGGGAACAACAGCGCCACGAGACCGACCATGAGCAGGGCCGCGCGGCTGCCGCTCGTCCACACGCCCCACGCGCAGATCAGGCCGGCGAGCCAGGTGAACCCCCGCAGCCGGCTCGGCAGCTGCGTCCAGATGAACGGGAGCAGGCACATCGCCAGCAGCGAGGCGAGACCGAAGTTGTTGACGTGCGTCGTGAGCCCGTAGGCGCGCTGGACCTGGGCGGGGTCGATCAACGAGTAGAAGACGCTGATGATCTCGCCGCACACGTAGCCGCTCGCCATGATCACGAGCAGGCGCAGATTGGGCCGCCACCACATGAAGATCACCGGCAGGACGATCGCCGCGATCACGAGCCGCGACATCAACAGGAGACTCAGCAGGGGCGTGCCGCTGACCAGCGACGCCACGATGCCGAAGCTCACCAGGCCGGCGGCTCCCACCACGTAGGGGGCCGGCAGCTTCAGGGGCTTGCGCATGATGCTGGGCAGCAGGAGCCCCATGCCGACGAGGAACAGCACGTCCGACGCGGTGATCGACGCAGTGCCGGCGACGGCTCGTACGTTGTTCATCGGCGCGAAGAACACCGCGAGGATCATCAGCAGGGTCCCGCATCGTTCGAACCCCAGGGCGAGGAACACGACCAGGAAGACCGCAGCACCGATGGCCGGGAACGGCAGGATGGTCGACGCGGCGACGAGCAGGAACAGCATGAGGACGCAGCCGACCACCAGCATCGTGGAGGCGAGCCGGCCGAACGACGCGCGGCGTCGACCTAGCAAGCCGCGCATGTGGCCACCACGGCCGAGCGGACCGCGCTGTCGAGCCGGCAGCGACCAGGACGGGTCATGACCGGGTCGAGGACTTCTCGCGGCGCCGGTTGTTGCTCGCGGCACGCTTTTCCTTGGCCTTCGCCGCGGCACGATCACGGCGCTTGGAGCCGCTCGACTTCTTGGGCGTCACTTCCCCGTAGCCGTAGCCATATCCGTAGCCATAGCCGTACGTGCCGAAGCGGCGCTTGGGGATCATGTTGAGCACGACACCCGCGATGCGGCCGCCGGCGAGCTCGACGCGCTCAGCAGCGAGGCGCAGCTGCTCGCGTCGCGTCTGTCCGTGCGCGGCGACGAGCAGCACACAGTCGGCCTGGCTCGCCAGGATCGTCGCGTCGGCGACCGGCAGCAGCGGCGGCGCATCGATGAGCACGACGTCGAAGCGATTGCGCGCCTCGACGAGGAGCTCACGCATGGCCTGCGTCTGCAGGACCTCGGCAGGGTTGGGGGGTACGCGACCGGTCGCGAGGAAGTAGAAGCCGCTGTCGTGCGTCTGGATCGCCTCGGGGAGCCCGCTGCGGCCGAGCAGGACCGTGGACAGCCCGACGGACTGCTCGAGGCCCAGGAGCAGGGGCATCTGCGGGTTGCGGAAGTCGCAGTCGATGAGCAGGACGGACTGACCGTTCTGCGCCATCGAGACGGCGAGGTTGGCGGCCGAGAGCGTCTTGCCCTCGTTGGCCAGCGCGCTCGAGACGACGATGCAGCGCATCTCGGAGTCGACGTTGACGAACTGCAGGTTGGTCCTGAGGACGCGGAACGCCTCAGAAATCTCGCGACTGCCGAGCTCGTCGCTGATGAGGGGGTGCTTGCTGACGATGGGATCGAGCGGCACCGTCACGAGCACCGTCGAGCTTGCGGACTCCACCGCCTGCTCGACGGACGTCACCGACGTGTCGAGGAGCTCTCGGAGGACCGCACCACCGAGGCCGATCAGCAGGCCGAGGATGCCGCCGACGACGACGTTGAGGGGGATGTTGGGGCTGATCGGGGAGTCACTGAAGCTCGGCTTGCCGACGACCCTCGCCACCACCGGCGCCTGAGCTGCCGGGTTGTCGGGTCGCTCGAGACGGGCCACGAGCTTGGTGATCTCGTCACCGACGGTCTCGGCCAGGAGACGCGCCTCGTCGACGTTGTCCGCCTTGGCGGTGATCGCGATGACGACCGTGTTGGTGTCGACCGTGGCGGTGACCTGCTTGGACAGCTCTTCGGGGGTCTCGTCGAGGCTCAGGCGGCTGATGACCTTGGTCAGGACCGACTCGTCGCTCGCCAGTTGGGCGTAGGACGTCACGCGCTGGATCGAGAAGATGCTGGCCTGATAGGCGTCCGCTGTCGTGCTGGACTGCGTCGAGATGAAGACTCGCGAGGTCGCGGAGTAGACCGGCGCCGCACTGGCGGACAGCCAGCCCGCCAGGACCACCCCGATGATCAGGAATGCCGTGACGAACTTCCATCGACGCGCAATCGTGTTGAGGAATTGACGCAGCTCCACTGCAGTCCTCGCTCTCGTCTTCCTCGTTCGACACCGTTGTCGTGTGCCCGCTGCACCATGTACGACCCTCAGCCGGTATGACCCTCAGCCGCAGCCGATTCTACGCACATCTGGATCGACTCACCGGACGGGCACACAGTGACGCTCATCATTCCATGAGCAGCCTCGGTGCTGGTCGCCCTTCCAGCGTGCGCTCCGCGTACGATACTGCCGAGCCATCGGCCACACCCTAGAGGAGAAACGTCATGACGTCTGAGGTCACCGCCTCGTCGAACGCCCCAGCTCCGTCGACCACGGGCATCCGTGTCAATCTGGGCTGCGGCATCGTCGCGCTGCCCGGCTGGGAGAACTACGACAAGTCGCCGGTCATGCTGCTGCGTCGGGTCCCGTTCCTGCGCAGCCTCCTCGTGAAGCTCAAGATCCTGACGCCCGGCCACATCCAGACCTGGCCCGACAACGTCCAGCGTCGCGACCTCACCAAGCCGCTCCCCCAGGCAGACGGCACGGTCGAGGCGATCTACTCCTCGCACATGCTCGAGCACATCTACCTGCAGGAGGCGCGCGAGCTCGTCAAGGAGGCCTACCGCGTCATGGCGCCCGGTGGCATCCTCCGGCTCGCGCTGCCTGACGGCGAGCTGTGGGCTCGTCAGCTCCTGGAGGGCCAGGGCGGCGAGCACTTCAACGAGCGCATCAACGCCTACCCCGTTGCGCGTCCCAAGGGCCGCCGGCAGATCACGTTCATGCTGGGTGGCAGCGCGCACAAGTGGCAGCCGACCCGCGACCTGGTCAAGGCCATGGTCGAGGACGCCGGCTTCACGAACTTCCGCGAGCTCGCCTATCAGGAGGGCGACCTCCCGCAGGTCACCGAGGTCGAGGTACGGCCCGAGAGCATGTTCTTCGAGGCGGTCCGCCCGGCCGCCTGAGGTCAGGCCCGGCCCGCCATCGCGGCGAGGGCCGCGCGGGTCTGGGCGACCGTGCGGTCCCACGTGAACGCGTTGCCGTGCTGCCGTGCGGCCTCTCGCTGCTCCGGCGTCTGCCGGCCGGCTGCCTCGACGGCGTCGGCCAGAGCCTCCGCAGTCCAGTCGCGCATCACGTATGCGTGACCGCCGGCGATCTCGGTCGTCGCCCTTTCGGGGCCGATCACGACCGGGGTGCCCAGCTGCATCGCCTCGACGACCGGCAGGCCGAAACCCTCGAAGTCCGACGGGAACACGACCAGCTGCGCCGCGGCCATGACGCGCTGGAACTCGTCGTCGGGCAGGAACGGCGCGAGGCGTACGTGATCGCCGAGGCCGCGCCGCGCGATGGCTTCTGCCAGGGCGTCGCGGTGACTCCCGACGCCCAGCATGAGCAGCGGTGGCACCTCGCCACCGCGGTCGACCAGGCTCCGCCAGCCGTCGAGCACGAGGTCGGGGTTCTTGTTGGTGTGGTGCGCGAACGTCACCGCCGGTCCGACCGAGTCGGCTCGGGGCCAGGCCCTGACGTGATCGGCGCCGAGGTAGGTCACGGTCGCCGGGACGTCACGGAGGCGCGGGTGCAGCTCGTGGAGGTCGTCGAGGCTGCGCTGCGAGATCGACAGGAAGTGATCGGCGAGGCGGTACGTGCGTCCGTATGAGATCTTCCGCAGGATCTTGGTGCGGCGGCTGAACTGCTCGGGCCGCAGCTCGTGGCGCAGGTCCAGGATCACGACGGCCATCGGGGCGCCGGGGCGGATGACGGTCGTCGTGGGCGCCGTCGCGATGACGGCATCGGCGCCGACCCGGCGCGCCAGCCGACGCATCGTCGCGGTCTGCGCCCAGGGCCGGCCGATCTCGCGCGGACGGCGGACCCGCAGCTCGTGACGGACATGCCCCGCAGTCGGCAGGCTCATGCCCTCGGGCACCAGCACGTGCAGCTCGTCCTCGGGGTGGACCTCGTGCCATCGGCCGAGGAGATGTTCCACGTACGTACGGATGCCGCCGAACTCGGCGCACATCGCGTCGACGACGATCCTCACCCCGCGGCCGCGCCGCTCTTCTGCACGAACACCATGAGGGTCGGCGCGAGGCCCGGCGGGGTCAGGCGGGCAAACGTCGCGGCCAGCCGC
Organism: Aeromicrobium ginsengisoli; assembly: GCF_004134905.2. Taxonomy (GTDB): domain Bacteria; phylum Actinomycetota; class Actinomycetes; order Propionibacteriales; family Nocardioidaceae; genus Aeromicrobium; species Aeromicrobium ginsengisoli. The sequence goes on along the minus strand of NZ_SDPQ02000003.1, from coordinate 1,037,012 downwards.
CACGCCGCGACCGACTTCCCGAAGTAGGCCGGCTCGCTGGTGTGCCCGTAGACGTAGGGGTGGTGCCGGGCGAACAGCCGGCGCAGGTGCTTGCGGGTGTTCATCTGGTAGCGGACCGGGAAGACGTCCTCCGGCTTGCGATCGGGCTGGAGCCGCTTGAGCATGCGCACGTGCAGCCGGTTGGGAACGATGCGCGCGCCGATGCCGGTCGTACCCCACTTGTTGGGCGTGCGGGCGGCGAGCCAGCCGCCGGGCTTGAGGACGCGCATGATCTCGTCGGCGACATCCTGCGCGTCGCCGGCGTCGACGTGCTCCAGCACGTAGTCCGCGATCACCAGGTCGAACGTCTCGTCGGCGAAGGGCAGCGGCTCACCGATCGGCACGACGTGGGACTCGTCGAGTGTGTCGTTGGTCGCAACCGCGGCGTCGACGTCGGTGCCGACCACCCGGGCGACCCGCCCCTTGAGCCGGCGGAGCCGGCGGGACATCTCCGGCATCGGCTCGACCGCCCACAGGCCGCGGCCGGCGCCGAAGTCGAGCACGTGGCTCTTCTCGTCGACCAGCGCGTTGATGCGCGTGTAGAACTCGATCTGACCGTCCACCCGCGAAAAACCGCCCACCGCGGCCTCGGGGTACAGACGCTCGAGAGTGGGGTTCGGAACGAACGACTCCTCGGACACCACAGCTCCTCATCACAGGGATCGACAGGTCACCACCCGGATCGTGCCGTGGATGGTGACAGCGCCAGCATCCCACAACAGGCGAGGCCACCGATGGGCGAACACGCCTGAAAGTCGTCTCACCAGCGCGACGACGCCAGTACGATGAGGAGCCTCGACCGCGTGCGCGACGGAACTTCTGTTGCGAGCGGTCGTTGTGACTCACGGTTCGCGCTCGTGATCCAATGGGCGACATCACCAACACACATGCGGAGGTCTGCGGACGATGACGGTACTCGTGACCGGAGCTGGAGGATTTATCGGTGGGCACCTGGTTGCCGACCTCCTCAACCAGGGCAAGGACGTCCGCGCCGTGGACATCAAGCCCCAGGACGAGTGGTACCAGGTCCACGCCGACGCGGAGAACGTCGTCGCCGACTGCGCCGACATGGGCGACGCGCACAAGATCGCCGTCGGCACCGAGGAGATCTACAACCTCGCGGCCGACATGGGCGGCATGGGCTTCATCGAGAACAACAAGGCCGAGTGCATGCTGTCGGTGCTCACGAGCACCAACGTGCTGGTCGCCGCCCGCGACGCGGGCACGCAGCGCTACTTCTACAGCAGCTCGGCCTGCGTCTACGCCGGCGACAAGCAGACCGACCCCAACGTGACGGCCCTCAAGGAGTCCGACGCCTACCCGGCCGACCCCGAGGACGGCTACGGCTGGGAGAAGCTCTTCAGCGAGCGCATGGCCCGCCACTTCCGCGAGGACTTCGGCATCGAGACCCGCATCGCCCGCTACCACAACGTCTACGGCCCCGAGGGTACGTTCGAGGGTGGCCGCGAGAAGGCTCCCGCCGCGCTGTCGCGCAAGATCGCGCAGGCCAAGCTCAGCGGTGACCACACGATCGAGGTCTGGGGCGACGGCGAGCAGAGCCGCAGCTTCATGTACATCGACGACTGCGTCCGTGGCTCGCAGGAGATCCTCGCGGGCGACAACGTCGAGCCGGTGAACCTCGGCTCCTCCGAGCTCGTGACGATCAACCAGATGATCGGCATCCTCGAGGACATCGCCGGCATCACGGTGACCAAGAACCACGACCTCTCGGCGCCCCAGGGCGTACGCGGCCGCAACTCCGACAACACGATGTTCCACGAGATCTACGGCTGGGAGCCGTCGATCTCGCTGCGTGACGGGCTGGAGAAGACCTACAGCTGGATCTACGACCAGCTCAAGTCCCGAGGCTAGACCCGGCGATGGAGGTCATCGTCCACGACTTCTCCGGCCACCCGTTCCAGGCCGAGCTGTCGCGCAAGCTCGCCGGACGCGGGCACACCGTGGAGCACGTCTCGGCGGAGCAGTACGTCAGCGGCAAGGGTCACCTGGAGCACCAGGACGACGACCCGGACTCGCTGACGTTCAGCTCGATCAAGCTCGACCTGCCGTTCAAGAAGTACGCGCCGTTCTCCCGGCTCCGCTGGGAGCGGGCGTACGCCCACGAGTGGATCGCGCAGCTGCGCTCGTGGTCTCCCGATGTCGTCATTGCGTGCAACCTGCCTCTGATCACGCTGTTCCTCTTCTCCCGCCACGCCAAGCGCCGCAAGCTGGCGTGGGTGCTGTGGCACCAGGACATCTACAGCTTCGCTCTCGCTGACGAGCTGCGCCGCAAGCTGCCACGCCCGCTGGCGTGGCTCGGTGGCAAGGTGCTCGTGGGGCTGGAGGCACGTTGCGCCCGGCGGGCGGCTCACGTCGTCGCGATCGGTGATGCGTTCGAGGGCGTCTACCGCGACTGGAACGTCCCGACGGACCACGTGTCGGTGATCCCCAACTGGGCGCCGCTCGACAAGATCTATCCGGTCGAGCGCGACAACGCGCGTACGGCCGACCTGTTCGATGCCGGCACCGAGCTTCGGCTCGTCTATGCCGGCACGCTCGGCCGCAAGCACAACCCCCGGCTCCTGATCGACCTGCTGACGACGGTGCGTTCCAAGGGCATCGACGCCGAGATCGCGGTGATCTCCGAGGGCGAGGCTGCCGACGACCTGGCGACGATCGCCCGCGACGAGAAGCTGCCGGTGCGGGTCCTGCCGTTCCAGCCGGCTGCCGATCTGCCGAACGTGCTGGGCACGGCCGACGTCCTCGTCGCGCTGCTCGAGCCGGACGCCACGAAGTTCTCGATCCCCAGCAAGGTGCTGTCCTACATGGCGGCCGGCCGGCCGATCCTCGGACTCATGCCGGCCGACAACCCGGCCGCCGCCGACATCGTCGCCACGGGTGGACACGTCGGTCTGCCGTCGACGGCCGGCGCCCTGGCCTCCGTCGAGTGGCTCGTGACGCTTGAGGCCGATCCCGAGCTGGTCGCCACGATCGGCAAGCGCTCCCGCGAGGTCGCCGAGCAGAAGTTCGACGTCGACAAGGTCGCCGCGGAGTTCGAGACGATCCTCACCGACGTCACCGCGGCGCGGTCCAGCTCGACGGTCTGATCAGGCGGTGGGCTGCGAGAGGTAGGTGACGTCCTCCTCGACGCCGCTTCGCACCCGCCTGCGGTCGACCTCGACCATCTCCTGGATCACCTGGGCGAACGACGTCGTCGGCGACCAGCCCAGCAGCTTCTCCGCACGCCGCGCGTCGCCCGCGAGGCCCGGTGAGTCCGCGGACCTGAGGAGTGCGGGGTCCTGCTCGACGTACGACCACGGATCCGCCACGCCGGCCGCCTCGAACGCCACCTCGAGCAGGTCCCCGAGCGAGTGCAGCTGCCCGGTCGCGATGACGTAGTCCTGCGGCTCGTCGTGCTGCAGGGCACGATGCATCGCGACGACGTAGTCGCGCGCGGCTCCCCAGTCGCGCGACACCGTCAGGTTGCCGAGCACGACCGAGTCGCGGCGGCCCTCGGCGATCTCCGCAGCGGCGCGCGTGATCTTGCGGGTCACGAAGCCGGCGCCCCGGAGCTGGCTCTCGTGGTTGTAGAGGATCCCGACGCTGGCGAAGAGGCCGTCGTGGTCACGCCGCTGCGTGACCGCGGCCTGGGCCCGACTCTTGGACTCCGCGTACGGATTGCGGGGAGCGTGCGGCGTCGACTCGTCCTGGGGGTTGGTCGCCGACGGCCCGTAGACCTCAGAGCTCGAGGCCTGGAAGAACCTCGGGACCTTGCCTCCCGCGCCGAACCGGATCACCGAGTCGAGCATGCGTTCCACTGCCACGGCGTTGACGTCCGCGACCAGCTCGGCCTGCGACCAGCTCGCCGCCACCGACGTGAACCCGGCGAGGTTGTAGATCTCGTCGGGCCGGTGCTGCTCCAGCAACTGCTCGAAGCCGGCCTGGTCGCGGACGTCGTGCTCGACGACATCGACGTCCACGAGGTAGGCGTTCAGCGGTGCGACCGCCCCGGGCTGCACCGTGCCGACGACGCGGTAGCCCTGGGCCAGCAGGTGACGGGCGAGCAGGACGCCGTCCTGTCCCCCGGCGCCGGTGACCAGCGCCGTCGGCGCCATCAACTGTCGGACGAGCCCAGCAACGCGATGTCCGCGTCGACCATGAGCCGGGCGAGCTCGGCGGTTCCGGTGGCGGCCTTCCAGCCCAGCAGGTCGTTAGCCTTGGACGGATCACCGAGGAGCGCGTCCACCTCGGTCGGCCGTTCGTAGCGCTCGTCGTGGGTGACGTAGTCGCGCCAGTCGAGACCGACGTGGGAGAACGCGAGCTCGCAGAACTCACGCACGGTCGTACCGGTGCCAGTGGCCAGCACGAAGTCCGTGGGCTCGTCGTGCTGCAGCATGCGCCACATGCCCTCGACGTACTCCTTGGCGTAGCCCCAGTCACGGATCGAGTCGATGTTGCCGAGCACGAGATCCTTCTGGGTGCCGGCCTGGATGCGCGCCACGGCCCGGGTGATCTTGCGGGTCACGAACGTCTCGCCGCGTCGGGGTGACTCGTGGTTGAACAAGATGCCCGACACCGTGAACATGTCGTAGGCCTCGCGGTAGTTGACCGTGACCCAGTGCGCGTAGAGCTTGGCCGCTCCGTAGGGCGAGCGGGGGTAGAACTTGGTGTCCTCGTTCTGCGGCGGCGGCGTCGCGCCGAACATCTCCGACGTCGAGGCCTGGTAGAACTTGGTCTCGAGCTTGGCCGCACGGATCGCCTCGAGCAGGCGGATCGTGCCGATCCCGTCGGCTGACGCGGTGTATTCGGGCATCTCGAACGACACCTTGACGTGACTCTGGGCAGCCAGGTTGTAGACCTCGTCGGGGCGGATCTCCCGGATGAGGTTGACCAGGCTGACCCCGTCGGTCATGTCGCCGTAGTGCAGGTGCAGTCGCTCGGCCGCTACGGGATCGTTCTGCCAGATCGGGTCGATGCGGCCGCGGTTGAACGACGACGAGCGGCGTACGAGGCCGTGGACGTCATAGCCCTTGGACAACAGCAGCTCGGCGAGATAGGAACCGTCCTGGCCGGTGATACCGGTGATGAACGCGCGCTTCATGACCTGCCTTGATGTCGTGGGAGAGTCTCGTGGTGGGCGACAAGCCTCGGGGCTTCTCGCTCGGACCAGCATAGGGGAGCGCCGACGCCGTACGAGAGCGATCCGGCGTGATGGGCACGTCATTCACCGCCAGCGCCGTTGATAGTCTCTGGGCCGTGAAGACCGTGCTCCGAGTTGCCGCCCGGGCGTTCATCAACTCGGTGGTCGCGGCCCAGCTGATGCCCCGCTCGATCCGCCGCATCATCCTGCGGGCCTGGGGCGTCGACACGAAGACCAAGGAGATCCATCCGCGGTTCGTGTTCAGCAGCCCCAACGTCTCGATCGGCGAGCGGACCGTCATCAACTGGTGCGTGTTCTTCGAGTCCGCCGCGCGCATCACGATCGGCCGCGACTGTGGCATCGGCTTCTTCTCACAGCTCATCACCACGACGCACGACGTGGGCCCGTCGACCCGGCGCATGGGTCCGGCGAAGTCCTTGCCCATCACGATCGGTGACGGCACCTGGATCGGGGTGAACGTCATCGTGCAGCCCGGCGTCACGATCGGCGAGGGCTGCATCATCGGCGCCGGCTCGGTCGTCACCGGCGACTGCGAGCCCAACGGGTTCTATGCCGGCACGCCCGCGCGACGGATCCGCGACCTGCCGGTCTGAGCTGCGCTCAGGCCTCGACGCCCTGACGCTGGCGGATGCCGTCGAGGATCAGGGTGAGACCGAGCTCGAACGAGTCGGCGCCCGCGCGATCGAGCGGCTCGTCGTCGATCGCGCCGACACTGTTGGCCTGCAGGTGGGTCTGCTCGTCCGAGACGTGGCCGAACACGAAGTAGAGGATCGTCGTGGCAGCAGACCGCGCGAACGCGTCGTCGAAGCCGCCCGCGGAGATCGCGCCGGCCAGCCGGCTGTTGAGCGACACCGCCCCGAGCCCGAATGCGTGGACCGTCGCGATCAGCTCGGCGCCGTCGCGGTAGGCGAGCATCCCGTCGCGCAGCTCGCGGCTGACCGCGACAACCTGCACGTCCCACGGCTCATCCGTCGGCACGGGTCGCGCGCCGCGCACCAGCAGCTCGTCAGCGACCGCCGCCAGCAGCACCTGCTTGTTGGCGAAGTGGTGGTAGAGCGCGCTCGGCTGCAGCCCCAGCTCGGAGGCGATCCGCCGCATCGACATGTCGGGCAGACCGTACATGTCGAGAATTCCGACCGCACGTTCGACGATGTCGGAACGGTGATAGCGCACGTGGCCTCCGGGTCGAATGGACGGTCTCACCAGCCTATACGCTAGCCTGAACGCCGTTCACCTGAGCATCGTTCAGGTACGTCCTCAGGAGACCCATGACCAGCACCGATTCGTCGCGCGCCACGACCGTCTCGACCACCGACCTCGCCCTCATCGCCACGTTCGCCGCCCTGATCGCGGTGTGTGCGGTGTCGGCAGCCCTCCCGTTCGGCGTCAACGGCGTGCCCGTGACCCTGCAGCTGTTCGGCATCTTCCTCGCCGGCGCCGTGCTCGGCGCCAAGCGCGGCTTCTTCACCGTGGTGCTCTATCTCGTCGTGGGCGCGGCGGGCCTGCCGATCTTCGCCGGCGGCAGCTCCGGAATCGCGCAGTTCAGTGGCGTCACCGGCGGCTATCTCTTCGCGTTCCCCTTCGCCGCGCTGATCGTCGGGCTGGCGGTCGAGCGCGCACATCGCCGCAACGTCGCGATCACGGCGGGCGTCGTGGTGGTCGGCGGCCTCGTGGCCGAGACCGTGGTCTGGCTGGTCGGCGCGACCGGCATCTCCCTGTACGCCGACACCCCGCTCTGGGCCACGATCAAGAGCTCGTTCGCGTACGTCCCCGCCGACCTCGCCAAGCTCGCTGCGGCGGCCGTCGTGGCCGCGGCCGTGCACCGCGCGTTCCCCGCGCTCCTGACCCGGGGTCGGTAGCCTTCGGCCGTGGCCGGCATCTCGTTCGACGACGTCACCGTCACCGCCGAGGCGGCCGGCGGCGACGTCGTCATCCTGCGCCACGTGTCGGCCGAGCTCACCGAGCGTCGCGTGGCCCTGATCGGTGGCAACGGGTCGGGCAAGTCGACGCTCGCGAGACTGATCAACGGGCTCGTGTCCGCGTCCTCGGGCGTCGTGACGGTCGACGGCCTCGACGTCAGTGACGAGGGCCCGGCCGTACGCCGCCGGGTCGGGTTCGTGTTCACCCAACCGGCAGCCCAGCTCGTGATGCCGACCGTCGCCGAGGACATCGCCCTTTCATTGCGCCGCCTCGTTCCCGACAAGCACGAGCGCCAGCAGCGCGTCCTGTCGATCCTCGACTCGTACGGGTTGGCCCATCTGGCCGCCACCAGCGTCCACGCCCTCTCCGGGGGGCAGCAGCAGCTGCTCGCCCTGGCCGGCGTCCTGGCGACCGAGCCGTCGATCGTCGTGGCCGACGAGCCGACCACGCTGCTCGACCTGCGCAACAGCGTCATCGTCGCCGACCGCCTGTTCGCCCTGGAGCAGCAGCTCGTGCTGGTCACCCACGACCTGGATCTGGCGCTGCGCTGCGAACGCGTGCTGGTGATCGAGGACGGCGCCATCGCGTTCGACGGTGAGCCCGCCGCCGCGGTCGACCACTACCGGCGAAGCGTGGCGACGCCGTGAGGCGGTCACTGCCGCTCGGGATCTATCGACCCGGCTCGACGATCTGGCACCGGATCCCGGCCGGACCCAAGCTCGGCCTCGTGGTCCTGGCCAGCATCGCGGTCGTGGCGCTGCGCGGGCCATGGCCGTGCGTGGCGGCGCTGGGCGTGGCCCTGGGCATTTCGTTGTGGGCACGCGTACCGCCCCAGGTGGTGTGGCGGGGACTTCGGCCGTTCCTGCTCGTCGTGGCGATCCTGGGTGCGTTCCAGTGGTGGCAGCGCGGCTGGCCGGTCGCGGTCGAGGTCGTCGCGACGACGGTCGCACTCGTCGTGGTCGCCACGACGTTCACGGCGACCACCCCGACTGACCGCCTGCTCGACGCGATCGTCCGCGGCCTCGGACCCTTCAGGCGGATCGGCGTACGTCCGGAGAAGGTCGCTCTGGCGTTCTCCCTCATGATCACCGCGATCCCCGCGATCTTCGAGATCGCGCACGAGACCCGCGAAGCGGCCAAGGCACGGGGCCTCGAGCGCAGCGTCCGGGCGAACCTCTCGCCCATGGCGATTCGCACGGTCGCGCATGCGTACGAGACCGGGGCCGCCCTGCACGCCCGTGGCATCGGAGACGACTAGCCGCTGAGGTCGCCGTGCTCGACGCAGCGTACCGACCAGCCGGCCGGCGTGACTTGGACGACCATGCGCCTGCGGCACTGGGTGCAGAAGCGTGGCGGCTCCATCCGCAAGAGCTCCGCGCATCGCGCGTGGTCGCGTGCGTCGACCGCCTCGCCGCAGTGACCGCAGTACGCCATCAGAGCGTCTTCTGGAGTTCCTTGATCGGCATGCCGAGCTCGGCCAGCAGGTCGATGTCCTCGTTGGCGTCACGGCCGAGGGTCGTCAGGTAGTTGCCGACGATGACGGCGTTGACCCCACCGAGCAGTCCCTCGCGGGTGCCGAGGTCACCGAGGGTCAGCTCGCGGCCGCCTGCGTACCGCAGGATCGTGTGCGGCATCGCGAGGCGGAACGCGGCGATCGTCCGCAGGGCGTCCTGTGAGCTCATGAGCTCCTGGCCGCCGAACGGCGTGCCGGGTCGCGGGTTGAGGAAGTTGAGCGGCACCTCGTGCGGTCGCAGCTCGGCGAGCTGGGCCGCGAGCTCGGCGCGCTGCTCGATCGACTCGCCCATGCCGACGAGCCCGCCGCAGCACAGCTCCATGCCGGCCTCGCGGACCATGAGGCAGGTGTCCCAGCGCTCCTCGTACGAGTGCGTCGACACGACCTGCGGGAAGTACGACTTCGCCGCCTCGAGGTTGTGGTTGTAGCGGTGCACGCCCATCTCGACGAACTCGTCGACCTGCGCCTGGGTCAGCATCCCGAGCGAGCAGGCGATGTTGATGTCGACCTCGGCCTGGATCGCCTTGATGCCCTCGCGGACCTGGTCCATCAGGCGCTGGTCGGGCCCACGGACGGCGGCGACGATGCAGAACTCGGAGGCACCCGTCTTCGCCGTCTCCTTGGCGGCCTCGACCAGCTCGGGGATGTTGAGCCAGACCGCCCGGACCGGCGACTGGAACTGGCCCGACTGGCTGCAGAAGTGGCAGTCCTCGGGACATCCGCCGGTCTTGAGGGACACGATGCCCTCGACCTCGACCTCGGGGCCGCACCACGTCATGCGCACCTCGTGGGCCAGCTCCAGGAGCTCGGGGATGCGCTCGTCCGGGAGCCGCAGCACCTCGACGAGCAGCTCTTCGGAGAGCCCGAGGCCCTGCTCGAGGACGTGGGCGCGGGCGACCTGCAGTACGTCAGTCATGAGGAGGAATGTATCCTGAACACCGTTCAGGTCAAACCTCGACCGCTCGAGATCCTGATCACCTGCCATGGATGACCTCATCGATTTCGACCGCGCCCACGTCTGGCACCCGTATGCCCCGATGGACTCCCCGGCCACGCCGCTGCTGGTCGCCAGCGCCGCGGGCAACCGCCTGACGCTGGCCGACGGGCGCGAGCCGATCGACGCGATGTCGTCGTGGTGGGCGGCGATCCACGGCTATCGTCACCCCCGCCTCGACGCGGCCCTGCATCGTCAGGCCGACTCGATGTCACACGTCATGTTCGGCGGCCTGACGCACGAGCCCGCGATCGAGCTGGCCCGCCGGCTGCTCGACCTCGCGCCGGCCGGGCTCGACAAGGTGTTCTTCGCGGACTCCGGCTCGGTCTCGGTCGAGGTCGCCCTCAAGATGGCGCTGCAGCTCCAGCGTGGCAACGGCCATCCGGGGCGTACGCAGCTCCTGACCCTTCGGGGCGGCTACCACGGCGACACGTTCGGGGCCATGAGCGTGTGCGATCCCGTCGGCGGCATGCACCAGATGTTCACCGACGTGCTCGCCGAGCAGGTGTTCCTGCCCCGCCCGCCGGCCGGGTTCGACGCCGACCTCGAGCCGTGGGTCGCCGAGGCGCAGGCCGTCGTCGATGCCCTCGACGACACCGTCGCCGCAGTCATCGTCGAGCCTGTGCTCCAGGGCGCCGGCGGGATGCGGGTCTATCCGCCGGCCGTCCTGCGCTGGCTGCGCGACCAGTGCGACGCGCACGGCTGGCTGCTGATCCTCGACGAGATCGCGACCGGCTTCGCGCGTACGGGCGAGATGTTCGGGGCCGACCACGCGGGCATCAGCCCCGACATCATGTGCGTCGGCAAGGCGTTGACCGGCGGCTACCTGACTCTCGCCGCCGTGCTCTGCACCGCCGACGTCGCGGCCGGGATCGACGCGTCGGAGTCGGGCGCCCTGATGCACGGTCCGACGTACATGGCGAACCCCCTCGCGTGCGCCGTCGCCGCGGCCTCGCTCGACGTGCTGACCGAGTCCGACTGGCGGCGGGACATCGCGCGGATCAACACGGCCCTGGCCACTGGCCTGGCGCCCGCGCGCGAGCTCGGCGGCGTCGCCGACGTCCGTACGCTCGGCGCCGTCGGGGTGATCCAGCTCGACCATCCCATCGAGGTCGCGGCGGCCAGCGCTGTGGCCCTCGAGCACGGCGTCTGGATCCGGCCGTTCCGCGACCTGATCTACACGATGCCGCCCTACATCAGCACCGATGAGGACCTGGCCACGATCACCGGTGCCCTCGTCGCCGCGGCCAGGAGGCCCCGATGACGCTGCACACCTGGCTCGAGGAGCAGGCCCGGCAACGCGAGCGCGACGGGCTCGTCCGGTCGCTGACGACGCGCACGGGCGACGACGACCTGATCGACCTCGCCGGCAACGACTATCTCGGGCTCTGCCGCGACGAGCGGGTGACCGCAGCCGCCGCCGAAGCCGCCCTGCGCTGGGGGGCCGGCGCCAGCGCGTCGCGCCTGGTCACCGGCACCCTGCCGGTGCACACGGCGCTCGAGTCGGCGCTCGCCGCGCGGCTCGGCCACGAGGCCGCGCTGGTGCACTCGACGGGCTATCACGCGAACCTCTCCGTCGTGACCGCTCTCTCGGACCGCGACACCCTGCTCGTCTCGGACGCCCACGTGCACGCTTCGCTCGTCGACGCCTGCCGGCTCTCGCGCGGGACGCTTGCGGTCGTCGGCCACAACGACCTCTCCGCCGTCGAGGACCAGCTGTCAGGACGTACGCAGACCCGCGCCCTCGTGCTCGTCGAGTCGATCTACTCCGTGCTCGGCGACGCCGCGCCGCTGGTCGAGCTCGTCGAGCTGTGCGAACGCCACGACGCGACGCTCGTCGTCGACGAGGCCCACGGCATCGGCGTCGCGGGCGACGGCGGCGGCCTCGTGCGCGAGCTCGGCCTGGCGGGGCGACCCTCGGTGATCGTCACGATGACGTTGTCCAAGGCGCTCGGCAGCCAGGGCGGCGCGGTGCTGGGCAGCCACGCCGTCATCGATCACCTGGTCAACCGCTCGCGGCCGTTCATCTACGACACCGGCCTCGCACCGGCAGCCGCCGCGGCCGCCGTCGAGGCCCTGCGGATCGTCGACGCCGAGCCCGAGCGCGTCGCCCGGCTCCATCACGTCGCCGCCACCCTCGCGGACGCCGCAGGGGCGGCCCGCGTGGCCGGAGCAGTCCTCTCGGTCGAGATGCCGGGCCCGGCCGAGGCGCTCGCGGCGCAGGCTCAGTGCGCGGCCGACGGCGTACGTGTCGGCTGCTTCCGGCCGCCCTCGACACCCGACGGCATCAGCCGGCTGCGACTCACCGCATCGGCCGGGGTCGACGACGACCAGCTCGCGCACGCCGCCAAGCTCATCAGCACCGTGGTGCCATGACCCGCTTCGTCGTGGTCACCGGGACCGACACGGGCGTCGGCAAGACCGTCGTGACGGCTGCCCTGGCGGTCGCCCTGGCCGCCCGCGGCCTCGAGGTCGCGGCGGTCAAGCCCGTGCAGACCGGCGTCGGACCCGACGAGCCCGGCGACGCCGACGAGGTCGTACGCCTCACGGGATCGTCGGCCGTGCACGAGCTGGCGCGGCTGCGCGACCCCCTGGCACCCGAGACCGCGGCCCGACTCCAGGGCGTACCGCTCCCACTCATCGCCGAGGTGGCGCAGCAGATCCGTGGCCTCGACGCCGACGTCGTGCTGGTCGAGGGTGCCGGCGGCCTGCTGGTGCGGCTCGACCTCGACGGCGGCACCGTGATCGACCTCGCCCGAGCCCTCGACGCCGAGGTCGTCGTCGTCGCACGCGAAGGACTGGGCACGCTCAACCACGCCGGACTGACCGTCGACCGGCTGGGCTCAGAAGGCCTGACGCCACGCCTCGTGCTGGGCTCCTGCGCCGCCGAGCCCGGCCTCGCCGAGCTCAACAACCGCAGTGACCTGCCCCGACTGACAGGCCTGCCGATCGACGGGCTCATCCCGGCCGGCGCGGGATCGCTCGAGCGTACGGAGTTCTGTGGGCAGGCGCCGAGCTGGTTCACCGCGCTCCCCGGAGTCGTCTAGGCGGTAGCGTCCCGGGATGGACAACATCAGGACGGCCGCGATCGTGATCGCCGCGCTCGTCGCCGCCGCGGTGTTCGTCCGGTGGCGGCTGCTGACGCGTCGGCGGGTGCTCGGCTCACCGGCCGACCGGGCGACGTACGAGACGCTGCATACCGCCTCGCTGGCCGCGCCGGCACTGCGCCGGGGCCTCGACGCCGAGAGCGCGGCGCTGGCCCTCCCCCACGTGCGTACGCTGCTGGGCGGCCCCATCGTCGCGATCACCGACCTGCACGACCGGCTCGCCGGCGATGCCCCGGACGTCACCGAGCTCACGGCCGACGCCCTGGCCAGCGGGCGCACGCAGGCGTCGGACCGCGCGATCGTCGCGCCGCTGTCGGTCGAAGGGCGCGTGGTCGGCAGCATCGCCGTCGTCACCGAAGAGGCGTCGGCCGGCCTGGCGCGCGCAACGACAGAGGTCGCCCGGTGGATGTCGAGCCAGCTCGAGCTCGCCGAGCTGTCGGAGTCGCGTACCGCACTGATGGAGGCCGAGCTGCGGGCGCTGCGGGCCCAGATCTCGCCGCACTTCATCTACAACTCGCTCGGCGCGATCGCGTCGTTCGTGCGCACAGACCCCGAGCGCGCTCGCGAGCTGTTGCTCGAGTTCGCCGACTTCACCCGCTACTCGTTCCGCGAGCACGGCGAGTTCACGACGCTCGCCGAGGAGCTGCGGTCGATCGAGCGCTACCTCGTGCTGGAGAAGGCGCGCTTCGGCGACCGGCTGCGCGTCGTCACGCGGGTGGCACCGGAGGTGCTCAGCGTGACGTTGCCGTTCCTCGCGATCCAGCCGCTGGTCGAGAACGCCGTGCGCCACGGACTCGAGGCCAAGGACGGCGACGGGACCGTCACGGTCGTGGCGCTCGACGAGGGCGTCGAGTGCGTCATCACGATCGAGGACGACGGTGTCGGGGTCGAGCCGGAGACCGTACGCGATGCGCTGTCGGGCCACACCACCAGCGCGTCGGTCGGGCTCGGCAACGTCGATGAGCGCCTGCGTACGGTCTACGGCGACGAGTACGGCATCGTCGTCGAGACCGCGCCGGGGCACGGCACCAAGGTCACCGTCCGGCTGCCGAAGTTCCATCCCGGAGCCGAGTCGGCGTGATCGCTCCCCTGTTGTGGTGCCGCCGACATCTCGGCATGATCACCGCATGACGACCGCGTTGCGTGCCCTCGTGGTGGACGACGAGCAGCCCGTGCTCGACGAGCTCGTGTGGTTGCTGGGCCGCGACGACCGCATCGCGTCCGTACGCGCGGCCCGCTCGGGCGCCGAGGCGCTGCGGGTGCTCGACGAGGGTGACATCGAGCTGGTGTTCCTCGACGTCGCGATGCCGGGACTGAGCGGCCTGGAGATCGCCCGGCTGCTCGGCCGGTTCCGCACGCCGCCCCGCATCGTGTTCGTGACGGCGCACGACGCGCACGCCGTCGAGGCGTTCGAGATGAACGCGGTGGACTACCTGCTCAAGCCCATCCGCGAGGAGCGACTCAGCGAGAGCGTGCGGCGCGCCTGTGCCGACGCCGAGTCCGCGCCGCCGGCGAGCGACGACCGGATCGCCGTCGAGCTCGGCGGGGTCACCCGGTTCGTGTCGCGGGCATCGGTGTCGTACGTCGAGGCGCAGGGCGACTACGTACGCCTGCACGTCGTCGACGGCGGCAGCCACCTGATCCGTATGCCGCTGACGACGCTCGCCGACGAGTGGGAGGAGGCCGGATTCGCGCGAGTCCACCGCAGTCACGTCGTCAACCTCGCCCACCTGCGCGAGCTCCGTGTCCAGGCCGGGCGCTCCAGCGTGCTCGTGCCGGCCGGCGACGAGCTGGTCGAGATCCAGGTCGCCCGCCGCCACGCCCGCGCGCTGCGAGAGCTGATCCACGAGCGGGCACTGTGACGGAGAAGCAGTACACCGGGCGGGTGCGCGTCACCAGCCCACTGACGACCGCGCCGGCACACGTACGGCGCAGCGTCCGGCAGGAGATCGACGAGTCGACCGGCATCGGCGAGGTCTACATGCGCTCGCTGATCCGGGCGCAGCTCCGCGCGGCGCTGACCGTCGCGGCGACGCTCATGCTGTCGATCGGCGCTCTGCCCCTGATCTTCCTGGCGTTCGACAGCGTCACCGAGATGCACGTCCTCGGCGTGCCCGTGCCCTGGTGGATCCTCGGGGTGCTGGTCTATCCCGGCCTCTTCGCGCTCGGCTGGGTCTACATCCGCCAGGTCGAGCGCGCCGAACGCGACTTCACCGAGCTCGTGGAGCCGCACCGCCCGGACCCACAGTGAACTCCACGTACGGCGTCGTCGCCGTCGCGCTGGTCGCCATCGCGACGCTCGGCATCGGGGCCTTCGGCCTGCGGATGAGCCGTACGACCAGCGACTTCTACGTCGCGTCCCGCTCGGTCAGCCCGGTCTGGAACAGCTCGGCGATCGGCGGCGAATACCTCTCCGCGGCCTCGTTCCTCGGCGTGGCCGGGCTCGTGCTCACACACGGTGCGGACATGCTCTGGTACCCCATCGGCTGGACCACGGGCTACCTCCTGTTGCTGGTGTTCGTCGCGGCGCCGCTGCGGCGCTCCGGGGCGTACACGATCCCCGACTTCGCCCAGGTCCGGCTGCAGTCGTTGGGCGTACGCCGGGTCGCGAGCGCGCTGGTCGTCGCGGTCGGCTGGCTCTACCTCATGCCACAGTTCCAGGGCGCCGGTCTCACGCTCCGCACGGTCACGGGTGCGCCCAACTGGGTCGGCACGGTCGTCGTCGCGGTGATCGTCGTCGTCAACGTGGTGTCCGGCGGCATGCGCAGCATCACGTTCGTGCAGGCGTTCCAGTACTGGCTCAAGCTCACCGCACTGCTGATCCCGGTGTTCTTCCTGCTGCACGCGTGGACCGGTGACGGCCGACCCTCTCCCGTCGCGCCCGAGGAGTGGTTCCAACCGTTCAGCCAGGCGGACGGGCCGGGCCTCTACCTGACGTACTCGGTCATGATCGCGACCTTTCTCGGCACGATGGGCCTGCCGCACGTGGTGGTGCGGTTCTACACCAACCCCGACGGGCACGCCGCGCGCCGGACGACCCTGATCGTGCTGGCGCTGCTCGGCACGTTCTACCTGCTGCCGACGATCTACGGCGTGCTGGGCCGCGTCTACGCGCGCGACCTGCTGGACTCGGGGCGGGCTGACACCGTCGTCCTGGAGCTGCCGTCGCGCGTGATCGGCGGCAGTACGGGCGAGCTGCTCGCGGCGCTGCTCACGGCGGGCGCGTTCGCCGCGTTCCTCTCGACCTCCTCGGGCCTGACGATGTCGGTCGCCGGAGTCGTCGGGCAGGGCCTGGCGCGCGGGCGCATCTCGACGATCACGGCGCTGCGCATCGCGGCGGCCGGCTGCGTCGTGGTCCCGCTCCTGCTGGCCCTGTCGGCCGAGCGGATCGCGGTCGCGAGCTCGGTGACCTTCGCGTTCGCGCTGGCCGCCTCGACCTTCTGTCCGCTCTTGGTGCTCGGCATCTGGTGGCGCGGGCTGACGGCGCGGGGCGCGATCGCCGGACTCATCGGCGGCGGCCTCGGCGCCGGCGTCGCGGCCGTCGTGACGATCGCCGTACGCCCCGACGGCTGGTTCGGCGTCGTCATGAGCCAGCCGGCGGCCTGGTCGGTGCCGATCGGCTTCGCCCTGATGATCGGCGTCTCGCTCGCCAATCGGTCGGACGTACCGGCGAACGTCTCGCGCACGATGGTGCGGCTGCACACCCCCGAGCGCCTGGACGTCGACAGGCGCTTCTGACGCCACCGTTCGACCGGCGAAACCCACCGTTCGTCGCACGCGGGCGACCGCACGTCGCAGGCCCGTCGGCTTCCAACGCATACCCCGTGAAGTGATCTGGCTCACAGGAAACGGGGTACCTAGGTTCAGAGCGGCGACACGCACCCGTGCCGTCCTGCCTTCACGGAAGAGGTGATCCCGGTGGCCGAGAGAATCCCGCCCGAGGCCCACGCGGCCTATCAACGCATCCATGCGACGGACGAGTTCGCTGAGCTGAAGCGCTCCTATCTTCGGTTCGTCGTACCGCTGACCGTTGCGTTCATGACCTGGTACCTGCTGTACGTCCTCATGTCGAACTATGCGGGCGACTTCATGGCGCACAAGGTCGCCGGCAACATCAACGTCGCGCTGATCTTCGGCCTGCTGCAGTTCGTCTCGACGTTCGCCATCGCGATCTGGTACGCCCGGTTCGCCGCGCGCCGCATGGACCCGATCGCGGACCGCCTCCGCGCTGAGTACGACGAGGAGATCAAGCGATGAGCACCACGGCCACACTCCTGCGCGCCGCCGAGGACAACGACCACCAGGCCCTCACCGGCTCCCTGTTCATCCTGGTCGTCCTGATCACGGTCGCCATCACGTTCTGGGCGAGCCGCAACACCAAGACCGCCGCCGACTATTACGCCGGCGGTCGCAGCTTCTCGGGTGCCCAGAACGGCTTCGCGGTCGCCGGTGACTACATGTCGGCAGCGTCGTTCCTCGGCATCTCGGGCGCGATCGCGCTGGCCGGCTACGACGGCTTCCTCTACTCGATCGGCTTCCTGGTCGCCTGGCTCGTCGCCCTGCTGCTGGTCGCCGAGCTGTTGCGCAACTCCGGGCGGTTCACGATGGCCGACCAGCTGGCGTTCCGCATGCGGCAACGGCCCGTACGCACGGCGGCGGCGACGTCGACCGTCGTCGTGTCGATCTTCTACCTGCTCGCGCAGATGGTCGGCGCCGGCGCTCTCGTGGCGCTGCTGCTGGGCGTCGAGAACGAGGGCCTCACCAAGAACCTGACGATCGTCGGCGTCGGTGCGCTGATGATCTTCTACGTCACGGTCGGCGGCATGAAGGGCACCACCTGGGTGCAGATCGTCAAGGCCGTCTTGCTGATGGCCGGCACGATCCTCATCACGGTGCTGGTGCTGGCGAAGTTCGACTTCAACATTAGCGACATGCTCGGCACCGCGGCCGAGAACAGCGGCAAGGGTTCGGCATTCCTCGAGCCCGGTCTCAAGTACGGCGTCACGACCACCAGCAAGATCGACTTCATCTCGCTGGGCCTGGCCCTCGTGCTCGGCACCGCCGGTCTGCCGCACATCCTGATCCGCTTCTACACCGTCCCGACGGCCAGACAGGCCCGCAAGTCGGTGCTGTGGGCCATCGGGCTGATCGGCTCGTTCTACCTCATGACCCTGGTCCTCGGCTTCGGTGCCGCGGCGCTGGTCAAGGGCGACGAGAAGGAACAGATCGCGGCCTCCGGCGGCAACCTGGCCTCACCACTGCTCGCAGAAGCCGTCGGTGGAGGATCCGGATCGACGGGAGGCGCGGTCCTGCTGGCGATCATCTCGGCGGTCGCGTTCGCGACGATCCTCGCCGTGGTCGCCGGCCTGACGCTGACCTCGGCGTCGTCCGTCGCGCACGACCTCTACGCGCAGGTGTGGAAGCGTGGCGAGGTCACCGAGAAGCAGGAGGTGGCGACCGCCAAGATCGCGGCCTTCGTGATCGGCGGCATCGCAATCCTGTTGGCCATCCCGGCGCAGAAGCTCAACATCGCCTTCCTGGTGGCGTTGGCGTTCGCCGTCGCGGCATCGGCCAACCTGCCGGCGCTGCTCTACAACCTGTTCTGGAAGCGGTTCAACACCAGCGGAGCAGTGTGGAGCATCTATGGCGGCCTCATCTCGTCGGTGGGACTGGTGATCTTCTCGCCGGTCGTCTCCGGCAAGGGTGAGGACCCCACGGGCAAGAACCTCTCGCTGCTGCCGACCAGCATCGACATCAGCTGGTTCCCGCTCGAGAACCCGGGCATCGTCTCGATCCCGATCGGCTTCCTGTGTGGGTTCATCGGCACGATGCTGGCCAAGGATCGCGACGCGGAGGAGCACTACACCGAGCTCGACGTACGTGCGATGACTGGCGCCGGCGCCATCCAGTAGGGCCCGCGGCTTCGCCCAGGTGCCTGCCTCGCTCCGTTCGCAACCATCGGCCGAGCGAAGCGAGGCAGGGCGCCCGGGCGGAGCCCGGCCGCTGCGAGGCACGAGCAGCGGGAGCGGCGAAGCCGCGCGCCGCAACTCAGGCGCAACCCCCTGCGCGGCATCTTGTGGGCTGCGCCACAATCGAACTAGAACCCCGGACGAGGAGCAACCGTGACCGAGCAGAACATCAGCAACCTGTCGCACGAAGACCGCGTGTTCGAGCCGCCGGCCGACCTGGCCGCCAACGCCAACGTCAAGGCCGAGGTCTACGAGCAGGCCGCCGCCGACCGGGTGAAGTTCTGGGGCGAGCAGGCCGACCGGCTGACCTGGGGCACGCCGTTCACCGAGGTGCTCGACTGGTCCAACCCGCCGTTCGCCAAGTGGTACGTCGGCGGCAAGCTCAACGCGTCCTACAACTGCGTCGACCGGCACGTCGAGGCCGGCAACGGTGACAAGGTCGCGCTGCACTTCGTCGGCGAGCCCGAGGACGACACCCGCGACATCACGTACGCCGAGCTCAAGGACCTCGTGTCCCAGGCCGCCAACGCGCTGATCGACCTCGGCGTCAAGGCCGGCGACCGCATCGCGATCTACCTGCCGATGATCCCCGAGGCCGTCATCGCGATGCTCGCCTGCGCGCGTCTGGGCGCCCCTCACACCGTCGTGTTCGGCGGCTTTTCCGCCGACGCGCTCTCCAGCCGCATCCTCGACTGCGAGGCCAAGGTCGTCATCACCGCCGACGGCGGCTACCGCCGAGGCGCCCCGTCCGCACTCAAGCCCGCCGTCGACGAGGCGCTGCAGAAGTGCCCCGACGTGACCGGCGTGCTGGTCGTACGCCGCACGGGCCAGGACGTGGAGTGGACCGAGGGACGCGACGTCTGGTGGCACGACGCCGTCGACACGGCGTCCAAGGACCACACGCCGGAGATGTTCGACGCCGAGCACCCGCTCTACGTCATGTACACCTCGGGCACGACCGGCAAGCCCAAGGGCATCCTGCACACCACGGGCGGCTACATGGTGCAGTCGACCTACACGTTCTGGGGCGTCTTCGACTACAAGCCTGAGGACGTCTACTGGTGCACCGCCGACGTCGGCTGGGTCACCGGGCACTCCTACATCGTCTACGGGCCGCTCGCCAACGGCGCGACCCAGGTGCTCTACGAGGGCACACCCGACACCCCGCACAAGGGCCGTTGGTGGGAGATCATCGAGAAGTACAAGGTCACGCTGTTCTACACCGCACCGACTGCGATTCGTACGTTCATGAAGTGGGGCGAGCAGATCCCCGCCGAGCACGACCTCTCGTCGCTGCGCATCCTCGGCTCGGTCGGTGAGTCGATCAACCCCGAGGCGTACGTCTGGTACCGCGAGAACATCGGCGGCGGCAAGACCCCGATCGTCGACACGTGGTGGCAGACCGAGACCGGCGCGCACATGATCAGCCCGCTGCCCGGCGTCACCAAGGGCAAGCCGGGATCGGCGATGACCGCGATCCCCGGCATCGCCGCCGAGGTCGTCGACGACGCCGGCGAGCCGGTCGAGCACGGCGAGGGCGGCTACCTCGTCATCACCGAGCCGTGGCCGTCGATGCTGCGCACGATCTGGGGCGACGACGACCGCTACAAGGAGACCTACTGGTCCCGCTGGCCCGGGTTCTACTTCGCCGGTGACGGCGCCCGCAAGGACGACGACGGCGCGATCTGGCTGCTCGGCCGTGTCGACGACGTCATGAACGTCTCGGGCCACCGCCTGTCGACGACCGAGATCGAGTCCGCGCTCGTGTCACACCCCAAGGTCGCCGAAGCCGCCGTCGTCGGCGCCACCGACGAGACCACAGGTCAGGCCGTCGTTGCGTTCGTCATCCTGCGCGAATCCGCAGGCGACGGCGGCGAGGAGATCGTCCAAGAGCTCCGCAACCACGTCGGCAAGGAGATCGGCGCGATCGCCAAGCCCCGCCAGATCATGATCGTCCCCGAGCTGCCCAAGACCCGTTCCGGCAAGATCATGCGGAGGTTGTTGAGAGACGTCGCCGAGAACCGCGAGGTCGGCGACGCCACGACCCTGGCCGACAGCGGCATCATGGACAAGATCACCGCTGGCATGAAGACCGCCAAGGACGACGACTAGCCGGTCTGCCGGTACGGATATCGGTCGCGGAGGTCCGCCACCTCGTCGTCGGTGAGGCGGCGGACCTCCCGGCCGGCGGTCAACAGCATGATGGCGGCTGCCTGCTCGAGCTCGATCGTGGCCGTCACGGCGTCGCCGACGGTTGCGCCACCGACCAGGGTGCCGTGGTTGGCGAGCAGGATGCCGCGGTGACCCGCACGTGACGCATCCGCGATGAGCGGCGCGATGTCGCGGTCACCCGGCGCCCGGTAGTCGACCACGGCGATGGGACCGGCCTTCATCGTCAGGTACGGCGTGAGCGGCACGATCGCATCCACCGGATCGAGACCGGCGAGGCACGAGACGGCCGTCGCGCGGGTCGCGTGCGTGTGCACGATCGCACCGACACCGGGATCCGCCGCATACATCGCGAGGTGCATGAAGGTCTCCTTCGTCGCGCGCGGCCCGGAGACGTGCGAACCGTCGGCGGCGATGACGCTCAGGTTGCTCGGGTCCAGTGCACCGAGGTCGGCGCCCGTCGGTGTGCAGACGACGTGCTCGCCGACCCGGACACTGACGTTGCCGGTGGTTCCCGGTGACAGTCCCGCTCGCGAGAGATCCGCGCCGGCCGTCACGATCGCGGCGCCGGCATCGACCAGCACGGAGCTCATGCCCAAGCCTCCGCGATCGTGAAGAACTCCTCAGTCCCGAAGTTGCCGGACTTCAGCAGCAGCGCGATCGGGTCGTCGTCGGTCGTGACGGTCCACGGGACGCCGGGTGCCACCTCGGGACCGATCCAGATGCCGGCCGGTCCGAGGGCCTGGACGACGGCACCCGACGTCTCCCCTCCGGCCACCACGACCCGGCGGATGCCACGGGCAACCATCGCCCGCGCGGTCTCGGCCATCGCCGTCTCGACGAGATGCGCCGCCGTCGCGGGGCCGAGGTCTCGCTGGATGGCGGTGAGCTCGTGAAGGCTGGTCGTCGAGTAGACGAGAGGCGGATCGGCCTTCGCCAGCGCCTCGTCGAGGTAACGCTCGATGTCGCCGATGCGCTGTTCGCCGGTTGCCAGCGCCTTGGCGTCCACGTAGAGACCCGCATGCCTCTCGAGGAAGTGGTGGACCTGGCCCCGGGTCGCGGCCGAGGCGCTGCCCGACAAGAACCCGACGGGACCGGACGGCAGCGGCACGGACAGGTCGGACCTGCTCGAACCCGAGTGGGCCCTGGCCATCGCGGCGGCCAGTCCTGCCGAGCCGGTCGACAGTGGCTGTTCGAGCGCAACGCCTGCCCAGACGTCGAGGTCGGCATCCGAGACAGCGTCCGCGACGACGTGTACGAGGGGACCCTCGAACGCGCCAACGGTCCGGCGTACGGCGTCAGCACCCTGTGCGACGACTGCCAGCGGCACCGCCTCAACCGGGGTGGCTGACTGCTCGGCCATCAGAACCCGAAGGTCCGACTTGTGCATCGGATTGAGCGGGTGGTCCTTGAGCGGCGATTCCTCCAAGAGCTGGTCATGGACGAAGAGGCGGCTCTGATAGACCGTTCGCCCGTTCTCAGGCGCACTCGGCGCGATCACCACGCGGGACGCCCCGCGTTCGGCGGCAAGGGCATCTGCCACGGGCCCGATGTTGCCGGCCGGCGTCGAGTCGAACGTGGAGCAGTACTTGAAGTAGACGTGCTCGACCCCGAGTCGCTCGAGCCAACGCGCCGCCTCCAGCGACTGCTTGACCGCCTCGTCGGCGGGCACACTTCGCGTCTTGAGGGCGACCACGACGCAATCGGCGTCGACGCTCGTGAGTCCTTCGGGGACCCCGAAGAACTGAATCGTGGCCGAGCCGGTGCGTGTGACGTACGCCGCGACATCGGTCGCCCCGGTGATGTCGTCGGCGACGATGCCGAGCCATGGGTGCTGCGAGCTGCGGTCAGACGATGGCAACGGGACGCACCATGCTTCCGGTCGCTCCGCGGACGCGAAGCGGCAGGCAGATGAAGAGGAACTCCGTGACACCGTCGCGCGCCAGGTCGCCCAGCCAGGCGAGCTCGAGGAGATGGATGCCCTGCTCGATCATGAGCCGGATGTGCACAGGGTGCGGGTTGACCGGATCGGGCGAGGGGTCGGCCTCGACCGTCTCGGTGTCGGAGCCCACGAGGACGACGCCCAGGTCGGCCAGTCGGTCGGCGACGTCGATGCCGATCCCGGCACCCTTGTGCCGACTGACGACCGACGGGTCCTGGGTCCAGATCTGGAGGTATCCGGTGTTGACCAGGACGGCGTCGCCCTCGCGGATCGTGGTCCCGCTCGCCTCGAGCACGGCGGAGAACTCGTCCCACCCGATCACGTGTCCGGCGGGAAGCGGTTGACCGCCGTGCGACCGAGTCATGTCCGCCAGGACACCGCGCGTGATGATCGGCGCGATCGAGGAGGCCTCGGCGCGGCGCGGGCCGAAGTCGGTCAGCTCGGCGTCGGAGGTGAACCCGCCGAACCACTCGTTGTCGTCGCCGCACGTCGTGTGGCACAGGGCGTCGAGGTGGGTCCCCGTGTGCATGGTTCCGGACATCAGCTCCGTGGTGAAGCCCATGTGCACGTCGTTGCGCCCGCGCCACTCATCCATGTCACCCGCGAGGTCCTGGCCGTGTGCCGTCCGGTAACGGAGCACCTGAAATGCCGGGTGTCCGGCGAACAGGGGCATGCCGGGCCAGCGCCCGGAGTCCAGGTCGTACACCGTGCCTCCGGTCCCGAGCTGGAGAGCTGACGCGACCTGACTCGAGCTGAGGTCGGCCACCCGACCCAGTTCGGAGTCGAGGTAGCTGACTCCGGGGAGGGTCCCCCGGCGCGTGGAGTCCCACGCCCGGTCGTCGCTCATTGCTGCTCCTTCGAGTCGTTGCCGGCCCGTCCCGACTGCACGACGTACGTGCTGGGGTCGTCCTTGAGGGTGGTTCTCAGGCGCCGCTCGGCCTGGCTGAGGTGGCGGCGCATCGCCGCTCGAGCGCCACGGGAGTCCTTGTCGCGGATCGCCTCGAACACCACCTCGTGCTCCTGAAAGGACGACCTGGTCTCACCCGCAGCACTGATCGATCGGGCCATCCACGCCCGGAGCAGTCCCGTGATGCTGGTGAGGACGTCGCGGAGCGCACCGTTGCGCGCCACCTCGGCGATCATGAAGTGGAACTCGATGTCGGCCTCGATGAAGGCCTCTGACGAGATGTCGGGGTCCCGCATGAGCTCGATCAGCTCGGCGAGCCGGTCGACTTCCTCCTGCGTCCGCCGGGTGGCGGCGAACCCGGCGAGGATGATCTCGAGCTGCTGCCGGGCCTCGACGAGGTCGAACAGCCGCTTCTCGCCCAGGAACAGGCCCCATTCGATGACAGCCGGTAGGAAGTTCGATCCGGTGCCACGCAAGTAGGTGCCGTCACCCTGCCGGATGTCGAGGATGCCGAGCAGCCCGAGGGACTGGATCGCATCACGTACCGCCGAGCGGCTCACGCCCAGCGACTCACTCAGCTGTCGCTCTGACGGCAGCCGATGGCCCGGCAGCAGTCCTCCGGAGAAGAACGACTGCGTGAGCGCCTTGATGACCTCCTGCGACACCGAAGATCGATCGATGTCGATAGGCCGCAGCTCTGGTTGCGGCTGCGGGTTCTTCGGTGGGCGACCCATCGCCGACCTCCTTCGGTGGTTGTGTCAGTCGTCTGACGACTCGAGTGAATCACGCAGCGTCGCGAGTGCGACGTACGAACGGTCGCGACGCTCCGTCATGGCGGCGGACTCCTCAGCGGTCAGGCCGAGGTAGCCACCTCCGGTCTTGATCCCGAGATCGCCGGTGTCGACCCGAGACCGGAGCGACGGCGGGCAGGTGAACCGTGGCCCCAGCTGAGCCTCGAGCGTGGTGTACGAGTTGGCGTAGACGTCGAGACCGGCCATGTCGGCGATCGCGAAGGGCCCGAAGAATGGCAGCCGGAATCCGAACGACGAGCGGACCACACCATCGATCCGTTCAGCCGTCGCGGTCCCCTCCTCGACCATCAGCGCCGCCTCCTTGAACAACGCGAACTGCAGTCGGTTGCAGATGAAGCCCGGGGTGTCGGCCACGACGACCGGCGCCTTTCCAGAGGCGACGAGCAGCTCCGTGACGGGCGCTAGCAGCGATTCGTCGGACTCGCTGCCCAGGATCACCTCGATCGCCGGAAGGTACGGCGCCGGATTGAACCAGTGCACCCCGAAGAACCGTTGCGGGCGGCGCAGCACGGCGGCGAGGTCCGAGACCGGGATCGCCGACGTGTTCGTCGTGATGACGGTGTCATCACCGGTCGCCTCCTCGATGACCTTGAGGACCGCGTGCTTGACGGCGATGTCCTCGAACACCGCCTCGACGACGAGATCCGCCCCGGCGACGGCAGCCTCGATCGATGCGCCTGCTGTCGAACCGGCCCGGACCTGGTCGACCGAACCGGCGGGGACGAGACCCCGGTCCTCGGCGACCCGGACGTCCTCGATCATGGCCTCGAGCGCCGCAGCAGCGATGTCCGGCTCTCGGTCAGCCAGGGTCACGACGGCGCCGCCGCGAGCCAGGGTGTGGGCGATGCCCTTGCCCATGTAGCCGGATCCGACGACCGTCACGCGAAGTGGCGAGGTGTTCATGTTGACCTTTCAGTGGTGGGGAAGATGTCACACACGGCTGGCTCGCTCGCGGTGGAGCTTGGCGGCGTACACCGACAGGCCGACCGCGAGGACGAGGATCCCGCCGTTGAAGAAGTACTCGACGAAGAAGGGCGCACCGAGCTGCTGCACGCCGGAGAAGAGGAACGCCAGCGTGAGGACGGCAATGACGGTGCCGACAACGTTGAAGCGGCCCGGCTTGATCGAGGTGGCGCCCAACATGGCGCCGGCGAAGGCCGGCAACAGGTACTCCGGGCCGACCGATGCCGTGCCCGTGCGCAGGTTGGCGCCGAGGATGATGCCGCCGAGCGCTGCCATGGCTCCCGAGGTCACGAATGCCGTCGTGACCGTGCGTGACACGGAGACACCCGTGAGCTCGGCGGCGCGGCGCGACGAACCGACGACGAACAACGACCGGCCAGCGACCGTACGCTCGAAGTAGATGTGAAGCACGATGCCGACCGCCGCCACGAGGAGCGCGAAGTACGGCACCCATCCGATCGACCCGGTGAGGTCGATGAACGACGTGGAGAGCTTGGTCCCGACGATCTGCTGACCGTTGGTGAACCAGTTCGTGATGCCGAACAGCACCATCCCTGAGCCCAGGGTCGCGATGAACGAGCTGATGCCGAATCTGGTGACCAGGACACCGTTGACCAGGCCGACGACACAGCCGGCAACGATGATCGCAGCGGCGGCGATGGGCCAGGACCAGTCGTGCTTCTCCTGCAACCCAATGATGAGGACCTGCGCCATGCCGGCGTGATAGCCGACGCTGAGGTCGAACTCCCCCGTCGCCAGCGGCACCATGACGGCGAACGCGAGGAGCATCGTCACCGATTGCGCCGTGAGCAGGTTCTGGACGTTGCCGGTGCTCAGGTAGGTGTCCGGCCGCAGGGCGGAGAACACCACCAGGACAAGGACGAACGCCAGCACCAGCGCGTAGCGCTGGACGATCTCGCCGTTGACGATGATCCGAGGTCGTGCCTCAGTCTGCGTGGACATGGGAAGGTTTCCTTTCGGTTGCGGCATGCGCGCCAGCGACGACCGGCGCCGATGATGCGAGGACGATGAGGTTCTCCTCGGAGATCTGGTCACCTGTCGCCTCGGCGTCGATGCCGCCATTGACGACGACCAGGACACGGGTGCACAGCTGGGTGATCTCCTCGACATCGCTGGAGATGACGACGACCCCGGTCCCGGCGGCAGCCGCCGCCCGGATGAAGGCGTGGATCTCGAACTTCGATCCCACGTCGACACCCGCCGTCGGCTCCTCGAGGATCACGACGCGCTGGTCCTGGCCGAGAACCCGGGCGACACAGACCTTCTGCTGGTTGCCGCCGCTGAATTGGTCGATCGGCAGGTCAGCCAGCGCCGGGCGTACGTCGAACTCCGAGATCGTGGCCACGGTGCGGGACGACTCGGTGCGCCGTCCGATCCAGCGTGAGCCGTTGGACCGGTTGCGGGGGCCCGGGAACAGGTTCTCCGCGACCGACATGCCCGGGAACGTCGACTCACGCTGACGATCCGCGGGGAGGAGGGCGATGCCGGCGCGCATGCGTGCCGATATCCCGGACTCGTGGACGGCCCTGCCGTCGAGCCGCACCGACCCGGCCGCTGTCGGGTCGACCCCGGCAATGGCGCGACCGATGGCCTCCTGGCCGGCGCCGCGCAGCCCCATGATGCCGACGACCTCGCCTGCGTGCACCGAGAACGACACGGGAGGTGCTCCTCTTACGGCCAGCCCGTCCACGCCGAGGATCTCGGTCCCGTCGAGCGCTGCCGGACCCGTTGCCGGGACGCTGTCGATGCTGCGGCCGAGCATCGCCTCGACCACGCGGTCGACGCCGAACTCGGCCATGGGTCCCGCGGCAACCAGCTGACCGCCGCGGAGGATCGTGACGCTGTCGGCGACCTCGTAGAGCTCTTGGAGCCGGTGCGTGACGTAGAGGATCGCCGTGCCCGATGCCTTGAGGGACCTCAGCGCGTCGAGAAGGAACGCGACATCGGGTGCGGGCAGCGATGCCGTCGGCTCGTCGAGCACGGCGACCTTGGCGTCCTTGGCCAACGCGCGGACGATGCCGAGCAGGGCCTTCTCGGCGGCAGACAGCCGGCCGACGAGCTGGCGCGGCGACGGTGGGACGAGGTTCATCCGCTCGTAGGCCTCGACGGCCCGGTCCCACACCTGGCTCCAGGTGATGAGACCGCTGGCCCGGGGGAAGCCCGATGCGAAGGCGATGTTCTCGCCGATCGTCAGCTCGTCGACCAGCCCGAGATCCTG
Source organism: Aeromicrobium ginsengisoli (assembly GCF_004134905.2). Classification (GTDB taxonomy): domain Bacteria; phylum Actinomycetota; class Actinomycetes; order Propionibacteriales; family Nocardioidaceae; genus Aeromicrobium; species Aeromicrobium ginsengisoli. The sequence continues at coordinate 1,009,277 of NZ_SDPQ02000003.1, read as the reverse complement.
GTGGACGAACGCGATGGACGTCCGGTCACTGGTCGGCGACAGCTGCTGCCCGTCGACCTCGATGGCGCCGTCGTCCGGGACGTAGATCCCGGCGAGCATCTTGATCAGCGTCGACTTGCCGGCTCCGTTCTCGCCGACGAGGCCGCGCACCTCGCCGGGCGCCAGCTCCAGATCGACGTGATCCAGAGCCAGCTGCCCGGCGAAGCGCTTGGTGAGTCCCGAGAGACGGAGCGCGGGCGCCGTCATGTTCTCAGTCATGTGCAGGCGCGCCGATCAGGGCTTCGCCGTGCAGGCGTCATCCTGGCCGAGCCACACGTTGGCGTAGTGACACGCGAAGTTGTTGCTGGGGATGTACTGGTCCTTGTCCCCGCCCTCCTGGTCGACGTTGTCCTTGGTCACGAGGTAGGTCGGCTGGATGAACTTCGCCGGCTCCTGGCCGGCCTGTGCCCGGACGATCGCATCGACGGCCTGGTAGCCGAACAGGGTGCTCGGCTCGGGGACCGTCGCGACCTCGTACTGACCCTTGCGGATCATGTCGTACGCCGAGGGCGATCCGTCAGCGCCGACCAGCTTGACCTCGTCGGGCTTGACGTTCGACGACCGCAGGGCTGAGGCAACGTAGGGGTAGAAGTTGTCGCAGCACGTCGTGATCCAGACATTGGCCTTGCCGTACTTGGAGAGCAGGGCCGAGACCGCCGACGGGATGCGATTGGCCTGGTCGGCCACCGGGATGTTGATCTCCTCGAGGAATGTCGCGGTCGACAGGTTCTTGACCGGCTCGGTCGCGGCCTTGGCCTTGAAGCGGGCGATCGCGTAGCTGTTGTCCAGCATGTGCGCCAGCTTGGCCGTGCCGTTCGACTCGGCCACCACGTACGCGGCCTGGGTGCGGCCGATCTCGGCCGGATCGCTCGCGATGTTGTCGAAGAGGTTGAGCTGGGGGTCGGGCCCCGGGAACGCGCTCGCGTGGATGCCGATGACGGGGATCTTCTTGGTGACGGCCTGGGCGATCGGCGCCTGCAGGGCGCTGGCGTCGGCCGAGGTCACGATCGCGACCGGGTCGGAGGCGACGGCCTGCTGCATCGCACTGAGGTTGCCGCTGACGGTCCCCTTGCCGTCGAAGACATGGACGCTCCAGCCGAGCTTCGCGGCGGCATCCTTCACACCGTCTCCCCAGTTGACGTACGACACGTACGACTGGTCGGACGAGACATAGGCGATCGCCTGCTTCGCCTTGACCGCCTTGGGTCCACTGGTCGGGCCGGTCCACTCCGTGGTGGGCTTCGTCGCGGTGGCCACGATCTTGGCGGCCTCGTCGACCGTCATCGAGCTGTTGACGGTCGGTTGCTTCCAAGCCTTGAACGGCTTCGCCACGGTCTTGGACTCGTCGGCCCCGGCTCCGGACGAGCAGGCGGACAGCCCGCCGGCGAGCACCAGCACGGTCGCGGCCAGGGCGGCCAGCTTCTTCGGGTTCATCAATGGCTCCTTGTCAGGTCGCAGCTCGTATGGGTGCTGCGCGTCACAGATTGACACAGCGTTCTTCATTCGTCAACCGGTTATTGGTTTACCAATTTAGAGACCTGACCTTGCGATTCCAGTGGTTGAATGCGACATCGATGGCCTTAAGCACATCTCAAAGACGCTCTGACCTGCGGCGGAGCGACGGCGCCCGGACCATCGTTTCGCCGGGTTGACAGGCTCAGGACGGGCTCCGTTCAGTTTCGTCTCATCTCCACGGGAAATGTTGTGGGTATGCAATCCATGACGAGGACCACGAACGACGAGCGACCGACCCCGGCCACCCGCCGCGTCAGCACGGATCTGGTGATCGGGCTGTCCCTCCTCGGGGCCGTCATCGCCGGCCGCCTGCTCTGGGCGCTCTCGGACGGCAGCATCCTCACGGCCATCGGCACACGCTGACCTGCGCGACCCGGTGAGTCACTTGTAGGCTCGCCGGTATGAACAGAGCTGATGATCCGACCATCGGTCGGCTGGTTGCCGACGCCAGCCGCGACATCTCCGCGCTGGTGCAGTCGGAGATCAAGCTCGCCAAGAGCGAGCTGAAGTTCAGTGTCAAGGCCGGCGGCATCGGTGCGGGCCTGCTCGCGGTCGCGGCCTTCTTCGGCCTGCTGATCGTCGTCATGCTGTCGATCTCCGGCGCGTACTTCCTGACGATGACCGGGCTCGACCCCGCGTGGGCGTTTCTCATCGTCGCCGGCGTCTACGTCGTGCTGACGATCCTCGCGATCATCCTGGGCATCGTGCTGCTCAAGAAGGTCCGCGCACCCGAGCGCACGATCGCCACCGCCAAGGAGATCCCGGCCGCTCTCAAGGGTCGCCCGAGCTAAGCCACGCGTCGGCCGACTGCGGCGCGGCCCACGAGGCCGGCGACGGCGACGATGCCACCGCCGATCGCCAGGACCACGAGCCACGCGTCGAGCGAGCTGGCGGCGCGATCGACGATGAGCTTCTGCAGCGTACGGGCGAACTCCGAGGGTGCCTCGGTGTGATCGAGGATGTTCTGCGTGACGGGGCCGCTCGTCAGCCAGAGCAGCCCGGCCACCGCCAGGGTGCCGCCACCGAGCCAGGCGACAGCGGTCGACGTACGCCTCGCAGCGGCGATGCACCCCACAGCACCGATCGCGGCGACGATGCCGGCGATGCGGCCGAGGTCCGTCGACTGCTTGACGCGGTCGACCATCTTGCGGTCACTCGCGTCGGTCACGACGGGCACGACGAGACCCTTGGGCACGGTGATCGTGATGGGCAGGTTGCCGCTGACCTGCTTCGCGACGAACGTGGCCATGGGGCCGACGTCGACGCCCAGGGTCGTGGGCATCGGGTCGGCGAACGCCTCACTGTGGGAGCTGCGCTGCGTTGCCTCCCACGCCTCGACGAAGCCGGCCTGGTTGCTCGAGCGCTCGACGGCGTTCGAGAGCGCGGCGGCGGCGGGCGCCTTGAGGGCCTCAGGGATGACGCCTCGGGCCGACAGCTCGTCGGTGAGGTAGGCCGAGAACGCGCTCTGCAGCTCGGTGTCCTGGGCCAGCGTGCTGCTGAACGCGACGTAGCCGTCCTCGTCGACGATGTGGGTCGACAGCCACAGCAGCGGGACGGCCGCCAGCAGGGCGATCAGCGCCACGGCGCCGCAGACGAACGAGACGACGGTGCGCATCAGGCACACCCTCCGGTCGAGACCGTGGAGGTCGCGGCGATGCCGGCGCGCGCGTCATCGGCCACCTGCGACGCGGTGAGCGCATAGCCGGTCGACTTGTCGGTGATCGACGCGGCGAAGATGACGCCGAGCACGTCGCCGTCCTTGGAGACCAGAGGGCCCCCGGAGTTGCCGGAGCGTACGAGCCCACGCACCGAGAACGTCTGGCGCACGACCTGCCCCTTGTCGTAGATGTCGGGGCTGCGCAGCCGGATCTCGCTGCGGATGCGGGCGGCGCGGGCGTCGAACGGCCCGTTCTCGGGGAAGCCGAGGATCGCCGCATCCTCGCCCGCCTCGCCGGTGGTGTCGAACTTCAGGGTCGGCACGCTCGTCCCGTCGACTGCGAGCACGGCGACGTCGAGCTTGCGGTCGAACAGCACGACGCGGGCGGTCGTACGTTGTCCGTTGATCACGACCGACGGGTTCTCGACCCCCGCGACGACGTGCGCGTTGGTCATGATGCGGCCGTCGGCGTACGCGAAGCCGGACCCCTCGATGCCACGTTGGCAGCTGGCCTGGCCGAGGATCTTGACGACGCTGCGGGACGCCTGCTGCACGCCTGGGCTGTTGAGCGTGGCGGTGTCGGGCGGCCCGACGGGCTTGATGTTCTCGCTCTCGAACGGGTCGATGTAGCGCGGGAACAGGTTGGCGTCGAGCACCTCGTTGAACGACCGGAGCACCGACGTCGCACGCGCCGGCATGACCGAGTCGACCCGGTCGAGGATCACCGAGTCGCGGGACGCGGTCGAGAGGTAGGGGATCGTCGTGCCGCTGACCGAATAGCCCAGGGCCCAGCCGGCACACAGCACGGCGACCATGCTCAGCACGCTGCCGCCGACCGCGTCGACCCAGCGCAGCGGCTTCCACTTGAGGCCGTTGCGCAGGTCCGTGCCGACGTACGTGCCGACGCCCTGGCCGATCGCGGCCGCGCCCACGACGAGGCCGAGCGCCAGCAGTGACGAGCTCAGGGTCGCGGTGTTTCCCGACAGGAACTTGGGCACGATCGCCAGCGCCAACAGGCCGCCGATCAGCAGGCCGATCGTGGCGATGAGATTGACCACGAAGCCCTGCACGTAGCCCGACACGGCGTACGCCAGCAGGATGACGATGAGGATGAGGTCGAGGGAGTTCACGGTCAGAAGTCCGGGAGGGGTCGGGTGACGCTGTCGTCCCAGGGTTGTTCCCACCCGAGCCGTTCGAACAACCGTGACACGACGCCCGCGGTGAAGCCCCACAGCGGTACACCCGAGCCGACCTCGAACGCCGGACCGCGCCAGCCGGACGGATGCTCGACGCTGAACCGGTTGGCCGGGTCGAGCAGGCGGCGGATCGGCTGGTGGATGATCGCGCCCACCTCCTCGGCGCTGACCGGCATGAGCGGCACGGGCTCGCGCCAGTAGCCCAGCACGGGGGTCACCGCGAAATTGCTGGGCGGCAGCCAGAGTGTCGGGAGGGTGCCGAAGACGTCGACCGTCTCGGGGTCGAGTCCGACCTCCTCCTGCGCCTCACGCAGCGCAGTGGCCACAGCGTCCGCGTCGCCGGGATCCATCGCGCCGCCGGGGAACGAGATCTGGCCGGCGTGGTTGCGCATCTTCGCGGCCCGCTCGGTGAGCAGCAGCTCGGGCCCGTTGTCGCCGTCGGCGAACAGCATCAGGACCGCGGCCGGGCGGGCATCGGCGGGGGCGTGCGGGAACCGCGGCGCCAGCTGCTCGGCCTCGACGGAGCCGGCGAGCTCGGCGAGTGGTTGCAGCCACTCCGGGAGGTGCTCCCAGCTCATGGCGACACCCCCAGGTGCTTCTCGATCGCGGCCGTCAGGTCGGCATACGAACGGAACGCGACGCGCTCCGTGGCGACCATTGTTCCTTGTGCGTCCACGAACACCGTCTGCGGCAGACCGATGACCTTGAGTGGAGCCTTGGTCGTGGAGTCCGGATCCGACAACAGCGGGTACGTCACGCCGGACCGCTCGGCGAGCTCGACCGCCGCATCGGGCGCCGCGTCGGCGAAGTCGACGCCGACGACCCGGACCTTGTCGCCGTACTTCTGGTGGACCTCGGCCAGCAGGGGTAGCTCCTCGCGGCACGGGGCGCACCAGCTGGCCCAGAAGTTGATGATCGTCGGCGTGCCCGACAGGCCCGACAGTCGTACGGGCGAGCCGCCGCCGAGGCAGTCCAGTGTCAGGTCGGGCAGACCGTCATCGGCCGGTGCGGTGCCGTCAGCGACCGGGCACTCCTCGATCCCGGCCTGCTTCTTCGCCGCTGCGAGCTGTCCCGCGTCGGTCGTGGGAGCTGTGCCGCCGCCGAATGTCGGCTGGTCGTCGTCCGAGCCGGGGCCGCCACATGCCGCGAGGAAGAGTGCGAGTCCGGCCAGGATCACCCGCGCCCTCACGCAGGCCCTTGCGTCGTGATCAGCGCGGCAGCCTCGGCCGGATCGATCGGACCGGTGCCGTAGGACGGGCACCAGTGCGCGACCGGGCACGCACCGCACGCGGGCTTCTTGGCGTGGCAGCAGCGCCGGCCGTGCCAGATCAGGCGGTGGCTCAGCATCGTCCAGTCCTTGGACGGGAAGATCGCGCCGACCGCGTGCTCAGTCTTGACCGGGTCCTTGACGATCTCGTCGGGCACCCACTGGAACCGGCGCACGAGGCGCGCGAAGTGCGTGTCGACGGTGATGCCCGGCACGTCGAACGCGTTGCCGAGCACGACGTTGGCGGTCTTGCGGCCGACTCCATGCAGGGTGACGAGGTCCTTGAGCCGACCCGGGACCTCGCCGTCGTACCGCTCGACGAGGTCGGCCGACAGCCGTAGCAGGCTCTCGGTCTTGGCGCGGAAGAAGCCGGTCGGCCGGATGAGCTCCTCGAGCGCAGCCCGGTCGGCCGCGGCCATGGCCCGGGCGTCGGGATAGGCGGCGAACAACGCGGGGGTGATGGCGTTGACCCGCCGATCGGTCGTCTGAGCCGACAGAACGGTGGCGATCAGGAGCTCGAACGGCGTACGGAAGTCAAGCTCACAACCCGCATCGGGATAGGTCTCGGCGAGCACACGATTGATCTTGCGGGCCCGGCGAACCAGAGTCGTGTCTGGTCGGGTCGCGTCGCTCGGCACGGGGTCCAGCGTACGTGTTGCAGCGCAAATGGCCCCTCTGATGGTCGACCGGCGAGCACGCGCGCTGGGCGAGCGGCGTACCAGCATCGGCGCGTATTCGGCATCGGCCGTCCCGATGTGGGAAACTGCGATCGGTGCACACACTGTGACCAGTGCAACATGAGTGATAGGGAAGACCCGTGACCGACGACGTTCTCCGCCAGGCCCCGCTGTTCTCCGGCCTCGACGACGAAGTAGCTGCCTCGCTCGAGTCGTCGATGTCCTCGGCGTCGCTGCGCCGCGGAGAGATCCTCTTCAACGAGGGCGATGACGGCAATCAGCTCTATGTGGTCACCGAGGGCAAGATCAAGCTCGGCCGCACCTCCCCCGACGGCCGCGAGAACCTGCTGGCGATCCTCGGCCCCGGCCAGATGTTCGGCGAGCTGTCGTTCTTCGATCCCGGGCCCCGCTCGGCGACCGCGACCGCCGTCACCGATGTCGAGCTCAAGAGCCTCGGCCACGAAGCGCTGAGCCCCGTGCTCAACTCGCACCCCGACGTCGCGCACGCGCTGCTCAACCAGCTGGCCGGCCGCCTGCGTCGCACCAACGAGGTCGTCGGTGACCTGGTGTTCTCCGACGTTCCCGGCCGCGTCGCCAAGGCGCTCCTCGACCTTGCCTCACGCTTCGGCCGCCGCGCCGACGACGGCGTGCACGTCAACCACGACCTCACGCAGGAAGAGCTGGCGCAGCTCGTCGGCGCCTCCCGCGAGACGGTCAACAAGGCGCTCGCCGACTTCGCCTCGCGCGGCTGGCTCCGCCTCGAGCCCCGCAGCGTCGTCATTCTCGACCTCGAACGCCTCCAACGCCGCGCCCGCTGAGTCCCCCAGATGTGGATCGAGTTGCACCACGCTGGTCGTCGGCGTGGTGCAGAAGCATCCACATCTCGGCGGTCAGCTCGGGTAGCCGCGTGACATCAGGGCACGGGCGACTCTCGCAGCGACGGACTTGGGTGCGCGCATGTCGGCGGTCGTCACGACGATGACCACCCATCCGGCTGCTTCCAGAGCTTCCCGCCGGAGATGGTCCTTCTGTCGCTGCCAAGCATCACGTTCGTGGTGCCACCCGTCGTACTCGACGAGGACCTTCCAACGCCGATAGACCAGGTCGCCGCGTGCCAGGAAGCGGCCGCGGTCGTCGAAGATGTCGGTGTTGAGCTCCGGCTCTGCGAGGCCACTCCCGACCAGGGCAAGCCGCACATCGGTCTCGCGCGGGGACTCGACTCCGTCGCGTACGAGCTCGGCGGCACGGCGCGCCCGCTGCACGCCGTCCAGGTGGGATGTCATGACGTACGCCCTCAAGGTGGCCGGGTCGGTGTGCTTCTGCGCGACCAGCCAGTCACCGACTCTCACGAGCTCCGTGGTCGAGAGCAGGGTGCCGCAGTCGACGAACGTACGGTCTGGACCGAGGAGCGGCACGCCGCGGACGAACGTTGAACTGAGCCGGCCCTGATAGCGATGGAGAACGAGATCTTCGCGGAATCGTCGCAACGGTCTCGCCGTGGCGAAATGGAGCGGGAACATCGGGCCTGCCTCGAAGCCCAGCCACCGAAGGATGCTGATGTGGCTGAGTGCGGCGTCGTCGGGCAGCGCGCTCCAAGCCGCCTCGACAGCCGCGTCGAACGGAACCTCGGTGTCGGCGAACCGGTAGTAGCCGGGACGCTCCATCACAAAACGGCGGCCTTGCAGCACTCGGCGGGAGAGGCCATGGACGGCAGCTTCACCGACCGTGAACACGCGACCCGCCAGAGCTGGCGGGAGGGGGGTGGGCGACGGCACCCTGCGACGATGCTCAATCCCACACCGGCGCGCCGCGAGAATCCGTACGCCTGTGGACGACGCCGCCGGCAAGTCCACCCTGTGGACCGAGATGTGGATTCTCATGCACCACCAGCACGGCGCGCGTGGTGCAACGGAATCCAAATCTCGGGGACCGGGCTCGGGGACCGGGCCTGGGGAGTGGGCTAGTCCTTCAGGTAGTCGAGCTGGGCGGCGACGCTGAGCTCGGCGGCGCCCCAGAGCACGGGGTCGACGTCCTTGTAGACCTGCTCGACGACCTCGCGCGCGGTCGTGGCGCCGGTGTCTACGGCGGCGCGTACCTGGTCGAGGCGCTCCGCCCGGTGCTCGAGGTAGTAGTCGACGACGGCGAGCGGATCGTCGATCACCGGACCGTGGCCGGGCAGGATGCGGGTGACGAGGCCTTCCTCGACGAGCTCACGGATGTGCGCCATCGAGTCGAGGTAGGGCCCGAGCACGCCGTCGGGATGCGCGATCACTGTCGTGCCACGGCCGAGGATCGTGTCGCCGCTGAGCAGCGAACCGTCGCCGACGAGGCGGAAGCAGGTCGAGTCGGTCGTGTGCCCCGGCGTCGCGATGACCTCGATCTCGAGACCGTCGACGATGATCGTCTCGCCGTCGACCAACGGCTCCGCGTCGCGGGTGAACTCGGGATCGGTCGACCGCGTGGGCGCGCCCGTCAGCTCGACGAACCGCCCGAGCGCCTCGGTGTGGTCGAAGTGGCGGTGCGTGAACAGCACAAGCCCCACGGACCCTGCGGCGTCGAGCACGGCTCGAAGGTGCGTCTCGTCGACAGGTCCGGGATCGACCACGACCGACTGCGAGGCACCGGGCTCGCGCAGGATCCAGGTGTTGGTCCCGTCGAGCGTCATGATGCCCGGGTTGGCGGCCAGGACGTACGACGCACGGTCGGTGACGGTCGTGCTCATGAGAGGTCTCCCAGGTCGGTCTCGAGGAACAGGTCGCCGTCGATCTCGACGAGCTGGGGCACGATCGTGCGGATCGTACGTTCGGCAGCCGCGGCCAGGATCGTGCCGGCGGAGTGCTCGGCGACCTCGCGGCACGCGACCACGGTCGGCGGCATCATCGCCGCCTCCCCGGCCTCGACGCGGGCGAGCACGTCGCGCAACGGCGCCCAGCTCGCATGGTCGGCCTCGCGGCTCATCTCGCCGACTCGCTGACCCTCAGGCAGGGCTGCGACGAAGAACCGGGTGTCATAGCGCCGCGGCTCGAACGTCGGCGTGATCCAGTGCGCCCACGCGCCGATCAGGTCCGACCGCAGCACCAGGCGATGGCCGATGAGGAACTCGGCGAACGTCAGCTCGCCGGCCTCCAGCGTCGCGCGCGCAGCCTGCATGTCGACGCTGCTCGTGTCGGAGAGCACCGTGTCCGGGTCGGGACCGGCGAGCAGGACCCCGGTCTCCTCGAACGTCTCGCGCACCGCAGCGACGACGAGCCCGCGCGCCAGCGACACGTCGCAGTCCAGCCGTTGAGCCCACTCGGACGGGGACGGCCCCGCCCACGGCACCTCGCCCGTGACGTCGCTGGGGTGCATGCCGCCGCCCGGGAAGACGTACATGCCTGCAGCGAACGCCATGCTGGTCTGGCGCCGCATGAGGTAGGCCTCGATGCCCTCGGCCCCGTCGCGCACGACGATGATCGTCGACGCGTGCCGCGGCTCGGCCACCGTGCCGTTGTAGCCCTGCGCATGATCGCGCAGTCGCTCGGGCAGGGGTACGCGCACGGGTCAGCCGACCTCGACGATGAGCTCGACCTCGACGGGCGCGTCGAGCGGGAGGACGGGTACGCCGACCGCGCTGCGGGCATGCGTGCCTGCGTCACCGAAGGCCGCGCCGAACAGCTCACTGGCGCCGTTGGCGACGCCCGGCTGCCCGGTGAAGTCCGGTGTGCTCGCGACGAACACGGTCGCCTTGACGACCCGCACGACCGCGTCGAGGTCGACCTGCGAGCTCACGGCGGCGATCGCGTTGAGCGCACACTGGCGGGCACAGTCGTATGCCTCCTCGGCCGACACCTCGCCACCGACCTTGCCGGTCAGGATGAGCTGTCCGTCACGCAGCGGCAGCTGGCCCGACGTGTAGACGTACGAGCCGGTGCGCACCGCGGGCACGTAGACCGCGACGGGCGCCGGCACCGGTGGAACCTTCAGCCCGATCTCGGCCAGCCGATCATCGACGCGGCTCATGCCTCGTCCCCCGTCAAAAGGCAACGGTACGGAGACCGCGGCATGACTGACGTGATCGTTCGCTCGCTGCGCTCGCTCATGCGATCGGCCGCTTGAAGTAGGCGACGAGGTTCTCCGGGTTCATGCCGGGCACGATCTGCACGAGCTCCCAGCCGTCCTGGCCGAAGTTGTCGAGGATCTGCTTGGTGGCGTGCACCAGGACAGGGGCGGTGAGGTACTCCCATTGCGTCATGGCACGACTGTAACGGTCAGCCTGCGGTTCCGGCCGGGCGAAGTAGGCTCGTCGCGTGGCCCTCTCGACCCAGCTCCATGTCGTCACCGGCAAGGGCGGCACCGGCAAGACGACGGTCGCCGCGGCACTCGCGATGTCGCTCGCCGACAAGGGCAAGCGCGTCCTGCTCTGCGAGGTCGAGGGCAGGCAGGGCATCGCCCAGCTGTTCGACGTACCGCCGCTGCCCTACGAGGAGCGCAAGATCGCGGTCGGACTCGGCGGCGGCGAGGTGTACGCCTTGGCGATCGATCCCGAGTCGGCGCTGCTGGAATACCTCGCGATGTACTACCGCCTCGGCCGCGCCGGCAAGGCGCTCGACCGGTTCGGCATCATCGACTTCGCCACGACGATCGCGCCGGGCGTACGCGACGTCCTGCTGACCGGCAAGGTCTACGAGGCCGCGCGGCGGCGCAACGGCAAGGGCTTCGCCTACGACGCCGTCATCATGGACGCCCCGCCGACCGGACGCATCACCCGGTTCCTCAACGTCAACGCCGAGGTCGCCGGGCTGGCGAAGGTCGGGCCCATCCGGCGCCAGGCCGACTCGATCATGCAGATGATGCGCTCCAGCGACACCCACGTGCACCTCGTCACGGTGCTCGAGGAGATGCCGGTGCAGGAGACGATCGACGGCATCGCCGAGCTGCAGTCCGAACGCCTGCCGGTCGGCCGGGTCATCCTCAATCTCGTACGCCCGCCGCTGCTGTCGGCCGGCACCCGCGAGGCGCTGGAGGCCGGCACGCTGACGACGAGCAAGGTCGTGCAGTCACTCGCGAAGGCATCGCTCGAGCCAGCCGCGGCGCCGGCGCTGATCGCCGGCGGCGAGGCGCACCTCGAGCGTCAGCGACTGCAGGACGGGCAGCGCGAGATCCTCGAGGACTGCGGACAGCCTCTTGTCGAGCTGCCCGCGCTGACCGACGGGATCGACCTCGGCGCGCTGTTCGAGCTCGCCGAGAAGCTGAAGGACTCCGCATGACCGGCCGCGCTCGTACGTCGCCGTCGGCGCGCAAGGACCGCACCTCGCCGCGCGGCGCCCCCGGCGGACCGCCCGCCGGATCGCTCGACGTCGACGCGCTGCTCGCGGACCGGACGACCGAGATCATCGTCTGTTGCGGCTCGGGCGGCGTTGGCAAGACCACGACCGCTGCAGCGCTTGCCCTTCGCGCCGCCGAGCAGGGCCGCAACGTCTGCGTGCTGACGATCGACCCGGCCCGCCGGCTCGCCCAGGCGATGGGGCTGACGGAGCTCGACAACACCCCGCGGCCGGTCAAGGACGTCGGCGCCGACGGCGGCACGCTCGACGCCATGATGCTCGACATGAAGCGCACGTTCGACGAGGTCGTCGAGGCGCATGCGACGCCCGAGAAGGCGCAGCAGATCCTGGCCAACCCGTTCTATGTCGCGCTGTCGAGCTCGTTCGCCGGCACGCAGGAATACATGGCCATGGAGAAGTTGGGACAGCTCCATGCCGAGGCCGTCGACGAGGAGCGCCGTTGGGACCTCATCGTCGTCGACACTCCTCCGTCGCGGTCGGCGCTCGACTTCCTCGACGCGCCGGACCGGCTCTCCTCGATGCTCGACGGTCGTTTCATCAAGCTGCTGCTGGCCCCGGCGAAGGGCCCCGCCCGGCTCCTGAGTGCGGGCTTCGGCATCGTCACGAGCGCACTCAACAAGGTCCTCGGCGCACAGGTGCTGACCGACATGCAGACGTTCGTCGCGGCGTTCGACACGCTCTTCGGTGGGTTCCGGCAGCGGGCCGAGAGCACCTACGCCCTGCTGCAGGCGCGGGAGACCGCGTTCGTCGTGGTGGCAGCGCCGGAGCCGGCCGCGATGCGCGAGGCGTCCTACTTCGTCGAACGACTCGCGGGTGAGCAGATGCCGCTCGCCGGCCTGGTCGTCAACCGGGTCCACGAGAACGGTGCCGACGGCATCTCCGGAGCCGACGCGGAGTCAGCGGGTCGCAAGCTCGAGCAAGGCACCGCCACCGACCGGATGACGGCAGACCTCCTGGCCCTGCACGGCGAACGCATGCGGGTCGCGGCTCGCGAGTCCCGGCTCAAGCGCAGCTTCAGCGCCGCGCACCCGGGCGTGCCGACGGCATCGGTCGCAGCGCTCGCTGGCGACGTGCACGACCTCGACGGGTTGCGCGAGATCGGTGAGCTGCTGGCGGGACAGGCCCGACCGACCAGCTAGACCGCGACGGAGAGGATGCTGCGCCACGCCGTGACGTTGGGCCGGCGGCGCAGCAGGGCACGGCGCTCACGCTCGGTCATACCGCCCCAGACACCCCACTCGATGCGGTTGTCCAGCGCTTCGGCCAGGCACTCGGCCCGTACATGGCAGGTGCCGCAGACCTGCTTGGCGCGATTCTGCTCAGCGCCCTTGACGAACAGTGCGTCGGACTTGCCACGACACGCGGCTTCAGCCGCCCAGTTTTCATTCCACATGATTCAAGAACCTCCCCGAGACCGATCCCCTGATGGACCGAAGTTGGTTGTTGAGATCAATCTAAGAATTTCGGCCGAGGACCGTCAGAGCGATTGTGACCATCTTTCTCTAGTCCTGATGAACTAGACACGTTGTCGCCACTGAGGCGTTCTCGGCATCGTCACGTAACCTGACTCCATGTCTTGGGAAGAGCTCCGCGCGTCGCTGCGCCAGACCGCACAGCGCGAGAAGCGCCACGACGGACCCCTGTCGATCATCGGCACCATGGCATTGCTGTCAGCCGTGGCCGGCATCCTCGTGGCGGCGATCTTCATTCCCGGCACCGCCTTGTTCGCGTCGACGGCCAACAACGTGAGCAACGACATCGTCAACCTCCCGCTCGAGCTCAACGACCAGCCGAGCGCCCAGACCACACGCCTCCTGGCCTCCAACGGCGACCTCATCGCCTACTTCTACGAGGAGAACCGGCAGGACATCCCGCTGGCCAAGATCTCGCCGCTCATGCAGGAAGCGATCCTCTCGATCGAGGACGCCCGGTTCTACGAGCACGGCGCGCTCGACCTCAAGGGCACGCTCCGCGCACTCGTCAACAACGCGTCGGAGGGCCAGACCCAGGGTGGCTCCTCGATCACGCAGCAGCTCGTCAAGCTGACGCTCGTCTCGCAGGCCACGACCAAGAAGCAGCGGATGGCCGCGATCAAGAAGTCCACGGCCCGCAAGATCCGTGAGCTCAAGCTCGCGATCCAGTACGAGGAGACGCACACCAAGAAGGAGATCCTCGAGCGCTACCTCAACCTCGCCTACTTCGGCGACAGCGCGTACGGCATCAGTGCCGCGTCCTACCACTACTTCTCCGTGAGCCCGGCGAAGCTCAACGTACGCCAGGCCGCGACGCTGGCCGGCCTGGTCAAGAACCCGGTCCAGTTCGACCCCCGCATCTATCCCGAGAAGGCGCTCGCGCGTCGCAACACGGTCCTCGCCGTCATGGCGCGGCTCGGCAAGATCTCGGAGGCCGACGCCAAGCGCTACCAGGCAGCTCCGCTGGGCCTCAAGGTCACCAAGTTCCCCAACGGCTGCGTCTCGACCGTCGCCGAGTTCTCGTGCGACTACGTACGCCGCTATCTGCTCCGCACGTCAGCGCTCGGCGCCACGGTCGCTGACCGCCAGCGTGCGCTCGAGCGCGGCGGCCTGACGATCAAGTCAAACATCGACGTCCGCATGCAGAAGGCCGTCAACAAGGCCGTCTCCGAGACCGTGGCACCCAAGGACGGGGCGATCGGTGCGATGGCGCTGCTCGAGCCCGGCACGGGCAAGGTCAAGGGTCTGGCCCAGTCCAAGCCGATGGGCAACAACAAGAAGAAGGGTCAGTCCTTCATCAACTTCACCGTGCCGAAGGCCTACGGCGACTCCGGCGGGTTCCCGGCCGGCTCGACGTTCAAGATGTTCACCGACGCCGCGGCGCTCAAGCAGGGCATCGACGTCGGCCAGACGTTCAAGTCGCCGGGCAAGATCACCATGCGGCCCGGCAGCTACTTCGCCTGCAACGGCGGCGGCACTCAGGTCTGGGAGCCGGAGAACTCCACCGGCAACGGCACGTTCAACATGTACACCGGCACCCGGCTCTCGGTGAACACCTACTTCGCCCAGCTCGAGAAGAAGGCCGGCCTCTGCAACGTCGTACGCGCGGCGGAGTCGATGGGCATCAAGGTCCCCGACCGTGACCAGGTCGGCCCGTTCACCCTTGGCGTCACCAACGTCAGCCCGCTCGACATGGCAGCGGCCTACGCCGTGCCGGCCTCCGGCGGGATGTACTGCAAGCCGCTGCCGATCGACTCGATCGTCGACGCCAACGGCAAGACGATCCGCAAGTTCCGGCCCAACTGCGAGCGCGTCATGAGCAAGGACGACGCCGCCCAGATCAACGACATCCTGCGCGGTGTCCAGGAGCCCGGCGGCTTCGGCTACGACCTCGGCGGCACCGGCCTGAGCATTCCTTCAGCCGCCAAGACCGGAACGGCCCAGGACAACCAGTCGGTCTGGTACGCCGGCTACACGCCCAAGCTCGCGGCGATGGCGATGATCGCCGGCGTCAAGAAGAACGGCAGCCCGAAGTCACTCGCAGGCGTCACGATCAACGGCCGGTTCCTCGACTTCCACACCGTCGGCGGCAGCTCGCTGGCCGGCCCGATGTGGGCCAAGGCGATGCACGTCATCGAGGACTTCCTGCCGTCGGTCCAGTTCGACACCCCGCCCAAGACCAAGCCCACGGCGCCCAAGAAGGAGAAGAAGAGGCCGGCGAACAATGACACCGGCACGACGACAGATGGCGCAGGCACCGGGACCAACGGGCCGGGCAACGGCACGGATGGTCCCGGCAACGGGACCGACGGCTGAGCGTCAGGCGCCCAGCTGGCGCTTGACCTCGGCTGCGACGGCACCGCCGTCGGCCTTGCCCTTGACCTGCGGTGACACGATGCCCATGACCTTGCCCATCGCCTTCATGCCCTCGCCCGCGGCACCGACCGACTCGACGGCAGCGGACACGATCACGGCGATCTCTTCAGCGGACAGCTGAGCCGGCAGGTACTCGGCGAGGATCTCCGCCTCGGCGCGCTCCTTGTCGGCGAGCTCGGGGCGATTGCCCTCGGCGAACGCCTCGGCAGCCTCGCGGCGCTTCTTGGCCTCCGAGCCCAGCACCGTGATGATGTCCTCGTCGCTCAGCTCCCTGACCTCCTTGCCGGCGACCTCGGCGTTGGTGATCGCCGTGAGCACCATCCGCAGGGTCGACGTGCGCAACGCGTCGCGCGCCTTCATCGAGGTGGTGAGGTCGTCGTGAAGCTGGTCCTTGAGTCCTGACATACGTCACATTGTCGCAGGACCGAGCACCGGTAGCGTCGCGGCCATGAGGGACCCGCGACCCGCCCGCGCGGTGCGGTGGCGGCCCTCGACCGACCTGGTCAGCGCGACCGTCACGATGACTGCCGTGCTCGGCACGTTCGGCACGACGTTGGCGCTGAGCAAGGTCGCGGACTTCGGTGCCACCCTCACCGTCCTCTCGGTCGTCCTCTCGCTGACCCTCGGACGGCTGGAGGGACACGGGTCCTGGCGGAGCCGCGGCGTGCGGCTGGCGACGCTCGTCGTCGTGGCGATCGCGGCCCGGTACGTCGCCGAGATCATGTTCCACCACGACGTGCTCGGCGGTGCCCTGCTGGCCGTGGGCCTCAGCGCTCCCATCCTGCTGCGCCGGCTCGGAACCGTCGCGAGCCGACTCGGCAGCCTCATGTCGTTGCCGTTCGTGGCCGTACTGACGACCCCGGCCGTTGCCGGCCCGGCCGACCACGACGCATGGTGGGCTCCGGTGATCGCCGTCGTGGCGTACGCATGGGTCGTCGCTGCGACGACGGTCGCGCACCTCCTCGGTCTGCTGCACGAAGCTCCGCCGTCGCCGGTACGACCGCCGACCGGCCGTGTGCTCGACGCCAGCGCTCGCATGGCGATCCAGATGCTGGTCTCGCTGAGCCTCGCGCTGCTCGTCGGTCACGTCGCCTTCGACGAGCACTGGCCCTGGGTCGTCATCACGGCATTCGTCGTCAACAGCGGCAACCGCGGTCGCGGCGACGTGCTCGCCAAGAGCGTGCTGCGTGTCCTCGGCGCCCTCGTCGGCACGACGGCGGCGACCCTGATCGCCGGCCGGGTCACACCTGGATCGCACGCCTCCGTGGTCGCGATCTTCGTCGTGCTGGCGATCGGCACCTGGCTGCGGCCGCGCGGATACGCGTACTGGGCCGGGTGCGTCACCGCCGTGCTGGCACTGCTCTACGGCTACTACGGCACCGGACAGGACAGCCAGCTGGAGGTGCGCCTGCTCGCCATCGTGATCGGCGGTGTCATCGCGGTCGTGGTCTCGTGGTTCCTGCTGCCGATCAGGACGCGAGATGTCGCTCGGCGTCGCGTGGCCGGCGTGCTCGCTGCTGTCCAAGACGTCGTGTCGGCTCGCCTTGCGGGCGATGAGCCAGACGTCACCGCCCTCCGTGCGTCGCGGCGCGACCTCGAGCTCATCCGGCCCACCTGGCACCTGCACAGCAGACTCGGTCGGGCGACGACGGCCCCGGCGCACGCGCTCGACGCCGTCCTGGCAGTCGCCGACGCGGCGGCCGAGCTGGGGCCGGCCCCGCGCCGTGCGCCTCTCGGCCAGGCCGCCCGCGACCTGGGGAGCGTACGCCGCCTGCTGCGGGGCTCCGACCACGTCACCGGGCTGACTCCCGACCTCGTCGCCATCGCCGCGCGACTCCGTGAGGCGAGTGCCCAGGCGTAAGGGAGACTGGTGGCGTGCGTCCCTTGCTCTGGCCCATCGCGGCAGCCGCGGCCGGACTGGCGTACGCCTCGGTGTACGAGGTCCGCGCGTTCACCCTGCGCAAGGTCACGGTGCCGGTGCTCGCGCCCGGGTCCGAGCCGTTGCGCGTGCTGCACCTGTCCGACACCCACATGACTCCGAGCCAGCACAAGAAGCAGGAGTGGCTGCGCGGCCTCGCCGACCTGCAGCCCGACCTGGTCGTCAACACCGGCGACAACCTGGCCCACCTCGATGCCGTGCCGTCGGTCCTGCGGGCGTACGGGGACCTGCTCGACCTGCCGGGTGCGTTCGTGTTCGGGTCCAACGACTACTTCTCGCCCGTCGCGAAGAACCCGGTCAACTACCTCCGTGGCGGCACGGGTGGCGACTGGCGGCGCACCCGCGACCTGCCGTTCGACCAGCTACGTCATGCGTTCGAGCAGCGCGGCTGGGTCGACCTGAGCAACCGGCACGCGTCGTTCGTCGCCGGTGGTCGGCGGCTCTCGTTCGTCGGGGTCGACGACCCGCACCTCAACTACGACGTCCTCGATGACGTCCCGGCCGACACCACGGCCGACCTCGCGATCGGCGTGGCGCACGCTCCCTACCTGCGGGTGCTCGACCGCTGGAACTCGCTCGGCTATCCCCTGATCATGGCCGGCCACACGCATGGCGGCCAGCTCCGGCTCCCGTTCTACGGAGCCCTCGTGACCAACTGCGACCTCGATCGGGCCCGGGCTCGCGGGCTGCACCGGCACCAGGTCGAGGGTCACGACCCCTCGTGGCTGCACGTCTCGGCAGGGCTCGGCACCTCGCCCTACACGCCGGTACGTTTTGCCTGCCGCCCCGAGGCGACGTTGCTCACCCTGACTGGGATAGACTCTTCCGGTTCCCTCATCTAGGGAGCATTCGGGCTGTGGCGCAGCTTGGTAGCGCGCGTCGTTCGGGACGACGAGGCCGCAGGTTCAAATCCTGTCAGCCCGACCATGTGAATGGCCGAACCCCCAGGGGTTCGGCCATTCGCGTTCGGTCACCAGCGCGGGCTGAACGTCATGACCGGCACCGACCCGCCCTCGTGCCGGCGCGGCTCGGGGGTCACCGGGCCCCAGCCCGTCGCGATGAGGACCAGCTTCGTCAGGTTCGTCAGGAATGCGTACATCGGACTGCCTCTCGTCGTGTGCCGCCTGTCGGAGCGGCATCTGCACGTACGACGAACGGGCACCGCCCGAATCCGACATCACGGACGCCGACCTCGTCCTGAGCGCGAAACTCAACCTGATCGCAACGTTCGGCCGACGGTGGCGCGACACCCCCTGTGAAAGACTCAGCGCATGGTTGACGAGCAGCAGCCCGCCAAGAAGGTGGTCAAGCGCGTCGTCAAGAAGACCGTCGTCCGCCCGGCGTCACCGCCGCCGGCCGAGACCGTCCGCTACGGTCGGCCGGTCCCCACGACTCGCGCCAGACCGCAGGCCAAGGTCGCCAGCCGTCCGGGTGCCAAGCCTGCCGGCACGACGAAGACCCGGCCCAGGGTCAAGGTCGGAGCGGCGGGCAAGGCCCTGACCTCACGCGGTGCGGGTGTCGCATCGGGGGTTGCCGGCGCCACGGGCTCGGCCGCACGAGCCACCAGCGATTTCGTCGCCGACCGGTTCCATGCCCTCATGGACTGGCGGGTCCCGCACATCGATCCCCGGCTGGCCGCGCCCATCACGGGTCTCATCGTGGGCCTGGTGTCGGTGGGCCTCGGCCTCGTCGCGCTCGAGATCTTCAACGACGTACGCGGCGTGGCCTCCGGCGGCAAGCAGTGGGGATCCCTGACGTTCGTGGTCGTCACGTTCATAGCGATGCTCCTCGGCGACGTGCTGCTCAGGGCATTCGGCGCGACGCGAGCCGGGCTGATCAGCTTCCTCGCCGTCGTCCTCACGATCGTCGCGATCCTGGGCCTGTTCCTCGAGATGGCCGACGACCAGCGGGCGTTCGTGCTGGTCCCGGTGCTCGGCGCGGTGACCTATTTCGTGTCCCACTGGCTCATCACGGTGGCCGAGAGCAGTCCTACACTTCCCGAGTGACCGACATCCTCTGGAGTCCGCCCCTCGACGGCACCTCGAGGCTCGAGCGGTTCATGCAGGGCCTCGACCGGTCGTTCGCCGACTACCACGCGCTGTGGGCCTGGTCGGTCGAGCAGCCCAACGACTTCTGGCGCGCTGCGTGGCACCACTTCGACATCCCCGCTGACGGAGACCCGACGATCGCCCTCGCCGACGCGTCGATGCCGGGGGCGGTGTGGTTCCCGGACGTACGACTGAACTACGCCGAGGCGATGCTCCGGATGCCCGGACGGCGCGATGACGACGTCGTGGTGGTGGCCGCCTCGCAGAGCCGCGACGACGTACGCCTGACCGCCCGCGAGCTGCGTGACCAGGTCTCGCGGGCGCGCGCCGGCCTCCAGCGCGCCGGGGTGGAGGCGGGCGACCGGGTCGCGGCATACTCCCCCAACATCCCCGAGACCCTCGTGCTGCTGCTCGCCGCCGCGAGTCTCGGCGCGGTGTTCTCCTCGTGCGCCCCGGAGTTCGGCACGCAGAGCGTCGTCGACCGGTGGCGACAGATCGAGCCGACCGTCCTGCTGGCGGTCGACGGCTATCGCTACGGCGGCAAGGGGGTCGATCGCCGGGCCGAGGTCGAGGCGATCACCAGCAGCCTGCCGAGCCTGCGCACCGTCGTGTGGCTGCCCTACCTCGATCCCGCTGCACCTGCGCCTGAAGGTGCGATCACATGGGGCGAGCTCACCGCCGAGGCCGGTCCGTTGGAGTTCGTACGCCTACCGTTCGCGGCGCCGCTCTACGTGCTGTTCTCCTCCGGCACGACCGGACTGCCGAAGCCGATCGTGCATGGCCACGGCGGCATCACGATCGAGCACCTCAAGTCCTTGGCGTTCCACCACGACCTCGGCCCGGCCGACCGGTTCTTCTGGTTCTCGACGACCGGGTGGATGATGTGGAACCTGCTGATCTCGGGGCTTGCGGTCGGCGCGACGATCGTCATGTTCGACGGCAACCCGGCGCATCCCGACCTCGCCATGCTGTGGCAGCTCGCCGAGCGCCTCGAGATGACGTACTTCGGCACCAGTGCACCCTTCCTGCTGCAGTGCCGCAAGGAAGGTCTCGTGCCGCGCGAGGTCGCCGACCTGTCGCGGCTGCGTGGCGTCGGCTCGACCGGGGCGCCTCTGCCGGCCGAAGGATACCGCTGGGTCTACGACGCGGTCAGCCCCACTGCGCAGCTCGGCTCGATCTCGGGCGGCACGGACGTCTGCTCAGGATTCGTGGGCGCTGCGCCGATCGTCCCGGTCTACGCGGGGGAGATCTCGTGCCGCCTGCTCGGCTGCGCCGTCGAGGCGTACGACGACGATCGTCACGCGGTGATCGGATCGCTCGGTGAGCTCGTCATCACGCAGCCGATGCCGTCGATGCCGGTCGGCTTCTGGGGCGACGCCGACGGGTCGCGCTACCGGGCGGCCTACTTCGAGGACATCCCCGGCGTCTGGCGCCATGGCGACTGGCTCACGATCACCGAGCGGGGCACCTGCGTCATCACGGGGCGCAGCGACGCGACGCTCAACCGCGGCGGCGTACGCCTCGGGACTGCCGAGTTCTACACCGTCGTCGAGGCCTTGCCCGAGGTCGCCGACAGCCTCGTCGTGCACCTCGAGGACGATGAGGGCGGTGCCGGTCAGCTGCTGCTGTTCGTCGTGCTGGTCGAAGGGCTCGACCTCGACGAGGCGCTGCACCAGCGCATCGCGATCGCCCTGCGCACGCAGCTCTCGCCGCGCCACGTGCCCGACGCGATCCGCCAGGTCGCTGCGCTCCCCCGCACACTGTCGGGCAAGAAGCTCGAGGTGCCGGTCAAGAAGATCCTGCAGGGCGCGTCGATCGAGGACGCCGCCGCCAAGGGCGCGCTGACCGACCCAGCATCCCTCGACGCATTCGTCACGATCCGCGAGTCGCTCTGACCCGCGGGCGGTGACTTGGTCGCCCATCAACGTGCGTGAAAGGCGACTCGCCCACCGCCGGTTGCGGCGATGGGCGAGCAGGTCACCGCTCCAACGGGTCAGACCAGCAGCTCGGCGATCTGGATCGTGTTGAGGGCCGCACCCTTGCGGAGGTTGTCGCCGCTCACGAACAGCACGAGGCCGCGCTGGTCGTCGACGCTCTGGTCCTGACGGATGCGGCCGACCAGACTCGGGTCGGTGCCGGCCGCCTGCAGCGGGGTCGGGACGTCGACGAGCTTGACACCCGCAGCACCCGAGAGCAGCTCCATGGCGCGTTCAGGCGTGATCGACCGGGCGAACTCGGCGTTGATCGACAGCGAGTGACCCGTGAACACCGGAACGCGTACGCAGGTGCCCGCGACCTTGAGGTCGGGGAGGTGCAGGATCTTGCGGCTCTCGTTGCGGAGCTTCTGCTCCTCGTCGGTCTCGTACGAGCCGTCGTCGACGACCGAGCCGGCCATCGGCAGGACGTTGAACGCGATGGGCGCGACGTACTTGACGGGGGCCGGGAACGTGACGGCACTGCCGTCGTAGGCCAGCTCGTTGGCCTTGTCGACCACCGCGAGCGCCTGCCCGTGCAGCTCCTGGACGCCGGCGATGCCGGAGCCCGAGACCGCCTGATAGCTGCTGACCACGAGTCGTACGAGCTGGGCCTCGTCGTGCAGCGGCTTGAGGACCGGCATCGCGGCCATCGTGGTGCAGTTGGGGTTGGCGATGATGTTCTGGGTCGCCTTGGCGACGTCCTCGGGGTTGACCTCGCTGACGATCAGCGGGATCTCGGGGTCCTTGCGGAACGCCGAGGAGTTGTCGATGACCATCGCGCCGGCGGCGGCGAAACGGGGCGCCTGCGCCTTGGAGGTCGTGGCCCCAGCGGAGAACAGCGCGATGTCGAGCCCGGACGGGTCGGCGGTCGCGGCGTCCTCGATGACGATCTCGCCGCCCTTCCAGGGCAGCGTCTTGCCGGCCGAGCGCGAGGACGCGAAGAACCGCACCTCGTCGGCGGGGAAGTTGCGCTCCTCGAGGATGCTGCGCATGGCGACGCCGACCTGCCCGGTCGCGCCGACGATTCCGATGCTGGTCATCGCCCGGTTCCTCCGTAGACCACGGCCTCGACCTCGTCGGTGCCGAGGTCGAAGGCGGCGTGCGCGGCGTTGACGGCCGCGTCGATCTGGTTCTCGGTCACGACGACGGAGATGCGGATCTCCGAGGTCGAGATCATCTCGATGTTGACCCCCGCGTCGGCAAGCGCGCGGAAGAAGCGGGCCGTGATGCCCGGTGACGACCGCATGCCGGCGCCGACGATCGACACCTTGCCGACGCTGTCGTCGTACTGCAGCTGCTCGAAGCCGACCTGGTCCTTGAGCCGGGCCAGCGCCGTCATCGCGGTCTGGCCGTCAGCACGGGGCAACGTGAACGAGATGTCGGTCAGTGAGGTGGTGGCGGCCGAGACGTTCTGCACGATCATGTCGATGTTGATCTGCGCATCCGCGAGCGCCTGCAGGATCGTGGCGGCCTCGCCGACCTTGTCGGGCACGCCGACGACGGTGATCTTGGCCTCGCTGCGGTCGTGCGCGACGCCGGAAATGATGGCTTGTTCCATGGAGTGCCCCTCTTGGATGACGTCCTCGGTCTTGACGACCCAGGTGCCGGTCTTGTCGGAGAACGACGAACGTACGTGAATCGGCATGTCGTTGCGGCGGGCGTACTCGACGCACCGCAGGTGCAGGATCTTGGCGCCGTTGGCCGCCATCTCGAGCATCTCCTCGTACGAGATGCGAGGGATCTGGCGGGCGTTGGGCACGATGCGCGGGTCGGCGGTGAAGATGCCGTCGACGTCGGTGTAGATCTCACAGACGTCGGCGTCGAGCGCCGCGGCGAGGGCGACTGCCGTGGTGTCGGAGCCACCACGGCCCAGCGTCGTGATGTCCTTGGTGGTCTGCGAGACGCCTTGGAACCCGGCGACGATCGCGATCGCGCCCTCGGCGAGCGCGGCCTCGATGCGGCCGGGGGTCACGTCGATGATCTTGGCCCGGCCGTGCTCGGAGTCGGTGATGACGCCGGCCTGCGAACCCGTGAACGAGCGCGCCTCCTGACCGAGCGTGCCGATCGACATTGCGAGGACCGCCATGCTGATGCGCTCACCGGCGGTCAGCAGCATGTCGAGCTCGCGGCCCGGGGGCAGCGGCGCGACCTGGCTCGCGAGGTCGATGAGCTCATCGGTCGTGTCGCCCATGGCGGAGAC
Organism: Aeromicrobium ginsengisoli; assembly: GCF_004134905.2. Taxonomy (GTDB): domain Bacteria; phylum Actinomycetota; class Actinomycetes; order Propionibacteriales; family Nocardioidaceae; genus Aeromicrobium; species Aeromicrobium ginsengisoli. The sequence continues at coordinate 985,591 of NZ_SDPQ02000003.1, read as the reverse complement.
GACGACAACGACGTCGTGACCGGCCTTCTTGGTCGCGACGATGCGCTGGGCGACCCTCTTGATGCTGGTTGCGTCGGCAACCGAGGAGCCGCCGTACTTCTGGACGACAATGCCCACGATTGTTCCTTGGAGCTGGGAAACGTACGGATTGCGCGACGCTGCGCGCGTCAAGTCTACCGGTTCGCCCGGAGTGGCAGGTGTCGTGATCCTGCCGATGGACAGCGAGAAGCCGTCAGCCTCCGACGGCGGCGTTGCCGATCGTCGTTCGACCCTCGAATGCACGACCGAGGGTGAGCTCGTCGGCGTACTCGAGGTCGCCGCCGACGGGCAGTCCGCTCGCGAGCTTGCTGACCCGGAGGCCGAGCGGCGTCAGCATGCGGATGAGGTAGGTCGCGGTCGCCTCGCCCTCGAGGTTGGGGTCGGTCGCGATGATGACCTCGGTGACGACGCCGTCCTGCAGCCGCTGGAGCAGCTCCTTGATGCGCAGCTGGTCGGGGCCGATGCCGGCGATCGGCGAGATCGCCCCGCCGAGCACGTGATAGCGGCCGCGGAACTCCCGCGTGCGTTCGATCGCGACGACGTCCTTGGACTCCTCGACGACGCAGATCACGCTCAGGTCGCGGCGCGGGTCGGCGCACACGCGGCACTCGGTATCGACCGTGACGTTGCCGCAGATCGAGCAGAAGTGGACCTTGGCCTTGACCTCGACGAGCGTCGCGGCGAACCGGCGTACGTCTTCGGGGTCGGCGTCGAGCAGGTGGAACGCGATGCGTTGCGCGCTCTTGGGACCGATGCCGGGGAGTTGCCCGAGCTCATCGATCAGATCTTGAATCACGCCGTCATACATATGCGTTCAGTCTATGGGGGCGAGGAAGGACTGGAGCATCTCGTGGCCGCGCGCCGTGAGGATGGATTCGGGATGCATCTGCACGCCTTCAACGGGGTGGCTGCGGTGGCGTACGCCCATGACGATGCCGGACGCGGTGTGGGCCGTCGCTTCGAGCTCGTCGGGCAGCGTCGCGGGATCGATCACGAGCGAGTGGTAGCGGGCGCAGACCAGCGGCGTCGGCAGTCCGGCGTAGACGCCCCGGCCGTCGTGGTGCACCAGCGAGGGCTTGCCGTGGACGACCTCCGGCGCGCGAACGACCGCGGCACCGTACGCCTCGCCGATCGCCTGGTGGCCGAGGCACACCCCGAGGATCGGCGTCGTCGGACCGAGCCGGCGGATCGCCTCGATGCTGACGCCGGCGTCGGACGGCGTGCCGGGGCCCGGCGAGACGATGAGGTGGGTGAAGTCGCCGCGCTCACGAGCCGCGACGAGCTCGTCGACCGTGACGGCGTCGTTGCGGATGACCTCTGCCTGCGCGCCGAGCTCGCCGGCGTACTGGACGAGGTTGTAGACGAACGAGTCGTAGTTGTCGATGAACAGGACCGTGGCCTGGGTGGGCGGTGGGTCAGCGTCCACCGGAACCCTCGTCGTGGACGCCAGGTCACCGCTCCCGTCAGGGTCGGACCAGAAGCGGCGGAGCTCGTCGCGGAGCCAGGTGGTCGTACGCCCGACCGGCCACGTCCCGACGTCGTCGCACGCGATGACCGGCACGACGCCGCGGAGCGAGTTGCTGACGAACACCTCGGTCGCCGCCGTCAGGTCGTCGATCGTGAGCCGGCGTTGGAACACCGGCACGGAGGCCTCGCGCAGGATCTCGATGACCCGCGCCCTGGCGGTGCCGGGCAGGATGCGTCCGTCGCTCGGCGGCGTGTGGACCCCGTCGTCGTGCACGACGAAGATGTTGGCGCGAGCGGTCTCGAGGATCGCGCCGTCCTCGGCGAGCAGGAGCAAGTCGCGGTCCGGGGCGCCGTGCCACGACAGTGCTCGCCGGTCGGCCCACTTGTGCTGGCCGAAGCCGCCCTCGAGGGTCCGCGGGGTCAGCGTCCACACGTCGGCGTCGTCGTCGATGACCCGGCTGCTCATCGTCACCACGACGCCGTCGTCACGCGGCACGGCGTCGATGCGCATGCGCTGGCGACCCGTGAGCCGCGCTGTCCTGCGCAGCACGGCATCGTCGAGGCCGGCGCGGATCGTCGTGCCGTAGACCGCCCGCACGCTGGCGTCGAGCCGCGCGAGGTGCGCCTCGAGGTCGGCGACACGTCCGTCCTCGACCAGCAACGTGTCGTAGATGCCGAGCGACTCGTCGACCGTCGCGTCGGGCACCGCGGCTCTCGCGGACGGTGGCTCGTCGGTTCCCGGGGCATCCGCGGTGAGCTCGAGCGCCCCTCCGATCGCGTCGATCAACGGTCGCGCCTTGACGAGGCACTCGGCGTACTCGCCGTCGGGCGTGGAGTCCGCCACGACACCGCCGCCGACGCCGAGCCAGACTCTTTCTGGCGCTTGTCCTTGGCTTGTCGAAGGGAACTCGAACGTCCGGATGACGACGTTGAGCTCGAGACCTGCAGCGGCACTGACGTGCCCGATCGCGCCGGTGTAGGCCTCACGCCCGGTGGCCTCGAGGTCGTTGATGATCTCCATCGCTCGCACCTTGGGGGCGCCGGTGACCGAGCCGGGCGGGAACGTCGCCCGCAGCAGCTCGGAGTCGCGTACGCCGTGGGCGACGTGGCCGACGACGTCGGAGACGAGGTGCCAGACCGCGTGGCGCTCGGCGCGGGTGATGGCCGGGACGCGGACCGAGCCGGGCACGCTGACGCGGCCCAGGTCGTTGCGCATCAGGTCGACGATCATGATGTTCTCGGCGCGGTTCTTGGCCGAGGCGACGAGCTCGTCAGGGTCGGTGTCGAGCGGCGCGGTGCCCTTGATCGGCGAGCTCAGCACCTCGTCGCCCGTGCGGCGCAGGAACAGCTCGGGCGAGAAGCTCACCAGCGCGCCTTCAGGGCTCGAGACGTATGCGGCGTAGGCCGGGTGCAGCGCCTCGACGCCGGTGCAGAACACATCGAGAGGATCGCCCCTGAACGGCGCCTCGAGCCGGGTACACAGGTTGGCCTGGAAGATGTCGCCCGCGGCGATGTGTTCGAGCACGGTGGCCAGCGCGGCCCGGTGTGCCTCGGGCGTCGGCGTCATCTCGAACGTACCGACCTCGTACGCCTGGGCGGCGGCGCTCCCCCGCAGGATGTCGATGATCCGGGCATCGCGCTCGGCGTCGGGCTTGAGCGATTCGAGCCACCAGGTGCCGTCGGTGCGCCGCAGGACGTGGTCGTAGAACGCAATGCGGTGATCAGGCTGCTCGATCGGGCGGCCCGGGGCCGGCGGCAGGTCCTCGATGAGACGGCCGAGCTGATAGCCCCAGGCACCGATCCAGCCGCCGCCGAAGCCGCCGACGTCGGAAGGCAGCGGTTCGAGGTCGATGCCGGTGAAGGGGTCGCCGTCGAGCACCGTGGCGGGGTCGAACGCGATGAGCGCCTCGCCGTGGTGCCAGGCGCCGAGCAGCGCGACGAGCCGATCGCGGCCGCGGAACAGCCGCAGGACGTCGAGCGGGTCGAGGTCGAGGTCGAGCCGGGTGCGGCCGAGGCCGTGGTCAGTCGTGGCGGGACTCGTCAATGACGTGCGCCCCCAGCTCCCGGCTCAGGAGGTCCTCGGGGTCGATCTCCTCGTGGTCCACGACCGGGTCGTCGCGGGTGGCCGAGGCATCGGGGTCCTCGCGGGCCTCTGGGGTGACCGGGTCTCGGAGCGCCTCGCGTACGGACTCGGGCGCCGAGACCCCCTTGCGGGGGGCTGCGGGCGCTGGGTCCGGGGACTCCGGCTCGTCGGAGCTGCCCGCGCCGGGACGGGCGGTCGGGTCGACGATCGCCTCGATCTTCCAGCTGACCCCGAGCACGGCGTGCAGCGCCTGCTGGACGTACTCCTCGGACCGGCTGTTGATGAACGAGTCGCGGGCGCCGGCGTTGACGAGCGCGATCGTCAACGTGGTGCCGTCGAGACCGGTGACCTGGGCGTTCTGGCTGAGCATGACCCAGGCGAAGCGCCGCAGGTCGCGGATCTTGTCGAGGATCTCGGGCCACAACCGGCGTACGTCGGCGATCGTGAGGTTGCCGGTGGCCGGCTGGGGTGCGGACTGCGCAACCGCTGGGCCTGACGTTTCTGCTGGTTGCTCGCGGCGAGTCGCAGCAGGAACGTCAGGCTCAGCGGGTTCCTCGATGACGGGCGGGGTGATGGTTGCGGGTACGACCGCCTCGGGTTCGGCCACGGGGGCCGGCTCCTCGGCGACGGGCTCGGCGACGGGGGCGGGCGTCGTTTCGACGGGTTCAACGACCCGTGGACGGGTTGCGACCGGGGGCGCTGCAGCCACCGGAGCAGCCGGCGCGGGGGCACCGCCGTCGATCGAGAGCCGGCGCTCGAGCCGGTCGAGCCGGGCCTGGAACCCCTGGGCCGAGTTGTCGGACCCGGGCACGAGGATCCGGGCGCACATCAGCTCGAGCAGCAGACGTGGCGCCGTGGCACCGCGGAACTCGATCAGCGCGGCGTTGACGATGTCGGCGGCACGGGTGAGCTCGGAGGGGCCGAAGTTGCTGGCCTGGCTCAGCAGGCGCTCCGCACGGTCGCCCGGGACGTCGAGCAGACCCTTGGACAGCGCATCGGGAACCGCAGCGACGATCACCAGATCGCGCAGCCGCTGGAGCAGGTCCTCGGCGAACCGGCGCGGGTCCTGGCCCGACTCGATGACCTTGTCGACGACGCCGAACACCGTGGAGCCGTCGCTCGCGGCGAACGCGTCGACGACCTCGTCGAGCAACGAGTCAGGGGTGTAGCCGAGCAGCTGCACCGCGAGGTCGTAGGTCACGCCCTCCGGACCGGCGCCGCCGAGCAGCTGGTCGAGCACGCTGAGGGTGTCTCGCACCGAACCCTGGCCGGCGCGTACGACCAGCGGCAACGCGTTGGGCTGGAGCGCGACGTGCTCGGACTCGCACAGCTGCAGGAGGTAGTCGCCCAGGGTCTTGGGCGGCACCAGTCGGAACGGGTAGTGGTGCGTGCGCGAGCGGATCGTGCCGATGACCTTGTCGGGCTCGGTCGTGGCGAAGATGAACCGCAGGTGCGGCGGCGGCTCCTCGACGAGCTTGAGCAGCGCGTTGAAGCCCTGCGGCGAGACCATGTGCGCCTCGTCGATGATGTAGACCTTGTAGCGGCTGTTGACCGGAGCGAAGAACGCCCGCTCGCGCAGGTCACGCGCATCGTCGACGCCGCCGTGGCTGGCCGCGTCGATCTCGATGACATCGATGCTGCCGGGCCCGCCGCGCGCCAGGTCACGGCAGCTCTGGCACTCGCCGCACGGATCGGCGATCGGCGCCTTCTCGCAGTTGAGGGCACGCGCCAGGATGCGGGCGCTGGTCGTCTTGCCGCAGCCTCGCGGACCGGAGAACAGGTAGGCGTGATTGACCCGGTTGGCGGCCAGCGCGTGGCGCAGCGGCTCGGTCACGTGATCCTGCCCGATCACCTCGGCGAACGTCTCCGGCCGGTAGCGGCGATAGAGGGCAAGGGGGGCATCCACGGAGTGAACTCTATAGACCCGGTCCGACGCTGACGAGGCCGTCGACCCGAGCCCGACCAGATCGGGTCAGCCGGCGACTAGCTGACGAGCTGCTTGATCCGCAGCCAGTCGTCCACTGCGGCGTATGCCGCCTTGCGCGGCTCCTCCCGCGAGATGAACACGTCGTGCTTGGCACCCTCGATCGGCACGACCGTGACCTGGTCGCCGAGGCAACCCGACCATCTGGCGATCTGCTTGACGTCGAGGACCGCATCGGCCGTCGCCACGTCCTCGTTGTAGGTCCGAGCAAACCGCGTGCGGGTCGAGCGCAGCACCAGCGACGGCACGCCGACGTCGAGCCCCTTGTGGAGCTTGGCGTGCGCACGACGGATCGCGGTCAGCCAGCCGTACGAGACGGGGAATCCCTCGAGCGGCTTGAACGCCGTGTTGAAGTCCCACTCCCCGTGGGCGCTGACGTGCAGGCTGCTGCCGTACGCGTCGGTGTGCGGCAGCTTGATCATCGACTTGGGCTTGACCCGGGCCACCGCCGCGATCGCCTTGGTGCCGACCGTGCGCATCCACGCCGCACCCTGCAGGTCGAACCACGGGCTGTTGAGCACGAGTCCGGCGATGCCGGCGCCCGTGCTGCCACCAGGCTGCTTGTTGAGCCGGTCGAGCCACAGCGCCAGGACCAGGCCGCCCGTGGAGTGAGCCGACAGCACGACCGGCTTGCCGCCGGTCTCCTCGCGGATGATCGCGAGCGCCTGATCGAGCTCCGCGTCGTAGAGCGCGAGGTCGGAGACGTAGTGACCCGTCTGGCCCTCGCGTCGGGAGCGGCCGCACTTGCGCAGGTCGAGGGCGTAGAACGCGAATCCCCGCTCGGCGAAGAACTCGGCGAGCTCGCGCTGGAAGAAGTAGTCGCTGAACCCATGGACGTAGAGCACCGCCGACTCGTACGCCTCGGCGGGCACGCGGCGGACCAACGTCGCCTCGACCTGCCCCTCACCGTCGGGATCGGCGCCAAGCGGGATCGTGTGCTGCTGGTAGCCCTCGCCCAGCTCGTCGGGGATCCACTCGGTCATTCATCGCTCCTCGTTTGGACACGGACGTCGGGTCCAACAGTATGGGACGGTGACCGAGACACGTGAGATCCAGCGCACGCTCGACATCGCCCTGCGCGTCGGCGACATGCTCCTGGCCAACGGCGCCGGCGCGGCCGACGTCACCGCCACGATGTCCTCGATCGCGCACCAGCTGGGCCTGCGGCAGGCGCTCGTCGACGTCACGTTCACGACGGTGCACATCAGCTATCAGTCGGGTCCGGACGAGCCGGCCGTCGCGGCGACGCGCCACGTCAAGCAGCGCGAGACCGACTTCGACGACCTGACGCGGGTCGACCATCTCGTACGCGACCTGCTGTCGGACGAGATCGACCTCGACGAGGCTCGCATCCGGCTGGCGCAGATCGCCTCGACGGGTCACCGCACCCCACGCTGGGCCGTCACGCTCAGCTGGGGTGCGATCGGCGCCGGGGTCGCGATGCTGATCGGTGGCGACTGGATCGTCACCCTGATCGCCGCTGTCGCCGCGATCTGCCTCGAGATCCTGCAGCGCTGGTTGTCGCGGCTGCGGCTGCCGTTCTTCTACGCCCAGGTCGCCGGCGGGCTGTTCGCCTCGCTGCTGGCGGTCGGCGCCTCGGCGGCCCACATCTCCACCGATCCGTCGCTCGTCATCACCGCCAGCATCGTCATGCTGCTCGCCGGGCTCGGGTTCATCGGCGCGATCCAGGACGCGCTGACCGACTTCTACGTCACCGCCGTCGCCCGCATCCTCGAGGTCATGATCTCGACGGTCGGCGTGATCGTCGGGGTCAGCGGCGGCCTCACGGTCGGCAGGCTCGTCGGCGTCGACATCAACCTCGACCCCGGTGCGGCCGGGCTCTCGCACCTCCCGCTGGTGGTCGCCGGTGGCGCCCTCAGCGCCGCCGCGTTCGCCTTCGCCGCGTACGCCCCGAGCCGGGTGCTGCTGCCGATCGCCGCGATCGCCGGCGTCGCGTCGGGGATCTACCTCGTGCTGTCCGAGAACGACCTCGGCCGCGCCTGGCCGGCTGCGATCGCGGCGATCTTCATCGGCCTGGTCAGCTACACCGTCGCCAGCCGGGCTCAGGTGCCGCCACTCGTGATCGTCGTGTCCGGCATCGTGCCGCTGCTGCCCGGCCTCTCGATCTATCGCGGTCTATCACTCCTCGGCGCCGACGACTACACCGGCATCCTGCAGATGATCACGGCTGCGGCGATCGCGATCTCACTGGCCGCCGGAGTCATCCTCGGTGAGTACGTCGCACAGCCGCTGCGTCGTGAGGCCCACCGCCTCGAGCAGCGCCTCGCCGGCCCCCGTCTCGTCGGTCCGCTGCGGGCTCGCGCGGTCCGCAAGGCGAGCAAACGAGGAAACATGCACTCGATGTGAATAAAGTTCTCGGCCGCACTAGACTCGCGGTGCGCCGCGTGGCGCGATCGCCGAGGAGTCACACATGAAGCTTCAGCTGTCAGACGAGGACGCAGCCTTCCGCGAGGAGATGCACACCTTCTTCACGACGCAGATCCCGCAGGACGTCCGCGACACCGTCGCCGCCCGCCGCGAGCTCAGCAAGGAGCAGATCGTCGCGTCGGTGCAGGCCATGAACGCCGCCGGGATCGCCGTGCCCAACTGGCCGGTCGAGTGGGGCGGCAAGGACTGGACCCCGCTGCAGCGTCACATCTGGCACGAGGAGATGCAGCTCGCGAACGTACCGCCGCCGCTGCCGTTCAACGCCTCGATGGTCGGCCCGGTCATCGCCGCGTTCGGCTCGCAGGAGATCAAGGAACGCTTCCTGCCCAAGACCGCCAACCTCGACATCTGGTGGTCGCAGGGGTTCTCCGAGCCCGACGCCGGCTCCGACCTCGCGTCGCTGCGCACGACCGCGGTGCGCGATGGCGACGACTACCTCGTCAACGGCCAAAAGACGTGGACCACGCTCGGCCAGTACGGCGACTGGATCTTCACGCTGGTCCGCACGGATCCTTCGGTCAAGAAGCAGGCCGGCATCTCGTTCCTGCTGATCGACATGTCCTCCCCCGGCGTCACGGTCCGCCCGATCGAGCTCATCGACGGCGGACACGAGGTCAATGAGGTGTGGTTCGAGAACGTACGCGTGCCCGCCGAGAACCTCGTCGGTGAGGAGAACAAGGGCTGGGACTACGCCAAGTTCCTGCTCGGCAACGAACGCGTCGGCGTCGCTCCGGTCGGCTCGACCAAGCGCACGCTGTCGCAGGCCAAGGAGTTCGCCAAGACCGCCGGCCCCGGTGGCACGTCGCTGCTCGACGACCCGCTGGTCGCCGCCCAGGTCGCCGATCTCGAGAACGAGATCCTGGCGCTCGAGCTGACCGCCCTGCGTGTCGTCGCCAACTCCGCCGACGGCAAGCCGCACCCCGCCTCGTCAGTGCTCAAGCTGCGCGGCACCGAGCTGCAGCAGGCCGTCACCGAGCTGTTCGTCGACCTCGCCGGTCCCCTGGCGCTGGCCTCCGGCGCGGGCGACGGATCCGACGTACCCGACCTGGCACGGGTCGCGACGCCCAACTACCTCAACTTCCGCAAGGCGTCGATCTACGGCGGCTCCAACGAGGTGCAACGACAGATCATCGCCGGCACGATCCTGGGACTGAGGGGCTGACATGGACTTCCAACTGGACTCCGAGCAAGAGGCCTTGCGCGACGCCGTACGCGGCCTCCTGTCCAAGGCGTACGACACGTCCGAGACCCGCCGTGAGGTGACGAAGCAGGACCCGGGCTGGGGCGACAAGACCTGGCAGCAGCTCGCCGAGATGGGCGTGTTGGGTCTGCCGTTCGCCGAGGAGGACGGCGGCATGGGCGCCGGTCCCGCCGAGGTGTCGATCGTCGCCGAGGAGATCGGGCGAGTCATCGCACCCGAGCCGTTCGTCGAGGCTGTCGTGCTTGCCGGTGGCCTGGTGGCCGCAGCGGGTACGCCCGAGCAGCGCGCTGAGATCCTGGGCGCGCTGGCCGAGGGCGGCCTCGTGCCGGCGTTCGCGCACACCGAGCCGGCGTCCCGCTACGAGCTCGCTGCCACGGGTGTCACGGCCTCCTCCGCCGATGGCGGCTGGACGCTCACCGGCGTCAAGGAGCCGGTGCTCGGCGGCGCGCGGGCCGACCTGTTGATCGTCAGCGCGGCGGTCGACGGCGGCACCGGGCTCTTCCTCGTCAAGCCCGACGCCGACGGCCTCACGCGCACGGGCTACGCGACGTTCGACGGCGGTCGCGCGGCCCACGTCGGCTTCGACAACACCCCGGCGACGCCGTTGGGTGAGCCGGGCGCCGACCAGTCCGACGTCATCGCTGCGACCGTCGCCCGGGCCCAGATCGCATACGGGCACGAGTCGCTCGGCGCGATGGAGACCGCGCTGCGGACGACGACGGAGTACCTCAAGACGCGCAAGCAGTTCGGCGTACCGCTCATGACGTTCCAGGCGCTGACGTTCCGGGCGGCCGACATGTACGTCTCGCTGGAGCTCGCGCGCAGCACCGTGACGTGGGCAACGCTCGTGCTGCTCGACGCTTCGTCAGGCTCAACGAGCGCAGATGAAGTCATCGAGGCGGCGTCTCGCGCCAAGCTGCAGGTCAGCAAGGCGGGCCGGCACATCGGCCAGGAGGCGATCCAGCTGCACGGTGGCATCGGCATGACCGCGGAGTACAGCGTCGGGCACTACATGAGCCGGCTCACCGCGATCGACCACGCCCTCGGCGATGGCCGCCACCACCTCAACCGGCTCGTGGCCACGCTCGACGACCACACCGTCGTCGATCCCCTGCCCTGACGCTGCGGCGGTGAGTTGGCGTCCACTGCGACCCATGCACGGTGAGTTGGCGTCCACTTCCGTATGCAGAGTGGACGCCAGGTCACCGCTCAGGCTTGGGCGAGGGCTCGCGCGTCGGCCATGACGCCGGCGACGAAGATCGCGATGCCGTCGGCGTAGTACTCGTCCGTGTTGGGGCACTCGATCATCGCGTCCGCGGCCGCGCGGAGGCGCGGGTAACGGTCCTCGGGAAGCGACGCCAGGCTGGCCCGTTTGCGCTCCAGCACCGCCTCGCGGTCCTCGGGCTTGAAGGCCAGCTCGGCGCCGGGCTCCCGGCTGACGAGTGTCATCGCGATCTGCATCGCGTAGTGCGCCACTGCCGACGACCGCTCGACGTCGAACCCGGCGATCGCCAGCTTGTCGAGGAACCGCTCGGTCAGGTCTCGGCCGACCTCGGCCTGCATGATCTGCTGCGCCACCAGCGGACAGGCGCTGGGGTGCGCGCGCATGACGTCGACGAGTGAGGTCATCGCCTCACGGAGGTAGTGCTCGAGCGGCAGGCCCTCGTCAGGGACCCGGAGCGACGACACCACCGCGTCGCCGACGGCGGCCAACAGGGCCTCCTTGTTGGCGAAGTGCCAGTAGAGCGCCATGGGCGTCACGCCGAACGCGTCGGCGACCTTGCGCACCGTCAGCCCGTCGAGGCCCTCGGCGTCGACGATCTCGAGAGCGCGGTCGACGACCAAGGTCGGGTTGAGCGAGTTCTTCGACTTCACAGTTGACAACTATACGGCATACATGATTCCTTTACGACGTACATTTACAACGTAAAGGAGTGGTCATGAACGACCGCAGGAACATCTGGGCTCTCGTGGCCGTCGCCCTCGCGACGTTCATGACGTACCTCGACAACAACATCATCAACGTGGCGATCCCGGTCATCGAGCGGGACCTGCACCTGACGACGTCGGGCATGGAATGGATCGTCAGCTCGTACATCCTCACGTTCGCCGGGCTCATGCTCATGGGCGGACGACTGGCCGACCTGTTCGGCCGTCGGCGCCTGTTCCTCATCGGCCTCGGGGTGTTCACGCTCGCCTCGTTCGCCGCGGGACTCTCCGGCGATGTCGGCACGCTGATCGCCAGTCGCGCGGTGCAGGGAGTCGGCGCGGCGCTGCTCACCCCGACGACGCTCGCGATCATCTCAGCCACCTTCACCGACAAGCGTGAACGCAACGTCGCAGTCGGCATCTGGGGTGCCGTCGGCGCCCTGGCCCTCGCCGCCGGTCCCCTGCTCGGCGGAGTGCTGAGCGAGCACGTCGCCTGGGAGTGGATCTTCTTCATCAACGTCCCGCTCGGGCTGATCACCGCGGGCATCGCCGTGTGGGCGATCGACGAGTCGCGTGACCCCGTCACCCGTCGTCTCGACCTCTCAGGCCTCGTCGCCTCGACCATCGCGCTGTCCACGCTGACGTATGCGCTGATTGAGGGCATCTCGCGCGGCTGGAACTCGACGCCGATCCTGTTGGCGTTCACGGTGGCCGCGGTCGCGGCGCTGGCGTTCATCGCGATCGAGCGCACGGCCGTCGATCCGATGGTCGATCTGGCCCTGTTCCGCGATCGGGTCTTCACCGGCGCGATCGTGTCGCTCATGCTGTGGGCGTTCGGGCTGTTCGGGATCTATTTCTTCACGTCGCTCTACCTGCAGGGCGTGCTGGGCTTCTCCCCCACCCGCGCCGGTATGACGTTCGTGCCGATGGCCCTGTTCATGGCCACTGCGGCCGCGTCGTCAGAAGGCGTTGCCCGGCGGTTCGGCGCACACCGCTCCGTGACGTTCGGCATGGCGCTGATGGGTACGGCGATCGCCTCCCTGGCGTTCCTCGGAGCCGACGCGACGGCCATCGACCTGATGCCGAGCTTCGTCGCGATCGGCATCGGCGGCGGTCTGACGATCCCGCTGACCGCGACGGTGCTCGGCGTCATGCCGGCTGATCAGGCCGGTGTTGCCTCGGGTGTCTTCAACACCTCGCGGGAGCTCGCGGGGCTGCTGGGCATCACCGTGATCGGCGTGATCCTGAGCAGTCGTGAGGACTCGCTCATCGCCTCGGGACACACGCCCGTCGATGCCTACCTCGGCGGCTACCGCTTCGGCCTGGTGATCGCCGGCCTGCTGGTCGTCGCCGGTGCGGCAGCCGCGTGGGCGGCCCTTCGCACGGCGGAGGACGAGCCGGTCATCAACGAGGACGTGCTCGTCGGCGTCTGATCACTGAGCTGCGACGCCCCGCCACCATCCCTCCGGTGGCGGGGCGTCGCGCTGCGGGCATGAAGGACCCCTCGCGCACCCGACAGAGCTCACTGACCCTTGCTGCCTTCCGGCCCTGGGGGAGTTGGGTGATGTGTCGCCGCGCGAGGGGCTGTCGTCCATCATACGGAGCGCCCTCGTACGCCCTCAAGTCGGGCGCTCGGGTGACGAAAGAATCGGGTTTTGTCCGCGTATAGGCGGACAGAACCCGATTTTCTCGTCCCACGGCGTACCGATTCGTCGGCAACCATGCCGGACCGGTAACCTCGTCCGCGGAGGATTCGCATAGTGGCCTAGTGCGCTCGCTTGGAAAGCGGGTTGAGTGAAAGCTCTCAGGGGTTCGAATCCCCTATCCTCCGCTGCCACGCCAGGAGCCAGCGCAAACTCGACCAGCGTCGAGTGTCGTGCTGGTTCTTGTGCGTCCGGGCCCTGGAGGAGGCGAAGCCGCCGCCGCCCGTGAGATCCAAGGCATGCTCAGCCCACTCGTGCCGGCCCCTCATGGCCTGGTTCTTCTGCTTCGTGACCCGGCGGAGGCTTGCCTCCCGAAAGCTGAACAGCGCACCCAAACCCACCTCTGGCATCTCGCGTCGATATCCGACAGGCTGACGGCATGACCCAGTACCTGCTTGCCGTGCACTCCGGCGCCGCCGACTACGACCGCTCCCTCGACGAGATGCAGCCCGTCTTCGAGGCCGTCGACCGGTTCAACCAGAAGCTCGTCGCCGACGGCATCTGGGTCTTCGGCGGCGGGCTCGAGCGCATCGAGGCGGCGACAACGGTCGACGGCACCAACGGGCAGACGCTCGTGACCGACGGACCGTACCTGGAGACCAAGGAGTACCTCGGCGGCTTCTGGGTCATCGAGGCACCCGACCTCGACGCCGCACACAAGATCGCGCTCGAGGCTTCGGAGGCGTGCGGCAACAAGGTCGAGGTGCGCCCGTTCCAGGCAGAGTGACCATTTCCGGCAAAGGTGTCGTATGCGGCCCCTGTCGTTCGTGGAGAGGGTAGAGGCGGCCGACCGGCTGCCATCGACGAAGGGAAAGACCATGACTCAGTACCTGCTTTCGGTGCACGGCCCATCCGAGGTCTGGGACACACCGCTCGAGGAAGCCCAGCCGAAGTACGAGGCGACCGGACGGTTCAACGATCAGCTCAAGACGACCGACGCGTGGGTCTTCGTCGGCGGACTTGAGCGCCCCGAGACCGCCACGACGGTCGACGCCACCGGCAACGACGTGATCGTCACGGACGGCCCCTACGCCGAGACCAAGGAATACCTCGGTGGCTTCTGGGTCATCGAGGCACCCGACCTCGACGCCGCGCTCAAGATCGCCTCCGAGGCGTCCAAGGCGTGTGGCGGCAAGGTCGAGGTCCGACCGTTCGCAGGCGAGTGACCCAGAGCTCGGACCTGCGCGCGGAGATCGACCGGATCTACCGCGAGGAGTACGGCCGGGTCGTGGCTTCGCTCGCCCGTCGCTTCGGTGATCTCGACATCGCCGAGGACGCGGCGGCTGAGGCTCTCCTCACGGCGCTCGAACGCTGGCCCACCGACGGCATACCGCCCAACCCGGGCGGTTGGCTGACGACGACGGCCGGCAACCGCGCCATCGACCGGCTCCGCCGCGAGTCCCTGCGTGACACCAAGCACCAGGCGGCCATGATGATCACCCACGACACCCCCCACGAACCGACCGGACCGGTCGAGGACGACCGCCTCCGACTGGTCTTCACCTGCTGCCACCCGGCCCTCGCCCCTGAGGCCCGCGTGGCCCTGACCCTGCGCCTGCTCGGCGGCCTCACGGTCGAAGAGATCGCGCGGGCGTTCCTCGTGGCCGAGACCACGATGGCGCAGCGCATCACGCGCGCCAAGGCCAAGATCAAGGCCGCGCACATCCCTTATCGCGTGCCCGAGCGTGACGACGTCACCGATCGCCTTGGCGCTGTGCTCGCGGTCATCTACCTCGTGTTCAACGAGGGTTACCTGTCCAGCGCCGGCGACGATCCCGTACGCACTGAGCTGACCGCCGAGGCCATCCGGCTGGGCCGGATCCTCCGGCAGCTCCTGCCCGAGGAGGGCGAGGTGGCCGGCCTGCTCGCGCTCATGCTGCTCAGCGAGGCGCGGCGCACCGCACGGTTCGCCGGCGGCGAGCTCGTGACACTCGACGAGCAGGATCGCAGCGGCTGGGACCGCTCCCTCATCGCCGAGGGCCATGCGCTCGTACGCGAGTGCCTGGCCCGCGTGGCCTCGGGCTCGGCGGCCCCCGGGGCGTACCAGATCATGGCGGCGATCAACGCGGTCCACACCGACACCCACGACCACCGCGACACCGACTGGTCGCAGATCGTGGCGCTCTACGACCAGCTGTACGCCGTCAGCCCGACGCCGATCATCGCGCTCAACCGTGCCGTTGCTGTCGCCGAGCTCGACGGGCCCGACGTCGCGCTGGCGATCGTCGATTCGCTCGACCTCGGCGGCTATCACGCGTGGCACGCCGCCCGCGCCGACCTGCTGCGACGACTGGGCCGCAGTGCCGAGGCGCGCGCCGAGTACGACGCTGCGATCGCCGCGACGCAGAATGCCGCAGAGACGGCATACCTGTCCCGCCGGCGTGCACATCTCGTCGATCCCAGCATCTGACGGCAAGAAACTTCTCGCCGACCTGTCGTATCCGCCGAGAACCGTTCGTGGAACTGGTGAGAGGCAGCAACGGGCTGCTTCACCAGCCAGGAGCTCGACATGACCATCACCACCGCTTCCTCCGTCCGTACGCCCACCTCGACCACCACCCCGATCTGGCGTCCCGCAGCCGCCGCCGGCGTCGCGGCAGCAGCTGCCACGGCAGCGGTCGCGGCCGTCGCCCACGCCGCCGGCGTCCCGCTGACCCTCGACGGGGAGCCGGTCCCCCCGTCAGGCTTCGCGGTCATGACGCTGGTGTGCACCGCCGTCGGCTTCGGGATCGCCGTCGCGATGCGCCGCTGGGCCCGCCGCCCGCAGCGTACGTTCGTCCGCACGGCAGTCGCCCTCACCGCACTGTCGTTCCTCCCCGACCTGCTGGTGCCCGCGGCCTCGGCCGACACCCGGATCACGCTCATGGCGACGCACGTCGTGGCCGCCGCGATCGTCATCCCCGTGATCGCCGCCCGGCTCAACCGGTCGCGCCGCTGATCGCGCACGGGGGCCCGGCGGAATCTGCTCAGAGCAGAATTCCGCCGGGTTCTCGGGCTTTGTGCCTAGGCTGAAGCATGACCGAGATCGTCCGACTGCACGCCGTCCCGAACCAGCGCGTCATGGATCCGGAGCCACTCTGGCGAGAGGTCCTGGGCCAGCGGCTTCGCGCTCTGCGCTCCCGTCGGGGCGAGACGCTGACCGAGACGGCCGAGCGCGCGGGCATCTCGCCGCAATACCTCTCGGAGATCGAGCGCGGCCTCAAGGACCCGTCGAGCGAGGTCCTCGCCGCTGTCGCCGGGGCCCTCGGTGCGACCCTGATCGACCTGACGTCCCAGGTCACCGGCGACCTGCGCTCGTACGCGTTCGGTGCCCCACAGATCTCCGGCCACCAAGCGCTCCTGCTGGCTGCCTAGGCCTCCAGGATCGCGCGCAGGTCGGCGTGCAGCGCCGCCCTGCGACGTTCGCTGAGCGGGGCGAGCAGGTCGTCGGAGATCGTGGCCGCGATGTCCTGCAGACGGCCGAACTCCGTCGTGCCCCGACTCGTCACCGCGATGAGCTTGCGGCGCCGGTCGGAGGGATCGACGCTGCGCTTCACGAGCTTCAGGTCCTCGAGGTCGTCGATCGTCGAGGTGACGTCGCTCGGATCCAGACCGAGGTTGGTGGCAAGCGACAGCTGACTCGTCGAGCCGTTGTCGGTGAGCCACGCGAGCACAAGCATGTGGCGCAACCGCATGCCGCGCTCCTGGAGCTCAGCGTCGAGCTGCCGCTTGGCGATCTTGGCGGTCTGGGACAGCAGGTACGTCGTCAGAGTCAGCAGCGACGACGGATGGGACGCAGGCATGCCCTCATGCTAGACCCGTACCAATGTTAGGCTTTGCCTATTATTGGCACGCACCAAGGAATATGCTCATGACCATCAGCAACGACATGTCCTTCCTGGTCGGGACAGCGAGCGGCACCGAGACCGTCGCTGCTTCCGCCTGGAGCCCCGCCAAGCAGGGCCGAAGCACGGTCACCGCGGCGGCCGAGGCCGACGGCGTCGTGCTCGTGCAGCGCGTCGACGACGAGTTCGACGACGGATCGCACTTCGCCGGGCTCAACGTGTTCACGCTGGACCCCGAGACAGCGGAGATCCTCTGCTACGGCTTCGACATGTACGGCTTCCCGCCGGATCCGCCCGCACGCGGCTCGTGGCAGGACGGTGAGCTGGTGCTGGAACGCACCACCCCGCGAGGTTCCGCGCGGATCGTCTTCGGCCCGACTGCGACCGGCTACACGTGGCGCAAGGACTTCCGGCCCGACGTCGAGCACGAGTGGCAGCCTGTGGCGGCAGCGGACCTCCAGCGCACCTAGGCGGCCACCGCCGTACGCCGCTGCAGCACCTCGTCCGCCAGCCCGTACGCGATCGCGGCGTCCGCGGCGAACACCCGGTCCCGATCGGTGTCAGCGCGCAACGCCTCCACGCTCTGGCCAGTGTGGGACGACAGGATCGACTCGATCGCGGCACGGATGCGTACGACCTCGTCAGCCTGCAGGATCAGGTCAGGGATCGCGCCGCGACCTTGGACTGCCGGCTGGTGCAGCACGACGCGGCTGTGCGGCAGCACCGACCGCCGGCCCGGCTCACCCGCGGCAAGCAGCACCGCACCGGCCGCGATCGCCTGGCCGACGCACGTGGTGGCGACCGGCGCCTGGATGAACTGCATCGTGTCGTAGATCGCCAGCATCGCGGTCTCGTCGCCACCCTCGCAGTTGATGTAGAGGTTGATCTCCTGTCCAGGGCTGTCGGCCTCGAGGTGCAGGAGCTGGGCGATCAGCGCATTGGCGACGCCCGAGTCGATACCGGTGCCGAGGTAGATGATGCGCTCGGCCAGCAGGTGCGAGTAGACGTCCATGACCCGCTCCCCTCGCGGGTGCTGCGCGATGACGTTGGGGATCGTGTACGTGCTCATGCCACCGCCTCCGAGAAGAGCCCACGATACGGAGGCGTCGGCATGATTGCTGCCACATGATTCGCTCGCTGGCGCTCGCTCATGCGCCCACTCCCATCGCGAGGTGCTTCTTGGTGGGCATGACCTGCTCGAAGTTGTCGACGATCGCATCGACGAAGCCGTAGTCGACGGCCTCCTGCGCGGTGTACCAGCGATCCCGCAGCGAGTCCTCGAAGATCCGCTCGATCGGTTGCCCGGTGTCGTCGGCGATGATCCCGAGCACCGTGTCGCGGGTGTAGCGCAGGTCCTCGGCCTGCAGCTCGACGTCGACCGCAGATCCGCCGATGCCGGCCGAGCCCTGGTGCATCAGGATCCGGGAGTGCGGCAGGGCGTACCGCTTGCCCTTGGTGCCCGACGACAGCAGGAACTGCCCGGCGCTGCACGCGAGGCCGAGGGCGAGGGTCGCGACGTCGCAGGGGACGAGCCTCATGACGTCGCGGATCGCCAGCATCGACGGCACGGAGCCGCCCGGCGAGTGGATCCAGAGGACCGCGTCGGCGACCGGGTCCTCCGCGGCCAGCGTCAGCAGCTGGGTCGCGAGCAGGGTGCCGTTGTCGTCGTCGAGCGGTCCGTCGAGGACGAGGACGCGCCGGTGCAGGAGCTGCTGGCGCATCTGCCCGGAGAACAGGGTGGTCTTGTCGTTGTCAGCCATACCTCCATCGTGCGCACGCCTCACGCCGCACAGAAGGCCTTGCTGCTGCAGGCGGATCAGCCCAGAGCGGATCAGGGCGCGGCGATGAAGCCGCGGTCGCTGAGCAGCGGCACCGTCATGCTCGTGCCGACCTCGGCGGCGACCGCGACGTCCTCGGCGAACCCGGCATCGACCAGCTCGCGACCGCTGGCGCACGCCATGAGGTGCGACTCCTCGCGTCCGGCGATCAGTCGGTAGGCATCGGCAGCCATCGCGGCTTCGGGCGACAGTCCTGGCCAGTCGTGGTCCTCGAGGGCGGCGAGCACTGCACCGGCGCCCCAGAGGTCCTCGATCGCCGGGCGCAGCGAGCCGTCGGGCCAGCGCTCGCCGGCGGCCACGATCGCGATCGAGGCGCTCTCGGCGTCGTGCTCGCGGGCGATCCAGTCGGCGACGGCCCGGGCATTGCGCAACGCCGCACCCACGACCGTCGTGACGGCCGCTGCGAGCTGCACCGAGATCGCCGAGCCGTTGGGCGACGGGAGGACCAGCCGCTCCATCGGATCGGCAGCTCGTACGCTCACCGGCGACAGGCTCACCTCACCGGGGCCCGCGACGCTCCGGCCGAGGGCCAGCACGGCACGATGCTGTGCGGCGTAGGTCGCGGCGTCCTCGGCCTCCCACGGATAAGGCAGCACGACGATGCCGAGGTCGGCGGCGACGCTGAGCGAGGTCGAGAACGACAGGACGTCGACCACGACGGCCACGTCCGCGCCCTCGGCGATCGCCCCACCACCGACGGCGCCCCAGTCGAACCTGACCGCGTGTGCGGCCTGGTGCAGGACAGAGTTCACAGGACTGACTGTGTCAGAGCGTGAGCGCGGCGTCCTCGTGGGTCACGACCGGACTGCGTCTCTCCCACGCGATGACGCCGCCGAACGCAGCGAGAACCACGAGCCAGCCGACGATCGCGTCGAGCACCCAGTGGTTGCCGGTGCCGACGATCACGATCGTCATGATGCCGGCATAGGCGAGACCCAAGGCCTGGATGATCCTGGGCACGCTGGCGCGGATCAGCACGATCGCGACCCAGAGCGCCCATCCGGCGTGCAGCGACGGAAAGGCTGCGAGCTCGTTGGTCATGCCGCCGAGCCCCTTGGGCGCCGAGGCGTCGGCTCCCCACCAGCCCGCGGCGGAGTGCAGGCTGAGCACATCGACGTACATGCCGCTGATCAGGCGCGGCGGCGCCGTCGGCATCACGAGGTAGAACGAGAGCCCCATGATCGTGGCGAACACGAGGGCGCGTCGGGCGGTCACGTATTCGGACACGCTGCGTCGATAGATCCAGATCAGGACGATGGCGGTCACGATGTAGTGCGTGGTGGCGTACCAGTAGCTGCCGAACAGGCCGAGCCAGTCGTACTGGACGAACTTGTCGTTGAGCCACGACTCGGCGTCGATGCGCCACGTCTGCTCGAAGGCCAGGATGTCGAGCGCCCGGCCGCGGGCCGGCGCGAAGTCGTTGGACGCGAGCAGCCGCGAGGCGCTGTAGCCGACATAGAGGATCGCGAGGAACGTCAGCTCGATCGCACCGCGCTTGAGGCCCAAGGGCACACCAGATCGGCGTACGACTTCGGTACGCCCTGTCTGCTGCTGTGACGACTGAGTCATCACGCCTCCTGCGCCTAGTACCGGGCCGGAGCCCGGCAGAAGGCGCCCAGGTGCGCCTTCCTGTTGCCACTCTGTATGCCGGCTGTTAACAGGGCAACCAGAGACAACCCTGATTTCTTCCCTGAGACTACCGTCCCTCACCGACGTTTTCGGAACAAGTTCTTGATCAGCTCACGGGCGAGGGGGCGGCTGGCCTCCCCGACGGCCCGGTCGACGGGCGACATCCTGCGGGATCGTGGCCGGCTCGGCGCCTTTTGCGGCTGCCGTGGCGTCGTCGCTCGTCGTCATGGCCATACGCTGCCGCCGGGCCTCAGGCAGCCTGTCTACACTGACCGGGTGATCTTCAGGAGGGTGAGCGAGGGACGCCCCTACCCGGACCACGGGCTGACTCCGAGCACGTGGGCCCAGATCTCCCCGTCCCAGGTGCGCCTCGACGACCTCACGACCACCAAGACCCAGCTCGACCTCGAGCACCTGCTCGACGACGACTCGACCTACTTCGGCGACCTGTTCGCCCACGTCGTGAGCTGGGATGGCGAGCTGTTCCTCGAGGACGGTCTGCACCGCGCTTTGCGCGCCGCCCTGCAGCAACGCAACATGCTGCACGCCCGCGTCCACTCGATTGAGAAGTCGGCATGACGAAGGGCTATCAGGCGCTGACGCTGGTGGTCGCTGCGGCAGTCTTCGCGTTCGGCGGCATCACCGGCTTCCGCTTGCTGACGTCGAAGGCCGACACCGCGGACCAGGCGGCCACCTGCACTCCCAAGACCGTCAAGAAGGGGCAGCGGCTCGACAGCAACCTCATCACGGTCAACGTCTTCAACGCGTCGAACCGGGCCGGCCTGGCCAACCGGGTGACGATCAATCTGCAGACCAACGGCTTCCTCGGCGGCACGATCAGCAACAGCGAGAGCGCGACCAAGCCGAGCCGTGTCGCGATCCTGACCGACGACCCTCGTGATCCGCGTGTACGCCTGGTGGCGAGGCAGTTCAAGGACAAGGTCGCCTATCGCAAGCCCGACATCACGGTCGACACAGGAGTGATCGTGATCGTGGGCGACGACTACTCGGGCCTGCGCAAGAAGGCGCCGACCCGCATCACGTCGGACCGCGACATCACGGCCTGCGTCGCCACCGTCCCGCTGCCGTAGCGGTCACCCATCCCGCCCCCAGCCGGCGAGGCGGCCGTGGCGACCGACCGCGCGCAGGCGGTCCTCGGCCCGCTCGCGTACGGCCCGGTCGGCCACGATCAGCAGGTCGTCGTGGATCGCGATGCGATCGGTGCGGTGGGGCACGAACGTCGCACCGTCGCGGACGACGAGCGACACGGACGCACCGACCGGCAGCCGCAGCTCGCCGACCTCGACGCCTGCGAGCCGTGAGCCCTTGGGCACGTGGATCTGCAGGAGGTCGGCAGACACCCGCTCGAGTGGTGCAGCCTCGACCTCGACGTCGCGCACCTCGTCATTGAGCACGCCGCACCAGGCCGCAAGACGGGCCAGCGGAGCCGCCTGGACGAGGGTGTAGATGACGACGGCCACGAACACGACGTTGAAGAGGTCGCGCGAACCCGGTACGTCAGCGGCCAGCGGAATCGTGGCGAGGACGATCGGCACCGCGCCGCGCAGCCCGGCCCAGCCGACGAACAGCTGCTCGCGGACGTCGCGCTTGAACCAGAGCGCACACACGGCCACCGAGAGCGGACGGGCGACGAACGTGAGGATCGCGCCGGCAGCAAGGCCGTGCCACACGTGCCACCAGCGCAGCTCGTCGGGACTCGCGAGCAGGCCGAGCATCACGAACAGGCCGATCTGGGCGAGCCAGCCGATGCCCTCGACGAACGACCGCGTCGCCACGCGGTGCGGCAGCTCGGTGTTGCCGAGCACGAGTGCCGCGACATAGACAGCGGCGAACCCGCTGGCGTGGACGGAGGCCGCCGAGCCGTACGCGAACACCGCGAAGGCGAACACGACGAGGGGATAGAGACCCGACGCCGGCAGGGCGACGCGACGCAGTCCGTACGCACCGAGCCACCCGATGGCGAACCCGATGGCACCGCCCGCGACCAGCTCGAACACGATCAGGCCGATCAGTGCCCAGATGCCGTGGTCGAGGGCGTCGCCGGCGCTGATCGCCACGACGAGCACGACGATCGGTGCGTCGTTGAGCCCGGACTCGGCCTCGAGGGTTCCGGTCACGGAGTGGCGGAGCGGCACCGCTCGCAGCACCGAGAAGACCGCCGCCGCGTCGGTCGGCGTCAGGACGGCGGCGAGCAGGATCGCGAGCTCCCAGTGGAGGTCGAGCAGGTAGTGCGCACCGGTGGCGACCACGGTGACGCTGACGATCGAGCCGAGGGTCGCCAGCAGGAGGCCGTAGCCGAGGTTGGGCCTGACGTGCTCCCACTTGGTGGTCAGACCGCCCTCGGCGAGGATCAGCACGAGGCCGCCGAACCCCAGTGCGTGCGCGACGTCGGCGTCGGCGAACTCGATGCCGAACCCGGAGCTGCCGAGGATCAGCCCGAGGAAGAGGTAGACGAGCAGCGACGGGAGGCCGGCCGTGACCGAGACGCGTACGGCGAGAACCGCCAGCACCAGGACGCCGGAGCCGATCAGGAGGAACTGGTCGAGCTGGTCGGCATCCACGAAGGCTCCTTCCATGGTGTCGACGGACCCTGATTCTATCGGTCGCTGAGCGTGCGCCTGACCGTATGCGTACGATGCCGACGGCACAGGAGGCTGGCGTGGACGTGATCCGCTACGGGGACGACCCGGCGCAGTTCGGCGAGCTCAGTCGACCCGACGGACCCTCCAAGGGCGTGGTCGTCGTGGTGCATGGCGGGTTCTGGCGAGCGATGTACGACCTCTCGCTCGGCCGACCGCTCGCGGCATCGCTCGTCGAGCACGGCTGGACGGCGTACAACCTGGAGTACCGCCGCGTCGGCAACGGCGGCGGCTACCCTCAGACACTCGACGACGTCGCCGCCGGCATCGACGCACTGGCCGTCGTGGACGGGCTCGACGCCTCTCACGTCGTGACGATGGGACACTCGGCCGGCGGCCACCTCGCCGTCTGGGCGGCCGGGCGGCCAGGGCTCGCCGGTACGCCGTGGGCGTCGCCCGCCGTGCCGGTGACCGCCGCGATCTCGCAGGCCGGCGTGCTCAACCTGCACACGGCGGTGCACCTCGGCAGCGGGGCGGCGCGAGCATTCATGGGCGAGCAGACCGATCTCACGTACGCCGACCCGAGCGCCCAGATACCCCTCGGCGTGCCGGTGCGCTGCGTGCACGCGACCGACGACGACACCGTGCCGATCAGCCAGTCGATCGAGTACGTCGACCGTACGAATGCGGCCGGCGGCGATGCGGAGCTCGTCGAGGTCGGCGGCGATCATTTCGTCGTGATCGACCCCGGATCACCGGCTTGGGCCCGGACGTTGGAGGTCCTCGAAGCGCTGCGCGGTGAAGTGGGGCGGTGACCTGCTCGCCCATCCGCCAGTCCGGCGGTGACCCTCTCGCCCATCCTGCGCCCTGATGGGCGACTGACCCACCGCCACCGGGCGCACGAAGAAGCGCCCCGACCGATGGTCGAGGCGCTCCCTGCTGGTGGACGCTCAGTGCTTGAAGGCGTCCTTGACGTTCTCGGCCGCGTCCTTGAGGTCGGACTTGGCCTGGTCGCCCTTGCCCTGGCGCTCCAGCTCGTCGTCGCCTGTGGCGCTGCCAACGGCTTCCTTCGCCTTGCCCTTGGCATCTTCGGCGGCATTGCTCAGCTTGTCATCCAGTCCCATGATGGGGCTCCTTTCGTTGGCTGGCCTCGACGTACCCGGTTCGCCGCGCCATAACCGTCTCAATCCGGAGTGGCCTCGTGGTGCCGACGACCGTGTGTGCGGCGGTCCTCCTTCATCTCCGCCTCGAACAGGTGCGTACGTCCGTCGGCGAGCGCCTCGCGCGCGGACCTCTCGTGCTCCTTGAACGCGGCGTAGTAGCCCGCGTCGTACTCCTCGACGACCTGGAACGTCCAGCGCCCCTCCAGCACGTTCCGGCCGATCAGCTCGGTCGAGATTCGGTCGGCGATCTCGTCGTGGCCGGCCCGGCGGAAGAGGTCGACGGCGTCGTCGAGCGCGAGATCGGCCTCCCCGGTGCGACGGTGGAACGTGTAGAGCAGCCCGCGGGCCTCCTCGATGACCTCGAGCGCCTCGCTCAGCTTGCCCAGTGCCTCGACCGTGACATCGTCGACGCCGTCGGGCCGGGTGTGCTCCGGCTTCGGTGACTCGCCCATGGACCCACGCTAGGTCGACTACGCAGGCTCGGCACGTCGAGACGTACGTCGCTCAGACGACGCGGCCCATGCGCTCCAGCGCTTCAGTCAGGACCTCGGGCGTCGTGCCGAAGTTGAGACGTACGTGCCCGGCGCCGCTGTGGAACGGGAGGCCGGAGTTGACCGCCACCCGGCCGCGCTCGAGGAACGCCACAGCCGGGTCGTCGCCGAGGCCCAGCTCGCGGCAGTCGATCCAGGCGAGAAACGTGCCCGGTCCCTCGGCCCACCGGGCGCCGGGCAGGTGTGCGGCGAGGAGCTCGGCCAGCAGCTTCCGGTTGTCGGCGAGGTCGGTGTGCAGGGCATCCAGCCAGTCGCCACCTTCGCGGAACGCCGTCGTGTGCGCGAGGTCGCCGAAGTGGCTGGGACCGTGACCGACGACCTCGGGGAGCCGTGCAAGGTCTGCGGCGGCATCCTCCCCCGCGACCAGCAGTGCCGCCTTCATGCCGGCGAGGTTCCACGCCTTGGTCGCCGACACCAGGCTGAACGCATTGGCGGTGCCCGGGACGCTGAGGTAGGGCACGAACCCCTCGACGACCAGCGGAGCGTGGATCTCGTCGACCACGACCCGCACGCCGTACGTCTGCGCGAGGGCCGCGACGCCGGCCAGCTCCGCGGCGGTGTGCACGACGGCGGTGGGATTCTGCGGGTTGCACAAGAGGTAGGTCGCCGGGCGCCCCTCGGCGCCGGCGTGGATGAACGCCGCCTCCAGCGCGTCGAGGTCGAGACGGCCTTGGTCGCCGAGCGGTGCCTCGACGACGGAGCGGCCGGCGTGCTCGACGTACCCGAAGAACGGCGGATAGACCGGAGGATTGACCACGACAGGGTCACCGGGTGAGGTGACCAGGCCCAGGGCCTCCACGATGCCGGTCATGACGTCCGCGACGAGCGCCGTGCGCGCCGGATCGACGGCCCATGACCATCGACCGGCGGCAAAGGCGGCGAACGCCTCGGCGTACCCCGTGCCGTGCGGATAGCCCGTGTCGCCCTCGGCCACCGCGCGGCTCACCGCACGAGCGATCGGCTCGGCGAGGCGTACGTCCATCTCGGCCACCCACAAGGGCAACACGTCCGGGTCGTACTCTCGCCACTTCACGCTCGTGCGGCGGCGCAGGTCCTCGAGGGTCAGGTCACGCAGCGGATGCATGTCCCCATCATGTCGGTCCACCGGGCGGTCGGTCAGACGGCGTCGGACAGCGCCTCGAACTGCTCGTCGGTCAGCTCGATCGCCGCGCCGCCGATGTTGTCCTCGAGGTGCGAGACGGTCGACGTGCCCGGGATCGGCAGCACGACCGGCGAACGCCTGAGCAGCCAGGCGAGCGCGAGCTGCGACGGAGTGGCGCCCTGCTCCTTGGCGATCTCGGCAAGCGGGCCACCGTCCTTGACCAGGCCACCCGTCGCAAGCGGGAACCACGGGATGAAGGCGATGCCCTCAGTCGTCACGTGGTCGAGCAACGCCTCGGCCGACCGGTTGGCCAGGTTGTAGAGGTTCTGCACCGACACGATCTCGGCGGTCTTCTGCGCCTCCTTGAGCTCGTCGACGCTGACCTCGCTGAGGCCGATGTGGCGCACCTTGCCCTGCTCCTGCAGCTCCTTGAACGCGCCGACCTGGTCCGCGACCGGGACCTCGGGATCAATGCGGTGCAGCTGGATCAGGTCGATGCGGTCGACGCCGAGGCGGCGCAGGCTGAGCTCGACCTGCTGCTTGAGGTAGGCCGGACGGCCGACGGGGATCCACTCGCCGGGACCCGTGCGCGTGAGGCCGGCCTTGGTGGCGACCACGACGTCGTCGGCGTACGGGTGCAGCGCCTCGCGGATGATCTCCTCGGACACGTTGGGGCCGTACGAGTCCGCGGTGTCGATGAACGTCACGCCGAGCTCGACCGCGCGGCGCAGGACCCTGACGGCCTCGTCACGGTCACGGGGCTCGCCCCAGACGCCGTCGCCGGTGATCTGCATCGCGCCGTATCCAAGGCGTACGACCGGGAGGTCGCCGCCGAGCTGGAAGGTGCCTGAGGTGGTTGCGGAAAGTGTGGAAGTCATACCGGGGTCAAGGAGTCGTGGCGCCGACTTTATTCCGAACGTCTGATCGCTCGGTGCCGTTGCCGGCGCGTGCCACAGTGGGTCGCATGCAGATCGACCTCCAAGGACGTACAGCCCTCGTGACGGGATCGACCCAAGGCATCGGCCTCGCCATAGCAACGGCTCTCGCCGGCGCAGGCGCCCGGGTGGGGGTCAATGGGCGCAGCGACGACTCTGTCTCGCGCGCCGCCGCCACGATCCGCACATCCGTGCCCGAAGCGGATCTCGTCGAGGTCGCCGCCGACGTCACGACGGACGACGGGGTGGCACGGGTCGTCTCGCTCCTGCCCGAGATCGACATCCTGACCAACAATCTCGGCATCTTCGAAGCCCGCCCAGCGCTCGAGATCACCGACGAGGAATGGCGCCGCTACTTCGACGTCAACGTCATGAGCGCGGTTCGCCTCATCCGTACCTACCTGCCCGGCATGATGACGAGGGGCTGGGGCCGCGTGCAGAACATCGCCAGTGACTCGGCCGTCGTCATCCCGGTCGAGATGGTGCACTACGGGATGTCCAAGACCGCCCTCCTCGCCGTGTCGCGTGGTTTTGCCAAGGAGGCGGCCGGCTCCGGTGTCACGGTCAACTCCGTCATCGCCGGACCGACACACACCGGAGGCGTTGAGGACTTCGTCCGGTCCTTGGTCGGCGACGAGCTGCCGTGGGACGAGGCACAGGCGGAGTTCATGCGCGTCCACCGGCCCCAGTCGCTGCTGCAGCGCCTGATCGAGCCGGAGGAGATCGGCAACCTGGTGGCGTACCTGAGCTCGCCCTTGGCGTCGGCGACGACAGGGGCGGCCGTACGTGTGGACGGCGGCTACGTCGACTCGATCGTGCCCTGACCTGGGCTGGTTACTCGACGGGCGTCAGCAGGAAGACCGGGATGATCCGGTCGGTCTTCTTCTGGTAGTCCTCGTAGGGCGGGTAGGCCTCGACCGCCCGCGCCCACCAGGTCTCCCGCTCCTCGCCGCTGAGCTCACGCGGAACATAGTCCTTGCGGACCGGGCCGTCCTGCAGCTCGACGAGGGGTGCGTCGACGACGTTGAAGTACCACTTGGGGTGCTTCGGCGCGCCGCCGAGCGATGCGACGACGGCGTACTGACCCTCGTGCTCGACCCGCATCAGCGCGGTCTTGCGGAGCTTGCCGCTCTGGGCGCCCAATGTGGTCAACAGGACGATCGGCCGGTTCATGATCGTGTTGCCCTCGGCGCCGTTCGTCCGTTCGAACAGCTCGGCCTGCTTGCGGGCCCAGTCGGACGTGCTCGGTGCATACTCTCCGGTCAATGGCATACCTCCAGCCTGCCAGACCTCCCAACCCCCGTGGCGAGGCACGGCATGATCGGGTCATGGACTGCGTGAAGCTGGGAACCAGTGACCTCGAGGTGTCGGGCATCATCCTCGGCTGCATGAGCTACGGCGACCCGGATCGCGGCACGCATCCGTGGTCGCTGCCCGAGGAGCAGAGCCGGCCGTTCATCCAGCAGGCCCTCGACGCGGGCATCACGACGTTCGACACCGCCAACATGTACTCCGACGGCAGCAGCGAGGAGATCGTCGGCCGTGCGCTCGCGGACTTCGCCCGGCGCGAGGACGTCGTCATCGCGACCAAGCTGTTCTACCCGATGGGCGGCGACCCCTCGACCGGCGGGCTGTCACGGACCGCAGTGCTGACCCAGATCGACGAGAGCCTGCGGCGGCTCGGCACCGACTACGTCGACCTCTACCAGATCCATCGCTGGGACCCCGAGGTCCCGATCGAGGAGACCATGGAGGCCCTCGACGAGGTCGTCACGGCCGGCAAGGCGCGCTTCATCGGAGCGTCCTCGATGTATGCCTGGCAGCTCGCCCAGGCCCAGCACGCCGCCGACCTCAACGGCTGGACCCCGTTCATCTCGATGCAGGACCAGTACAACCTCGTGCAGCGCGAGGAGGAGCGTGAGATGCACCCGTTCTGCCTCGACGAAGGCATCGGCGTGATCCCGTGGAGCCCGCTCGCGCGCGGCCGGCTCACCCGTGACTGGGACGACCTCAGCACGACTCGCAGCGCGGGTGACGCCGTCGCCAAGGGCTACTACCGGCAGGCCGACGACTCGGACCGGGCGATCGCGGCGGCAGTCGGCGAGATCGCGGCCGAGCGCGGCGTGTCCCGCGCCCAGGTCGCGCTGGCCTGGGTACGGCAGCACGAGGTCGTCACGGCGCCGATCGTCGGCGCCACCAAGCCGCTGCACCTGGCCGACGCGGTCGCCTCGCTCGAGCTCACACTCAGCGACGACGAGATCGGCAGGCTCGAGCAGCCGTACGTCCCGCGACAGCCCGAGTTCTGACGATCAGGCCTCAGATGTGATTCTCGTCAAGTCTTGGACAGACTGACTCCATATCGGCCCGGTATGCGCCAGAATCGACTCAACGGGTTGAGGGAGTCAGTCATGCTTGCGATCGTGACCACACATTTTGGGGCAGCAGCATGCGCTACTACGTCCTGAGCACACCCGCCGGAGACGAGGTCGTCCGGCTGAGTGGCGGCGCCGCAGCCTACTTCGAGACCGACTCCGGGCGCTGGATCCCCGATCCGCTGCTGGCCGCCGAGGTGCTGTTCGGCGGCGACTGGCGCCAGCTCGAGGACCACGAGCTCCCGCCAGGCGTCCCAGGATCGACGACGCAAAGCCCCCGGCCGCGGAAGTCGCGCTTCCTGCGCCGCGGCCGGCACACCCGCAAGTGATGCGCGCGTCGTAGCACTCAGGACGACCAGATGATCGAGGCGTCGAGCGCTTCGATCGTCGAACCACTGGCCCGCAACGGGTTGACCTCGATGGATTCGAGCGAGTCGCCGAGCCGTTCTGCGAGCTGGGCCAGCTGGAGGATCGCCTCGACCAGTGCGTCACGATCGACGGGCTTCGATCCCCGGACGCCGTCCAGCAGAACGCTGCCCCGGAGCTCGGCTAACATGTCGTGCACGTCGGCTTGAGTCACCGGAAGCACGCGCACCACGCTGTCCTCGATGACATGGACCAACACGCCACCGAAGCCGACGGCCAGTGCCAGTCCCCACAGGTCATCACGGACGACTCCGACGATCAGCTCCACGCCGCCGGCGCGCATCGGCGAGATCAAGGCACCCTCAGACGTCGCACCCTGGACACAGTCGACCGCCGCCTGCACGTCGGTGAACGCGCGCCGCACGTCGGCGGCGGACTCCCGCCCGAGAACGACCCCACCGACATCGCTCTTGTGCACGATGTCGCGCGAGACCACCTTCACGGCGACCGGGAACCCCAGGCGCGAGGCGGCATCGGCTGCCTCGTCCGCGGTGCTGACGTGAGCATGCGGCACCACCGGAACACCGTGCTCGGCGAGAAGGGCGAGCGACTCGGCCTCGTTCCAGATCCGGTCGGCGCCGGCCAGATCGAGCGCAGTCACGACGCGATCCGGCGGCAGTCGAGCCTCACCGAGCCACGCGGACCAGCGCATGGCATGACCCACTGCGTCGACCACGTGATCCAGACCGGTCATGGCGAGCGGTATGCCGAGCTCGTCCAGATGGCGCACCGTCGCCGGATCCATCGTGGCGATCGTCTGGTCCAGCAGGATCACCGGGACATCGGGATGCGTGAAGGCGGGCGCATGAATGCGCAGACGTTCCTTCATCACCGCACCGCGTTCCTCGGTTGGATGGACGTGGATCGCCGCCACGACGCCGATGGCCGGATCGTCGGCCAGAGCCGTCACGGCATCCCGGAACAGCTCCGGCCTCGCGGATGCCGCACCCGTGACGTCCGGGGGGTTGCGCGAGGTGCCGAATGCCGCCAGGAACCCGGCCAGCCGGTCCGTCGTGGCCTCGGCCAGGACCGGAAGGCTGACACCACAGGCCTCAGCACGATCGGCGACCAGGTCGCAGGCACCGCCGGACATCGACACGACGCCGAGGCCTCCGGCGTTCAGCCGACCAGTGCGCGACAGCAAGCCGGCCGTGATCACGAGCTGCTCCAGGGAGCTGACGCGGATGACGCCGAGCTGGCGGAACGCGGCGTCCGCGAGGTTGTCGTCGCCGACCATCGCTCCGGTGTGGCTCTGGGCGATCTCGGCGGCGAGCGCGCTCGAGCCGATCTTCAGCACCACGATCGGCTTCTCGAGCTCGGCCGCGCGATGCGCCAGCGCCCGGAAGGCTGCGGCATCGCGAATGGACTCCATGAACATCGCGATGGACCGAACCCGCTCGTCCTCGACCAGGATCGCGGCCATCGCCGTGGTGTCCACCATCGACTCATTGCCGGTGGACACCACGTGACTGACGCCGATGTCCTGTTGGCTCGCGAACGCCGCGATCGTGTGCGCCGTCGCGCCGCTCTGGGACACGACAGCCATG
The DNA here is from genome assembly GCF_004134905.2 of Aeromicrobium ginsengisoli. GTDB lineage: Bacteria > Actinomycetota > Actinomycetes > Propionibacteriales > Nocardioidaceae > Aeromicrobium > Aeromicrobium ginsengisoli. The sequence continues at coordinate 954,750 of NZ_SDPQ02000003.1, read as the reverse complement.
CCGCCGACGGTGAGCTCCGCCATCCGACCGGACCAGGCCGGAACCTTGTCGACGAGATTGAGGAAGCCCAGGCAGTTCGGTCCCACACACGTCACACCAAGCTCACGCGCCAGCTGGACGATCTCCTCCTGTCGCGCCTGTCCGGTCTCCCCGCTCTCGCCGAGGCCCGCGGCGAGCACCACGGCGGACCGGATGCCTGCTGCCGCGATGTCACGCAGCGCATCAGGCACCGCCTCCGCACCGACGAGCAGCAGGGCCAGGTCGACCGGCTCGCCAATGTCGGCGCACGATTGATGAGCCGCCTGTCCGTGGACGACGCCGCCGTTCCGGTTGACGAGGTGGACCTTGCCCTCGAACCCCAGGCGCTCGAAGTTGGCAAAGGACCCTGCGGACCAGGCCGAGCGCTCCGACGCTCCCACGATCACGACGTTGCGGGGCGCCAGAAGGGAGCGCTCCGGACCGTCGGCGGTGCTCAACGTCCCGTCCACTGCGGCGCCCTCTTCTCGACGAACGCGCGCGGGCCCTCGACGAAGTCGTGCGACGACAGGAGCCGGTCGCGCCGATCGTTGTCCTTGCGGAAGGCCTCGTCGATGCTGACGAACTGGGCGTCGAACACCGCCTCCTTCGTCAGCTGCACCGAGAGCGGTGAGCACCGGACGATCTTGTCGGCCCATGCCTCAGCGGTGGCCATCAGGTCGCCGCTCCCGACCACCTCGTTGACGAGCCCGATCCGGTACGCCTCGTCCATGCCGATCAGGTCACCCGTCAGGAGCATGCCCATCGCCAGCTTCAGGGGGATCTGCCGGGCGAGCCGGTGAGCACCGCCCGCACCTGCGAAGAGACCGACCTTCGGCTCCGGCAAACCCATGCGTGCGTGGTCCGCCGCGATGACGATGTCGCACGCGAGGATGAGCTCGAGGCCGCCGCCGGCAGCGACGCCGTTCACCGCCGCGATGATGGGCTTGGGGCAGTCGAAGTCGCGCGTGATCCGGCCGAACGGGGGTCGCGCCTCGCCCTGCACGTCACCGCCGGTTGCCGTGCGATCCGCGGTGACCTTCAAGTCGTTGCCGGCGCAGAACGCGCGATCGCCGGCGCCCGTGAGGATCGCCACCCACAGGTCGGGGTCGTCGCGAAAGTCCTCCCACGCCTCCTTCAGCTCGAGATGCGCCTCGAGGTGCAGGGCGTTCATGGCCTCGGGGCGGTTGAGGGTCACGACCGCGACCCGGTCGCGCTTCTCGTACGTGATGGACTCGAACGTCATGGGATCCTCCGGAATCTGGGCAGCGTGAAGGGTTGTTCGTCCGCATCGAACTCCGCCATCAGGGCCGATCCGATGGCCATGTTCTCGACGTCATCACCCACGAGGGTCGTGTTGAACCTGACCCCCTCGTCGGTCTCGACGGTCGCGATCACGTACGGATGAGGGAAGCCCGGGTACTGCTGATGGACGACCGAGAGGCTGTAGAGCGTGGCCCGCCCACTGGCCGGTCGCCACTCGACGTCAGCGGCGAAGCAGTGCACGCAGCGATACTTGACCGGCCACATCCACGTCTCGCACGCTCCGCAGCGCTGCAGCACGAGACGACCTTGGGCCGCCCCTTCGAAGAACGGCGCACTGGACGCGTCGTACGCCAGGTCGAGGCCGCTCGACTCAGTCGGCATGCTTGCTCCAGATCGTCGTCGAGTGGAAGTTGAGCACGCCGCCGTTCCCGCTGGACAGCACGATGTCGTTCTTGGCGACCTGGCGCTCCCCGGCCTGACCCCTGACCTGCATGACGGTCTCCGAGAGCGGCGTGAAGCCCCACATGTAGTAGCCGGACAGCTGGCCGCCGCCGGTGTTCGTCGGCAGCGACCCGCCCGGCCCGAGCTTGCCGTCCTCGACGAAGGCGCCGCCCTCACCCTTGGCGCAGAAGCCGTAGTCCTCGAGCGTGACCAGGACCGTGTACGTGTAGCAGTCGTACAGCTGGAGGATGTCGACGTCGTCGCGGGTGATCCCAGCGAGGGCGAAGGCCTGCTCACCGGCCTGCTTGGCGCCGGTGACGATGCCCGGTTCACGGCCGGCCCTCTGGTTGTCGCCCGGCGCAGCCTGGGTGGCGGCCTTGAGGTGGACCGGCGGCTGACGCAGGTCCTTGGCGCGTTCGGCCGTGGTCATGATCACCGCGACCGCACCGTTGGACACGAGGCAGCAGTCGAACAGGTGGAACGGCTCGGCGACCAGGCGAGACGCCTGATGGTCCGCCAAGGTCATCGGCTTGTTCATCTGTGCCAGGGGGTTCATCAGCGCCCACTCCCGCTGCGCGACGGCGATGGCGCCGAGCTGCTCGCTCGTCGTCCCGAAGAGGTCCATGTGCCGTCGGGCGGCCAGGGCGTACGGGACATTGCCACCGAACTCGCCGTACGCCGCCTTGAGGACGTTCATGCCGTCCCACACCCCGCGCGCGGCATACGCTGCGCCGGCGCCGACGGCCGGCTTCAGAGGGGTGTCGCCATAGACGAGCACGACATAGTTGGCCAGGCCCGCCTCGAGAGCGAGGCTCGCGTACTGCACCATCGTGCCGACGCTCGAGCCGTACGCGCGCATCGAGCTCATGAGCGACAGGTCCTCGAATCCCAGCGCCCACTGCAGGCGCGGGTCCATGTCGAGGTTGCCGTTGCCGTTGAGCAGCAGCCCGTCGATGTCGGACTTCTCCAGCCCGGCGTCCTCCAGGGCAAGCGCGATCGCCTCGGCCGCGAAGTCTGCGGTCGTACGCCCATAGATCTTGCCCATCGGCGTCATGCCCAGACCTACGATCGCGGTGTTCGTCGACCATGTGCGATGTCCCGTCACAACGCTGGACGGTACCGAGAATCAATGGTTAAGTAAAGTGAGTTCAGTTTGTTTCAATGACCCTCCGCCTGCTTTCCTGACCTCCGAAGGAGCCCTTGCGATGACCGCCGCCCCGGCCGCCTCCGCCACGATCGACGAGCTCCAGGCGGTCCTCGAGTCCCAGAGGGCGGCGTTCCGCAGCGAAGGCGCACCCGCCGCAGAGGTGAGACGGCATCGGCTCGACCGGCTGCTCGCCGCCGTGCTGAGCGTCTCCAAAGAGCTCGCGGCTGCCCACGACGAGGACTACGGGCACCGACCCGAGCTGTTCAACCTGACCAACATTGCGGGCGTCGTCGGCCCGATCACCCATGCTCGCGATCACCTCGAGCAGTGGATGCAACCCGTCGTCGCCGACGCCCAGCTGCCGACGGTCGTCGACAGCCAGCCGCTCGGCACGGTCGGCGTGATCGGACCGTGGAACTTCCCGCTGTCGCTGGTCGTGCAGCCGACTGCTGAAGCCCTGGCGGCCGGCAACCGGGTCATGATCAAGTACTCCGACTACGCGCCGCGCTCCGGCGCCGTGTTCACGCGCGCGATCGCCAGATACTTCTCGCCTGACGAAGTGGCCGTGGTCGAGGGTGGGCCCGACGTCGCCGCCGCCTTCGCGAGCCTGCCATTCGACCACCTGCTGTTCACGGGTTCACCCGCGGTCGGCCGGCTCGTCCAGGCCGCGGCGGCGGCGAACCTCACGCCGGTGACCCTCGAGCTCGGCGGCAAGAATCCGGTGGTCGTCGCACACGACGCCGACCTCACGGAAGCTGCGCACGCGGTGGCCGCGGCGCGACTCAGCAATGGCGGGCAGATCTGCCTCTGCCCGGACTACGTCTTCGTGCCGTCGGCCAAGCTCGAGGCCTTCGTGCAGCTGGCCCGGCAGTTCTGGCTCGACGCGCTGCCCGACTATCTCCATCACGAAGCCGTGACGACGATCATCAACGACGCGAACTTCGATCGCATCATCGGCCTGATCGACGATGCGGTCGACAAGGGCGCGAGAGCCGTGGTCGGCGTGACCGATGCCGAGGCCGTGCACTTGCCGGATCGCACGAGCCGGCGTATCGCGCCGCACCTCCTGACCGGCGTCACGGACGACATGCTCATCGCCTCCGAAGAGGTCTTCGGCCCCGTCCTCACCGTGCTCCCCTACGACGACATCAGCCAGGTCCTCAACCATGTCGCCCGGCGACCCGCGCCCTTGGCGGCCTATTGGCTCGGCGGCGAGACCGACGACTTCAGGGCGTTCCGGACCTACACCAACAGCGGCGGCATCACCCGCAACTCGGCCTCGCCGCTGCACTACTCCGCTTCGCGTGACCTGCCCTTCGGCGGAGTCGGCATGAGCGGGATGGGCGCTTATCACGGCAAGGCAGGCTTCGACACGTTCAGCCATCAGCGGGTCATCACCTCGTCGCTGTCCGCGCCGACTGCGACCAGCCGCATCGTCGCCTCGACACCGGAGGCCGTCGCGGCGACACGAGCCGACCTGGCCGCCGCTGCTCAAGACGTCGGGGCACGACTTGCCGCGCTGGGATTCGAGCCCCGCGAAGCATGAGGATCCGGGCGGCGCTGGTGCGCGACTCCGACGGTGACTTCACGGTCGAGGAGGTCGACCTCCGCGAGCCGCGCGCGGGTGAGGTGCTGGTCAAGCTGGCTGCCGTCGGGATCTGCCACACCGATCTCGCCATCAAGTCGTCGGCCGGCAACGGCGCGACGCCCGTCATCCTCGGCCACGAGGGCTCGGGAGTCGTCGAACGGATCGGCGCTGGTGTCACCGGGATGTCCGTCGGCGACCACGTCATCCTGACCTTCGCCTCGTGCGGAGCCTGCGACCTGTGCACGCGAAGCAAGCCGACGTACTGCGCGCATTTTGCTGCGCTCAACTCCGGCGGTCTCACGACGACCCACGACACCGCGCACACGCAGGAGGGGCGACCCGTGCGGGGCGGATTCTTCGGACAGTCCAGCTTCGCCACTCACGTGATCGCGTCACCCGCCAACGCGATCGTCGTTCCCCGTGACCTCGACCTGGCCACGATCGCGCCGCTGGGCTGCGCGATCCAGACGGGAGCGGGCTCGATGCTCAACCTCCTCCGTCCGGGTGCGGGGTCAAGCGTCCTGATCACGGGGTTGGGTGGCGTCGGCATGGCGGCGCTGATGGCGGCCGTGGCCTCCGGAGCCACCACCGTCGTCGCGGTGGACCCGCTGGCCGCGCGTCGAGACGTCGCCGAGTCACTCGGCGCGACGCTGACGCGTGCCCCTTCTGCCGATCTGGTGGCCGAGGTGCTGGACCACACGGGCGGCGGCGCCACGCATGCCCTCGACACGACCGGTCGCGCCGACGCCATCGGCCAGGCATTCGGATCCCTGGCCAGGACCGGCCATCTGGTCCTGGTCGGCCTCGGGATGCCCGACCTCGTGCTGCCCGGATCGGCGCTGATGTCCGGCGGCCGCTCGGTCACCGGTTCGATCGAGGGAGATGCGGTCCCGCACGACCTCATTCCCGTGCTGGCCAGGATGTATCGGGAGGGCTCCCTCCCGCTGGACCGGATCGTCAGGAACTACGCGTTCGACGACATCAACCAAGCTGTCGCGGACATGCGCGCGGGCGATGTCATCAAGCCCGTGCTCGTGTTCGACTGACATGTCCTGGGCGTCCCACCGCACCCTCCCGCCAGCGGGCAGACTGTCGTTCGTGAATCCCGAGATGCCCGCAGACCTGCTCGCCCACGCTGTCGCCGCCAAGGGCTTCATGCCGGAGGACGAGGGCGCGTTCCTGCACCGGGTTGCCCGTGAGCGACTTCCTCACGGCCCGGCGCTGGAGATCGGTACGTACTGCGGCAAGTCGGCGATCTATCTCGGTGCCGCGGCACGTGAGGTCGGCGGCGTCGTGCTCACGATCGACCACCACCGCGGCTCCGAGGAGAACCAGTCGGGGTGGGAGCACCACGACGCGTCGCTCGTCGATGACGAGTTCGGCCTCATGGACACCCTCCCGGTGTTCCGCCGGACCATCGCGCGCGCAGGTCTCGAGGACCAGGTCACTGCGGTCATCGGCCGCTCGACCAGCGTCGCGACCTGGTGGCGTACGCCCGTCAGCCTGCTGTTCATCGACGGCGGCCACGCCGAGGAGCACGCCCAGAACGACTACTCCGGCTTCGCCCACTGGCTCATGCCGGACGGCGCGCTGGTGATCCACGACGTCTTCGAGCGGCCCGAGGACGGCGGCCAGGCACCGTTCCATGTCTGGCAGCGCGCCGTCGCGTCGGGGTCGTTCGAGCCGCGCGAGGCGGTCGGCTCGATGCGGGTGCTAGCGCGTACCCGGGGAGACGCCGGCGAACCGGTCGGATGACGGGCAGTCGCACTCGAACGCGATGCCCTCGAAGTCGACCCCGATGTGGTGTCCGGTCATCACGCCGGCGCCCGGCGTCGTGCCGGTCAGCACGTCCCACGCGAGGATCATCGCGGCCGCGGTGTAGGTCGTCTGCTCGGCCGGCCAGTTGACGTTCTCGGGGAAGACGAAGCCGGTCCAGTAGTCGCCGTTGTCGGTGCGCAGGTGCTGCATGTCCGCGAACAGCTGCTCGGCCCGGGCGTCGCCGACGGCCTTGAGCGCCATCGCCAGCTCGCACGTCTCGGCGCCGGTGACCCAGGGATTGGTGCTGACGCAACGGATCCCGAGCCCGTCGACGACGAACGTGTCCCACTCCGAGGCCAGCATGGCGTCGGCAGCCGGGCCACGCACGGCGCCACCCAGCACCGGGTAGTACCAGTCCATCGAAAATGTCGACTTGTCGAGAAACCTGTCGCGATGCTCGCGGAGCGCATGTCCGAGGCGGCCGCCCGCGAGCTCCCACTCGGGCTGCGGCTCCCCCATCAGCTCCGCGAGAGCGACGCCGCAACGCAGCGACTGATAGATGCTCGAGCTGCCCGCGAGCAGGGCCTCGCGGTTGATCGTGGCAGGGCCTTCGGCGTCCCACTCCCGCGACCATGCGATGCCGCCGAACGGGAGCTGCATGTCGACCACCAGGTCCAGCGCCCGGCGCACGACCGGCCACATGCGCTCGACGAAGGCCCGATCCTGCTGGATCGTCCAGTGGTGCAGGACGCCGACGGCGATGTAGGCCGCCATGTTGGACTCGCTGCTGGCGTCCTCGACGCGGCCACCGACGATCTTCATCGGCCAGGAGCCGTCGGCGCGCTGCGTGCGGGCACACCAGTCGTACGCCGCCCCGGCAGCATCGAGCTGACCGCCGACGACGAGTGCCATGGCGCCTTCGACGTGGTTCCAGGCGTCGGTGTGCTCACCGGTCGTCCAGGGGATCGCCCCGTCCGGCTCCTGCATCGCAGCGATGCCGGCGGCCGTCTGGGCGATCTGGTCAGGGGTCAGCATCAGGCGTCCGGCTTGCGCAGGTAGAGCACCATGCTCTTGCCGATCAGCGGGTTGAGCGCCTTCTCGGCCAGGCGGGTCGCGGTGCTGTAGCCGCGCGTCTTCATGATGTCCCAGACCAGCACCTGGTGGTACGCCTTCACGAGCGGGTGGTTGTCGTTCTTGACGCCGACGGCGCACTTGAGCCACCAGTAGGGCGAGTGCAGGCCATGGGCGTAGTCGATGCCCTCGAAGACCATGCCGGCGTTCTGCAGCTTGCCGATCAGCTCCTTGTCGGAGTAGATCCTGATGTGGCCACCGGGCGTGTTGTGATAGTCGTCGGACAGCTTCCAGCACACCACCTCGGGCAGCCAGCGGGGCACCGTCACGGCCATCGTCCCGCCGGGCCGCAGGACGCGTACGAGCTCACCGATCGCCTGGATGTCGGCGGGGATGTGCTCCAGCACCTCGGAGGCCACGACCCGGTCGAACTCGCCGTCGGCGAACGGCAACGAGAGCGCGTCGCCCTCCTTGATGTCGGCGGAGGCACCGTCGGGGACCTCGCCGGCCTCCTTCATGGCGCCGAACAGCTCGAGCACCCCGGCCAGCTCGTCGGCGTCCTGGTCGAACGCGATGACGTCGGCGCCGCGGCGATACATCTCGAACGCGTGGCGACCGGCGCCACAGCCCATGTCGATCACCCGGTCGCCCGGGCGCAGCCCCAGACGGTCGAAATCAATCGTCAGCACGGTTGTCTCCCTTGTGTTCCGATGCCGCGCTCGCGGCGATGACCTCTTCGTACGCTGCTGCGGTCGCACTCGCGACAGCACGCCAGCTGAACAGCTCCAGCACGCGCTCGCGGCCGGCGCGACCCATCGCCTCACGGCGGGCCGGGTCGTCGAGGAGCTCCTCGATCGCGGCCTCGAGCTCGCCGACGTCACCCGGGGGCACGAGCGTCGCACAGGCGCCGTCCTCGCCGACGACCTCCGGGATCGCCCCGGCGCGACTGACCACGAGCGGCGTCGCGCAGGCCATGAGCTCAGCGGTCGGGAGCGAGAACCCCTCATAGAGCGACGGCACGCACGCGACCTCGGCCGAGCCCATGACGTCGACGAGCTCGGCGTCGGTGATCCCGTTGACGAACGAGACGTGCTCCGCGATGCCCAGCTCGTCGATGAGCCGCTCGGTGCGGCCGCCGGGCTTGAGCGTCGTGACGAGCAGCAGCTCGACGTCACGCTCCGTGCGCAGCTTGGCGAATGCCTCGAGCAACGTCGCGATGCCCTTCATCGGCGCGTCGGCGCTGGCCATCGCCACGATGCGGCCCGGCACGCGCGGGGCCGTCGGCGGGACGAACACGTCATCCACGCCGAGGGTGATGACCTCGAGTCGCGAGGGGTCGACACCGAAGTCCGTCACGATGTCGCGGCGGCTCGACTCCGACACCGTCAGGATCTTGGGCAGCTGCCGGGCGACCTTCTTCTGCATGCCGAGGAAGCCGTACCAGCGCCGGAGGCTGAGCTTCTTGCGCAGCGTCGGCGCGTTGGCGATGTCGATGCGCCGGTCGAACGTGATCGGGTGGTGGATCGTCGTGATGAGCGGGAAGCCCTGCTCGGCGATGTCGAGCATGCCGGAGCCGAGCGTCTGGTTGTCGTGGACGATGTCGAAGTCACCGCGGCGGCCCTTGAGCAGCCGGGCCACGCGCTTGCTGAACGTCCTGGGCTCGGGGAACCCGGCGGTCCACATCGTCAGGACCTCCTCGACGTCGATGAGGTCGCGGTACTCCTTGGGCCGGGGCGTGCGGAACGGGTCGGGCTCACGGTAGAGGTCGAGCGACGGGACCTTGGTCAGCGTGACGCCCTCGTCGAGCTCCGGATAGGGCTGGCCCGAGAACACCTCGACGGTGTGACCGAGCGCCACGAGCTCGCGACTGAGGTGTCGTACGTAGACGCCCTGACCGCCGCAGTGTGGCTTGCTGCGGTAGGACATGAGTGCGATGCGCAAGGGCCGCCTCCGATTGACTGTCTGGAACTGATTTGTATCACTCGTTGACACATCGTCAACGACTCGCCTCGGGGATGAGGCGGTCATCTCACGCCGCGCCGCCCTGTCCGCTGTTGCCGGGATAGAACGAATGCGTGGCCGTGACGCCGCCGTCGACCGCGAACTCGCCGCCGGTCGTGTAGCCGCTCTCGTCGCCGGCGAGGTACACGTACAACGGCGCGACGTCGTCGGGCGTTCCCACCCGTTCGAGTGGTACGCGGGTCGCGCCCCACTGCATCGCGGCCTCGCCACCGACCTCGCGGGTCATGCCCGTGTCGATCATGCCGGGGTGCACCGAGTTGACCCTGACGCCGTACGCGCCGAGCTCGACCGCGGCCGCCTTGGTCATGCCGCGGATCGCGAACTTGGTGCCCGTGTACGCCGTGAGGGAGGCCATGCCGGCGAGGCCCTCGACCGACGAGCAGTTGATGATCGAGCCCTGCCGTTGGCGTTTCATGGCCGGCGCCACAGCCCGCATGCCGAGGAAGCAGCCCCGCATGTTGACGCTGATCAGCAGGTCGAGGTCGTCCAGCGGCATCGTGTCGACCTCACCGAAGCGCAGCACACCGGCGTTGTTGACCAGCACGTTGGCCGGCGCGCCGAGGAGTCCCTCGGCGTCGGCGATGAGCTGGTCCCACGACGCCGGGTCGCTGACGTCGTGGCGACAGTATGCGGCCGCGTCGCCGAGCTCCTTGGCCAGGGCCTCGCCGTCGGCGACGTCGGCGATGATGACGCGCGCGCCCTCACCGACGAACGCGCGCGCGATGGCGGCGCCCTGTCCTTGAGCGGCGCCGGTGATGATCGCGTGCTTGTCCTTGAGACGGGACATCGTTCTCCTCGGTGAAGGTGGGGTGGGCTAGAGCGAGAGGACGGAATCGGCGGCGAACGAGATCTCGGGGTCACGCTCGGCGAAGAAGCCGCCGAGCGTACGGTCGAGCTCCTCGGCCGACCAGAGCTCGCCCTCGGTGTCGAACCGGCGCTCGACGACAGGGGCGGCCAGCAGTGCGACCATCCCTCCGTAGACGACGAACACCTGGCCGCTGATGCGGCTGGCCGCAGGCGAGGCGAGATAGGCCACGAGGGGCGCCACGTGGTCGGCGCTGTAGGGATCGACCGCACTGCCGGACTCGTCGGGCCCGAACACGTCGACCGTCATGGCCGTGCGCGCTCGCGGGCAGATGGCGTTGGCGCGTACGCCGATGCGGGACAGCCCGCGTGCGGTCGTCAGCGTGAGCGCGGCGATGCCCCCCTTGGCGGCGGCGTAGTTGGCCTGACCCGGCGAGCCCGTGAGGAACGCCTCGGAGGCCGTGTTGATCACGCTCGCATCGACCGTGCCGCCGGACTCCTTGGCGACCTGGCGCCAGTGAGCGGCGGCGTTGCGGGAGAGCAGGAAGTGACCGCGCAGGTGGATGCGGAGCACGAGGTCGAACTCCTCGTCGGACATGTTGAACAGCATCCGGTCACGGGTGACCCCGGCGTTGTTGACCACGACGTCGAGGGCACCGAACGTCTCGAGGGCGGTCTGCATGATCAGGTCCGCGGTCGACCGCTCGCCCACGTCGCCGGCGGCGATCGCCACCTCACCGCCGAGTGCCTTGATCTCGGATGCGGTGTCGTCGGCGGCACCGGGCAGGTCGTTGAGCACGAGGCGTGCGCCGGCGGTCGCGAGCGCGATCGCCTCGGCACGACCGAGGCCCGCACCTGCCCCGGTGACGACGGCGACCCTGCCGTCGAGCGAGGTGCCTGTCATGCCGTGTTCGCGATGCGCAGCGCCGACTTGGGGCAGGAGGCGACGGCGCGCTCGACACGCGACCGGTTCTCGTCGGTCACCGTGGGGTCCTCGACCTGCAGCATGTCGTCGTCATCGACGAAGAACATGTCAGGTGCCATGGCCTCGCACAGAGCGTTCGACTCACACGCGTCGAAATCGACCTCAACCCTTGCCATCAGCGATTCGCCTCCTCGCCTCACACAGAACTAGAACGTGTTCTAGTCTAGCCCAGCATCTTCAGTTTGGATATGGCCCAGTCGCCGCCACCACGGGTCAGGGTGATCACGAGGCTGTTCTGCAGGGCCTGCGGGTTGGCGTTCTTGCCGGTGCCGGCGGTCGTCGTCTGGTTGACGAACACCAGGACCCTGGCCTTGTGCTCGGTCGCGCTGATGATCGCCGAGGACACCGCGACGGTCTGGAGGACGATCTTGTTCTTGGTCGTGTTGGCGCGGACCTCGGCCATCGTGGCGTCGTACTGCTTGCGGAACGACGGGGTCATCCGCGCGCGGGCGACCTCCATGTCGTTGGCCAACGTCTTGTAGTCGTACGACAGGGTGCGCTGGGCCAGGTCGGCGCCGGCAACCAGCACCTCGGTGCGCGCGTCGTCGCCGACGAGTGTTCCGCCGGGCGCGACCGTGGCCGAGCCCCGCTCGGCCTGCCACCACAGCGTGCCGACACCCGCGGCGGCGAGCACGACCAGCACCGAGAGCACCAGGGTCAGCCGCTGGTGAAGCGTGAGCCCCTCGAACCGCGCACGAGGCGCAACCTTGACCTCGTCGACCTCCTCGTCGACGTCCTCGGGGGCGTCAGGCTCGGCGTCCGTCTCGTCGACGACGTCGGCGACCTCGGGGGTCTCCTCGGCACCAACGGCCCGGGGCCGGAACCTGGTGCGGGACTTCTCGGTCGTCACGGTCCCGGACTCGGGGTCGATCAGTGGGGTCACGTCCGAGTGACAGAACCGGCACCGGATCGCGGACGCCTTGATGGTCTCCGCGCAGAACGGGCAGACCCGTTGGTCACGCTTCAGCTTGGCCATCGCGCTATCCCACGAACTCGAGCTGGGAGACGAGCCAACGATCGTCCTTCTTGACCATCGAGAGCTTGATCCGCCAGGACCGGTCCTCGACCTTGCCGTTGGTGCCCTTGTTCTGCACCTTGCTGCCCGCCGCCACGAACACCGTCGCGGCATCGGGATCGACCTCGCTCAGCCCGATCTCGCCGACGCTGCCCTTGGAGATCGACTCCTGGGCGACCGCGGTCTCCTTGAGCGACTTCACGGATGACTGGTACTGCTTCTTGAACGTCCCGGTCGCACCGTCGAGCACGCGCTGGGTCAGCTCGTCCATCTTCTTGTGGTCGACCGAGAGGAACGCCATCGTCTCGGCCCGCGCAGCGCGGGTGATGTCGGAGTAGTCCGAGGCCAGCGCCTCCGACTTCGTGCTGCCCGGTGCCGCTGCGTCACCGCGTACGGCGAACAGCACGAGCCAGGCGCACAGGGCCACCAGCAGCACGCCGAGCACCCCGTTGATCACGGACGTACGGTTCACTCGTCGCCCCCGGCCAGTTCCTTCTTCCAGTCGATGGGGTCAGGCGCGTACTTCATGCCACGCATGTTCACCGGTGGGCCGGACTCGCACTCGGCGGGGAAGTACGGCACGAAGCTCTCCTTTGACGTTGGCTGCCATTGTCCGGGTGGGAGGTATCCCTTCGTGCACGCGGCCGGAGTCTGGTTGAGGTTGAGGTTGACCCGACCGTACTTCTGATCGCCCGGCGTGAGTGCCGACGGGCCGGCCGCGACGAGGCGCGGGAACGTGACCAGGAGCTGCTCGAGCGCCGGCAACCGGGCGTCGAGCACCTCGGTCACGCTCGTCAGGTGCTTGAGGGCCGGCGGCAGCTCGGTCCGCAGCGTCTTCATCAGGCTCCTCAGCTCGTCGGCCGCAGGACCGCCCTTGGCGAGGATGCGCCGGATGTCGTCGTCCGAGGCGGCCAGCGTGCCGGTGAGGGCCGAGAGGTCTCGCGCGAACGACCGGATCTCCTCGGCGTGGTCCTGCTGCGTCTGGAGGACCGTCTGGGCGTTGTCGAGCAGGTCGATCGTCGCCGTCTCGTTGTCAGCCGCCGACTCGATGAACTTCTGCGTGCTGTCGACCATCGACCTGATGGGGTTGGCGTTGTCACGGAACATCGTGCCCAGCTCACTGACGACGGTGTTGAGCTCGCTGCCGTTGAGGCTGGAGACGAAGTGACTGAGGTCCTGGAGCAGCACGTCCTCGCCCAGCGGCAGGCTGTCCTTGGTGCCGCGCACCGTGTCACCGTCCTTGAGGTCGGGCCCCTTCTTGGACGCCGGCTCGAACGAGACGTACTGCTCGCCCACGACGCTGAGATTGTGCACGAAGACCGGCGAGCTGGCCGGCACCTTGGTGTCGTGCTCGAGCGCGAGGTCGACCCGGAGGCCGTCGTTGTCGACCTCCATCTTGGCGACCTTGCCGATCCTGACGCCGCGATAGGTGACCTCGCTGCCCTCGTAGAGACCGCCGGAGTCCGGCAGCAGCACGTGCACGGTGTAGCCACGACCGAGCGCCTGGTCGACGAAGCCGAGGTAGGACGCGCCGATGTAGAGCGTGCCGAGCGCGCTGAGGAGCACGAACGCGATGAGCCTGACCTTGATGCCACGCCTCATGACGATCCGCCTCCCAGAAGTCCCTCGAGCAGCTCCGCCAGCGATCCGCCGGAACCACCGCCGGTCGCACCCGGGTCGGGAGTGGTGGTGCCGGGGCCGTCGGCCGAGCCGGAAGAGCCGGACGGCTTCGTGCTGCCGGCATCCTTCTCGACCCTGGCCAGGGCGGCAGCCACCTCGTCGGCGTCGGTGTCCTTGCAGAGCGGCAGTGTGGCCAGCACCGAGCAGAGCTGCTCGACGGCGTCGCCAGCTGGCGAGCAGAGCGGGGCCGCCGGGGTGGCGCGGCACAACGTGACGACGTCTTGGAGGGTCGTGGGCAGCAGCCCGCCCTCACTGATCGGGGTCAGCTTGATCTGCATCTTGAACACGACGTTGGCGAAGTCGCCCTTGATCGCAGCGGCAGCGTCGACGGGGAAGGGATAGCTCGCGGCTGCCACGAGGCCCGGCACGAGCGAGTCGCCCGTGTCGGAGAGCTTGCGCAGGACCGGTTCGAGGTGCGCGAGCTCGGCGATCAGGTCGTCCTTGGTCTCGTTGATGACGCGGGTGCCGACGTCGCCGAGGCGGTCGAGCTCGGAGAGCATGCGGACCAGCTGCGTGTGCTGGTCGCGGAGAACGTCGATCGCGGGCCCGGCGGCATCGAGTGCGTCGCCGATGGTCTGCTTCTCGGCGACGAGCGTGCTGCTGAGGCCGTTGATCGACTCCATTGCCTGGACGATGTCGCCCTTCTGCGAGTTCAAGGTCCGGACCAGCGTGCCGACCTGGCCCAGGACGTCGCGGATCTTGCCGGTGCGGCCGTCCATCATCTCGTTGAGCTCGTGCGTGATGCTCTGGATCTGGCCGACCCCGCCGCCGGTCAGCACGAGCGACAGCGCACCCAGGACTTCCTCGACCTCGGGGTTGCGGCCCGTACGACCGATGGGGATCACGTCGTTGGGACCGAGGCGGCCCGTGCTGGCCGGCTTGCCCTCCGGGTCGGCCGGCGGCGCCGACAGGGCGACGAACTTCTCGCCGAGCAGGCTGGTCTGGCGGATCTGCGCCTCGGCGTTGTCGGGCAGCACGACGTCCTTGCGGACCAGCATCGTGACGCGCGCGTGCCAGCCGACCCGCGTGACGGATTCGACCTGTCCCACGGGCACGTCGCCCACCATCACCGAGGAGCGCGGGACGAGGTTGAGGGCGTCGGCGAAGTCGGCCTTGATCGTGAAGCCGTTGTCATGGTTGACCTTGTTGCCGGGCAACGGCACGTCGTAGATGCCACTGAACCCGCAGCCGCTCAGCAGGAGGGCCAGGACAGTGCCCATGACGACGCGGAGACGAAGGCTCGTCATGAGCCACCTCCGAGCAGCTCGAGCAGTGCCGGCAGGCCGGACTTGGGTCCGGAAGACGGCTGCTGGGGAGTGACGGGCGCCGGCGCCGCAGCGTCCGGCTGCGCGGCCGGCTTCTGCGTCGTGGCGGACTGGCCCGACGTCGTCGGGAGGATCGGCTGGAGCAGGTTGGTGAGGGTCGAGCAGATCGACTCCGGCGTGCCGATGTTGACCAGCGTCTGGCACAGGAATTGGTCGGGGCGGAACTGCAGGCCCGGCGCGACCTGGACACGAGAACCGTACGTGCCCGTGCTGGGCTCGAACGCGAGGGCGAGGTTGCTCATCGCCAGCGAGCCCTTCTGGACGACCAGGCCGAGGGCGTCCTTCTGGCGGTCCACGCGCTCGAGCAGGCTACTGAGCAGGTTGATGTCCTTGCCGAGCGTCGCGCGGTTCTCGTGCACGAAGCCCTGCACCGTGCCGAGCACCTTCGCGAGGGAGGCCAGGACGTCCTTGAGCTCGTCGCGCTCACCCGCCAGCTGCCCCGAGACGGACGACAGGTCCTTGACGAACGTCTGCACGGTCGAGTCGTTCTCGGCCAGCGTCTCGGTGATCTGCGCCAAGGCCCTGACGTTGTCGAACAGCGGCCCCCGGTTGTCCGCGAACACCTCGGCGGCGTTCGAGAGGTTGCGGATCGTCTTGGACCCCAACGCACCGTTGCCGTCGAGCGCCTTGGCGCCGGCGGAGAGCAGGTTGTCGAGCGCACCCTTGGTCGAGCCGGACTTGGGCCCCAGCGTCACGGCCAGGTCGTCGAGCGACTTGAACATGCGGTCGAGCTCGATCGGCGTCTGGGTCCGCGAGAGCGGGATGTCGCCGTGGTCCGGCATCGCCGGGCCCTTGGAGTACGCCGGGAACACCTGGACGTAGCGGTCGGCCACGAGGGTCGGCGTCACGACCGCGGCCTTGGCGTCGGCCGGCAGCTTGTACTCCGAGTCGTACTTCAGGACCACCCGGACGCTGTTGCCGTCCGGGACGACCGAGGTGACCTCACCGACGCGTACGCCCATGATCCTGACGTGCGTCCCCTTGTAGACCCCGACCGCGCGATCGAAGTGCACCGTGACGGTCCGTGAGGGCTCGCCGGGCACGACGACCCACGCGACGAGCAGCAGCATCGCGGCGATGAGGGCCACGCCGAGGACCTGCATGCGCCTGCTCAAGCCCCTCACTTGGCACCTCCGGGCTTGGACGGCAGGAACTCGCCCGTGAACACGCCCGTGATGTTGGGGACGTACGCGTCGAACCACGGACCACTGCCGACGATGTTGCCGAGGATGTTGACGTACGGCCCGTAGTTGTGGATCAGCGTCTCGATCTGGTCCTCACGCGCGTGCAGGAACGACAGCACGTTCTCGAGCTTGTCGAGGGTCGGCTTGAGCTGCTTGCGGTTGTCCTTGACGAGGCCCTGGAGCTCGGCGGCCAGGTTGTTGGCGTTGACGAGCAGCTCGTGGATCGTCTGCTTGCGCGCCTGCAGCTCCTGGAAGACCAGGTTGGCCTCCTTCATCAGCGCGACCAGGTCGCCCTTGCGCTCGTCGAGCAGCTGGGTGACGTTGCTCGAGCGCCGCAGCAGCTTCTCTATCTCCTCGTCGCGCGAGGCGATCGTCTTGGAGAGGCGGGACAGCCCGCTGAAGCTCGTGTGCACCTCAGGCGCCGCCGAGTTGACGACCTCGGCGAGTGAGTCCAGGGCGGTCGTGAGGTTCTTCTTGTTGGTCTGCTCGGTCTGCGTCGTGAGCTCGCCGAGCGTGCTGACGATGTCGAACGTGACGTCGGTGCGCGACAGCGGGATCGTGGCACCGGCCGCCATCGTGCCGCTGCCCTCGGGCTTGATGTTGAGGAACTTCTCGCCCAACAGGCTCTTGACCTCGACGCTGGCCCGCGTCGAGCGGCCCAAGGTCGCACCCGAGACGTCGAAGTCGACGATGACCTTCTTGGTGCCGATGCTCAGCTTGTTGACCCGGCCCACGCGGATGCCGGCGACCTGGACCTCGCTGCCGGTACGCAGGCCGGACGCGTCGGTGAGCTCGGCGTGATACGTCGTGCCGCGCAGCCAGGGCAGCTTCTGCAGGTTGAACGACGCGACCATCACGAGCAGCAGCATCGCCAGGGAGATGATGCCGATCTGCAGGATGCGGGAGTCATTGCGGCGCGCCATCAACGACACCTCTTTGCCTGGCTGTAGAGCGTGAAGTCAGACATCTGCTTCTGCGCCGCGGCCGGCAGCGCGTCCATGATCGCGCTCGGCAGGACGACGCCGCCGTGGAACTCGCAGAGGTAGTAGTTGTACCAAGAGCCGTAGACACCGATCCGGGTCTGCTTGGCGAGCATCGACGGCAGCTCGTCCAGCGTCTCGTCGAGGTACTTCTTGTTCTCGGGCTTCGCGAGCACCGTGAACAGGCGACGGAGCTGGGCAACGTCCTGCTTGAGGAGCGGCCGGCCGTCGGTCAACAGGTCCGCGACCGACTTGCTGACGGCCGAGATGTTGGTCAGCGACGAGCCGATGACCTTGCGGTCCTTGGCCAGGTCGCCGAACCACGACCGCATGCTCGTGAGCAGCTCGTCGAGCTGCTGATGGTGGTCGTCGACCGTCGTCATCAAGGTACTCAGGTTGGTGATCACGTCGCCGATGAGCTGGTCGCGATCGGCCAGCGTGTTGGTCAGCGACGCGGTGTTGGCGAGCAGCTGCTGCACCGTGCCGCCCTCGCCCTGGAGCACCTGGATGAGGTTGAGCGACAGCTCGTTGACGTCCTCGGGGCGCAGGGCCGCGAAGAGCGGCTGGAAGCCCTGGAAGAGCTCCGTCAGGTTGAGCGCCGGCGTCGTGCGGTCGACCGGCAGGGTCGCTGACGGCCGCAGGCGGGTCGCGCCCTCCTTGCCCTCCGACAGCGACATGTAGCGGTCGCCGATCAGGTTGAGGAACCGGATGCTGGCCCGCGAGTCCTCCGTGATCGGGACGTCGTCCTGGACCTCGAACGTCACGAGCGCCTGGTCACGGTGATAGATCTTGACGTCCTTGACCTTGCCCACGACGACGCCGGCGATGCGTACGTCATCGCCCGACGTCAGCTCCGAGGCGCTCGTGAACACGGCCTTGTACTGCACCAACGAGCCCATGCCGAAGTTGCCCATGATGACGACGAGCCCTGCGGTCACCAGGACCGAGACCAGCGTGAAGATGCCGAGCTTGATCGCCGCGAGGGCGAATGTGGTGTCGCGGCTGCTCATCCGAGTCCCCCGTCCGGATCGTCCTTGTCCGAGCCGTCCTTGAGGGGCTCGAAGGGGGCCGGCACCTGGTAGTCGTCCGGCAGACCGAGGCACCACGGGCCGTGCCCGACCTCGCCGTACTCCGGCGCGTCGGCGGCCGTGTAGGCGGTCCGCTGGGGTGCGCCGAGCTCGAGCGTCTGGTGGATGATGCCGCCCTGGAAGACGTTGCTGGCGTTGGGCCGCTGCCGGTCGAGGCCGGTCAGCAGGCAGTTCAGCTCGGGTGAGTAGGTGTCGAGGAGTGCCAGCAGCGGACGGCCCGACCGGGTCTGGTCGATCAACGCCTGCTCGTTCTCGGACAGCGTCACGCGGGTCGTGCTGGCGAGCCCGGTGATGCTGCCGAGGGCCCGGTTGAGCTCACCCTGCTTGTCGGTCAGCGTCTTGGCGGTCACGGTCGCGTTGCGCAGCAGCCGGATCAGGTCCGGCGCCGCCAGGTCGTACGTGTGGGAGACCTGCGAGAGCAGCGACAGGTCCTTTCGCAGCGTGGGCAGCTTGACGTTGACCCGGTTGAGGTAGTCGTCCAGCACCTCGAACGTGTCGCCGAGCTGGTCGCCCTTGCCCTGCAGCCCGTGCGCGATGGCGTAGAGCGTCGCGTTGAGGTCGGCCGGCCGCACCGAGCGCAGGAGCGGGAACAGGTTGGCGAGGATGCTCTGCAACGCGACGTTGGTCGTGACCCGCTCGTGTGGGACGACGGAGCCGTCACGCAGGGTCTGGCCGGTCGCTGTGCCGGTCTTGGGCGGGACGAGCTCGATGTAGTTGCGCCCGAACAGCGTCGTCGGCAGGATCTGCACCTCGACGTTGGTGGGGATCGTGCGCGCCGAGTCCGGGTTGAGCGCGAGCGTGATCCGGGCCCGCTTGCCGTCGCTCGCGATGCTCTTGACGTGGCCCACCAGGGCGCCGTGCAGGCGTACGTCGCTGAACCTGGCGAGCTGCAGGCCGGCCCGGTCGGCGACCACCGTGACGTTCGTGCTGTTGGTGAACGCCTTGTTGTAGATCGCGATCGACAGGCCGATCAGCAGCACGATCGAGACGAGGTAGGCCACACCGGCGACCCAGAGCCGTCGATGCTCCCTGGGTGTGTCGTGGACGAGGTTGACGAGCATCGGCTACCCCGTGATCCGCACGGTCGTCGTCGATCCCCAGATCGCGAAGCTCAGGAAGAAGTTGGCGACGACGACCGTGACGATCGACGAGCGGATCGCCTTGCCGACGGCCACGCCGACGCCGGCCGGACCGCCCGACGCGGTGTAGCCGTAGTAGCAGTGGATCAGGATGATCGCGATGGCCAGGACGAGCATCTTGCCGAACGACCAGAGGATGTCCACGGGTGGCAGGAACTGCCGGAAGTAGTGGTCGTACGTGCCGGCCGACTCGCCATAGATCATGACCGTGATCAGCCGTGGTGAGAGGTAGGAAGCCAGCAGCGCGACGGTGTAGAGGGGGATGACCGCGATGAATCCGGCGATCATGCGGGTCGTCACGAGGAACGGCAGCGACGGCACGCCCATGACCTCGAGCGCGTCGATCTCCTCGGAGATCCGCATCGCACCGAGCCGGGCGGTGTAGCCGCAGCCGACCGTGGCGGCCAGGGCGATCGAGGAGACCAGCGGCGCGACCTCGCGGGTGTTGAAGTAGGCCGAGATGAACGCCGTGAACTTCGCGACGCCGATCTGGCTCAGCGAGGCATAGCCCTGCAGGCCGACCTCGGTGCCGGCGAAGAACGCAAGGAACGCGATGACGCCGACCGTGCCGGCGATGACCGAGAGCGCGCCGACGCCGAAGACGACCTCGGCCAGGGTCTTGGCGACCTCCTTGCGATAGCTGGTCAGCACCTTGGGGACCCAGCTCAGCGCCCGGACGTAGAACAGCAGCTGGTCGCCCATCGTCTCCAGGCGGGTGCGCCCGGACGTGACGGCGGAGGTACGGATCTCGGTGAGAACGCTCATCACAGTCCTGCCTGGGGGACGAACTGGAAGTAGAGCGCCGTGATGATCGAGTTCAGCAGGAACAGCAGCATGAACGAGAGGATCACCGACTCGTTGACGGCGCGACCCACACCGGCCGGACCACCGCCGGCGCTGAGGCCCTTGTAGGACCCGACGATCGCGGCGAGGAAGCCGAACATCGCGGCCTTGATCATCGAGACGTAGATGTCCGGCAGCGTGGCGAGCGCCGTGAACGAGGCGAGGAACGCGCCGGCCGAACCGCCCTGCACGATGACCGTGAAGTAGTAGCCGCCCGCGATGCCGGCGGTGATGACGATGCCGTTCATGAGCACCGCGACGGTCACGGTCGCGAGGGCACGCGGCACCACGAGGCGGGCGATCGGGTCGATGCCGAGGGTCTCCATCGCATCGATCTCCTCGCGCATCTTGCGCGCTCCGAGGTCGGAGCAGATCGCCGAACCGGCGGCGCCCGCGATGATCAGTGCGGCGGCGATCGGTGCGGCCTCACGGACGGTGGCGAGCACCGCGGTGGCGCCGGCGAACGACTGCGCGCCGAGCTGGCCCGTGAGGTTGCCGACCTGCAGGGCGATCACCGCGCCGAACGGGATCGAGACAAGGATCGTCGGCATCAGGGTGACGCTCGCGACGAACCACGCCTGCTCGACGAACTCGCGGAGCTGGAAGCGCGTCGTGAACGTCAGCTTGATGACGTCCCACGCCATCGCAGCGATGTGTCCGGGGCCGCGGACCACGGATGCGACGCTCAGGCCCATGACTCCTCCTGTGGTCCGTCGGCTCCGGGGTGACGGGACCCGCTGTGGAGAACGCCTGTCGATGGTGCCGTGGCGACGTCAGTAGAGTAACGACCCGGTGTGATCTGCGTTACGTTTTCGTGGGTTCTGCTCGCCGCATGACGCCCGGCACGACGCCCGAAGAACGACGCCTCGCCGAGCTGCGTCCCCGACGCGTAACCCTTGCCGTCGACCGCGATGTTGGAGGCGCAGGCGCCTGCGGCATAGAGGCCGTCGACGACGCTGCGGTCGTCGCGGAGCACCCGGCCGTCCGGGTCCACGCGGAGTCCGCCGCACGTGAAACCGCTGTAGAACGCCTGGCCCGGCGTCAGGTCGTACGCGCCATAGGGCGGCTGGTCGAGCGGTGCGACGTAGTCCGCCGCCTTGTGGAACGCGGGGTCGTGGCCGTCTCGCGCGGCCGCGTTGTAGTCGTCGAGCGTCCGGGCCAACGAGCCCTCCGGGACTCCCAGGCCGACCTCCATCTCGGCGACGGTCTCCCAGCCGTCGACGAGGGGCTGCAGCCCGTACGCCGGCTCGGCCATGTGCGCCGAGTCGAGGATCAGCCAAGCCTTCTGCTCGGGCTGGTCGAACACGAACGCCGAGGTCCTGGAGTGATAGGAGTCCTCGGCGACGAATCGCTCACCCTGGTTGTTGACGCAGATGCCCTTGACCAGGTCGCCGGGTGGATAGAACGGAGCGGTCAGGAACGCGCCGTCCATGTGCTCGGTGGCGCCGCCGACCGACTCGCCCAGCCGGATGCCGAGACCGTCGTCGTACGTGTTGCCGAGCGCCATGCCGCGTGCCAGGAGCGCTTCGAGGGGCGGCGCGAACGCATGCACCATGTCGGGGTTCATGACGAAGCCGCCGGCCGCGACGACGACCGTGTCCGCATGGATGGCGCCGGTCTCGGTGAACCGCTTCCAGGTCACCCCGACCACGCGGTCGCCCTCGGTCACCAACGCCGTCGCGCCGGTCTCGAAGCGGACCTCGACACCGAGCTCGTCGAGCCGCTTGAGCGCGAGGTCGAGCACCAGCGCGCCGCCACCGGAGTCGCCGACGACAGGTGGCTGGTGCCCGCGCGGCGCCGGCCTGGCGATGTCGTGGAACGGCCACACCTTCTCGTTGCCGGTGAACATGACGCCCTGGGTGCCGGGCGCCATGACGCTCTTGTCGGCGTAGAACGAGCGCTCGAACTCAAAGCCCAGGGACTCGAGCCAACCGAAGTGCTCGACGCTGCCCTCGCTGTAGAGCCGGATCTTCTCCGGGTCGCAGTCGGGCGAGACGGCCTGGAGGTACTTCGCCATCTCCTCGGGGGTGTCCTCGTAGCCGGAGACCTGCTGCACCGCGGTGCCGCCGCCGAGGTAGAAGTGGCCACCAGCCATCGCGCTGGTGCACGACAGTCGCCCGCCCCTGTCGATGACGAGGACGCGCGCTCCTGCGCTGGCCGCCTCGATCGCCGCAGCCGTACCGGCCATGCCGGCACCGATGACGAGCACGTCGACCTCGTCCGACCACGACGTGATGCCGTCGGCGGGCAGGGCAGCCGGGATCTCGGTGTTCTGCGGCTTGTCGCTCACGAGTAGGTCACCCGGACCTTCTCGGACGCCGGCTCGCTCTGGCAGCCGAGACGGATGCCGTCAGCCAGGTCCTCGTCCTCGAGGATGTCGTTGGCACGCATCGTGACCTCGCCCTCCAGCAGCCGGATCGCGCATGCGGAGCACTCGCCCTCACGGCACGAGTAGGGCGCCTTGATGCCCTTGCTCTCGAGGTGCTCCAGCAGAGTCGTGCCGGGCTGCCAGTCGTCGAACTCGTAGTCGACGCCGTCGAGGTCGACCTGCAGGTGCGTCTGCCCGACGGACGACGGGGCGGGAGCGGGCGTCTCGTCCTCGTCCGCGCCGGGCTCGCGCTCGGCGCTGGTCTCGAACGGGTTGCCGCCCAGCGAGACGAACTTCTCCTGGTGGCGGCGCTCGCGGGGGAACTCGAGCTCCTTGAGCGCGGACACGGTGGCCGCCATGAACGGTCCCGGACCGCAGACGAACGCGTCACGGTCGACGTACTGGGCGGCGAACGCGCGGAGCTGGTCCTGCGACGGGAGTCCCTGCACCGACTCGAGCCAGTGCACGATGAGCAGGCGTTCGGGGTGCTCCGCGGCGAGCTCCTTGAGGGCTGCCCCGAAGATCACGGAGCGCTCGTCCCGGTTGGCGTAGAACAGCACGATGCGACCCGTCCCGCGGGCCAGGCACGTACGGATGATCGACATGACCGGCGTGATGCCGCTGCCGCCGGCGAACAGCAGCAGGTCGGCGTCGAGGTTCTTGGGAGTGAAGATGCCGCTCGGCGGGAGCACCCGGAGCCGGTCGCCGGGGCGCAGCTCGGAGCAGATCCACCCCGAGGCGTACCCGTCGGGGGTGCGCTTGACCGTGATGGTCAGTGGCCCGTCCTCGGCCGGCGTCGAGGAGAGGGAGTAGCTGCGCGCGACGAGGCCCGTGCGGTCGCTCGGCACGGCGACAGTGAGGAACTGACCCGGCGTGTAGCCGAAGTGCTCGCGGTGCTCGCCAGGATCGAGGACGACCGAGCGCGCCTCGCCGGTCTCCTCGATGACGTCGAGCACTTCCAGCTCGAACGAGTCGTCAGTCATCGGCCCTGCGGTCCCGGTCGAGCCCGGCCGGGTCGACCCCGGCGCCGACCGTGACCATGCCCTCGCTCACGGCGTACTCGATCGATGCCACCAGCTGCGGGCAGGCCGAGTGGACGGGCCGGCCGTCCTCCCGCTGGTCGAGGTCGGAGAACACCGCACACGTCTCGACCGCCTCGCGGGTCCACTGGATCGAGGTGTGGTGCTCGCTGTTCTTGCGCACCATGACCCGCGCCTGGCACTGCCGGCACGTCACGTCGGACAGGCTGCTGCGGGTGTAGAGCTCCCGGTCCTCCAGGGTCTCCCGGAGGGACGGGACGATGTACGCCATCAGGCGTCAGCCGTCTCGACGGCGCTGCCGGCCTCCGCGGCGGCACGATCCTCGGCCTCCTTGCGCGCGAGGTTCTCGGCCACCTCGGCCCGCCAGTTCTCGTTGGCCTTGGTCGTGTCGACCTCGAACTCGAACCGCTCGACCATCTCGGGCTCGATGTCGGCCTGGTCGACGTAGAACTGCTCGTACCAGCGGCGCAGCTGGTAGACCGGGCCGTCCTCCTCGCAGAGCAGGGGGTTCTGGACGGGCGCCTTGTTCTGCCAGATCGCGACGTCCTGCAGGAAGCCCTGCTCGAACGTCTCGGCGTACTTGTCGCCGATGTACTTCGCCGTGGCCTCGTCGACACCTTCGGGCTTCTCGACGCACAGGCCGTACTGCAGGTTGAACGAGTTGGGCCCCGTCGGGATGTGGCAGTTGATCAAGATGACCTTGGTCAGGAAGCCCTTGTAGTCGGTGTCGAGCCAGTTGATCATGTACGACGGCCCGAAGTAGGTCGCCTCGGACTTGAGCACCAGGTCCTCGTCGCCGTAGCCCTCGGCCTTCATGTCGGGCCGGCCGGTCGACTCCATGAACTGCGTGGCCTTGTCGCCCTCGAACACGTTGCGGAAGTTCGTCGGGAACGCGAAGTGGATGTAGAAGAAGTGCGCCATGTCGACGACGTTGTCGATGATCTCGCGGCAGTGCGCGTTGTCGACCTCGATGACGTTCCAGGTCCACGCGGTGTACGCGTCGGTGCCGACGCCCTCGAGGACGGGTGGGAGGCTCTCGTGGTCGGCCGCGCTGCCCTCGGGGTCGTGCCAGATCATCAGCATGCCGTTGCGGACGACGCTCTCGTAGCGCTGCGTACGGGCGCGCAGGGGGACACGCTTGGCGTAGGGGATGGCCTTGCACTTGCCGTCGCCGCCCCAGCGCCAGTCGTGGAACGGGCAGGCGATCTCGTCGCCCTTGACGGTGCCCTGCGTCAGGTCGCCGCCCATGTGCCGGCAGTAGCCGTCGAGGACGTGCAGCTCTCCCTCGGAGTCGCTCCACACGACGAGCTTGCCACCGAAGGCCTGCACGGAGTGCGGCTTGCCGTCGGTGAAGTCGCGCTCGAGGCCGAGGCAGTGCCAGCCACGAGCGAAGCGCTCCGGCACGGAGCCGGCGTCGAGTACGCGGGTCTCAGTCACGATTTGCCTCCGAAATCACAGGCCGCAGTGGACCAAAACGAGAACACGTTATAGTTTTACCACATGTACGTCGCCCTGACAGCCGACCAGCTTCGCCTTCGTGACGAGCTGAAGGGCTACTTCTCCGAGCTGGTCACCCCTGAGCGAAGGGCGGCGCTCGCGGCGTCCTCCGGCGAGTTCGGGGACGTCACGGTCTACAAGGACGTCATCCGCCAGCTCGGCACCGACGGCTGGCTCGGCATGGGCTGGCCCGAGGAGTGGGGCGGGCAGAACCGCTCGATGGTCGACGAGCTGATCTTCACCAACGTCGCGGCCGTCGCCGGCGTGCCGATCCCCTACCTGACGCTCAACACGGTCGGCCCGACGATCATGCGCTACGGCACGCAGGAGCAGAAGGAGTACTTCCTGCCCCGGATCGTCCAGGGCGAGCTGCACTTCTCGATCGGCTACTCCGAGCCCGGCTCCGGCACCGACCTGGCGTCGCTCCGCACGCGCGCCGAGCTCGACGAGTCGACCGGCGAGTGGGTCATCAACGGCCAGAAGATGTGGACCTCGCTGATCCAGTACGCCGACTGGATCTGGATGGCCTGCCGCACCGACCCCGACCTGCCGCGCCACAAGGGCCTGTCGATGATCCTGGTCCCGGCAGACGCCAAGGGGTTCTCCTACACCCCGGTCCACACGATCGCCGGCGTCGGCACGAGCGCGACCTACTACGACGACGTACGCGTGCCGGCCGACAACCTCATCGGTGGTCGCGGCGGCGGCTGGGCACTCATCACCAACCAGCTCAACCGGGAGCGCGTCGCCCTCACCTCGTCGGCGCCGCTGGTGCACTCGATCGAGCTCGTCACCGACTGGGCGCAGCAGACCAAGGACGCCTACGGCGTACGCGTCATCGACCACGAGTGGGTGCAGATCCTGCTGGGCCGGGCGCAGGCGCGTACGGATGCCCTGACGCTGATGGGCTGGAAGCTCGCGACCGAGATCGACACCCTCTCGCCGGCGGACGCCTCGGCGATCAAGGTCTACGGCTCGGAGCTCGCGATCGAGGTCTATCGCGCCCTCAAGGAGGTCGTCGGCCCCGCCGCCGGCATCGCCGCCGACTCCCCCGGCGCCGTGCTCGCCGGACGGCTCGAGCGCTACTTCCGCTCATCGCTCGTGATGACGTTCGGTGGCGGTACCAACGAGATCCAGCGCGACATCATCGGCTACGTCGGACTCGGCCTCCCGGCCGCGCAGCGCTAGGACATCGCATGGACTTCACCTTCTCCCCCGAGGCCGACGACGCCGCCGCGCTGGCGGCGACGATCCTGGCCGACCACACCAAGCCCGAGCGGCTGGCCGAGGTCGAGGCCGCCGGCAACCGCTTCGACCCCGTGCTCTGGCGGGCGCTCGGCGACGCAGGGCTGCGCAGCCTCACGACCCCAGAGGCGTACGACGGGGCGGGACTCGGCTTCGTCGAGCTGTGCCGCGTGCTCGTCGAGGTTGGCCGGACGGTCGCCCCGGTGCCGCTGGCCACCGACGCCGCTGCACGTCTCTTCCTCAGCGAGCACGGCAGCGCCGAGCAGGAGCGGATCGGCTTCGACGCCGACGTGCTGAGCTGCGCGATCATCGAGGAGCACGACCATGCCCCGACGGCGCCGACGACCACGGCGATCGCCGACGGTGAGGCGTACGTGCTGACGGGCACCAAGTACCTCGTCCCCGCGGCCACCGTCGCGACCGCGTTCCTCGTCACCGCCTCGACGGCCGACGGCACTGCGGTGTTCCTCGTCAACGCCGGCACCAGAGGCCTCAGCGTGCAGGAACAGCACCTCAGCGACGGCGACGTCGCGGGACTCGTGGAGCTCGACGACGTTCGCGTGCCGGCCGACCGGCGCATCGACGGAGCGGCGCGCCTGGTCGACCTGCTCACCGTCGCATCCTGCGCCGTCCAGCTCGGCATCACCGAGGGTGCGGTCGCGCTGACGGCGGAGTACGCCAAGACCCGCCAGCAGTTCGACCGGCCCATCGCGACGTTCCAGGCGGTCTCGCAGCGTCTCGCCGACGGCTACATCGACACCAGGTTCCAGGCGCTCACGCTGTGGCAGGCGGCCTGGCGGCTCGCCGAGGGCCTGCCCGCCGAAGAGGCGATCGCCACGGCCAAGCTGTGGGCGGCGGACGCCGGTCACCGCATCGCGCACACGACCGTGCACGTCCACGGTGGCGTCGGCGTCGACCTCGACGGTGTGGCGCACCGCTACTTCACCGCGGCAACGCGCTACGAGCAGGAGTACGGCGGAGCGACGGAGCAGGCGCTGCGCCTCGGCCGGCTCCTCGCCGCCGGGCCCGCGTGACCATTCGGGACCTTCTCCTGGCCCGTGCCGACCAGGACACCCCGGCACTGCTGACCCGCGAACGTACGTGGACGTGGCGGGAGCTCGTCGCGGATGCGTCGGCGCGAGCTGCGGCGCTGGGTCGGCTGCTCGACCCGGAGCGCCCGCCGCACGTCGGTCTGCTGATGGACAACACCGCCGAGATGCTCCTCGGCCTCGCCGCTGCGGGTCTCGGCGGGCACGTCGCCGTCGGGATCAACAGCACCCGGCGCGGCGAGGCGATCGTCGCCGACCTCGCGCGGGCGGACGTGCAGGTCCTGCTGACGGATGCGACGCAGCGGCACCTCCTGGCAGGCCTCGACCTGCCCGGCATCCAGGTGATCGACACCGACAGTGCCGACTGGGCGGGTGCGGTAGGGGTCGTTGAGCGCGTCGAAGCGACGTCCGTCAGTTCGCTCCCCCAACGGCTACGCCCTTCTCGTTGGGGGGACCCCCAGAGCTCAATGACCGACAAGTCGCTCTTCATGCTGATCTTCACGTCAGGAACGAGTGGCCGACCCAAGGCGGTGCGCATCACGCACGAGAAGGTGACCCACCCCGGGGCGTACCTCAGCGAACGGTTCGGGCTGACTGCCGACGACGTGCACTACGTCGCGATGCCGCTGTTCCACTCCAACGCGGTGATGGCCGGGTGGGCGCCGGCGCTCGTCACCGGTGCCGCGGTCGCCCTGCGGGAGAAGTTTTCGTCGTCGGAGTTCCTGCCCGACGTACGCCGGTTCGGCGCCACCTACGCGTCGTACGTGGGGAAGCCCCTGACGTACGTGCTGGCCACTCCGGAGCGCCCCGACGACGCGGACAACCCCCTGCGGCTGGTGTTCGGCAACGAGGCCGGTGACCGCGACATCCGCGCGTTCGGCGAGCGGTTCGGCTGCGTGGTCGTCGACGGGTTCGGGTCGACCGAGAACGCCGTCATTGTCAGCCGGATCGAGGGCACGCCGGCCGGAGCGCTGGGCTGGCCGGGCGACGGCGTGGCGGTGCTCGACCCCGAGACCGGCGCCGAGTGCCCACGCGCCGAGCTCGCCCCCGACGGGCAGGTGCTCAACCTCGAGGAGTGCGTCGGCGAGCTCGTCAACACCACCGGCGCCGGCCAGTTCGCGGGCTACTACAACGACGACGAGGCGACCGCCGAGAGGATGCGCGGCGGCATGTACTGGTCGGGCGATCTCGCCTACCGCGACGCCGAGGGGTGGGTCTGGTTCGCCGGGCGTACGGCCGCCTGGCTCCGGGTCGACGGAGAGAACCTCGCGTGCGCCCCGATCGAGCGGATCCTGCTGCGGCACCCCGCGATCGACCAGGCGGCGGTCTACGCCGTGCCGGACGAGCGGTCAGGCGACCAGGTGGCGGCGGCACTGGTGCTGCGCGGTGAGCTGGGACCTTCGGGCTTCGAGGAGTTCCTCGACGAGCAGGCCGACCTGTCGCCGAAGGCGCGCCCTCGCTACGTACGCCTGGTCGACGACCTCCCGCGTACGGCGACGCACAAGGTGCTGCACCGCGACCTCACGGCTGCCGGCATCGCCGAAGCGACCTGGACCCGAGAAGAGCGCGGCACGACGTACGCCTAGGTGCTGGGCGGTGACCTGGTCGCCCATCCCTTCGACGGGCGGTGACCTGCTCGCCCATCGAACCCTCGGACAGGCGACCAACCCACCGCCCCAGCGGATGGCGGGCCTAGAGCGACGACAGGCGCTTGACGGTCTCTTCGTACTCGTTGATCAGATCGGCCATGACCTCAGCGACGGGACGGACCTCGTTCATCGAGCCGACGATCTGGCCCACCGGCATCGAGATGACGTCAGGATTGCCGGCGGAGTTCATGCGACTGTGCGCGTCGGCGACCAGCAAGTTCTGCAGCGGCATCGGCAGCGGCGACGGTGCCTTTTCCTCGTCCCATGCCTCCGTCCACTTGGTCTTGAGCAGACGGGCCGGCTTGCCGGTGTAGATGCGCGTACGCACGGTGTCGGCGCTCGATGCCCGCAGGAACGCCTCGGTCATGCCGGCGTTGGTGTTGAGGTTCTGGTACTCCTCGGTCGTGAGCCACACCGACCCGGTCCACACGCCCTGAGCGCCGAGTGCGAGCGACGCGGCGACCTGACGGCCGCGACCGATGCCGCCGGCACCGAGCACCGCGACGTCGGGTCCGACCGCGTCGACGATCTCCGGTGTCAGCACCATGCTGGCGATCTCACCGGTGTGCCCGCCGGCTTCGTAGCCCTGGGCGATGATGATGTCGACGCCGTTGGCCACGTGCGAGAGCGCGTGCTTCGCCGCTCCGGCCAGCGCTGCGACCTGCACGCCGGCCGCGTGCGCCTGGTCGATGACGTCCTTGGGCGGCGAGCCGAGCGCGTTGGCGATCAGCACGGGTCGGTGGTTGAGCGCCACGTCGACGTGCGACCGGGCCACGGAGTGCAGCCAACCCAGGACGCCGTCACGACCCTCGCCCTCGGGCAGCGGCGGCACGCCCAGCTGCTGCAGGGTGCGCTCGACGAAGCTGATGTGCTCGTCGGGGATCATCGCCTTGAGGTCGATGGCCTTGCCCTCGGTCGGCACCTTCATCGGCATCACGACGTCGACGCCGTACGGCTTGCCGTCCGTGTTGTCGTCGAGCCAGTCGAGGGTGCGGTCGAGCTCGTCAGCCTCGTTGAAACGCACGGCGCCGAGCACGCCCAGGCCACCGGCGCGCGAGACGGCCGCGGCGACGTGCTCGGACGGGGTGAAGGCGAAGATCGGGTACTGGATCCCAAAGCGGTCGCAGAGCTCAGTGCGCATCAGCGACAGCTCCCTGGTGCGCGGCCTCGGCGATGTCCTTGGCCGCCGGGTAGTTGGCCTTGCCCGTGGCGGTGCGCGGGATCTCCTCGACGTACGCGACGGAGCGGGGCAGCTTGTAGCCCGACAGCAGCGTGCGGAGGTGCGTCTGCAGGTCCTCCAGCGTGGGCGGCTCGTCGGAGCGCGACTGGATGACCGCCGAGACATGGTGGCCCCACTTCTCGTCGGGCAGGCCGACCACGAGCGCGTCATAGACGTCGGGGTGGCTCTTGAGCGCCATCTCGACCTCTTCGGGGTAGACCTTCTCGCCGCCGGTGTTGATGCAGTTGGAGCCACGGCCGAGCAGCGTCACCTTGTTGTCCTGCTCGATGCGGGCGTAGTCGCCCGGCACGGAGTAGCGGACGCCGTCGACCTCGAGGAACGTACGCGCCGACTTCTCCTCGTCGCGGTAGTAGCCGAGCGGCACGCTGCCGGAGCGAGCTAGCCGGCCGATCGCGCCGATGCTGGCCGGGTCGATCGGCTGGTTGTGGTCGTTGAGCACGACGGTCTCGGCGCCGAGCGCGACGACGGGGCCCTGGCCCTGGATGTTGTCGCTGTCCTGGAGGCCGGTGCCGGAGAATCCAGTCTCTGACGAGCCGATCGAGTCGGTGAAGAACGCGTTGGGGAACGCCTTCATCCAGACCTCCTTGACCGGCCGACTGAAGATCGCGGCGCTGCTGGCGATCGCGACGAGTGAGCTGCCGTCGTAGCTGCCGGCCCCGTACGCCTCGATGAGCGGTCGCGCCATGGCGTCACCGGTCATGAAGATCAGCTGCACCTTCTCCCGGTCGATGATGCGCCAGGTCTCGTCGGCGTTGAACGTCGGCTCGAGGATCGTGAGGTGGCCCGCGAACAGGTGCATCAACATCGCGGCCTGTGCGCCACCGTGCATCAGGGGGCTGAGCGGGAACGTCACCATCGGGTCGGTCGTCTTGGCGTTCTCGGACTGGGTGAGCTCCTCGATCCGCTCGCCGGTCATGAAGTCGATGCCGCCGCCCAACACGCGCCAGAAGTCTTCGTGGCGCCACATGACGCCCTTGGGGAAGCCCGTCGTGCCGCCGGTGTAGACGATGTAGAGGTCGTCGCCGCTGCGCGCCTCGAAGTCGCGATCGGCGCTCTGGCCGGCCAGCGCCTCGTCCCAGGTGATGCCGCCGAACGGCGTCAGGTCGGCATCGCTGTCGGGGTCCGTCGGGTCGGGCATCGCCACGATCGTCTTGACGGCGGGGTGCTGCGGCACCGTACGGGCGACCATGCCGGCGTACGGGCGCTCGTGCAGCAGGGCGACCATGTCGGAGTTCTCGATGAGGTAGCTGAGCTCGTTCTCGACGTAGCGGTAGTTCACGTTGATCGCGACCGCGCGGATCTTGAAGATCGCCAGCAGTGCCACGACGTGCTCGAGGCTGTTCTTGGCGTAGATCCCGACGTGGTCACCCTTGCCGATGCCCTGGGAGGAGAGGAAATGTGCGAGCTGGTTGGACTGCGCCTCCAGCTCGGCGTAGGTCAGCTTGCGAGGCCCGACCTGGAGGATCGGACGGTCGGGTACGGCGTCGACGGCGTGCTCGAACAAGTCGGCAATGTTCAGTGGCATGAGCCCAAGACTAGAACACGTTCTCGTTTTTGACTACGCTCTCCCTCATGTCCACCAACGCTGCCCACTGCCTCGTCGAGCTCGAAGGCAACACCCTCGTCGTCACGATGAACCGTCCGGAGGCGCGCAACGCCCTGTCCGGCGAGATGCTCCAGATCATGGGCGAGGCCTGGGACCGGACCAACTCCGATCCCGACGTCAAGGTCGTGATCCTGACCGGTGCTGGCGGCTACTTCTGCGCCGGCGCGGACCTCAAGTCGATGTCGTCCTCGTCGCCGTCGGACAAGTTCGAGTCCGGCGAGTTCGACCCCACGATCATCAAGCCGCTGCTCAAGGGCTTCCGGCTGACCAAGCCACTCATCGCCGCCGTCGAGGGCCCCGCGATCGCCGGCGGCACCGAGATCCTGCAGGCCACCGACATCCGCGTCGCCGGCGAGTCCGCGCGGTTCGGCGTGTCCGAGCCGAAGTGGGGGCTCTATCCCCTCGGCGGTTCAGCCGTACGCCTCCCGCGCCAGCTTCCGTACACCGTCGCGGCCGACCTGTTGTTGACCGGCCGGCACATCAAGGCGCCGGAGGCCAAGGAGATCGGGCTGATCGGGCACGTCGTCCCCGACGGCGAGGCGCTGGCCAAGGCGCACGAGATCGCCGACATGATCGCCGCGAACGGGCCACTCGCGGTGCAGGCCGTGCTCAAGACGATCCGCGACTCCGAGGGCAAGCACGAGGACGACTGCTGGAAGGCCGACGCCGAGGTCGGTGCCGCGGTGTTCGCGTCCGAGGACGCCAAGGAGGGCCCCCGCGCGTTCGCCGAGCGCCGAGCCCCCCAGTTCCAGGGTCGCTGAGCGCGCCGAGGTTTGGATCCTGATGCACCACGCCGAGCGTGGCCGTGGTGCACCAGGATCCACATCTCGGTCGGTCAGCCGACGGCCCTGTCGCCGGTCCAGAACTTGGCGCGCAGGGCCTTCTTGTCGGGCTTGCCGAGGGGGGTCAGCGGCAGCGAGTCCGCGACGATGACCTCTTTGGGCGCCTGCACGGCACCCTTGCGCTCCTTGACCAGCGCCTGGATCTCGGCCTTCAGGTCGGCAACCGACCGGCCATCACGCTTCGCGTCCTCGCGCAGCACGACAATCGCCGTGACGGCCTCGCCGAACTTCTCGTGCGGCGTGCCGATCACGCCGACCTGGGCGACTGCGGGGTGCTCGGCGACGACGTCCTCGACCTCGCGCGGGAAGACGTTGAAGCCACCGCTGACGATCATGTCCTTGATGCGGTCGACGATGTACCAGAACCCGTCCTCGTCCTCCCGCGCCACGTCGCCGGTGTGCAGCCAGCCGTCGTGGAACGCCTCGGCGGTCTCCTCGGGCTTGTTCCAGTAGCCGCCGGCCAGCACGGGTCCGGCGACGCAGATCTCGCCGGGCTGCCCCGGCTCGACGGGTTGGCCGTCCTCGCCGAGCAGCGCGGTGCGCAGGAACGCGCTGGGCCGCCCGCAGCTCGCGAGCCGCTCGGGCGTGTGGTCCGCCTTGGCGAGGTAGGAGATGACCATGGGGCACTCGGACTGGCCGAAGTACTGGGCGAAGATCTTGCCGAACCGGTCGATCGCCTCGGCCAGCCGCGTGGGGTTGATCGCCGCCGCGCCGTAGTAGACCGTCTCGAGGCTCGACAGGTCACGCGTGTGCGAGTCCGGGTGGTCCATCAGGGCGTACAACATGCTCGGCACGAGCATCGTCGCGGTGATCCGCTCCTCCTCGATCGTGCGCAGCACCGTCGCCGGGTCGAAGCCCGGCAGCACGACCAGCCGGCCACCCTTGGCGACCGTCGGGGCGAAGAACGCGGCACCGGCGTGCGACAGCGGCGTGCAGATGAGGAACGTCGGCGCCTCGGGCCACTCCCACTCGGCGAGCTGCACCTGGGTCATCGCGGCGATGCTCGAGGCCGTGCCGATGACGCCCTTGGGCTTGCCGGTCGTGCCGCCCGTGTAGGTGACGCCGACGACGTGGTCGGGCGGCAGGTCCTTGGCGACGAGCGGCTGGATGTCGTACGTCGCGGCCTTGGCAGCGAGGTCGTCGATCGTGATGACGGTCGTCAGCGACGGCACCTTTTCCTGCAGCGCCTCCGCCCGCTCGAGGAACGTCGGGATGTTGTCGACGATCAGCGCGGTCGCGCCGGCATCGTCGAGCACGTACGCGTGGTCGTCGAGCGAGCCGAGCGGGTGCAGCGCCGTACGCCGATAGCCCTGCGTCTGGCCGGCACCGATCAGGAACAGCACCTCCGGCCGGTTCGCGGCGAGCAGGCCCACCGCCGCACCCGTCCCGGCACCGAGGTCCTCGAGCGCGCGGACGTACCGGCTCATCTCGTCGGCCATCTCCTGGCCCGTGATGTTGCGGTCACCGAGCTGGAGGACCGAGGCCTCGCGGTGTCGTTTGAGCGAGTCGAGGAGCATCTGCCCCGAGTGCGGTCCGCGGTGGATGTCCCGATCGAGTGTCATCTAGCGTGCTCCCTTGCCCGGGCCCTTGACCCGCGGATCGTCCTTGAAGTTGATCGCGTCGCGCTCCGATGCGCCCACGGTGTTGATCGTGATGCCGCCGTCGACGTCGAGGATCGTGCCGGTGACGTACGACGAGGCGTCCGACGCGAGGAACAGCGCCGCGTCGGCGATGTCGGCGTGCGTGCCCCAGCGGCGCAGCGGGGTCGACGCCGTGATGGTCTCCTTGATGCCGGGCATCGTCGCGATCACGTTGTCCATGCCCCAGGTGTCCTCGATCGGGCCGGGGCTGATGCCGTTGACGCGTACGCCCGCGGGTCCCCACTCGATCGCGAGGCACTTGGTCAGCATGTTGACCGCGGCCTTGGACGCACAGACGTGGCTCTGGAACGCGAGCGGCTTGACCGCCTCCGGTGCCGTGATCGCGATCAGCGAGGCGCCAGGGGCGCGGAGGTGCTCGAAGCTCGCGCGGTAGAGGTTGAACGTGCCCATGAGGTCGATGTCGACGACGGACTGGAACGCCTTGGACGACATCCCGAGCGCCGGAGCATAGAAGTTGCCGGCCTGGCCGGCGACCACGATGTCGATGCCGCCGAACGTGTCGGCGGTCTCCTGCATCGTCTCGGCGATGCGGTCGTAGTCGCGAGCGTCGGCGGGAAGGCCGAGCGCCTCGCCACCGGCCTCGCGGATCTCCTTGGCCGCCGACGCGCAGCGCTCGACGTCGCGGCTCATCACCACGACCTTGGCGCCCTGCTCGGCGTAGCGCTTGGCGATCGCGAGGTTGAAGCCGCGCGTGCCACCGGCGACGTACGCGACCTTGCCCTCGAGGACGTTCTCTCCGAACACCGTCATGCCATCACCTTCCTGAGAAACCAACGATATGAAGGCGATGGCATGACAGCCCCTTTGTTCGCTCGCTGGCGCTCGCTCATGCCTGATCCCCCTTCGTGAACGACGCCATCGCACGTTCGGGCTCCCAATAGGCCTTCATCGAGGCCACTCGTCCGTCGTCGTTGACGGCGTAGACCATGATCAGGTCGGTCGTGCTGTAGCTGCCGTCCGCGAACGTCGTCCTGATCCGGCCGATGTTGGCGCAGGTGTTGCCCTCGGGGTTCGCGAACGAGTCGTTGATCTCGAAGTCGAACCGGTCGACAGGCGCGATCGCGGCATTCCAGAACGCGCGGATGCCGTCATGGCCGTGGTGGCCCTTGCCCTCGGCGTCGAACATCGACGGACCGACCGGGTCCTCGATCACCGCGTCCTCGGCATAGACCGTGAGCCACTCGTCGAGGTCACCCTTGGCGACGGCGGAGTAGGAGCGTTGCGAGGCGGCGCGGGCCGGATGCGGGTCGTTGGGCGCGTTCCAGGTGATGGCGTCGGACGAGATCATGTCGCGATTGTAGAACACGTTCTACTTTTGAGGTAGATCTCCCCTTGCCGCCAAAACTAGAACATGTTTCACTTTGTCGCATGACTGACGTCGGGACCCTGCACGCACCCATGAAGGTCGAGTTCGACTACACCCGGTCGCTCGGCCCCACCCTCTCGGAGTTCATGACCGGCCTCAAGCGGCGCCAGATCCTCGGCGGGAAGCTCGCCGACGGGACCGTCGCCGTGCCTCCGCCGGAGTTCGACCCCCAGACGTACGACCCGATCACCGAGCTGGTGCCGGTCGGCAGCGAGGGCGTCGTGCAGAGCTGGGTCTGGGTGCCGGAACCCGTGCCCGGGCAGCCGCTCGACAAGCCGTTCGCGTTCGCCCAGATCGTCCTCGACGGCACCGACCGGCCGCTGCTGCACGCGGTCGCGGTTGAGGCGCCGGATCAGATCGCGACCGGCCAACGTGTACGCGCGGTGTGGGCCGAGGAGACCGTCGGAGCGATCACGGACATCCGCTGGTTCGAGCCCGAGGGCGACGGCCCTGCGACAGTCCCCGGACCCGAGGGCGAGGCCGTCAACGGCATCATCGCCCCGGTCAATCTCTCGTACGACTACGCCGCCTCGCCGGAGGAGTCGAAGTTCTTCCGCGGCCTGGCCGACGGCAAGCTCATCGGCCAGCGCTGCCCCGTGTGCGAGAAGGTCTACGTCCCGCCGCGTGGTGCCTGCCCCGTCGACGGTGTGCCGACCACCGACGAGGTCGAGGTCGCCGACCGCGGCACTGTCACCACGTTCTGCATCGTCAACGTGCCGTTCACCGGCCAGCAGATCCCGATTCCGTACGTGTCGGCCTACGTCCTCCTCGACGGCGCCGACATCGCGTTCCTGCACCTGATCCTCGGCATCGACGCCGCGGACGTGCGCATGGGCCTGCGGGTCAAGGCGGTGTGGAAGCCACGCGACGAATGGGGCACGACGATCGCCAACATCAGCCACTTCGAGCCGACGGGTGAACCGGACGCCGACTTCGAGACATACAAGGTGCACCTGTGAGAGAGCGTCAGCGAACGAACCACGAGGCAGGGTTCCTGCCGACTCATCCGTACCGTGCCCTTTCCACGGAGGTGTCGGCAGGATGAGAGACGTAGCGATCGTTGGGTTCGCCCAGCGCCAGATGAAGGAGTTCGACGGCTCCCCCACGTGCGTGGAGCTGCTCGTCCCGATCTTCGCCGAACTGTTCGAGCAGACCGGTTGGACCAAGTCCGACATCGACTTCTGGTGCTCCGGGTCGAGCGACTACCTCGCCGGGCGGGCGTTCTCGTTCGTCTCGGCGGTCGACGCGATCGGTGCGCTGCCGCCGGTCATGGAGTCGCACGTAGAGATGGACGCTGCCTGGGCGCTGTATGAAGCCTGGGTCAAGATCCAGACCGGGCTCGTCGACACCGCGCTGGTCTACGGCTTCGGCAAGTCGAGCGCCGGCCAGCTCCGTCGCGTCATGTCGCTGCAGATGGATCCCTATACGGTCACCCCGCTGTGGGCTGATGCCGTGTCGGTGGCGGGGTTGCAAGCCCGCGCCGGCCTGGAGGGCGGCGCCTGGGACGAGGAGCAGATGGCGGCCGTCGTCGCCCGCTCGATGAGCGACGCCACGGGCAACGAGCACGCGATCCGGTCGAGGACGACCACTGTCGAGGACGTCCTGGCGCAGCCGATGTATGCCGATCCGCTGCGCCGGTGGGACTGTGCCCCGGTCTCTGACGGCGCCGCGGCGATCGTCATCTCGGCTGCCGACACCCCGGCATTCGACCGGTTCCCCGGACAGTCGGCGTGGATCACCGGGTTCGAGCACCGCATCGAGCCCGGCGCCCTCAACAGCCGCGACCTCACGGTCTCGACGAGCACCGCTGCCGCTGGCGCCGCCGCTGGTGTCGACGGGGTCGACCTGGCCGAATTGCACGCTCCGTTCTCCCACCAGGAGCTGATCCTCGGCTCGGCCCTCGGCCTGGGCGACGACGTACGGATCAACCCGTCGGGCGGGGCGCTCACCGCCAACCCGATGTTCACCGCAGGACTCAACCGGATCGGCGAAGCCGCCCGACAGGTGTGGTCAGGCGGCTCCCAGCGCGCTCTCGCCCACGCCACCTCAGGCCCCGCCCTGCAACAGAATCTCGTGATGACGATGGAGGCCCGTTCATGACGACTCTCGCTGCCGTGGTCGGCGTAGGCCAGACCCACCACCGGGCCAAGCGCGGAGACGTGTCGATGGCCGGTCTCCTGCGGGAGGCCGTCGACCGCGCGCTGGCCGATGCCGAGCTGACGTTCGACGACATCGACGCGATCGTCATCGGCAAGGCGCCTGACCTCTTCGAGGGCGTCATGATGCCCGAGCTCTATCTCGCCGAGGCGCTGGGGGCACCGGGCAAGCCGTTGCTGCGGGTGCACACCGCCGGTTCGGTCGGCGGCTCGACCGCGATCGTCGCGGCCTCCCTCGTCGAGGCGGGCATCCATGAGCGCGTGCTCACGGTCGCCTTCGAGAAGCAGTCGGAGTCCAACGCGATGTGGGCGCTGTCGATCCCGGTGCCGTTCATCATGCCGGTGCACGCGGGCGCCGGCGGCTACTTCGCGCCCCACGTCCGGTCGTACATCCGGCGTTCCGGTGCACCGACCCACATCGGCGCGATCGTCGCCGCGAAGGACCGGCAGAACGCACTCAAGAACCCGTTCGCCCACCTGCAGAACCCCGACACGACGTTCGAGTCGGTGATGGCGTCACAGATGCTGTGGGACCCGATCCGCTACGACGAGACGTGCCCGTCATCCGACGGTGCCTGCGCCCTCGTGATCGCGTCGGAGGACGCTGTCCAGCGCTCCGGCATCAAGAATCCGGCGTGGATCCACGGCACCCAGATGCGCAGCGAGCCCACGACAGCGGCCGAGCGCGACCAGGTCAACCCGCACGCCGGCCGCGAGGCAGCTGCCGCGCTCTGGAAGCAGGCCGGCATCACGTCGCCGATCGACGAGATCGACTGCGCCGAGATCTACGTGCCGTTCTCGTGGTTCGAGCCCATGTGGCTCGAGAACCTCGGGTTCGCCGAGCAGGGTGGCGGCTGGAAGCTCACCGAGGCCGGCGAGACCGCGATCGGCGGCCGCATCCCCGTCAACATGAGCGGCGGCGTCCTGTCGTCCAACCCGATCGGCGCCAGCGGCATGCTGCGCTTCGGCGAGGCGGCGCTGCAGGTCATGGGCGAGGCCGGCGAGCACCAGGTCGACGGCGCCCGCAAGGCCCTGGGCCACGCGTACGGCGGCGGCTCCCAGTTCTTCGCGATGTGGGTCGTCGGAGCCGACAAGCCGACTCACTGAGTCGGTGGTCGACCACCTCGCCGGTCGAGTGGTGAGGCCGCCTACTCGACCGGCGAGGCGCCGGGGTCGGTCAGACGTACTGGACCGGGAGCTCCTTGATGCCGTTGATCCAGCCGTGGCGGAGGCGCTTGGCCTCGCCGAGCTGCTTGATGTCGGGGAGCCGGTCGGCGAGCGTGTTGAACATGATCTCGACCTCCAGCCGGGCCAGGTTGGCGCCGATGCAGTAGTGCGCGCCGTGTCCGCCGAACGACAGGTGCGGGTTGGGGCTGCGGGTGATGTCGAACGTGTTGGGGTCGGTGAAGACCTCTTCGTCGTGGTTGGCGCTGGCGTAGTAGAGGCCCACACGCTCGCCCTTCTTGACCTCGACATCGCCGACCATGACGTCGTTGATCGCGGTGCGCTGGAACGTCGTCACCGGGGTCGCCCAGCGGATGACCTCGTCGACCATCGTGGAGGGGCGCTCGGATTTCCACAGCTCCCACTGGTCGGGGTGCTGGAAGAACGCGTTCATGCCGTGCGTGATCGCATTGCGGGTGGTCTCGTTGCCGGCGACCGCCAGCATGATGACGAAGTAGCCGAACTCGTCCTCGCCGAGCTGGCCGTGTCCGTCGACGTCGGCGGTGATGAGCTTGGTGATGATGTCGTCCTGAGGGTTCTTGCGGCGCTCCTCCGCGAGGCCCATGGCGTAGACCAGGATCTCGGCAGCAGCCTCGTCCGGGTTGCCCTCGAAGTCGGGATCGTCGAACGACATCATCGTGTTGGACCAGTCGAAGAGCTTGCCGCGATCCTCCTGCGGCACGCCCATGAGGTCGGCGATCGCCTGCAGCGGCAGCTCCGACGCGACCTCGTTGACGAAGTCACCCGAGCCCTTGGCGATGGCCTCGTCAACGATGTTGTTGGCGCGCTGGACGAGCACGTCGTGCTGCGCGTTGATCGAGCGGGGCGTGAAGCCACGACTGATGATCTGGCGGATCTTGGTGTGGTCCGGCGGATCCTGGTTGATCAGCATGATGCCCTGCAGCTCGACCTGCTCGCGGGTCATGTCGGGCGCGAACCGGATGATCGCGCCGTTCTCCTGGCTGGAGAAGTCCTTGCTGTTCTTGGAGACGGCGGCGACATCGGCGTGCTTGCTGATCGCCCAGAAACCTTCGCCGTTGAAGCCGGCGCGGGACTCGGGCGACTGCTCGACCCACCACACCGGGGCCGTGCGCCGCAGCTCCGCGAACTGGTCGAGCGGCACACCCGTCTGACAGAGGTCAGGGTCGGTGGGGTCGAAACCGGCGGGAATGGCGGGGGCAGCGGGCGACGCGGTCACATGGGCTCCTAGATTTCTATAACACGTTCTAGTTCATCCTGACACGAGTTGCGGCGATTCGGAAGGCTTGTGCAAGACGAGAACGTGTTCTAGTTTTACCCCATGGGTACCCCCGTGATCGTCGATGCTGTCCGCACGCCCTTGGGCAAGAAGAATGGCGTGCTCGCCGGCCTCCACCCCGCCGTGCTGCTGGGCATGACGCAGTCCGAGGTCATCTCGCGCGCCGGCATCGAGGCCGATCTCGTCGAGCAGGTCATCGGCGGCTGCGTGACGCAGGCCGGCGAGCAGTCCAACAACATGGTGCGCCGCGCGTGGATGCACGCCGGCCTCCCGAATGCCACGGCGTCGACCGCGATCGACGCCCAGTGCTCGTCGGCGCAGCAGGCCACGCACCTCGTGCACGCCATGATCGGCGCCGGGCTCATCAAGGCCGGCATCGCCTGCGGCGTCGAGTCGATGTCGCGCATACCCCTTGGTGCCAATGTCCCCGCCGGCACGGGCTCCCCCCGCCCCGACGGCTGGTCGATCGACCTGCCCAACCAGTTCGAGGGCGCCGACCGCATCGTCCGCGATCGTGGCTTCTCCCGCGCCGAGGTCGACGCATTCGGGCTCTGGTCGCAGGAGAAGGCCGCGGCCGCACGCGATGAGGGACGGTTCGCCCGCGAGATCTTCGCGATCAAGGCGCCGGTGCTCGGTGAGGACGGCCAGGACACCGGCGACACGCAGCTCGTCGACACCGACCAGGGCATCCGCGAGACCTCCCTCGAACGCCTCGCCGGGCTCAAGCCCGTGCTGCCCGACGGTACGCACACCGCCGGAACCTCGTCCCAGATCTCTGACGGCGCCTCGGCACTGCTGCTCATGGACTCCGACCTCGCCGCGTCCCTCGGGCTCGAGCCCCGCGCCCGCATCGTGGCTTCGTGCCTGGTGGGCGCCGATCCGTACTACCACCTCGACGGTCCCGTGCAGGCGACCGAGAAGCTCCTCGCCGACACCGGTATGTCGATCGGTGACATCGACCTCTGCGAGGTCAACGAGGCGTTCGCCGGCGTCGTGATGTCGTGGGCCAAGGTGCATGCCGTGCCCGAGGACAAGATCAACGTCAACGGCGGCGCCATCGCGCTCGGCCACCCCGTCGGCTCGACCGGCACCCGCCTGCTGACCACGGCCCTGCACGAGCTCGAGCGCCGTGACGCGACCACCGCCCTGATCTCGATGTGCGCCGGGGGCGCGCAGGCGTCAGGCACCATCATCGAACGCATCTGACCCAGAAGGACTGCCATGACCGACAAGAAGACACTGCGCGACGAAGCCGACTACGTCGTCGTCGGGGCCGGCAGTGCGGGGGCCGCCGCCGCCTCACGACTCGCCGAGTCCGGTGCGTCGGTGATCCTGCTCGAGGCGGGCAAGAAGGACACCTCGATGCTGGTCACCAAGCCCGGCATGATCGGGCCGATGCACGCCGACCCCAACATCAAGAAGCGCGTCGACTGGGGCTACTACACGACGCCGCAGAAGCACATGAACAACCGCGTCATCCCGCAGACCCGCGGCAAGGTCGTCGGCGGATCGAGCTCGATCAACGGGCTGTTGTGGGTACGCGGCAACCGCGCCAACTACGACTCCTGGGCGGCCGAGGGCAACACCGGCTGGGACGCCGACTCGGTCAACGAGGTCTACAAGCGGGTCGAGGACTTCGAGGACGGTGCCAACGACTACCGCGGCGCAGGCGGCCCGATCAAGGTCACCCGGCACACCCAGCGGACCGAGGCCTCTGAGCAGTTCGAGCAGGCCACCGCGGACACCCTCGGCGTCAAGATCCTCAAGGACTACAACGCCGCCGAGCAGGAGGGAATCAGCCACTTCCAGCAGAGTGCGCTCGGCGGCAAGCGCTACTCGTCGTCGCGCGGCTACATCACCAACGGCGACGTCCCGACGCTCCAGGTGCAGCCCGAGGTCCTCGTCCGCAAGGTCGTGATCGAGAACGGCCGGGCGACCGGCGTCGAGGTCACCGACAAGGGTGGCGAGCGGCGGACGATCCGCGCCGGCAAGGAGGTCATCCTCTCGGCCGGCGTGTTCGGCTCGGCGCAGATCCTGATGCTGTCAGGCGTCGGCCCGGCCGCGCATCTCGCCGAGCACGGCATCGAGGTCAAGGCCGACCTTCCCGTGGGCGACAACCTGCACGACCACCTCTTCGTACCGACCACGTGGATCATGCCCAACGCCGTGCACCGCGGCAAGGCGTCCTACTTCGCCCGCGGACTCGCCAAGGAGCTCACGGTCGGCCACTCGTTCCTCGAGAACTCGGTCTTCGAGACCGTCGGCTTCGTCCGTACGTCATTGGCCACCGACGTGCCCGACCTGCAGATCCACGTGCTGCCCTGGGCGTACCCGTCGCCCAACCAGGACGCACCCGTACGTCACAAGGTCGACAAGCGGCGCGCGCTGACCGTGATGTCGACGCTCATCTATCCCCGCAGCCGCGGCACGTTGCGGCTCGCGTCCAGCGACCCGTCGGCGGCACCGCTGATCGACATGAACTACCTCGCGGAGCCCGGCGACCAGCAGGTCCTTGCCGAGGGCGTCGAGATGATCAGGGAGATCATGAAGTCGGCCGCCTTCGGCAACAACGTCACCGCCGAGCTGCACCCCGGCCCGGAGTACGACGCAGCCAACATGAAGGCCGAGGTCCTCAACCGGGCCACGACGGTCTATCACGGTGTCGGCACGTGCCGGATGGGCGTCGACGAGCGAGCTGTCGTCGGGCCGGACCTCCGCGTGCGCGGCATCGACGGCCTTCGGGTCGCCGACGCGTCGATCATGCCCTCGATCATCGGCGGCAACACGAACGCCCCGTCGATCATGATCGGCGACAAGTGCGCGGAGCTGGTGCTCCGATGACGCAACGACCTGCGAGCCTGACGCCGGAGTTCCTCGACGGCCTCGTCCAGCGCG
This sequence comes from Aeromicrobium ginsengisoli, assembly GCF_004134905.2. Lineage (GTDB taxonomy): Bacteria > Actinomycetota > Actinomycetes > Propionibacteriales > Nocardioidaceae > Aeromicrobium > Aeromicrobium ginsengisoli. The sequence goes on along the minus strand of NZ_SDPQ02000003.1, from coordinate 911,303 downwards.
TACCCGGCACCACCGGCAACACGTGGAAGCTGACGGAGGTCTACACCGGCGACCTGCTCGTCGAGCTGCCGCAGTCGTCGCCGGCCGACATCGAGCGGGCCTTCGACACCGCTCGCACGGCACAGCAGATCTGGGGCTCGTGGCCGCTGCGCAAGCGGCTCAAGGTCCTCAAGAAGTTCCATGCGCTCGTGCTCGACAACCAGTACCTCATCACCGACCTCATCCAGGCCGAGAGCGGCAAGAACCGGCGCATGGCGTTCGAGGAGTCCTGCGACGTGCCGATGGGCACGAGCCACTACATCAAGCGTGCGCCGTCGGTGCTCAAGGACCGCAAGCACGCTGGTCCGATCCCCGTGCTGTCGCACTCGACCGAGGTGCGGCGCCCCAAGGGCGTCGTCGCGATCATCGCGCCGTGGAACTTCCCGTTCGCGACCGGCATCTCCGACACGATCCCGGCGCTGATCGCGGGCAACGGCGTCGTGGTCAAGCCCGACAACAAGACCGCACTGTCGCCTCTGTTCGGCGTACGCCTCCTGGAGCAGGCCGGCATGCCCAAGGGCCTCGTGCAGGTCATCTGCGGCGAGGGACCCGACGTCGGCGGACCGATGCTGGCGAACGCCGACTACGTCATGTTCACCGGCTCCACGGCCACCGGCCGGATCATCGGCGAGCTCGCCGGCAAGCACCTCATCGGCGCGTGCCTCGAGCTCGGCGGCAAGAACCCCATGCTGGTGCTTGAGGACGCCAACGTCGACGAGGCCGTGCACGCGGCGCTGTTCGGCGGGTTCGGCAACTCCGGGCAGATCTGCATGCACATCGAGCGCCTGTACGTCCACGACTCGATCTACGACGAGTTCCGCGACAAGTTCGTCGCCGCCACCGAGGCGATGCAGATCGGTGCCACGTACGACTTCGGCCCCGACATCGGTTCGCTCGTCTCGGTCGATCACCGCGACCGCGTCGCCTCGCACGTCGACGACGCTCGCGCCAAGGGCGCCACGGTGCTGACCGGCGGCAAGGCGCGCCCCGACCTCGGCCCGGCGTTCTACGAGCCGACGATCCTCGAGGGCGTCACCAAGGACATGCTCGCCGGCTCGACCGAGACGTTCGGTCCGGTCGTCGGGCTCTACCGCTTCTCGACCGAGGACGAGGCGATCGCCCTCGCCAACGACACCGACTACGGCCTCAACGCCAGCGTCTGGAGCAAGGACGTCAAGCGCGGCCTCGCCGTCGCCCGGCGCATCGACTCGGGCAACGTCAACGTGAACGACATCCTGGCCACGGCGTACGCCTCGAAAGGTTCACCGTCCGGTGGCCTGAAGCAGTCGGGCGTCGGCGCCCGTCACGGCGACCAGGGCCTGCTCAAGTACACCGACGCACAGAACATCGCGCTGCTCAAGAAACAGGTCATGGAGCCGAAGGCCGGTCAGTCGTACGAGGCCTATGCGAAGCAGACCCAGTCGGGTCTGAGGTGGATGCGCAAGACCCGCCTGCGCTAGGCGGTACGGATCAGGGGCGGTGAGGTGGCGTCCACTTCGCCGGCTGGAGTGGACGCTAGGTCACCGCTCCGGCGATCAGGGCCTCGGCTCGGGCTTTCAGGGCGTGCGCGACGGAGTCGAAGCCGGCCCGGACCCATTCGCCGTTGAGCTCCATGACCAGTCCCGCGTGCTCGCCGCTGAGGGTGTCGGTCGTGTAGTAGGAGCAGCGATCGGGGCCGAGCTCATTGATCCACTGGTCGCGGACCGCGAAGATGCCCTCCATCTCGTCGCCGGTGTCGTAGCGCAGGTGGTGCGGCGGGTCGACGATGCGGATGAACTCGCGGTTGACGAACGTGCCGGCCGAGCCGTCAGGGTTGTTGAGCGTCAGGTCGATCCGGTCGTCGAGCTCGAGGCTCGTCTCGACGGCTATCGTGTACGGGTTCCACTCCGAATAGCGCGGGTAGTCGACCAGCACGTCCCAGACGAACGCCGCCGGCGCCTCGATCTCCACCGTCACCGACGTGATCACGTGGCTCATGCCGGCATGTGCTCCCCGCCGTTGACGTCGAGCACCGCGCCGGTGACCTCCGAGGCCAGGTCGGACAGCAGGTAGAGGATCGCGCCGGCGCAGGCCTCGTCGGTCGGGATCCGGCCCAGAGGGTTGCGCGATGCGATGTCGTCGTAGACCTCCTGCTCCGTGATGCCCTTCTCCTCGGCGGTCATCGTCAAGTAGAACCGCACACCGGGGCCGTCGAGCCAGCCCATGATCGTCTGGTTGACGCGGATGCCCTTCTCACCGAGCTCGAGAGCCATGTATTGGGACGCGCACCCCATGGCGGCCTTCGCCATCGCGTACCCGCCCTCACCACGCATCGGGACACGCGTGGACATCGTGCCGACGTTGACGATCGAGCCGCCCTCGGTCATGTGCGGGACGACAGCGCGGCTCATTCCCAGCGATCCGTACAGAATGATGTCCATCGCCCGGCGCAGTGCCTTGTCGGGAGTGTCGAGGAGATCGGTGAAGCCAGGGTGCCCGTACGCGCTGTTGACCAGGCCGGTGACCTTGCCATAGCGCTCGACGGCGGTGGCCACGACGCGTTCGACGTCCTCCTCCTTGCGTACGTCGCACTGCACCGCGACGGCGTCGCCGCCGGCCGCGATGATCTCCTTGACCACCTGCCCGGTGACCCCGTCAGAGCGTGCGGCCAGCACGACCTTGGCACCCTCGGCCGCGGCGCGCGCGGACAGCTTGGCCCCCAGCCCGGCCCCGACGCCCGACACGATGACGACTTCGTCCTTGAGGATCATGACGCCAGCTCCTTCTCATAGAACGCGAAGTCCTGCTCGAGCCCGGCTTCGGTGAGTCCGAAGTCCTCGGCGGTGTACGTGTGAGAGCCGTGCCGCTGCTCCTGGTTGCGCTCCATGTACGCCTCCAGGGCCTCGCGGTCCGCCGGCAGCCCGAGCTCACCCATGACCTTCGTCGCGGTGCCGACCGGGTCGGAGACGGTGTCCTGGAACGTCACGTCGACGAACCGGTCAGGCCGGGCGGCGCGCACGACGGCGTACTCCTGCAGCGCCGTGACGAACCGGTCGCGCCAGTAGGGCCCGACCGCCTTGGGATCGACGTCGTTGCTGTACTGCGACGAGATCGCACCGACCATCGACGCGTACGACGGCACCGCCTTGGTCGGCGAGCGGTGCGTCATGACGATCTTGCAGCCCGGGAACGTGTCGAGCACCGTGTCGACCGCGGTGAGGTGGTGCGGCGACTTGAGGATCCACGGCTTGCCGTCGCGGTCGGGGCTCTGCCACTGCAGGACCTGCAGCCACTCCTTGAGGTCGCGATAGGCCGGCGCCTGGTCGAACTCGCGCAGCCACAGTCCGTACGTCGGGACCCAGTAGAACGAGTCGTAGCTCATCGAGGTGAACGTGCGGTCGAGCAGGATGACGTCTTCCTCGGGACCGTCCCACTCGATCGTGTGGATGTCGCCGAAGTCGGGCGCCATCTCGAGGAACATCTCGTAGCGGTCGCGCGCCTTCTGCTTGCGCAGCTCCGCGTCGGGGCTCTCGCCGGGGAACGGGAGCGGGTACGACGTCTCCCACGACAGCGTCGAGGTGACCTCCGGCGACGACGCGAGGAGGCGATGCAGGAGGGTGGAGCCCGTACGTGGCAGGCCGCAGATCTCGGCGGCGACCACGACCTCCTCGTCGAGGATCGCGGGGTGCTCGGCCTGCAGCTGCTTGAGCCGCAGCCGGTCGGCCAGCGACGCAACGAGGCGGCGACGGGTCAGGTCGAGGCCGAGGTCCGACAGGTTGGCCTCGTCGGCAAGCGCGTTCGTCAGCACCGAGAGCGGCTCGACGAACCAGTCGTCGCCGTAGTCGTGGAGCCCGGTCTTGTCGCGGGCTGCGGCGAGCAACCCGTCGACGTCGAGCGCGCGGGCGGTCTCGGCAGTGGTCATGGTGCCTCCAGGTCGATGACCTTGCACTCCGGCAAGGGGTGGTGGTCGGCGCCGAGCCAGCGCAGCAACGCCGTCCCGCTCGTGTGGCCACAGGTGTCGATCCAGTTGCCCCAGCCCGGATCCTTGTCGGCGACCACGATCGTCAGCCGGCCGTCGTCAAGCGTCGCGGTGTGCTTGTTGATCGTGATCGTGCGCTCGTGGTCGAGCGACTCCATCCACCAGTTGTCGAGCTGGAAGTTCCAGTAGGGGCAGTCCGGCACCTCGGTCTCGATGACCCAGGCCTGCCCGGGCTCGAGCGTCCAGTAGCCGTGCAGGTAGAAGATCTCGGGATCGCCGCCGGCCTTCTGGAACATCTCCTGGCCGAAGTCAGGCATCTCGTTGGGGCGGGTCATGAACATCTCGGTCCAGCTCGCGAACAGCGCCGCGGTGCCGTGCAGCGAGAAGGCCGCCGTGGCGAGCGCCTTGGCCAGGTGAGCCGGGTCGAGCTCCTTGCGCTCGATCGGGTCACCGATCCGTTCGATGCGCCACTGGCCGGGGACCTCGGTCGTACGGTCGAGGTACGTCTGGCGGACCACGAGACCGGTCGAGTCGGGGGCCAGGGGCAGCCAGTTCTTGTCGTGCGGCGTGGCGCTCGCGACGATCTCGACGGTGCCGTCGGGCTCCACCACGAGGTCGCGGTCGGAGATCTCGCCGGTCGACGCCATCGTCCCGTCGATCGCGTAGCGGTTGGCCTTGGACCCGATGCTGAAGTAGGCGATCGAGCCGCGGGTCCCGGTGATCCGGTACGTCCGGTCGCCACGGATGTTGGCCGACAGGTAGACGTTGTCGGGGTTGTCGGCGCCGAGCTTGACCCGGTCGAGCTCGTGCAGCCTCGGGAAGTCGGGGTCGGCGTTCTCGACCGTCGTGTAGAGCATCTCCCGCAACAGACGGGTCAGGTAGCGGTAGCCCTCGGCGCGATCAAGAGGTGTGTCGGGCGCGGTGTCGCGCAAGATGACCTCGCCCGCCTGCTCCAGCGCACGGCAGAAATCGGTCCATGCCTGCCCGGAGGACACCTCTGCGGCCCCGTCGCCGTTCTGCCCCACTGTTGGCACCTCCACGGTGAAATCTAGAACACGTTCTACCAGTTTCGCACACATCGGACAACCGGTCGGTAGAGTTCGGCACCTCATGAGCAACGACCTCTCGACCGACTTCGCCGGCCTCGCCGGCGCCGCGCTCGTGGTCGGGGGCAGCGGTGGGCTGGGCGCCGAGATCGCGCGACTGCTGGCTTCGCGCGGCAGCGATGTCGCCGTGACGTACCGCGGCAATGCCGACGCCGGAAGTGCGGTGGCGTCGGCCGCGGCCGACCTCGGAGCACGGTCGTCGGCGCACGCGCTCGACGTCACGTCAGCCGACGACTCGGCCGCGCTGCTGGCCGAGATCGCCGAGACGTACGGCGGGCTGCACACGCTCATCTACGCGGCCGGCCCGCACGTGCCGATGGTGCACCTGTCGCGGGTGTCGCCGGCCGACTTCGCCGAGCAGCTGCGCCAGGACACCGTCGGCTTCTTCAACCTGGCGCACCCCGCCCTGCCGCTGCTGCGCGAGACCAAGGGCTCGATCGTCGCCGTCACCACCGCCGCGACCGCACGGTTCCCCGTGCGGGACGGGCTCTCGTCAGCCCCCAAGGGCGCCGTCGAGCAGCTCGTCCGCGGGCTCGCCGCAGAGGAAGGCCGCTTCGGCGTGCGGGTCAACGCCGTGGGCCCCGGCATGCTGACCGACGGCATGGCGGCGCGGCTCATCGAGTCGGGCGAGCTCGACGACGAGGCGCTCGACATCACCCGCGGCAACATCCCGCTGCGGCGCTTCGGCGACGCCGCCGACATCGCCGAGGCGGTGTGCTTCCTGGCCTCGAGCCGAGCCGGATTCATCACCGGCCAGAAGCTCGACGTCGACGGCGGCTACACCGTCTGAGCGACCCTTCCCGGGCACGCTCGAACCTCGCGAGGTCTCGATACGCCGCTCGCTGAGCGAGCTTGCCACTCGACCGGCGGATTCCTCTCAGGCTTCTCAAAAACTGGAACACGTTCTAGATTGGCAGCCATGACCGTACCGATTCGCACCGCCGTGTGGGGCACCGGCAACGTCGGGCGCGCGGCGATCCGCGCCGTCGACGCGCACCCCGGGCTCGAGCTGACGGCCGTGATCGTCCACGATCCCGCCAAGGTGGGCCGCGACTCCGGCGAGCTCGCGGACCTCGACCGTACGCTCGGCGTCGCCGCGAGCGACGACATCGAGGGCACACTCGGCGCCATCGACGCCCTCGTCTACGCCGCCTCCGGCGAGATCCGGCCCGACGACGCACTGGCCGACATCAACCGGGCGATCGCCCTCGGCATCGTGGTGGTGACGCCGTCGCTCTATGGCATGTACGACCCCGACTCGGCGCCGCCGGAGCTCCGCGACCCGGTGCACGCCACGATCGCCGCCGGCGGTGGCTCGCTGTTCGTGTCGGGCATCGACCCGGGCTGGGGCAACGACATCCTCCCCGTGCTGATCAGCGGCCTCGCCTCGACGATCGACCAGATCCGGTGCCAGGAGATCTTCGACTACACGACGTACGACCAGCAGGACTCCGTGCGCTATCTCATCGGGATGGGCCAGCCGATGACGGAGGATCCGCCGATGGTGGCGCCGACGATCCCGACCATGGTGTGGGGCGGCCAGGTGCGGCTCATCGCGAAGGCGCTCGGCGTCGAGCTCGACGAGATCACCGAGCACGTCGAGCGTCGCGAGCTCGACGAGACCGTCGAGAACGCCGCAATGGGCACGTTCGAGAAGGGCACCCAGGGCGCGCTGCGCTTCGAGGTGCAGGGCATCGTTGACGGCGAGGCGCGCATCGTCGTCGAGCACGTGACCCGCATCCACCCGTCGTGCGCGCCCGACTGGCCGTCGCCGCCCGACGGAGGCGATGGCGTGCATCGCGTCATCATCGAGGGACGCCCGCGCATCGAGGTCAACATCGAGGCGACCGACGAGGGCGGCAATCGCGCCGCCGGCGGCAACGCCACCGCGGTGGGCCGCATCGTCAACGCGATCCCCTGGCTCGTCGAGGCCGAACCCGGCCTCTACGACGCCCTCCAGGTCCCCCTGACGCCCGGCGTCGGCAAGCTCTCGAGATTGGCCACCGCATGATCATCGACGTGCCCGAGGGCAAGGACCCCATCACCTACGTGTGGGGCGAGATGGTCCCGGAGATCGGCGGCGCCGCGGCGACGCTGGCGCTCAAGGTCTACTCCGACTCGACGCTCGGGCTCCGCGAGTTCGAGGCGGCGCGCCTGCGGATCGCGCAGATCAACGGCTGCCTGTTCTGCCAGGACTGGCGCACCGAGCGTGACGGCGAGAAGGTCGAGGACACGTTCGACGAGGCGGTGCAGAACTGGCGTACGACCGACGCGTTCGACGCACGGACGCGCCTGGCGGCGGAGTATGCCGAGCTCTACGCGGCCGACCACCACAGCATCGACGACGCGTTCTGGCAGCGGATGCTGACCGAGTACGACCAGCGCGAGATCGTCGAGCTCAGCATGTGCCTCGGCTCGTGGCTGTCGTTCGGCCGGCTCAACCGCGTGCTCGGGCTCGACACCGCCTGCGTCCTGCCGACGCACCGCACCTCATGACCGGCGCGTTCGACGGGCGGAGCATCCTCGTCACCGGTGCGTCCTCAGGACTCGGCGCCGCGGCCGTACGACGGTTCGCCGCCGGTGGCGGCCTTGTCCATGCCGCGTCGCGGGACCAGGCGAAGCTCGCCGAGGTCGCAGCGTCCTGCGCGGGCCTGCCCGGCGAGGTCCGGTTCGGCCACCTCGACGTGGCGTCTCGCGACTCGTGCCGAGACGCCGTCGCTGCGGCTGTCGAGGCGTACGGGCGGCTCGACGTGCTGGTCAACAATGCCGGCCGCCACGACTTCCGGCGGACCGCGGACGTCACCGAGGAGGAGTGGGACCACGACATCACCCTCAACCTGAGCGGTGCATTCCACCTCAGTCAGGCCGCGATCCCGCACCTGCTGGAGACCGGCGGCAACATCGTCAACGTCGCGTCGGTCGCCGGCGTCATGGGTGAGGCGTACTCGGCGGCATACACCGCAGCCAAGCACGGCATCGTCGGGCTCACGAAGGCTCTGGCGGTGGAGTACCTCGACTCGCCGCTGCGGGTGAACTGCGTCTGCCCCGGCGGCATGGACACCCCGCAGGCACAGACCATCAGCGTCCCTGACGGCGCGGACTGGGAGCTGATCATGCGCGTCGCGGCGAAGCGCGGGCTGATGAGCGCCGACAGCGTCGCGGCCGTCGTCGTGTTCCTGGCGTCAGACGACGCCGCGTCGGTGCACGGCAGCATCCAGATGGTCGACCACGGCCACCTCGCCGGCTGACCTCACCCGTGGGCGGTGACCTACTCGCCCATCAGGTCGCGGAGCGGTGACCTGCTCGCCCATCAGGCCCGGCGAAAGGCGACCCATCCACCGCCCCGGCGGCCGTCAGGTGCAGAGCGAGCCGCTGGCCGTGCGGGTCGTCGCCTTGATCGCGTCAGGGGTGACCGGCTCGAAACCGGCCGACACCCGGTCGCTCCCGACGATCAGCCAGACGCCGGTCATACCGCTGGGCTGCACGACGATCTGGGCCTTGAAGCCGAACTTCTTGTTGAGCGCCTTGGCGGTCTTGAGCGCCTCGGGCGTGCTGTCGACGAAGATGCGCGTCTTGGCCGAGGTCTTCTGCGCCGTCTCGACACCGGAGACCACGTAGCCCTCCTTGACCAGCGCGACCTGGGCCGAGGAGGCCAGGCCCTGGGTGCCGGCAGCGTTGAGCACCTTGACCGGCGTCTTGGGAGTCGTGGACTGGGCGTCCTCGCTCTCGACCGGGACCTCGTGATCCTTGGCGATCGCGGCGAAGAGCACGTCCGCGTCAGCCGTCTTGACGACCCGGTTGGGGTCGGTCGGCGCCGTGCCGTTGGGCATCGTGATGAACCGGATCTTGGAGTCCGGCACAGCCCGGGCGCGCTTGGCGAGGCCCGTGAGCTTGGAGATCGACGAGATCCCCTTGTCGACCGTGATCGACGAGGTCAGGGCGTTGAGGAACCTGAACAGCCGGTCGGGGCGGGTCAGCACCCCCGCGCTCCGGGCGCGGCTGATGATCGACGACATGACGACCTGCTGGTGGCCCAGCCGGCCGATGTCGCTGCCGTCGCCGACCGCGTGGCGCGTGCGGGCCAGGGCAAGTGCGTTCTTGCCATTGATGTGCTGCTCACCTGCCGGCAGGTTGAGCTTGGCATCGGGGTCGACCATGGGCTTGTCGAGACATACGTTGACGCCGCCGAGGGCGTTGACCATCGAGGCGAAGCCGTCGAAGTCCAGCTGCACGAAGTGGTCGATGTGGACGTTGCTCAGGGCCTCGACCGCGCGCACGGAGCACGCCGGGCCGCCGGCCAGCGCCGAGTTGATCATCAGGTTGGCGCCGCCGGGGAAGGCACCGCTCCCGGTGTTCTTGCAAGCGGGCAGCGTGGTGAGCGTGTCACGCGGGATCTGGACCGCCTCGACTCGCTTGTTGTCCTTGGCGAAGTGCACCAGCATCAGGGCGTCGCTGCGCTGACCGAGCTCGTTGCCGTAGCCCTTGGACTTGAGCTTGCGGGAATCCGAGCCGATGAACAGGATGTTGGTCGCACCCTTGGGGGTGTCGTCCTTGACGACGTGATCCTTCTTGTCCAGCGCCGCCGACGCGATGTTGCCGTTGAGCTTCCAGAACGCCGCGGCGCCGCCGATGCCGATCACCAGCGCGAACACGCCGATGCCGATCACCAGGCGTCGCCAGATCCGCTTCGGGCGGCGTACCGCTCGCCGGGGTGTGGGTGGCGTGGCAGTGCTCGTCACGGACGGATCTCCTGCAGGTCGAGGGCCGATCATGGATCGGCAGAACTACCTAGAATAGGAGGCAGACCTGAGAGAACCGTGTGAAAGCTACGTGACCCTCGGCACCTACGTCAGGGCTGGGCCGTCAGGCGGAACAGCTTGATCTGGCGGTCGGTGCGCTTCTCGTACATCAGGAAGTTGGGCCACGTCTCGACCAACAGCGACCAGGCAGCGGCGCGTTCGTCCCCCTCGAGCGGGCGTACGACCATGGGCGTCTCGCGCCGGCGGAAGAAGACCGTGACCTCGCGCGTCGCCTCGATGTTCTTGACCCAGATGGGTTCTTTGGCGCCGCCGAAGTTCGAGCCGGCGATCAGGATGTCCGGGCCGTCAGGGGCGCACAGCAACGGCGTGCTGCGCGGGATCCCGCTCTTGCGGCCGGGCACGGTCAGCACGAGGTTGGGCAGCCCGGCAAGGTCGAGCAGCGTCAGCCGGCCACGGGTCACCCGCCGGATCAGGTTGTCCACCCACATGATCTGCCGGAGGTAGCGAGGCAACCACGGGATCGAGCCGATCTTGACCGCGAGCGGAGTGAGCAGTCCCATGCCCGAAGACTACGGCGCCACTCCGTACACCGGCTCGGGATCGGCGCCCTCGGCGATGAGCTCGCGCAGCGCGGGCCCAACCTCCGTGGTCTCCCAGCGACGACCGGCATCGCGGCGCGGGCCGTGGGTCCAGCCCTGCTCGAGGCAGATCTGGCCGCCCTCGATCTCGATGACCCGGCCGGTGATGTCACCGGCCTCGACCGAGGCGAGCCAGGCCACGACCGGTGAGTTGTCCTCGGGCTCGGGCATCGCCGAGGTGTCGAACGCCCCTTCGGTCATCCGCGTGCGGGCGACCGGCGCGATGGCGTTGACAGTCACGCCGTACCGGCCCATCTCCGCGGCGGCCACCAAGGTCATGCCGGCGATGCCCGCTTTGGCGGCGGAATACGTCGTCTGGCCGATCGAGCCCTGGAGACCCGCACCCGACGACGTGTTGATGACGCGGGCCGCGCGCGTACGCCCTTCCTTGGACTCGGTCCGCCAGTACGCCCCCGCATGCCGCAGTGGCGCAAAGTGACCTTTGAGGTGCACCCGGATGACCGCGTCCCACTCCTCCTCGGACGTGTTGACGAGCATCCGGTCGCGGACGAAGCCGGCGTTGTTGACGAGGATGTCGAGGCCGCCGAACGTGTCGATCGCCTGCTGCACCATCGCCTCGGCCTGGCCGAAGTCGGCGACGTCCGCGCCGTTGACCACGGCCTCGCCGCCGAGCGTCTTGATCTCGGACACCACGGCCTCAGCGGGCGACTCGGCGTCGGCCTCCCCTGCCAGAGAGACGCCGAAGTCGTTGACCACGACCTTGGCGCCCTGCCGCGCCAGCTCGAGCGCGTGGGCCCGGCCGATGCCGCGGCCGGCTCCGGTGACGATCGCGATGCGACCTTCGAGAATGCTCACTGGTTCTCCTTGGTGACGACGTGCAGGAAGACGGGCGGCTCGCCACCGCCGTGGCAGGCGACGGTCGCGCCCGAGACGTACGACGCGAGGTCCGACGTCAGGAACGCGACGACCCGGCCCACCTCTTCGGGCTCGGCCATGCGGCCCAGCGGGATGGTGGCCTCGACCGCTGCGACCGTCGCATCGTCGCCGTAGTGGTCGGCGGTCAGCTCGGTCCGGCACAGACCGACGTCGATGCTGTTCACGCGTACGCGGGGACCCCACTCGACGGCGAGCGTCTTGGTCAGCGAGTCGACCCCAGCCTTGGCGGCGCCGTACGACGCGGTGCCGGGCGATGGCCGCAGGGCCGAGACCGACGAGATGTTGACGATGGCGCCACCGTCAGGCTGTTGCTGCATGACCGCGTTGGCGGCCTTGGACACCGTCAGCACGGCGGAGAGGTTGAGGCCGAGGATCTTGTCGTCGAGCCGTGAGCTCGAGTCGGCCGCCAGGGCGTACGGCGCACCGCCAGCGTTGTTGACCAGGACGTCGAGACGACCGTGGGTCTCGACGATGCCGGCGACCAGTGCCTGGACGGCGCCCGGATCGCGTACGTCGCAGGTCTGGTGCTCCGTGCCCGCGACCGGATCGTCGACCGGCGACCGCCCGCAGGTGACCACCGTGGCACCGGCCTCGACCAGCACGGCAGCGATGCCGCGGCCGATCCCGCGCGAGCCGCCGGTGACCAGGGCGACGCGTCCGGAGAGGTCCAGGGCCAGAGTCATGCTGACAGGCTACCAAGCAAATGTTAGGTTGGCAGCCATGACCATACGTTCTGAACTCCGCGACGACGGGGTCCGCGTCGTCACGATGGACCAGCCCCCGGTCAACGCGCTCACAGTCCAAGGCTGGTTCGACCTCGCGAGGGTCCTCGACGCGGCCGGTGCCGACCCCGCCACGAAGGTCGTCGTGCTCCGCGCCGACGGCAAGGGGTTCAACGCGGGCGTCGACATCAAGGAGATGCAGAACACCACGGGGTTCGACGCCCTGATCGGCGCCAACAAGGGCTGCTTCGCCGCGTTCAAGGCGGTGTACGAGTGCGCCGTCCCGGTGATTGCGGCGGTGCACGGGTTCTGCCTCGGCGGCGGCGTCGGCCTGGTCGGCAACTCCGACGTCATCGTCGCCAGCGACGATGCGTACTTCGGCGTGCCCGAGGTCAACCAGGGCGCGCTCGGCGCCGCGACGCACCTCGCCCGGCTCGTGCCGCAGCACCTGATGCGCACCCTCTACTTCACCGCCCGCACGATCCCGGCGGCCGATCTGGTGCAGCACGGCTCGGTGTATGCCGTCGTGCCACGCGACGAGCTCGACGCCCTGGCGCTCGGCCTCGCCGCCGAGATCGCCGCCAAGGACACCCGGGTCATCCGCGCCGCCAAGGAGGCGCTCAACGGCATCGACCCGGTCGACGTCAACACCAGCTATCGCTTCGAGCAAGGATTCACGATGGAGCTCAACCTGATGGGCGTGAGCGACGAGCTCCGCGATGACTTCGCCGGCACCGAGAAGGCGAAGGGTCAGCAGTGAGGGCACCGTCGAAGGAGCTGACGATCGACGAGGTCGTCGGCCGCATCGAGCGCGGGATGACCGTCGGGATCGGCGGCTGGGGCTCGCGGCGCAAGCCCATGGCACTGGTCCGGGCGATCCTGCGCAGCGACCTCACCGACCTGCACGTCGTGTCGTACGCCGGCCCCGACGTCGGCCTGCTGCTCGCCGCCGGCAAGGCCAGCCGGGTGACCTACGCGTTCGCGACCCTCGACTCGATTCCGCTCGAGCCGCTGTTCAGCAAGGCCCGCGTCGACGGCACCGCGGAGTTCCGCGAGTGGGACGAGGGCATGTTCCAGACGGGGCTCCGTGCCGCGGCCCAGCGCATCTCGTTCCTGCCGATGCGTGCGGGCCTCGGCTCGGCCGTGCTCGAGAACGACCCCGACCTGCACACCGTGCGCTCGCCGTACGACGACCAGGAGGAGCTCGTCGCGGTGCCGGCGCTCAACCTCGACGTCGCCCTGGTGCACATGAATCGCGCGGACGAGCTCGGCAACGGGCAGTACCTCGGGCCGGACCCCTACTTCGACGACCTGTTCTGCATGGCCGCCCGTGAGGCGTACGTGTCGACCGAGCAGATCATCGACACCGCCGGTCTGACGGTCGACGCGCCCCTGCAGAGCCTGCTGCTCAACCGCACCATGGTGACCGGAGTGGTCGAGACGCCGAACGGCGCACACTTCACCGACTGCACGCCGACGTACGGCCGCGACGAGAAGTTCCAGAAGGCGTACGCCACCGCGGCGAAGACCCCCGAGGACTGGGCCGCGTTCCACGAACGATTCCTGTCCGGCGACGAGGCGGCCTATCAAGCCGCAGTCACGGCGTTCCGCGAGGCGGCTTCCGCATGAACGACGTGACCCGCTCGGAGTACTGCGCCGTCGCCATTGCCGACTGCTTCGCCGACGACGGCGAGATCATGGGCAGCCCCATGGGACTGCTGCCGACGCTCGGCGCCAGACTGGCCAAGAACACGTCCAACCCGGCGCTGATGCTGACCGACGGCGAGGCCCGGATCCTGCGCGGCACCCCGCCGCTCGGCCAGTCCGGCGACGTCATCGAGGGCTGGATGCCGTTCCGGCTGGTGCTCGAGTCCGTAGTCCCGTACGGCAAGCGGCACGTCATGATGGGCGCGACCCAGATCGACCGACACGGCAACCAGAACATCTCGGCGATCGGCCCGTGGGAGCAGCCGACCCGCCAACTGCTGGGCGTACGCGGTGCGCCTGGCAACACCGTCAACAACCGGACGTCCTACTGGGTGCCCAAGCACTCGCCTCGGGTCGTGGTCGAACAGGTCGACATCGCGTCGGGCATCGGCCGTGCGCGGGCCGAGGCCGCGGGGCCTGCCGCGACGAAGTTCCATGACGTGCACCGGCTCGTCACGAACCTCGGGGTGTTCGACTTCGGCGGACCGGGGCACACGATGCGGTTCGTGTCCGTGCACCCCGGCGTGACCGTCGACGAGGTGCGCGCGGCCAGCGGCTGCGAGATCCATGCCGACAATGACGTGCCCGAGACGCGCACGCCGACCGACGGCGAGCTGGTCCTGATCCGCGAGCTGCTGGACCCCACGAAGCTCCGCGAGCGGGAAGTGCCGAGCGAATGATCGAGCAGCTGCTGTCCACCCCGCTGACCGATCTGACCGGCGTACGCCATCCGGTCGTGCAGACCGGCATGGGCTGGGTCGCCGGCCCTAGCCTGGTCAGTGGCACCGCGAACGCCGGAGGCCTCGGCATCCTCGCGTCGGCCACGATGACGCTGCCGGAGCTCGAGCAGGCGATCATCGAGGTCAAGGAGCGCACCGACGAGCCGTTCGGGGTCAACCTGCGCGCTGACGCGGCCGACGCCCCAGCCCGGTGCGAGCTGCTCATCTCATACGGCGTCAAGGTCGCGTCGTTCGCGCTCGCGCCCAAGCCCGAGCTGATCGCCAGGCTCAAGGAGCACGACATCGTCGTGATCCCGAGCGTCGGGCTGCCCAAGCATGCGGTCAAGGTCGCGTCGTGGGGCGCCGACGCGGTGATGATCCAGGGCGGCGAGGGCGGCGGGCACACCGGCTCGGTGCCGACGACGCTGCTGCTGCCGACGGTCCTCGACGCGGTCGACATCCCGGTGATCGCCGCCGGCGGGTTCTTCGACGGTCGCGGGCTCGCGGCTGCGCTCTCGTACGGCGCCGCCGGCGTGGGCATGGGCACCCGGTTCCTGCTGACGGCTGACAGCCGGGTGCCGGATGCGGTGAAGCAGCGCTACCTGATTGCCGGCCTCGACGACACCGTCGTCACCAAGAAGGTCGACGGCATGCCGCACCGCATGCTCCGCACCGAGCTCGTCGAGCAGGTCGAGGGCGGCGCAGGCATGCGCCGCCTCGTCCCGACGGCGCGGCGCACCCTGGAGTTCAAGCGCATGGCCGGGATGACCTGGAAACAGCTCGCCGTCGACGGCCGCGCGATGCGCAAGGAGCAGGGCCGTACGCTCGGTCAGCTCGCCCTCGCCGCCAACACCCCGATGATGCTCAAGGCCGGTCTCGTCGAGGGCGACGCGACCGTCGGCGTCCTCGCCTCGGGTCAGGTCGTCGGCGTCATCGACGACCTGCCCACGTGCGAGGAGCTCATCGACCGGGTCGTCACCGAGGCCGCGACCGCACTGAAGCGCGCCAGCGGCTACGTCGTCTGAGGCACTGCCGTTCGTCGGCGGGCTCTAGCCAGCTGCCGCGATCGCCGTGAGGATCTTGTCGGCCAGGTCGGCGCGACAGATCACAAGGTCCGGCAGGTAAGGGTGTGCGGCGTTGTAGGTCAGCGTCGAGCCGTCGACCCGTGACGCGTGCAGGCCGGCGGCGAGGGCCACGCCGACCGGCGCCGCTGAGTCCCACTCCCACTGGCCTCCGGCGTGCAGGTACGCGTCGGCGTCGCCTCGCAGCACGGCCATCGCCTTGGCCCCGGCCGAGCCCATGGGCTGCAGGTCGGCGTCGAGGTCCTTCGCCACGGCGGCGGCGAAATCCGGCGGCCGGCTGTCGCTGACCAGGAAGATCGGCCGCTCGTGCGGGCCACGCATGACCGTCGACCTGCCGGTCGAGTAGACCGTCGACAGCGCCGGCTGAGCCACGGCTGCCGCGGTGATCGCTGAGCCGGGCGCACCCCGCTCCCAGAGAGCGACGTGGACCGCCCAGTCCGGACGACCCGGCATGCCGTACTCCCGGGTGCCGTCGAGGGGATCGATGATCCAGACCCGGTCGGCGGAGAGCCGCGCCGGTGAGTCGGCCGACTCCTCTGAGAGCACCGCGTCGCCCGGTCGCCGTTCGGCGAGCAGCGCGAGGAGCAGCTCGTTGGCCTTGGCGTCGCCGGCCTTGCCGAGCTCCTTGCCGGTCAGCCCGGAGGCGCGCTGCAGGTCGAGCAGCAGTGCCCCCGCCCGCTCGGCGATCTCAGCCGCAAACGCCGCGTCCCGCTCGATCATGTCTGCTCCACTCGGTCGATCACGATTCCGGCGAGCGTACCGGCGTCACCGTCGCTGGGCCGCAGCAACAGGTCCGGCCGCATCGGCGCCTCGTACGGGGCGTTGATGCCGGTGAAGTCCTTGATCTCGCCGGCGCGCGCCTTGGCGTACAACCCCTTGGTGTCGCGCGCCTCGGCGACCTCGAGCGGGGTGTCCATGAAGATCTCGAGGAACGGCAGGCTGTCGTCCTCGTGGGCCGCGCGGGCCGCATCGCGGTCGGCGCGGTAGGGGCTGACGAGCGACACGATGGCGACGACACCGGCGTCGGCCAGCAGCCGCGCCACCTCGGTCACCCGGCGGACGTTCTCCTTGCGGTCCTCCGGGCTGAACCCGAGATCGGCGTTGAGGCCGTGCCGCAAGTTGTCGCCGTCGAGGATGTACGCGGGCCGGCCCGACGCGACGAGGCGCCGTTCGATCTCGACGGCGACGCTCGACTTGCCCGAGCCGGACAGCCCGGTCAGCCACAGCGTCATGCCCTTGGTCTTGCGGTGCTCGCGCGTCACGGCGCCGCTGTGCCAGACGATGTTGGGCTCGTTCTGGCTCGCACCCAACAGCATGCCGGCGGCGACGGTGTTGTTGGTCGCTTCGTCGATCAGGATGAAGCTGCCGGTGTCGCGGTTGCGGCGATAGGGGTCGAGGTGCAGCGGCTTCTGCGTCCGCAGCCGCACCCGGCCGATCTCGTTGAGCGCCAGCGTCGGGGCGTCCTCGACGCGGTGCAGCGTGTTGATGTCGAGGCGGTACTCGAGCTCCTTGACCGACACCCGGGTGTCGCGAGTCGTGTGGAGCATTGCGTACGTCGTGTCGGTGTCCAGCGTCAGGTCGCCGTCCATCCAGCAGATCATCGCGTCGACGTCCTGCGTGCTGGTCGGCCGGTTGTTGGGCCGGCACAGCATGTCGCCGCGGCTGATGTCGAGGTTGTCGGCGAGCTCGATCGTCACGGCCTGGCCGGTGAACGCCTCGTCGAGCTTCGACCCACCGGGGCCCCATACGTTCGTCACCATCGTCGAGAACCCCGACGGCAGGACGACGACCTCGTCGCCGGGCCGGAACACACCACCGGCGACCGTACCGGCGTAGCCACGGAAGTCGTGGAAGTCGGCCTGCTGCGGCCGGATGACGTACTGCACCGGCATACGCGCGTCGATGAGGTTGCGGTCGGACGCGACGTGCAGGTCCTCGAGGTAGCCCAGTAGGGCCGGCCCTTCGTACCAGGGCATCGCGGTGCTCGGGGTGACGACGTTGTCGCCGGTGAGCGCCGAGACCGGGATGAACGTCAGGTCCGGGACCTCGAGCTTGGACGCGAACGCCTCGAACTCTGCGCGGATCTCGTTGAACCGCTCCTGCGAGTAGTCGACGAGGTCCATCTTGTTGACGCACAGCACGAGGTGCGGGATGCCGAGCAGCGTCGCGAGGAACGCGTGCCGGCGGGACTGCTCCAGCACGCCGTGGCGGGCATCGATCAGGATCAGGGCGACGTCGGCGGTCGAGGCGCCGGTGACCATGTTGCGCGTGTACTGGATGTGGCCAGGGGTGTCGGCGATGATGAACTTGCGCCTGGGCGTCGCGAAGTAGCGGTACGCCACGTCGATCGTGATGCCCTGCTCCCGCTCGGCCCGCAGGCCGTCGGTGAACAGAGCGAGGTCGGGGCCGTCGAAGCCACGAGCGGCGCTCGCCGTCTCGATCGCGCCGAGCTGGTCCTCGAAGATCGCCTTGCCGTCGAACAGCAACCGGCCGATGAGGGTGGACTTGCCGTCGTCGACGCTGCCGGCCGTCGCGATGCGGAGAAGCTGCGACATCAGAAGTAGCCCTCCTTCTTGCGGTCTTCCATGCCGGCCTCGGAGATCGCGTCGTCCGCGCGGGTGGCACCTCGCTCGGTGATGCGGGCGGCGGCGACCTCGGTCACCACGTCCGCTGGGGTCGTCGCGTGCGACTCGACGCAGCCGGTGCACGTGGCGTCGCCGATCGTGCGGAACCGGACCATGACGTCGAACGGCTCCTCGTCGCCCTGGGGCTGGATGAAGCGGTTGACCGCGAGCAGCATGCCGTCGCGCGCGACGACGGTCCGCTCGTGCGCGTAGTAGAGCTCGGGGAGCTCGATCTCCTCGCGGAGGATGTAGTTCCAGATGTCGAGCTCGGTCCAGTTGGACAGCGGGAAGACGCGCATGTTCTCGCCCTTGTGGTGCCGCCCGTTGTAGAGGCTCCAGAGCTCAGGCCGCTGGTTCTTGGGATCCCACTGGCCGAACTCGTCGCGGAAGCTGAAGACGCGCTCCTTGGCGCGGGCCTTCTCCTCGTCGCGCCGAGCACCGCCGAACACGGCGCCGAACTGGTTCTCCTTGATGCCGCGCAGCAGCGAGACGGTCTGCAGCTTGTTGCGCGGACCCAGCGGGCCGCCGATCTCCTTGGCGCGGCCGGCGTCGATGTCGTCCTGGACACTGGCGATGATGAGCCGCAGCCCGAAGCGCTCGACCGTACGGTCACGGAACTCGATGACCTCGTCGAAGTTCTGCCCCGTGTCGATGTGCATCACGGGGAACGGCACGGGCGCGGGCCAGAACGCCTTGGCCGCAAGGTGCAGCATGACGACCGAGTCCTTGCCGCCGGAGAACAGCAGCGCGGGACGCTCGATCGTCGCGGCGACCTCGCGGAAGATGTGGACGGCCTCGGCCTCGAGCTTGTCGAGATCGGTCAGCACGTACGTCTGGGTCATGCCGAGCACTCGCGAGGGATGCCGAAATAGAACATGTTCTAGTTTTGCAGGCGGCGACGAGAACCGCAACCACTTCTCGCTCTCGACGCCTACAGTCGGCTCGCGAAGACGTACGTCGTGAGTGGGGCCGCGAGCGGGATCGGTGCGGCCACGGCGGCGCTGCTGCGTGAGCAGGGCGACCGGGTGATCACGGTCGACCAGCGCGATGCCGACGTCATGGCGGACCTGTCGACGCCTGCTGGTCGGGCCGACGCGGTCGCCGGCGTCCAGCAGCTGGCCGCCATCGTCCACGGCGTGGTGCCGTGCGCCGGGATCGCCGGCTCATCGGGCGTCGCGTCGTCGCTCGTCGTGTCGGTCAACTTCTTCGGCGCGGTCGCGTTGGTCGAGGGTCTCCGGCCGCAGCTTGCCGCCGCCGGCTCCGCAAGCGTCGTGCTGCTGGCCTCGAACTCGATCACCGGTATGCCGGGCTGGCGTGCGTCGGTCGCCGACCACTGCCTCGCCGGCGACGAGGCAGCCGCCCGCGCGGATGCCGACCTGGCCGAGTCCGTCATGGTCTATCCGGCGACCAAGGCTGCGCTGGCGTGGTGGGCTCGCCGGGAGGGCGTCACTGCCAACTGGATCGGTGCTGGCATCCGGCTCAACGCCGTCGCGCC
Organism: Aeromicrobium ginsengisoli; assembly: GCF_004134905.2. Lineage (GTDB taxonomy): Bacteria > Actinomycetota > Actinomycetes > Propionibacteriales > Nocardioidaceae > Aeromicrobium > Aeromicrobium ginsengisoli. Next base: position 891,556 of record NZ_SDPQ02000003.1, on the reverse strand, counting down.
GGGCATGATCGCCAGCCCCATGACGGACCGGCTGCTCGCCGACCCGGAGATCGGCCCGCTCGTCGAGGCGTACCCGACGGCGATCGGTCGCCTCGGGCAGCCTCAGGAGGTGGCGGCTCTAATCGCGTTCCTGCTGTCGGACGCCAGCAGCCTGATGGTGGGCTCCGTCGTGTATGCCGACGGCGGCACCGATGCGATGCTGCACCCGAGAGCCCCGGAGGGCTGGGACGTCTAGCTATCCGCCCTCGAACGCCGTGTGCACGACATGGCCGTCCTCGTCGAGGAACTCCACATGCACCCCGTCGAAGAGGTAGCCCGGCTTGAGGTGCGCCAGCCGATAGGGCAGCTCCGCCCCAAATCCGCCAGTCTCAGGATCAATCCTCAGGTTCTTGACGTAACCAGGGCCAACGACCCGCACGGCCTTCACCGCCGGCTGCACGACCTGGCCGAACACGACCGGCAAGCCCTTGCGCTCATCCTGACCGCAGAAGTCGAGCCTGACGAAGTCGCTCTCCTGTTCATGCAAATCCATGCGCTTCGTGCTGGAGGGGAGCCCCATCTTCCGCGCCTGATCCTCATCGGGCATCCAGGTGCAGCTTGGTGCCGTTGACCCGAAGATGTCGTGCGGATCGATGTCTCCCTTGTCGGGGTCGCCGACGGTCCAGCACGAACCGTCGTGGTCGTTGTATCCCCGCCAGACCTGCCAACGGGTGCCATCGCTGAGGTGGATGTCGGCGATCTTGACCGGCGCCGTGGTGGGACGCAGGCCCGTTTCCTTCTGGAGGCTCCCGATCGAATGGGTCACCTCGTCTGGAGCCAAGGCGGTCTGTGCCACCGCCACGCCCCCACCCAGCACCGCGCCCGCGATCACCCCGGTCACGATGAACCGGCGCCGACGCCGCCTCGGCACCTTCGAGGCCTTGATGCGCTGCAGAGTCGTCTGGGCCCACTGCTGTTTCGGATCTGCCGGGCCCGGCGCCAGCCGCTCGATGATGTTCGTCATCGCCCCTCCTCCGCTCCGATGACCAGGCCTGCCGTCTCGTGGGACTCCTCTGCGACGAGCACGGACTGGCGCGCTCGGCTCAACCGCTTGCGAAAGGTCGCCGGACTGATCCCCAACACCTCGGCGGCTGCATCGGACGTCAGCCCGTCCCACGCCGTGAGGAGCAGCGCTTCCCGCTCCACCTCACTGAGCATTGCCAGCCGGTGCAGGGCCTCCATGCGCGCGCTGCTCTCCTCCGAGGAGTCGGCGGTCACCTCTGAGTAGAGGGCGAGACGCGTGGCCAGTCGCCTCCGGCGCATCGTCGCACGTACGTGATTGCCGATGACCTTGCGAGCCGTACCGACGAGCCACGGGAACTTCTCCGCGGGGAGCTTGTCCCACTTGCGCCAGGCGATCTGGAAGGTCTCGGCGACGACGTCCTGTGCCAGCTCCCACCCCACGTGTCTCTGGGCATAGCGAAGGACCCGGGGCATCTCCTCCTCGAAGCAACGCGAGAACTCCGCATCGCGTCGATCGTCCGGCCCGGTCATACCCCATAGTGTCCGGCCGGTCGCTGATTGTGACGTCCAGCGGCCGATCCGCTCCGGCGACCACCGCAGACGGCGTGCCAGGCAAGGCCCACGTCGTGACGGTCTCGGTGAATCACGGCGACACGGTCAACCAGATCTGCGAGATGCACCTCGTGATCAGCGCTCCTGGTGTCGCGCCACTCGCGGTCGAGTTCTCCGGCCCCGTGAAGCGGAAGGTCTGGCCCGCACCGGGCGCCGTACTGCCGATCCTGGTCGACCCCGACAATCCGGCCGGCTATCGGATCCTGTGGGACCAGGTCACGCCAGCCAAGGAAGCCGCACGCGCCAAGGCGGAAAGCGTCGCCGCCCTACTTCGGGGGGAGCCGGTCGACGCGGCCGACGACGACGTCATCAGTCGACTGGAGCGCCTCGCCGCGCTGCGCGACAGCGGCGCGATCACTGAAGCCGAGTTCTCTGCGCAGAAAGCAAAGGTTCTGGGTTAGCGACCCTCGACGTACGCCTTGAAGCTCTTGCTGCCGGTGTCGAGGGCGCTCTTGAGGACGCGCTTGAGCACGAAGCCGGGCATCGGCACCTTGACACCGATCTCGAGGTCGAGCTTGACGTGGGTGCCACCGTCGGTCGGCGTGAGTGTGTAGGTAGCCACCTGCGTGGACTGCACCGAGCTCTCGGCCAAGGTCCACGTCACGGAGTGCGGCTCGTCCCATGTGTAGTCGGTGACTTCCTCGTCGGTGAACCCGGCTGCCGCGACCTTGGCGCGTACGCGTTTGGGCCGGCCGTCGTCGTGCCGGGACTCGACCGTGGCGGACTTGTGCGCGCTCGAGCGCTGGGGCAGATCCTCGATCGCGGCGACGGCATCGAAGACCTGCGCGGGCGTGGCGGCGACATCGAACTCGGTGGTGCCAGATACGGCCATGACCGGAACAGTATCGACCCTCGGCACGACCGTCGACCACTTCAGAACCCATGTCAGAGGCGGTCGCCCTGATCCGGCGGACGGCAGAGTGGTTTCCGGCTGGCACGGTCGTCGGCACCCGGCTGGGTCTCGTGTTCGAGCGGGGGCGAGCGAATGCGCCGCGTTGAGGGATCAGATCCTTGCTCCACCTCTCCGTCAAACGTACAATTTCCTGTACGTACGCGAGAGGACGCCATGAAGACCCTGAGCTATTCGCAGACCCGAGCCAACCTTGCAGCGACGTTGGACGCTGTCACTGATGATCGCGAAGAAGTCGTCGTGACCCGTGCAGGCCACGAGCCTGTCGTCATCGTGTCCTTGGACGACTACGAATCGCTCAAGGAGACCGCCTTCCTCCTGAAGAACCCGGTGAACGCGCGCCGACTTCTCGCCTCGATCGATCGACTCGAGAGTGGGGCCGGCGTCGAGCGAGAGCTCGCCGAGTGACGTTTGTCTGGGACGAGTCGGCATGGGACGACTACCTCTGGTGGCAGCAGCAGGACCGCAAGCTCGTCAGGAGAATCAACACGCTGTTGAAGGACATCGCCCGCAATGGCAACGAAGGCATCGGCAAGCCTGAGCCGTTGAAGCACGGGTTTCAGGGCTACTGGTCGCGCCGCATCACCGACGAGCATCGCCTCGTCTACAAGGTCGTCGAGGACGAGATTCGCATCGCTGCCTGTCGCTACCACTACGGCAGCTGAACCGGCAGGTTCGGCGTTGACAGTCACTCCTTGCCTGAGCAGGCTGGCGGGGCATCGACCGCAGAGCAGAGGAGTACGCCATGGGGGCAGCCATCACCGACGAGCAGATCCAGGAGCTGGCGGCGACGGCCAAGCCGTTCACACTGACCCTGCTGTGGTGGGGCGCGGACCGGCACCAGGACGGTGCCGCGGCGATCGAGCTGGAGCATCAGCGCCGCATGGTGTCACTGCATGCCGACGGGACGATCGCGGTGCTCTGCCCCGGAGGCGACGACACGCTGGCCGGCGTCGCAGTCATGACGGTGTCGCAGGAGGAAGCGGAACAGATCATGGCCGGTGACCCGTGCGTGCAGGCCGGGATGATCCGCGCCGAGGTGCACCCGGGGGCCGGGTTCCCGGGCGACTCGATTCCTGGCTAGAGGCGCTCGATGATCGTGACGTTGGCCTGGCCGCCGCCCTCACACATGACCTGCAGTCCGTAGCGGCCGTCGGTACGTTCGAGCTCGTTCAGCAGAGTCGTCATCAACCGGGTGCCGGTGGCGCCGATCGGGTGGCCGAGGGCGATGCCGCCGCCGTTGACGTTGACCTTGTCGTGCGGCACGTCGAGCTCCTGCATCCACGCCAGCACGACCGACGCGAACGCCTCGTTGCACTCGAACAGGTCGATGTCGGCGACCGTCATGCCGGCCTTGCCGAGCGCGTGCCGGGTCGCGGCGATCGGGCCGGTGAGCATCCAGATCGGGTCGTCGGCGCGTACGGACAGGTGGTGCACCCGGGCGCGCGGCGTGAGCTGGTGGTCCTTGACCGCCTGCTCCGACGCGATGAGCATCGCGCTCGCGGCATCGCTGATCTGCGAGGCGACGGCGGCAGTGATCCGGCCGCCGGGAGCCAGCGGCTGCAGCGCGGCCATCTTGTCCAGCGACGTCTCGCGCGGGCACTCGTCAGTGGTGAACTCGCCGACCGGCACCACCTGGCTGTCGAACCGACCCTCGGCGATCGCCGCGCGCGCCCGCTCGTGCGAGGCCAAAGCGAACTCCTCCATGGCCTCGCGGCTGAGGTCCCACTTCTCGGCGATCATCTCGGCCGACGTGAACTGGCTGACCTCCTGGTCGCCGTAGCGCTTGAGCCAACCGGGCGACTCCGCGAACGGCGTGGTGAAGCCGTACTGGTCGGCGACCAGCATCGCCGCCGAGATCGGGATCGCGCTCATGTTCTGCAACCCACCGGCGACGACGAGGTCCTGCGTCCCGGACATCACGCCCTGCGCGGCGAAGTGCACGGCCTGCTGCGACGAGCCGCACTGCCGGTCGATCGTCACGCCGGGCACGTGCTCGGGCAGTCCGGCGACGAGCCACGCCGTACGCGCGACGTCTCCGGCCTGGGAGCCGATCGTGTCGCAGCACCCCATGATGACGTCGTCGACCGCACCGGGGTCGACGCCCGTACGGTCCATCAGTGCCGACAGCACGTGACCGCCGAGGTCGGCCGAGTGCACGCTGGCGAGCGATCCGCCGCGCCGGCCGACGGGTGTCCGGACAGCATCGATGATGTACGCACTGGGGCTCATGTCGTGATCCCGTCGAGGAGGATGGTGAGGTACTGGTCGGCGACGTCGTGGTGACTCAGCTTGCCGCCGGGCTGGTACCACCGCACCGCGACCCAGACGGTGTCGCGGATGAAGCGATAGACGAGCTCGACGTCGAGGTCCTTGCGGAGAGCACCCGAGGACACGCCTTCGCGCAGCAGCGTCAGCCACACGTCGCGCGACTGCTGGTTGCGATCGGCGAGGTAGGCGAAGCGGTCGAACGTACCGAGGTAGTCCGCCTCGTTCTGGAAGATCGCCACCTCGTCGCGGTGATGGTCGATCGCCTCGAACGACACCCGCACGGCGGCCTCGAGCTTGGCCCGTGGGTCGTCGGTGCCGGCGAGGATGCCGGCATACGCGCCGAACAGCTCCTCCTGGAACGACGACAGGATCTCGTCGACCATCGACTCCTTGGAGTCGAAGTGGTGATAGAGCGAGCCGCTCAGGATGCCGGCCGCATCGGCGATGTCGCGGACCGTCGTGTTCTTGAAGCCCTTGGTCGCGAAGAGCTCGGCCGCGATCTGCAGCAGCTCCTCCCGGCGAGTCTGCTCGGCCATCTCAGGCTCGCTGACTCGACACGGAGATGACCTCGCCGGTCAGGTACGTCGAGTAGTCCGACGCCAGGAACACCATCACGTTCGCCACTTCCCACGGCTCGGCCGCGCGGCCGAACGCTTCTCGTTGCTTGAGCTCGGCCAGCAGCTCGTCGCTGGTGACCTTGGCGAGGAACGGGTGCATCGCCAGCGACGGAGCCACCGCGTTCACCCGGATACCGTACGGCGCGACGTCGAGCGCAGCACAGCGGGTCAGCGCCATCACTCCGGCCTTCGCAGCGGCGTAGTGCGCCTGCCCCTCCTGCGCGCGCCAGCCGATGACCGACGCATTGTTGACGATGACGCCGCGCTTGCCGGCGGCGCGCATGCGGTTGCCGGCAGCGCGTACGCACCGGAACGTGCCGGTCAGGGTGATGTCGAGGACCCGCGACCACTCGTCGTCCGTCATCTCGAGCACGTCAGCGGTGCCGCCGAGGCCGGCGTTGTTGACCATGACGTCGACCCCGCCGTGCTCGTCGGCGATGTCGAGGAGGGCTTGCACCTGCGCCTCGTCGGTGACGTCGACGGCGAGCGAACGTACGCGGTCCGCACCGAACTCCGCGCCCAGCGACTCGTGCGCTTCGGCCAGCCGCCGCTCGTGCGTGTCACTGATGATCACGACCGCGGCGGACTCCTCGAGCGCGCGCCTCGCCACGGCCGCTCCGATGCCGGCGCCGGCCGCCGCGGTCACCACGACGACCTTGTCGGTGAGCAGGCCGTGCCCCGGTACGTAGTCGGGCGTCGGCTGCTCGGGTCGCATCGTGGTCATCCGCGGGCCTCTTTCGGAAGGCCGAGCACACGCTCGGCGAGGATGTTGCGTTGGATCTCGTCGCTGCCGCCGTAGAGCGTGTCCGCGCGGGAGAACAGGAAGAGTCGCTGCCAGCGGTCGAGGTCGTACGCCTCACCGTCGGCGGTCAGCGAGCTCGCGCCACAGACCTCCATGGCGAGCTCGCCGAGCCGCCGGTGCCAGCCGGCCCAGACGAGCTTGGCGACGTTGTCGGCGCCGGGCGTCGCCTCGGTGAGCGACCTGACGGCGTTGACGCGCATGACCTCGAACTCCGCGCTCTGCTCCGCGAGCCGATCACGGAGCACCGGGTCGTCGAGGGCGCCGTTGGCGCGGGCCAGGTCGATGAGGTCGTTGAGCTCGCTCTCGAAGCCGACGTGCTGCCCCAGCACGGACACCCCGCGCTCGAAGCCCAGCAGCGCCATCGCGACCCGCCACCCGTCGCCGGGCTCCCCGACGATCATCGAGGCCGGCGTGCGGGCTCCGGTGAAGAACACCTCGTTGAACTCCGAGTCGCCGGTGATCTGCTCGATCGGCCGGATCTCGACACCGTCCTGGTCGAGCGGGACGAGCAGGAACGACAGGCCGCTGTGGCGTGACGAGCCGGGCTCGGTCCGCGCGATGACGAAGATCCAGTCCGCCTCGTGGGCCCACGAGGTCCACACCTTCTGGCCGTCAATGACCCACTCGTCCGCGGCCACGTCGAGCACGGCGCGGGTCTTGACGGCGGCCAGGTCGGAGCCGGCGCCGGGCTCGGAGTAGCCCTGGCACCACAGCTCGTCGACCGTCCGGATCACCGGCAGGAATCGCGCCTTCTGCTCGTCGGTGCCGAACTCGATCAGGGTCGGGCCGAGCAGCTGCTCGCCGAGGTGGTTGACCGTCTCGGGTGCGCCCGCACGGGCGTACTCCTCGTGGAAGATGGCCTGCTTGGTGAGGCTGAGCGCGCGGCCGCCGTGCTCCTTCGGCCAGCCGAGGCAGGTCCAGCCGTGATCGGCGAGGAGACGGTTCCACGCGCGCCGTTCCTCGTACGCCTCAGAGCCGCCGGCACCCTTGAGGGCTGCCCATTCACCGACGAGATGCTCGGCCAACCAGGCACGCACCTGCTCGCGGAAGGCATCGTCGTCGGAGTTCATATGAGGTAGCCTACCAAGCACTTGCTTGGCTAGCGACGAAGGAGGATTCGTGACCCACACCGTCCCGGGGCTCGTACGCCGCGCCGCCGAAGAGTTCGGCGACGCTCCGGCGTACGTGATGGACGGCCGCACCGTGACCTTTGCCGAGCTGCACGACCTCGTGCACCGCACCGCCGCGGGCTACCACCACAGGGGTCTCGAGCCCGGCGGCCGCGTCGTTCTGTGGGCGCCCAACAGCATCGACTGGGTCGTGGCCGGACTCGCCGTGACGTACGCCGGTGGCACGCTGGTGCCGGCCAACTCGCGCTACACCGCACACGAGGTCGCCGACCTCGTCGACCGTACGCACGCGGCGCTGGTGGTCATCGCCGACGGGTTCCTCGGGCGTACGCAGATCGCGGACCTGCGCGCGCTCTCCCCCGAAGCGCCAATCCTCGACCTCGCCGACCTCGCATCCCTCCCCGCCGACGACACCGACCTCGCCGCGGTCGAAGCCGCCGCCGACGCGGTCTCTCCCGACGACGTCGCCGACATCCTCTTCACGTCCGGCACGAGCGGCCGGCCCAAGGGCGTGCTCAGCGCGCACCGGCAGACCGTCGCCGCTGCCGCGGCGTGGAGCGCCGTCGGCGAGGTCAGCGCCGAGGACCGCTACCTCGTGATCAGCCCGTTCTTCCACTCGTACGGCTACAAGGTCGGCGTCCTCGTCGGGCTGCTGCACGGGTGCACGCTCCACCCGATGGCGACGTTCGACCCCGACGCGGCGCTCGCGCTGATCGCGACGGAGCGGATCACGATGGTGCCCGGTGCGCCCGCGATCTTCCTCGGCCTGCTGGAGTCGCCGGCGTTCGCGTCGACCGACACGTCGTCGCTGCGCTTCGCCAACACCGGCGCCGCGAACGTACCGGTCGCCCTCGTCGAGCGGCTGCAGAGCGAGCTGAGCTTCGACCTCGTCATCACGGCGTTCGGCATGACCGAGTGCGTCGTCGCCACGATGTGTCGGCGCGGCGACAGCAACGAGACTGTTGCCACGACGTGCGGCCGCGCGATCGACGGCATGGAGACGGCGATCGCCGACCCGGACACCGGCGAGCACCTGCCCCCGGGCAGCGAGGGCGAGCTGCTGTTGCGCGGCTCGCAGGTCATGCTGGGCTATCTCGACGACCCGGCCGCCACCGCCGAGGCGATCGACGCCGACGGCTGGCTGCACACCGGTGACGTCGGGGTCCTCGACGACAACGGCTACCTGCGCATCACCGACCGGCTCAAGGACATGTACATCTGCGGCGGCTTCAACGTCTATCCCGCCGAGGTCGAGCAGGCGCTCGCCCGGCTCGACGGCGTCGTCGAGACCGCCGTGATCGGCGTGCCCGACGAGCGGCTGGGCGAGGTGGGCAAGGCGTTCGTCGTACGTCGTGAGGGCGGCCCGGACGCCGACGCCGTCATCGCGTTCACCCGCGAACGGCTGGCCAACTTCAAGGTGCCGCGCGAGGTCGTCTTCGTCGACGCCCTGCCGCGGAACCTGGGCGGAAAAGTCTTGAAAACCGAGCTGAGGAGCACCCCATGACCGAAGAAGACGTCGTCACGTACGAGGTCGTCGACCAGGTCGCGCGCATCACGCTCAACCGGCCGGAGTATCGCAACGCGCAGAACTCCAAGATGACGTACGCGCTTGACGCCGCGTTCCAGCGCGCGACCGATGACGACGCGGTCAAGGTGATCGTGCTGGCCGGCAACGGCAAGCACTTCTGCGCCGGCCACGACATCGGCACACCGGGTCGGGACGTGGACCAGACGTTCGAGCGCAAGGCCGTGATCTGGTGGGACCACACCGACAAGGAGGGTGGCGACCAGCGCTTCGCCCGCGAGTCGGAGGTCTACCTCGGCATGTGCCGGCGCTGGCGCGAGATCCCGAAGCCGGTCATCGCGCAGGTGCACGGCGCCTGCATCGCCGGCGGGCTGATGCTCGCGTGGGCGTGCGACTTCATCATCGCGTCGGACGACGCATTCTTCTCCGACCCGGTCGTACGTATGGGGATCCCGGGGGTCGAGTACTTCGCGCACCCGTGGGTCATGAACCCCCGCGCCGCCAAGGAGTTCCTCTACTCCGGCGACCGGTTCACCGCCGATCGTGCACTGTCGCTCGGCATGGTCAACCAGGTCGTACCCGCCGAGGAGCTCGAGTCGACGGTGCTGGCGCTGGCCGGCCGCATCGCGCAGATGCCGCGCTTCGGCCTCGCGCTGACCAAGAAGGCGGTCAACCAGGCCGAGGACCTGCAGGGCATGCGCGCCGGCATGGACTCGGTGTTCGGGCTGCACCACTTCGCGCACGCCCACAACGCCGAGGTCGGTGAGAACGCGCTCGGCGGGCTCGACGCCAAGGCGATGGCGGCCAAGGCTCGCGACAACGAGACCAAGGAGCAGGGGTGAACCTCGACTTCTCCCCCGACGAGCTCGCGTTCCGCGACGAGGCCCGGGCCTGGCTGGCGGCGAACGTACCGGCTGAGCCGTTGCCGTCGATGGACACCGCTGACGGATTCGCCGCGCACCAGCAGTGGGAGCGCCGCCTCGCCGACGAGCGGTGGTCGGTCGTGTCGTGGCCCGAGGAGTTCGGCGGGCGCGGAGCGTCGCTCGTCGAGTGGGTCATCTTCGAGGAGGAGTACTACCGCGCCGGTGCCCCCGGTCGGGTCTCGCAGAACGGCATCTTCCTGCTGGCACCGATCATCTTCGACCACGGCACTGCCGACCAGCAGCAGCGCTGGCTGCCGTCGATGGCGACCGGCGAGACGATCTGGGCGCAGGCGTGGTCCGAGCCCGAGGCCGGCTCCGACCTCGCGTCGCTGCGCTCGACCGCCACGCAGGTGGCCGGTGGCTGGCTGCTCAACGGGCAGAAGACCTGGTCGTCCCGGGCGGCGTACGCACACCAGGGCTTCGGCCTGTTCCGCTCTGACCCGGCGGCCGAGCGGCATCGCGGGCTGACCTACTTCTGCTTCCCCCTCGACGCGGACGGCGTGACGGTACGCCCAATCGCGCAGCTCGACGGCGAGGCCGGCTTCGCCGAGCTGTTCTTCGACGACGTCTTCGTGCCGGACGCCGACGTGCTCGGTGATCCCGGTGACGGCTGGCGGGTCGCGATGAGCACCGCCGGCAACGAGCGTGGGCTGTCGCTGCGGTCGCCGGGGCGCTTCTGCGCCACGGCCGACCGCCTCCTCGACCTGTACGCCTCGGTCCTTGAACCTGTCGAAAGGACGTCATCGTCAGCTGCAGTCGTCGACGCCTGGCTGCGTGCCGAGGCGTACCGGCTCTACACCTGGGGCACCGTCACGCAGCTCGCCGGTGGCGGCGACATCGGCGCGGCTGGATCGGTCAACAAGGTGTGGTGGAGCGAGCTCGACGTCGCCCTCCACGAGACCGCGCTCGGCCTGCTCGGCGCCGAGGCCGAGGTCGCCTCGAGCTGGACCGACGGCTATCTCTTCTCACTGTCCGGCCCGATCTACGCCGGCACCAACGAGATCCAGCGCAACATCGTCGCCGAGCGCATCCTCGGCCTCCCTCGGGAGGTCAGGGGATGAAGTTCACGCTGACCGATGAGCAGTCCGGCTTCGCCCGGTCCCTCGACGACCTGCTGTCGCGGGCCGACTCCGTTGCGGCGAACCGGGCCTGGGCCGCCGGTGACCACGAACCCGGGCTCAAGCTCTGGTCCCGGCTCGCTGATCTGGGCGTGGGGGGGGGGGGCCGCGGGGCCCCCCCCCCCGGCAAGCGGACACCCGGGGGGGGGGGGCGCCCCCCCCGGGCCCACCTGCGGGGCCCGGGGTGGGTGTCGGGGGGGGGGCCCCCCGCCCCCCCCCCCCCCACGCCCGTCGAGATCGGCATCGCGTTCGAGGCGATCGGCCGCCATGTGGTGCCCGGTCCGTGGATCGAGTCGGCCGCGTACCTGCCTCTCGCACGCACCGACGTCGACCTCACTGAGTCGCGGACGACCGTCGCGATGCCGTACGCCGTGGACGCCGATGTCGCTGACGAGGTCTATGCCCTCGTCGACGGCGAGCTGCACACCGCAACCGCCGAACGTCGCGTCACGTCGATCGACCCCAGCCGCCATCTCTTCACCGTCACCGCCGGCGAGCCGGTCGCGCACGGTGACCTCGACGCGGCCTACGACCTCGCCGTCCTCGCCACCGCCGCGCAGCTGCTCGGTGCCGGCGAGCGCGTGCTGGCGGACTCCGTGGCGTACGTGAAGCAGCGCACCCAGTTCGGCCGGGCCATCGGCTCGTACCAGGCCATCAAGCACCAGCTGGCCGACGCACGCATTGCCCTCGACTTCGCGCGGCCCCTCGTCTTCGGTGCCGCGCTCGAGCTGACGCCACGATCCGTGTCAGCTGCGAAGCTCCAGGCTGCCGAGGCCGCCAACCTCGCCGCCCGCGTCGGCCTGCAGGTCCACGGGGCGATCGGCTACACCGAGGAGTACGACCTCAGTCGTTGGCTGCTCCGCATCCGTGCGCTGCAGTCAGCGTGGGGCACGGCGTCGTTTCACCGCGAGCGCCTGCTCGCCTCGCTCCTGGCGGACCAATCGTTGAGCCCGTCGAAATGACCGATCTCGTCCCCACGCGAGAGCACACCGAGCTCGCCGCCGCCGTGCGCAACCTGCTCGACCGGCGCTCCGACAGCCAGGCGGTACGCAGCGCGATCGAGCAGCCGGGCGGCTACGACGCGGACCTCTGGGCGACGCTGTGCGACCAGGTCGGCGTCGCAGCGCTCGCCATCCCGGAGGAGCACGGCGGCGCGGGGTTCAGCCTCGCCGAGACGTACGTCGTACTCGAGGAGCTGGGCCGTTCGCTGACCCCCTCCCCGCTCCTGGCCTCCGTCATCGCAAGCTCTGCACTTGGACCCAGGGATTATGAGTCCTCGGCTCGCATTGCCAGCGGAGCCGTCGCCACCCTCGCGTGGTCCGGCGTCACCGGCGACATCGCGGCACCGGTGGAGGTGAGGTGGGACGGCGCCCTGCACGGCACCGTCTCCCCCGTCCTCAACGGCGACACCGCCGAGATCCTCCTCGTCGTCGCCGAGCACGATGCCGGCACCGGACTCTTCCTCGTCGACCCGACCGCCGACGGCCTGCGTCGTACGCGCCTCGCCGGCATGGACCCGACGACCGGCTTCGCCCGTGTCGAGCTCGACGCGGTGGCCGCCGAGCCGATCAGCCTCGACGCCGCGGAGATCCTCGCGACGACTCACCGCGTCGGCACCCTCGCGACCGCCGCTCTGCAGGTCGGCTGCGCCCAGCGCGGCCTCGACATGACCGTCGCGTACGCCAAGCAGCGTGAACAGTTCGGCCGGCCGATCGGCTCGTTCCAGGCGCTCAAGCACCGCATGGCCGACATGCTCGTGCGCGTGCAGATGTCGCGTTCCGGGGCGTGGGCCGCCGTCCAGGCGCACGTCCACGACGCACCCGAGGCCGCGCGGCTCGCCGCAGCGGCGGGGTCGTACTGCTCCGAGGCCGCGATGGCCGTCGCCGCCGAGACGGTCCAGCTGCATGGCGGCATCGCGATCACCTGGGAGCACGACGCCCACCTCGTCCTCAAGCGGGCGCAAGCACTGCACCAGCTCTTCGGCCTCCCCCACCAGCAACGAGCCGCGCTGATCTCCTGAGCACCAAGACTGGGTGTGCGGTTCTGCGGCCTGGGCGTCGCGCGCCTGATTCTCTGCCCGGAACACCAGGAACTGGAACCCGACAGTGAACAAGACGGTCGGCAGCCCGAGAAGGTACGAGAATCGGTTGCGAACTCACGGGGTCTCGATACGCCGCTCGCTGAGCGAGCTTGCTACTCGTCCGGCGAGGGGTTGGGCAGCGAGGTTTCGCGCCAGGGTCGGGATCATCACCGCCGCTGCGACGAGATGCAGCCGAAAAAGTTCATCACCACGATGTCGAGAACCCGGAATCGGCTCCGTCCCAGCATCACATCGATCACACCGCAGAGGATGGACCACATGACACACGTTCAGCGTTTCGACCACATCGGCATCACCGTCGCGGACCTCGACACGGCGACCGCATTCTTCGTCAAGCTCGGCCTCGAGGTCGAGGGCACCGGCTCGGTCCAGGGCGAGTTCGCCGAGCTGGTGTGTGGCATTCCCGGCACGCACTGCGAGATCGTGATGCTGAAGTCGCCCGACGGCGCCCGCTTCGAGCTCGCCCGCTTCGTCACCCCTGACCACGTGCCCGGATCGCCCCACGCGATGGCGAACGAGCTCGGGCTGCGCAACGTGTCGTTCGAGGTCGGCGACCTCCAGGCCGCGGTCGATGAGCTGGCTGCGGACGGCTACGGACTCGTCGGCGGCATGGGCGACTACGAGGGAACGGTGCGGATGGCGTACGTCCGCGGTCCCGAAGGCATCGTCGTGTCGCTGTTCGAGTACTTCAGCTGAGAACCGTCCCTCAGGCGGAGTCGACGACGCTCAGGACCACCTTGCCGCGCTTGCCGCGCTGGGTGAGCCGGTCGAACGCCGCGTCGAAGTCCGCCAGCGCGAACACGCTGTCGACCTGGGGGCGCAGCTCGGGCAACGCCGCGAGCTGCGCCCCATCGGGTTCGACGATGAAGTAATGCGCACCGGGTGCCTCTGCGGCGATCGTGACGATGGATCCTGCACCGGCGGCGTTGCGGGTCAGCGGCTCGCCGCCGACGGTGTCGAACAGCAGATCGCACGTCTCGCCGACCTCCGCCACGACGGCATCAAGCTGCGCTGCGAGCTGCACGGCAAGATGCCCAACGCCTCCGCCCGCACCGGTCACCATGACCCGCTGACCAGCGGTGAGACCACCGTGGACGACGAGGCCCTGCCAAGCACTCAGCCCGGGCATCGGCAGCGCCGCCGCCTCCACATGACTCAGACCGCTCGGCTTGGGCGCGAGCACCGAACGCGGCACGCTCGCCCACTCGGCGGCCACCCCGTCGCGGTCGAACGGGGTCAGCGCCATCACTTCTTCGCCCGTGGACTCGACGACACCGGACAGCTCGTACGACGGCGTGGCCGGCAGCCGATCGGTCGGCCAGGTCAGCTCGTCACGCGTGATCGCCGCGGCATGGACGCGGACGAGGACGTCGTCCCCCTCCGGCTCGGGTCGCGGGATCTCCTCGAGCCGCAGTCCGTCTTCGTGCAGCCGTAGTGCTTTCATGAACCCTCCTCGTTGGGGACGGGCGGGAGTGCTCCCGCCAGCCAGTCGGTGATGGCGGCGCGGATCGCCGGTGCATCCTTCTTGAGCGAGTGGTCGCCGTCCACGACGACGAGCGTCACGGTGGACGGCAGCGTCTGAGGATCCGGCACGCCGAAGGGGTCACGCTCGCCCTGCACGACCAGGGCCGGGACGGTGACTGCCGTGAGCTCGGGCAGCCGCGACTTTTCGGGGCGGCCGGGAGGATCCAGCGGGAACGCGAGGCACAGCACCCCGCTGGCACCGACATCCGCGGACGTACGACAGGCCACCCGGCCGCCGAACGAGCGGCCACCGACGACCAGTGGCACGTCCGCGAGCTCGGCAACGCGTACGTGCTCGGCGACGGCGCACCAAGCCGCATCGACGTGAGCGGCTGGCGCCGGTGCCCGCCGGCCCGCCACGCGATACGGCTGCTCGACCAGCGCTACGGCCAGACCCAGTCCGAGGGCGACGTCAGTCGCCAGGCGCAGGTCGACAGCGTTCACGCCACCGCCGGCGCCGTGACCGAGCATCAGCAGTCCGCGCGGTGACGCGGGTCCGGTGAGGTGCACCCGCGCATCACCGTGCGGCGTGGCAACGAGTGACTCCCCGGGCTCGGCCATGGAAGAACCGTAGGCCGATTCGGCTCCTCAGCGATAGACGACCGGGAGCTCCTTGATGCCGTTGAGCCAGCCCGAACGCAGCCGGGACACCTCGCCGGTGCGGCGGATGTCGGGGGCGAGGTCGGCCAACGCCTCGAAGATCAGCTTGATCTCCATGCGCGCGAGGTTGGCGCCGATGCAGTAGTGGACGCCGTGGCCGCCGAACGACAGGTGCGGGTTGGGGTCGCGGGTGATGTCGAACGTGAACGGATCGGTGAAGACGTCCTCGTCGTGGTTGGCGCTGGCATAGAACAGGGCGACCCGCTGGCCGGCCTTGATCTGCACGCCGCTGAGCTCCACGTCCTCGAGGGCCGTGCGCTGGAACGAGGTCACCGGGGTGGCCCAGCGGATGACCTCGTCGACCATCGTGCTCGGGCGCTCCCGTACCCACAGGTCCCACTGGTCGGGGCGGTCGAAGAACGCGTTCATGCCGTGCGTCGTCGCGTTGCGGGTGGTCTCATTGCCCGCGACCGCCAGGGCGATCACGAAGAAGCCGAACTCGTCGTCGGTCAGGCCGCGGCCGCCGTCCTCACCGGACTGCACCAGCTTGGTGACGATGTCGTCGCGGGGGTTGGCCTTGCGCTCGGCGGCCAGGCCCATCGAGTACATCAGCACCTCGGCGGCCGCAGCCTCGGGATCGTTGTCCTCACGGGCGAGGTCAGCGTCCTCGGCGCCGGTCATCTGGTTGGTCCAGTCGAAGATCTTCTTGCGGTCCTCGGCCGGGATGCCCAGCATGTCGCCGATGACCTCGAGCGGGAACTGCGAGGCGACCTGGTCGACGAAGTTGCCGCTGCCGACCTCGACCGCCTCGGCGACGATGCGGCGGGCCCGCTCCTCGAGCACCTCGTCGAGGGCACCGATCGCCCGCGGGGTGAACCCTCGACTGATGATCTTGCGGAGCTGGGTGTGATCCGGCGCGTCCTGGTTGATGATCACGACCTGGGTCATCTCGAGAGACTCGCGCGTCGCGGTCTCCGGCAACCGGATGATCGCGCCGTTCTCCTTGCTCGAGAACACCTTGTTGTTCTTGGACACCTCGGAGATGTCGGCGTGCTTGGTCACCGCCCAGTAGCCGCTGCCGGCATCGACGGACATCCCGGCTCGCGCCGAGTCGACCTGCTCGACCCAATGGATCGGTGACGCCGTGCGCAGCGCGGTGAACTCGTCGTGCGGCACGCCCGCGAGGTTGAGGTCGGGGTCGGTGAAGTCGAAGCCCTCGGGCAGCAGCTGGGCGGTCATGGTTCTCCTCGTCATACACTCTTGGAAGTCTGTATGAACAGAAACACAGATGTGTATGATCGTCAAGGAATCGAGCGAGGAGGTGCGTGATGAGGTCACACGGCTGGAGCGGGCAACCGCCGGCTGACGCGACCGAGGCGCGGCGCCGCATCCTCGACGCCACGCGTGCGCGCTTGAGCTCGACCGGCACGACGAGCATCTCGGAGATCGCCGACGTCCTCGGCGTGACCCGGCAGACGGTCTACCGCCACTTCCCCACGACCGAGGACCTGCTCAACGCCGCGTCGCTCGACGCCGCCGGCGACCTCGAGAAGCAGCTCATCGCGCACGTCGTCAAGCACCTCGACGGATCCGGCGACGGTGCCGAGGCAGCGGTCGAAGCCGTCGCGTACGTCTACGAGCACCTCCGGGACGACCCCGCGCTCAACCGGCTGCTGGCACCGGGCCAGATCAGCACGACGCTCGCCGGGCTGACGGCACCTTCGTCGATCGCCCTCGGCGGCAAGCTGCTCGCCGGACTCGGCGTCGACTGGTCGACCGGCGGGCTCGCCGAGGACGATCAGCTCGAGCTCGTCGAGCACCTGCTGCGCACACTGCAGTCGCTCGTGCTCGATCCCGGCGACCCGGAGCGTACGGGCGAGGAGCTGCGGGCCTATCTCCGTCGCTGGGTCGCTCCCGCGCTGCGCGGCGGCCAACCGTGACGGACCTTCAGGCGGCGTTCGACCGCTACGCCGCGACGGTCGAGCAGATCGCGGCGAACGGCGACTGGTCGGCGTTCGCGGACATGTTCACCGAGGACGCGACCTACAGCGAGCACGCGTACGGCGACTTCACCGGACGCGAGGAGATCCGGGCGTGGGTCGTCCGCACCATGACGGCGTTCCCGGCCACCGAGATGATCGACTTCCCGGCGGCCTGGTCGGTCGTCGATGCTCCGACCAACCGGGTCATCTGCGAGATCCGCAACATCATGCGCGACCCGGGCGACGGTTCGGTCCACGAGGCCTCCAACCTCACGATCCTGACGTTCGACGACCAGGGCAACCTGATCCGCGAGGAGGACATCTACAACCCGCAGAAGTTCGCCGACATGACGCGCGACTGGTGCCGGGTGGCGACCGCACACGGCACGCTGAGCGACGCGGGGCAGAAGATGCTCGCCGCGCTCGGCGGCTGACTCAGTCCAGCGAACCCGACACCGATCCCTCGCGGGCCCAGCGCGGGACGATGAACAGTCCGGTCGCCTCGACGGCAGGTTCGCCACCGTCGGGCCCGAGGTGAGCGGTGACCGTGACCTTGCGGTCGTCCTCGTTCGTGACCTGCGCCTGCATGCGTACGCGTCCCAGCGGCAGCGGCTGCAGATAGCGCAGCGTCAACGTCCCGGTCACGATGAGCCGGGTGTGGGCGGCGCTGGCGGTCTCACCCATGAGGTGGTCGAGCAGCAGCGCCGAGACCCCGCCGTGCACGCAGCCGGGCGGACCCTCGTACGCGACACCGAGGTCGACCTCGGAGCGTACGGACCCGTCGTCGGACCACCGCAGGATCACCGGCGGGGCGATCGCGTTGCGGACCCCGACGACCGCATTGCCCCAGTTCCACGACCGGCCTTCGGTGTTGAACTGGATGCCCGCGGGCTCGGTCGACGCATCCTCGGCGAGGACCTGCTCCGCCTGCCGGACCAGGGCGCGGGCCGCGGCGACGCGATCGGCGTCGACGTTCGTCCGGATGGCGACGTCGACCAAGTGGCGTACGTCCTGGGCCAACCCGCCGTAGAGCAGCTCCGAGGCCTCGACCTCGGCCGTCGTCATCTCGGACGGGACGAACGACATCGACGACAGCGTCATGAGCCGAGCCCCATCCGCGACGCCAGCTTGTCGAGATAGCCGAGCACGGCGTCCTCCTCGAGGTCCGGCACGCCCCAGATCAGCTCCGAGGCGCCGGCGGCGGCCCAGTCCGCGAAGTCCTCGCCGGTCAGCTTCTTGGCGACGAGGATCCGCACGTCCGGCTCACCCTCGCGGCCGGCATCGGTCCACTCCTTGCGGAGCAGATCGGCCTTGGCCGCCGTGTCGGTCTCGATCGGCGTGGTCATCCATCCCTCGGCGTGCCGGGCGATCCACTTCATGGTCTTGGGCCCGCCGCCGGCGCCGATGATCACCGGGATCCGGCCCTGTGGCGGTTTCGGGTACGCCCAGCTGGGACCGAACGACACGAACTCTCCGTCGTACGACGCCTCGTCCTCGGTCCACAGGGCGCGCATCGCCTCGAGGTACTCCTTGAGCACGGTGCGGCGCTTGTTGGCCGGCACGTGGTGGTCGGTCAGCTCGTCGGTGTTCCAGCCGAAGCCGGCGCCGATCGTGAGCCGGCCGCCGGACAGGTGGTCGAGCGTGGCCAGCGTCTTGGCCAGCGTGATCGGGTCCGACTCGACCGGCAGGCACACGGCGGTCGACAGGCCGATCCGTTCGGTGACCGCCGCGCACGTGGCCAGCGTGGTCCACGGGTCGAGCGTGCGCATGTAGCGGTCGTCGGGCAGCTCCTCGCCGCCCGTCGGGTGCAGCGCCTCGCGCTTGACCGGGATGTGGGTGTGCTCGGGCACGTAGATCGTGTCGAAGCCGCGCTCCTCCGCAGCCTGGGCGAGGGCAGCCGGCTTGATGCCGCGGTCAGACGTGAAGAGCACGATTCCGTTACGCATACCACCAATGTAGAACGTGTTCTACCATCGTGTGGACGCTACTCCCGAGGAGCCTGCATGCCGGACGCCGAGCACGACGTACACGCCGAGACGAAGATGACCGTGCACGAGCGGGACATCGACGCACTCGCGGCGCCGATCGCGGAGTGGCTCGGGACGCTGCAGCTGACCGACGTACCGGTGACCATCTCCGACCTGCACGCACCGCAGGGCGCCGGGATGTCGAGGACCCGGCTGCGCTGATGGTGCCCAACGTCTTCGAGCCGGCGCAGCTCGGCCCGGTGCAGCTGCGCAACCGGACCGTCAAGGCGGCGACCTTCGAGGGACGTACGCCTGACGGGCTGGTCACCGACGAGCTGATCGACTATCACCTCGCGCCGGCTCGCGGTGGGGTCGGCCTGACGACGGTCGCCTATCTCGCGATCGCACCTGAAGGGCGTACGCAGAAGGAGGTCATCGTCGTCAACGCCGAGTCGGCGCCCGGCCTCGCGCGGCTCACCGATGCGATCCACGAGACCGGAGCCAAGGTCGCCGGCCAGCTCGGCCACGCCGGGCCGGTCGCCAACGGTCGGTCGAACGGCGTGCACGCCCTCGCCGCGTCGAAGATGCCGTCGCCGCTGAGCATGCAGATGATCCGCTCCGCGACCGCGGCCGACATCGCCCGGATCACGAAGGACTACATACGTACGGCGCGGATCATGGTCGACGCCGGCTTCGACGTGCTCGAGATCCACATGGCGCACGGCTACCTGCTCAGCTCGTTCCTCGCGCCGGGGCAGAACCGCCGCAAGGACGGCTGGGGCGGCTCCCTCGACAACCGCGCGAGGTTCGCCCGCGACATCGCCCGGGTCGTACGCGAGGAGGTCCGCGACGCGGTCGCGGTCACCGCGAAGATCGGCATGACCGAGGGCTCGTCACGCGGGTTCTCGATGCCCGAGAGCCTGGAGTTCGCGCAGATGCTGGAGGCCGACGGCCACCTCGACGCGCTCGAGCTCAGCGCCGGCAGCTCGCTGCTCAACCCGATGTACCTGTTCCGCGGCGACGTCCCGCTCAAGGAGTTCGCCGCGAACATGCCCCTGCCCGTACGCCTCGGGCTCCGGACGCCTGTGGGGAAGGCGTTCTTCAAGGCGTATCCGTTCGAGGAGGCCTATCTGCGCGAGAAGGCGCTCGCCTTCCGCTCCGCCCTGTCGATGCCGCTGATCATGCTCGGCGGCATCAACGACCGGGCCACGATGGACCGCGCGATGGCCGAGGGCTTCGAGTTCGTCGCGATGGGCCGCGCGCTGCTCCGCGAGCCCGACCTGGTCAACCGCATGCAGGCCGGCGAGACCACCCACGGCCTCTGCATCCACTGCAACCAGTGCATGCCGACGATCTACTCCGGCACGAGATGCACGGTCGTGGAGCAGCTGCAGCCCTCGTGAACTGCGGCAATCAGAACAGGGCAGACAGCACCGACTGACCGTCCTGGCCGAACAGCAGTCCACCGGAACCACCCGTGCCGCCCGCACCGGTGGAGCCTCCATAGCCGATCAGCCAGCCGGCCGCTCCGCCCTTGCCGGGTCCGCTGACGGATCCACCGTTGCCGATCAGGCCCGCGCTGCCCCCGGTGCCACCGGTGCCGGCCGCACCCCCGGCCCCGATCAGTCCGGCGCTGCCGCCCGAGCCGCCCGCGGTGCCAGTGCCACCGGAACCACCGCTGCCTGCCACGATGCCGCCGCTGCCACCCGTGCCGCCCTTGCCTGCTGTGCCGCCGGTGCCGATCAGCCCGGCGTTGCCACCCGTACCACCAGCACCCGCCGATCCGCCGTTGCCGATCAGTCCGCCGTTGCCACCCGTGCCACCGGCGCCGGCAGATCCGCCGTTGCCGATCAAGAGCCCGCCGTTGCCGCCTGTGCCGCCTGCGCCTGCCGGGGTGCCGTTGCCGATCAGCAGCTTGAGCAGGCCGGCAAGCGTGCTCGGTTTCGCCGGTTTCGCGGTGGGTGTCACCACCGGCTCAGCGGTGGCAGGGAGCGACGTCGACCACCCCGCCGCCAGCACCAGGACCACAACGGACAGAACTTTCGCCAGCGGCTTCATCGCAATTCCATTCGACTCATGTGGAGCATCCCCTGCTCGCACCTCGCCGAAAATAGCCGGGAGGCGGACAGCCTGTCAATGACCAATTGACACACGCGATCGGTCCCGGCGGTTCAGATAGCTCGCCACACCGGGCTCAGCTGGGCCGAGATCGGAACCCTCCTCGGGGTGACCCGACAGACGATTCACCGCACGTACCGGAAGCTGGGCTGACGAGGGTTGACCTGCTCCGCGCAGACCTTTGACTTCAAGTACTTGAAGTTCCTACCGTTGTGGGAGTGAGTCACCAAGCCACCCATCGGACATACACGATCAAGGAGGCAGCCGCGCTGACCGGGCTGCCGGCGAGCACGCTGCGCTACTACGAGACGGTCGGCGTGATCGCGCCGATCAGCCGCGGGGCGAGCAGCAAGCACCGCGTGTATGCCGAGGACGATCTCGACCAGCTGATGTGGATTGCGTGCCTCGCGGCCACCGGCATGTCGGTCAGCGACATGCGTCGATACATCGCCAACGGTCACCAAGGACCGGACGCCGCCTCCGGCCAGATCGAGCTGCTGTCGAACCAGGCAGAACGGCTTGCAGCAGAGGCCGAGCACCTCGCCGTGCGGCAACGCTATGTCGGTCTCAAGATCGACTACTGGCGCGCGGTCGAAGCCAGTGACACCGAGCGTGCCGCGCTCATCAGCGATGAGGCCGGCAAGCTCGCCGACGCCCTCAGGCGCGCGAAGAACTGACCCATCCGGACCGCGCCGCCGACCCGGCGGACGCCACCCCACGAGTTCCATCACCACAAGGAGATCCATGCACGTCAACGCCTATGCCGCCCCCGAGGCCGGCGCCCCACTCGCCCTCACCACGATCGACCGGCGAGCCGTCGGAGAGCACGACGTCCTCATCGCCATCGAGTACGCCGGCATCTGCCACTCCGACATCCACACCGTCAACGGCGACTGGGGCCCGCAGCCCTTCCCCGTCGTTCCGGGCCACGAGATCGTCGGCACCGTCGCGGAGATCGGGTCCGGGGTGACCCATCACCAGGTCGGCGACCGTGTCGGCGTCGGCTGCATGGTCAACGCGTGCCGCGAGTGCGTCAACTGCCTGCAGGGCGACGAGCAGTACTGCACCAACGGGATGGTCGGCACGTACGCCATGACCGACCGTGACGGCACCACGACGCAGGGCGGCTACTCCACCCACGTCGTCGTGGACGCCAACTTCGTGCTCTCGATCCCCGAGGGCCTCGACCCGGCCGCAGCAGCGCCGCTGCTCTGCGCGGGCATCACGACGTACACACCGCTCAAGCACTGGAACGCGGGCCCCGGCACCAAGGTCGCGGTTGTCGGTCTCGGCGGGCTCGGCCACATGGCGGTCAAGATCGCGCACGCCCTCGGTGCCGACGTCACCGTGCTCTCGCAGTCGTTGAAGAAGCAGGAGGACGGCCTCCGCCTGGGCGCCGACCACTACTACGCCACTTCCGACCCCGACACGTTCGCCGTCCTCGCCAATCAGTTCGACCTGATCGTCAACACGGTCAGCGCGTCGATCGACGTCAACGCCTACCTCGGCCTGCTCGCCGTCGACGGCACCCTGGTCAACGTCGGCGCTCCCCCGACGCCCTTCCAGGTCGACGCCATGTCGCTCATCGGCGCCCGCCGCTCGTTCGCCGGCTCCATGATCGGCGGCATCGCGGCGACCCAGGAGATGCTCAAGTTCTGCGCGGAACACGGCATCGCGTCCGAGATCGAGGTCATCGCCGCGGAGCAGATCAACGAGGCGTACGAGCGAGTGCTCGCCTCCGACGTGCGATACCGCTTCGTCATCGACGCCAGCACGCTGAACTGAGGGTCAGCGCCCGCTGGTCGCCGCGACCTTGACGCGGCGGCCGGCGTGCACCCAGTCCGGGATCCCGACGGCAACACCTTCGCGATCGAAGCGGACCTCTGGGGTCAGGCGAAGAACGCCACCGGGTTCGCACCGTCATTGGGCTCGAGCCACCACGTGTTCGACGAGCCCTGGTTTCGCGAATAGAACGACAACTTGTACTTGACGTCCTCGGCCA
This sequence comes from Aeromicrobium ginsengisoli, assembly GCF_004134905.2. GTDB lineage: Bacteria > Actinomycetota > Actinomycetes > Propionibacteriales > Nocardioidaceae > Aeromicrobium > Aeromicrobium ginsengisoli. The sequence goes on along the minus strand of NZ_SDPQ02000003.1, from coordinate 868,352 downwards.
GGCTCGAGCAGTACTTGCGCACCGACCCGTATGTCGCGATCGACTGCGAGTCGATGGAGCACACTGCCGTCCCGCTCAGGTTTCGCACGACGACCTTGTACTCGCGGTACTTCGTGTAGTCCTTCACCACGATGTTGTTGGTGGAGTCCACGTACTGACTCGACCTGCCCAGTGCCAGTCGACCGGAGCAGGCGTGTAGTTCGCGTTGGTCTCGTAGACCGGCGAGGAGCTGTAGGCCGTCTTCGTGACGTTGGAGGCGTACGCCGGTGCGCTGAGCGCCATGAGCAGCGCCACGCTGCTGGTCGCGACGAAGAGTGCCTTCTGCATGTGATTCCCCTGAAAGTTGAACGGTGACCCCGCGTGCGGGGATCCGAAAGAGTGTCACCTTATCGTTCGGGTCAGCCCACGGTGAGGACGCTGCGCCGGCGGGTGGTGTGGAGCACTGCCAGGACCGCAGTTGCCCCGATGAAGCAGGCGATCGTGTAGAGGCCGCTGCCGATCGGGGTGCCGTCGGACGTGACGCCGTTGGTCGCGTCGAGGAACTCCGGGAGCGCCGTCAGCCAGAGCACCGCCATGACGACGAGGTAGAGCACGGGATAGATCCGCGCGAACGGCGTCATCGGCTCGAACTCGTCGCGGCGGCGCAGGTGCGTGACCAGGATCCATACCCCGGCCAGCCAGATCAGTCCGAGCTCGATGCCGAGGACCCAGGCCTGCGCCGTGACGTTGGGGGTGTCACCGCCGAAGATGCTCGACGGGATGCCGAACACGCTCATCGCGGGCGGCGCCAGGACGCCGGCGAGCACGATGCGCCAGGTCAGCGACCAGCCCCGGCGCGGCTGGCCACCCTCAGGCGTGCCGCACAGGCGTACGACGAGCCAGGTCATCACGCCGAACGACACGGACGCGAACAGCACCATGCTGTTCATCGGCACCGAGGCGAGCGCGGGATGGTTGACGTCCTGGTTGGCGTCGTTCCACGCCCACCACTTCAGCTGCGGGCCGAGCTGGTCGAAGACCTCGTAGAACACCTGGCAGACGAACGCCACGGCGACGGAACCGACGACGGCGCCGCGGCGGAAGACCCCGAGGACCCGCACCAGCTCGTACGACAGCTGGGTCAGCGCCGGGTAGATCGCGATGATGTAGAGCGGCAGGCGGTCCCACATGAACTGCACCGTGAAGATGTTGTGGGCGAAGATGAAGCCGAACTGCTTGTCGAGGCCGAACCACTCGGGGAAGTACAGCGGCGGCTCGGTGACGAAGAGATAGACGAGCGGCGCGAACCACAGCGCGAGGTTGATCGGATCGCCTTCACGGAAGCGGCGCAGGGCGTGCACGAGGGCGAAGACGGCGCCGCCGATGATCAGCAGCTCGAGGACCGGCATCGTCCAGCTGGCCAGCTCGAACGGGTTGTGCACCGAGACGACCGGGCTGACGTCGTGGCAGTCGAAGCCCAGCTGGCGGGTGACCTGCTCGGCCGCGTCGTCGCACGTGGCGCTCACGCGACAACTCCCTCACGCGCGGCGGCGCCGGGGGTCCAGTCAGTGCCGGGGGGCTCGAGCTGCGAGTCGAAGCCGTACGGGAAGGTCAGCCGGCCCAGCGTCGCCCGCACCTTGAAGCGCAGCAGCGCCCAGAGCACGCGCGGGTTGCGCATCATCGCGCCGATCGACTCGTCGAGGTTGAAGACACGGGCGAAGTGCTCGTCGACGACCGGGTACTCCCGCGAAGCGCCGGTGATGAGGTTGAACATCGGCCAGGTCATCGCGGCGAGGGCCTTGCGCTGCCACGCCGGTACGGTCTCGGTGCCCGTCGCGCACTCGTAGCCCCGGTCACGGGCCATCGCCATGCCCCAGGCGACCTTGAGGTTCTTGCGCTGCGCGGCCAGCAGCCGCTTGGCGAACGCCTGGTCCACCGCGGATGCCGACGCCAACGCGTCACGCAGCAGCACGGCGGACATCGCGGCAGCGCTCATGCCCTGGCCGTAGAACGGGTTGAACCCGCAGATCGCGTCGCCGACGAACGCGACGCCTTCGGGTGGTTTCGGGAGCAGGTCGTAGCGGCGCCACTTGTTGCCCGTCGACCGCGTCAGGTGCACCTCGGAGGTCGGCGTCGACGCGGCCATCGCAGCGGCGAACTGCGGGGTCCGCAGGCGCTCGGCCGACGCCGTGAAGTCCTCGACCGTGCGCGGCATGTCGATGCCCCACGACCCCATGCAGGCGATCGAGCGGTTGCCCTCCATCGGGAAGAAGTTGACCAGGAACTCGTGCTCGGGCGGGTGCTCACCCTTGTCCTGCGTCGGCATGATCACCATGTGCTGCCACCACCAGCTCGGCGAACGCTCCTCCGCCGACGGCAGGTCGTACCACCGCGACACGTACGTCACCTTGGCGTCGAGCGTCTTGACCGGCACCTCGGGCCAGCCGGCCGCGACGAGCCAGTCGGCGACCGACGAGCCGCGACCCATCGCGTCGACGACGAGGTCGGCGGCGACCTGCTCGTCCCCACCGGGAGCGCTGAAACGTACGCCGGTCACCCGGCCCTCGGCCGTGTCGATGCCGTTGACCGAGGTGCCCTCGCGGATCGTCACGTTGGGCAGCTGCCGCACGTGATCGCGCAGCACCCGCTCGATGAGGATGCGCGAGCCGTAGACCATGTCGAGCGCCCCCTGCTTGCGCGGCGTCCAGCCCGGACCTTCGAGGTACGCGGTGTCCATCGACGCCGTCAGGTGCAGGCCGCCGGCGGCGACGAGGTCCTCCTCGAAGCCGGGGAACAACGCGTTGACCGCACGACGCCCCGAGTTGAGCAGGAAGTGCGGGTGCTTGCTCTGCGGTACGCCGCGACGGTGGCGGGCGTCGGCCGGCAGCTCGTCACGCTCAAGGACGACGACGTCGTCGAAGTACAGCGCCACGGCGCCGGCGGCACACAGCCCGGCGACGCTGCCGCCCATCACGACGGCCGTACGCCCGAGGGTCATGCCCGATCCATAGTGTTCACTCGCTGCGCTCGCTCACTCCGAGGCCTCGCCTGCGGTGCGGTAGCGGCCGCGGTGGAACAGCAGAGGCTTCTCTCCGTCGCCGTGCCCGAGGTCCTCGACCCGGCCGATGACGAGGTAGTGGTCGCCGGCCTCGTGCACGTCGTGGACGACGCAGTCGACCCAGCCGACGATGCCGCCGAGCCGCGGCATGCCGGAGTCCGTTGGCTCCCAGTCGACGCCGGCGAACTTGTCCTCGGCCTGCGACGCGAAGCCGTTGGAGACCTCGGCCTGCTCGGCGGCGAGGAAGTTGACGCAGAACCGCCGGGTCTTGCGGATCGCCGCGAACGCCCGCGAGGTCTTCATCGGCAGGAACGCGACGAGCGGCGGGTCGAGCGACACGCTCGTGAACGACTGGCAGGTCATCCCGACCGGCACATCACCCATCAGTGTCGTGACGACCGTGACGCCGCTGGCGTACTGGCCGAGCACATCGCGATACGTACGAGCGGCGGCCTGCGCAGCCTCGCCGTCGATGTGGACGACCTCGCCGGGCCGCCACGCGAACATCTCGTCATGCCCGCCGAGGTAGGAGTCGATCAGCTCGCGGGACGGCCAGGACACCGCAGCGTCCGGGCTCATGCCCTCGGGTAGGTCCGCGTCGGTCATCGAGTCCACCGCCGTTCCACCTAGCCGGACTGACCGAAGGCGTGGCCCCAGTAGGACACCGCGGTCGACTCGCGAGCGACCCAGCGCTCGTCGTTGACCGTCAGGCCCTCGCAGCCGAACTCGATGTCGAAGCCGCCGGGCGACTTGACGTAGAACGACACCATCTCGTCGTTCATGTGCCGGCCGAGGGTCGCCGAGAGTGGAGCCTTGTGCTTGCGTACGCGCTCGAGGGCGCGGCCCACGTCGTCGAGCTTCTCGACCTCGAGCATGAGGTGGACGCAGCGGCTCGGATTGGGCATCGGCAGGAACGCCAGCGAGTGGTGCCGCGGGTTGACGCCGAGGAACCGGAGCCAGACCTTGGAGCCGGGCTCCTTGCCGACGAACTCGCCGGGCATCGACATCGAGTCGCGCAGCCGGAAGCCCAGCACGTCGCGGTAGAACCGCAGCGCCTCGGCGTCGTCGTCGACCGGGATCACGACGTGGCCCATGCCCTGCTCGCCCGTGACGAACTTGGCGGCGTACGGGGTGACGACGGGCCGCGACTCGTAGGTGATGCCGTGGAACAGCTCGAAGACGTTGTCGAACGGGTCGGCGAAGCGGATCAGCTCCTGGACCCGGCGCTCGGCCAGCTCCTCGGGGGTGCCTTCGACGAAGTCGACGCCGGCCTTGATCAGGTGCTCACGGGCGGACTGCAGCGCATCGTGGTCGGCGAGCTCCCAGCCGACGCAGTCGAGCCGGTCCTCGTCGGACGGGAAGACCACGAGTCGTGCGGAGACCTCGTCGATGCGGAAGTAGAGGTTGCCGTCAGTCGTACCGCGTCCCTCGGCGAGGCCCAGCACCTTGGAGCCGAAGTGCCGCCATGCGTCGAGGTCGGTCGAAGCGACCCGGGCGTAGCCCATGGACCGGATGTCGATCATGACTTCTGCCTTTCGACGTGCTGGGCGAGGTAGGCCGTGCAGACCTGGCGGAACTCCTCGGCCACCTCGATCTGTGCCCAGTGCCCGCAGTTGGGAAACACGTGCAGCGACGCCTTGGGGATCATCTTGAGCGCGACGAACGCGCCGTCGAGCGGGTTGACCCGGTCCTCGCGGCCCCAGGTCAGCAGCGTCGGCCGCTTCATCAGGTGGGCATCACGCCAGATGAGCCCGTCCTCGTACGTGTCGGCGTTCCAGAACGACATGCCCATCGACATCATCGCCTCCTGCGCGCCCGGCGCCGTGGCATCGGCGAGGCGCTCGGCGACCAGCTCGTCGGTGACGAGAGCCTGGTTGACGACCATCGTGGAGATGAACGCGCGCATCGACTCGGCGGTCGGCGCGGCACCGAACTCCATGAGCCGCTTGACCCCCTCGGTCGGATCGGCGTGGAACAGGCTGAGGTTGAGCCCGCCGGGGCCCATCAGCACGAGCCGGCCGACGCGCTCGGGATGGAGCAGCGCGAACCGTGCTGCGGTGCCACCACCGAGGCTGTTGCCGAGCAGGTGGATGCGCTCGATGCCCAGCTCGTCGAGCAGGTCCTTGACCGCCTCGGCGGCGAACCGGAAGTAGTTGCCGACGACGGGCGGCTTTTCGCTCTGGCCGAAGCCCGGCTGGTCGATGAGCAGCGTACGGAAGTCCGCGGCGAAGCCGGGCAGGGCCGAGCCGAAGTTGGACCACGCCGAGGCGCCGGGTCCGCCACCGTGCAGCATGACGAGCGGCAGCCCGCCACCGACGGCGGTGGGTTCACCGGCCTCGTAGTAGTTGAGGGTCAGGTCGCCGGCCTTGGCGGACCGCCGAGTCGACTCGCGATCAAGGCCCTGCATCAGTACATTCCCGGGTCGACCTTGTGACCGAACTCCGCCATGCCGTACATCTGCAGCGCGCGCTCGGGATCGTTCGCAGCGTGCACCCGGCCGGCATGCGCATCGCGCCAGGCCCGTTGGAGGTACGTACCCTGGGCCAGCGCGCGGCCGCCCGAGGCCTCGAAGAGGTCGTCGATCGCGTCGATCGCCCGCTGGGTGCCGAGCACCTGGTCGCGGCGGACCTTGAGCCGCAACGAGATCGGGATCTTCTCGCCCTTGGCAACCAGCGCCTGCTCCTCGCGGATGTTGGCCATGCACAGCGCCCACGCGGCGTCGATCTCACTGGACGCACGCGCCACGCGTACGGCAGCGAACGGATCGGACGACGCCTTCTCTCCGGCGTACGCAGCACGCACGCGGTTCTGCTGCATCTCGACGTGCTCGGCGTACGCCCCGCGGGCGATGCCGACGATCGGCGCCGTGATGGTCGTGGTGAACAGCGAGTGGAACGGCAGCTTGTAGAGGTCGCCGGGGTTCTGCTCCTGGCCCGGGCCGAGGCAGCGGCCGGTGTCGCCCATCGACAGCGTGAACTCGTCAGGGACGAACGTCTCCTCGACCACGATGTCGTTGGAGCCGGTGCCGGACAGGCCGACGACGTTCCAGACGTCGACGACCTCGTACTTCTCGCGCGGCACGAGGAATGTCTTGAAGTCGATGATCTGGCCCTCTTCGTTCGAGACCAGGCCACCGAGCAGGACCCACGTGGCGTGAGCGGAGCCCGAGGAGAAGCTCCAACGACCCTGCAGCAGGTAGCCGCCGTCGGTGACGGTCGCCTTGCCCGTCGGGGCGTACGACGAGCTGAGCCGGGTCGCGGTGTCCTCGCCCCAGACCGCCTGCTGCGCGTCGTCGTGGAACAGGGCGATCTGCCACGGGTGGACGCCGAGGACCGAGGAGATCCAGCCGGTCGAGCCGCACGCCGAGGCGATGAGGCTGACGGCGGTGTAGAAATCGATCGGATCGCTCTCGAGCCCGTCGAAGCGCTTGGGCTGCAGCAGCCGGAAGAACCCGGTCTCCTCCAGCTCCTTGACCGACGCGTCGGGCACCTGCCGCAAGCGCTCGGTCTCGTCCGCGCGCTCGCGGAACGCCGGCAGAAGGTCACGTACGGCGTCCAGCACAGCCTGGGTCATCACAGCTCCTTGGGAGTTCGATCTGACCCCAATACTAGAACACGTTCTAGTGCTACGTCCATCGCAGCGTGCGCAGACCGGATATGCCGAACGCTGGCGAACTGGAACGTGTTCTAGGTACGGTCTGCGGCATGACCACAACGCAGGCGAGCAGGACCGAGTCGATGGTGCGGGTCACCGTGGCGTACGCCGTGGCGATCGGCGCCGGCGCAGCCTGGTTCGCGTGGGGTCCGGAGACCGACTGGTTGTGGCTCGACGGGTGGATCGCGGACCTCATCGCGACGCTCGTGATCTTCGGCGCGAGCCGGATGCACCACAACTCCAGCTTCTACGACGCGTACTGGAGCGTCATCCCGCCGCTGCTGATGCTCGCCTGGTGGATCGAGTCGGGCACGCCGGCTGACGACGCTCGCAGCTGGGTCGCGATGGCGGTCATCCTGCTGTGGGCGGTGCGGCTCACCGCCAACTGGATCCAGACGTTCCCCGGACTGCACCACGAGGACTGGCGCTACCCGATGGTGCGCGAGCGGGCGGGCAGGGCCGAGGCCGTCGTCGACCTCATGGGCATCCACGTGTTCCCGACGCTGCAGGTGTTCCTCGGGACACTGCCGGCGTACGTCGTGGTGACGCGCCCGGGCCGGGACCTGGGTTGGGTCGACGCGCTCGCGGTCGTCGTGGGAGTCGGTGCGGTGGCGATCGAGCTCACGGCCGACATCCAGATGCACCGGTTCATCCGGACGCGCCAGCCCGGGCAGGTCATGGACCAGGGACTGTGGGCGTGGTCGCGGCATCCCAACTACTTCGGCGAGGTCAGCTTCTGGGTCTCCCTCGCGATCTTCGGCATCGCCGCCGACCCGGACGCGTGGTGGGTGTTCGCGGGAGCCGCGTGCATGTACGCGATGTTCCAGCTCGCGAGCATCCCGATGATGGAGCAGCGCAGCCTGGAGCGCCGTCCGGCGTACGCCTCGGTGATCGCGCGGGTGCCGCGATTCGTACCGCGTCCGCCTCGGCGTCTGCGTGGCGCATGACCCGACCACGGGTCGTCATCGCCGGGCTTGGCGACAGCGGACTCCTGACCGCGATCCACCTCTCTCGTCACGCCGACGTGGTCGGCATCTCGACCCGGCCGGGCCTGGTCAGCGGCAAGGAGCTCGGGACGCGGCTGACCCAGCCGGACGAGTGGGCGCGCGACAACTGGATCGCGTTCGACCGCTATCGCCGCCTCGATCGCGTGCGCACGATCCACGGCACGCTGGCCGGGGTCGACCTCGCTGGCCGCTGCGTTCAGGTGGTGGCCGCTGACGGTTCGGCGCTCGACGAGCCGTACGACGTGCTGGTGATCTCGACCGGTGTGACCAACGGGTTCTGGCGGCCGCCGGGGTTGGTCTCCGCCCATGAGGTTGCCGCCTCGTTGGCGTCGGACCACGCGCGGCTGGCGAGTGCGTCGTCGATCGCGGTGATCGGCGGCGGTCCGGCGGCGGTGAGCAGTGCGCTCAACGCGGCGGTCACCTGGCCGCGCTCGCGGGTCGACCTGTTCTTCCCCGGCGATCGCCTGCTCCCCCACCACCACCCGAGAGCAGCCCGTACGTTGCTGCGGCGGCTCACCGAGCTCGGCGTCGGCGTGCACCCGGGACACCGCGCCGTCGTGCCGCAAGGGTTCGACTGCGACCGGATCACCGGCGAGCCGGTCGCCTGGAGCACCGGTCAGTCGCCCCACTCCGCCGACGCCGTGTTGTGGACGATCGGCCGGGTGCGGCCCAACACGTCGTGGCTGCCTCCAGCACTGCTCGACGAACAGGGCTTCGTGGTCGTCGATCCGAGCTTGCGGGTGCCGGGGCATCCCGGCGTCTTCGCGGTCGGTGACGTCGCGGCGACCGATCCGCTGCGCACCTCGGCCCGCAACCGTGCTGACACGCTGCTGGCGCGCAACATCCGGGCCTCGCTCAAGGGCGGACGGCTGCGCGACTACAAGCCGCGGCGCGGGCAGTGGGGTTCGGTCGTCGGGGTCCAACCGAACGGCCTCGAGGTGTTCGCGCCCAACGGTCGGGCGTACCGGTTCCCGGCCTGGACGATCCGCGGCCTGCTGCAGGGCCTGATCGTCCGCCGCGGCATGTATCGCGGCGTGCGGGACTGAACGTCAGTCGCCGTTCACTTTGGGGGCGGTGCGTCAGTCGCCGTCCACCTTGGGGCGGTGCGTCAGTCGCCTATCCCTCGACCTGATGGGCGATCAGCTCACCGACACCGACGAGGAAAGGCGAGTGAGTCACCGCCCCCATGCTGCGAGACTGGCGGGTATGACCAATGACCGCGCCGCCACCTTCCTCGCCCTGCATCAACCCGGCGCTGGGTTCCTGCTGCCGAACGCGTGGGATGGGGGGTCGGCGCGGATCCTCGAGCAGGTCGGGTTCTCGGCGATCGCCACCACCAGTGCCGGCATCGCGTTCAGCCTCGGCCGCGCCGACGCACACATGGAGGGCGCCGAGATGCTCGACTGCATCGCCGTGATCGTCGACGCCGTCGAGTGCCCCGTGACTGCTGACCTCGAGTCCGGATACGGCGACACCGCCGAGGACGTCGCCGACACCATCACCCAAGCCGTCGCTGTCGGCGTGGTCGGTTGCAACCTCGAGGACGCGATCCAGCCCGGAGAGCTCATCCCGATCGCAGCCGGCCGCGAACGCGTCGAGGCCGCGCGGAGCAGCGCACCCAAGGGCACGTTCGTGCTCAACGCGCGCACCGACACGTACATGGCCAATCACCCTGACGCGTTCGCCGAGACGATCCGGCGGGCTGAGCAGTACGTTGCTGCCGGCGCCGACTGCATCTTCGTGCCCGGCGTGAGTGATGCCGACGAGATCCGACGGTTGACCGCCGAGATCGACGCGCCCGTGAATGTCGTGGCGGGCCTGGTCGAGCCGGTGCTCGACGCGGCCACCCTGCGCGAGCTCGGCGTCGCCAGGATCAGCATCGGCGGCACGCTGACCCGCGCGGCACTGACCCTCGTCGAGAACGCCGGCCGGGAGATGCTCGAGCACGGGACGTTCAGCTTCGCCGACGGCGCGATCTCGTACGGCGAGTTCCAGCAGCGATTCAGCTGACCGACGCTCAGGCGCGCTCGACCTTGGTCCAGCCGGTCCAGCCACGCTCGGCGAGGAGCTGCTGGAGCTCGACGACCACCGGATGCGCCTCAGCCATCGAGTCCAGCAGCTGCACGAACGTGCTGTCGTCCATCTTGAGGTCCTGCTGCTCGAGCTGGCCGCTGGCGGCCGCCTCCTCGAGCATCTCGATGAGCAGGTCGGCCATCTCCTGGACGACGTGCCCATGGTCCTCGTCGTCGGCCAGGATCTGGCTGATGAGCTGATAGAAGTGCACGACTCTGGGGTCCTCGAGCTGGCGAACCTTCTCTTCCATGTATGCGACGATCTCGTCCGGATAGCGAGCCGCGACCAGGATCCAGGCGTCGCGTTCGGCGGCGATCAGCTCCTCGGGCATGCCGATCACACGCAGCCGGTCGAGGTAGTCGGCCACTTCGTCCGGCACCGCAAGCGAGTCGCCCGAGGCCAGCTGGGCGATGCGCCGGCGGTGCTCCTGCAGCTCGCGGATCTTGGCGCGCAGGTCACGGTCGATCACGCCAGTGGCCTCCGTGAATGTCGGGGCGTCGGCGGCCAGGAGCTCCTGCACCTTGGCCAGCGGCACCCCGGCGTCGGCCAGCGTGCGGATCCGGATGAGCCGGACGACCTCGTCGGCGCCGTACGTCCGGTAGCCCGAGACGTCCCGCTCCGGCTCCGGCAGCAGGCCCACCTGGTGGTAGTGCCGCACGGTGCGGATGGTGACCCCGGCGTACGCCGCCAGTTGCCCGATCGTCAGCATGACTCCACCCTGCCCGGTCGCTCCACCCTCGTCACGCGATCTTGCTGCGGTAGACCGACATCGCGAAGACGTAGGCGACCGCCACGAGGCCCAGGCACCACGCGAGCGCGACCCACAGGTCGTTGCCGAGCGGTTGGTTCTCGAGCAGCCCGCGGATCGTGTTGACGACCGACGTGACGGGCTGGTGCTCCGCGAACGCCCGAACGGGGCCCGGCATCGAGTCGGTGGGCACGAACGCGGAGCTGATGAACGGCAGGAAGATCAGCGGGTACGAGAACGCGCTCGCACCCTCGACCGAGGACGCGGTCAGTCCCGGGATCACGGCGAGCCAGGTCAGGCCCAGCGTGAAGAGGAACAGGATGCCGGCGACCGCCAGCCAGTCCAGGACGTTCGCACCCGAGCGGAACCCCATGATCAGCGCGACCACGATCACCACGACCAGCGAGATCAGGTTCGCCACGACCGAGGTCAGCACGTGCGCCCACAGCACCGCCGAGCGCGCGATCGGCATCGACTGGAACCGCTCGAAGATGCCGCCCTTCATGTCGAGGAAGATGCGGTACGCCGTGTAGGCGATCCCCGACGCGATCGTGATGAGCAGGATGCCCGGCAGCAGGTAGTCGACGTACTTGCCCTGGCCGCCGGTCTCGATCGCGCCGCCCAGGACGTACACGAACAGCAGCATCATGGCGATCGGCGTGATCGCCGTCGTGATGATCGTGTCGGGGCTGCGGCCGATGTGGCGCAGGGACCGTCCGAGCAACGTGGTGACGTCGGTGAAGAAGTATCTGGTCATGGTGGTCCTCAGCTCTCTGCGCCGCTGGCGGCGGTCGGCTTGCCGGTGATGGCAAGGAAGATGTCCTCGAGGGACGGCTGCTTCTCGATGTACTCGACCTCGGCGGACGGGTGCAGCGCCTTGAGCTCGGCGAGCGTGCCGTCGACGATGATCGTGCCCTCGTGGAGGATCGCGATCCGGTCGGCGAGGTGCTCGGCCTCGTCGAGGTACTGCGTCGTGAGCAGCACCGTCGTGCCGTGATCAGCGAGGTCCTTGATCGTGCTCCACACTTCAAGGCGTGACTGCGGGTCGAGGCCGGTGGTCGGCTCGTCGAGGAAGATGACCGGCGGGTTGCCGATCAGGCTCATCGCGATGTCGAGCCGCCGCCGCATGCCGCCGGAGTAGTCAGCGACCTTGCGGCTGCCGGCGTCGGTGAGCGAGAAGCGCTCGAGCAGGTCGTCGGCGATGCGTGCAGGCTCCCGCTGGTGCCGGAGCCTGGCGATCAGGACGAGGTTCTCCCGACCGGTCAGGATCTCGTCGACGGCAGCGAACTGACCGGTCAGGCTGATCGACTCGCGCACCTCGGCGGCCTGGGTCGCCACGTCGTACCCGTTGATCGTCGCGGTTCCCGCGTCAGCCTTGAGGAGCGTCGACAGGATTCGCACGGTCGTCGTCTTGCCCGAGCCGTTGGCACCCAACAGGGCGAAGATGCTGCCGTGGGCGATCTCGAGATCGACGCCGCGCAGGACGTGGACGTCCTTGAACGACTTCTCGAGCCCCTGCACCCGGATGGTGGGGTCGTGCACGTGGTCGGTCATCTCGTCAGGCCTCCGATCGAGCCACGTGGTTGACGGTGTCGGCCAGGCGCTGCTGCTCCTTGGCGGCCCACGGGTTGGTCGGATAGCGCTTGAGGAGCTCGTCGGCGAACCGCACCGGGTCGTCGCCGACGATCTCGCGGACCGTGACGTTGTCCTTCTGGCCCTTCTCGATGATCTCGATGAGCTCCTCGAGCATCGCCACGACCGACTCACCCGTCGCCGGACCGAACCGCAGGGCGTACCTCTCGACGGCGTCGATCGTCTCGCCATAGCTCGCGGGGAGCTGCGCCTTGCGGGCCTTGTACTGCTTGTAACGCTTCTTCTCTTCACGCCACTTCGGCATGTCGTCCTGCCTCTCGTCAGGTGGCCGAAATGGGCCACCACGAGAGTGTGCAGGGTTGACGTTGCGTCAAGGTCAACCCTGATCTTCGGAAAGTTCCGAAGGGGCTGCCTGGCCGCCGTTACGCGTTGGCGTCGGCCTTCGCCTTGAGCATCAGGGCGATGTCGATGAGCTGGTCCTCCTGGCCGCCGATCAGCTTGCGCCGGCCGGCCTCGAGCAGGATCTTGGCGCCCGAGACGTCATAGCGTTCGGCGGCGTTGCCGGCGTGCTTGAGGAACGAGGAGTAGACCCCGGCATAGCCCATCATCAGCGTCATCCGGTTGAGCGTGCACTCCTCGGGCATCGCCGGGCGTACGACGTCCTCAGCGGCATCGACGATCTGGAGGAAGTCGACGCCGGTCTTCCAGCCGAGCTTGTCGGCGACGCCGATGAACGCCTCGAGCGGCGTGTTGCCGGCGCCGGCACCGAAGCGGCGAACGGACCCGTCGATCTGCGTGGCACCCGCACGGGCGGCGATGACGGTGTTGGCGACGCCGAGGCCGAGGTTCTCGTGACCGTGGAAGCCGATCGTCGCCTCGTTGCCGATCTCGGCGACGAGGGCGGACACCCGGTCGGCGACGCCCTCCATGACGAGTGCACCGGCGGAGTCGACGACATACACGCACTGGCAGCCGGCGTCGACCATGATGCGGGCCTGCTTGGCCAGCACCTCGGGCGACTGGGTGTGGCTCATCATGAGGAAGCCGACGGTCTCCAGGCTCAGCTCGCGGGCGAGGCCGAAGTGCTGTCCCGAGGTGTCCGCCTCGGTGCAGTGCGTGGCGATGCGGCAGATCTGCCCGCCGTTGTCCTGCGCGGCTCGGATGTCGTCCTTGGTGCCGACGCCCGGCAGCATGAGGAACGCGATGCGGGCGCGCTTCGCGGTCTCGGCGGCGAGCTTGATGAGCTCCTGCTCGGGCGTCGCGGAGAAGCCGTAGTTGAACGACGAGCCGCCCAGGCCGTCGCCGTGCGTCACCTCGATGACCGGGATGCCGGCCTCGTCGAGGGCGCCGACGATGTCGCGCACCTCCTGCGGCACGAACTGGTGGCGCTTGTGGTGCGAGCCGTCGCGCAGGCACGTGTCGGTCAGGCGGAGGTCGAGGTCACTCGACGGGTCGGTCTGCGACCACGTACGGGCGAGCGCGTCGACGGACGAGTCGACACCGGAGACGGGAGCGGCAGTCATCGAAGGATCTCCTTGGCGATCGATTCGCCGACGCGGGTCGCCGCGGCGGTCATGATGTCGAGGTTGCCGGCGTACGGCGGGAGGTAGTCGCCGGCACCCTCGACCTCGACGAAGATGCTGACCTTGGTCATCCCCTTGGTCGCCGGTGAGGCGTCGTCGAACTGCGGGTCCTGGAGCAGTCGATAGCCGGGTACGTACTCCTGCACCTGCCGCGCCATGCGTACGACGGACTCGGAGATCGCGTCGCGGTCGGCGTCGGCGCTGACCCCACAGAAGATCGTGTCGCGCATGATCATCGGCGGCTCGGCGGGGTTGAGGATGATGATCGCCTTGCCGCGCTCGGCGCCGCCGATCGTCTCGACGCCCGCACTGGTCGTCCGCGTGAACTCGTCGATGTTGGCGCGGGTGCCCGGGCCCGCCGACGCACTGGAGACCGACGCGACGATCTCGGCGTACGGCACGGGGGTCACTCGCGAGACGGCGTGGACCATCGGGATCGTGGCCTGCCCGCCGCACGTGATCATGTTGACGTTGTCGGCGTCGAGGTGCGCCTCGCCGTTGACCGGCGGGATGACGGCGGGTCCGACGGCGGCCGGGGTCAGGTCGATCGCCCGGATGCCGGCCTCGGCGTAGCGCGGGGCGTACTCGCGGTGCACGTACGCCGAGGTGGCCTCGAAGATCAGGTCGGGCAGCTCGTCCTGCTTGAGCAGCCAGTCGACCCCCTCGTGCGACGCCTCGACGCCGCGATCACTCGCGAGCTTCAGGCCCTCGGACGCCGGGTCGACGCCGATCATCCAGCGGGGCTCGATCGTGTCGCTGCGGAGCAGCTTGTAGAGCAGATCCGTGCCGATGTTGCCCGGCCCGACGATCGCGGCGGTGACCTTCTTGCTCATTCTCTTACTCCTCGAAGGAGACGGTCAGGGGTGCGAACCCACTGATGGAAGCCGTGACGCGGTCACCCGCGGCGAACGGTACGAAGGGCCCGAGGGCCCCGGACAGGATCAGGTTGCCCGCACGCAGCGGGTCGCCGAAGCGGGCGGCCTGGACCGCGAGCCAGCGCAGGGCCTCCAGCGGGTCGCCCAGGCAGGCGGCGCCGTTGCCGGACGAGCGCACGTCGCCGTTGATCGTCAGGCTCATCTCGACGTCGCGCGGCTCGATGTCGCTCAGCGGGAGCCCCGCATCGCCCACGACGTACAGGCCGCTGGAGGCGTTGTCGGCGACCGTGTCGGTGAACGTGATGTCCCAGCCCTCGATGCGCGAATCGACGATCTCCAGCGCCGGGATCGCCACGTCGACGGCCTCGCGGACCAGGTCGATCGTGATCTGCTCCTCGGGCACGTCGATGTCACGGCTGAGCCGAAACGCGACCTCCGCCTCGACTCTGGGCTGCAGGAGGGTGCGCATCGAGATCGGCGTGCCGTCCGTGCCGTGGCTGACGTCCATGTCGCTGAGCAGGTAGCCGAAGTCGGGCTGGTCGACACCGAGCTGGTCCTGCACCGCCTTCGAGGTGGCGCCGATCTTGCGGCCGACGACCGTCACGCCCCCGTCGAGCCGCTTCTGGACGAGTCCCTGTTGCACGGCGTACGCCGCAGGCAGGTCGTCGGTCCCGATCAGGTCGCGGACCGCGGCGCACGGCACTCGCGTCTCCAGAGCCTGCGCAAGCCGCTCGGTCGCCGCGGCGACGGCAGCGGGATCAGCCTTGGTGAAGGTCACCTCGCCATACTAGAACCTGTTACAGTTTTGCGGTAGTCAGCCCGACCGGAGGTCCGATGGAACAGACGTGTGACGTCATCGTCGTGGGTGCCGGAGGCGCCGGAATGACGGCGGCTCTTGCCGCCGCGAAGCACGGTTTGGACACCGTGGTGATCGAGAAGAGCGCCTACTTCGGCGGCTCGACGGCCCGCTCCGGCGGTGGCGTGTGGATCCCCGGCAACCGCGCGCTCCGCAAGGCCGGCCAGGTCGAGGCCGACGATGCCCAGCAGGCGCGGACGTACCTCGACTCGATCGTCGGCGACGTCGTCCCCAAGGAGCGCCGCGACACCTTCCTCGACCGCGGACCCGAGGTCATCGACTTCCTCCTCGACAACACCCCCGTGCAGCTGAAGTGGGTCCCGGAGTACGCCGACTACCTCCCCGAGCAGCCCGGCGGCCGGCCTCGCGGTCGCAGCGTCGAGCCCGTCCCGATGGACGGCCGCATCCTCGGCGCTGAGCTCGACCGGCTGCACCCGCCGTACGCCAAGGCGCCCGCCAACCTCATCGTCACGCAGGCCGACTTCCGCAAGATCAGCCTCGGCGTGCGCACGCTCCGCGGCCCGCTCACGATGATGCGCGTGATGCTCAAGCGCGTGCTGAGCTCGCTGCGCGGCCGCCGCATGTACGCCATGGGCAACGCGCTCACGATCAGCCTGCGCAAGGGCCTGATGGACGCCGGCGTGCCGGTGCACTACGAGACGCCGCTGACCGGACTCGTCATCGAGGGCGGCCGAGTCGTCGGCGTACGCGCCGAGCACGAGGGGGCCGAGGTCGTCATCCGCGCCCGCCGTGGCGTGATCCTCGGTTCCGGAGGGTTCGAGAAGAGCGACGCCCTGCGCGAGAAGTTCCTGCCGACCCCCACCGAAGCGGGCTGGAGCACCGGCGCGGCCACCAACACCGGTGCCGGCATCGAGGCCGGCGTCGCCGTCGGCGCCGCCACCGACCTGATGGACGACGCCTGGTGGGGCCCGACGATCCCGCTGCCGTCCGGCCCGTGGTTCTGCCTCGCCGAGCGCAACCTCCCCGGCTCGATCATCGTCAACTCCGCAGGTCAGCGGTTCATGAACGAGGCGCTGCCGTACGTCGAGGCGACGCATGCGATCTACGAGGGCGAGGCGACGGGTGTCCCGCACGTACCGGCGTGGCTCGTCATGGATCAGCGCTACCGCAACCGCTACCTGTTCGCCGGGCTCTCGCCGCGCCAGCCGTTCCCCGGCCGCTGGTACAAGTTCGGCACGGTCCGCAAGGCCGACTCACTGGCCAAGCTCGCGGCCGAGATCGAGGTGCCCGCCGACGCGCTGGAGGAGACGATCCGCCGGTTCAACGGCTTCGCCGAGTCCGGCATCGACGAGGACTTCCACCGCGGCGAGAGCGCGTACGACCGCTACTACGCCGACCCTCGCGTGAAGCCCAACCCGTCGCTGCACTCGATCGACCACGGCCCGTTCTATGCCGTCAAGATCGTCCCGGGCGACCTCGGCACCAAGGGCGGCATCGTCACCGATGAGCGCGCCCGCGCGCTGCGCCCCGACGGCTCGGTCATCGAAGGGCTCTATGCCGCCGGCAACTGCTCGTCGGCGGTCATGGGTCGTACGTACGCCGGTCCCGGCGCGACGATCGGCCCGGCGATGACGTTCGGCTACCTCGCCGCCGAGGACATCGCACGAGCCGGGGGCACCGACTGATGCCGATCGACCCCAGCGTCGCCATCGGCGCGGAGACCGGCACGCAGGAGTTCTCCTGGAAGGCCAGCGACGTACTGCTCTACCACCTCGCCGTCGGCGCCGGCTCCCGCGCGGGCGACAACGTCTCGGCCGACGCGCTGCGCTGGACGCTCGACGGCGACCGCCTGCAGGTGCTGCCGAGCTTCGGCGTCGTCGCGCCGTCGTTCCACGAGACCAACCCGCCATCGCTCGACCTGCCCGGCTGCGACATCAACCTGGCGCAGGTCGTGCACGGGGCCCAGGAGATGCGTGTCATCGGCCCGCTGCCGACGTCAGGCTCTGCCCGGCTGACGACGCGCATCACCGACATCTGGGACAAGGGCAAGGCGGCCGTGATCTGGCAGGAAGGCGTCGCCACGGCTCCCGGCGGCACCGAGCTGTGGCGCGTACGTTCGTCGATCTTCGTCAAGGGTGAGGGCGGCTGGGGCGGCAACCGCGGCGAGAGCACGGCGGTGGCGGTCCCCGACCGCTCGCCCGACGGCTCCACGACGTACACCGTGACGCCGCAGCAGGCGCTGCTCTACCGGCTCTGCGGCGACCGCAACCCGCTGCACGCCGACCCTGAGTTCGCGAAGGCGGCCGGTTTCCCGGCGCCGATCCTGCACGGCCGGTGCACGTACGGCATCGTGCTCCGCGAGGTCATCGACCTCATGCTCGGCGGCGACGCGCATGCCGTCAGCGGGTATGCCGCGAGGTTCGCCGGTGTCGTGTTCCCCGGCGAGACGCTGTCGATCGACGCGTGGGACGAGCCCGAGGGCATCGTCGTGTCCGCGACGGTCGGCGACCGGCCGGCCCTGGCCGGCTGCCTCGTCACCCGCCGCGGCTGACACTGCTGGCCCAGCGAGGACGCCTAGCGAATCGCCGCGGGGCATCCATCGTGGATCCTTGGACGGACAGACCTGTGTTCGACACCGAAGGGTGACGACTGCCGATGTACCGACTGACCGTGAGCTACGACGAGCCGGCCGACAAGGACGCCTTCGACGTCCGCTACACGGACGAGCACGTCCCCCTCGTCAAAGCCGTGCCCGGGCTGGCCGGGTTCCAGCTCAGTCACCCGCAAGGCGGCGCACCGTACCTCGTCGCCGAGCTGTTCTGGCCCAGCGAGGACGCCTACAAGGTCTCGGCCGCGACTCCCGAGATGGCCGCGACCCGCAAGCACGCCGAGGGTTGCGACACGACGTACACGGTCTACACCGGCAACGTCACCGAGGCCTGACCGCCCGCCCTGGCAAACCGACCTCGGCCGGGCCACAACTGCGCGATCATGGGAGCGTGAGCTCGTCCCCCACTCCGCCGGCACCTCAGTACTGGCACCCTGCCCCTGGCCCCTACAGGACTCCTCCAACGGGACCGTCCGTCGCCTGGGCTGTGTGCTTGTGGATCGTCGCCGGCGTCAGCCTGCTCGGCACGCTGGTGTGCGGAACCTTGGCCGGATACGGGTTCTGGGTCGACCATCACATGGACACCGAGGGGGTCAGTGCGAGAGCGGTGGTCACCGAGGTCGATGGCGACGACGTCACCCTGGACTTCACGACAGCGAGTGGCCGGCTGGTCACCGCAGACCTGCTGTGGATGCCTTTCGACGTCCCGGAAGTCCACGACGAGGTCATGATCACCTACGACCCCGATGACCTCACCGAGGTGCGCCCGGAGGGGAGCAACGAGGACCAGGTCTTGGCGACCGTGTTCCTCGTCTGTGCGTGCGTCGGACTTCTGGTCTCGATCGGCACCGCAGTCGGCGCGATCCTGGTCCACCGCGCCAGATCACGGAACGCCCGGGCGGCCTGGGCGGGCCCGCACTGATCGGCCGCTACATGCCCCAGCGAACGCCTATTGCCCGAGGATCAGGCCGGACGTCGGGACGCCCGTGCCGGCGGTGACCAGGACATGCTCGGCGCCGTCGACCTGGTTGACCGAGGTGCCGCGCAGCTGACGCACCGCCTCGGCGATGCCGTTCATGCCGTGGATGTACGCCTCGCCGAGCTGGCCGCCGTGCGTGTTGAGCGGCAGCCGACCGCCGAGCTCGATCGCGCCGTCGGCGATGAAGTCCTTGGCCTCCCCACGACCGCAGAAGCCCAGCTCCTCGAGCTGCATCAGCACGTATGGCGTGAAGTGGTCGTAGAGCACCGCGGTCTGGATGTCGTCGGGTGTCAGCCCGGACTGCCGCCACAGGTCGCGGCCGACGACGCCGATCTCGGGGATGCCGAGGTCGTCGCGGAAGTACGACGTCATGACGAACTGGTCGGCGCCGCTGCCTTGCGCGGCGGCGACGATCGGCACGGCGCCGGCTCGCAGGTCGCGGGCGCGCTCGGTCGACGTGACGACGATCGCGACGGCCCCGTCGCTCTCCTGGCAGCAGTCGAGCAGCCGCAACGGGTCGGCGATCATCCGGCTGTTCTGGTGGTCCTCGATCGTGATCGGCTTGCCGTGGAAGAACGCCGCGGGGTTGGTGGCTGCGTGCCTGCGGTCCGCCACGGCAACCGCGCCGAAGTCGGCCGACGTCGCACCGTACTCGCGCATGTAGCGCCGCGCCTGCATCGCCACGGTGGCTGCGGGCGTCGACAGCCCGTGCGGGTACGTCCATGCGTTGTCGAGCCCGTTGGTGTTGACCTGCGTGGCCGCACCCAGCGACACCTGGCCGAAGCGTTGGCCGGATCGCTCGTTGAACCCGCGATAAGCCACGACGACGTCGGCCATGCCGGTCGCCACCGCCATCGCCGCCTGCTGCACCGTCGCGCAGGCCGCGCCACCACCGTAGTTGATGCGGCTGAAGAAGCGCAGCTCGCCCATCCCGAGCTCTCGCGCCAGGGCGATCTCGGAGCTGGTGTCCATCGTGAACGTGACCAGGCCGTCGACGTCGGGCGCCGTCAGCCCGGCGTCGGCCAGCGCAGCGATCGTCGCCTCGGCTGACAGCTGGAGCTCGGAGCGGCCGGACTCCTTGGAGAACTCGGTCGCGCCGATCCCGGCGATCGACGCCGCGCCGGAAAAGGTCATCGGCGGATCTCCAGTCGGGCGTTGGCATGCGTGCCGATCGAGACGTCGGCCCTCACGTCGAGGGTCGTCACCCCGTCGGCCTCCGACACGATCGTGCCGGTGAACCGCAAGGTGTCGTACGGATGCGCGGGCGCGCCGAGCCTCAGCGCGCACGACAGGATCTGCGTCTGCGGGCCGGCCCAGTCGGTGACATACCGCTGCACCAGACCGGTCGTGCTGAGGATGTTGATGAAGATGTCCTTGCTGCCGTGGCCGATCGACCGGTCACGGTCGTGGTGGACGTCCTGGAAGTCGCGGGTGGCGAGCGCCGTCGACACGACGAGCGTCGGCGTGATCGGCAGCTCCCAGACCGGCAGGTCGGACTCCGGCTCCGACGCGACTGACGGCACCGGTGCCCCAACCGGGCGCCACTTCGCCAGCGTGAGGTCGTCGTCGATGCGGTCGAACCACACCTCGACGGCGTCGCCGATCGCCACGTCTCCGTCGACCTCGCCGACCATGCGGACGCCCTCGTCGAGCTCGACCAGCGCCAGCGTCAGCGGCAGCCGCTTGCCCGGCACAGCAGGCGCATGGTGCACGAGGAACGAGTGCACCTTGCCGCGACCCGACGCCACCACGTACCCGCGATCCATCGCGTGGCACACCGGGCACACCGGCCCCGGAGGGTGCCGCAGCTCGCCACACGCGTTGCACGTCTGGATGCGCAGCTCGCCGGCAGCGGTGCCCGCCCAGAAGAACTCGGTGTCGCGGTTGACCACCGGACGCAGCGTCTTCGTCGGGTCCACCGCGGGGCGGCCCGTGCCGGGCTTGAACTTGAGCACGCGGAACGTCATCGTCGCGACCTCTTCGTCGCCGACGGTCCACACGCTCTTGGTCGTGATGAACCAGCCCTCGCCGACACCGGTCTTCTTGGGGCCGACGACGTCTGCGAGGTACGTGCTGATGCTCGGCACCTCGCCGGGCCGCAACGTACGCGCGTAGGTCTGGTCGCAGTTGGTGCCCAGCACCGACGTGAAGCCGGCGTCGTCGAGGACCTGCATCGTGTCGGGCAGCGGGTCGCCGGGCATGCGCTCGGGGTTGAGCCCGTACATCGTCCACACCTGCGCCATCGCCGGCGGCGCCTCGGTGTCGGGGCCGGGCGCCCACCGCGGGTTGGTGTCGCCGATCGCCTCGGCCCAGTGCCGGATCATCGGCACGTTCACGGGATCCGGGGCCACGCGGGCCGGACTCTTGCCGCGCGCCTTGATCTCGTCGGTCCGCGCGATGATCTCGCTCTCGCTCATCGCGGCACCGCCGTAATGAAGGGCAAAGAGTACGGCGGCACCTCGATGGTGCGCCGATTGTTCGCTCGCTGGCGCTCGCTCATCGCGGCACCCGCGGCAGGTCCAGGCCGAACATCGCGATCAGCTCACGCTGCACCTCGTTGACCCCGCCGCCGAAGCTGAGCACGAGGTTGCGCTTGCTGGTCGCGTCGAGATACTCCACGAGCCGTCCCGTCGCCGGATCGGCCGGATCGCCGTACGTCGTGACGACGTCCATCAGCGCCAGCCCGAGCCGCTGCACCTCGTCGCTGGCGAACACCTTGGACGTCGACGCGTCAGCCACCGCAGCACGATCCGACGACGCACCCCGCGCGACCGCCCAGTTGATCAGCTCGTTGACCCGGAACGACGCCGTCGCCCGCGCCAGCACGTCGCGCACCTGGGGCACCTCGAGCAGCGGCACGCCGCCCGGACCCTCGCGACCTTCGGCCCAGGCTCGCACCAGGTCGCGCAGCCCCTCGACGCGACCGGCCGGCCCGAGCATGACCCGCTCGTGGTTGAGCTGCGTCGTGATGAGCTGCCAACCGCGGTTCTCCTCGCCGACCAGCATGTCGACCGGCACACGTACGTCGTTGTAGTACGTCGCGTTGGTGTGGTGCGAGCCGTCGCTCGTCGTGATCGGCGTCCACGAGAAGCCGGGGTCACGGGTGTCGACGATGAGCACCGAGATGCCGCGGTGCGGCGGCGCATCCGGATCGGTGCGGACGGCAAGCCACACGTAGTCCGCAGCATGGCCGCCGGTCGTCCACATCTTCTGCCCGTTGACGACGTAGTGGTCGCCGTCGCGCCGGGCGCTGGTGCGCATCGACGCGAGGTCGGTGCCGGCGTCGGGCTCGCTGTAGCCGATCGCGAAGTGCACGTCGCCGGTCACGATGTCGGCGAGGAACATGTCCTTCTGCTTCTGCGTCCCGTACGCCTGCAGGGTCGGCCCGACGGTCTGCAGGGTCACCGACGGCAGGTGCACGTCCGCACGCGCCGCCTCGTTGACGAACACCTGCTGCTCGATGACGCCGCGACCCTGGCCGCCGTACTCCTTGGGCCAGCCGACACCCATCCACCCGTCGGCGCCCATCTGCTTGATGACGCGGTGGTACGCCGGGCCGTGCCGGTCGTGACGCATCTCGTCGCGGTCGGCATCGGTCGCCAGGCCGGTGAGATAGGCGCGCACCTCCTCCTTGAACGCGCGCTCCTCAGCCGTCAGCTCGGCGTTCTTGCCGGCGGTCTCCGCGACCGGCACCTCGGCCAGCGCGGCCGGCCCACCGAGGTGACGGGCCACATCGCGTACGCCCGAGAAGTAGCCGTTGAGCGGATAGGTCACATCGACGCCCATGCCGCCGTGCAGGTGCTGGCAGGTCTGCAACACGGTCGACGCCCGATCGGCGAACCAGTGCGCAGCGACGGCCAGGTCGTCAGCGGCGGGGTCACCGGCATCGAGGCGGCGTACGGTCTCGGCTGCGGTCAGCGTGAACGTCCGCGAGGCGACGTAGACGTCGGCGATCTGCTGCGCCACCGCCTGGAACTCCGCCAGCGAGCGGCCGAACTGCCGGCGATCGCGGATGTAGCCCGCGGTCAGGTCACGCGCCCCCTCGACGAGACCGGCGCCGAGGGCGGCCAGCCCCGCGATCGCGTGGTTGCGGACGACGTCGGCGTCGAGCGTCCCAAGCGCGGGCGCCGAGGTGAAGGTGTACGTCGCCTCGGTGGTGCCGCGCGAGGTCGCGGTCTCGACCCGGGTCACGCCGGGTCCGTCGGGATCGACGATGACGACGCCGACTTCACCGCTCCCTGAGCTTGTCGAAGGGACCAGCAGCAAGGTCTTCCCGTCCAGCACCGGCACGCCGATCTTGGTGCCGGTCACGCCCTGTCCGTCGTACGTCGTGGCGGGCTCACGCGGCAGAGCGGAGCCGAGCTCACCGAGTGCCGGAGCGAGGAGCAGGTCACCCGAGAGCACCTGGGGGACGAGGTCGGCTTGCAACGCGTCGTCGCCCGTACGGACGAGGGGCAGCAGCCCGCAGGCCAGCGTCTCCCACACCGGCAGGTCCGAAGCGCGGCGACCGACCTCGTGCAACAGCACGGCGACCTCGGCCAGGCCGAGTCCCTCACCGCCGAGCTCCTTGGGAGCGGCCAGCGCCAGCAGCCCGGACTCCTGCAGCGCACCCCATGAGCCGTCGCCTCGGTCGAGCACATCAGCGATGACCGAGCACACCTCGTCGAGCAGCGAGTCCACGCAGATCGTCTCCTTCGGTGGGTGTCGTCCCGCTAAAACTATAACGTGTTCTATTCTCGTGGGAGGCCGACCTACAGGAGGAACCGTGCGGAACCCGGTCACGCTGCTGCCCCTGGGGGCGCTGCGGCACCTCCTGCCCGACCCGTCGACGTGGGACCTGTTCGACCTGCCGCCCGTCGACCTGCCGGAGGGCCGCTGGCTGGACCTCCCCCGGCGCGGTCGTACGTGGCTGACGGACGTACCCGGTCCGACCCCCGATGCACCCGCTATCGTCCTGCTCCACGCGGTGGGCTGCACGGGCCAGCTGACCTGGTTCCCGGCGATCCCCGTGCTGGCTCAGCACTACCGCGTCATCGCGTTCGACCAGCGGTGGCACGGGCGGGGCATCACGTCCGAGCGGTTCCTGATCTCCGACTGCGCCGATGACGTCGCTGCCGTGATCGACACGCTCGGGCTCGACCGGCCGATCATCGCCGGCTACTCGATGGGCTCGGTCATCGCGCAGCGCGTGTGGCGCCAGCATCCCGACGCCGTCGGTGGACTCGTCCTCGCCGCCACCACGGCGCACTTCCGTACGAATGGCCGGGAGCGCGTGTTCCACACCGGTATGGCTCTGGGCATGGGGCTGACCGCGACGCTGTCCCGCTCCCGCGTCGTACGCCGGGCCAGCACGGCCGCCGCTGAGGAGATCGAGACCGGCAGCTCCGACACCGCGGGTTGGGCGCTGAAGCAGTGGCGGTCGAGCAGCCCGTGGGCCGTCGGCCAGGCCGTGGCGTCGCTGGGGCGCCATCACTCGACACTGTGGCTGGAGCGGGTGGACGTACCGACCGCCGTCGTCGTCACCACCAACGACCACGTGATCCCGCCCGACCGCCAGCGCGACCTCGCCGCCCGCATCCCCGGCGCGACGATCCACGAGGCGGCCTGCGGCCACGCCGGCTGCGTGCTGGAGCACAAGGAGTTCGTCCCGGCCCTCCTCGACGCCGCCCTCACCACCTCAGCCAGGATGCGCAAACCGCAACCGGCCTGACGTCATTTCGACAAGCTCCGTGACCGAGGGCCGGCTAGCCCAGGACTGACTTCTTCATCGCCTCGAGCTCAATGGGGAACTGGTCGATCAGGTCCCACACGCCCGGCATCAGCTCGCTGCACGCGATGGCGCCGATGTGCATCTCGCCGTTGTTGCTCATGACCGTGATGTTGAGTCCCGCGCCGTGGAAGATCGGGCCGAGCGGATAGAGCGCGTCGATCCGCGAGCCGACGAAGTAGAGCGGCACGGGCGGGCCCGGCACGTTCGAGATGACGAGGTTGTGGATCACCGGGGCGCGCTCGGCCAGCCGCAGGTCCGAGACCATGCGGACCGCCAGCCCGAACGTCCTCGGCGCGGCGAACTCGGCCCACTCCTGCAGGGTGTCTGCGGGTACGGCCGAGTGGTGGTCCTTGGCGTGCGCGTTGGCCACCGCCATCTCGGTGATCCGTTCGAGCGGGTCCTCGACGTCGGTGCCGAGCCGGCAGAAGATCGACGAGACCTTGTTGCGACCACCCGTGCGCGTCGACTCGTTGCGCACCGACACCGGGACGCTCGCGAGCAGCGACGAGTCGGGCAGCTCGCCGCGATCCATCAGGTAGCGGCGCAGCGCCCCACCGCTGAGCGCCAGCACGACGTCGTTGACCGTCGCACCGGGCACGGCCTTCTTGATCGCCTTGATGTCGTCGAGCGCGACGTCGGTGTACGCGATCGACCGGTGTCCCGTGATCGTGCCGTTGAAGGACGTACGCGGTGCGGTCAGCGGCGCGGCCATCGCGGTCCCCTTGCGCGCACGACGCGAGGTCTCGACCAGCGTGCGCACGGTCGGGGCGGCGAGCCGGGCGAGCTGCCACGGCTTGGCCACGGTCGAGACGACGCCACGGCCGAACAGCTCGAGGTCCGACGGCGCGCGCAGGTGCTCGCCGGCGCTGGTGTCCAGTGGCGGCGCATCCGGCTCGAGGCTGCACAGGTACGAGATCATGTTGGAGCCCGAGACCCCGTCGACCGAGGCGTGGTGCATCTTGGAGAACACCGCGATCTTGCCGTTGGCCAGGCCTTCGAGCACGTGCATCTCCCAGAGCGGACGAGCGCGGTCGAGCGGTATGCCTGCGAGGTGGCCAGCGACCTCGGTGACCTCGCGCTCACCGCCGGGCGACGGCACGGCGAGCCGGTGCACGTGCCGGTCGATGTCGAACTCGTCGTCGGTGACCCACACCGGGAAGTCGATCTGACCCGGCACGAACTTGAGCTTGCGGTTGAACATCGCCACGTCGGAGACGCGTCCGGACAGCTGCTCCTTGAACGTCTGGAAGTCGTAGCCGCCGGGCATCGTCGCGGGATCGACGACGATCAACCCGCAGACGTGCATGAGCTGGGCGCCGCTCTCGAGGTAGAGGAAGCTCGCATCGAGCCCGCTGAGTCGATCCATGGCCGTATCCTAGTCCTGCATAGAACATGTTCTACCGGTCTGAGGGAGCTCATCCAGATGTCTGCGGGGTATGCCCGACGCCAGCTCGCGCTCGTCGCACTCGCCGTCAACGCCGTACGTCCGCTGACTCGCGGCTGGTCGGCGCTCCCGAGCTTCGCGCTCGGCTGGCCGACGAGCGAGCTCGCCCCGCACCTGCTGGGCGCCGCGGCGATCGACACGGCGGCCGAGCTCACGATCCGTCGGTCCAAGCCGTCCCGCATCGGGCTGCTCGCCGCCGCGGCCGCCGCGGGGCTCCTGGCACATACGATCGCGGGCGCTCGACGTACGGGCACCCAGCTCGACGAGGCGCTGCGTGAAGGCATCGGCGACGGCTACCTCGACGAGATCGACCTGCCCGGCCCCCTCGACCTGCGACTCCCTCGCGGATCGGTTGTCCGGCCGTTCAGCTTCCGCGCGCGTGACATCGAGGTGCTGCGCGACGTGCCCTACACCGAGGGCGGCCGCAAGGCGCACCTCGACATCCGCCGACCCAAGGACCCCGACCTGAGCAAGGCCCCGGTGCTGATCCAGGTCCACGGCGGCGGCTGGACGATCGGCAACAAGGAGCAGCAGGGCCTGCTGCTGATGAACCGCATGGCGCGCGAGGGCTGGGTGTGTGTGTCGGCCAACTATCGGCTCGCGCCGCGCTACCGCTTCCCGACCCAGATCGTCGACGTCAAGCGCGCGATCGCCTGGGTGCACGAGAACATCGCCGACTACGGCGGCGACCCCTCGTACGTCGTCGTCACCGGCGGATCGGCCGGCGGACACCTCGCCTCGTTGGCAGCGCTGACCCCGGGCCTGGCCGCGTATCAGCCCGGCTTCGAGAACTCGGACACGTCGGTGTCGGCATGCGTCCCGTTCTACGGCGTCTACGACCTCGGCGGCATCACCGAGCAGCGATCCGCGATCGACATGCGCGACAAGTTCCTCGGCCCACGCGTCTTCGGCAAGAGCCCGCGCACGCACCTCGACGAGTTCGTGCAGGCGTCGCCTTTGGCGCAGGTCACCGAGCACACGCCCGACTTCTTCGTGATCCACGGCAGCAACGACACCGTCGTCTCGGTCAAGCAGGCCCGGGCCTTCGTCACCGCGCTCCGGGAGAAGTCGGACGCCTCCGTCACGTACGCCGAGCTGCCCGGAGCGCAGCACGCGTTCGAGGTGTTCTCGTCGATCCGCAGCCAGCACACGATCGCCGCCGTCCAACGCTGGCTCCAATGGCACCGGGCAAGGAACCAGAAGCCGGCGAGCTGAGTCAGCGGGGCAGGCCGAGCACCCGTTCGGCGACGACGTTGCGCAGGATCTGCGTCGTCCCGCCCGCGATCGACAGGCAGCGCGTCAGCAGCATCTCGTGCACGTCGGGATCGTCGGGCGTGAACAGCGCCGCAGGACCCAGCAGGTCGACGACGAGCCCAGAGGCGTCCTGCCGATTGCGTACGCCCAACAGCTTCGCCACGCTCGACTCCGGGCCGGGACCACGCCCGGCGATCGACCGCAGCGTCGAACGTACGCCCAGCAGCTGGCACACCGAGGCCAGCGCGACCTGGTGGCCGACTCGCGCCGCGTCGGTCTCCGACTCGCGCCCGGCCAACAGCTCGACGGCCCGCTCCGTGCTCATGCCGAGCTTGCTGCCGGCCATCGCGACGCGCTCGTTGGCCAGCGTCGTGCGGGCGAGCTTCCAGCCCTCGTTGACCTCGCCCACGACGCACTCGTCGGGCACGAAGACCTCGTCGAGAAACACCTCGTTGAACATCGCGTCGCCGGTCAGCTCGCGCAGCGGCCGGATGTCGATGCCGGCGGAGGTCATGTCGACGAGGAAGTACGTGATGCCGCGATGGCGGGCGTCGCGGTCGGTGCGAGCCAGGCAGATGCCCCAGTCCGCCTCGCGCGCCCGCGAGGTCCACACCTTCTGGCCGGTCAGCAACCAGCCACCTTCGGCGCGTACGGCCCGGGTGGTGAGCGAGGCGAGGTCGGAGCCTGCGCCGGGCTCGCTGAACAGCTGGCACCACTTCAGCTCGCCGAGCAGCGTCGGCAGGACGAAGCGCTCAGCCTGCTCCGCGGTGCCGTGGTCGATGATCGTCGGCACGGCCCAGCCGCCGATCGCGATGTCAGGGCGTACGAGCGAGGCACGCGCCAGCTCCTCGTCGACCACGAGCTGCTCGACCGGGCCGGCGTCGAGCCCATGGGGCTGCGGCCAGTGCGGCATGAGGTAGCCGGACTCCACGAGCGCCGCACGCTGCTGGTCTTCGGGCAACGCAGCGATCCCCTCGATCGCCGTGCGCGTCGCGGCGCGGAACTCCTCGTCCGTGCCGCCGAAGTCGATCTCGGGCACCCGGCGCTGCCCGGTGCCGGCCCGGCGGGCCAGGCGAGCCGCCGACTGCTCCGAGCTGCCCGCGAACGCCTCCACGACGGCCCGCAGCGCGATCGCCCGCCGCAGGTAGAGGTGCGCATCGTGCTCGAACGTGAACCCGATGCCGCCGAGCACCTGGATGCAGTCCTGCGCAACCGACACCGCGCCGTCGAACGCCACCGTCGCGGCGACATCGGCGGCATATTGCGCCTCCCCCGCCGGTACGTCCGACCGTGCGGTCGTGGCGGCATCCCACGCGACGGCCGCGATCGACTCCGTCGTCTCCAGCATCTGCGAGCACAGCTGCTTGATCGCCTGGAATGACCCGATCGGTGCGCCGAACTGCTCGCGCACCTTGGCGTAGTCGACAGCGGTGTCCAGGCACCATTGCGCGACACCGGAAGCCTCCGCGGCGGCCAGCGCCACGAGAACCCGCAGCACCGCGTCGCGGTCGACGCCCGGCAGCGGCACGACTTGATCGGTCGTCGCCTCCACACGCACGCGCCCGCCCCGCCGCGACAGGTCGAGCCCGACCTCGGGCTCTGCGCGCCAGCCGTCGGCACCGATCAACACCCACGCGTCGTCGGTCGTACGGGCGAGCAGCCAGCGCGCCTCGACCACATCGAGCACGACGTCGAAGTCTGCTCGAGCGCCATCGGCGTCGACCGTGACCGCACCTGACAAGGCCACCGCTGCGCTCGCACCGCCGGCGATCCCGGCCAGCACGTCACCGTCCTCGGTGAGCTGGCCGACGAGCACCGTGCCGAGCAGCGGGCCGGGCACCAACGCGTACGCCGCAGCCTCCAGCGCGATCGCCTGATGGAGCAGCGAGCCCTCGCCCCCGCCGTGGTGCTCGTCGATGCCGATGGCGGGCAGCCCCGCCTCGACGACCGCCTGCCACGTCTTCGCGAATGCCGCCGACGGATCGGTCTCGACGTCTCGGAGGGCGACCGGGCCACTCAGTCCAGAGGCCCAGGCCCGTAAACTGGTACTCAGTTCTAGATCGTCACGTGTCACGCCGATGGGCATCTGTCGCCTCCGAATCTAGAACGTGTTTCAATCATAGCGACGGTCGGCGAGGTCACCTCGAGCAACGGACCGCGGACAGGAGACGATGCCGGATGACCAGCACGACGGAGACGCCCGGCTCCAACGCCCAGCGCGAACGCCGACGCCGCATCCTCGACGCCACGATCGCGCTGGCGGACTCCGGCGGCTACGACGCCGTGCAGATGCGCGCCGTCGCCGACAACGCCGATGTCGCCCTCGGCACGCTCTACCGCTACTTCCCGTCCAAGATCCATCTCCTGGTCACCGCTCTCGGTCGTGAGTTCGAGCGGGCCGAGGCCCAGTCGCGTACGCGCGTGGTGCCCGGCGACACCGCCCACCAGCGCGTCATGCACGTGCTCGGCGTCACCACGACGGCGCTGCAGAAGCAGCCCGAGCTCACCGAGGCCCTGACGCGCGCGTTCATGTTCGCCGACGCGTCGGTCGCCGAGGAGATCCACGTCGTCGGCGTCAAGCTGACCGCGATGATCACGCACGCGATCGACGGCACCGACGAGGCGCGTGAGCCCACCGACGAGGACATGGCGATCGTCCGGGTCATCGGCGACGTGTGGCTGTCGGCGCTCATGGGCTGGGTCACCGGCCGTACGTCCGCCGACGACGTCACCAAGTCGATGGACGTCGCGGTCAAGCTGCTGCTGCGCTGAGCCGGTCACGCCGGATCCCCGTACGTCTTCAGGCTGCGGAACGCCCGCGATCGCGGCGCGAAGTCGGCGATCACGGCGACCGGCGCACCGTCGAGCGTCCCTGACGCCGTGACGCTGTTGCCCGAGACGATGACCTTGGACACGTCACGGATGCCACTGACGGCGAGCTTGGTGAGCAGGGTGCGGCGACGATGCCGCCCGACGTATCGGGCTGCGCCGACGAACTGCAGCGCCGCCACGACGCCAAGCGTGCGGAACATGTGCGCGAACTGGCTGACGGCCGCCACCACGTACGCCCGCCGCGGCCGCATGAGCTGGAGGTAGACCGGGCGGGGCTCCCAGTACGCCGCCATGCGCCGCACCTTGAGCTCACCGTCCTCGTAGCCGGTCTGGTAGATCAGGTGCGCCGGCGTGCGCACCACGACACCTGGCGCGAGCGTCGTCACGATCGTCGCGTCGCGGACCACGTCGAAACCGTCGACCCAGTCCTGTGCCACCTCGAACACGATGTCGTTCGGCGCGATGAACGTGTCCCAGAACCGCTCCAGCGCGCACGAGTCCTGCGACCGTACGGGCCGCGCGCCGACGGGATCCTCGACCACGTGCTCCTGCCCGAAGATGCCGACCCAGCCGACCTTGTCGTGCACCGCGACGTACGCGGGCGACGAACGTACGAGGGCCAGCACCTCGGCTCGGTCCGGCGTCACGTGCACGGCGGACTCGGTCAAGCGGCCGGTTCGATCGTGAACGTCGCGTCGATCCGCTTGATCGTGCAGGCCGGGGTCAGCGTGAAGTCCTCGTCGACCGTCGAGCTCGCGAGCGACACACCACCCAGTCCGACCGGGATGTCGTAGTGCGCGTTGATGACGTCGGCGCGGCCGTCGGGCTGCCACGTCCACACGACGTTCTCGATCGACGTGAACACCGAGTACTGGATGTGCAGGAAGAGCTGCAGCTTGAGGTCGGCTGCCGACACCGAGGTGGGCAGCCCGTTCTCGATGCGCAGCACGAACGGGTCGAGCGGGATCGACCAGGCGGCGTTGCGGTCGACGAGGGCATCGAGATATTTCTGCGCCGCCGCCTGCGACCCGGCCTGCGAGCAACCGGTCGCGGCTTGGGCGGTCGCCGGGGCGGCGACCAGGGTCGCAGTCAGAGCGGCGGCGGCCAGCAGCCGGCCGAGTCGGGCGTTCACGTGACCACCAGTCCCCGCCCGGTGACGAGCGGCAGGTCGAGAGCGGTGACGAGTCCGGGCTTGGCGCCCACGACCGCCGGCACGGCGTTCACCAGGCGCATCGCCGTGGCCTTGAGACCGGCGGTGTTGTGGTCGCCGTCGGTGCCGAGCAGCTGCAGGTCGAGGGTGTAGTTGGGCTCGCCCTTGATCTCGACGCGATAGCAGCCATGGCCCGCAGGCTGCGGCCAGTCCGGGCCGATGTCGTCGTGGACGCGGGTGACGTGCTCCAGCACGACGACCGCCTTGTCGCCGACCTTGCCGCGTACCTCGAAGTGCAGGCCCGCGACGGTGCCCTCCTCGATGCGGCCGCTGTCGATGTCGAACGACTCGGTCGCCGGGAGCCGCTCGTAGAACTCCTCGACGTCGTCGAGCTCGACCCCGAGTCCGGCGGCGATCTGGTGCACGACACTGCCCCACGCCATCGTCAGGATGCCGGGCTGGAGCAGCATCGGGACGTGGTCCATCGGCTTGCCGAAGCCCATGACGTCGAAGACGATCATGCCCTGGTCGTACGTGTTGTAGTTGAGCACCTCCGAGCAGCGCACCTGGTCGATGCGCTCACTGATGCTCGTCAGCGACAGCGGCAGCCAGTCGTTGGCGAAGCCCGGGTCGATGCCGCTGACGTACAGGGAGACGCCGCCCTCCGCGGCCGCCTGCTTGACACCCTCGGCCATCTCGACGACCGGGCCCGACGGGAACTGCAGGAACACGGGGCCGCTCGAGACGACGTTGATGCCGGCGCGCAGCAGGCGCTCGAGGTCGGCCATCGCCTCGAACAGCCGGTCGTCGGCCATCGCCGAGTGCACGACGGCGTCGGGCTGGAGCGCGAGGATCTCCTCGACGTCGTTCGTCGCGAGGATGCCGAGGTCACGGTCGAGCCCCGCGAGCTGCCCGGCGTCCTTGCCGACCTTCTCGGGGTTGGACACCCAGAGCCCGACGAGCTCGAGGTCCGGCCGGGCGTCGATGCCGGCCAAGACGTGCCGCCCGACGTTGCCCGTGCTCCACGCGACGACTCTGATCATTCTGGGACTCCCAGGTCGGGTAGGGCCATGTCGAGGTTGGGCTGGTCGATGCCGCCGTCGACCTCGAGTACCTTGCCGGTGAGGTAGCCACCGGCGGGGCTGGCGAGGAACAGCACGGTGGCGGCGATGTCGTCCGGCTCGCCGATGCGGCGAAGCGGGGTGTTGGCCTCCATCTGCGCGGTGAGACCTTCGTCGCCGGTGACGATCTCGAGCGCGGAGGTCGCCACGGAGCCGACGGCGATCGCGTTGACGCGTACGCGGGGCGCGAGGTCGCGGGCGGCGAGGCGGGTCCAGTGCGCGAGCGCCGCCTTGGCCGTCCCGTACGCGAGGTAGCCGCGACCACTGACGCGGCCCATGACCGACGAGATGTTGACGACCGCTCCGCCCTCGCTCTTGAGCAGACGCGGCAGCGCGGCACGAGTCAGGGCGTGCGCCGTCGAGACGTTGAAGTGGAACGCCCCCTCGAGCGCGGCCACGTTCGTGCGTACGAACTCCTTGGGCATCGACCCGCCGACGTTGTTGACCACGACATCGAGCTGGCCGAACGCGTCGACCGTGGTCTGCGCGAGCGCGGCGACCTGGTCGAGGTCGGACAGGTCGGCAGCCACGACGAGCGCCTTGCGGCCGAGGGCCTCGACCTGAGCGGCGACCTCGCGGAGCTGGTCCTCCGTACGAGCAGCGAGGACGACGTCGGCACCGGCTTCGGCGAGCGCGAGGGCGCTGGCAGCGCCGATCCCTCGGCCGGCCCCGGTGACGACCGCAACCCGGTCGTCGAGGCGGAATCTTTCGAGCACCATGGCGGGGACAGTAGCGCAAAACTGGAACACGTTCTAGTCTTTGGCTACCAGGCGGACCGGTTGCCTGACGCACCTGACAGGCTTAACCCATGTCCCTGGCCATGTTCACCCTCGACGGCGACCGGCTCGTGCCCGCCGAGATCGCCCGCAGCATGTGGAAGCACGACCAGATGCATGGCGTCGCCGTCAGCGGTGCGCTCGCCCGGGCGCTGGAGCTCCGGCTCGTCGAGCTGGGCCGCACCGACCTGCACCCCGCGCGCTACACCGTCGACCTGTTCCAGCCCGCCACGATGGCGCCGTGCACGGTCGAGACCGAGGTCGTGCGCGAGGGCAAGCGCATCTGCCTGATCGATGCGTCGCTGATGCAGGAGGGCGTACGCGTGGCCCGGGCGAGCTGCATCTTCCTGCTGGCGACTGAGACACCCAAGGGTGATGTCTGGTCGCCGGTCGACCGGCCGAAGCCGCCGCCGGAAAACCTCGTGCCGCCGAGTGACGAGCCCCGCGTGCCGCACTTCATCAGCGACTCGCCATGGTCGCAGTCGTTCCCCGACCACCAGAACTCCGGCCGCAAGCAGACCTGGCAGGCCGGCCTGCCCGTCGTCGACGGCGAGGAGGGTACGCCGTTCCAGTCGGTCGCGAGCATCGCCGACGGCACCAGCATGGTCGTCAACTGGGGCACCGAGGGCGTCAAGTTCATCAACACCGACATCACGCTCGCCCTCGCCCGCCCTCCCGTCAGCCGCGAGATCGGCCTGTCGGTGACCGACCGCGTCGAGTACGACGGCATCGCCGTCGGCACCGTCGAGGTCTTCGACCGCGCCGGGCCGCTGGGCACCGCCATGGTCACCGCGTTGGCCAACGCCGCGCGGCCGATCGACTTCGGCGACGTCGAGTTCGAGGACGACGGCAGCCGCAAGCCCGCTGAGTGAGCTCCCGCAGCGGAGGTCAGGTGGCGGTCAGGTGATCGCGCCTAGCGTCTGATGGCATGCTCACCCGTACCTTCCGCGCGCCCAAGGTCCCTGAGGTCTTCCTGCTGTTCTGGGTCGTCAAGCTGCTCACGACCGGGATGGGCGAGGCGGGGTCGGACTTCCTCGGCGCCGTCAGCATCCCGTTGGCCGCTGCGATCGGCATCGGTGGCTTCTTCGTCGTCCTGTGGCTGCAGCTGCGGGCCGACAGCTATCACCCCGTCCGCTACTGGCTGACCGTGCTGAGCGTCGCGTTGTTCGGCACGATGATCGCTGATGGCCCGCACGTCGCGCTCGGCACGCCGTACGCCGTCGACTCCGCGGTCTACCTCGTCCTGCTGGGCGGGCTGCTCGTCTGGTGGCGGCAGAGCGAGGGCACGCTGTCGGTCCACTCGATCACCTCGAGCCGCCGAGAGCGGTTCTACTGGGGTGCGGTCCTGCTGACGTTCGGCCTCGGCACGGCACTCGGCGACACGACAGCGATCGAGGTGGGCCTCGGCTTCCGGTGGTCGATCGTGCTGTTCGGGGTCCTCATCCTCGTGCCGTACGCGCTGTGGCGAGTCGGGCTGAACGCCACCGCCGCGTTCTGGTCGGCGTACGTGCTGACCCGCCCGCTCGGTGCCTCGGTCGCCGACTGGCTCGGCAAGCCGCACGCGTCGGGCGGCCTCGGGTGGGGCGACGGCACGGTTACCGGCATCGCGTTGCTGATCTTCGCCGTCCTGGTCGCGTACCTCGCGGTGAGCCACGCCGACGTCGACTCACGGGAGGTCATCCCGGAACAGACGGCGCTCGACCCCGTCCCCGATTAGGGGAGGTCGACGAGCTCAAGCGCCCCGGTCCTTCCCAGGGGCGAAACCGGTGAGGGTGCGATGGATGCCGAACCACGCGTTCGCCTCCGTGACGCACGCGTCGGCCGCAGCGCGGTTGCGCGACTAAGCGGAGCCGCCGCGAGTTCGCGGACCAGCGATCGCGCTCGAGATCGGGTGGCGCGTCCACGTCGAGCCGCGCTGGCGTGACGTACGGGTCAGCGACATCAGCCGGACGACGATCCAGAACTGGGTCGCTGCGCTCGGTGCCGACCGGTCCGCCACGACGGTCAAGCGCGCCTTCGGCGTCCTGTCATCCATCCTCGACGACGCCGTCGACGACCGACGCATCATCGCCACCCGGCCAAGGGCGTGAAGACCAAGCGCAAGGGCATGCGCGGCCGCGTCTACTTCAACCACCGACAGGTCGATCGCCTCGCCCGCGAAGCCGGAGACGCAGCCGGCGTCGTCCTGGTTCTCGCGTACACCGGAATCCGCTGGGGCGAGATGATCGCGCTCCGCGTCCGCGACGTCGACACCTCCCGGCGCCGCCTCTCGATCGAACGCAACGCCGTCGAGGTCGGCACCGAGATCCACATGGGTACGCCGAAGAACCACGAACCTCGCTCGGTGCCGTACATCCAGATGCTCGACCCGCTCTTCGAGAAGGCGCGCGCCGGCAAGGCGCCCGAGGCACTCCTCTTCCCCGGTCCCGACGGCGAACTGCGCCGGCATCCCCCGTGTCACTCCGCACGACCTCCGCCACACCGCCGCGTCCCTGGCGATTTCGTCCGGCGCGAACGCCAAGGCCGTCCAGCGCATGCTCGGCCACAAGTCCGCCGCCATGACCCTCGACGTCTACGCCGACCTCTTCGAAGATGACCTCGACGCGGTCGCAGTGGCGATGAATGAAGCGGCGGTCCGCGCTCTCGCGACGCGCTGAGGCGTCTGCCTCAATGCGGGTCAATTGGGTCTACGCGGACTCAGCTTGGGTCCACAAGGAGTCCAGTCACTGCATCTCGGGGCGGTTTCCCCGTCAACCTTGTGTAGCCCTTGGCCGTTGAGCATTCTCGGACCAACTTCTCTACGTAGGCAGGTTTGTACCCGTAGTCCCCGTGGCGTTTGTCGTAGGTGCAGTATCTCTCGTCTGTACGTTCCGGCGTAGAAGAATTGGTCTCTGGCCGCACGTTGAGCTTCTTCCAAGCACGCTGAAAGTCGTCAGAGGTGAATCGATACGGAATTCTCGACTTGACTGCTTCGACCACATGGGTGGGACGGAGTTCATCCGCTCCTACAACATTCCTGACCCGCTCGCGAACGATCACCTTGCCTTTACGCCCGAGCGCTTCCACAGCAAGCCGATCCTTGTCACTCAAATCGTCGTAGCGGGTGTACTGGATCGCCAACGCCTCGGGATCCTTTGGCGCAAGTTCCTGAAAGACACGGAGTCGGAGCTCATAGCGTGGATCACCAGCGACGGACTCGTCGAGATGCGCCGCGTACTCTGCGATGAACTTACGGACGGACGACGGCAGTCGCCGACGCAGCCGGAGAAGGGCCTTCTCGCCCTCGTCCGTGAACGATCCGACGAAGATTGGAAATCTCAGCCTGGTCGCGAGCGTGGAGCTCACGCCGAATTGCGTGGTCAGTTCGTACTCGTAGTTCAATAGAAGCGCCTGCGCCTGACCGCTTACAGCGGCCGACAGAGCCTGCTGTTCGCTGGCAAACCGGTGCTCGACCTTGTTGCGGAGACCGATAAAGAACTCCAAGTTTGCTCGAACGGGATCTTGAGGGTTTGGCCACCTCTGCAGACCACTTCTCGCAAGCTCCCAGCGTTTTGGCTCGCCGTCAATCTTCTCCAGACGGCGGGGGTTTGCCTGTTGCCAGTAGCGGTAATCGACATCGTCTCTGGTGAACTCCGCATGGAGCAGGTAGAGCCACGCCATGTGCATGTGCACAACAAAACCTTCGAAAGACCGCACTTCAGCTGGGTCGTTGTATAGGCGAACCGCGAGGCAAGCTTCATCCCGGGAAGCCTGCACCATGGGCCAGTGTCGTCTCGGGCGCGCCACGGCAGCTCCTCGGGTTGATGCAACCCACCGTAACTGCTCCTGACCTATGGTTGGCCAGCTCCCGGCCCGTGCAGCGGCCTATCGGACCGTGCCATTCAGGGAGATGGGCGGGCCTTAACAGCACGCGAAGGCCGGGCCAAGCTCTGCTTAGAAGTCCATATTGACTGCTTGGTCGTGCAAGTAACCGTGGTACTCCAGGAAGTCATTGAACGCTTCGGGACTCTCGATCGCCAAGCGAATTTGAGCCCGGAAGCCCTCGTCGAAACGAACCGCCAGATCGCTTTCTATCCACTCGAACGCATAGTAGAGCGTGGACTTGAGCCAGAGGTCCAACTCATCGAACAGTGCGAAGACCTCAGCGATGTCGGTCTCGTTCGCGGGTATGAACGAGAAGTGTGGGCTGTTCGTGACTGAGGTCATTCCCACCGGGACTGCGCCTACCCCGGGGGCCTGCAAGTAGATGGTCGCCCCATGCCCCTTCTCGAATCCACCATGCGAGTAGGGGTTCCGCCATCGCTCGATAACGCTGCCAAGACGGTCGCGGAATCTTGATGCCTCCACCCCTCGAGTGCCAAGCACCCGGGCCCATTTTTCGCCCCACCTCGACCCAATCATCTTCGTCAGGTCATCACCGTCCGGGTCGAAGTCGGCAAACGCGAGGGCGAGCACAAGGTCGTGCTCTAAGAGGCTCAGGTATGCCGTGATCGCAGCAACGAGGTCATGAAAGGCGTTCATGTCCATCTGCATCTGGCCACTCTTGAATGACGTGCCGCCGAGGATGAACGGCGGAACGGGGTCGAGCTCAGTACGCTCGTCCTCGATAATCGCGGGGCTCTCGGCTCGTTCCCTGAAGTACTCATACGCTCGGCGGAGCTGGCGATGTTGATTGACCACCGTGGCGTTCCCCCGACCTAGGATCGCCGGCGCAGCCGCCAGTACTACCTTCTCGACTGTCCTCATCGCTGAGGTAATTTGCTTGTGAATCTGCCGAAGTGTCTTCTGCGCCTCGGCCTCGCCAGCCTCAGTACGTACATAGATTCTGACGCCAAACTTCTGATGGGCCACCTCGCATGGTTCACCCCGAAAGGTGCAGTCAACCCACCACGCGACCTTCTCTCCCGGGCCGCTCGCTTCAAGGCCTACGAGGCTTAATGCGTAGCGGATCAGTCGTGGAACTGGCGTCTCGCGGGCAGCGAGAGGCAACTTGTACGTCTTGCCCTTCCGATCTTCGAACGGGAGAGGCGGACCGAAGTTGCGGAGCGCCGTCTCGCGAAGCCGCGCGGCTGCTTCCTCTGCTCCGGGAAGCCCGCTCACCCGAACGCGCCCGAAAGCGCCAGGCTCGCGACTGCCTCCGCGATCCCCCCTGCCGCTGCAGTTAGCGCCGGAACGCCGAGCTTCGAGGCGAGAGCCCGCAACTTGCCTGCCTTCTTGACCACATCACCCGTGTCGGGCACGTCCTTCTCGACCGCCGATCGCAAGTCGCCCACCGCCTGCATCAACTCTTCTCGGTGGTCGGGTTCGAGATCCCCCGTCATCTCCTGCAACTTGTCGAGGAGGGCCAGCACATCTTCAACGGTCAAGCCCTCAAACGTGGCGCTTGCTTTAGTGCCGACGGCAATTGCACCCTTGGCTTCGTGGATCGTCGTGTTGTAGACGTCGCCAACTTGACCCACCCGCTGGTCGACGGCCGCATCGACCTTGTCCTTTCCCGGAAGCTCGGTCAATGGCGTGCCGGACGTAAGATCCGCAACGATCTCAACGAGGTTGGTCCGAACCTGGCCGAGGATCCCCGCGACGTGAGAACCAGACATGACGTACGAGAGGCTGCTGACGCTCTGGAAGGGACCAAGTTCGCGATTCCAGATTGACATCGCAGCCGCGAGGCCTGGTGAGCTAAATGACAGCTTCTTCTGCCCAGCGAGCTGCTCGAGTTCCTCGATTGGCTGTTTCATGGGGATCGTTTCGGAGACGTACTCTCGTGCCTTCGGAGGTATCTGGAGACGATCGAGAATTTGACCCTGCACCCACGTTGGGCCACTCTGCGAATCGGCTGAGATGGGCGGGCTGTGGAGTCGGCGGTACCTGGGCACCTCGTCTTCGTCTCCGTAGCCGTTCAGCTCGCGACGCGCCCAATCGCGCAGCGAGTCTGAGCCAGTCTCCGCGCCGAGCATCAAGCACTTACGGAGCAGACCAGATAGCGGCTCGGATTCATCCATCAGACGCTCACGCAGTGACTGAAGCAGGGTGTCGCTCATGTCACAAGACCCTACGATGTCGGGCGGCGCCTACGTCGCAGATCGGGGCCTAGGACATCTTCGGCGGCTTGGCGGTAAGGCCCATATCGATTCGCGCCTGTTCCGGCTCGATTGGGTGCAATGTCAAGCCTCGGATCAGGCCCTTCCGGCTCTCGTTTCGCGGCCCTGTCTCATCCGCATCGTGAGAAAAGTGTGCCCAAAATGTGCCCAAAGCGGACATTGTGAGAAAGTGAAGACCCCCGATATCACTGGGATTCCAGCGAAAATCGGGGGTCTTCATCGTGCGGTGGCGGTGGGATTTGAACCCACGGTGGGTTTGAGCCCACACATCATTTCGAGTGATGCACCTTCGGCCGCTCGGACACGCCACCGCGGACGAGGTTACCGGAAGCCGTGACGCCAGCCGAATCCGGCCCTCAGGCCCCGATGTGCGTACGGATGGTGGCGCCGATCGCTGCCATCTCGGCGAGGACGCGGTCTCGGGGATCCTCGGCCGCATCGTCGGGCCAGCTCGCCAGGACCGCGTACGCGACGGAACCCGCAGGGCCGGTGACGACGCCGACGTCACCGCGAACGGTGCTGATCGTGCCGGTCTTGTTGACCAGCGTGACACCGCGATCGGGCTCCGCGTGCGCCAGCGGGTCGAGGCCGAACGCGGCAGCGACCATCGAGAGGTCGGCGTTGGCGGCGACCCAGCGGAGCACGCGGGAGCTCACCGACGCAGAGCCGATGTCGCCGCGGTGCAGGCGGGCCATGAGGTCGGAGAGCTCGTCGGCGTTGCCGGCGGACAGGGTCCAGGGATCCTCCGGTGAGCGATCGTCACGCACCCGGTCGAGCAATGCCGAGCGTACGAAGCCCAGCGACGCAGAGGTCGCACCAACAGCGGAGATCCCGATGCGACGGGTGAGGACGTTGGTGGCGAGGTTGTCGCTGAACCCGCCGACCAGCCAGCAGAGGTCATCGATCGTGAACGCGTCGCGCCGCATCAGGTGCCACAGGCCGGAGTCGGCAACCGCATCGTCGGAGGTACGCCGCAGCTCCTCACCGAGGTCGAGCTCACCAGCAGCAGCGGCGCGGGCGATCTCGATCAGCAGGAACAGCTTGCCGATGCTGGCTGTACGCAGGACGCGATCAGGGGAAAGCGAAGCCAACACACGAGACGACGCCGCATCCCGTACGCACACCGACCACTCGACGTCGTCGGACAGCGGTGGCAGGCGCACGCGTCACACCGTAGCGAGGAAGTGCGCCAGGATCTCCAGGCCACCGCAGAGCGATGACACCGGCACCCGCTCATCGACCCCGTGCAGGCCCGACCGGCGGCGGCCTTCGGGGTCGGCGGTCGCCGGCACAAACCCGTAGCAGGCGATGCCGAGCAGGCTGAACGCCTTGGCATCGGTGCCACCGCCGAGGCAGCCCGGGACGACGACGGCAGACGGGTCGACGTGCTGGATCGAGGCGACCATCGCGTCGAACCACGGCCCGTCGATCGGCGCCTGCACCGACGGCTCGCGCACCGAGTGCTCGAACGTGACCCCGTCGCCGACGAGCTCCGGCAACGCGGCCAGCAGCTCGTCCTCGAACCCCGGCGGGCAGCGTACGTCGATCTCCGCCTCGGCGAGGCCGGGGATGACGTTGACCTTGTAGCCGGCGCGGACGACCGTCGGCGTCGTCGAGGCGCGCACCGTGAAGAGCGCGACATCGGCCGCATCGCCCAGGGCGTCGATCGTCCGCAGCACCCCGTCGTCGTCATCGAGGTCGGCGTCGACCCCCAACGCGGCAGCCGTCTGCTCGAGCTGCGCCCGCACCAACGGCGACATGTGCAGCGGCCAGTCGTGGTGCCCGATGCGATGGAGTGCGTCGACGAGAGCCAGGACCGCGCTGCCCTCGGTGGGCCGCGACGCATGCCCCGAGCTGCCGGTCGCGGTGAGCTTCAGGTGCAGCGTGCCGCGCTCGCCGGCCGCGATCCGGGCCAGGCGCACCGGCCCGCCGGCGCCAACGTGCGACTCGACGACACCGCCGGACTCGCCGATCCCGGCGGCCACGCCGGCGAACAGCTCGGGGTGCGCCTCGACGAGCCACTGTGCGCCGTACGCCCCGTCGGTCTCCTCGTCGGCGACGAACGCGACGACGACATCGCGCCGCGGCCGCTCCCCCGACGAAGCCCAGTCGAGCAGCACCGCCAAGGTCATCGCGGCCATGTCCTTCATGTCCATCGCGCCGCGACCGGTGACGTAGCCGTCCACGAGGTCGCCGCCGAACGGGTCGAAGCTCCACTGCTCGGGCTCCGCCGGTACGACGTCGAGGTGCGCGTGCACCAGCAGCCCTTCGAGCGACGGGTCGGTGCCCGGAACGCGTACGACCACGTTGGCCCGGTCCGGGGCGTCCTCGCGCGCCAGCAGGACCGGCTCGAGGCCAGCGCCCACCAGGAGGTCGTGGATCCACATCGCTGCCGCGAGCTCGCCCTCGGCATCCCCGGGCGCTCGGTTGGTGGTGTCGAACCTCAGCAGCGTCTGCAGCAGGGAGACGACGTCAGGGCGCTCGGCCACGGCAGTCTCCCTCCCCTAGCGATGTCCGCAGATTTGCGGAACACATCAGGCTGCCTACTGTGTACCACACCGGGCGGATCGGTCCAGTTCTACGCTCAGCAGCACTCGATGTGTGAAAGTTGTGTTACGTATCCCACGAAAATCATTGACATCGAGACAGGGCTGCTGAACAGTGCGAAGGGTGCCGCGACGACTCGGCACCCAGGCACACCAGGATCGGGGACCCATGATCACCACGTCTCGCCCACGCTTCCTCCGGGCACTCACCGGGGTCGCGGCGGCCGCACTCCTCACCCTCGCCGGGCTCGCCGTGACGACACCGGCGCACGCAGCCGACGACTCCAAGCCCATCAAGGTCGCGATGTTCAACGACATCGACACGTTCAACCCGTTCACCGCGGTCCTGCTGCAGAGCACCGGCATCAACCGCTACCAGTACGAGGCGCTCGTCGGCTACGGCCGCAACAGCGAGCCCGACGCCGGCATCGCCGACACGTGGGACACCAGCGACGACGGCATCACCTGGACGTTCCACATCCCCAAGGACCGCACGTGGTCCGACGGCAAGGCGATCACCGCCGACGACGTCGTCTACACCTACACGTCGATCATGAAGACCTCCGCGCTGCAGGCGGCCAACGGCGGACTCGTCACCAACATCGCCGACGTCAAGGCCACCGATCCGCAGACCGTCGTCATGACGCTCAAGTCCGCGCAGGCCCCCAACCCCGGCCAGGAGATCCCGATCGTCCCCAAGCACATCTGGGACAAGCAGGACCCGGCGAAGTTCGCCGCCGACAAGGACGTCGTCGGCTCCGGCCCGTTCACGATCACGACCTACAAGACCGGCCAGTCCGTCGAGCTCAAGGCCAACCCGCACTTCTGGCGCGGCAAGCCCCAGGTCTCCGGCGTGACGTACGTGGCCTACAAGAACTCCGACGCCGCGGTGCAAGGCCTCAAGTCCGGCGAGGTCGACATCGCCGACGGCCTGACGCCGGCGCAGTACGACTCGCTCAAGGGCGCCAAGAACATCACCCGCCACGCCGGCATCGGCCGCCGCTACCAGGCGCTGGCCATCAACCCCGGCGCGATCGACATCGACGGCAAGCCCATGGGCGACGGCAACCCCGCGCTCAAGGACCCCAAGCTCCGCGAGGCGATCTTCATGGCGGTCGACAAGAAGACGCTGCTCGACCGCGTGCTGCAGGGACTCGGCGACCTCGGGCAGACCGAGGTGCCCAAGTCGTACGAGAAGTACTTCGGCTTCGCCGAGGGGTACGAGGAGGTGCCCTTCGACCTCGACGGCGCCAACAAGCTGCTCGACGAGGCCGGCTACAAGAAGGGCGCCAACGGCATCCGCGAGGACAAGGACGGCAAGCCGCTCAAGCTCCGCCTCATGGGTCGCAACACCGAGCCGGCGCACGCGCAGATGGCCGACTTCCTGACGAGCTGGTTCAAGGACATCGGCATCGCGCTCGATGTCTCGATGGTCACGCCCGACAAGGTCAACGAGGACTCGACGCTCGGCAACTACGACCTCTACTTCACCGGCTGGAGCCTCGGTCCCGACCCCGACAATCAGCTGGCGATGAACAC
Organism: Aeromicrobium ginsengisoli; assembly: GCF_004134905.2. Lineage (GTDB taxonomy): Bacteria > Actinomycetota > Actinomycetes > Propionibacteriales > Nocardioidaceae > Aeromicrobium > Aeromicrobium ginsengisoli. Next base: position 824,845 of record NZ_SDPQ02000003.1, on the reverse strand, counting down.
CTGTGCTTCGCGACCCAATGCCGATGGCTCGGGCAACACGAGCGAGAACAACTGGTGCTCGCCGGAGTTCGACGCGGCGTTCAAGGCCCAGCATGCCGAGCTCGACGAGGGCAAGCGCCAGGAGCTGGTCAAGAAGGCGTTCAGCATCCTCTACGACGCGTACGTCAGCGACCCGATCTGGTACATCAAGCCGCTCGAGGCCTACCGCAGCGACCACTTCACCGGCTTCGGCCTGCAGCCCGAGAAGGGTGGCGTGATCCTCAACCAGAACGGCTACTGGGGCCTCTACGGCGCCAAGCCCGTGAGCTCCGACAGCGCGTCGTCCGACGACGACGGCGGTCTGCCCGGCTGGGTCATCCCGGTGGGTGCCATCGTGGTGCTCGCGGCGGCCGGAGGCGCCATCGTCGCGTCGCGCCGGCGCAGCACGGGTGAAGACAGGGAGTGAGACATGACCGTCATCGAGACGGTCCCCGCGGACAGCGAGGACACGAGGGGGTCCTCGCTGCCGCGGTACCTCGCGCTCAAGGCCGGCGGCGCGCTCATCAGCCTCGCGCTGGTCGTGGTGCTCGGGTTCTTCATGTTCCGGATCATCCCCGGCGATCCCGCGATCAACATGACGCGCGGCCGCCAGGTCAGCCCCGGCGAGGTCGAGCGCCTGCGCCAGGAGATGGGCCTCGACCAGCCGCTGCTCGTCCAGTTCTGGCGCTTCGTCCGCGACCTGTTCACGGGTGACCTCGGCACCTCGTACGTCTATCGGCGCCCCGTGACCGAGCTGATCGGCGACTACATCGGCCCGACGCTGCTGCTCACCGGCACGGCGGCGATCATCTCGGTCGTCCTCGGCCTGTGGCTCGGGCAGAAGGCGGCCTGGCGGCGTGGCAGCTGGTTCGACAAGATCCACACCGGTGTCGCGCTGGTGTTCTGGTCCGTGCCGACGTTCTGGCTCGGCCTCCTGCTGCTCCTGGTGTTCGGCGGTGGCCTCGGCTGGTTCCCCACGGGCGGCATGAGCACGGCCGCATCGACCGACACCGGCATCGCGCACGTCCTCGATGTGGCCCACCACCTCGTGCTGCCGGTCGTCACGATGGTCGCGGTGATCTATGCGCAGTACCTCATGGTCATGCGCGCCTCGGTGCTCGAGGAGATGTCGGCCGACTACCTCACGACGGCCCGCGCCAAAGGCCTGCGCGAGGACCTCGTACGTACGCGGCACGCCGTGCCCAACGCGCTGCTGCCGACCGTCACGCTGATCTTCCTGACCCTCGGCCTCCTGATCGCCGGCACCGTGACGGTCGAGACGGTCTTCTCGTGGCCCGGCCTGGGCTACCTGACCTACAAGGGACTCAGCGCCCCTGACTTCCCGCTCGTGCAGGGCACCTTCGTGGTGTTCTCGGCCGCGGTGATCGTCATGAACTTCATCGCCGACCTGCTCTATCGCGTCCTCGACCCCCGGCTGAAGTCGTCATGACCACGTCAGGACAGGCGGCGATCCGCGCACGCCGCAGGGCACGGTTCACCGAGGTCGTGCGCGAGATCGCCTCACACCCGTCGGCCCTGATCGGCGCCGGGCTGCTGCTCCTCATCGTCGTGCTGGCGCTGTTGGCTCCGGTGCTGATGCCGATGGACCGGCTCGACGTCACCAAGATCACCGCCCATGGCAACGAGTCGCCGAGCGGCGGCCACTGGCTCGGCACCGACCCGTCTGGTCGGGACGTGCTCGGCCTGCTGCTCTGGGGTTCCCGCGCCTCGCTGCTCGTCGGGTTCTCGGCCACGGCGATCGCGATGGTCATCGGCACGGTGTTCGGCATGGCCGCCGGGCACTTCACCGGACTGACCCGTGCCGTCGTGCTACGGATCATCGACTTCTTCCTCGTCGTGCCGAGCCTCGTGCTGGCGATCGTCCTGTCGACCGTGCTGTCCCGCGGCCTGTCGACGATCGTCATCGCGATCGGCGTGACGTCGTGGGCGCAGACCGCCAGGGTCGTCCGCGCACAGACCCTGACGATCGAGACCCGCCCCTACATCGAACGGTCCCGCGCTCTCGGCGCCGGCGACCGGCACATCATCGGCAAGCACGTCCTGCCGGCCGTCATGCCGCTCGTCATGGCCAACACGACCCTGACGGTCGGCTCGGCGATCATCCTGGAGTCGACGCTGGCGTTCCTCGGCCTCGGCGACCCGACGACGTTCTCGTGGGGCTCGATGCTCAAGACCGCCCTCGACACCGGCGCGGCGACGGCCGGCTACTGGTGGTTCGTGCTGGCTCCCGGCGTCGCGATCGTCATCGTCGTGCTGTGCTTCACGCTCGTGGGCCGCGCCCTGGAAGCCGTGCTCAACCCGACGCTGAGGTCCCGCTGATGACCGAGCCGACACTCGTCTGGGACGACGTCCGCATCACGTACGCCGGCGGCAACGTCGCGGTCGACGGCGTCAGCCTCGAGGTCGAGCGCGGCGGCACCGTGGGCCTCGCCGGCGAGTCCGGCTGCGGCAAGTCGACGCTCGCGATGTCGGTGCTGCGCCTGCTGCCTCGCTCGGCGCGCATCGAAGGTCGCATCGTGCTGCAGGGCGAAGAAGTCGCCGGCATGACCTGGGGCCGGCTGCGGGCGGTCCGCTGGACCGAGGCGGCGATCGTGTTCCAGGGCGCGATGCACTCGCTCAACCCCGTCCGGCAGGTACGCCATCAGGTCGCCGAGGCGCTCGCGCTGCACAGCACCAAGGAGTTCCCCGACTCGGCGGCCCGGTTGCGGCGCGTGGACGAGCTGCTGGCGCTGGTCGACCTGACGCCGGCCAAGGGTCGCGCCTATCCGCACGAGCTCTCCGGCGGTCAACGCCAGCGCGTCATGATCGCGATGGCGCTGGCCTGCGACCCCGAGCTGATCATCGCCGACGAGCCGACGACCGCCCTCGACGTCGTCGTGCAGGCCCAGGTGCTCGATGTGCTCAACGGTCTCGTCCGCGACCGCGAGCTGACGCTCGTGATGATCAGCCACGACCTCGCGGTGCTCGCCGCGGTGTGCGACCGGATCGTCGTGATGCAGGACGGCCGCATCGTCGAGCAGGGCAAGGCACAGCAGATCCTCGCGGCTCCGACGCACGAGCACACCAAGGAGCTCGCGGCCGCGTTCCCGATCATCGGCGACCCGTCGTCCCGCCTCGTCGTGGGCCGCGACCCCGGTTCCTTGAGCGACCACAGCTCCTTGAGCGTTTCGACAAGCTCAACGGGCGGGGTCGTCCTCGAGGTCCGCGACCTCACGGTCGACTTCCGGTCGCGCGGCCAGCACGTACGCGCCGTGGACCACGTCGACCTGTCGTGCGGCGCCGGCGAGATCGTCGCGCTCGTCGGTCAGTCCGGCTCGGGCAAGACGACCCTCGCGCGTACGATCCTGGGCCTGCAGAAGCCGACGAGCGGACAGGTGCTCCACGAGGGCAAGCCGTTGCCGCATCGGCGCGCGGCCCTCAAGGCGTACCGGCGCCAGGTGCAGTACGTCCTGCAGGACCCGACGGCGTCGCTCAACCCCAAGCACACGGTCTATGAGGCGGTCGCCGAGGGCATTCGCATCCACGGGCTGGACGATGAGCGCGAGCGGGTCATCCGCGCGCTGACGCGTGCAGAGCTGACACCGCCCGAGCGCTTCTTCGCCGCGATCCCGCAGGAGCTGTCCGGCGGGCAGCGCCAGCGCGTCGTGATCGCCGGGGCTCTCGCGCTCGACCCGACCTATCTCGTCGCCGACGAGCCTGTCGCGAGCCTCGACGCGTCCGTACGCGGTGAGATCCTCGCGCTGCTCCTGCAGCTGCGCCGCGACCTGGGGCTCGGCGCACTCGTCATCACGCACGACCTCGGCCTGGCATGGAACATCGCCGACCGCGTCGTCGTGATGCACCGTGGCCAGATCGTCGAGAATGGTCCGGTGGAACAGGTCCTGCTCGACCCCCAGCACGACTACACCAAGTCGCTGCTCGCGGTCGTGCCGTCCAAGCTGGGCCTGCGATGAGGATCCAGCCCGGCGACCGGGTCGCACTCGTCGCTCCCGCAGGCCCGGCGCCCGGCGAGCACCTGGCCGTGGCCGTCGGCATGGTCGAGTCGTGGGGGCTGCGACCCGTGACCTATCCCAGTGCGACCGCCGCACACACCCGCGCCCACTACCTGTCGGGCGACGACCGCGTACGCGCCGACGACGTCCAGCAGGCGTGGTGCGATCCGGACATCGCCGGCATCTTCTGCATCCGCGGCGGCTACGGCGCCGTACGCATCCTCGACCTGCTCGACCGCGACGCGATGGCTGCCGCCGAGCCCAAGCCGCTGTACGGCAGCTCGGACGTCACGGCACTGCACGAATGGATGCGCGAGCAGCTCGGCGTGCCGACCTGGTTCACCCCGATGCTGAGCATCCCCAGCCTGGTCACGGATCAGGTGTCGCTCGACGCACTGCGCACCGCGGTGCTCGACCCCGACTCGGTCCGCGCGTGGACGTCGGACCACGCCGTCACCCTCGTCGAAGGTCGCGCCGAGGGCCGGCTGATCGGCGGCAACCTCTCGTTGCTCTCGATGACCACCGGCGCTCGCGGCCGGCCGCGGCTCGACAACACCGGCTGCATCGCGCTGCTCGAGGACTTCACCGAGTCGACCTACCGGATCGACGGCTATCTGCACACGCTGCTGCGCTCGGGCTGGTTCGACGGCGTCACCGGCGTCGCCCTGGGCAGCTGGGCCAGGTGCTCGCCGGTCGACGAGATCCACGCCCTGTGCGTCGAGCTGCTCGGCCCGCTCGGCATCCCGGTCGTCGGCGAGCTCGGCTTCGGCCACGGACCCGGTGCCCAGAGCATCCCGCTCGGCGTCCCCGGCGTCCTGCTCGCCGGAGATTCCCCGGCGTTGCAGCTCGTCCCTCGGGACCCGACCTCACATTCCCTCACGTCGTCAGGAAGGCTGAGCCCATGACCGTACGCCCAGACACGAGCCGAGCTCCTCGCTCTGCCACGATCCTCAAGTCGCGGCTGATCGACGCGCACCGCCAGGAGTTCGAAGCCGGCCTCGAGTGGGCGCTCACCGACCCCATGGTCGAGGCCGCCGCGGCCCGCATCACCGGCGCCCGGCGGCGGTTCGTGCTCGGCGCGGCCACCTCGTTCACGTACGCCTCGCTGCTCGCGGCCAAGCTCAGCAACTCGCTGGCCCAGGTGACCCTGGTCGACGGCACGATCGTCCGCCCGCTCGACATCCTCTCGGACGTACGCGCGAGCGACGTCATGATCGTGCTGTCGTTCCGGCGGTTCCGCGGCTACACGATCGACACCGCACTGCCGTTCGTCGACGCCGGCGGATTGCTCGTGCTGATCACCGACTCCGACACCAATCCGCTCGCCTCGCGGGCGACCGAGGTCATCGTCATCGGCCCTGATGACACCGCCGGCTACGCCCACGTCGACGAGGACCTCAGCATGCACCCCGAGACCCCCGAGGTCTCGCCGCCCGTCGTCGCGCTGGTCATCGACCTCCTCGCGACGCTGTCGACCGCCAGCGCCAAGGGCGCCAACCGACGGTTCGCCGAGCGCCAGCGCCTCGCATCGGAGCTCGGGCTCTACCGTGACTGACCACTCCTCCGTGCTGGTCGGACAGCCGGCGGCGATCGAGGCGCTCGGCCTCGCACCCCTGGTCGACGGCCACAACGACCTCGCCTGGGAGGCCCGCGACCAGCGCGCATACTCCGTCGAGGACCTCGACACCGACCTGACCGGCGTCTATCAGACCGACCTCCCCCGCCTGCGTCGCGGCGGAGTCGGCGCGCAGTTCTGGTCGGTCTATGCGCCGTGCGAGCGGCGTGGCGCGGACGCCGTCACCTACACGCTCGAGCAGATCGACTTCGTGCACCGCCTGATCGCTCGCTATCCCGCCGAGCTCTCATACGCCTGGAGCGGCGACGACGTACGGCGCGCCTGGCGGTCCGGCCGCATCGCGTCGCTGCTGGGCGCCGAGGGCGGGCACAGCATCGACGGCTCGCTCGCGGTGCTGCGCGACTTCGCCCGGCTCGGCGTGCGCTACATGACGCTGACCCACAACGACAACACGCCGTGGGCCGACTCGGCGACCGACGACGAGGTGCACGGCGGCCTGACCGACTTCGGGCGCGAGGTCGTCGCGGAGATGAACCGGCTCGGCATGCTCGTGGACCTGTCGCACGTGGCGGCGACGACGATGCGCGATGCGCTCGATGTGACGACCTCACCGGTGATCTTCAGCCACTCGTCGTGCCGGGCGGTCACCGATCATCCGCGCAACGTGTCGGACGACGTCCTCGCCCGGCTCTCCGTCAACGGCGGCGTCCTGATGGTCGCGTACGTGCCCTACTTCGTGAACCAGGACTCGGCCGACTGGTCGTTCGGCGATCGCTCGACCCCCGCACCGCGTACGACCGTCGATGACGTCGTCGCCCACGTCGAGCACGCGCGCGAGGTGGCGGGCATCGACCACATCGGGCTCGGCAGCGACTACGACGGCGTCGCGGCATTCCCCGAAGGGATGGGCGACGTCACGGGGCACGCGCTGCTGATCGACCGGCTCGCCGAGCGCGGCTGGTCGAGCCTCGACCTGGCCAAGCTCATGGGCGACAACATCCTGCGCGTCCTCGATGCGACAGCGGACGGATCGCGATGAGCGACCCCGACGCGCGCACCCGCGAGCTCGCTGCCGCCGGCGAACCGACGGCCTGGTTCGAGGAGCTGTATGCCGAGGCCGCCGACGGGTTGGCCACCGTCCCGTGGGACCGCGAAGCGCCCTCGCAGCTGGTGCAGGAGTGGGTCACTGCACGTCCCGACGGCAGTGACCGGTCAGCGGTCGTCGTGGGATGCGGCTACGGCCGCGACGCCGAGCTGATCGCGCGCCACGGCTATCGCACGACGGGCTTCGACATCTCGCCGACCGCGATCGGCGCGGCCCGGCAGCGGCATACCGGCTCGCCCGTCGACTATCAGGTCGCCGACCTGTTTGCGCTGCCCGAGGAGTGGCGTGGCGCCTTCGACCTGGTGGTCGAGAGCATGAACGTGCAGGCGTTGCCCGTCGCCCTCCGCCGGGCGGCGATCGCCGGCGTACGCAGTCTGGTCGCACCCGGCGGCACGCTGTTCGTCATGGCGGTGGCGCGGGACGACGGCGAGGAGACCGACGGCCCACCGTGGCCGCTCGATCGCGCGGAGGTCGAGACGTTCGGCACCGGGCTGGTCGTCCGTTCACTCGACCGCATCACCGACGCCGTGGACCCCACCATCAGCCGGTGGGCGGCGGAGTTCGTCCGCGAAGCCGGCTGATGGAGCCCGCCCTGCTCAACGACCTCGCCGCGCGTGCCCGAGGCCTGGTCACCGACGAACGCCGCGCGCTGCTCGGCATCACCGGGGCGCCCGGTGCGGGCAAGACCACGCTCGCGGTCGCCCTCGTCCAACGTCTGCGGGCCGACGGCGTCGCTGTCGCGCACGTGCCGATGGACGGCTTCCACCTGGCCGATGCGGCGCTGGTCGAGCGCGGCATCCTCGATCGCAAGGGGGCGATCGAGACGTTCGACGTGCACGGCTATCTCGCGCTGCTGCGGCGCCTGCGCACGGAGCTGGACCACGACGTCCTCGCGCCCGACTTCGAACGTACGTTGGAGCAGCCGATCGCGGGCGCCATCAGCGTGCGCCCGCAGGACCGGCTGGTCGTGACCGAGGGCAACTACCTGCTCGACGAGCGGGACGCATGGCCCGAGGTCCGCGCCGCGCTCGACGAGACGTGGTTCGTCGAGGTGCCGGATGACGTACGCGTCGAGCGTCTCGTGCGTCGCCACGTCGAGTTCGGCAAGCCGGACCCGGAGGCGCGGGCCTGGGTCGCACACGTCGACGAGCCGAACGCCCGCCGGATCGTGGCACGACGAAGCGCCGCCGACCTCGTGGTCGACGGCGCCCTCATCTGACAAGCCGCGTTCGCCGGTCTCAATACGCCGAACTCGCAGAGCTCGTCCGGCTCTCGACCCGCAGAGTCCGTCGGGGGCTCAGTGAGGCTGGGAGATCGACAGGAACGTGTCGCTGAACAGGTCGATGTCGTCTGACGGGCCGCGACCGGTGCCGGCGCCCTTGAGCAGGCTCACCAGCTCGCCGGCGGCGCGGTCGATGCGCTGGCCCAGCGCGTTGGTCCCGTCCGTGCCCCAGTCGTAGGGCGAGGCGAACACGCCAGTCGGCACGATCAGCGCCTGCAGATAGGCGAACAGCGGCCGCAGTGCGTGGTCGATCGCCAGCGAGTGACGGGCGGTGCCGCCGCTCGCGGCGAGCAGCACGGGCTTGCCGATCAGCGCGTCGGCCTCGAGCACGTCGACGAACGACTTGAACAGCCCGGGATAGGACGCCTTGAAGATCGGCGTGACCGCGATCAACCCGTCGGCCGCGACGACCTTGTCGATCGCGTCCTGCAGCCTCGGCGACGCGAACCCGGTCAGCGTGGCGTCGGTGATCTCGTGCGCCAGCTCGCGCAGCGACACGACCTCGACGGACACGTCGCCGGACTGCCGCTCGACGGACTCGACCAGCCGGTCCGCGAGCATGCGCGTCGTCGACGGGTCGCTCAGCCCGGCTGAGATCGCCACGATCCTGGTCATGCGTTCATCCTTTCGACAGGCTCAACGAGCGAGCCGTCGGTGGTCTCGACAGGCTCAACCAGCGAGGACGCCGCTGCATTCCGGGCCGCGACCCGAGCCGCGTGCGTCGGAGCATCCGGTACGTTCGCCGGCCTGCGCGCGTCGAACTCGGCGCGCAGGGTCGGCAGCACCTCGCCGAGCAGGTCGAGCTGCTCGAGGACGATCTTGAGCGGCAGCCCGGCGTGGTCCACGAGGAACAGCTGGCGCTGGTAGTCACCGAAGTAGTCGGCAAACGTCAGCGTCTTCTCCACGAACTCCTGCGGGCTCCCCACCGTCAACGGGGTCTGCGCGGTGAAGTCCTCGAGCGACGGACCGTGACCGTAGACCGGTGCGTTGTCGAAGTAGGGACGGAACTCGCGTACGGCGTCCTGGCTGTTCTTGCGGATGAAGAACTGGCCGCCGAGCCCGACGATCGCCTGCTCCGGCTCGCCGTGGCCGTAGTGCTGGTAGCGCTGCCGGTAGAAGTTGATCAGCCGGATGTAGTGCTCCTTGGGCCAGAAGATGTTGTTGGCGAAGTAGCCGTCGCCGTAGAACGCGGCCAGCTCGGCGACCTCGGGCGTACGGATGCTGCCGTGCCACACGAACGGCGGCACCCCGTCGAGCGGCCGCGGCGTCGCGGTGAAGCCCTGCAGCGGCGTACGGAACTGGCCCTCCCAGTCGACGACCTCCTCGTCCCACAGCCGGCGCAGCAGCTGGTAGTGCTCGATCGTCAGCTCGACGGCCTTGCTGCCGTCGTAGCCGAACCAGGGGTAGACCGGTGCGGTGTTGCCGCGGCCCAGCATGAGGTCCATGCGGCCGTCAGAGAGATGCTGCAGCGTCGCGTAGTCCTCGGCGAGCTTGACCGGGTCGTTGGTCGTGATCAGCGTCGTCGACGTCGAGAGGATCAGCTTCTCGGTCTGCGCGGCGATGTAGGCCAGCGTGGTCGTCGGCGATGACGGCACGAACGGCGGGTTGTGGTGCTCGCCAGTCGCGAACACGTCGAGGCCGATCTCCTCGGCCTTCTTGGCGATCGTGATCGTGTTCTTGATGCGCTCGTGCTCGGTCTGGATCGTCTTGTTCACGGGGTCGGGGGTGACATCACCGACCGTGAAGAGTCCGAACTGCATGCTGGTCATCTGCTTCTCCTTCGCCAAGACCGTTCCATGGACTTGTTGAATGTTCAACTAGATTAGCACAGTCGCTATTCCCCGCTCACACCCGCTTCTGCCAGCCACCCTCGTAGCCGATCGCACGGAACCCCAGCGCCTCGTTGACGTCGAGCATGGGCCGGTTCTCCTCGGCGTTCCACGTGACGATCGCCTCGCGCTCCGGCGCCTGCTCGAGCAGCAGGTCGGCCGCCGCGATCTTGACCAGCATGCCGAGCCGGTGACCACGGTGGTCGCGCAGCACCAGCGTGTCCTCCTGGGTGGCGAGCGGCTTGCCGTCTGACAGAACGAGCTCGGAGAACGCGACGAGTGACCCGGACGCCACGTGCTCCGCAGCCGAGGTCAGGATCGTGCGGCCGCTCTCCGCGATCCGGGCGTCGTGCTCGCGGACCCGCTCGACGTCCCACTCGTCGACCGTCATCACCAGTCCGGCGGACGGGGCGTCGGTGCTCATGCGCGTGCGCAGCTCGGCGAGGTCGCGGGTCCAGCGCTCAGGCGTGAGGCCGGTCCAGGTGACCACCCGATAGTCGTCGCCTGCAGCCTTGGCTGACGCCTCGCGCAACGGGTCCAGGCGCTCGGCCAGGCCAGCGGTCTCCAGCAGGCTGATGCGGCTGATCTGCTCGAGCGCGTAGCCGTGGGAGATCAGGAACCGCACGCCGTCGTCGTCGGCCGAGAGGTCACCGAAACCTGTCGGCGGCGCGACTCGCTCGCCGCCGGCCGTGGTGGTGTGCGGCAGGACGACCTTGAGGACCGGGGCTCCGGCTTCGATCGCGACCCGCTCGACGACCTCGAACAGGGCGTTGCCGATGCCCTGGCGGCGATGCTCGGGCAGGATGTCGGCCATCAGGTGCGAACCGATCTCGGGCTGGTGCGGTCGCAACGTGACGATGCCGCGCCCGATGATCCCGCCGTCCTGCCAGACCGCGAAGTGCCGTCGGGTGCGGTGCGGGTTGTCGCGGTACTCCGACCAGACGTCGGCCAGTGGCAGCTCCAGCAGGTCGGTGCCCATCGTGTGGGACTCGACCGCGTCGCGCACCGTCACGTACTCCTCGAACACCTCCCACCCTGCGCCCTCGATCGTCTCCGGGACCTGGATCTCCTCGATCGTGAAGCTGATGGTGTTCATTCCTTCCGGTGACTGGCGAAGAACCTCTGGAGCATCGCCGTGGACTGCTCGGCGAGCACCCCGCTGACGACCTGCGGGCGATGGTTGAGCCGGCGATCGCGCACGACGTCCCAGAGCGAGCCCACCGCTCCGGCCTTGTCGTCGAACGCGCCGAACACCAGTCTTTCAAGACGGGCCGACACCATCGCGCCCGCGCACATCGTGCAGGGCTCGAGGGTCACGACGAGCGTGCAGCCCTCGAGCCGCCACCCGCCGCGCGCGGCTGCGGCTTCACGGATCGCGACGATCTCGGCGTGCCCCATCGGATCGCCGTCACGCTCGCGGGTGTTGCGCCCCCGGCCGATGATCGTGCCGGTCGCATCCAGGACGATCGCACCGACGGGCACGTCATCGTCGGCGAGCGCCGACTCGGCGAGGAGCAGCGCCTCCGCCATCTCGTGTTCGTACGTCACCCGATGACGGCCTCGAAGGCATCGCCGAACCCGAGCCGGTCGGCGACATCGCGCAGGATGTCGTCGGGATAGAGGTCGTCGTCGTCGCACAGCACGCCCAGGTCCATCGCCGGCATGCCGAGGTCGCTCAGGAGCTCGAGGTCGCCGCCGGCCTGCGGTTCGTCCTCGTCGTCGGGGTTCGGCAGGTCGAGCAGGTCGGCGACGCCGACGGCGAGCGGCCAGTCCGTCACCGCCGTGATGTCCGACAGCATCGCCCGCACCTGGGTGCCCGAGCGGCGCAGGATCACGGAGAAGTCGTCGCTCATCGACACCAGACCCAGCACGCCGACATCGGAGGGGAATCGCGCGAGGGCGAGGCTGAGCTCCTCGACGTCCTCGCCGAGGCTCCGCTTGAGCTCGACCACCTGCCACTCGCCCTCGTCCCGATAGGCGGCGACAGCGAAGTCGACGTCGTCTTCAGCCATGTGCGCACCTCCTGTCGGACGGGCTCCACTGCGATGGTGACAGACGTCCCGTACGCACCGCTAGTCTGCTGACATGCAGGTACACGTCGCCGACCACCCGTTGATCTCGCACAAGCTGACGGTGCTTCGCGACGAACGGACCGACTCACCGACCTTCCGGCGGCTCGCCGACGAGCTCGTGACGCTGCTGGCCTACGAGGCCACCCGCGACGTGCGCGTCGAGGCAGTCGACGTCACGACCCCCGTGGCCGTGGCCCGGGGCGTACGCCTGTCGGACCCGCCGCCGCTCGTCGTGCCGATCCTCCGCGCCGGCCTGGGCATGCTCGAAGGCATGCAGCGACTGCTGCCGACGGCCGAGGTCGGGTTCCTCGGCATGGTCCGCAACGAGGAGACGCTCGAGGCCGTCACGTACGCCGAACGGCTCCCGGACGACCTGACGGGTCGCCAGTGCTACGTGCTCGACCCGATGCTCGCGACCGGCGGCACGCTCGCCGCGGCGATCGACTTCCTGGTCCAGCGCGGCGCCGACCACATCACGGCGATCACGCTGCTCGCAGCACCCGAGGGCATCGCCCGCCTCGAGTCCGAGCTCGCCACGATCGACGTGCCGGTGGCGTTGGTGACGGCCGGGCTCGACGAGAAGCTCAACGACCTCGGCTACATCGTCCCGGGCCTGGGCGACGCGGGCGACCGTCTCTACGGCGTCGTGGGCTGAGGGCGTTCAGGGCCCGAACGACCACGACAGGTCGAGTGGAGCGCGGCGAAGCCGCCAGCTGTGTCGAGACCCCGAGAGATGCCTCGAAAACGCGAGCATCTCGTCACACTTGGTCTCGATACGCCTGCTCGCAGAGCTCGGCCGGCTACTCGACCGGCGAGGTGCTGAGTCTGTACGCGCACCTCAACCAGCGGTGACCTTAGCGGTAGATGCCGAAGTAGAAGATCGCGACGACGACGATCGCCAGGACGAGGAACACGACGGCCTTGCTGCCCGCTGATTCCTTGTCGTCCGGCCGGTCGTACTCAGGCTTGTCCATCGGTCCTCCAAAGGATCGGTCGACATCAACAACGAATGGCGCCTGCAGGCGTCACGCCGGCTCAGAGCTCGCGGAGGATGTCCTCGACCCGTTCCTTGGCGTCGCCGAAGAGCATCTGGGCGTTGTCGCGGAAGAACAGCGGGTTCTGCACGCCGGCGTAGCCCGCAGCCATCGACCGCTTGAACACCACGACGTTGTCGGCCTCCCAGACCCGCAGCACCGGCATGCCGGCGATCGGGCTGGAGGGGTCCTCGGTCGCGGCCGGGTTGACCGTGTCATTGGCGCCGATGACAAGCACGACCGACGTGCCGTCGAAGTCGTCGTTGATCTCGTCCATCTCCAAGGCGATGTCGTACGGGACCTTGGCCTCGGCGAGCAGCACGTTCATGTGGCCCGGCAGGCGACCCGCGACGGGGTGGATGCCGAAGCGCACCTCGATGTCGCGCTCGCGGAGCTTCTTGACCAGGTCGGCGACGGGATACTGCGCCTGCGCGACGGCCATGCCGTAGCCGGGCGTGATGATCACCGACGAGGCGTTCTTGAGCAGCTCCGCGGTGTCGGCGGCGTTGATCTCGCGGTAGTCGCCGTAGTCGGTGTCATCGGCCACCGAGGCCTCCATGCCGAAGCCGCCGGCGATGACGGAGATGAACGAACGGTTCATCGCCTGGCACATGATGTAGGACAGGTAGGCACCCGAGGACCCGACGAGCGCGCCGGTGACGATCAGCGCGTTGTTGTTGAGCAGGAAGCCCGACGCCGCTGCGGCCCAGCCCGAGTACGAGTTGAGCATCGACACCACGACCGGCATGTCGCCGCCGCCGATCGACGCGACGAGGTGCCAGCCCAGCGCCAGCGCGACGACGGTGACCGCGATCAGCAGGGCGAGGTTGGGGGTGATGACGAACCAGATCGTCAGGGCGGCGAACGCCACCAGGGCGCCGATGTTGAGGTAGTTCTTGCCCGGCAGCATCAGCGGCGCCGACTTGATGCGGGCCGACAGCTTGAGGAACGCGACGATCGAGCCGGTGAACGTCACCGCGCCGATGAAGACGCCGACAAACACCTCGGCGTTGTGGATGTCCTCCAGCGAACCGGTGAGGTGGTTGTCCTCGAGGTGGCCGTTCCAGCCGACGAGCACGGCGGCGAGACCCACGAACGAGTGCAGCAGCGCGATCAGCTCGGGCATGCCGGTCATCTCGACGACGCGGGCGCGCCACAGGCCGATCGCCGCGCCGATCGCGACCGCGACCAGCAGCAGGACGATGCCGGTGGCGTCCGAGACGTCGGCCACGACGATGAACGTCGCGACGAGCGCGATCGCCATGCCGACGATGCCGTAGAGCACGCCCTGGCGGGACGACTCGTGCTTGGAGAGTCCGGCGAGGCTGAGGATGAACAGCAATGCCGCGACGAGGTATGCCGCGGTGGCGACGCTTTGCGAAGTCATCCGGGATCAGCCTTTCGAGAACATGCTGAGCATGCGTCGGGTCACGGCGAAGCCGCCGAAGACGTTGATGCTGGCGAGCAGGATCGCGATGAACGAGAGCGTACGGATCACGCCGTCATCGGCGGCGACCTGCTGCATCGCGCCGACGACGATGATGCCGGAGATCGCGTTGGTCACCGACATCAACGGAGTGTGCAGCGCGTGGTGCACCTTGCCGATGACGTAGTAGCCGATCACGATCGCCAGGACCAGGACCGTGAAGTGCTCCGGCAGCGGCTCGGGCGCGTACGCGTTGACGAGGAACAGGGCGAGCACGCCGATGCCGATCAACGTCAGCTTGCGAGTCGCCGACATCGGCTGCTTCTCGGGCTTGGGCTCGGCCTTGGGCTTGTCGACTGCCGCAGCCGGCGCGGCCGAGACCTGCACCGGTGGTGGTGGCCACAGCGTCTCCCGATCGCGTACGACCGTGATGGTGCGCTGCACGACGTCCTCGAGGTCCAGGACCAGCTGACCGTCCTTGCCGGGGGTCAGCAGCTTCATCAGGTTGACCAGGTTGGTGCCGTAGAGCTGCGACGCCTGCGTCGGGAGCCGGCCGGCCAGGTCGGTGTAACCGATGATCGTGACGCCGTTGTCGGTGACGATCGCCTCGCCGGCGACCGAGCCCTCGACGTTGCCGCCGTTGGACGCGGCCATGTCGACGATGACGCTGCCGGCCTTCATGCTCGCGACGTCCGCCGCGGTGATCAGCACCGGCGCCGCACGGCCCGGGATCAGCGCGGTCGTGATGATGATGTCGACGTCGGCGGCCTGCTCCGAATAGATCTCAGCGGCGCGCCGGTCGTAGTCCTCCGACGTCGCCTTGGCGTATCCGTCGGTGCTCTGCTCGGTCTCGACGTCGACCGGCAGGTACTCGCCACCGAGCGACGCGACCTGGTCGGCGACCTCGGCCCGCGGGTCCGTCGCACGGACGATCGCGCCCATGCTGTTCGCGGTGCCGATCGCGGCCAGGCCGGCAACGCCGACACCGGCGACCAGGACCTTGGCCGGCGGGACCTTGCCCGCCGCGGTGATCTGCCCGGTGAAGAACCGGCCGAACACGTGCGCCGCCTCGATCACCGCGCGGTAGCCCGCGATGTTGGCCATCGAGCTCAGCACGTCCATCGACTGCGCGCGGGAGATGCGGGGCACGGCGTCCATCGCCAGCACCGTGATCGGGCGCTGAGCCAGCGCCTCGACGAGGTCGGGGTTGAGGGCGGGACTGATGATGCTGATCAGCGTCGCACCGTCGGCGAGCTTGCCGATCTCCTCGGGCGAGGGTGCGTTGACCTTGAACACCACACCGCTGCGCCACACGTCGGCGGCGGGGGCGATCACCGCACCGGCCTCCGCGTACGCCTCGTCGGTGAAGCTCGCCTTCTCACCCGCGCCGGGCTCGACCGCCACGACATAGCCGAGGTCGACCAGCTGACGTACGGTCGCGGGCGTCGCGGCGACCCGGTTCTCACCTGGACTCGACTCGGCAACGACACCGATCACCGCAGCCGGCGGGCTCTCTTGCTGTCCGTCGCTCATTCGGCGAACGTTATCTGTTCGTAACCCACCCCGACCACCCGGTGAGACTCGCGTCTCACTGAATGGCGGAGCTCAGCACCGGTGCCAACCCGGACTTGTCGGGCCTCGGCACCCCGAGCAGGCCCTCCTTGCGACAGACGATGACCGACCACGCGATGGTGACGGCGGTGGTCACCATCGTCAGCGTCAGGATCGTGCCGCTCTTGACCAGGATGAAGTCAACGGTCGACAGCGAGAGCAACAGCCACAGCGTCACGCCGCCCTTGACCAGGATGACCAGTCCCCACATGAGGGTGAGTCCTCGGAACAGCCGGCAGATCCCCGGCCGCGCGGAGAGGGCGGCGTCCATGGGGCAGAAGTCCGGCGCAAGGCGTGCGACGAACGGCCGGTCCGTGCGCAACGAGCTGAGGAAGACGGCGGCGACCACGGCATCGACCAGGACCGGCTGCACGAAGTAGAGGAAGGTGTTGCCCGTCGCGAACGTGATCGTGGTCTTGACCGTCATGATCACGAGTGTCAGGACGAGAAGTCCCGAGACGGCTCGTCCCGTTGCGCCGCGCCACGAGATGGCCCCGACCACCCAGGCCAGCGCGACGATCATCGCGGTGGGGACGTTCACGAGCACCACGACCGCTGCGAACAGGACGGCCGGGCCGACGACAGCGGTCGACAGGCTCACCGCCACGCGCCCGACGATCGCGCTGATGCACGGCATCGCCGGTGGCTCGGCGAGCTCTCGATCGAGCACCACTTCTTGAACAGCCGACATGTTCGGCCCGCCCCCGGCCATGCGGCCAGATAGTGACGTCCACCGAAAACGACGGAGCAAAGAAACCTACGTACGACAAACCCTCGGCTCTTTCACGATACGCCCTTCCGCCACGCCCGCCCGTTGGGCGACGAACCTCCTCCGATCGATCGAGGAAAACGCCCGCAGCCCGAGCAGGCGGCGGGTACGGTCGCGGGATGAGTGACGACATGTCTGCGCGCTCGCTCGGGCTGCCGCCGATTCCCCCGGCACCGTCGCCGAGGCGACGCCGCTGGCTCGTGCCGGTCATCGCGCTCGTCGTGCTGGTCGCGGGCGCCGGGGCTGGTGCGTTCGTCGTGCTGCGCGACGACGACACGTCGTACCCGAAGGAGTGGGACTCACGCATCAAGCCATACGTCGACATCGTCGAGGAGCAGCGCGGGCTGACGTTCAAGCACCCCGTCAACGTGCGGTTCCTCGACGACAAGGCGTTCGAGAAGACCGTACGGACCGACGAGAAGGAGCTCGACAAGGACGATCGCCGGGAGATCCAGGAGACGACGTCGCTGTTCCGCGCGTTCGGCTTGATCTCGGGCGACGTCGACCTGTTCAAGGCGTTCAACGACGCCCGCGGGTCCGGCACGCTCGCCTACTACTCGTTCGACGACAAGAGCATCACGGTCCGTGGCAAGACGCTCGCCCTGGCCTCGCGCGCCACCTTGGTGCACGAGCTCACCCACGCGCTCCAGGACCAGCGATTCGACATCTCCAGCCGCAGCAAGAAGCTCGGCAAGAAGTCGTCCGACGGCGAACCCAGCACCGAGGGTGATGCCTTCAAGGCCATCGTGGAGGGCGATGCAGAACGCGTGGCCGATCTCTACCGAGCGACGTTGAGCAAGGAGGACCGCGCCGCGCTCGAGAAGGCGGAGAAGGGCGACTCGGACAAGGCCACCGAGGGCCTCAAGGGCGTACCCAAGGTCGTCGTGACGTTGATCAGCTCGCCGTACGCGCTCGGCCAAGCGGTCACCGAGGCCGTCGCGTCCGGCGGCAACGACGAGATCGACGAGCTGTTCGAGGACCCGCCACCCGACGACTCGGTCCTGCTCGATCCACTCAAGGCCCTCGGCGACCTGGGCGACGGCACCGACGTGAAGATCCCGAAGGCCGAGGACGGCGAGAAGAAGTTCGACTCCGGCCAGGTCGGTGCCCTCGTCACCTATCTGATGGTGGCTGAGCGGATCCCCTTGCGGGAGGCGCTGGCCGTCGCGGACTCGTGGAACGGCGACGCGTACCTCGGCTTCAAGCGCAAGGGCGTCCTGTGCGCCCGCGTGGACTACCAGATGAGGTCCGCCGCAGGTGCGACCCGGTTGGCGGCGGCGTTCGACGACTGGATCACTGCTGCGCCAGGATCTTCGGCGACGATCTCCCACGACGGCGCGCGAGCCCGCTTCGAGTCGTGCGATCCCGGCAAGAAGGCCAAGCTGACGAACGACGCGTCCGAGAAGGCACTCCAGCTCGTGGCAACCCGCGGCTACGCCGGTGCCAGCGTCGTCAAGGCCGGCGCCTCTCCCCACGTCGCCCGCTGCTTCGCGGACCGGCTCATCAAGGAGTTCTCGATCGCCGACCTGAGCAATCCAAAGTTCGGGGCGGACGACCCTGAGGTCGTACGGCAGGTCCAGGGGTACGCCGCGGAGTGCCGCGCCGCGGGCTGACTCAGTCGGCCGGGATGGCGCTCAGTAGTACCAGGGATACGGCGTGAAGTCGGGGTCGCGCTTCTCGAGGAACGCGTCTCGGCCCTCCTGGGCCTCGTCCGTCATGTAGGCCAACCGGGTCGTCTCGCCGAGCAGCACCTGCTGCCCGACGAGGCCGTCGTCGATCAGGTTGAAGGAGTACTTCAGCATCCGTTGCGCCGTCGGCGACTTCGCGTTGATCTTGCGGCCCCAGTCGAGCGCCTCGGCCTCGAGCTCGGCGTGCGGGACGACCTTGTTGACCATGCCCATGCGGTGCGCGTCGGCTGCGGAGTACTCGTCACCGAGCAGGAAGATCTCGCGGGCGAACTTCTGGCCGACCTGACGCGCGAGGTACGCCGAGCCGTAGCCGCCGTCGAACGAGCCGACGTCGGCGTCAGTCTGCTTGAACTTCGCGTGCTCCGCCGAGGCGAGCGTGAGGTCCGCGACGACGTGCAGGCTGTGCCCACCGCCGGCAGCCCAGCCGGGCACCACGGCGATGACGATCTTGGGCATGAAGCGGATCAGCCGCTGCACCTCGAGGATGTGCAGGCGCGCGAGCTTGGCCCGGTCGACCGTCTCGGCCGAGTCACCCTCGGCGTACTGGTAGCCGGCTTTGCCGCGGATGCGCTGGTCACCGCCGGAGCAGAACGCCCAGCCGCCGTCCTTGGGCGACGGGCCGTTGCCGGTCAGCAGCACGCAGCCGACGTCGGAGGACTGGCGGGCATGCTCCAGCACCGTCAGGAGCTCATCGACAGTGCCGGGCCGGAACGCGTTGCGCACCTCCGGGCGGTCGAACGCGATGCGTACCGTTCCGTGGTCGACGGCGCGGTGGTAGGTGATGTCCTCGAGCTGCTCGAAGCCGGGCACGTCGCGCCAGGCGCTGGGGTCGAAGATCTCGGAGACGGTCATGACGGCGAGGGTATCGCGCGCGTCGCCGTCGATATCGTCGTGCCATGACGGACCGCGAGCTGACCACGATCCACGGGACACCCGCGCTCGTCCTGTCCGCCGATGGGGCACCCCTCGACACCATCGAGGCGGCCACCGAGATGATCGGCGATGCGGCGTGGGGCGAGGCCGAGCTCGTCGTGATCCCGGTCGTACGCCTGACCGACGACTTCTTCGAGCTGCGGACCGGGTTCGCCGGCGAGGTCGCGCAGAAGTACGTCAACTACCGCCTGCGCCTCGCGATCGTCGGCGACATCTCCGCCCGCGTCGCCGAGAGCGTCTCGCTCAGCGCGTGGGTCGCCGAGTCCAACCGCGGCAGCCAGCTCTGGTTCGAGCCGAGCCTCGACGCGCTGGAGCAACGCCTGCGTCCTTGAACGTATGTGACATCGAGAGTGGCTTATTCCAGATACCGACGGTATGTTGATCTGATGACTGACAATTTCACCGGCAAGGTCGCCCTCGTCACCGGCGCTGCACGCGGCATCGGCGCCGGTGTGGCGCGCGGATTCGTCGAGCGCGGTGGCCAGGTCGCTCTCGTGGGCCTCGAGCCCGAGCTCCTGACCGAGCTGTCCGACGAGCTCGGCGACGCCGCTGCGTGGTGGGAGGCCGACGTACGCGACTCCGCCGCCGTCGCCACTGCGGTCGACGCAGCAGCCGCGCACTTCGGCCGCATCGACTTCGTGCTCGCCAACGCCGGCATCGCGTCGTACGGCACCGTGCGCCAGATCGACGACGCCGCGTTCGAGCGCGTCGTCGACATCAACATCAACGGCGTGTTCCGCACCCTGAAGCACTCGACGCCGCACCTCGCGGCGACCAACGGGTATGCCCTCGTGGTGGCGTCGCTCGCCTCGTTCACCGCGCTCGCGGGCCTCGCGTCGTACAACGCCAGCAAGGCCGGCGCCGAGTCACTCGCCCTGGCGTACAAGCAGGAGGTTGCGCACCTCGGCATCGGCGTCGGCATCTGCCACCCGTCGTGGATCGACACCGACATCGTGCGCAACGCCGAGCACGACCTGCCGTCGTTCCGCGCGATCCGCAAGAAGCTGCCCTACCCCGCCAACAGCACGACCAGCGTCGAGGAGTGCGTCGAGCTGATCCTGCAGGGCTTCGCCAAGCGCAAGAGCCGGGTGTACGTGCCCAAGGGCGTGCTGCTCGCCAACTGGACCAAGGCGCTGACTAACTCGCCGCTGGCGTGGCCCGTGCTCAAGCGGCTGGCCCGCAAGACCGTCCCGCAGATGGAGAAGGAGGTCGACGCGCTCGGCCGCTTCCACCACTCCCACGTGCCGGAGACCAAGCCGAAGGACTGATCCCGGGTGTGGCGGTTTACCAAGAGGTCAAGGCAAACCGCCACTCACCAAGGCGCGCGCACCCTGCGGAGTGGCGGCTTGCCGTGTGGGGTGAAGTTTGCCCTGACCTCTTGGTAAACCGTCAGCGGCTCTGGACTGACGCGGCGAGCGAGACCATGTGGCCGAGGCGGGCGAGCTCTGACGCCAGGAACTCCGGACCGCCGTGCCGCCCCACGACGACGACGAAGCCGTCGCCCCGACGATCGCGAGCGGGCGAGGCCGCGAGCACCGTCGAGTCCCACTCGGGGACCTCGCGCAGCACCTTGGACTTGCGGATGCCGAGCCATCCCGACGCCTCGGCGACGAGCTTGGGGGCCGTCGACGACTTGGCCATGATCGCCGCCTCACCGTCGACGCGGTGCAGGGCCATCGCCCAGTCCGTGCGGAATGTCGACGGGATGACCTCGACGAGGTTGTCGATCGCCTTGGTCGGGTCCTCGGTGAACCGCTCGACCGCCTCGAGGTCCATGCTCAGGTTGGCGCCGGCGTTGTAGCGGGAGATCCAGTCGACCTTGACACCCTCGAGCTGATGGCACGCCGTGATCAGCGCGTCGGGCATGACCCGCGCCGGCAGCTCGAGCAGCACGTCGTCCACGACCCGCCCGTCGGGACGTCGCTCGACGATCTCGATCGCCTCGATGTCGGCCCCGGCGCCACCGAGAGCCGTGGCGAGCGCACCCAGCGAACCGGGCACATCGGGCAGCTCGACGCGCAGCAGGAAGGCCATATGACCATTGTCACTGGCCCACATTGCCTTGGCGTTACGCGGGTAGCGTGGTGGCGTGAATCCCTCAACCGTCCGCACCATCTTCCGCACCGTTGCGATCGCCGAAGCCTTCTCGTGGGCCCTGCTGCTCGCCGCGATGTTCTGCAAGTGGATCCTCAAGTCCGAGCCGTTCGGCCTCCACGAAGGCGGCGTGCCCGTCGCCGGCCCGATCCACGGTGGCATCTTCCTCGTGTACGTCGTCGTCAGCCTGATCTCGGCGTACGTCTTCAAGTGGAACCGCAACACGACGCTGCTCGCCCTCGGCTCCAGCATCCCGCCGTTCTGCACCTACTGGTTCGAGAAGGTCGCCGACGGCAAGGGACTGCTCAGCAAGCCTGAGCCCGTCGGAGCGACGTCGGCTCCGTAGCGGACGCGAGGGTGCCCCCGGGCTCGGACCCGGGGGCACCACGTCGCACACAAACACGCAGCGTTGCACGCGACGCTACTGCGGATCAGCCGAAGGGGCGGCCCTGACGAGGGGAACCCGTCCTCCTGCATCTCCCGTGATTCGAAACTAGCTCGCGCTCAAGGCTTCGTCACCGCGTTGCGGGAAACCTTGCGGGAGTCCGCAAGGCGGATCAGCCCGTCGGTGCGACGTCCGCGCCGTAGCGCTCGACGCAGAACTCCCGCAGCCGGGCCGCCAGCTCGTCGAGCGTCGCCGCCGCATGGTGGCCCGGCTCCCACGCCGCGAACAGCTCGATCCGCAGCGGCCCGTCCCGCCCGACGATCTCCAGCGGGTGCAGCCCGAAACGGGGATCGTCCGACACCACCGCGGCGCCCCGGCCCGCGGCAGCCAGCGCCTGCGCGACCTGAGGGTTGCTGCAGTCCACGACCGACGGCGCTGACACCCGCGCCCGCTCCAGCGCCCGATCGAGGATCTGCCGCGGCTTGAACGCCGGTGTCAGGGCCAGCACCGTCTCGGTCGCGAGCTCCTTGAGGCGTACCGAGCCCTGGTCGTGCCACCGGTGGTCCGCCCGTACGTACGCCCAGACCGGCAGCACCGCGAGCGCCGCGCTCGCGAGCCGGGCCGGCGGCGGCTCGGTCGCGATCGCCAGGTCAGCGCCGTGCCGCAACGCGTCGTACGCCTCGCGGGGATCCGACTCGATGACCGTCGGCATCGGGTCGTCGGGGCCCAGCGTCGCCAGGAACGGCGCGATGACGTCGGTCAACGTCGTGGTCGGCGCGGCGATCGTGATGCGCTCGAGCCGCCCCGCGGCGTATGACCTCGCGGCGTTGCGTGCGCCGTCGGCGCGGCGCAGGACGTCCTGCGCGTGCGGCAGGAACTGCCGCCCGGCGGCGCTGAGCTGCAGCCGACCGGAGGACCGCACGAACAGCTCGACGCCCAGCTCGTTCTCGAGCTGCCGGATCTGCCGAGAGATCGCCGGCTGGGTCACGTGCACCGCGTCGGCGGCCGCGCTGACCGTGCCGGACTCGGCGACCGCGACGAAATAGCCAAGCGTGCGTAGCTCCATGCCTTGAGAGCATAGTCTCGATGAAAACTGAGTATTGGACGGCATAGCATCGTGGCGACGAGAATCGGGGCATGTCTGCCTCTCTCGAGCAACGCCGCAACCTCGTCACCGCGATCCCCGGGCCCCGCTCGCAGGAGCTGATGACCCGCAAGAAGTCCGCCGTCGCCCAAGGCGTCGGCACGACGATGCCGGTGTTCGCGATCGAGGCCGGCGGCGGCATCGTCAAGGACGTCGACGGCAACTCGTTCATCGATCTCGGCTCCGGCATCGCGGTCACGACGGTCGGCAACAGCGCGCCGCGCGTCGTGGATGCGGTCCGCGAGCAGGTCGAGGCGTTCACGCACACGTGCTTCATGATCACGCCGTACGAGGGCTATGTGGCCGTCGCCGAGGCGCTCAACCGGCTGACCCCGGGCGACCACGACAAGCGCTCCGCCCTGTTCAACTCCGGCGCCGAGGCGGTGGAGAACGCCGTCAAGATCGCCCGCGCGCACACCAAGAAGCAGGCCGTCGTGGCATTCGACCACGCGTATCACGGGCGCACGAACCTGACGATGGCGATGACCGCCAAGTCGATGCCCTACAAGAGCGGATTCGGGCCGTTCTCCCCTGAGGTCTACCGGGCGCCGCTGTCCTACCCGTACCGCGACGAGAAGAACGTCGACGGCGCCGCAGCCGCGCGTCGCGCGATCACCTACATCGAGAAGCAGGTCGGCGCCGCCAACCTCGCCGCGGTCGTGATCGAGCCGATCCAGGGAGAGGGCGGGTTCATCGTCCCCGCCGAGGGCTTCCTGGCCGGGATCGCCGAGTGGTGCACCGCCAACAATGTCGTGTTCATCGCCGACGAGGTGCAGAGCGGCTTCGCGCGTACGGGCGAGATGTTCGCCTGCGAGCATGACGGCGTCGTGCCCGACCTGATCGTCACCGCCAAGGGCATCGCCGGCGGGCTGCCGCTCTCGGCAGTGACCGGCCGGGCCGAGATGATGGACGCCGCGCATGTGTCGGGGCTCGGCGGCACGTACGGCGGCAACCCCATCGCCTGCGCCGCGGCGCTCGCCACGATCGAGACGATCGAGGCCGACGGGCTCGTCGAGCGCGCCCGCCAGATCGAGCGCCTCATGCTCGACCGGCTGCACCGCCTGCAGGCCGACGACGACCGCCTCGGCGACGTACGCGGTCGCGGCGCGATGATCGCCGTCGAGATCGTCAAGAGCGGCACCGACGAGCCCGACCCGCTGCTGACCAGTGCGATCGCCGCCGCCGCGCATCTCGCCGGCGTCATCGTGCTGACCTGCGGCACGTACGGCAATGTGCTTCGCTTCCTGCCGCCGCTGGCGATCAGCGACGAGCTGCTCAACGAGGGCCTCGACGTCGTCGCGGCCGCCTTCAAGGAGAACGCATGAACGGGCTGTTCATCGGCGGCGAGTGGCTGCCCGGATCCGCAGGTGAGTTCGACGTCGAGAACCCGGCCGACCGCACGGTCATCGGCCAGGTCGCCGACGGCGGACCGGCCGACGCGACCGCCGCGGTCGACGCCGCGGCCGCTGCGCTGCCCGGCTGGAGCGCCATGCCGCCGAGGCAGCGCTCGGAGATCCTCCGTCGCACGTACGAGCTGATGATCCGCGACATCGAGGAGCTCACCGCACTGATCAGCGCCGAGAACGGCAAGTCGCTGTCCGACGCACGCGGCGAGGTCACGTACGCCGCCGAGTTCTTCCGCTGGTTCGCCGAGGAGGGCGTACGCACCGGCGGCGACTACGGCGTGTCGCCCGCTGGCGGCACCCGCACGGTCGTGACGCACAAGCCCGTGGGCATCGCCGCCCTCGTGACGCCGTGGAACTTCCCGGCCGCGATGGCGACCCGCAAGATCGCCCCGGCGCTCGCCGCGGGCTGCACCGTCGTGCTCAAGCCGGCCTCCGAGACGCCCCTGACCGCGCTCGCCGTGACCCACCTGCTCGTCGAGGCTGGCGTGCCCGACGGCGTCGTCAACCTCGTGCCGACCACGGACGCCTCCGCAGTCGTGTCGACCTGGATGGCGGACGCGCGCGTCCGCAAGATCTCGTTCACCGGCTCGACCGGGATCGGCCGTGTGCTGCTCAAGCAGGCCGCCGACCGGGTCGTGAACTCGTCGATGGAGCTCGGCGGCAATGCCCCGCTCGTCGTGACCGAGGACGCCGACCTCGACGCCGCCGTCGCGGGCGCGATGATCGCGAAGTTCCGCGGCGGCGGGCAGGCCTGCACCGCAGCCAACCGGTTCTACGTGCACGCCGACGTCGCCGATGCGTTCACCGCCAAGCTCGGCGCCGAGGTCGAGAAGCTCACCGTCGGGCCCGCGACCGAGGGCTCGCAGATCGGACCCTTGATCTCCGCCAAGGCCGTCGACGGCGTTGCCGCCCTGGTCGACTCGGCGGTCGCCGCCGGTGCCCGCATCAGCCACCGTGCCGACATACCCGACAGCAAGGGCTACTACTTCCCGCCGACCGTGCTCGTCGACGTACCGGCCGATGCCGACCTCGTCACCACCGAGATCTTCGGCCCGGTCGCGCCGATCGTGACGTGGACCGACGAGGCCGAGATGCTGCGGCTCGTCAACGCGTCCGAGTTCGGCCTCGCCGCCTACGTGTTCGCGGGCGAGCTCCAGCGCGCGATGCGGATCGGCGAGGCGATCGACGCCGGCATGATCGGCATCAACCGCGGGCTAGTCTCGGATCCATCGGCACCATTCGGCGGGATGAAGCAGAGCGGCCTCGGACGTGAGGGCGCCCGCGCCGGACTCGACGAGTTCACCGAGACGCAGTACCTCAGCATCGACTGGCCCTGAGGGCCACCACCCGAGGAGAAGCACATGACCACGACATCCGGACCCGCCTACCAGGTCGTCAACCCGGCGACGGGTGACGTCGTCGAGACGTTCGACACCGCGACCGACGCCGACATCGAAGCGGCGATCGCGGGAGCCACCCAGGCGTACGCGTCGTGGAAGGACGTGCCGATCACCGAGCGCGGCGAGATCGTCAAGAAGGTCGCCGCCCTGTTCGCCGAGCGTGCGGACGGGCTCGCGGCGATCGCGAACGAGGAGATGGGCAAGCCACTGAGCGAGGGCGTCGAGGAGGCCGAGTTCTGCCAGTCGATCTTCGACTACTTCGCCACCGAGGGCCCGACGCTGGCTGCGGACCAGCCGATCAAGACGTTCTCCGGCGGCAAGGCCGTCGTGCAGAAGCTGCCGGTCGGCCCACTGCTCGGCATCATGCCGTGGAACTTCCCGTACTACCAGATCGCCCGGTTCGCGGCACCCAACCTGATGCTGGGCAACACGATCATCCTCAAGCACGCCGAGTCGGTGCCGAAGTCGGCGCTGGCCGTCGAGCAGATCATGAAGGACGCCGGCGTGCCCGAGGGCGCGTACGTCAACGTGTTCGCATCGCACGAGCAGATCGAGACGATCATCAGCGACCCCCGCATCCAAGGCGTCTCGCTGACCGGGTCCGAGCGCGCCGGCGCGATCGTCGCCGCCATCGCCGGCAAGAACCTCAAGAAGTGCGTCCTCGAGCTCGGCGGGTCCGACCCGATGATCGTGCTCGACAGCGACGACCTCGGCGAGGTCGTCGACAATGCGTGGGACTTCCGGATGTACAACACCGGCCAGGCCTGCAACTCCAACAAGCGCATGATCGTCATGGACGACCTCTTCGACGACTTCGTCGGCAAGCTGACCGAGAAGGCCCTGGCGATCGACTCGTTCTCGCCGCTGTCGTCCCGTCGCGCGGCCGAGGCGCTCGCCGAGCAGGTCGACGACGCCGTCAGCAAGGGCGCGACTCTGCACGCCGGCGGCGTCCTGAGCGACGGGCCCGACGCGCACTACACGCCCGCCGTGCTGAGCGGCATCACCAAGGACATGCGGGCGTACTCCGAGGAGCTGTTCGGGCCGGTCGCGGTGGTCTACAAGGTCGGCAGCGACGAGGAGGCGCTCGCGCTGGCCAACGACACGACGTACGGGCTGGGTGGTGCGGTGTTCTCGAAGGACCCGGCTCGTGCGGAGAAGATCGCCCAGCGGCTCGAGGTCGGCATGGCGAACGTCAACACGACGGCGGGCGAGGGCGCGGAGATCCCGTTCGGCGGCGTCAAGCGCTCCGGCTTCGGCCGCGAGCTCGGCCCGCTCGGCATGGACGAGTTCGTCAACAAGCGGATGTTCTTCATCGCCGACTGACGTACCCGGCTAGCCGAGCAGGTCGGTGAGCGCTTCCTCGAACACCTCGTGGTGGCGCTCCACGTCGTCGAGCGTCGTCGTCGGCGCCATCAACGCCATGTTGTGGAACGGCGTCAGCAGGATGCCGCGGTTGACGAGGAAGACGTGCAGGTAGTCCTCGAGGTCCTCGTCGGCGGCCGCGGCCGACTCGGTGCCGTTGCGCGGTGCGGGTGAGGCGAAGCGGTACTCGGTGCGGGCGCCGAGCTGGCTGACCGACCACGGCAGGCCGTGCCGGTCGATCGCGGCCTCGACGCCGGCCGTGAACGCCGACGCCGTGGCCACCATGTGCGCGAACGCGTCGTCGGTCAGCACGTGCTCGAGCGTCGCGCGCATCGCCGCCACTGACACGGGGTTGCCGGCCAGCGTGCCGCCGACGCCGCCCATGTCGACGAGGTCGAGGTCCGTACGCCCTTCAGCCGAGGCGGCGAGCTCCTCCGACAGTCCGTACGCACCGCAGGGCACGCCGCCGCCGATCGCCTTGCCGATCACGAGGACGTCGGGCTCGAGGCCCCACAACGCCGTCGCTCCACCGGGTCCGGCCGAGAACGTGTGCGTCTCGTCGATGATCAGCAGCGTCCCGTGGCGACGGGTGATCTCACGGACGCCGGCGAGGTAGCCGTCCTCGGGCAGCACGATGCCGATGTTGGTCAGGGCGGGCTCCATCAGCACCGCCGCGACATCGCCATGGGCGAGCTGGCGCTCGAGCCCGTCGAGGTCGTTGAACTCCGCGACCCGGCTCGTCTCGGTCACGTCAACGGGCGCGCCGACGTTGCCCGGTCGCATCATGCCCTCGCCGTCGGGACCGACCACGATCAGCGACTCGTCGACGCTCCCGTGATAGCAGTAGGCGTTGACCAGGATCTTGGGCCGGCCCGTCAGGGCGCGGACGAGCCGGATGGCCCACCGGTTGGCGTCCGTGGCGGTCAGCGCGAAGCTCCACCGTGAGAGCCCGAAGCGCCGGGTCAGCTCGGCGCCGACCCACTCGGCGTCGGGCGTGGGCAGCATCGTCGTGAGCCCGCCGAGGACAGACATGCGGTGCGCCACGGCATCGAGCGTCGGCTGCGGCGAGTGGCCGGCCATCGCTCCGGTGTCGCCGAGGGCGAAGTCGACGTACTCGTGCCCGTCGACGTCCCAGACCCGGTTGCCCCGGGCGCGATCGACGTACAAGGGGAACCCGGCCGCGTTCTTGTTCATCCACGTCATCGGCACCCGGCCGAACAGGTGCGTGGCCTCGGCATAGTGCCGCGCCGAGATCGGATGCAGGCCTGCGTACGTCGCGCGTTCCCGCTCCAGCAGCGCGGCCAGTCGGTCCCTGTCGATCATGCCTCGACCTCTCGTCGGCTCAGCTTGAGATAGCCCCACGCGAGGCCGAGCGCCAGGAGCAGCACGACGACGCACGCGACGGCCACGGCCAAGCCGCCGTGCCGGTCGACGTCCAGGAAGTCGTACGGGACCGGAGCCCGCCGATCACTCGTGACGGCATAGGACGGGTCCGACACCCCGGCCCTGATCAGCGTGTAGGCGAGCCAGGCGAGCGGCCAGATCAGGAACCACAGCGCACTGCGGTCGAGGCGCGTGCGGGGTCGGAACAGCAGGAATCCGAGCACGGAGAGCGCCGGGACGACGTAGTGGAAGATCTTGTCGTACCACCACTCGATGCCCGTGAAGGCGCCGTTGCCGGCGAGGACCGTGGCATAGACGATGCCGGTGATCGTGATCGCCACGAGGCTGCCGAGCCGCAGGATCCCGAATGCCGTCCCGCCGCGGTCGGGCCGGGCCGCGACCGACGCCGCGGCGACGAGCACGAGGATGTTGGACTCGATCGTGAAGTAGCTGAACAGGTTGATCAGCGGGCGGTCACGGTCGATCGTCAGGATCGTCTGTCCGACAAGGGCGAAGGCAGCCAAGGCGGCAATCGCGCCATGCCAGAGTCGGGTCACGCCCCGACGATAGCGCCGTACGACGTCAGCGGGCCTGCAACGCGTCGAGCGCGACGCCCATCGCTGCAGCGACCCGCCAGTCGAGCTGCCAGCCGTTGTCGAGCACCGGGACGGTCAGCTCGTAGCGGTCGCGCAACGAGCGCTGGCGCTCCGACGACAGGATGACCCGGCCGTCGGACGCCGTGAAGTCGAAGTGGAACAGCAGGAACGGGATGTCGACGAACCGGCGGATGATCGCGATCGCCGCGTTGCGCTCCTGGCCCATCGAGGTGAGGCCGTCGGGCGTCGAGAGGTGCCACGTCGAGCGCAGCAGCGACTTCTTGAAGTCCTTGCGGAACTCGCCGATCGGGTTGCCCTGGGCATCCGTCACGTCGTACGTCGCACCGAGGTCGAGGCGCTGACGGGCCTTGAAGCCGAAGACCGGCTGCGTCTTGGTCTCGTCGGTGAAGAACGTGACCTGCTCCTTGAACGCCATGCGCTTCTGCTCGGCGAACGCGACCAGCGCGCCCTCGGTGCCGTCGGGGCCGATCGGGCGCAGCTCGTAGCGGTTGACCATCAGGGTGATCTTCTGTCGCAGGGCAAACCGCTGCGTGGCGTCAGTCATGGCTACATCCTGTCAGCGCAGGGGGTCGAAGCTCGACAGCAGGCTCGACGTTTCGCCCCGAATCACCTGGGCGGCGAGCAGCTTGCCGCTGAGCGGACCCAGCGCGATGCCCCACATGCCGTGCCCGCCGGACACGAACACGCGCGACGACTTCGTACGCCCGATGAGCGGCAGCCCGTCGGCGGTGCACGGTCGCGAGCCGACCCACTCGTCGGTGCGGGCGGCCCAGTCGACGCCGGTCAGCATCGGCGTGGCCGCGTCGATGATCGCCTTGACGCGGCGCGGATCGAGGGGCGCACCGGGCTTGCGGAACTCCATCATCCCGGCGACGCGCAGGCCGTCGCCGAGCGGCGTGCAGGCGACCCGCTGTGCCGGGAAGTACATCGGCGCGACGGGCATGTGCTCGGGCTGCACCGTGAAGCTGTAGCCGCGGCCGGCCTGCACGATCGTCCTGACCCCGACGTCGCGCGCCAGCGAGCCGAGCCAGGTACCCGTCGCGATGACGACCGCATCGGCCGTCAGCGACTCACCACCGGCGACCTCGAGGCGTACGCCCGACGCTGTCTCGCGGACGTCACGGACGTCGACGTCGGTCCGGATCTCGGCGCCCCGCTCCCGCACCGCGTCGGCCAGCGCGTTGACGTAGCGGCCCGGGTTGATGAATCGCTGATCCCTCAGGCGTACGCCACACGTCACGGCGTCGCCGAGGGCCGGCACCAGCGCGTGCATGGCCTCGCGGTCGAGCAGCTCTGCCGGCGTCTCGACACCCAGCTCCCGGACGTGCTCGAACTCGTCGAGCAGCGTCTGCCGGTCGTCCTCGGAGGCGAACGCGGCGAGGAACGGCTCGGCGGCCTTGGTCGGCTCGGCGAGCCCGGCCGCGGCGATCTCGTCGAACGCGTCGAACGCCTGTCGGTTGGCCTCGGCGAACACCGTCATCGCGGCGCGCCACCTCGGCGCCGTGCAGTGGCGGGCGAAGTCGACGAGGAACTTCAGGAGTCGCGGGTTCGTGCTGAGCGGCACATAGACCGGCGACGACGGCTTGAGCGTCGCCTTGATGCCGCCGGCCAGGATCGCCGGGTCCGGCAGCGGAAGTGTCAGGGCCGGAGCGAGCCAGCCGGCGTTGCCCCACGACGAACCCGCCGCCACGCCGGCCCGGTCGACGACCGTCACACGTACGCCCTCGGCCTGCAGGAACCACGCCGCGGAGAGCCCGACCATGCCCGCGCCCACGACGACGACGTGCTGCGGGGATTCCATGGGTCCATTGTGCGGGTGCCGCGGCCCTGTCAGGCAGTCGATACCCTGACCCGGACCGGAGGAGGACACGTGGACGAGCACACCCGCGGCGCAGGGCATGTGCAGCACATCGGCTCATCACGGCTGTTCGTCGAGCCACCCGTACGCTTCCTCGGCCCGTTCGTCATCCGGTCCAAGACCCACATCGGCGCGTTCACCGAGCTCGGCCGCGAGGTCGAGGCGCAGGCCGCGACGATCGGCCGCTACTGCGAGATCGGCCCGGGCAGCCTGCTCGGCGCGACGGGCCACCCGACGACGTGGCTCAGCGTCTCGGCGTTCCAGTACCGCACGTCGACCTGGGGCTGGCATCCTTCGGCCGACGCCAACGAGGTCATCGACCCCGAGGCCGGCGGGCGACAGTCGTTCCGCAGCGTCGCGGGCGACCTGGCGGTGATCGGCAACGACGTGTGGATCGGCGCCAACGTCGTGGTGCTGCGTGGTGTCACGATCGGCGACGGCGCGATCATCGCCGCCAACGCGGTCGTGACCAAGGACATCCCGGCCTACTCGATCGCCGGCGGCATCCCGGCCAAGGTCATCCGCCCCCGCGTCGCAGACGACCTGCGCGACGAGCTGCAGGAGCTGGCGTGGTGGCGGTTCTCGCCCAACCAGCTCAGCGGCATCCCCTACGACGACCCCGTCGAGGCGGTGCGACAGCTGCGCCCCAAGGTCGAGGCCGGCCTCGAGCCGTACGACCCGGGCTTTGTCGAGGTGCACAAGCCGGTGCCGCAGAAGCGCAAGCGGCGCTGGTACGTCCGCTAGGGCTCCAGTCGGTCGCGGGCCGACTCACCGGCCAGCACGTCGAGGTAGATGCGGGCGTGCGCCGCGGCCAGCTGCTGGCGCTGCTCTACCCGCTCCTCGACCGGCACCGGCTCCACGGGCCACTGCTCGTACGCCCGACGGACGGCGTTGACCAGCGAGTCCTCGTCGAGACCATGGTCGTCCATGCCGAAGCGGAACACCGGCGCCTGGTCGGCGAAGTAGCCACAGCTCGGCGCCACGACCGCGGTCCCGACGTCCCGGCACGCCTCGAGCCATGACGAGTGCGTGCCGAACCGGTAGGGCAACACCGACGCGTCGAGGCCGGCGAGATAGTCCCAGAGCTGAGCATCGCTGAAGAACTCCCGCACCCTCACGCGTACGCGATGGTCCGCGCGCTGCATGTGCCGGGCGAGGTCGACGTCGAACCGCCCGCCTGACGGTCCAAGGACGTCGGGATGGGCATCGACCTGAAGGATCGCGCCCGGGAGAGACCGCACGGCGCGGATCAGTGCGGGCAACAGCGTGAACGGGTCGTCCCCCGGCCGCGGCTTCGAGACCCGGAGGCCGACCGTGAACGGGCGATGGCGATGGTCCGGCGTCTCCCGGCGACGGTGGATCCGCTCCATCGTCGCCAGGCTGACGACGTGCGGGTGCGGCAGGACCACGGCCCGACGACCCCAGCGCTCCTTGATCTCGTGGGCAGCTCCCGGCGTGAGCGTGATCAACGCGTCGGCCGCCGGGATCAGCACGTCGAGGCGAGCGTCGTGCTGCTCGCGCTCGACCTGGCGAGGACTGCGCAGGTCGTGCACCGTGTGGACCAGCGGTCTGCCCGCATGTCGCAGGATGTCGACGAGATCGGCGAGCTGGGCGGGCGCATGGCCGTCGAAGCCGAAGTGCAGGTGGAACACGTCGAAGTCAGCCTGGTGCCGACGCACCCACGACGGCTCGAGCATGACCGGCGGCCACCACTTCGAGAGCGTGACCCGGCTGGGGTTGCGCGGATCGGGGTCCGTGAGCCGCAGGACCCGTGGGGCGCCGGGGTCCTCGCGGACCGGCGACAGGTGCCGGACGTACGGGTGCGCGGCGGGCACCGAGGCCACCTTGATCCGGTCGCGCCGCCGCCGGGAGCGGGCAGGTCGCTCCGTGCGTACTGGTCGGCGCGCGGTCGGCATCGGGTCCCTTCTTCCCTCATGAGTCCGGGGTGGCGACCTGCTGCACCACCCGTGAACCTACCCAGAAGGCGGTCGGCCATGCGTCCACCGGGGCACCGACGCATGGCCGACGGCCCACCGGGTAGCAGTCATCCGAGGCTCAAGACAGAGGGAGAAACGGACATGGAGCGTGAAGACGAAGGGCGGGGCGGCAGGCCACTCGGGTTGGTGACCGGAGCGTCCAGCGGGATCGGCGCGGAGCTCGCACGCGAGATGGTGCGCAACGGATTCGACCTGATCGTGGTCGCCGAGGACGAGGGCGTCCTCGACATCGCGGCAGAGCTCAGCGACCAGGCCGAGGCCCAGCCGGTGCGCGCGGACCTCGCGACGCGGGCCGGCAACGAGATGGTCATCGACCTCGTCGCGCAGCAGGGCCGGCCGCTCGCCGCGGCGGCGATCAACGCCGGGATCGGCGTGCACGGGCGACTCATCGACACCGACCTCGAGGAGCACCTGCGACTCATCGCGCTCAACATCGTGTCGGCGGTGCACCTCGGCCGGTCGATCGCCAAGGGCATGGTCGACCGCGGCACCGGTCGGCTCCTGTTCACCTCGTCCGTCGCCTCGCAGATGCCCGGGCCGTTCTACACGACGTACGCCGCGTCGAAGTCGTTCATCCAGTCCTTCGCGCTCGGCCTCCGCGAGGAGCTCAACGACACCGGGGTCACCGTCACGTCGTTGATGCCAGGTCCGACCGACACCGAGTTCTTCGACCGCGCCGGGATGCACGGCACCAAGGTCGCCGAAGGGTCCAAGGACGATCCCGCGGACGTCGCCAAGGCCGGCTTCGCGGCCATGATGTCGGGAGACGACCACGTCGTGACCGGCTGGCGCAACAAGATGCAGTCCGCTGCCGTCGGCGTGCTGCCCGACGCGATGGCGGCCAAGGTACACCGGTCGATGACCGAACCGCCCGACGACGCCACCTGACAGCGGCTCACCTGACGAGGAGCACCAGCACTCCACGGTCGTCGTACGCACGATGCTCCACCAGTCGCAGGTCGAGCTCCGGGTGGTCCGTGAGGTGGTCGCTGACCGCCGCGACCTGGTCGAGCCCGCCGAGCTGCAGGAGCGCTGATCCGCCGTCCCCGAGGTGCCGGCCGATCAGCTCGAGACACGTACGCGCGAGGTCGAGGCCGTCCGCACCGCCGTCGATCGCATGGACCGGGTCGTCGACGTGCTCCCCGGTGTCCGCGCTCGGGACCCAGGGCGGGTCGGCGATGATCAGCGCGAACCGCTCCTCGTCGGCGATCAACCCGTCCATGAGCCCGCACCGGATGTCGACCGGTCCCGGCAGGTTCGCCCGCTCGACGTTCGCCGCCGCGTGGTCGCAGGCGACCTCCGAGGAGTCGACCAGGACGAGCGGGCGGTCCTGGCCGACCATCGTCAGCAGGCCGATGTGCCCGACGCCGGCGCACAGCTCGAGCACGGGGCCGGCCGGGGCGGTGCGCAGCAGCGCGGAGGCCCACGCGGACTGGGCTGTGGTCCACCTTCGAGGGCGCAGCACCCGTTGGTCGTACTGGATCGACAGCGATCCGAACTCGATCAGCTCGGTGCGCACCGGCTCGACATCAAGGGTCACCGTCGCCGGATACCCCGCGGCACCGCACGGCAAACCACGTCAGTCGATCTTGACCTCGCGGGCCGGAACCAGGACCCACGCCACGAGGACGAACAGCACGACGAGCGTCGCCACGAGCCAGGCGACCCAGGTCGTCGCCACGACGTCGAGGATCAGCCACACTGCGCCGACGTTCGCGAGCGCGAGGGTGCCGAGGCCCCAACGGGACGAATGATGCGCCGCCTCGACCAGCCAGGGCCGGGCGTGCCGGTGGAACAGGGCTCGGTGCAGAGCGACCGGCGTCATCAGCAGGAACGTCGCCGCGACGGCGCAGCACAGCACAGCGGCATAGACCGCGTGCCGTGACTCCTCGAGGTCCTCGAAGCGCGGCGTGAACGGCAGCGTCAGCAGGAATCCCGTCAGGATCTGCACCCCGGTCTGCGCGACCCGCAGCTCCTGCAGGAGCTCCTGCCAGTTGCGGTCGACCTTGCCCTGCTGCGAGGACGTGGCCACGTCAGTGGTTGCGGAGGGCCTTGACCAGCTCCGACTTGTTCTTCCCCGAGTAGTTCGTCAGCCCGAGCTCCTTGGCCCGCTTCCTGAGGTCGTCGACCTTCCAGTCCTCGTACGACCCGGACTCACCGCCCTTGCGGCCGACCGACGACTTCGACCTGCCCTTCTGAGCCGCCGCGTTCGAGATGCGCGCCGCCTTCTCCTTGGACGCGCCGTCCTCACGGAGGTCCTCATACATGTCAGGGTTCTTCAGACTCGCATTCTTCTTGGCCGGCATGACTGCTCCTTTCGTTCGATCGATCAGAAGACGGCCTTGCCGCCCGTGACGCCCAGCACCGTGCCGGACACATAGCTCGCATCGCGCTCGGACGCGAGGAACACGAACGACGGTGCGACCTCCGCCGGCTGCCCGGCACGCCCCAGCGGAGTGTCCTTGCCGAACTGCTCGACCTTCTCGACCGGCTGGGTCGCCGGCTGCAGCGGTGTCCAGATCGGACCCGGCGCCACGGCATTGACCCGTATGCCCTTGGGCCCCAGCTGGGCCGCGAGGTTGACCGTCGCGTTGTTGATCGCCGCCTTCGTCGCGGCATAGTCGAGCAGCGTGCTCGACGGGTCGTAGGCCTGGATCGACGAGTTGTTGATGATCGCCGATCCCGGCTTGAGATGCGCCACTGCGGCACGGGTCAGCCAGAACAACGCGTAGAGGTTCGTCGTGAAGACCCGGTCCATCCGCTCGTCCGTGATCTCCTCGATGCCCTCCTCGCGAGCCATCTGGAACCCGGCGTTGTTGACCAGCACGTCAAGCCCGCCGAGCTGCTGCACCGTGTCGGCGACGACCCGGTCGCACGTCCCACGGTCACGCAGGTCGGCCTCGATCGCGACGTGCTGGCGGCCGGCCTGCTCGAGCAGCGCGGACATCTCGTCGGCGTCGGCCTTCTCCTCGGGCAGATAGGTGAACGCCACGTCGGCGCCCTCACGCGCGTACGCGATGGCGACGGCGCGGCCGATGCCGGAGTCGCCGCCCGTGATCAGCGCCTTGCGACCCTCGAGACGGCCGCTTCCCCGGTACGAGTCCTCGCCGTGATCCGGCACCGGTTGCATCTCGCTCGTCAGTCCCGGCGGCTCCTGCTGTTGGGGTGGGAAGGTCCGCGATTCGTCGTCTTGACTCATGCGGAGGACGTGCCCACTCCCTCGACGCGTTAAACGTGAACGACTGGCGTCCGGGGATCAAGCACGATTCACTTAGGCATGCGATCCATCTGGAAGGGCGCCATCAGCTTCGGTCTGGTCAATGTGCCCGTCAAGGTCTACAGCGCGACCCAGAGCCACGACGTCCAGCTCCACCAGGTCCACAACAAGGACGGCGGGCGGATCCGCTATCAACGCAAGTGCGAGGTGTGCAACAAGGTCGTCGCCTACGAGGACATCGACAAGGCCTATGACGACGGCGAGAAGACCGTCGTGCTCACCGATGAGGACTTCTCCGCACTGCCGGCCGAGCGCAGCCACGAGATCGAGGTCGTCGAGTTCGTGCCCGCCGACCAGGTCGACGTGCTGATGCTCGACAAGGCCTACTTCCTGGAGCCCGAGGAGCGGGCCCTCAAGCCCTACACCCTGCTGCGCCGCGCGCTCGAGGACTCCGACCGCACGGCGATCGTCCAGTTCGCCCTGCGCCAGAAGACCCGGCTCGCGGCCCTGCGCGTACGCGACAACGTGCTGGTGCTCCAGACGATGCTGTGGGACGACGAGGTCCGCAAGCCCGAGTTCGACGTCCTCGACTCGACGCCGCGCATCAGCCAGAAGGAGCGGGACATGGCGGCGCAGCTCGTCGACTCCCTGTCGGAGGACTTCGACCCCTCGGCGTTCACCGATGATTACCAGGAGCAGCTCCGTACGTTGATCGAGGCCAAGATCGAGCAGGGCGCCTCGCTCGACACCGAGGCCACGTTCGGTGAGCAGCCGGAGGACGAGAGCGCCGACGTCGTCGACCTGATGGAGGCGCTCAAGCGCAGCGTCGACCGCAAGAACGCGTCCAAGAAACCGGCGAAGAAGAGCGCCGCCAAGAAGAAGCCGGCGGCCAAGAAGAAGGCCGGCTAGCGGGCCGGAGTCTGCTCCGGCGAGAGCTGCGGCGTCTGGAACGTCGCGTCCGGTGAGTTGCGGTGGTCGACGACCCACTCGGCGACGTAGCGCAGCTTGACGTTGTGCGCCTGCGACTGCCGGCGCAGGAAGTCGAACGCCCGGTCGGGGTCGAGGTCGAAGCGCTCCATGAGGATGCCCTGCGCCTGGCCGATCAGCTTGCGAGCGTCGATCGCGACCTGCAGGCCTTCCTCGTTGTGCGCGTTGGCCAGCGCGACGGCTGCATGGCGTACGAAGATCGTGGCGACTGCGACATCGTCATCGTCGAACGCGTTGACGTGGTCGGCGTAGAGGTTGAGCGAGCCGTAACGACGCGTCCGCGTCTCCAGCCGGACGCTCAACACGCTGCGGATGCCGAGCTCGGCGACGGCCGGGCCCCACTTGAGCCAGCGCGGATCGTTGCCGACGTCACCCGACTGATAGATCGCCTCGCCCTCGATCGCGTCGAGGCACGGGCCCTCGTCATGCACGATCTGCAGGTTGTGTGACTCCCCGACGCGCTGGGACGTGGCCGCCGCGGTCTCGATCTGGTTGCGGGCGTGGACCAGCATGATGCCGGAGTCGTCGCAGCTGGTGGCGACCCGCGCGTACTCGGCGATCAGCTCGACCGTGCGCTCCGCGGTGGGCTCGTCGTGCAGGTCGAGCGCCATCTGCGAGAAGAAGGTCGAGCTGTCCACGCGGGAACTCCTTACTGGGCGCTTCAAGAGAAGCACCCTCCGACCGAAATATATAGCGGCGGGGGGTCGGTGTTTGCTGCCAGAGGGGCTGGGTACGTCCGGCGCAACACGCGGACGCACTGAGGCGGCAACACCGTGCCGCTCCTCGAATCTCGGGAAGGGGATGCCCGATGACCTTCGATCCGGGCTCCACCGGAACCACCGTCACCATCTTCGGCGGGAGCGATCCGCTCGACCACGCCCTCAGCAACCAGCTCGACCGGCGCGGCTGCAAGACGCACTCGGTGACGGTCGCGACCGGGTGGTTGCAGTCGGTGACCCACGCGATCATGCGGCTGGACACCGTGGCCGGTGCCGAGGCATTCAAGCAGCTGGCCGACACCCCGGAGCCCCGTTCGCACGTCGTCGCCGTGTGTCCCGAGACCGAGGATGCTGCGGAGTCCGACCGGGTCCGCGACCTGTGCCGCGCCTGCGGCGTGCACCATGACGTCGCCCTGATCTGGCACCCGCCGCTCGGCGCCAGCACCACAGCAGCGTCGACTGCGAGCACGACGGCCGCCCTGGCGGCGACCGTTGCCGACGAGATGGCCGATCACCTCAGCGTGGGAGCGCCCGCGTTCGTCACCCGGCCGTTCACGTTCGAGTCCGAAGGTCATTGAGGCTCGAGCTCCTCGGCGGCGTCGTCGAACATGCCGACCGTCGCACGCACGTCCCACAGTGCGGCCGGCGCGTTGCTCGTCTGGACGGAGATCTTTGCCGTGCCGTCTCCGTCGAGCGCACACGCGATCACGTCGTGATGGAGGGCGAACTCATGGAGCAGATCGCGCTGGATGTCAGGGCCGCTCAGGCGAAAGGTGAGGGTAGTGCGTCGCACGGGACCGTTCCTCGGGTCAGCAAGATGGAGCGGCTGCTGCTGAACCGGCGACTGCACTCTACCCAACGCGCGCGGATGGGCGGTCACCGGATCGGTGACCGCCCATCGTCAGGCTGCGTCGGCTGCGAGCGCGGATTCTCGGAGCCTGGCCAGCAGCTTGGCGAGCCGACGAGAGATCTGCATCTGGCTCACCCCGACAATCTCCGCGATCTCCTGCTGGGTCTTGTCCTCCACGAACCTGAGCCGGAGCAACAGTCGCTCGTCGTCATCGAGCTCGCGGCACAGCGGCTCGATCGTCACCCAGTCGTCGATGAACTCGTAGTCGGACGCGTCGCTGGCGATCGTCTCGCCCAGCGGCCGGCCGCTCTCGCGAACGGGCTGGTCGAGCGACGTCGGTGAGAAGCAGCTGCGTGCCGCCATCGCCTCCCGGACGTCATCGACGCCGGCGTCGATCTCGTCGGCGATCGTCTCGATGTCCGGCTGCCGGGAGTCTGACTGCAAGCAGCGTTCGGTCGCGCTGGAGATGTCCGCCTGCATCTGCTGGATCCGGCGCGGTGGCCGGATGCCCCAGCAGTAGTCGCGGAAATACTTCTTGATCTCGCCGAGAATCGTGACCGTGGCAAAGGGTACGAACTCACCACGGTCGTGATCGAAGCCACGAATGGCCTTGACCAAGGCGAAGCAGGCGACCTGCGTCAGGTCGTCGCGGTCGGCTCCTCGGCCGGCATAACGCCCGGCCAGATGGTGCGCGAGACCGAGATGGCGACGAACCACCTCGTCCTCGAGGAGCTCTCGTTCGGCATCGTCTGCGTGACGCGCCGCTTCGAGCAGATCGTGCGTGTCATCGTGCTGCGCCATTGCGGGAGCAGTGTTCACGGTAAAACCCCCAGGGGTCTCGATCCGTCAACCGGCTTCTGCTCAACCGGTGCTCCAACCATGGCACTGTGGTGTCTGAAGCGCAAGAGCCTCGTGGTCGCAACTGACTAGTCGATATGGTTCCAACTAGCCATCTCAGCGTCTCGGTGCGGCGTGTCCCTCGCGTTTCGCCCGGTCCCCCCCGGGTACGAGCCGGTGAGCGAGAGGAGGCCCGATGGCGCGCAAGAACGACACCCAGACCGTGTCGGTCGCCGGCCAGCGCCTCCGCCTCACCAACCCCGACAAGGTCATCTATCCGTCCACCGGTACGACCAAGGCCGAGGTCATCTCCTACTACATGGAGATCGCGCCGTTCCTGCTGCCACACCTCGCCGGCCGCATCGTGACGCGCAAGCGCTGGGTCGACGGCGTCGGCACGGCGGACAAGCCGGGCGAGGTGTTCTTCGAGAAGAACCTGCCGTCGTCGGCGCCGGACTGGATCCGGCGTGTGGAGATCCAGCACAGCGATCACGTCAACACCTATCCGGTGTTCGACAGTGCCGCCGCGCTCGCGTGGGCCGGACAGGTCGGCGCGCTCGAGCTGCACGTCCCGCAGTGGAAGGTCGACAGTCGCGGCAAGAAGCTGAACCCCGACCACCTCGTGCTCGACCTCGACCCCGGACCGGGCGCGGGACTGCCCGAGTGCGTCGAGGTGGCCAAGCGGGCTCGCGCGCTGCTGCGCGAGCTCGACCTCGAGGCCTACCCGGTGACGAGCGGCAGCAAGGGCATCCACCTCTATGCCGGGCTCGACGGCGAGCACGACGCCGACTACGTCAACCAGTTCGCCAAGCAGTTCGCCCAGGTGCTGGAGGCCGACCTGCCCGACCTCGTGGTCAGCTCGATGAAGAAGAGCCTGCGCGGCGGCAAGGTCCTGGTCGACTGGAGCCAGAACAACGCCAACAAGACCACGATCGCGCCCTACTCGCTGCGCGGGCGGACCGAGCCCTACGTCGCGGTGCCCCGCACGTGGCGTGAGCTCAACGACGACCTGCAGCACCTCACGATGGACGAGGTGCTGCAGCGCATGAGGCGGCGCAAGGACCCCATGGCCGACCTGGCCGGGCCGCCGCCGGCAAGCGACAAGCTCGCGACCTATCGGTCGAAGCGTGATGCGAAGAAGACGCCCGAGCCGGTGCCGTCCTCGCCGGTTGAGCTTGTCGAAGCCCCGGGTGGCGGTGATGGAAACTCGTTCGTGATCCAGGAGCACCACGCCAGCAGCCTCCATTGGGACTTCCGGCTCGAGCACGACGGCGTCCTGGTCTCGTGGGCGCTGCCCAAGGGCCCGCCTACGGATCCCAAGAAGAACCACCTCGCGGTGCAGACCGAGGACCACCCGCTGGAGTACGGCACGTTCGAGGGCACGATCCCCAAGGGCGAGTACGGCGGCGGCGAGGTCACGATCTGGGACGCCGGGACGTTCGAGCTCGAGAAGTGGCGCGATGGCAAGGAAGTCATCGCGACGCTCACCGGCCGCAAGGGCGGCGGGCTCGGCGGACCCCGGAAGTTCGCCCTGATCAAGACCGGCAAGAACTGGCTGATCCACCTGATGGAGGCGCCGAAGCCACCCCGCAGGACAGCAGCGCCGCGCTCGATGAAGAAGGGCTTCGTGGCGCCGATGCTCGCCAAGCTCGGGTCGGCGGGCGACGTCCACGACGAGGACGAGTGGGCGTTCGAGATGAAGTGGGACGGCATCCGGGCGGTCGCGGTGATCGACGGCAAGGACGTCGGCCTGTTCACCCGCAACGAGAACGACGTCACCGCCGGCTATCCCGAGGTCGTGAACGCCCTGGCCGAGCTCGGGCTCGACGACACGGTGCTCGACGGCGAGATCGTCGCGCTCAACGCCGCCGGGGTCCCCGACTTCGGCCGGCTGCAGCAGCGCATGGGGCTGACCAAGGAAGCCGACGTCGAGGCCGCTCGCCGCGAGGTGCCGGTCACGTACCTCGTGTTCGACCTCATGCGTTCCGGCGGCGACTCGCTGGTCGAGGAGACGTACGTCGAACGGCGCAAGGCCCTGCAGACGCTCAAGATCGCGGCGGACGTCGTCGACGTGCCCAAGGCCCACGAGGGCTCGCTGGAGGACGCCGTCGAGTCGAGCAAGACGCTCGGGCTCGAGGGTGTGCTGGCCAAGCGGCGCGACAGCCGCTACCTCGGTGGCAAGCGCGCAACGGCGTGGACCAAGGTCAAGCACCAGCGCATGCAGGAGGTCGTCGTGGGCGGTTGGCGCGCAGGCCAAGGCGCCCGCAGCGGCACGATCGGCGCACTGCTGCTCGGCATCCCCACCGAGGACGGGCTCCGCTACGTCGGCAAGGTCGGCACGGGATTCGACGAGCGTACGTTGGCCGACCTCCAGCAGCGGTTGTCGAAGCTGACCCGCAAGACCAGCCCGTTCGGCGACATCCCCCGCGAGGTCACCCGTGATGCCCAGTGG
The DNA here is from genome assembly GCF_004134905.2 of Aeromicrobium ginsengisoli. GTDB lineage: Bacteria > Actinomycetota > Actinomycetes > Propionibacteriales > Nocardioidaceae > Aeromicrobium > Aeromicrobium ginsengisoli. The sequence goes on along the minus strand of NZ_SDPQ02000003.1, from coordinate 782,781 downwards.
GTGACGCCCCGCCTCGTCGGCGAGGTGTCGTTCGCGGAGTGGACGGCCGGCGGCCATCTTCGCCAGCCCAGCTGGCGCGGCCTGCGTCCCGACAAGAAGCCCCAGGAGGTCGCCTTGGAGTGAGGCTGCGACCGATCGAAACCACCACGACACGAGGAGAATCCATGCCGTTCAAGAAGAAGAAGTTCCGCAACCGACTCGAAGCACGCCTGGATGACCTGGCGAGCCAGACCGAAGAGCTCCGCCAGCAGGTCGTCGACCGGGCGCCGGGCGTACGCGACTCACTGGTCGACATGCTGCCCGACAAGGACCAGCTGCGTGACCTGCGCGACGACCTGTTCGACCGTCTCCCCGACGGTGTCGCGGACAAGGTGCCCGACAAGGTCAAGCCCAAGAAGCGCTCGAAGCTCAAGCGCGTCGCGTTCCTCGGCGTACTGACCGGCGCCGGTGCCGCGGCGTTCGCTGCGGTGAAGGGCAAGGGTCAGACCCCGCCGCCGCCCGAGCCGTTCCCGGCGCCACCCACGCCGGCGGCCTCGGCGGACGTGACGGCACCGAAGCCGGCCAAGAAGGCACCCGCCAAGAAGCCGTGAGCACGACACGAGATCCCCGGGCGATGCCCCGGGGATCTCGTGCGTCGCACGACTCCGCGGAATCGCCGGGAGGAATCCTGAGATCCGGCGTTTGGCAAGGTCCGGCTAGGCTCTGTGCGTGACGGATCAGAAGAAGACGCGCAAACAGCTGCCGGTCTGGCAGGAATCGATCCTTCTGGTCGCCACCGCCATGGTCATGGCCGTGGTCGTCAAGACGTTCTTCCTCCAGGCGTTCTACATCCCGTCGGAGTCGATGGAGCCGACGATGCTCGTCAACGACAAGATCCTCGTGCAGAAGGTGTCCTACTGGGGCGGCGACGTGAAGCGCGGCGACATCGTGGTGTTCGACGACCCGGGGGGCTGGCTGAGCGCCGAGGACTCCAAGCACGCGTCCAACCCGATCCAGAAGGCACTCGAGACCGTCGGCCTGTTCCCCACCGGCGGCCACCTCATCAAACGTGTCATCGGGGTCGGTGGCGACACCGTGGCGTGCTGCACCGACGGCAAGCTGACGGTCAACGGCAAGGAGCTCACCGAGCCCTACGTGCTCGACGAGACCGCCACCAAGGACAAGACGTTCGAGGTCAAGGTGCCCAAGGGACACCTGTGGGTCATGGGCGACAACCGCGGCAACTCCAGTGACTCCCGCGCTCACATGGGTGACCCGGGCGGCGGATTCATCTCCGAGAGCAGCGTGGTCGGCAAGGCCTGGCTGCGGGTGTGGCCGCTCGGCCGGGCCGGGTTCATCCACAAGCCCGACACGTTCGACGCCAACCTCAGTCCCTGACGGATCGCATACGACAGAAGTCCCGCCCGAGCATCAGCTCCGGCGGGACTTCTTGTGTCGGCCAGCGAACAGAACCCTCGGCCCAAGGTCGCGACGATGGGGCTCACGAGCGGCGACGTGTCCGCTCCAACCTGAAGGGACACACCCATGAGTCACAAGCACAGGCTCGACCGTCAGGTCGAGAACGACCTGACCCGTATGACCACCTTCGACGCCGCGCTGGTCAGGGCGCTCGCCACGGTCGGGACGTCGGTCCACATCCCGAAGGGCTGGGCGATCATGATGGAGATGACGCCGGCGGACTCGGCCTACATCCTGCTCAAAGGCAGCGTCGAGGTTCGCAAGTCTGGTGAGGTCCGCAGGACCCTCGGCCCCGGCGACGTGTTCGGTGAGATCGCCTTGGTCGACCATCGCCTGCGCAGCGCCTCGATCGTCGCGTCCACCGACGTCACGGCTCTGCGTCTTGAGGGCACCGCCCTTCAGGCCCTGGTCGACATGAACCCCGCGTTCGCCGACGCTCTACGATCCTCGGCGGACAGTCGACTCGCAGCGTTCTAGCGGCGCCGCGATCAGATCCGGAGGTCGGAGGGAGGTCATCGGCCGGCCTTGCGTGCCAGCGCCTGCTCGTCGACAACCGTCACCCTGCCGCGCGCGACCTGGACGATCCCCTCACGCGCGAGCTGCTGGAGCACCTGGTTGACCGACGGCCTGGTGCCGCCGACGAGGTCTGCCAGCTGTTCCTGCGTCAGGGGGATCGTGAATCCCGAGTCCCGCCCGCCGAACACGTCGCCCACGTCGAGGAGCGCGCGATACAGACGTTGGTCCAGGTCGACGTACCTCGCCTCCAGCAGGTCCGCGCTGAGCTTCCTGATACGAGCAGCCATCAAGCCCCCCACCAGACGCTCGATGCGGGGATGGCTCTCGCACAAGCGGTGAAAGGCCGGTTGCGTGAGCACGAGAGTCTCCGCGGCGTCGAGCGACACGATCGTGGCCGAACGCGGCGCCGGATCCTGCTCGCCCAGCATCGACAGCTCGCCGAACCAGTCACCCGAACCAAGCACGTTGAGTGTCGCCAGGTCCCCGTCCGGCGTGGAGACCATCACGGAGAAGTGCCCCGAGACGACCAGGTGCACCGAGTCCGAGCGGTCGCCCGCGTGGAAGACGATCTCCCCTTTGGCGAACGAGCGACGTCGCGCTGCCCCCAGGACGGCCTGTTGCTCGCCATCGTCGAGCGATGCCAGCGGTGACCAGTGCATGCCGAAGTCCTACCACAGCAACACCTGCAACGGCGGGCTCAAGCGGGCAGTGGCTCGTACATCGCGATGGGGAAGTGGACACCCTTGACCTGGACCTCGCCGCGTGGCTCGCAGGGGACACTGTCCGAGACAAGGTGCCAGCTCGTCTTCGAGAGGAGCACTGACCCGGGTCGGCACTCGGACTGGATGCGCGCGGCGATGTTGGTCTGCAGTCCGATGCCGGTGTACGTCGCGCGCACGGCAGAACCGAACGTACCGATGGACAGGACGCCCGTGTTGATGCCGATCCTGGCCTTGAGGTCCTGGTCGATCCCCAGCTCGTACCACCGCTGGCTCCAGACGGGCAACGAGCGCTGCAGCTCCTGAGCGGCGCCAAGGGCTGAGGTGACCTGTTCGTGTGCCTCCATCTCGTCCGGCGCACCGAAGATCGCCATCACCCCGTCACCGGCGAACTCGTTCAGCGTGCCGCCATGACTCTCGATGATCTGTGCGACCGAGCCCAGGTACTCGTTGACGATCTCGGCGAGGGCTTCCGGATCGAGCCGGTCCGCCAAGGTGGTGAACCCGACGACATCGGCGAAGAGCACCGTGACCCGCCGCCGCTGAGGGGAGTCGACCGTGGTGTCGCCGTGCTCAAGCCGGTCAGCGACCGCCGGCGGGGCGTAGCGACGAATCAGCGCCCGTGAGCTGAGCAGCTCTTCCTGCTGGCGCGCGATGATCTGCTCATCGACGAACCGGCCCCTCAACGTGTTCTCGATGACCAGGCTGATCCCGAGAACGATCAACGAGGTCGAGCTCAGCAGCCACAGCTGGTAGTTGAGGGTGCCGTTCCAGGTCCCGTCACGGTCGGCAAGGACGATCGCGACGACCACCGCCAAGGGCACGGTGAGAAGGAGGACAATCCCCGTGCTCCTGAACGGAAACTGCACGATCGGCGCGATGAACATGAAGAACCCGATCGTCGACACCATCAGGTTCGGCGTGTCGTCTGCATCCGTCAGGTAGACACCCAGCAGCCCACACATCGTGGTCAGCGTCAGTACCGCCGGCTGCACCCACATGCGCATGTGACGCTCGCCCAGCAGCACCGGAACGAGCACCGCAGGAAGACCGATTCCCCAGCACACAGCCGTGATCGTGAACGAGAGAATCGGCCCGTCGAGATCGAGAACGCGCGGCAGGACGAAAGGAGCGGTGGCCCAGACCAGGACCGAGATCCACAGGATGGCCCGGCTGGTGGGCCACGTGCGGCTGAGAAACCACTCGTTGTACTGCTCCTCGATCGAACCGTTGAACCTCCCGAGCATGCTCGCTCGCCCCAGGTCCGCAGGCACGATCCGCTCGATGTCCATGACCGGACGATACGGGTTCCTGCAGGGCCATCCGTCGACAACGAGAAATCCCGCCATCCCAGCTTCTGGCCGGAACGACGGGAACGTCTGGCGCGCCCGAAGGGATTCGAACCCCTAACCTTCTGATCCGTAGTCAGATGCTCTATCCGTTGAGCTACGGGCGCATGCCCCGAAGGGCCTCGCTGAGTCTAGCGTGGCGCTTCGCGGAGGGAAAATCTGGCCAGTTCCTCGGACTTGGCCCACATGGTCCGAGCGTCCCCTAGGGTGATGCACAACAACCTGTCACCGATCGGGGAGGACCCGTCATGTCGGCACGCCCGCTGCGCAGAATCGCCAGCGTCACCTCAACCTTCGCGCTGGTCGCGGCCGGCATCGCCGTGTCGACCAGCGCTGCCACTGCAGCGCCACCGGTCCCGGGATCCGACCCGTGTCCGGCCGCCCTGCCGATCGGCGACCTCGTCCCCGGAGTCACGACCGTCACGGGTCTCACGACGGTCAAGGGCACGACTCCGGAGGAGTTCCACGGCACGTACGTCGGGACCATCGAGAACGGCATCGCGCCGGGCCTCGACCTCCCGGTCTTCGACATGGAAGGCAGCCGCATCACGCACGGCGACGGCAGCGTCGACGCCGGCATCTGGGCCGGCATGTCCGGCTCGCCGGTCTACGACGACGCGACCGGCGAGCTGGTCGGCGCCGTCTCGTACGGTTTCAGCTCGGTCGCCAGCCCGCGTGCTGGTGTCACCCCGGCGACGTACATGTACGACCTCGCCAACCCGAAGTACTCAACCCTGTCGGCCGCCCGCGGCACGGTGCGCGCGACGGCCAAGGAAGCCGCCGCCATCGCCAAGGCCAGCGACGCGCCGGGCGCTCTCGGCACCGGGCACATCATCACGCCGAGCAAGCAGGTCAGCGGCATCCCCGCTGCCGCCGCCAACAAGATCGCCGCCAAGTCGCCGATGCTGCAGGCGAAGGCCCCGAACAAGTCAGGCGGGTTCCGCTCCGGTGGCGCATCCTTGGGCGCTGACGCCGACTACCCCATCCAGGTCGGCGGCAACATCGCCACGACGTTCTCCACCGGAGACGTCACGACCGCGGCGGTCGGCACCGTCACCGCGATCTGCGGCAACAAGGTCTTCGCCTTCGGCCACCCCGACGAGTTCACCGGCAAGTCCACCGAGACGTTCAACGGCGCCAGCGCGGTCGACGTCCAGGAGGACGGTGGCCTCGGATCGTCGTACAAGATCGCGAACGTCGGTGCCGTCAAGGGCGTCATCAACCAGGACCGGCTCGCCGGCATCCTCGGCACGCTCGGCCAGCAGCCCACCAACATCGAGGTCGTCACGCACGCGACCGGTCTCGGTGACACGCGCGACGCGACGACCGACGTCGCCGTTCCTGCCGCGCTGTCGTACGTCGTGTCCGCCCAGGTCTACAACGACGCCGTGACGTTGCTGAACCAGTACTCGTCGGGCGACGCCACGATCACGTGGAAGATCCACTACACCCGCACGATCGACGGCGTCCCGACGCCTGAGGTGTTCCAGCGGACGCAGCACGTCTCGGCGTTCGAGGCCTTCCCCGACGAGGCGTCCTACCTGGCGGCCAGCGACGTCGAGGCCCTGGTCTCGAACGGTTTCGAGAAGGTCACCGTCTCCAAGGTCGAGGTCAACTCGACGTTCCTGCCGGACTATCGCGCGTTCCGCACCGTCGGTGCGCAGGTCCTCAGCAACGGCGTGTGGAAGAACATCAGCTCGGACACGCCGATCAAGGCGAAGCCCGGCGCCACGCTGAGCCTGCGGGTCAAGCTCGCCGCGGCGAACTACCTGTCCGAGGTCGAGCCCACGACGGTCCCGTTCCAGGTCAAGACGTCGGCGAGCGCCAAGGGCACCGGCTCGATCCGGCTGACCGGCCAGTCGTACAGCTGGGACGACGAGGAGGAGTTCGGCTTCGACGACGAGGAAGAGGAGTACTACGAGCCTGAGAGCCTCGACGAGCTGCTCGACCTCATCAAGCAGGAGCCGCGCGCCGACAACATCCTGCGTCGCTACCACCGCCCGAACACCTACTCGGCGCAGGACCTGTACGCCAACCTGCGGGCCCCGGGAACCGTCACCGGTTCCTTCGGCTTCCGGGTGACGTTCGGCAGCTAGACCGTACGAACCATGGAGGGGCGGTGCCGCGAGGCGCCGCCCCTCCTGTCATACGTGTGACTATGTTCACCCCTTCCGACCAGCCCAAACGCCAGATATGGCACGTAAAGTCGGCAGAATCGTCATCGCCCGTCGGTGCCGATTCATCACACATCAGCTACCTGAGGCCCGCATGCCGAGGGAGTGCGAATCAATGCGCTTGGTTCGCGATGCGCGAGAAGGAAAAGTTCACACATGTCCGCAGACACCGTCATTTCCACCTACCGGACGACGCACCCCAGGCTCCAGGCCTGGGTTGACGAAGTCGCCGCCCTGACCAACCCCGCCGCCATCCACTGGGTCGAAGGCACTCCCGAGGAATGGGTCACGCTGACCGATGACCTCGTCGCCTCCGGCACCTTCGTACGACTCGACGAGTCCAAGAAGCCCAACTCGTTCTGGTGCGCGTCCGATCCGAGCGATGTCGCTCGCGTCGAGGACCGTACCTACATCTGCAGTGTTGACGAGGCCGACTGCGGCCCGACCAACAACTGGATGGAGCCTTCGGACATGAAGGCGATCATGACGAACCTCTACGACGGCTGCATGCAGGGCCGCACGATGTACGTCATCCCGTTCGTCATGGGTCACCTCGACTCGAGCAGCCCGATGTTCGGCGTCGAGATCACGGACTCCGCCTACGTCGTCGCGTCGATGACCGTGATGGCCCGCGTCGGCAAGAACGTGCTGGACAGGATCGAGGAGCTCGACGCCGACTACGTGCCCGCGTTGCACTCGATCGGTGCTCCACTCGCCGACGGCCAGCAGGACGTCCCGTGGCCGTGCAACGAGACCAAGTACATCGTCCAGTTCCCCGAGGAGCGGATGATCTGGTCGTTCGGCTCCGGCTACGGCGGCAACGCCCTGCTGGGCAAGAAGTGCTATTCGCTCCGTATCGCCTCGGTCATGGGCCGCGACGAGGGCTGGATGGCCGAGCACATGCTGATCCTCAAGCTCACGTCGCCCGAGAACGTCGTCAAGTACGTCGCGGCGGCGTTCCCGAGCGCGTGCGGCAAGACCAACCTCGCGATGGTCGAGCCGACCGTCCCCGGCTGGAAGGTCGAGACGATCGGCGACGACATCGCGTGGATCCGCGTCGGTGCCGACGGTCGTCTGTATGCCGTCAACCCCGAGTTCGGCCTGTTCGGCGTCGCCCCCGGCACGGGCTGGGACACCAACGCCAACGCGATGCGCACGATCGACCAGGGCAACTCGGTGTTCACCAACGTCGCGCTGACCGATGACGGTGACGTGTGGTGGGAAGGCATGACGGACGAGCCGCCGGCGCACCTGACGGACTGGAAGGGCCGCGACTGGACCCCTGCGTCCGACGAGGTCTCGTCGCACCCCAACAGCCGGTTCTGCACGCCGATCAAGCAGTGCCCGACCCTCGCGGCCGAGTACGACGACCCCAACGGCGTACCGCTCGACGCGATCCTGTTCGGCGGCCGTCGCAAGACGACGATCCCGCTCGTCACCGAGGCCCGCGACTGGACCCACGGCACGTTCATGGGCGCGACGCTGTCGTCGGAGACCACGGCTGCTGCGACCGGAGCGGTCGGTGTCGTCCGCCGCGACCCGATGGCGATGCTGCCGTTCATCGGCTACGACGCCGGTGACTACTTCAGCCACTGGATCAACATGGCCAAGAACAACGACGAGTCGAAGTTCCCCAAGATCTTCTACGTCAACTGGTTCCGTCGCGACGAGGACGGCGGCTTCCTGTGGCCGGGCTTCGGCGAGAACAGCCGCATCCTCAAGTACGTCATCGAGCGCGTCGAGGGCAAGGTCGAGGCGGTCGAGACGCCGATCGGCCTCGTGCCCGTCGCCGGCGCGATCGACACCGACGGGCTCGACGTCACGCCCGAGCAGCTCGAGCAGGCCCTGCGCGTCGACGTCGACGAGTGGAAGGCCGAGATCCCGCAGATCAACGAGTGGTTCGAGAAGTTCGGCGACAAGCTGCCGACCGTGCTCTGGACCGAGCTCGACGGCCTGAAGGCCCGCCTCGAGGGCTAGCGGTCTCCCGCTGAGCCTGACGTTTCTGCTGCGACATGCCGTGTCATACCAGCAGAAACGTCAGGCTCAGCGCGTTCAGGTGCGGGGTTTCCAGCCGATCGCGGGGAGGACGTGGTCGGCGAGGGCGCCGAGGAGGCGGGCGTTGTAGTCGACGCCGAGCTGGTTGGGCACCGTGAGCAGCAGCGAGTCCGCCTCGCGTACGGCGACATCTCGCGCGAGCTCCTCGGCCAGCGCGTCGGGCTCCCCGACGTACGACTTGCCGAACCTCGCGATGCCACCGTCGAGGTGACCGATCTGGTCCTCACCGCTGCGCTCGCCGAAGTAGGCGCGATCCTGCGCGTCGAGAATCGGGATGACGCTGCGGCTGACCGAGATCCTCGGCTCGCGCTCCCAGCCGGCCTCGGCCCACGTGGCGCGATAGCGCTGGATCTGCTCGAGCTGCAGCTCGTCGAACGGCACCCCGGTGTCCTCGGTGAGCAGCGTCGAGCTCATGAGGTTCATGCCCTGCTGGGCCGTCCACTCGGCCGTCGCCCGCGTGCCGGAGCCCCACCAGATGCGGTCGGCGAGGCCGGGCGACTGGGGCATGATCGGCAGCGGTGCCGACTGCCCGGTCATCCTCGGGTCGGACATCACGACACCGGCACCGGCGATCGTGTGCCGGAACAGCTCGGTGTGGGCGCGGGCCATGTCGGCGTCGCTCTGACCGTCCTCGGGCACGTGGCCGAACGACTCGTAGCCGCGGATCGCGGTCTCGGGTGATCCCCGACTGATGCCGAGCTGGAGCCGACCCTCGCTGATCAGGTCGGCGGCGGCGGCGTCCTCGGCCATGTAGAGCGGGTTCTCGTAGCGCATGTCGATCACGCCGGTGCCGATCTCGATGCGGCTCGTACGCGCACCGACCGCGGCCAGCAACGGGAACGGTGACGCCAGCTGGCGGGCGAAGTGGTGCACGCGGAAGAACGCGCCATCGAGGCCGAGCTCCTCGGCTGCGACCGCGAGGTCGATCGACTGCAGCAGGACATCACCGGCCGTACGCGTCTGCGAGCCGGGCACGGCCTGGTAGTGGCCGAAGGAGAGGAAGCCGACGTTCTTCATATCCGGGTCAACGTCGGGGAGCGTTGCGCTGTTCCGACTCGGCACGGCCTAGAGTCGGGGCGTGATCGTCGCCGCCCTGCTCGTGCTCGTCCTGGGCCTCGCGACCGGCGTCGTCGCCCGCCGCAGTGCGTCGGCCCGACCGCCGCGCGCGGCACACTTCCCCGGCCAGCCGGCCCACCTCGCTGACCGGCCACCGCTCCGCTTCCGGGTGTGGGCGCTGGTCGCCGCGTTGCTGACGGTCGTCGTGGTCATCGACGTCATGTTCCAGCCCGGCACGGCCCTGGTGATCGCGGTTGTCGGGGGTCTCGGGCTCGCCGTGATCGCCGGCACCATGCACCGGTACGCCCGGGAGTGTGGCGAGGCCGCCGCAGCCGTCCAGGCGTACGCGCCGACGATCGCGATCCCCTATGCAGGCAAGGTCGGCGTGCACATCGGCATGTGGTCGCCCTGGGTCGAGCGCACCGGTGTGCACTGGTGCATCGTCGCGCGTACGCCAGCGCTGTTCGGCCAGCTCGCCGAGATGTATCCGGACGTGCCGATCGTGCAGGGTCAGATCCCCGCGAGCGTACGCGGAGCGCTCTATCCACACGGCGCAGCGGCCAACACCGACTTCATGGCCGGCTCGTCCGCGACGCAGGTGTTCCTCGGGCACGGTGACAGCGACAAGCCGCTCAGCGCGTCCGAACGGGTGCTGCAGTACGACATCGTCACCGTCGCCGGGCAGGCGGCGATCGACCGGTTCGAGGCCGCCGGGCTGTCGATCCCGGCCGACAAGCTGCGCATCATCGGCCGCCCGCAGACCGAGGGCATCGCCCCGGCCACCGGGCCGGTGCCCAGCCCGGCGACCGTCCTCTATGCACCGACCTGGCGGCACGCCGACGACAGTCTCAACGTCTCGTCGCTGGCGGTCGCGGACCAGATCGTGCAGGCGCTGCTCGATCGTGGCTGCACCGTGGTGTTCCGCCGCCACTTCGCGGGCCAGAACCACGCCGAGGCCGAGGCGATGATCGTGCGGGTCAACCAGCTCCTCGAGGCCGACGTCGCAGCGACGGGACGACCACATCGCGGTGGCCCGTTCGCGATGGACGAGCCGCTGATCGACGCGTTCAACTCCGTCGACGCGATGGTGTCGGACGTGTCGGGCATCGTCGTGGACTTCATGGCGAGTGGCAAGCCCCTGGTCATGTACGCCGCGCAGTACGCCGACCCCGAGGCGTTCCGCGCAGCGCACCCGTCGGCCGCAGCGGCATACGTCATCGACCGCGACCTTGAAGGCCTGGGCGACGCGCTGGACGCAGCCCTCGGCGACGATCCGTTGGCGGCAGCACGGGCCGAGCGTGCTGACCACTACCTCGGCGGGCCGGATCGCACCGACCCGGCGCGACGGTTCATGGACCTGGTCCGAGAGCTGTCGAGCTCCTAGAAGACGTTCGCCAGCTGCCAGGCGAGCACCACGGCACCGAGCAGCCGGCGGAACGGCGAGGCCCCACGCACCAGCTCGTCCAACGCCCACACGATGAGTGCGCCGGCGCCGATCCAGCGCAGCTCGGTGTCCCGCGAGTCGTACGCGCTCCAGCGCAGGACCGTCGCCGCCAGCCAGACGACGAGGGCGGTGTTGGGGAGCTGGACGACGACGAGGCGTCCCGACGCGTCGCGGAAGAACCAGCCGAGACGCGTCACCCAGTCATGCTAGGTGCCGGTGCGACGAACCGCGCGTCGTCCCGACCCAGTGGGCCGCCTCCTCGCGGCGATGGCGCGCGTCAGCGGCGCGTTTGCCTTCAGCCCTGAACCGGAGCACCAGGAAGACGGCGAAGACGGCGTTCACGAAGACAACGCCGACAATCACCCACACCAAGACGACCATGTTCCCGGTCTACGCGGTCCGAGACCGCTGCGGGCAGTGAATCACCAGCGCTTGCGGCTTCCCGCACCAACCATGCGGGAAGGTGCGGGGGATCAGGCTGTTGCCGGCTCCATGAGTGACTCCGGAGACGGCTCCTGCACGAGCTGCTCCTCGAGCTTCTTGGCCGAGATCGTGGGGATCGCCAGGCCGGCGATCGCCGCGAGCAGCAGCGCGCCGCCGAGGACTGCGAAGCCGGCGGTGTAGCCGACCTCCTTGGGGAACCCACTGGGCAGGAAGTGCGCCGTGACGATGCTGGCCATGACCGCGGTGCCGACGGAGCCGCCGATCGTACGGATGTTGGCGTTCATGCCGCTCGCGACGCCGGTCTGCTCGGGCGGGACCGCGCCGACGATGAGCCCGGCGAGGCATGCGAACGCCAGGCCGATGCCGATGCCGGTGATGCCGTTGGCGACCGCGACCTGTGTCTTGGTGTCGTGCAGGTAGGCCAGCAGGAACATGCCGGCAGCGCCGAGTGCCGAGCCGAACACGACGACGGTCTTCGGGCCGATCCGGCGCGCGATCGATGCGGCAACGAGCCCGGTCAGGAACGTCGCGACCGCGGACGGCAGCATCAGCATGCCGGACTCGGTGACGCTCGACCCGAAGCCGTACCCGTTGGCGCTGGGCGTCTGGTTGAACTGCGGGATGAAGCCGAACGACGCGTACATGCCGATGCCGACGAGCAGCGCGACGAGGTTGGTCGTCCACACGCCGGGCAGGCGCATCATGCGCATGTCGATCAGCGGCACCGCAGCGCGCTGCTCGACCTGGATCCACGCGACCATCAGCACGACGGCGAGCACGAGGAGGCCGACCGTGCGGCCGGAGCCCCAGCCCCACTTCGGCGCCTCGCTGAGTGCGAGCAGGAGCGCGACGAGCCAGCTCGACAGCAGGACCGCGGGCAGCACCGAGATGCGGCCGGGCGTACGGACCGGCGACTCGGGGACGAAGACGATCGAGGCGACCGCCGCGATCGACGTCACGATGAACGGCAGCCAGAACAGCCAGTGGTAGCCGAGGCCCGACACGATCGGGCCGGCCAGCACGATGCCCGCGCCGAAGCCGACCGCCAGCAGCGACGAGACGACGCTGACGGCGCCGCCGACCTTGTGGGTGGGGAACTCATCGCGGATGATGCCGAATGCCAGCGGGAGGACGCCTCCGCCGACGCCCTGGATGATGCGGGCGACGATCAGGACGCCGATACTGCCGGCCAGTGCCGCGAGCAGCGAACCGGCGGCGAGGGCGACGAGCGACAGGACGAGCAGGCGCTCCTTGCCGAAGGCGTCACCGAGCCGGCCCATGATCGGCGTGAAGACCGAGGCGGACAGCAGGTAGGCGGTCAGGACCCAGGTCACGGTGTTCTGGTCGGTGTTCAGCTCGTGCTCGATCTCGGACAGCACCGGGATCGTGAGCGACTGCATGAGCGAGTAGGACGACACGGCCACCGCGAGCACGGCGAAGGTCAGCCAGTAGTGAGTGCGTCGGGTCGACGAAGGCACAGCAATTCTCCTGGAGGAGCGGGGTGGGTTGCGGAGCACGGTGATTGCTCCGCGCAACCAACTATACGGAGGTATTCTCCGTATCGCTACGTGCGCCTCGTCACCCTGTCGCTCGCTGGCGCGTCGGCCGCGGGCGCCTCCTTAGGGCATCGATGGCCACTGCTCGGCGAAGAGATCTTCGACCAGGATCTGGCTCAGCGGCCGATGAGGTCGTCGAGGATGCGCTTGTCGTGCGCGTTGAACACCGTCACACCCGCCTCGCCGTTGAGCCGGCGCAACGTGGCGTGGTTGTCGTCGAGCCGCTTGCGGTCGACTGCCATCAGCCGCTCGAACCCGCGCAGGATCCGGATCTTCGCCAGCGAGGCGCCGCTGGGCGAGCTCGGCGTGTAGAGACTGGCGTCGAACACGGCGTCACCGGCGTGGATCAGCAGACCGCGGTCCGAGGTCTCGACGGCCACGGCGGCGTGGCCCTTGGTGTGCCCCGGCATCGGGAGGTACGTGATGCCCGGCAGCACCTCGACGCCGTGCAGGTCATGCTTCCACAGCTCACCGGGTCCGGCATGCGTCCGGATGCGGGGCTCATGCGCCCATTGCCGCTGCGAGTAGCGCTGCCGCGAGGCGAAGTCGGGGTTGAGCACGGCCCGGTCGTACTCGTCGGCCGTCGTGTGGACCGTCGCCTCGGGGAAGTCGGCGATTCCGCCGATGTGGTCGAAGTCCATGTGCGTCAGCACGATGTGCTGCACGTCGGCGGCGGTGAACCCCCGTGCCTCGACCTGCCCGATCGCGGTTTTCGCGTCGTCGCGGTCGGGGCGCATCAGGAACCTGGCGACGCCCATACGTCGTGGATCGGCGAAGTCCTGCCGGCCGAGACCACTGTCGACGAGCACGAGCCCGTCCGGGGTCTCGCACAGGAGGACGTGGCAGACGACCTCCACCGTCGCCGGTGGATGCATGGAACCGCAGTTGAGGTGATGTACGCGCATGGGCTCGATCCTGTCGGAGTTGTCGCCGACACGTCACCCGAACGCCCATTTGGGTCAGCGCGGAGCCGGGCCGCCGAGGTGGGACTTGACCAGCTCGCGTATCGCCTCGACGAACACCTCTTCGTTGTGCCGTTCGGCGTGCTCCTTGATGCGCTCGACATCCCACTCGTGGACGTCGAGCTGCGCCAGCGCGTCGCGGACGTTGGCGGGCGTCGGCTCCTCGATGAACAGGGCCGTGACGTGCTCGATCATCGTCTCCATGTAGCCGCCCCAGCGCAGGACGATGCTGGGCTTGCCGAACGAGGCCGCCTCGAGCGGAGTCAGCCCGAAGTCCTCGTGACTGATCGCGATGAGCGCCCGGGACTGCCGATAGAGCCAGGCGATCTCGCCGTCGGTGATGTCCTCCATCAGGCGTACGTTGTCAGGCGCCGCGGCACGCAGGTCGTCGCCCATGGGTCCGCGGCCCACGATGATCAGGCGTCGGTGCGGCTCCTGGGCGTACGCCTCGATGGCCGCCCCGACGTTCTTGTAGGGCAGCAGCCGCGAGATGCACAGCTCGAACGGGTGCCCGTCGAGCCAGTCGACGATCTCGGGGATCGGAACCGACGGCCGGTCGACGGTGTTGGGCCGGGGCGCCGGCAGCACGACCGAGGTGCGGCCGTACTCGTTGAGCACCCGGTCCTGGACGATCGACGAGATCGTGATGTAGGCATCGGCCGACCTGGCCGCGCGGCGGTCCCACCAGACCAGGAACGGTCGCAGCAGCCGCAGCGCCAGCGACTCGGTCCAGGTCGCGTTGTCACCGAGGTAGCGCCGCGACTGGTAGAGCCAGCGCGCAGGCGAGTAGCAGTAGACGACCTTGTGGCTCGTCGACCGGAAACCGTGCGCCCAGCCACTGCTGCTGACGAGGACGAGGTCCGCGTCGATCTTGGTCATCGAGGCGGCCAACGGCAGCAACGGCAGGGCGAGCCGGTGATGGCGCCGGAAGAAGCGGATGCGGTTGAGCCAGGACGTCTTGATGCGCAGGTCGCGGAACTCCGGGAACGTCGCGTCGGGGTCGTAGACCGTCGTGTGGATCGTGGCCTCGGGGAACGCCGCCGCCATCGCCAGCACGACCCGCTCAGCGCCACCGCGCTGAGTCAGGTAGTCGTGGGCGATCGCCACGGTGGGGCGCCGCGTCACCGGTCATCCTCTGCAAGGCTCACGTCTCCATCGAACCAGACGAGGGGTCACGCCGCAGACACGTGGGGCCGCCGCGCGCGCCACTCAGGGGGCGACGCGGTGACGGCTGATGGATCGTCGCAGGCCACGCCGGGCCGGCTCCTCGACGAGGTGGAACACGGCTGCGGCGACCGCGATCACCGCCGCGTACACGAGGATCGGGATGACGGCTCGCACGACGCCCTCGCCGGGGCGCCCGCCCTGCCACACCCGGCCGATCAGCAGTGACGCCACGGCCAGCGTCAGGGTGTGGGTCATGTAGAGCGAGTACGAGACCCGGCCGAGCCACACGACGGGCCGCGCCCTGAACATACGCAGGAGTGGACCCGTGGCCCCGGCACAGGCGACCACGACGAGACCGAGGCACGGCACTGCGGCCAGGGGATAGAAGCCGACGTCGTGGACGTCCTGCGCCCGGCACGCGACGATGATGCCGATCGCCGCGACAATGCCGATGACGTCCCAGTGCCGGCCGTGGCGCCAGCGACCACTGCGCGTCCAGGCCACGCACAGGAAGCAGCCCGCGAGGAACTGCATGGCGAGGCGGGTCCAGCCGGTCCGGTACGAGAAGAAGCCGACGCCGTGGACGTCGAACCGCTGGAGGCACACGAGCCCGATGACCGTGACCGCCGCCGCCAGCGCCCCCGCGACCCACGCCGAGCGGATCCGGATCAGGACGAGGGCGAGGACGGGGAACGCGAGATAGGCACCCATCTCGAGGCACACGGTCCAGGCGACGGCGTCGATCGACGAGTTGGGCGGGACGTGGTTGAGCAGCACGAGGTTCATCGCCACGTTGCGGGCGCTGAGCAGCGAATCCGTCAGCACCGAGACGTCCGGCGCCCGCGCCATGAGGTAGAGCGCCCAGGCCACCAGCATCAGCAGGAACACCGGGTAGATCCGCGCCAGGCGCAGGCCGAGGAACCCGGCCGCGCCGCGCCATGTCCAGCGCCCCAGCACGTCGAGGTAGTTGAGCGTGATGATGAAGCCGCTGAGCACGAAGAACAGGTCGACACCGAGATAGCCACCTTGGGCGAAGCTGCGCGCATGCTCGGCGGACGGCCACATCGTGACCGTGAGGGTCAAGGAGTGGAGGGCGAGCACCCACACGGCGCCGACCGCCCGCAGCCCCGTCAGCTGCGGGACGTCCGCGACCCTGCTCACGCGACGCTCGTGACGGCAGACCCGGTGCGCGGACCGCGGAGGGCGGCGCTCACGGCACCCCCGCGCTCTCGACGCTCGCCCGGCGCGGGTTGCCGCGCATGGCCGGCGCCTCGACGAGGTAGAACGTGGCGCACGACAGGGCCGTCGTCAGCGCCAGGACGAGCGCGACACTCGCGACCATCCCGGATGCGGTGTCGGAACCCGCCCAGCCGTGCCTCGCGACGAGGAGGATCACGGGGTAGTGCCACAGGTAGACGCTCAGCGAGATCTTGCCGACGAACCGCAACGGCCGCAGATCCGCCAGCGTCGCGAACGCCGACGTACGACCCCGTGCCGCGGGCTCGGTGACGACCAGCAGGAAGATCCCCGCCGCGATGGCGAACGCCGTGCCGGCGAACCGGGATCCGCTCGAGGTCAGCATCAGCGCGACGAAGAACGTCAGGAACCACAGGGGGGCACCGACCAGCCAGAGTCGTCGAGCGGTCAGGCGCCGCAGGCCACCTCGCTCCATCCAGACGAAGAGAACGACGGCGACCATGCCGTACGCGAAGTTGTCCGCCAGGACGAACAGGCTGCGGGCGAGGACCGCGATGCCGTTGGAGCCGAAGTCGGCGTCGGCCACCGACATCGGCGCCCGGTCGGCCTGCAGGGCAGCCGTCACGATCTTGCCGACGGCGCCGAGGACCGCGAGGGCCACCGCCGGCATGAGCGCACGCCACAGGCGCGGTTCGCCGCCCCGGCCCGAGCGCAGGAACGCCACGGCGAGCACAGGCAGTGCGACGTAGAAGCACAGCTCCGTCGTGAGCGACCAGGACGGAGCGATGCCGGTCTGCAGCCCGTGCGGCGAGAAGTTCTGGACCAGCGTCAGGTGTGCCAGGATCTCCGGCACCGAGGTGATGCGGCCCGAGCCCGTGTCGGTGCCTGCCTTGGCGACGTCCGTCGCGTTGTGCACGTAGACCGCAGCCAGGACCAGGTTGGCGAACAGGAAGATCACGACGTAGCCCGGATAGACCCGACGCAGTCGTTGAGTCGTGTAGCGACGCAGGCTCGGTCGGGGTCGTCCGGCGGCGTACGCGCGCACGAACGGCAGGTAGATCAAGAAGCCCGACATCGCGAAGAAGTAGACGATCGCCTCACTGAGATAGGTCAGGTGGAAGCGGTCGAGCTGCAGCGGGGCGAAGAACGCGATCGTGTGCACGGCGAGGACGCAGAGGCACGCGATGCCGCGCGGCCCGTCCAGCCCGACGAGTCGGTTGCGGTCGGTCACGACGGGTCACCCCCGGTGACGCCGGTCCAGCGGTCGTGGGAGAGGAAGGCCAGCAGCACGGCGAACGACATCGTCGCCGGCGGCAGCAGGACGACGGGGAAGTCCAGCTGCAGGGCAACCAGCGCGACGGCGGCGAATCCGGCCGCCACGACCGCCTGCGCGAACGTGCCCCGCTGCACCAGCACGTACGACCGGAACAACCCCGCGATCAACAGCAGGACGAAGATGACGCCGACGAAGACGCCCGCCCGGTAGACCGTCAGCAGCGGGGCGTTGGCGACGTAGTTGGCCAGCAGCGCGGCCGAGGAGTCACGGAACTCCGGGATGCCCCAGCCCTTGCCGAACCACCAGTGCCCCTGCATCGCGTTGACGTAGTGGTGGAAGGCCTCCAGACGGGCCTGGGTGCCGGTGTCCGTCGGGCCGAACGAGTCCGCCAACCGATAGCGGACCACCGGACTGGCCAGTGCCCCCGCAGCCGACAGCACCGTGGCGACCAGCAGGGCGAGCCGGGCGCGGCCGCTGATGTTGGCAACCACGATCAGGATCAGGATCGCGGCCACGACGGTGGCGATCGACGTACGACTCAGGGTCAGCGCGATCGCCGCGCTGATGAGGCCCGCGGCCGCCACCCGCGACAGTCCGCGCAGCAGCGCCACCGCCAGGATGAGGCCCACGACGAGGATGAAGGCGCCCAGGTTGGGGTCGACGTAGGTCCCGGTCAACCTCAGGGCGACGGTCTGAGAGCCCCTCACGACGCGCGCATTGTTGCCGTCCGGGTCATAGCCCACGGCGCTGAGGCGGTCCAGGAGACGGCCCGTGCGATCGACGACCGCGAGCACCAGCCCGAAGCCCGCACCGAAGCAGCTGCCGAGCACGAACCACCGGCCGAACGAGGCCAGGTCCGCTGCGCTGAGCATGCGCAGCGGGATGACCAGCGAGAACGCGATGACCCAGCGGCCGTACTCGACGATCGAGACGGAATCCGCCGAGGTCATGATCATCGCCACGCCCGAGGCACCCACGGACAGCGCGGCGAGCACCTCGACCCAGCCGATCCGCAGCGGCGGGCCCTCGATCAGCGCGACCGCGACCCACACGCCCATCCCCAGCACCAGGATCAGCGGAGCGCCGAGGCCGGGCGCCGGCAGCAGGGGCGCGCCGGCGAGGACGAAGCCGGTCAGTCGGAACACCGAACGGGGATGGGCGGCGACCACGAACAGGACGACCGCGCCGAACAGGCCCAGCAGCACGAGGTGCCGGAGCGAGGTGTCCAGGAAGGCCGTGACACCCAGCACGCCGAGCCCACCGGCGACGACGGACCAGCCGGCGGTCGAGGACGTACGGAACTGCAGTGTGCTCATGACGCGAGCCAATCCAGGACCGCCCGCTGCGGGACCCCGGCCGTCCAGCGGTCGGCGTTGATCGCGTGGATCCGGGCCCCCTCCGCGGCCGCGGCATCACGATCGAGCAGCATCGCGCGAGCAGCGGCGACGAAGCTCTCGCGGTCGTCGTCGATCGGGATCTCGAAGACCGACGAGAGTGAGCCGACAGCTGCCGACGTCGCCACGACCGGCAGCCCGCGGCTGGCGGCGTCGAGGATCTTGACGCGTACGCCTCCACCGGTCGTCACAGGGGCGAGCACCGCCCGGCACGTCGCGAGGAACCCGTCGAGGTCCGGGACGAAGCCGAGATCCCGGACTCCGGGCGGGAGGGACAGAGCACGGGCCCGGTTGCCGACGACGCACAGCTCGGCGTCGTCGATGCCGTTGGAGATGTCGGGCCACCATCGGAGCAACGTCTCGAAGGCCTTGTGGTTGGGCGGCCACGCGCGTTCGCCCACGAACACCAGCCTGCGGCCGCTACCGGCGACGTCGACCGCCTGCTTGGGCGGGAGGGTGACGTCCAGCCACCGCGCGTGAGGGACGCCATGCGACCGATAGTAGGCCGCTTCGTCGGCGTCATAGGTGCCAACGCCACGAGCCGCGCGAGCCACCCGCAGCTCGTCGCGACGGATCCTGACGCTGTCGATCCGGCCCACGATGCCGCGGGTCTCGGACCAGACGAGCGACTCCGAGATCACGGTGTTGACCAGCAGCGGACGCACACCCGCCCACCGCGACCGGAGGAACGGCTCGGCCATGTAGCTGTGGTCGGCGACGTAGACGTCGGCCTCGAGGGTGTCGAGCGCAGCGACGTAGGCATCGTCGTCGAAGCGCGTGTGCACGAGGCTGCGCCCCCGCCGCAGGCTGCGCAGCGTGATCGTCGCGGGGGCGACGGCCGGCTTGGGCACCCGCCACGCCTGGCCGTCAGTCGTCGTCTCGGTCACGTCCGGGGACAGGAAGAGGCCGACGGTCTCGTGCTCCGATCGGCTGATCGCCATCAGCTCGCGCGAGATCGTCAGATCGCCGCCGTGCGTCGTCGCCGGGTCCTTGGACAGCAGGAACGCCACCTTCACGGCGTACCTCCGTCGACATCCGCGAGCAGGTGCACCGCGCGACTGTAGGCGTACGTCATCACGAGATCGGAGACGACGAAGGCGGCGGCAGCGGCCGGCCCACCGAACCTCGCCACCCCCAGCAGCAGCACGAACTTCACGGCGACCGAGACCCACGTGACCGCCGTCCGGAACTGGTCGCGGTGCTGCACCGCCAGGACCGTGGTGAAGATGCTGCTGAGCGTCCGCGGAACGGTCACCACAGCCATGATCGCGAACGTCCACACCAGCTCGGCCGGGGCGCCGGCGATCGCCATGATCACCGCCGTCAGCCCGACCGCGCCACCCAACGTGAGCGACAACGACATCGAGGATCGGAAGCTCGGCCCCGCAGTGTGGTGCCCGTCGGCAGCGCGCAAGCTCTCGGTGAACGTGTAGCTGTAGTTCTGGCCGACCGCCGCGAGGGACCAGATCAGCAGGCTCCCGTACGCGTAATAGCCGGCCGAGCTGTGGGAGGCCCAGGCCCCGACCGCCACGATGTCGCCCTGTGAGTAGACCGCGCCACCGACGGCTTCGGCGACGATCGCGGCGGTCCGCGAGGTGATCTCGGGACGGCGCGGACCGTGCTGCCTGGCCTCCCACAGGCCCCAGGCCAGGAACGGGACGAAGCTCACGAGGGTCCACGCCGCGATGCCGATCAGCGTCGGATGATCGGCCGAGAAGAAGTAGGCCGCCGTCGCAGCGAAGCCGATCACCTGCCGAACCGTGTCGACCCCCATGGCGCGGGCCGGATGGCCCCGACGGATGAACCCGCTCTTGACCGCGTTGAACGCGATCTCTCCGCCCGCCTTGCCGATCGCGAACCCGCTCAGGAAGTGGTCGCCTCGCAGCAGCAGCGCACCGACGACCAGCAGCAGCCCGCCGCCGATCACCCGCGTGGTCCGGTCGCCGAGGAACGTGTCCTCGTCGACCCGCAGGGTGCGTACGACGTAGTAGTGATCCAACGGCACGGTGATCAGCACCGACACCGCGATCGCGATCGCGTACGCCCCGTAGACCGCGATGCTCGTCTCGCGGGTCAGGAGCACCGCCCAGAAGAGGCCGATGAACCGGCCGAGATACATCCACCCCGACGAGAGCACCGTCTCGGCGACCTGCCGTGAGACGCGCCGGATCATCGGGACCACGCCTGCAGGTAGGGCGCGATGGCGGACTCGACGGTCTGCGTCGCCGCGAACCGGTCGAGGTCGTCGGTGGCGGCCTGCAGCGCCGCGGGATCGTCGACGAGGTGGCTGGCGGCAGCGGCGATGTCCGAGCCGTCACCGTCGAGGGCGATCGTCGCTCCGGCACGAGCGGCGCCGGTCAACGGTCCCACGGCCGACCCCAGCGACGGCGTCCGATAGGCGACTGCCCGCATCAGCACGCTCGACGCGGGGAACACCTCGCTGCCGTAGACGTAGCGGCGCTCGTACGGCAGCAGCAGCGCGCGCACGGAGGCAAAGAACGCATCCTCCGCCTCGCCCTCGACCTCGCCGAGGATCTCGACGCCCGGCGTGTGGGGAAGGTCCGCCGTGCCACGCCCGGCGACCCGCAGCGCGATGCCGGGATCGAGGGTCCGGCGGATCGCGAGGAGGTGCTCGAACCCCTTGCCGCGGTAGACGTGGCCGAACAGGCCGACCGCTCGTGGGCGCTCGGCAGCCGGCGGCAGCGCCGGGCGTTCCGGAACGATCAAGTGGCTCTCGGTCTGCGACGAGCCCACTCCCGCGGCTGCCATCACCTCGACGCCCTCGGCGCTGAGCGCGAACGTCTCGACGTGCCGCATCAGGCGGCGCTCCATGCGCGCCGTCAGTCGGTTGAGGGGCAGGTGCGCGCCGTGCACGGCATACCGGCTCCGAGCCAGGCCCTTGGTCAGGAACGGATACCAGACCGGACGCGGCGGGTCGTGCAGCGTCGCCGTGCGGACCGACGCCTCGACCCCGGCTGCGGCCCACAACCCGGCCAGCGAGCCCCCGCTCAGCTCAGCGTGGACGATGACGGGGCGGCCGCGACGCTCGTTGATGGCGGTCCGGAGGGCGCGCCTGATGCGCAGGACGTCGCGCACTCCGTCCTCGCGCGGCGGGCCGTGCCGGAGCTCGACGACCTCGCCGAGGTGCGGCGAGACGGCGGCGACGAAGTCGTCCGCGTGATCGCCGACGCCTGACGTCCCACCGCGGGGCGCAAGGTAGAGGAGCGTGGCGCTCGCCAGGTCGGGCACGCGGCGTCTCAGAAGAACAGCGGCCGGAAGACCGGGCGGTAGTCGAGGGTCGAGCGGCGGGTGCCGACCGAGACGGCGGGCACGCCCGCGACGATGTCCATCGCCGGTACGTCCTGACGGACGAGTGAGCACGCCGAGACGACAGCGCCCCGGCCGATCGTCACACCGCACAGCACGGTCGTACGCACCGCCAGCCACACGTAGTCCTCGACCACGATCGGCTGCAGGATCGCCGCGAAGTCCGGCGCATGGACGTCATGGAAGGCAGAGATGAAGTGGGTGTCGCTGGCGATCACGGTGTTCGAGCCGATCGTCAGGCCCCCGCGGGCGTCCAGGACGCAGCGGAAGCCGATCGAGACCGCCTCACCGACACGAAGGTTGCCGATGCCCAGCACGGTCGTGCCACGCAGCACGGAGCAGTCGCGGCCGACCGTCGCGCCCCACAGCCGGAGTGCGCCGATGCGCAGGCGATGGGACGGCACGTACGTGATGACGGTGTTGTAGAAGACGTCACCGAGATGTGCCCAGATGCGACGCGGCCTGGACATCGGATCACGTCCCCGCGCGGTCCGAGACGCGGGCTCTCGCGCTGAACTCTCTGGTCGCCACCACGCCGGACCCGATCATGGCGCCAATCACGAGGCCGGCGAGCAGGTTGACCGTCCAGTTGGGCGAGCTGGGCGCCGAGGGCACCTGCGCGGGACTCACGATGGTCCCGGTCATGGAAGCCGGCGAGTCCTTGGAGGGCCGTTCGAGCACGTCGACCTCCTTGATGAGGGACGTGCTCACTGCTTCGGAGAGTGTCGCGGCGCGCTTGGCTGAGGTGTCGGCGACCGACACGTCGACCATCGTCGTCGTCATGCTCGTGCTCACCGAGACCTGACCCGCGAGCTGCCCGGCGGAGACGGTGCCCCCGCTCTCGGCGGCGACCGGATCCAGGACCGTGCTCGAGCGGGCCAGTGCGTCGAAGCCCTGGACGCGCGCCAGCGCATACTGCGCTGCGTTGGAGAGGTCCTCACCCTTGGCGCCGCCCGACGCCGTGAAGTAGATCCTCGTCGTCGCGGTGTACTGCGTCGTGGTCAGGGCGGACAGCGCAATGGCAGCGAGGAGTCCACAGATCGTGGCGACCACCAGGATCGGCCAGCCACGCCGAAGGGCGTGGAAGTAGTCGTATGGGTGCACCTGTGACTCCTGTTGCTCTGTGACGATCCGGTCGTGCTGGACTACCTCACTCTATGAGGCTCGCGGTCCGGTGAGCCACGACCCGCAGGCCGGTGGAGCAGCGCTTTCAGTGCTTTCCGCGACCCAACGCACGATACGTCCACCCGGCGTCGCGCCACGCCGACGGATCGAGCGCATTGCGGCCGTCGAGCATACGAGGACTGTCGACCAGCTTGGCGAGCGCGACCGGGTCGAGCTGGACGAACTCGGGCCACTCGGTCAACAGCAGTACGAGCTCGGCATCGACGACGGCGTCCTCGGCCGACTCGACGAACACGAGCTGCGGCTGACGCGCCTTGGCGTTGGCGTTGGCCTCGGGATCGGTGACCACGACCTGGGCGCCCAGCTCGCGCAGCTTGGCCGCGACGTCGAGCGCGGGAGAGTCGCGGACGTCATCGCTGTTCGGCTTGAACGACGCGCCCAGCACGGCGATGCGGCGGCCCTCGAGGGTGCCATCCAGCTCTTCGCTGGCCAGGGTCACCATGCGGCTGCGGCGACGCAGGTTGATGGCGTCGACCTCGCGGAGGAAGCTCAGTGCCTGGTCGACGCCCAGCTCGTCGGCACGGGCCATGAAGGCGCGGATGTCCTTGGGCAGGCAGCCGCCACCGAAGCCCAGGCCGGCGTTGAGGAAGCGACGGCCGATGCGCTCGTCGTGACCGATCGCCTCGGCGAGGTGTGTCACGTCGGCGCCGGTCGCCTCGCACAGCTCGGCCATCGCGTTGATGAACGAGATCTTGGTGGCCAGGAAGGAGTTGGCCGCGACCTTGACGAGCTGCGCCGTCGCGTAGTCGCTGACGATCCGCGGCGTGCCCTCGGCGATCGGACCGGCGTAGACCTCGTCGAGGATCTCGACTGCGCGGGCGCCCGCGTCACCCTCGGGGACCCCGTAGACCAGACGGTCGGGGTGCAGGGTGTCCTTGACCGCGAAGCCCTCGCGGAGGAACTCCGGGTTCCACACCAGCGTCGCGCCGGGGCTGGTCGAGGCGATCTGCTCGGCCAGGCGCTCAGCACTGCCCACCGGCACGGTCGACTTGCCGACGACGAGGTCGCCGTCGGCCAGGTGCGGCAGCAATGACGTGACCGCAGCGTCGACGTACGTCATGTCGGCGGCGTTGCCGTCGGAGACCTGGGGGGTGCCGACGCAGACGAAGTGCACGTTGCTGCCGGCGACCGCGGCCGGGTCGTCCGAGAACGACAGTCGGCCCGTCGCCATGACCTCGGTCAGCAGGGCGGGAAGTCCCGGCTCGAAGAACGGCGCCTCGCCGCGCCGGAGCGCGTCGATCTTCTCCTTGTCGACGTCGAACCCTGTGACGACGTGACCGAGCTTTGCCATGCACGCCGCATGGACGGCGCCGAGGTAGCCGCAACCGATGACCGAAATGCGCACCACAGGAGGCTACCAATCGGTGAACGCGGGATTCCGGATACGGGTGGGGGAGGCGTGTGACCGCAGTCACATGGGGTGGTCGCGGGTTTGCTTGCGCCTTCCACTCGCGAGGTGGTCGTCTCGCCGGCGGCGGAGCGAGCTCCTCTGTTGTCACCACGCAAAGAGACCAGCCACGTTGCGTGGCTGGTCTCTTCGATTCGTGCTTGTCACGTTGCGGCGGAGGTGGCGAGATTTGAACTCGCGAGAGGTTTAAACCTCAACCCGCTTAGCAGGCGGGCGCACTAGGCCACTATGCGACACCTCCCCGCCGCCGATCGAAACCGGCAACCGGAACAGGATACCGACCGCGCCGCCCGTCCGACGAATCGGGCATTCTCCCTCGCGCTCCGCGATGGATCTATAGAGTTTCTCGGAGCCCGGACAGCCCGTCTCGGCCTCGGTCTCGGAAGGCCCCGCTGTCGTGCTCACCCATCCCCTTCGCCGCGCCCTCGCGGCCCTCTCCTCACTCCTGCTCGTCCTCGGGCTGGTCGTCCTGACGTCGTCGCCGTCGAGTGCGGAGGACCCCGCGGGGAAGTACAAGGTGACCGGCACCGTGAACGTCGCAAACATCGCCGTGCGCTTCTACCGGTCGACCACAGGAGACGAGTCCGGCCCGTGGGAGCTCAGCGAGACCACGACGACGAACGCCACCCAATCTCCGACTGCCTCCACCGGCGACTACTCCGCATGGCTCGAGCCGGGCACGTACCGCATCACCTTCAACGAGTTCGACGACGGAACCCTCAACTGGAAGGTCTACGCCCCGTACGACTGGGTCGACACCGCCTGGTACAACGCCGGAGACACGACGTTCACGATCACCGACAGCGGCCGCTACTTCGGCGCCACCGCCCTCCCCAAGCGGGCCGGCTACATCCACGGCGCGTACAGCGACATCTGCTCCAACTACACGGAACCCCCGACGGTCGAGGCGTACGCCGCCGACGACCCCGATCCGGCCCATGCCTCGGTGTGGCGCGGGTTCTGGGGGAACGAGTACACGGGGTGGGCGTTCGAGGGGCCGACCAAGTTCAAGATCGTGTCACCGGCCCACGCGAGCCAATGGGTGGGCGGCGACAGCTTCGACACGGCCACGGCCTTCACCATCCCCCAGGAGGGCAACACCGTCGGACCGGACATCTTCCTGCAGCAAGAGTTCGACGAGACCTCCAACGGACGGATTCGCGGTGGTGTCGACACCGAGTCAACTGGCCAAGACATCGCGGGACTCGTCGTGCGGTTCTACCGCTCGGAGTCAGGCGGCGACGACGGCCCGTGGGTGCTGACCGGGGAGACCACGACCTCAGACGGCACCAACTCCGCGAACGACGGGCTGTCGAAGGGCGACTACGAGAAGTCCCTGCCCAGCGGCGTCTATCGCGTCACGGTCAACGACAGCCCTGATGGTTCGGTGGCGTCGAGGTCGTACACGTCAGGCGCCTACCGCGGCACCGATCTGGCTACGGCTGGCAACGTCTGTGTCGACAGCCGGATCATTGGCAACATCGACGAGGCGCACGTGCGGCCCGCCGGTGGCACCATCACCGGCCGGGTGACTGACGGACGAGGCAACCCGATCGCCGACACGACGGTCGACCTCGTGGACGGGTCCGACACCGCTAGCGGCAACGATCCTGTGATCCGGACGGTGAACACGCGGTCGGACGGAACGTACTCGATCCACTCGATCGAAGGCCCGGTCAAGCTCCGCTTCACGCCCGAGAGCGTGACCGTGGCCGGCAAGGAGGTCCCGCAATTCGTCGGAGAGTGGTCAGGTGACGCTCCCGACTTCGAGCACGCAATCGCCACCGAGGCCACACTCGGCGAGACCACGTCTGGCGTCGACGCCACCCTGGCCGACGCCCCGATGGTCGCCGGCCTGGGGCCGTACATCCACGGCAAGCCGCTGGTCGGCACCCGCATGACCGCGACGGGCATCGCCACGAATCACTCCGACATCCCGCCGTCGTACCAATGGCTGCGCACCAAGAGCGGCAAGACGATCTCCATCAGCGGAGCGACGAAGTATTCCTACGTCCTCACTGCCAAGGACGCGGGCGCCCGTGTGTCCGTGCGGGTGACCATCAATCCACCCGCCACCTTCCCTGGCCTGACTCCGGTCTCCAACATCTCGGCGCGGTCCGACGTCGTCAAGAGCAAGTCCCATGTCGTGGCTCGAGCAAGAGCCCTCGGCGGTCGCAGGTTCAAGATCACGTTCTCGGTCTCGGTCGTCGGAGTCAGCAAGCCCGACGGTCGGGTGTATGTCAGCTGGGTGCGCCTCAAGCCGAGGGGCAACTATCTCTACCCCACCGGGACAACCACCTCGCGATGGGTCAGCTACCGGGATGGCTACGGCTCGTACACGGTCAAGGTCAGCAAGAAGGGCTACTGGGCCTACCGCGTCTACCAACCCACCACCTCGACGATCCTCACCCACCAGGCGTCGCACGCTCTCTACGTCAAGTAGTCAGCTCGGGTCGAAGCGGCGGTAGCCGTTGGCGGCGTTGAGCCGGTCGTAGATGTCGCGGAGCAGCTCCGTGGCGCGACCGCCGACGTACGCCAGCGGGACACCGAGCACCTCGCCGTTGCCGCGATCGACGAACAGGCGACCACGGTCGATCGTGACGTCCTCGACGTCGAGCCACTGCACGTCCACCGGCTTCACCGTCAGCGGTCCGCCGACGCGCAGCGCACTGGCATCCGTACGCGCGACGACGGGCGGGCGGGCGAACACCCGCGCGGCGTTCAGCAGCGCGGCGACGGCCAGGACGCCGAAGATCCAGGCCAGCGCCGTCACCGAGGACAGGAAGAACGCCAGCGCCGCGGCGACGCCGGCGACGATCACGTTGATGCCGACGGCGGGCAGCACGAATCTGCGGTCGAGTCGATAGTTCGTCAAGCAGAGGGGGCGGGATTCGAACCCGCGGCTGACATCGCTGCCAGCGAGCGCTTTCAAGGCGCTTCCGATCGGCCGCTCCGGCACCCCTCCTGGGTGGCAGCACCGAGGCGCTGCGCCGCGTCGATTATCGCACTACTTGAGCGCGGCGAAACGGGGAGGTTCCACGCGTACGACCGGGGCGATCGCTCGCGCGGCCCGTGACGACGGCTCCTTGAGGAGCTGGCGACGCAGCACGAGGCCCACGATCAGGCCGAGCACACCGGAGTAGAGCGTGGAGAGCGCGATGTATTTCGGGTAGGCACCCGGCGACACGAGCGAGGTCGTCAGGACCGCGGTGCCGATGACGGCGAACACCAGGATCCACCAGCCCTCGCGGCGCTTCGACCGCAGCGCGACACCGACGATGAGCGCCGGGAAGCCGATCAGCACCTCGATCGGGCGAGGCGCACCGTGGAACGTGCGGCGGGTCCAGAGGACCATGTCCGTGAAGGCGTGCACGAGCGACTGCGAGCCGTGGCTGCGGACGAAGCTGCTGTAGGCGATCACCACCATCACGAGGGCCGCGACGCCGAGGAGGATCGCGAGGTTCTGCCGGCCGAGGCCGTGGAGGCCGGCGCCGAGGTTCCACACGAGCGTGATCGCCAGACCCAGCGAGACCGTGAGCACGATGAGGTTGAAGCGCTGATAGTTGACCGGAGCGTTCCAGGCCGCGACGCCGACCGTGCCGCTCAGCGCGACCAGCAGTGCCAGCGAATACTCACGGATCGCACCGAACACCGTCGCGACGGGTCGCGTGACGAGCACGGCCCACACCGACGCCAGCACCGCGGTCACCGCAGCCGCCGACGCCAGCAGGACGTTGGTCTCGAGCGTCACCGCGAGTGCGCCCAGCAGCGCCGTCATCGGCAGCCATATGCGCATGTGACCGCCGCCCCGGTGGGTCAGTCCGATCGCGAACACCACCATCAGCAGCGCGGCCGACGGACGTACGATCCACGGCGGCGTGTCCACGGCGATGATCGAGGTGCCTGAACCGACGGTCCCAGCGACCCAGCCGATGAACACCAACGCCATGACGAACCGGGCCGCCCGCGGCGAGTCGAGGCGCGGCTCACGGGTCGGGAGGTCGTACTCCGGGGGTACGGAGGCGTCGAGGCGACGACGTCCACCCTTGGGGGCACGGCTCATGAGCTGGTACGGATCCTTCGATTGGCCAGGGACGGGTTGATCTCCCGTGCACGCGCCACGACCTCGGGCTCGAGGGTGGCGCGGATGATCTCGGGGGTCGAAACCGCCTCGCCCACGATAGAGCCCCACGGATCGACAACCAAGGAGTGCCCGGTGTAGCGGTCACCACCCTGGGCGGCAGCGGCGACGTACACGGTGTTCTCGATCGCCCGGGCCGCCAGGAGCGTACGCCAGTGGTCGAGCTTGCGATCGCCGGCGACCCACGCGGCCGGGAGCACGATCGCCTCGGCGCCGGCGTCAATCAGAGCGCGGGCGTGCTCGGGGAAGCGCAGGTCGTAGCACGTCATCAGGCCCACCGGCGTGCCCGCGATGTCGAGCACGACCGGCTCGATGTCGCCGGCGCGCAGCCGGTCGGACTCCTTGTAGCCGAACGAGTCGTAGAGATGGATCTTCCGGTACGTCTGACGCAGGGCACCGTCGGGCCCGACGACGACGAGCGTGTTGAACGGCAGGTCGTCCGTACGCTCGAACATGCCCGCCACGAGCGTCGCTCCGAGGCGCCGAGCCTCCTCGCCGAGGAACCCGACGAAGGGTCCGTCGAGCGGCTCGGCAACGGCGGCGAGGTCATGGTCGGCTGATCCGAAGTCATGCATCGACGCCTCGGGGAGCACCACGAGGTCGAGTCCGTCGGCGGGGCTGAGCGCTGCGGTCTGAGACCGGATGTCTTCAACGTTGGCCGCCGAGTCGGTCGCCGAAGCGAGCTGAACCAGTGCGACACGCATGGTTTCCATCTTCGCAGGTAGGGCCTGAGCATGGTGGTGGGTCGGGTCGACGCCCTTTCGACAGGCTCAAGGATCAAGACCGCTGCCCCGCGCCCCTTGAGCTGGTCGAAAGGAGTCAGACCGGGACGGTCTCGCGCAGGAACTCGATCTGGTCCGTGACGACCTCGTCGAACCACGGCTCGACGTAGAGATCGAAGTGGCCCGTGCGATAGCGCTTGATCCGGCCGTGCCGAGCCTTGCGGACGTGCCAGATCGTCGAGCGCGAGGGCGCGACGCTGTCCTTCATCGCGACACAGAACAGCGCCGGGCACTCCAACGAGGCAGCGGCACGTCCCGGGTAGTACAGCGGGATCCTCAGTGCAACGCGGGCCGCGACACGATCCGGCGGCGGCGGGCCGGGTGGGCTCAGAGCCAGATAGCCGGGCACCACGTCGGGCGCCGTCATCAGCGCCGCCTCACCACGCCGCCCCGCGACCGCGACACGTACGGGAGGCTTGCCGCGCAACCCGCGCAGCGCATCGCGTACGCCGAGAACCGTCAGCTTCAGGAGGCTGCGCAGCCCGACGGTGCGCGACGACGCGAACCCGTCGGTGAACGGGCACTGCGAGATGATCGCCGCGACCCCGCCGTCACGGCTCGCTGCCTCGATGACGTGCCCGCCGCCGAACGACGTGCCCCACAGCACGATGCGCCCTCGATCGACCTGGGGCACCGACCGCACGTGATGCATCGCGGCGGCCCAGTCGTCGAGCTGGCGCTGGATGTCGAGCAGCTCCCGCGGCTCGCCGTCGCTGGCGCCGAAGTGGCGGTAGTCGAACACCAGGACGCGGTAGCCCTCGGCGACGAACCGTTCGGCGTAAGCGTCGAGGCGCATCTCCTTCACGCCGCCGAGACCGTGGGCCATGATCACGACCGGGCCGGGGGCGTCGACCCCGTCAGGTTCGTACCACCATGCGGCACACCATCCCGGCCCCGAAGGGAAGCGCACGTCGACCCGGCTCATGGGAGAAATGCTAGGGCGTGGCTCGGCAGCCGCGGGGGAGGGCGGCTAGCCTGCGGACATGCGTGCCGTCATTGCTCCCAACCCCGGAGGCGTCGACGCCCTCGAGGTGGTCGACCTTCCGCAGCCCGAGCCGGGCCCCGGCGAGGTCCTCATCCGCGTGGCCGCGGCCGGCCTCAACCGCTCGGACCTCCTGCAGCGGCAGGGCTTCTACCCACCGCCTCCCGGGATCACGGACGTGCTCGGGCTCGAGTGCTCCGGCGACATCGTCGCCGTCGGCGAGGGCGTGACGGACCTGCCGCCAGGTACGCACGTGTGTGCGCTGCTGACCGGCGGCGGCTATGCCGAGTACGTCACGGTGCCTGCTGGCCAGGTGGCCACGGTCCCGCTCGGGATATCGCTGGTCGACGCAGGCGGGCTCATGGAGGTGGCCGCGACCGTCTGGTCGAACGTCTTCATGATGGGCAAGCTGCAGCACGGCGAGACGCTGCTCGTTCACGGAGGCGGCAGCGGGATCGGCACGATGGCGATCCAGCTGGCCAAGGCGTTCGGAGCCCGCGTGATCGTCACGGTCGGCTCGCCGGAGAAGGGCGACTTCTGCCGAGAGCTGGGCGCCGACGTCGTGATCGACTACAAGCAGCAGGACTTCGCCGCGGAGATGAAGTCCGCCGGCATGACCGCTGACGTCATCCTCGACATCATCGGCGCCAAGTACCTCGACGCCAACGTCTCGGTGCTGTCGACCGCGGGGCGCCTCGTCGTGATCGGCCTGCAGGGCGGGGTCAAGGCCGAGCTCAACCTCGGCGCACTGATGTCCAAGCGCGCCGCCGTCATGGCGACGACGCTCCGGGCCCGGCCGACGAGCGAGAAGGCGGCGATCGTGTCCGCGATGGTCGCGCAGGTGTGGCCGCTGATCTCCGACGGCACGGTGCGCCCGATCATCCACGCGACCTATGCGCTGGACGACGTTCGCCAGGCGCATCAGGTGCTCGAGGAGTCGAGCCACATCGGCAAGGTCCTGCTCACACCCTGACGCGTTCCGCATCTCGCACGTCGTGCACCAATGGCGGCGGAACCGCGACCTGCGCCATGGTCGAAGCGGTACGCCGGACGGCCCGGTCGAAGAACGGGTGCACCAGCACGCGCAGCACGACGACGGTCACCGCAGTGGCCAGCAGCGTCGCCTCGACCTGGCCGACGCCAGCGCCCTGGAAGGTGTCCTGCAGCACGAACACGACCGGGATGTGCAGCGCGTACACGGCGAGGCTGCGGCGGCCGAGGCCTTCAACCTGTCGCAGGCGAGACGGCACGATCGCGAGCACGCAGGCGCCGCACAGGGTCGCGAGGGCGAGGCACAGGACCCGGTATGCCACGGCGTCCACGCCCGTCACACCCATTGACGCAGCGGTGTCGGCGCCGCGGATCCAGCGCGGGTCGAGGCCGGATCGCACCACGACGGCCGTGACCGTCACCAGCGATGCCGCTGCAGTCGCCATGACGACGGTCGAGGTCTCGGCCGTACGCCTGAGGGCACCGCTGCCGTAAAGGTGTCCCGCGACGAAGAACGGCAGATAGCAGAGCGCCCGCGACCACGAGACGAGATCGCCGTCGGGATAGGGCAGCAGCACCGCGACGATCGAGACCGCCGTCGCGGCCGGCAGGGCGTACGGGCCGAGGCGCACGACGAACGGCAGGGCGACGAGCCACCACGCCATCGCGAGCAGGAACCACAACGCGTACGTCGGGTGGAGCAGGCGTTCCATGCTCAGGTCGCCGACGCCGAAGCGCAGCGCGACATACGTCGTCTGCAGCAGGACGTAGAGGCCGACCATCTCGACGATGCGGTGCGCCAGGCGGCGGGGACGCGCGGTGACACCGGCGAGGAACACGAACAGCGGCATGTGGAACAGGTAGAGGAACGTGAGGATCCAGCGCTGCGGGTCGTGCTGCCAGCCCGAGTAGAGGACGCCGGGGGCCTGGCCGCCCGATGTCTCCAGGAAGTGGCCCAGCACGACGCCGGCGATGAGGAGTCCCTTGAGCAGGTCGAGGCGACGATCGCGGGTTCGGGGCATCTCTTCCACCCTTGCAGCCCCGTTCAAGAGACGCGGATCACGCGGCGCGGGGCCGCTGGATAGTCTGGGCGGATGACTGAGCAATCCCCCGAGATCATCGGTCCCGACGGCAACGCCATCGCCCCGCCGACACCCGGCACCTCCCTCGGCGACCTCGTCGAGCAGCCTGCCAAGGTCATGCGGATCGGCGGGATGATCCGTCAGCTCCTCGACGAGGTCAAGGCCGCGCCACTCGACGAGGCCAGCCGAGCGCGGCTGCGCGACATCCATCTCCAGTCGATCAAGGAGCTCGAGGACGGCCTCGCACCCGAGCTGGTCGAGGAGCTCGAACGGCTCAGCCTGCCGTTCGACGGCGAGACCCCCAGCGAGGGTGAGCTCCGGATCGCGCAGGCCCAGCTCGTCGGCTGGCTCGAGGGTCTCTTTCACGGCATCCAGGCCGCGCTCTACGCGCAGCAGGTGCAGGCCCAGGCGCAGTTCCAGAACATGAGGCTGGCTCTACCGGGTCCAAACGACACCAAAGGTGAAGATTCGGAAACGTCTGGCGAAAACGGTGGCTCCGGGGGCATGTACCTCTAAAGTTGCCTGCAACGCGAGCCAAGGAAGACGCAGGAGTGTCGTCGTCCGGGGCCTCGTGGGGAAGAGGGAGCCCATGACCATCGTGGACGAGACAACGACACCTCCGTGCGCCTTCGAGCCGGAGGTCTACATGGATGAGCTGTTGGACTCACCGCCGGCGCGGACCGACATCACCGCGGCCGAGTGGGAGAGGCTGACGGTCAAACGCGCGACCGCTCACCGGCAGTGCGCAGGCTGCCCGCTGATGGTCGAGTGCCTCTACCGGGCGGTCGTCCAGATCGACGTCTCCGGCTATGTCGCGTGCACGACCGAGCACGACCGCTCGGTCATCCGCCGCCGCCTCGGCATCGAGGTCCAGCAGCAGACCACCACGGCGTACGGCGCTGCCCGCGTCGGCGGCGGACCGGTGAGCCACGACGCGGTCATGACCGCCCGCCAGGCGTACCCCAAGGACACGTGTCACCAGCTCGCCGAACGGCTCGACTGCTCGACCTCGACGATCAAGCGCCACTTGCGCCGGGCGCGGGAGCAGAAGCGCGACGAGGCGCTCTCACCCCCGGCCGGCCCGTGCCTGCCGACGGTCGACGCGGTCCTCGACGTCTTCGACGAGCTCGAGACCAGCAAGGTCGCCTGACACCGACTCGTCCTTTCGACAAGCTCAAGGACCGGTGGAACGATCGTCGGTATGCGTAGTGAGCTGGTTTCCGTACGGACGGGTGGGCGGTCGGTCGTCCACGACCTGACTTCAGAGTGCGCGGCGTTCGTCCGCGGCGAGCAGGACGGACTGTTGCACGTGTTCGTCCCGCACGCGACCGCCGGTGTGGCGATCATCGAGACCGGAGCCGGCAGCGACGGCGACCTGCTGACCGCACTCGACGACCTGCTGCCGCGCGACGATCGCTGGGTGCACCAGCACGGCACCCCGGGGCACGGCCGAGATCACGTCGTCCCGGCGTTCCTGGCGCCGTCGATGACCGTGCCGGTGCTGGGCGGCCGGCTGCAGCTCGGCACGTGGCAGTCGGTGTGCCTCGTCGACACCAACGTCGACAACCCCGACCGCGAGGTGCGGCTCAGCTTCCTGCAGGGCTAGACGTAGCGGCGGAGCTCGGCGGCCAGGCCGTCCTCGTCGATCGTGCCGAGGACCTCGTCTGCCGCGGCCTTGACGTCGTCGGGTGCCTGGCCCATCGCCACCCCGCGCCCGGCCCACTGGATCATCTCGAGGTCGTTGTTGCCGTCGCCGACCGCCAGCACCTCGGACCGGTCGATGCCGAGCTTGGTGCAGAGGAACTCCAGCCCCGACGCCTTGGAGACGCCCTCGGGCGCGAGGTCGAGCCAGGCGGAGTAGCCGATGTAGTAGTTGGTGCCGGTCAGCCCGAGGTCCTTGACGATCGCGGTGAACTCGTCGCGGCTGTGCTCGGCCGACCGGATCACGACACGGGCGACCGGTTCGGCGATGAGCGACTCGACGTCCTCGACGACGAACTGCCCGGAGATCTCGTTGTCCGGGAACGGCTTGTTGAGCCGAAACCCGACGCCGACCTCCTCGACCGCGACCAGCGCCTCAGGCATGTGCTCAAGGACCCGGCGGACCGCCTCGCTGGCGTCGAACGTGACGACGTCGAGCAGCTCGACCTCGGGGTCGTAGCGGAACGTCACGGCACCGTTGCTCGCCACGCCGTAGCCCTCGGTGAACCGCAGGTTGTCGACCGCGTCGATGACGCCGGGCACGCCACGGCCGGTGGCGATGACGGTCTCGATGCCGGCGTCACGCACCGCGTGGACCGCGGAGCGTACGGCCTCGGTCATCACGTTGTCGCCGTCGACGAGCGTGCCGTCGACATCGAGCGCAATCAGCCGGGGTCGGAACGATGTCACGCGATCGGCCTCAGGACCTCGCCCAGCAGCGGGTGCAGCGCAGCGGGGAGGCGTACGGAGCCGTCGGCCTGCTGACCGTTCTCGAGCAGCGCGATGATCGTGCGGGTCATGGCGCACAGCGTGCCGTTGAGCGTCGCGGCCGGAGTCGTGCCCTCGTCACCGCGTACGCGGATGTCGAGGCGGCGAGCCTGGAACTCGGTGCAGTTGGACGCCGACGAGACCTCGCGGTACTTGCCCTGCGTCGGGATCCACGCCTCGCAGTCGAACTTGCGGATCGCCGAGAGGCCGAGGTCGCCGGACGCGACGTCGATGACCCGATAGGGCAGCTCGAGGGCGTCGAGCCACGCGCGCTCCCAGCCGAGGATGCGCTGGTGCTCGGCGTAGGACTCCTCGAGCGTCGTGTAGACGAACATCTCGACCTTGTCGAACCAGTGCACCCGGAAGATGCCGCGGGTGTCCTTGCCGTACGACCCGGCCTCGCGGCGATAGCAGGGGCTGAACGCGGCATAGCGGCGCGGCAGCGAGCCCGCATCGAGGATCTCGTCGGAGTGGTAGGCCGCCATCGGCACCTCGGAGGTGCCGACGAGGTAGAGGCCGTCCTTCTCGAGGTGATAGACGTCATCGGCGGCCTGGCCGAGGAACCCGGTGCCCTCCATCGCGCGCTCGTTGACCAGCGCCGGCGGGATCATCGGCGTGAAGCCCCACTCGGCGGCCTTGCTCATCGCGAGCTGCGTCAGGGCGAGCTCGAGCTGCGCCCCGACGCCGGTGAGGAAGTAGAACCGCGCACCGCTGACCTTGGCGCCGCGCTCGGTGTCGATCGCACCGAGCAGCTGACCGAGCTCGAGGTGGTCGCGGGGCTCGAAGCCCTCGGCGGCGAAGTCACGCGGCGTGCCGACGGTGTCGAGCACGACGAAGTCGTCCTCGCCGCCTTCGGGGGCCTCGGGCGAGGCCAGGTTGGGCAACGACTTCATGAGCCGCTCGAACGTCTCGGCCGCCTCGACCTGGGCGGCCTCGGCGTCCTTGACCTGCTGGCTGAGCTCCTTGGCCCGCGTCAGCAGCTCCTGCTTCTCGTCGCCCTGTGCCTTGGGGATCAGCTTGCCGAGGCTCTTCTGCTCGCCGCGGACCGCCTCGTACGCCGAGATCGTGGAGCGCCGCTGCTCGTCCGCACCGATGAGCTCGTCGACCAGCTCCGTCGACTCCCCTCGACGCCTCTGTGCGGCGCGTACGGCGTCAGGGTCTTCTCGCAGGATCCGGGCTTCAATCACTGCCTCAGCCTATCGTCCGGCTGGCGCCCACTTTGCAGTCCACTAGGCTGGGTCGATCCCTGAGGAGGAAAGCTTGTCGTTCGATCTGCGCCGTGCCGCGCCTGCGCGCCGTGCCATCCTCTGGTGGGCTCTCGCCGCACCGACCGCGCTGTTCGCCGTCCTGGCCATCTGCGTCGGCGCCGGGGCCGACGCGATCATCGACCTCGACCACGACGTCGCGCAGGATGCGTATGACTATGCGTCGCGCCACGGCGGCCTGGTGGACTTCCTCGACGTCGTCGCGGTCGTCTTCAGCAACCTCGGCGCCGGCATCGTCCTGGTGCTTCTCGCGGCGTACGCGCTGTGGCGCCACGAGCGCCGAGTCGCGATCTGGATCGCCGTCAGTGGCATCGTCGCGATCGGCGGCAACGCCCTGATCAAGCTGGCGTACGAGCGCGAGCGACCGGTGTTCGACAAGCCACTGCACGAGATCGGCGGCTACTCGTTCCCGAGCGGACACTCCGCGGGCTCCGGCATGCTGGTCACCGTCGCGATCCTCATGACGATCGTGCTGACGGGCCGCGGCTGGAAGCGCCGCATCATCATCACATTGCTCGTCCTCATGGGCCTCGGAGTCGGCGCAAGCCGCATCTTCCTCGGCGTGCACTACCTCAGCGACGTCGTCGCCGGCCTGGCCTTCGGCACGGCGGTGGCCCTCGGATTCTGGATCGTGCTGGTCAGCGACGCCACCCGCGTGCCGCACGAGCTCGCGGCCCTGACCGGCACCGGCCGCAAGCGAGCGGCCGTCGTGCTCAATCCGTCGAAGATCGCCGACGTCGAGGCGTTCAAGGAGCGCGTACGCCTCGTCGCCCACCGTGACGGGTGGAAGGAACCGCTCTGGTTCGAGACCACGATCGAGGACCCCGGCCACGGCCAGGCCAGTGCCGCGCTTCGCGCCGACGTCGACCTGATCGTCGCGGCCGGCGGTGACGGCACCGTGCGCGCGGTCTGCGAGGAGGTCGCCCGCACCGGCGTGGCCGTCGGCATCCTCCCGCACGGCACCGGCAACCTGCTGGCCCGCAACCTGTCGATCCCGCTCAACACCCGCGACGCCCTCGACGTCGTGTTCGGCGGGCAGGACCGGGCGATCGACCTGTCGACCCTCAAGACCGACTCCGGCACCAACACGACGTTCCTCGTCATGGCCGGCCTCGGCATGGACGCCGCGATCATGACCGGCGTCAACGACCAGCTCAAGGCCAAGGTCGGCTGGCTGGCCTACTTCGTCAGCGGGGTCAAGGCGGCTCGCTTCCCCGCCATGAAGGTCCAGATCTCGGTCGACGACGGCGAGTTCAAGAAGTTCCGCGCCCGCACGGTCGTCGTCGGCAACGTCGGATTCCTCCAGGGCGGCATCCCGCTGCTGCCCGACGCCCAGATCGACGACGGCAAGCTCGACGTCGTGGTGCTCGCGCCCAAGCGGTTCATCGGCTGGCTCGCGATCATCGTCCGGGTCATCGGCCGCCAGAAGCGTACGAACGAGCGGCTCGACCGGCTCACGGGCCACAAGGTGCACATCAAGGCCGAGAAGAAGATGCCGATGCAGCTCGACGGCGACCCCGTCGGCGAGGGTCAGGAGATCACCGCCGAGGTCCAGCCGGGAGTCCTGCTCGTACGCGTGCCGCTCGCCCCGGCCCCGGCCGCCGCCGTCTGAGTCAGTTCTCGCGAATCCGCCCCGCTGGTCCGATGGTGGTGAGAGACTGTCGCCAGTCATCAACGGGGGGTTGACGTGTCACACCGCAGGCAGTTCCTCACCTTGCTCGCTTCCACGACGCTCGCCGGCGGCCTGCTCGTCGTCGCCGGCTCACCGGCATCGGCCGCGTCCGTCGACACCTTCGCCGAGCTGGCGACAGCCCTGTCGACGTGTTCAGGCACCCCTGCCGCGCCCACGGTCGTGACGCTGGCGGCCGACATCTCCCAACCAGAAGGTGAGCTGACAATCGGCTGCGCCGCGACCCTGAACCTCGGAGTCCACGACCTCGCCGTGGCCAGGATCGTCATCACCACGGGCAAGCAGCTGACGATCGACGCGGCGAGTCCTGCGTCCGAGCTGACCGTGATCACGCCGACGTACTTGCGAGCCGCCATCGGGACCACGGGTGCGACGCTGATCGTCAACCAGGGGACGGTGACGGCGGAGAACGAGGGCGGTGGCGCTGCCATCGGCGGCGACTACGAACGTGCGGCCGGCACCATCACGATCAACGACGGCGTCGTCAAGGCAACGTCCGGCTCTCATGGTGCAGCCATCGGCAGTGGCGAGGGGGGCGTAGGCGCCAGCACCATCACGATCAACGGCGGAACCGTCACGGCAACTTCCGACCACGGTGCGGCAGCCATCGGTGGTGGATATGCGAGCGCCGGCAGCACGATCACCATCAACGGCGGCACCATCGACGCAGTCGGCGGATCGGCCGGAATCGGTGACGGCGTCTACCTCAGCTCCGCTGGAACCGTCACGATCAATGGTGGAACCGTCACGGCGGAGGCATCGAATTTCGGCGGCATGGGCAACATCGAGGGCGTGGGGATCGGCGGGATGAACAGCGGGGTCGCCGGCGGGGTCGTCACGATCAATGGTGGGACGATCACGGCACGGGGCGGGACGTCGGGGATCGGGTACGTCAGCCCCGACGGAGGCGTCATCGCGATCAACGCCGGGGACGTCACGACCACTGCCCTGGGCGGCCCAGCGCTTGGGACGCTCGACTACGGCGATCCCAGAGGAGCCACCGGCACGATCTCGATCGGCAAGGACGCACTGGTGACGGTGCCCAACGCCTGGGACCGTGTGGTGGTCGGTGGCACCTACGGCGGCGTGCATGGCTCGCTGCTGGTCGACGGCACCCTTCGACTCCCGGACGCCGAAGTCCTGGTGCCGGCATACGAAGACGGGGCGAAGACGCCCAACCTCACGGTCGGGCCCACGGGGCGCATCCTCGGAGCGGTCGACGACCCCTCCTTCGGCGGGAACATTTCGGGTGACGGCTGGATCCAGAACGACGGCACCATCGCCCTGTCGCATGTCCAAACCCGAGTCGGCAATTCCGGAGTCGCGATCAGCCATCACCACTACGCCGTCTCGTTCGACTCCCGAGGCGGCTCGCCAGCTCCGGCGCCGGTCATCGTGTTCGCCGACTCGTTCACGCGCGGTGCCCGCACCTTCCCCGCCGCACCGACCAAAGCCGGCTCGGTGTTCGCCGGCTGGAACACTCACGCCGACGGCTCCGGCACCACGGTGACCGCCGACACGATCCTGCCCGGCTCCTCGAACGGTCTGGCCGCCGTGCCGATCGCGCTCCACGCCCAGTGGATCACCCACGAGATCACCGGTCTCAACCCGCAGATCACCGGGACCGCTCGCGAGGGCAAGACCCTCACCGCGCAGACCGGCTCCGTGGCACCACACGACGCCCACTTCTCCTATCGCTGGTACGAGGACGGTCATCCCATCCCCGGCGCGACCGACAAGACCCTGCGACTCGGCGGGTTCCAGGCCGCCCGCCGGATCAGCGTCCGCATCACCGCCAGCGTGCCGGACGGCCCGACCGTCTCCAAGATCTCGGCCAAGACCTCGTACGTCTCGTCAGCCCACAAGCACCTGGTGATCTCGGACCACACCATCAATCACCGCGCCACGTTCCACGTCGCCGCCACCGGTCTCAAGCCAGGCCAGCGCGCCAAGATCTGGCTCGGCGGCAAGCTGGCCTACACGGGACGCGCCGACAGCACCGGCACCGTGCACCGCACCGTGCGGTTCCCCACATCCGTCGAACCTGGCCATCGCCGGGTCCGCGTCTCCGGCTACAGCTCCAGCGGCGATCGCACCTACACGATCTTCACCGTCGTCACGTACCGCTGAGGTCGGCCAGGATCTCGTCGAGGCGTTCGTAGCCTTCGACGACGCCGGATGTCATGTTGGCCGCCATGCCGTCGCGGTCCTCGGTCGAGGTGAACACCGAGACGCTGTCGGCACGGGTGCGGCCGTCGCCGAGGTCGACGAGGCGCAGGGTCTCGAGCGAGACGTGACCGGGCATGCCGAGCCACTCGAACGTACGCATCGACAGCTCGGGCGTCGGCTCGCCGTGAATCACGCCGCGGAACGCGTACTCGTTGCCGTCCGGGTCCCGCTGGACGAGCGACCAGGTGCCGCCGTGACGCGGATCGTGGGTCATCTCGGTGTTGGTGAGGTACCTCGGACCCATCCAGCGCGCGATGAGCTCGGGCTCGGTCATGGCTCGGAAGACCTTGTCGACCGGGGCGTCGAACTCGCGCGAGATCGTGATCGCGTGGGTGCCCGGGGTCTCGATGACCAGCGTGTCGGTGACGTTCATGATGTTCTCCTTGGGTGCGTGGTCAGTCGAGTGACTCGAGCAGCTCGTCGAGTCGCGCGTAGCTCTCGGTCCAGTACTCCCGGTAGTCCGCGAGCCATCCGGTGGCGTCCTTCAGGGGCTCGGCCTCGAGGTGGCTGAGGCGCATGGTCCCCTGCCGGTTGCGCGAGATCAGTCCGGCCTGCTCGAGCACCTTGAGGTGCTTGGAGATGGCCGGCTGCGACATCGTGAACAACGCCGTGAGGTCACCCACGTTGGCGTCCTCCCGCGCGAGCCGGGCCAGGATGGCACGACGCGTGCGATCGGCCAGTGCACCGAACACGAGGTCGAGCTGATCGTCACTCATAACCATTCCTTTATGTAACTTGCTGGTTATAGATAACCAGGTGGTGATACACCCGTCAAGCCCTGCAACGCCCCCAGTTTGCGGGCGGTTGAGTACGGATCCGGATCGGCGATCAGTGCAGAACTGCCCAAAAACTGCGGCGAGGGGGCGGCGTGAGGCCGCAGGGTCAGGCGGTGGCGGTGTACGTGTCGATCTCGGCGAGGATCGCGGCCTTGGTCGCGTCGTCGGCGAACGACGAACGTACGGAGGCACGGGCGAGATCGGCGATGCCGGCGTTGTCGAGGCCGAGCAGCTCCGCAGCGACCTCGTACTCGTGGTTGAGTGTCGTGGAGAACATCGGCGGGTCGTCGGAGTTGATCGTGACCGGTACGCCCGCGGCGACGAGGGTGGGGAGCGGGTGCTCCTCCATCGACGGCACGGACCGCGTGCAGACGTTGGACGTCGGGCAGACCTCGAGCG
Organism: Aeromicrobium ginsengisoli; assembly: GCF_004134905.2. Lineage (GTDB taxonomy): Bacteria > Actinomycetota > Actinomycetes > Propionibacteriales > Nocardioidaceae > Aeromicrobium > Aeromicrobium ginsengisoli. Next base: position 741,289 of record NZ_SDPQ02000003.1, on the reverse strand, counting down.
TGATGTCGTGCTCGGCGAGGTGGGCCATGAGGACGGGGTCCTGTGCGGCGGCGATGCCGTGTCCGATGCGCTCGGCGCCGAGGTGGTTGATCGAGTCCCAGATCGTCTCCGGCCCGGTCGACTCGCCGGCGTGCGGGACGCTGTGCAGACCGGCGGCGATGGCCTGCTGGAAGTAGGGCCCGAACTGCTCGCGGGTCACCCCGATCTCGGGTCCACCGAGGCCGAAGCTGACCAGGCCGGCGGGCTGGAGGCGGAGTGCGGTGTCGAGCGTGACCTCAGCCGAGGGCAGTCCGGACTCGCCGGGGATGTCGAAGCACCAGCGCATCGTGAGGTCGAAGTCGGCCTCGGCCCGGCGGCGCGCATCCTCCAGCGCCTCGCAGTACGCCTCCGCGCTGATGCCGACCGCGATCGACGTGTAGGGCGTGCACGTCAGCTCGACGTAGCGGACGTTCTGCGCAGCCAGGTCGCGGGCGACGTCGTAGGTCAGCGTCCAGAGATCCTCGGGCGCACGCAGCAGGTCGACGACCGACAGATAGACCTCGATGAAGTGGGCGAAATCGGTGAACGTGAAGAACTTCGCGAGCGCCTCGGGATCCGTCGGCACCGTCGTGGTGCCGGCATGGCGCTCGGCCAGCTCGGCGACAGTGCGCATCGATGCGGAACCGACGTGGTGGACGTGGAGCTCTGCCTTGGGCAGCCCGGAGACGAACGACATGCGATCGAGCGTAGCGAGCGTCGTTGAGACCGGCTCAAGGGTGTCAGGCGTCGGTGGACTGCTGCCGCTCGATGACGCTGCCGCGCTGCTCGAACTCGACGTCGATCGTCAGCAGCACCTCGTCGTTGATCGAGAACTCGACCCGGTTCTCCTCGGCGGTCAGGTTGCCGGCGGTACCCTCGTCGAGCCACGTGATCGAGCCGATGACGCTCACGAGCGCGACCTTGGCGCCGTTGTCGATCTGTCCCCGGAACACGACCGGACCCGGACCCGCGTCGCGGATCACCAAGGCCGTACGACTGACGGCGGGGTTGTCGACCGCCACGGTCAGGTCCTCGACCCCACCGGTACGTCCGAACGTCCATTTGGCGTCGCCGTCGAGCATGACCTCACCGGTCTCGCCCTCGGCGGTCTTCCACATCACGGTGATCACTGCGTCTGCCTCTCGATACGCTTCGACTCCCGATTTCAGGGTAGGTCGTTTGCCCTCATGAGACGTTCGAACAGCGAATTTATGACTCGAAAGGACCAGACGACCTGATCCTCGCCGTCACGTCCCGGGGACGATCGCGGAGATGATCGTGCCATCGGCGCGCCGGCGACCGGGCACCGGCGACGGCTCGCCCTCGATGCGGGGGCCCTGACCGTCGAGCGGCACCGACACCGGATCGCCGGGCAGCACCGTGACCTCGTGCCCGCGGATCGCGACCGTTGCCTCCTTGCCCTCCTCGACGCAGAGGTCCACGCGGTCCGGCAGCACCGTGACTCGTACGCGGGTGCCGCGCAGCGTGACGCGGAAGATCAGCGAGTCCCACGACTCGGGCAACCGCGGGTCGAGGGTGAACACGCCCTGGTAGTCGCGGAAGCCGCCGAACCCGTTGACCAGCGCGCTCCACACACCGCCCGTCGACGCCACGTGCACGCCGTCGGAGGTGTTGTGGTGCCGGTCGGCGAGGTCGACGAACAGCGCTGACAGGAAGTAGCGCAGGGCCAGGTCGTGATAGCCGACCTCGGCCGCGATGATCGACTGCACGACCGCCGACAACGTCGAGTCGCCTGTCGTGATCGGGTCGTAGTACTCGAAGTCGGCGCGCTTCTCCTCGGGATCGAACTGGTCGCCCTGCAGGAACAGCGCCAGGACGACGTCCGCCTGCTTGAGCACCTGGAACCGGTAGATCACGAGTGGGTGATAGTGCAGCAGCAGCGGACGCTTGTCCATCGGCGTGTTGGCCAGGTCCCACACCTCACGCTCCAGGAAGTGCTGGTCCTGCGGGTGCACGCCGAGGTGCTCGTCGTACGGGATCGCCATGTCGCTGGCAGCCCGCTCCCAGTCGGCGACCTCGCGCTCGTCGAGCTCGAGTCGCTTGACGACGCGGTCGTACTGGCGACCGTCGCGGATCGCCAGCTCACGTACGGCTTCCGCGGCGCGGCGCAGGTTGAACCGCGCCATGACGTTCGTGAAGAGGTTGTCGTTGACGACCGTCGTGTACTCGTCGGGTCCGGTCACGCCATGGATGTGGAACGTGCCGTCCTCCTCGTTGCGCCAGAAGCCGAGGTCGACCCACATGCGGGCCGTCTCGACGAGCACGTCGATGCCCTCGCGAGTCAGGAAGTCGAGGTCACCGGTCGCCGCAAGATACTGGCTCAAGGCGTACGAGATGTCGGCGTCGATGTGATACTGCGCGGTGCCGGCGGCGTAGTAGGCCGAGGCCTCCTCGCCGTTGATCGTCCGCCACGGGAACAGCGCACCGTGCTGCGCGAGCTGCTTCGCCCGGTTGCGGGCCGCGTCGAGCAGCGTGTAGCGGAAACGCAGCGCGTTGCGGGCCGCGCGCGGTGTCGTGTAGGTCAGGAACGGCAGGACATAGACCTCGGTGTCCCAGAAGTAGTGTCCGCCGTAACCCGAACCCGTCACACCCTTGGCGGGGATGCCGGTGCCCTCGGCGCGGGCCGACGCCTGCGCGATCTGGAAGAGGTTCCAGCGCACGGCCTGCTGCACCTCGGGCTGGCCCGGGACCTCGACGTCCGAGCGCTCCCAGAAGTCGTCGAGCCACTGGCGCTGGTCGGCGAGCTGGTTGTCGAGACCCTCGTCCTGGGCGCGGTCGAGCGTGCGGGTGCAGCGATCGAGCAGCTCACGGGACGGCACACCACGGGACGTGTGATAGCTGACCATCTTGACCAGCGTGATCGGCTGGCCCGGCTCGGCATCGATGCGATACGTCATCTTGGCGAGGTCGTCGTCGGTCTGGATGCGCTTGGTGTAGTTGTTGGCGGTCTCGAGCCGGTGGTCCGCCGCGACGGCGATCGTCATGCCGCTCTCGGCGCACTGGTAACCCAGCGCGACGCGGCCGTCGGCGACGTTGCCCCAGTTGCTCTGCGGCAGCAGGACGCGGTGGCGCATGCTGCTGGCCTTGCGCGGGTCGACACCTTCGCCCATCGACTTGGCGCGCACGTGGTACTCGTCCTCGCCGTCCTGCCGGTTGAGGATCTGCGACGAGATCGCCACGGGGGCGTAGTCGTCGAGCATCGTGACCTCGAACGTCATGATCGCAAGGTGCCTCTGCGTGAACGACACCATGCGGCGCGAGCGGATCTGGACCCGCTTGCCGCCGGGCGTACGCCACAGGATCTCGCGCGACATCACGCCGGAGCGGAAGTCGAGGCGGCGCTCGTACTCCATGAGGTCGGCGATCTGCAGCAGCAGTGGCTCGTCGTCGACATACAGACGGATGACCTTGGCGTCGGGCGCGTTGACGATCGTCTGGCCCACGCGCGCGAAGCCGAAGGCCTCCTCGGCGTGCTGGATCGGCCACGTCTCGTGGAACCCGTTGATGTAGGTGCCGTGCGAGAACGAGTCGCGACCCTCGTCGACGTTGCCACGCAGGCCGAGGTAGCCGTTGCCGACCGAGAACAGCGTCTCGGTCGTGCCGAGGTCCTGGCTGTTGATGCTCTTCTCGATCAGCGCCCACTCGTCGACGGGATAGCGCGAGCGGTCGAGGAAGTCGTGGATCTGGGGCGCGACGTGCGAAGGTCCGGTCATGCGAGTTCCTTGAGATCCTTGACGACCACATCCGCGCCGTTCTCCAACAGCTTGTCGGCACCGACACCGCGGTCGACGCCGACCACGAGGCCGAAGTCACCGGCGTGCCCGGCCGCGACGCCGGACAGCGCGTCCTCGAACACGACGGCCCGCTCCTTGGGCACGCCGAGCTGCTCGGCGGCGTCGAGGAACGTGTCAGGCTGCGGCTTGCCGGCCAGCCCACGCTCACCCGCCACCGCACCGTCGACGATCACGGGGAAGAAGTCGATCATCTTGGCGGCGCGCAGCACGGGCTTGGCGTTGCGCGAGCTCGACACGATCGCCATCTTGGTGCCGCGCTCGACGAGGGCGTCCACGAGCGCCACCGAGCCGGGATAGGGCTCGACGCCGTCGGTCTCCAGGATCTGCTCGAAGTCGACGTTCTTGCGGTTGCCGAGACCGGCGACCGACAACGACGACGGCGCATCGCCGGGATCGCCCTCGGGCAGCTCGATCCCGCGGCTCGCGAGGAACGACCGGACGCCCTCGTAGCGCGGCTTGCCGTCGACGTACGTGTAGTAGTCGTCATCGGTGTACGGCTCCTCGATTCCTCGCTCCTTGAGGAAGTCGCCGAACATCTGGGCCCAGGCGCGCATGTGCACTTCGGCCGTCGGCGTGATCACGCCGTCGAGGTCGAAGAGCGCAGCGTCGTAGTCGTTCCAATCCACACGGACGAGCGTATGCCCGAGAGGGCCGCGATCGTTAAAAAACAGGGTGCGTCGCTCGACACAGAATCGGGCCGACGTCAGCCCGCCGCGACGACTCTCACCGTCGGCGCGCTCGTGGCGAACGTCGTGAGGTAGCCGGTCTTGGCTCCGGTGACGCGGACCTGGATCCGCTTGTTCAGGTCAGCCGCGGTCGGCACGTACGTCTTCGCGGTGGCTCCGGCGACAAGGACGCCCTCGGAGTACCACTGGTAGGTGAACGTGATGCCGTCCGGCGTCCAGGCGCCCTCGTTGGCGGTCAGCGTCTGGCCGACCTTCGCCGTGCCGGTGATCGTCGGCGTGGCGTAGCCCAGCTGGTCGAGCTGGGCGAGCGGAGCGGTCTGGGCGGTCGTGACCGTCGCCGACGCGTAGCCGGTCTTGGAGCCGGTCACCGCGACCGAGAGCTTCGTTCCGGCGCGCGACGTGCCCGGCGTGAACGACGTGCCCGTGGCACCCGTGATGGCAACGCCGTCAGCGAGCCACTGATAGGTGAACGTCACGCCGGTCGGCGTCCAGGTGCCGGGGCTGACCGTCAGTGTCTGCCCGACCTTGGGCGTACCGCTGATCGTCGGGGCCACCGTGTTGGCGACCGGCACAGCCACCGCCGGCACGACCGCTGCCGTGGCCTGGCTGGTGACGAACGTCGTGAGGTAGCCGGCCTTGGAGCCGGAGACCGTCACCTGGATGCGCTTGCCGACCTCGGCCGCCGTCGGGACGTACGTCTTGGCGGTCGCCCCGGCGATCGCGGTGCCCTCAGCAAGCCACTTGTAGGTGAACGTGATGCCGTCAGGAGTCCAGGCGCCTTCGTTGGCGGTCAGCGTCTGGCCGACCTTGGGCGTGCCGGTGATGGTCGGGACGGCGTAGCCGAGGTTGGTCAGCGCCGGCACGGCGACCGTCTGCGCGCTCGTGGCGGCACCCGGGTTCTTCATGCACTTGTACGCCGTCACCTTGACCGAGAGCTTCTTGCCGACGGCGCCACCCGGCACCACGTAGGTCGGCGAGGCCGTGGCCTCCGTGACGGGCGCCCCGTCGGCCAGCCACTGATACGTGTATGTCGCACCCGTCGGGGACCAGGTGCCCGGGCTCGCGGTCAGCGTCGAGGCGACCTTGACGGTGCCGGAGATCGTCGGCGGCGCCGTGTTGACCATCGAGCCGAGCCCGATGCGGCAGAGGAGGCTGCCCAGGTCGATGCCGGTCGGGTCCGGGTCGGCGGCCCTTGCGCTCGACGGCGCGACGCCGACGACGCACACGGCGGTCAGCAGCAGCGCGGCGGCGCGACGGAGTGAACGGGTGTGGAGGATGTTCATGGGAGTGTCTCCAGGTGTCGTAAGTCCCTCGCCGACGACACTAGAACAGGCTTTCCGCTAAAGCAGCCGAATCGGCAGACTTTCCTGCTGCCGTCGTCATCTAGGGTGACTGCATGGGTCTCGGAGCGGACAGCGAAGTCGGTCGCCTGCGTACGGTCATGCTGCACCGGCCCGGCCCTGAGCTCGGCCGCCTGACGCCCCGCAACAACGACCAGCTGCTGTTCGACGGCATCCCGTGGCTAGGCCGCGCGCAGGACGAGCACGACGCCTTCGCCCAGGCGCTGCGCGACCGCGACGTCGAGGTGCTCTATCTCGTCGAGCTGCTGGTCGAGGCGCTGGCCGTCGAGGAGGCGCGGGCGACGATCATCGAGAGCACGACCGCAAGCCTCCAGCTCGGCGACGGGCTGCGCCGGCACATCGCCCGGGTCATGACCGACCTCGCGCCCGAGGACCTCGCGCTGACGCTGACGGCAGGTCTGCGCAACGACGAGGTCACGAGCTTCCGCAGCATCGTCACGAGCCTGCTGCCACCCGAGGACTTCCTCATCGAGCCACTGCCCAACCTGCTGTTCACCCGCGACTCGTCCGTGTGGCTGCCGGGGCACGTCGCCGTGACGAGTCTGGCGATGCCGGCCCGCGTGCGGGAGACCCAGCTGACCGGGCTGATCTACGAGCACCATCCCCGGTTCGCCGGCGTGCCGCGCGTGCACGGTCCGCACCTCGAACACGTCGAGGGCGGCGACGTGCTGCTGCTGGCGCCCGGCGTGATCGCGGTCGGCGTCGGTGAGCGGACGACCCCGGCGGGCTTCGAGCGCTTCGCCCGGCAGGTGCTGACCGGAGGGCTCGCGCACACCGTGCTCGCCGTCCCGATCGCGCAGGAGCGCGCCACGATGCATCTCGACACGATCGTCACGATGGTCGACGTCGACACCGTCGTGATCTATCCCAACATGGCCGACAACCTGCGGGCCCACGCCGTGACGTTCGCGGGCGACGAGCTCGTGGTCGACGACGAGCAGTCGTTCTTCACCGCTGCCGCCAGGGCCATGGGCATCGACACGCTGCACCAGATCGACACCGGGCTCGACCCGGTCACCGCGGAGCGCGAGCAGTGGGACGACGGCAACAACACGTTGGCGATCGGCCCGCGGCTCGCCGTCGCATACGAACGCAACGAGCAGACCAACGCCCGGCTCGAGGAGCACGGCATCGAGGTCGTCGCGATCAGCGGCTCGGAGCTCGGCTCGGGTCGGGGTGGTCCGCGCTGCATGTCCTGTCCGATGGAGCGCGACTGAACCATGACCCTCGTCGACACCTTCGAGGCTGAACGCCCTCGTCTGATCAACGTCGCCTACCGCTTGACCGGCAGCGTCGCCGACGCCGAGGACGCGGTCCAGGAGGCCTGGCTCCGGCTCGACCGCGCTTCGACGCGCACGCCGATCGACAACCTGCAAGCCTGGCTCACGACGGTCGTCAGCCGCCTGTGCCTCGACCGGCTGACGTCAGCCGCCGCGCGGCGCGAGACGTACGTCGGACAGTGGCTGCCCGAGCCGATCGTCACGCCGATCACCTCGTCGACGAGCTCGGGCGACATCGCGCGCGATCCGCTCGAGACCGTCGTCAGCGATGAGGACAACCGGTTCGCCGCCCTCGTCGTGCTCGAGGTCCTGCCGCCCGACCAGCGCGTGGCCTTCGTGCTGCACGACGCGTTCGGCGTGCCGTTCGACGAGGTCGCCGAGGTGCTCGGGGTGCAGACGGCCAACGCGCGCCAGCTCGCCTCTCGCGCCCGCCGGACCGTGGCGGACCCCCCGCCACCCGTGCCCGACGAGGAGCACAACGCTGCGGTGGGCCGGTTCCTCGAGGCCATGGCGACTGGCGATCTCAACGCCGTCCTCGCGACGCTGCATCCCGACGCGCTGGTGATGGGCGACGCCAACGGCACCACCAACACCGCGGTCAACGTGATCCACGGTGCCGAGAAGTTCGCCCGGTTCTACCTCGGGCTGCTCCAGCGCTACGGCCCCAACGCACTGACCAACCTGCAGCTCGTGCTGGTCAACGGCCAGCTCGGCGTCGCGACCTCGGGCTGGCAGGGCGACACCACCCGCAACAGCTCGCCGCCGCGCGTCGCGGGCTTCGCGGTGCGCGACGGCCTGGTCTGTGCGACGTACGACGTCGCCAACCCCGAGAAGTGGTCGGGCGTCAGACTGCCTGACTGGCCGGCTCGGCCAGGTCAGTAGCCCACGGCACGCGGCAGGCGTCGCCGGAGCTGAAGCCCTGGTCGGTGATGCCGAGCGCGTGGTTCATCCGGGCGCGCTGGTTCTCGTGCGTGATCTGGTACGTCAGCTCGAGCACGCCGTCGTGGCCGTACTTCTCCACCAGCGCCGCGACCTGCTCGTCGGTCACCTCGGTCGGCGTCGCGGTGATCGCGTCGGAGTAGCGGATGACCTCGCGCTCGTCGTCGGTGAACTTGTCGGACGTCTCGAACTCGCCGATCTCCTTGAGCCGGTCGATGTTGAGGCCCTCGAGGCGTTGCAGCATCGCGCCGAAGTCGACGCACCACGAGCAGCCGACGGTCCACGCCGTGCGATAGACCGCGAGCTCGATGAGCGGCGCCGGCACGACGTGCATCGCCTTCTGCAGCGCGAGCTCGTGACGCGCGGCGAGCATGAAGATCTTGCGGTGGTGCGCCATGATCGCGAACGGTTCAGGCACCTCGCCCACCTGCTTGCGCGCCATGCGGTAGCCGATCTTGACGATCGGGCCGGCGTCCTCGGGGGCGAGGGCGGGGATGCGAGGCATGGGACTCTCCTGTCCTGCGGCGCCCCTTGCGCCGCTCACCCCCCAGACGACGCACCCCGAAGATGTGTGACAGCCCCGGCAGTGTCACAAATTGATCATGTGGCCGGCGAGGCCGTGGAAGCCCTCCTGCAGCGCCTCGCTGAGCGTCGGGTGCGTGTGCACGTTGCGGGCCAGCTCGAGCGCACCGAGGTCCCACTTCTGCGCCAGCGTCAGCTCGGGCAACAGCTCGGCGACGTCGGCGCCGATCAGGTGGCCGCCCAGCAGCTCGAGGTGCTCGCCATCGGCGATGAGCTTGATGAACCCGCCGGGCTCGCCGAGCCCCTGTGCCTTGCCGTTGGCGGTGAACGGGAACTTGGCGACCTTGACGTCATAGCCCTCGTCGCGCGCCTGCTGCTCGGTCAGCCCGAAGCTCGCCACCTGCGGCTGGCTGAACGTGGCCCGCGGCATCATCCGATAGTCGCCGAGCTCCTGCGTCTCGGCGTTGCCGATCGTCTCGGCCGCGACGACACCCTGCGCCTCCGCGACGTGCGCGAGCTGCAGCTTGGCGGTGACGTCGCCGATCGCGTAGATGTGCGGGACGTTCGTACGCATCCGGCCGTCGATCGCGATCGCACCGCGGTCGGTCAGCTCGACTCCTGTGGTCTCGAGCCCGAAGCCCTCGACACGAGGCGCGAAGCCCACCGACACGAGCACCCGGTCGGTCTCGATCGTGGTGCTGGCGCCGTCCTTGCCGGTGTAGGTCACGGTGACGCCGTCGCGGTGGTCGGTCACGTACTCGACCTTGGTCGACGTCAGGATCGGGATGCCGAGCTTGCGGTAGGCCTTGGTGATCTCCTTGGAGACCTCGACATCCTCGTTGGGCAGGGCGCGGTCGAGGAACTCCACGATCGTCACGTCGACGCCGTAGCTCTTGAGGACGTACGCGAACTCCATGCCGATCGCGCCGGCGCCGACGACCAGCATCGTGCGTGGCAGGTCGCGGTTGAGGATCTGCTCCTCGTACGTCACGACGTTGGTGCTGGGCTTCACGCCAGGCAGCATCCGCACGGTGGACCCCGTCGCGATGATCGCGTTGGCGAACTCGACGGTCTCGGTGCCGCCGGCGGACAGCGCGACCTCGAGGGAGTTGGGGCCGGTGAACGTGCCGCGGCCGTCGAGCTCCGTGATGCCGTTCTTCTTCATCAGGAAGTGGACGCCCTTGACCCGGCCGTCGGCGACCTCACGGCTGCGGTCGAACGCCACGCCGTAGTCGAAGCTGACGTCGCCGCGGATGCCGAACGTGTCGGCGTGGTGCGTGAAGATCTGCGCGAGCTCAGCATTGCGGAGCAGCGCCTTCGACGGGATGCACCCGACATTGAGGCACACACCGCCCCAGTACTTCTCCTCCACCACGGCCACGCTCAGGCCGAGCTGGGCGGCGCGAACCGCGGCGACATAACCACCGGGGCCGGCGCCGAGCACGACCACGTCAAAGGAACTCGTCATGCCTCATTCAACCGCGAAGCGGATCACCAGATTCCCCCGGGATCGTCGGTTGAGGCGAGCAGTCCACCCGCGGCCGAAGCCTCGAAACCGACGATCCTCAGGGGCGAATCTCAGTTCGAGGTCCCGTCATGTACGAATGAGACCCCAGCATCCGCGGGCGAACCCGTCGCCAGGAACGCGCTCAAGGCTGCGATCGCGTCAACGAATGGGATCAGCGACGCGGCGGGCGCCTCACTGTGGGACCCCATGTAATCGAACGCCAAGCCATTCTCGAAGTCCCCACCAACGGATGAATAGGCGTCCCCCCGTGGATCAATCCAGACGAGGAACGCCCGGCCATCATCGAATGACAACGACACGCTGGCGCCGTTCCCGTGCTGCAGCTCGACTGCCGACAAGCCGCGTTCGCTCCGCGATCCGGCAACTGACTGGCACAGCGCCACGAGGTCATCGACCGTGCCGACCTCAGACTCGAGTGGCTCATCCGTGAGCCCGTTCCAGTAGGTCGCTTTCATGGCTCGCTCGGTCTCAGCGGATCTGGACCTGGCCGCTCAGCAGTGCGGCCCGGGCCGAGCGTTGCTCGGACGTCAGCGGGGAGTCGTCGGCGAGGGCGGCGTCGAGGCGAGCACGGAACTCCAGCGCCGGCTTCTCGAGGTCGGCCGCGGATGCCTCGAACTCCCACACCGGTACGAGCCGGCCGTGCGCCCGGAAGTGGCCGATCAGCTTGGTGCCCTCACCCAGCGTCTCCTCGCCGCGCACCTTGAGGCGGGCGAGCGCGTCGAGCAGCGGGGTCTCGTCGTCGGTCATGACCCAGCGGAGGAAGCGCTGCGGCCCCATCTCGGTCCAATAGGCCGAGTCGACCGACTCGAGCCTGACCGTGGGGGCGATCGTCTCGTTGGCCTCGGCGAGCAGCTCGGCCGTCTCCGGCCGGTCGTCGGTGCCCTCGACCCAGTAGTCGAAGCCCTCGTGCACCGCGACGTCGAAGCTGCTCGACGGGTCGATCAGGTCCTGGAGCCGCGGGCCGACACCGGGCTCGGTCATGCGTACGGGCTGGCCCGGCTCTATCTCGAGCGCGGTCTCCACGACGTACGCGAGGTCGCGGCTGATGTCGCCGAAGTTGTGCGCGACCTGCAGCCCGACCCAGATCTCGCCGTCGGGGCGCACGATGCCCGCGCCATTGCCCGGCAGCAGCGAGCAGATGCGGACGGTCTGGCCGGAAGCCAGGGTGATCGTCGCCGTCGCGGAAGGGACGAACTCGCGCAGGGCGATCCAGTCAGCCTCGTTGGGGAGCCCCTCGAAGGTGCGCGCCACGAACGGCATGCGCTCCTTCTTGGCGGCCTTGTTCTTGAGTCGCGACTTCTTGCCCATGACGGGCGAGTCTAGGCGACCCGCGCCGGCCAACTAGCGGGGGCTGAGGCCGAGCTCCGCGTTGACCCGGGTGCCGGTCGACATGTCGACCCACCAGCGGTCGGCGACGCGGTTGATGATCGACAGCCCACGCCCACTGAGGGAGTCCTCGTCGAAGTCGATCGGCTTGAGCGATCCACCCTTGCCGGCGTCGTAGACGCTGAGCTCGAGCAGCGTGCCGTTGATCGCCCAGGAGATCTCGATCGTGCCGTCGGACGTGGGCACGCCGTGACAGACCGCGTTGGCGATCATCTCGCTGATGACGATGAGGGCGTTGTCGATGACCTCATTCGATGCCCGGTTGACCGTGAGGAACGCAGCCAGCCGGGTGCGCGCGACGCCCGGCGTCGAGGCGACGAAGGGTAGGCGGATGGTGTCATGAACCTTCATGACCACCACCCATCTAGCGCGGAACAGGAGTTGCCGCTGGTTTCGCAGGGGCGAAAGGCGACACGTGTATAGCTCAAAGTAACTACTCGGAGGGGTTCATCGCTACTCCCTGGGCAAAGAACACACCCGTATGTGTCCCATCACACGGGGCGAGAGACCATGGAGACATGAGCGAATCCGGCATTCCCAGCACCGACGTCAACGGCGTTCCGGAGGTGATCCCCGCCGATCTCGTCGTCCTCGACGTGCGCGAGCCGCACGAGTGGGCGGCCGGTCACATCGACGGCGCGATCCACATCCCGCTCCGCGAGCTGCCCAACCGGGTCGGGGAGCTCGACCCCTCGGCACGGACTCTCGTGGTGTGCCACATCGGCGGCCGCTCCGCCCAGGCGACCGCCTGGCTGCACGCGCAGGGGCACGACGTGGTCAACCTCGAGGGTGGCATGGACACCTGGGAGCAGGCCGGGCGACCGATCGCCGGCTAGCGAGAACCCGGGGTCCAGCTCGGCGGCAACTCGCCCGGGTAGTCGGGCGTGGCGGGATGGAGCGCTGGCGCAGGCGGAGGCACCGGCGCGGGCGGAGGCGCCGGCGCGGGCCAGGACTGCTGAGGCGGGTGCCACTGCGGCTGGACCTGAGGCCACCAGTACGCGTACGGAGGCGGCGGCCACATGGGCGCCTGCGGTGGCGGTGGCGGCGGGATCGGTGGACGAGTCCGTTGGAGGTCGTGGCGGCGAGCCGCCCACTCGACCAGCACCAGCAGCGCAACACTCGAGATGATCGTCGGGATGAGGTCGGTGGGTCCGGCGTCGCTGTCATCGGTCGCCGAGATCATGCCCAACGCGTCGAGCACGAACAGCACGACGTTGTTGGCGGTGTGCGCCGCGATGCCGGCTTCGAGCCCACCCGTGCGGATCGTCAGCACGGCAGCCGTGAGGCCGAAGATGCCGACGTCGACGAGGCCCCACAGCTCGTACGTGTGACCGGCGACGAACAGCGGCACCGAGACGATCACCGGGATGATCGCGAACCGGGTCCACGAGCCGACGAGCTGCAGGACGTAGCCACGGAAGACGTACTCCTCCGCAGCCGCCTGGAACGGCGTGAGCAGCAGGACCAGCCCGATCGCGACGATCGCCCGTGTGCTGACGTGAGGCGCGCTGACGTCGGCCGGATCGGTCAGCTCGCCGATCGCGACGGATCCGCCGATCGTCACGATGAACACGACGAACGAGATCAGCGTCATGCGCGCCAGCCATCCCGTGCGCAGCCGGCCGGCGACCGACGAGAGGTAGCCGATCGGCCGCGGACCCGTGATCAGGACCGCCAGCAGCAGGGCCGGGATCATGATCACGAGCGAGAGCATGTCGAGGGCGAAGAAGTCGAGGTTATGCAGGTCGAGGTCGCCCGCGGCCTCGGTCCAGGCGTCGAACTTGTCGGTCCCCGATTCGGCCGCGAACACGACCAACGCGACCAGGATCAGGACGATGCCGGCGCCGATCCAGATCACCCCGGCGAGGAGGCCGGCCACCGGCAGCTTCCACCACGCGTACGCGGGAGTCTCACGAGCGAGCCGGTGATAGCGCGTGGACATGGCGGTCATCCTCACATCAGACATGGAACAGCGCCACCGGGATGTCCCGATGGCGCTGCGATGTCGTGCTGGGTTACTTGGCGGCGGCCTTGAGGCGCGAGCCGACGCTCACCTTGACGCCGAAGCCGGCGGGGATGTCGATCGTCTCGCCGGTCGAGGGGTTACGACCCGTGCGTGCGGCACGCGGGACGCGCTCGACGGACAGGATGCCGGGGATCGAGACCTTCTCGCCATTGCTGACGGAGTCGAGCAGGATCTCGCTGAAGGACGAGAGGACGGCGTCGGCCTCGGCCTTGCTGGTGCCGGCCTTCGAAGCGAGGGCAGCGACGAGGTCGTTGCGTGAGATAGCCACAAAAGCTCCTTGTGAGTGAATGGGTGTATCGACAGTCTATGAACCCGCGGCGACGATTCAATCGCGCCCCCACAGGAGTCTCGCTCTCTGGCCCTGCTATCACTGCCAGACGGCGGGTGGTTCGGCGTCGACGAGCGGGGCGATCGCGAGCAGATAGCGCTCACGCGACCACTCCGTGACCCCCAGCGAGCCGAGGTGATCGGTGCGCCACTGGGTGTCGATCAGACCCTCGTCGCCGACCACCTCGACGAGCCCCATGAGTGCGACCTTCGAAGCGTCGGTCGCCCAGTGGAACATCGACTCGCCGGCGAACAGTCGCCCGATGCTCAGTCCGTACAGCCCACCGACCAGTCGACCGTCGGCGTCCCGGGTCTCGATCGAGTGTGCCCAGCCCAGGCGATGCATCCGCACGTACGCCTCGCGGATCGCCGAGTCGATCCACGCGCCGGTGCGCGACGGGTCGGCGCAGGCGTCGATGACCTCCTCGAACGACTCGTCGATCGTCACCTCGTACCGCCTCCGCGACCGGGCGAGCGAGCGGCTCACCCGCAGGTCAGACGCCAGGAGGACACCGCGCCGCATCGGCGACCACCAGAGCAGCTGGCCGTCGTGCGGCATCGGGAACGCGCCGCGCCGGTAGGCCTCGAGGAGCGTGCCGGGCTCGAGGTCGGCACCCGCCGCGACGCAGTCCTCGGGCGGCCACTCCGCGGGATCGAAGACCCACGGCGTCGGGTCCAACGGCATTCTCGTCATGTCATGAACCAGCACGCGCGACAGGTGGCGGAGCGGGCCCTCGCCCCAGTCCTGCCATTCCGCCGCACTGGCCTCGTCGAGGAACGCCGACCAGCTCGCCGCCCGGTTGACCGCCTGGGTCAGCTCGACCGTGGTGAACATGTCCGCCACGTCGCGGGGCTCGAGGTCCCAGGAGTCGGCGTACGCCTCGAGCACCGGTTCCCACGGGATCGACGCCAGCGAGGTGATCCACCCGTACGGCACGCAGAGCGCCTCGACCGCGTGCGCCCACTGCCCGTCGCCGAAGTCGAACACCCGCATCGACCCGTCCCCGAGCGCGAAGACGTTGTTGGGGTGCACGTCACCGTGCTGCCACGTCGACGGGAGCGCGCTGAGACTCAGGACCTCGACGGCATCCGCGATCGCCGGGCGCGCCTCGATGAGGCGGCGCTTGAGGTCGACGTCGACGTGCGCGGGGTGATCGGCCGGATGCCGCGAGAAGATCTCGACGACGCGGTCGAACCGGTCCAGCACGGTCGCGGGGGAGTAGTCGGGCAGGCCCACGGCGAGCAGTCGTTCGCGCTGCGGAGCAGCGGCCTGCTGGATCCTCGCGACCTCGACGACGACGCGCTGCCAGTCCTCGACGGTCGGCTCCCGCGTCTCGCGCAAGGTTGCCCCACGGTCCCGGGTCAGCATCCAGCCGCGGCCCGCGTCGATCGCGTACGGTGCGTCGACCGCATCGGGGGCCAGGTGCGCGAGCTCGAGCTGCACCGCCGGCTCGAACGCCAACGCCCGTGCGTTGGCCTTGAACCACAGCCGCCCGGCACCGGTCGGGACCGTGAGCTGCGTCGACCACGGGCGTACGCGTGGCTGCTCGATCGGCCCGGTGACGGCGTCGCCGTGCTGCTCAACCTGGTCGTGGATCCACGACTCGGCGTCCTGCCGCCAGTCGTCGCCGACGACGCGCTCGGAGAAGGGGCGAGCCATGTCCACAGCGTAGGGCCATCCCGCTCGGAGATGCCGCTCGTCAGTCCCGACCTATGCTGGACGGATGGGAGTTCGCCGCACTGTCGCCTTGACCGCGGGTGCCAAGCTCGCTCCGGCGGTCGCGTCCGGCTACGTCCGCACGGTCCTCGACCACGCGATCGACGGCATCGGTCCGTTGCGCTCCGCGGCGGCGTCGGCCGACACCAAGCTGGTCGACCACGGCGGTGACGTCGAGAAGGCGATCCGTGGCCTCATCCGGATGCACGCGAGTCTTGCCGGAGTGCAGGGATTCGTCACCAACCTCGGCGGCTTCTCGACACTCGCGGTGTCGGTCCCGGCCAACGTCGTCGGCGTGACCGTCGTGCAGTGCCACCTCGTCGCGGGCATCGCCCATCTACGCGGCTACGACCTCGAGGATCCGCGCGTACGCAACGCGATCCTCGCCTGCATGCTCGGCGAGGACGCCGTCTCCGCCCTCGTCAAGCGGCACAAGCTGCCGTCGTCGCCGATGGCGCTCGCCACGTCGCCGGTGCACGACCCGGTGCTCGACGAGACGCTGTCGCGTGAGGTGACCGCGGAGCTCGTCGCGCGTACGGCCGGACGGCGTGCGGTGACGTTGATCGGGCGCCGCATCCCGCTGCTTGGCGGCGCCGTCGGTGGGTCCAGCGACGCCCTGGCGACGTGGCACGTGGGCCAGTTCGCCGCCGACGAGCTCCGCGACCGCCGGCTCGCCGTCTGAGCTCTGCGAGCGAAGGATGTCACACCCCGCACCTACCGTCGTACGCATGACGCTCGAAGCCGTGATCCTCGCGCTGCGCGAGTCGTGGGGCCCCGACACCTGCGCACCCGAGGACGTCGCCGACTGGACGCCGGACAACCCCGCCCGAGGTCAGTGCGCCACGACGGCGCTGGTCCTGCACGACTTCTTCGGTGGCTCGCTGGTGACCGGCGAGGTCTTCGTCGACCCTTCGACAGGCTCAGGAGCCATGGAGCGGGTCGACTTCCACTGGTGGAATCGGCTGCCCGATGGCGAACAGGTCGACATCACCCTCGAGCAGTTCGGCCCGCACGAGCACGTCGTCGGCGGGATCGACGTCCTGCGGCCCACAGGCTCGACCCGGCTCGACCAGCAGTACGCCCTGCTGTCCGCACGCGTGTCGGCGCGGCTCGCCCAGTCATGGGGGTCCCCCCAACACACAAGGGCGTAGCCGTTGGGGGCCTAGCGCAGGGCGCGGACGACCGCGCTCGCCGGCTCCTTGCCCAGCACGCCCGACATCCACACACTCGTGCGCACCAGTGCGTCGAGGTCGACGCCGTGCTCGATGCCGAGGCCGGTCAGCAGCCACACGAGGTCCTCGGTCGCCAGGTTGCCGGTGGCACTCTCGGCGTACGGGCAACCGCCGAGGCCTCCGGCCGATGCGTCGAACGTCGTGATGCCGTGGCGCAGGGCAGCGTAGGCGTTGGCCAGCGCCTGCCCATAGGTGTCGTGGAGGTGCATCGCCAGCCGGTCGACGCCGACGCCCGCTGCATCGAACGCCTCGATCAACGCTCCGACGTGCCCCGCCGTGCCGACCCCGATCGTGTCGCCTATCGACAGCTGCGTCGCGCCGAGGTCGAGCAGCCGCGTGCCGGTGGTGACGACCTGCTCGATCGGCACGTCGCCCTCCCACGGGTCGCCGAAGCACATCGACACGTACGCCCGGACGTCCAGGCCGGCGTCGCGCGCCCGGCTGACGACGGGCTCGAACATCGCGAACTGCGAGTCGAGTGTCGAGTTGAGGTTCTTCCGGGCGAACGTCTCGGTCGCGCTGCCGAAGATCGCGATGTGGCTGCAGCCGGCCTCGAGCGCCCGGTCGAGGCCACGCTCGTTCGGCACCAGCACCGGCAGCGGCGTGGGCCCGTCGAGGGGCAGCCGTGTGACGAGGTCGGCCGCGTCGGCGAGCTGCGGGACCCATTTCGGGTGGACGAAGCTCGTCGCCTCGACGATCGGCAGTCCCGCCGCCACGAGGCGAGTGATGAACTCCACCTTGTCGTCGAGCGACACGATCGCCGACTCGTTCTGCAGCCCGTCACGCGGCCCGACCTCGTAGATCGTGACGGCGGGCGGCAAGGCCGGGTCGCGCACGACACTCATGCGGGGTCCACCGTGAAGAGCAGGTGCTTGATCGGCACCTGGTCACCGACCGCGACGCCGACGTGGGACACCACCCCGTCGTAGGGCGCCTGCAGAGCGAGCTCCATCTTCATCGCCTCGACGACGCCCAGCTGCTGGCCGAGCGTGACGGTGTCACCCTCGGCGACATCGACCTTGAGCACGGTCCCGGGCATCGGCGAGACCAGATCGGCGTCGGTCGAGGCGCCCAGATGGTGGCCGCCACGCATCGGGTCAGGAGTGTCGAGCCGCCAGTTGTGGCCCTGCCAGGCGATCGTCAGCCCGTCCCGATCGGCGATCGCCAGCAGGCCGGTGGCGGCCTCGTCGTCGTCCGCGAACGTGAACTCCCAGCGCTTGCCCGCCTCGTCGACCAGCACGACACGGGTCGGCGCCGGATCGGCCCCGGCGCGCCAGCCGTCGTTGGCCGACCACGGCGAGCCGCCTTCGGGATGGGTGAAGCTCGCCCACAGGAGCGCCGCCGCTCGGGCCGCCTCGGTCGACAGCTCCGGCGGCGTGAGCAGGTCGATCGACGCGTCGCTGTCGAGCCACGCGGTGTGCACCTCGCCGACGGCGAAGTCGCGGCTCGCGACCAAGCGGCGTACGAATCCGAGGTTGGTCGTCACGCCGAAGATGCCGGTGTCGTCGAGTGCCTCGACCATGCGGTGCCGGGCGTCCTCGCGATCGGTGCCGGCGACGACGATCTTGCCGAGCATCGGGTCGTACGCCGTGGACACCTCCTGCTCGGCGCCGAGGTCGGTCTCGACCCGCGCGTCCTCAGGCCAGGCGGCGTCGAGCACATGACCGGCCTGCGGGAGGAACCCGGCGTAGGGGTCCTCGGCATAGACCCGGACCTCCATCGCGTGCCCCGTCGCGGTGATCTGGTCCTGGGCGAGCGGCAACGGCTGCCCCGCGGCGACGAGCAGCTGCCACTGCACGAGGTCGAGCCCGGTGATCTCCTCGGTGACCGGGTGCTCGACCTGCAGGCGGGTGTTCATCTCGAGGAAGTAGGCCCGCCCGTCGGCGACGAGGAACTCGACCGTGCCGGCGCCTGTGTAGCCGACCTCGCGGCACAGGGCGACCGACGAGTCATGAAGCGTACGGCGCAGCTCGTCCGTCAGCCCGTAGGCCGGGGCTTCCTCGACGACCTTCTGGTGGCGCCGCTGCACCGAGCAGTCCCGCTCGAAGAGGTGCACGACGTTGCCCGCGGTGTCGCCGAAGACCTGCACCTCGACGTGGCGCCCGGCCTCGACGTACTTCTCGACCAGGAGGGTGTCGTCACCGAACGCCGACGCGGCTTCCCGGCGGGCCGCGTCGATCGCCGCGGCCAGGCCGGGGGCCTCGCGGACGATGCGCATGCCCTTGCCACCGCCACCGGCCGCGGCCTTGACGAGCACGGGATAGGCGTCAGAAGGCACGGCGTCGGCGTCGAACTGCGGAGTGACCGGTACGCCTGCCCGCTCGGCGATCGCCCGCGCCCGGTCCTTGCGGCCCATCGCGTCCATGACGTCGGCGGTCGGTCCGATGAACACCAGCCCGGCGTCGACCACCGCCCGGGCGAACTCGGCGCGCTCGGACAAGAAGCCGTAGCCGGGGTGGATCGCCTCGGCGCCGGACTCCTTGGCCGCAGCCAGCACTCGCTCGATCGACAGGTAGGACTCGGTCGCCGGCGTCGGGCCGAGGTGCACCGCGTCGTCGGCGAAGCGCACGTACGGAGCGTCCGCATCGGCATCGGAGTAGACGGCGATGCTGCGAAGCCCGGCCTCGCGGCAGGCGCGAATCACCCGCCGGGCGATCTCACCGCGGTTGGCAATCAAGACACTGTTGAAGGTCATCAGCTCGCCTTACATACGGAACAGGCCGAAGTTCGGCTCTGGAGTCGGAGTGGCGGCGGCGAGCTGGAGGCCCATGCCGAGGACGCGACGGGTGTCGACCGGGTCGATGATCCCGTCGTCCCACAGCCGCGCGGTGGAGTAGTAGGGCGAGCCCTTGCGCTCGAACTGCTCGCGGATCGGCTCACGGAACGCCGCCTCGTTCTCGGCCGACCACTCCTCGCCCCGCGCCTCGAGGCCGTCGCGCTTGACCGTCGCGAGCACTGCCGCGGCCTGCTCGCCACCCATGACCGAGATGCGCGCATTGGGCCACATCCACAGGAACCTCGGGTCGTACGCCCGACCGCACATGCCGTAGTTGCCGGCACCGTACGAGCCGCCGATCACGACCGTGAACTTCGGGACCACCGATGACGCGACAGCGGTGACGAGCTTGGCGCCATCCTTGGCGATGCCGCGGTTCTCGTACTCCTGGCCGACCATGAAGCCGGTGATGTTCTGCAGGAACACCAGGGGGATGCCGCGCTGGTTGGCGAGCTGGACGAAGTGCGCGCCCTTGAGTGCCGACTCGCTGAACAGGATGCCGTTGTTGGCCACGATCGCCACGGGATAGCCCCAGATGCGGGCGAAGCCGCACACCAGCGTCTCGCCGTAGAGCGGCTTGAACTCGTGCAGCCGCGACGCATCGACGATCCGCCGGATGACCTCGCGTACGTCGTACGGCGCGCGGGTGTCGACCGGAACCACGTCGTAGAGCGTCTCGGGATCCTCCGCCGGTGGCACCGGTTCGTGAGGCGGCTCGGGGCTCGGCGGCCGCTCCAGCGTGCCGACGATCGAACGTACGATCTGCAGCGCGTGCTCGTCGTCGTCGGCCAGGTGGTCCACGACGCCGGAGACCCGCGCGTGCACCTCGCCACCGCCGAGGTCTTCGGCCGTCACGACCTCACCGGTCGCGGCCTTCACGAGCGGCGGACCGGCCAGGAAGATCGTGCCCTGGTCCTTGACGATCACGGTCTCGTCGCTCATCGCCGGGACGTACGCGCCGCCGGCCGTGCACGAGCCCATCACGGCGGCGATCTGCGGGATCTGCTGCGCCGACATGCGCGCCTGGTTGAAGAAGATGCGGCCGAAGTGCTCGCGGTCGGGGAACACCTCGTCCTGCATCGGGATGAATGCGCCGCCGGACTCGACGAGATAGACGCACGGCAGGTTGTTCTGCTCCGCGATCGTCTGAGCCCGCAGGTGCTTCTTGACCGTCAGCGGGAAGTAGGTGCCGCCCTTGACCGTCGCGTCGTTGGCCACGATGACGCAGTCATGACCGCTGATCCGGCCGATCCCGACGACGATGCCGGCGCTCGGGACGTCGTCGTCGTACACGCCGTCGGCCGCGAGCGGTGCGATCTCGAGGAACGGCGACCCCGGGTCCAGGAGGTGATCGATGCGGTCGCGCGGCAACAGCTTGCCGCGTGCGACGTGGCGATCGCGGGCCGCCTGGCTTCCGCCCACGCGGGCAGCGGCGAGTCGCGATCGCAGCTCTTCGACAAGTTCACGCATGCCCAACAGGTTAACAGTCGTTAACCAACATGTGCCACTGGCCTAGAGTTGTGCGCGTGAGCACGCCACGTCGCCAGCAGATCCTCGACACCGCCGCGACGCTGTTCGCCGAACGTGGGTTCCACGGGGTCTCGGTGCACGACATCGGTGGCGCCTGCGGCATCTCGGGCCCGGCGCTCTACAAGCACTTCGCCGGCAAGGACGACATCCTCACGCAGGCACTCACGGCGATCAGCGAGCAGCTCCTCGCCGAGGGCCGGGCGCGCGCCGCGGCCGCCACCGCGCCGGCAGACGCGCTCGACGCGCTCATCGCGTGGCACATCGACTTCGCCCTCGGGCACCCGGCGCTCATCGTGATCCAGGAGCGGGAGTGGGCCAACCTCGACGCCGCAGGGCGCAAGGAGGTCAGGTCACTCCAGCTGGCCTATGTCGACATCTGGGTCGATGTCGTACGCCGCCTGCGCAGCGACCTCGAGGCCGCCGAGGCGCGAGCCGTCGTGCAGGCCACGTTCGGACTGCTCAACTCGACGCCACACAGTGCGCGCATCAGCGAGTCGGCGATGCGAGCTCGTCTCTCGACGATGGCGCACTCGGCTCTGCTCGCCTAGAGGACCGGCGGCTGATCGTCGCCGCCGCGACGCCGACGAGCATCACCGCACCTCCGACGAGCTCGAGGACACTCGGCACCTCGTCCTGCACGATCCACGCCGTGGCGATGCCGACGACCGGGACCAACAGGACGAACGGCACGACCGCGCTCGCCGGATAGCGGGCCAGCAGGCTGTTGAAGATCCCGTAGCCGATCAATGAGGCGCCGATCGCGGTGTAGGCCGTGCTGGCGATCGCGACCGTCGACAGATGCGTCAGCGCGTGCCCGACCTCCTGTCCACCGTCGACGACGAGCGACAGGCCGAGCGCCGGCAGGGGCACGACCAGCGCCGACCACACGACCAACGAGAACCCCGACGCCACTCCGGCCTGTCTCGCGATGACGTTGCCGATCGCCCAGGACGTCGCCGCTCCCAGCATCACGAGCACTGGCACGATCGGCGCCGTCGCACCGTGTGCCACCACGACGAGCACGAGACCCGCGGTGCCGAGCGAGGCGCCGACGACCTGCCTGCGGGACGGTGACTCCTTGAGGACGATCGCGGCAATGACGATCGTGAAGATCACCTGGGCCTGCAGGACGAGGGACGCGAGGCCGGCCGGCATGCCGAGCTCGAGCGCGATGTAGAGCAGGCTGAACTGGCCGAGGCTCATGAACGAGCCGACGGCCACGACGGTGCGCCAGTCCGCTTGGGGTCGCGGCACGAAGAACACGAGCGGCAGCGCCACGAACGTGAACCGCATGGCCAGGAACAACAGCGGCGGCACGTCGGCCAGGCCCTCGTCGATCACCACGAAGTTGGCGCCCCACAGCAGCATCACGAGGACGGCGAGCGTGCTGTGCTTGAGCGACATACGCCCAGTCTCTCCCGCTCAACGATGAAGCACCAGCGATGGTTTCTGAACACAACAGCGTACTGTTGCTTCATGATCGACCTGGGAGCGCTGCGCTCGCTGATCGCCGTACGCGACCATGGCAGCATCGTGTCGGCTGCGGCCGCGCTCGACTTCACCCCGTCGGCGGTCTCGCAGCAGATCAAGAAGCTCGAGCGCCAGAGCCGGTCGCCGATGCTCGAGCGGGTGGGCCGCAGCGTCATCCTGACCGAGCGCGGCCGGCTGCTGGCCGAGCGCGGATCGCTGCTGCTCGCCGACCTCGAGCAGGTCGAGAACCTCGCCGTCGGCGGAGCCGAGGAGCTGCGCGGTACGTTCCGCATCGCGTCGTTCTCGACGGCGTCGCGGGGCATCGTGGCGCCGCTCCTCGCGCGGCTGCGGAACACCGCGCCCGATCTCGACGTCACGGTGCTCGAGGTCGACCCCCGCGAGGCGGTCACCCTCGTCGAGCGAGGCGGCACCGACCTGTCGATCGTGCACGACTGGAGCACCATGCCGCTCGAGGTGCCCACGACCCTCGAGCAGCACGAGGTCCACGTCGACCGGGCCGACGTGCTGCTGCCGTGGGACCACCGGTTGTCGCTGCGCGACTCGGTCACCCCGATGGACCTGGTCGACGAGCGCTGGGTGACCACGCCCGCCGGCACGATCTGCCACGACTGGCTCGTGCACATGTTCGCGATGCACGGCGTACGCCCGGACATGCGCTACTTCGACGGGTCCTACTCGACCCACGCCGCGATGGTCGAGCACGGCGTCGCGATCGCCCTGGTCCCGCGCCTCGGCCGCGAGACGCTCTCGCCCCGGGTCCGGGCCGTTCCGGTCGTCGACCCCTCGCCGACCCGGCGGGTCAGCTCGCTCTGGCGGGCGTCCAGCCGGGAGAACCCGGCACGCCTGCACGTGCACCGCGAGCTCGAGGACCTGTTCCCGCAGGTGCCCTAGGATTTCGCGCAACCCGGATCCAGGAGCGCGACATGGTCAGTCTCGGCAAGCTGCTCGGCGGCAACCTCGACATCAAGAAGGTGCAGCAGGTCGTCGACCTGGTGTGGGACAACAAGGACGAGCTGGCCAACAGTGCCAAGCTCGCCAAGGAGATCCCCGACTTCATCCGTACGCTCGCCAGTGGCCTCTCCGAGGCCGGCGACCAGGCCCGCGCCGCCGGCCTCGCGCTGGTCGGCGCCGATGGCACATCAGGTGCCACGACCCGCCTCGGCAACAGCGCCACGACGCTTGGCTCGATCGCGGACAGCCTCACGAGCGTCGCGAAGTTCGTCGCCGACGCCGCCGACGACGTCGAGAAGGTCCCGATGATGGGCGGTCCGGCCAAGCAGCTCGGGGGAGCGGCCAAGACCATCCGCGACACGACGTCGGGCCTCGGCGGCCTCGCGGACGACTTGGTCGGGCTCGCTGAGATCCTCGGCACTGTCGGCGCCGCCCTCAGCAAGCTCGGCGACAGCCTCGACACCTCGGGCACCAAGGCGCAAGGTTTCGTCACCCAGGCCTAGGGGGCGTTGAGCGGATCCTCCTCGACGCCGAACCCGCAGTGCCGTGCGACGAAGTCGAAGATCTGCTTCTTCTGCGGCTCGGTGAACCGGAGGAAGAAGAACGCCTTGCCGGACCGCGTGCTGTCGACGTGCAACGGCATCGTGGCACCCGTCCGGTCCTCGGCGACGACGTGGATGTCACACCGGTTGGGGATGATCTCCAGGGTCGTGCGGTACGCCCCGCTGCCCGCCACGAGCTCGTGATCGATGTTCGACCCGGGCGCCGGCTTGAGCAGGGTCGTGCCGTCGACGGGTCCGAGCCGCACCGGTCCGCCGTCGTCCTTGGCGGTGAACGTCATGCCGATCTTGAGCACCGAGTCGCGGCCCCGGCCCTCGACCGTGAACGCGTCATCGACCCGCAGGTCACCGATCGTGCTCTCGGCGCAGTCGCGCTTCATGAACAGCGCGACGCTGCCGTAGTGGTCCTTGGGCTTCACGACCGACGTGCGCTCCTGGCCCTCGCCGACCCGGTACGTCACGCGCGCCGCGGCATCGATGCCGGAGCCGGACTTCTTCGTCGGGCAGCCCGCGGGCGCCATCGACATCGTCAGGTTGACCGTCGCCCCGGCCGGGATCGTCGCCGGCCCCTCGTACGTCGAGGCCTTCCCGAGGCGAGTCGACGTCAGGCGGGCCGCCGACACCGTGACCGGCTTGGCACCCTTGTTGACGACCTGGAGCTGGAAGTGACGATTCTGCAGGTCCTGGCGGGCCTGCTCGACGCGGAAGGTCACCCCCTTCGGCACGTCGCTCAGCCCGGCTCCGTCACTGCCGCCGCACGCGGTCAGCGGCAGCAGGAGGAGCAGGACGAGCGCGCGACGCATGCCCACGATCGTAGGACGATCAGGTCGGGTCAGGCATCCTTGAGCGTCCGCCACGACACCACGGCCGCGGCCAGCGCGACGATGATCGCCGTCGCCGAGGTGAGCTGCACGCCGAGGTCGAATGCCTCGTGCGCCGATCGGACCATCGCCTCGCCGACGCCGTTGGGATAGAACTTCGCGTACTCGACGGTGCCGCCGAGCGTCTCGAACGTCTGGTCGTTCTCACCCCACTTCGCCACCGCAGGCACGGTCAGGTGCGAGCGGTAGGTCGAGGTCAGGATGCTGCCGAGCACCGCGGTGCCCAGCACGGCACCGACCTCGTACGCCGTCTCGGAGATCGCCGACGCGGATCCGGCCTTGTAGGGCGGAACGCTCGACAGCATGAGGTCGTTCGTCAGCGTCTCGGCCAGGCCGATACCGAGTCCGAGCACCGAGAACGCGATGAGGATCGAGACCGTCGACGGTGTGCCGATGAACGCCGCGATGGCATAGCCCGCCGCGGACAGGCCGAAGCTGCCGGCCACCAGCGCCCGTGCCGGGAACACCCTCACGAGCCGGACCGCCGCGAACCCGGCGATGACCGTGACGAGCAGGCCCGGCAACAGCACCGTGGCCGCCGACAGCGGCGACAGGCCGACCACGAGCTGCAGGAACTGCGCCGCGAAGAACATGAACCCGGCGTAGCCCATCAGGCTCAGCAGGTTCGCCGTGATCGCGCCGCTGAAGACCCGGTCGGAGAACAGCGTCATGTCGATCATCGGGTCGACGAGGCGGTGCTGACGACGTACGAACAGCACGCCGCTGACGATGCCGACCCCGAAGCCGATCAGGGCAGCGTCGTTGAACCCGTGCTCGGCGACCTGCTTGATGCCGACGACGAACGGCAGCATCGCGGTCATCGACAGCACGATGCTGACGCCGTCGATGCGCCCGGGCCGCGGGTCACGCGACTCCGGCAGCAGGAAGACCGCCGCCACGAGGAAGATCGCGATGATCGGCACGTTGATGAAGAACACCGAGCCCCACCAGAAGTGCTGGAGCAGCCAGCCGCCCATGACCGGACCGAGGGCCGCACCACCGGCGAACATCGATGCCCACGTGGCGATCGCGAGCCGGCGGTCGTCGCTGTGCGCGAAGATGTTGCGGATCAGCGACAGCGTCGACGGCATCAGGGTCGCGCCAAACACGCCGAGCAAGGCACGCGAGGCCAGCAGCGCCTCGGCGTTGGGGCTGAACGCGGCGCACACCGAGGCGATGCCGAAGCCGAACGCGCCGATCAGCAGCAGCCGGCGCCGGCCGATCCGGTCGCCGAGGCTGCCCATCGCAACGAGCAGTCCGGCCAGCATCAGCGGGTAGATGTCGACGAGCCACAGCATCTGCTCGCCGGTCGGGCGCAGCGCGGTGCTGACCTGCGGCAGGGCGAAGCTCAGCACGGTGTTGTCGATCGAGGTCAGCAGCACAGGCAGCATGAGGACGCCCAGGGCCAGCCACTCACGCAGTCCCGCGCGGGGTACGTCGAGCTGGGGGGCGCGGTAGCGCGGGTCGATCGTGGTCATGGGGTCCTCCTTCCGGACAAGACGGTCAACTATACCGTCCAGACGGTACAGTCAACGAACCGGAGGCGGGTGATATTCCTCTCGGTAAGGTGAGCGCATGGCGGCCACTGAACGTTCAACGCGCGATCGATTGCTCGACGCGTTCGAGACACTTCTCGTGACTGCCGGAAGCCGGGCCGCGACGCTCGATGCCGTCGCCGCCGAGGCCGAGGTCTCCAAGGGCGGACTGCTGTATCACTTCCACAGCAAGGACGAGCTCGTCGAAGGCATGCTGACCCGGCTCCGCGAGCAGGGGGAGGCCGACGTCGCCAAGATGCGTACGGCCAAGAAGGGCCCCGTCGAGTTCTACCTCGCCACCTCGGTCAACACCGGCAGCAACTTCGACCGCGCACTCGTCGCCGCCGGCCGCATCGCCCAGGAGAACGACTCCCGCGCCTCGGCCGCGCTGGCCGACCTCCGCGAGGGCTGGTTCACGGTCCTGCGCGAGCACCTCGGCGACGAGTCGTTGGCCCGCACGATCCAGCTGATCGGCGACGGCCTCTACTTCGACGACACCACCGGGCTGACGGAGAAGAATGCCCTCAAGCACGTCCGCGCCGTGCTGAAACGCCTCGACGTCCTTTAGGAGTTCACCGGCCGTCGGGTCCGCGTGCACGCGCAGGTCATCCGGCGCCCCTGCACTCGAGGCATGACACTCCTTCATCCGTACGTCCGCCGCACGGCACTCGCCCTGAGCGGGGCCGCCATCGCCACCGGAGCCGTCGCAGTCCCTGCGACCGCTGAGAAGGCACCCGCCACGACGCAGCACCAGTCCATCACGGTGTTCGCGCACCGTGGCGCCTCGGGCTACCGGCCCGAACACACCCTCGCCGCGTACGCCCTGGCGATCAAGCTGGGCGCCGACTACATCGAGCCCGACCTCGTCAGCACCAAGGACGGGGTGCTCGTCGCCCGCCACGAGAACGAGATCAGTGGCACGACCGACGTCGCCGACCACCCCGAGTTCGCGCAGCGCAAGACCACCAAGACCGTCGACGGCGTCGCCGAGACCGGCTGGTTCACCGAGGACTTCACCCTCAAGGAGCTCAAGACGCTGCGGGCCAAGGAGCGGCTCCCGTCCGTGCGTCCGGGCAACACGCGCTACGACGGACGCTTCGAGATCCCGACGTTCGACGAGGTCCTCGCCCTGGCGAACGCCGAGAGTCGCAAGCGTGGCCGGGTCATCGGCGTGGCGCCGGAGACCAAGCACCCGACCTACTTCCGGTCGATCGGCCTGCCGCTGGAGAAGCCGCTGCTGCGGTCGCTGACGAAGGCTGGCCGCAACTCCAAGCACGGCAAGGTCGTCATCCAGTCGTTCGAGACCGGCAACCTGCGCAGCCTCGCCCGCCAGACCCGCGTCCCGCTGGTCCAGCTGACGTCGGCGACCGGCGCACCGTACGACGTGAAGGCCGCCGGCGACTCGCGCACGTACGCCGACATCATGACGCCGGCCGGGCTGCGCGACGTGGCCACGTACGCCGACTGGCTCGGACCGGAGAAGAACAGCATCATCCCGCGTGACGCCCAGGGCTTCCTGACGTCGCCGACCCCGCTGGTCAAGGACGCACATCGCGCCGGGCTCAAGGTCGTGGCCTACACGTTCCGCGACGAGAACCAGTTCCTGCCGGCCGACTACCGCGACGGCACCGACCCCAACGCGAAGGGCGACATCTTCGCCGAGCTCAACGCGTTCTTCGAGGCCGGCCTCGACGGCGTGTTCGCGGACTACACCGACAGCGCGGATGCCGCGCGCGACTGGTGGGAAGAGAGCTAGACCCCCTGTCGCGAGCGGGCTCGGAGTTCTAAGGTCGGAGCATGTGCCGCAACATTCGTACCCTCCACAACTTCGAGCCCGCCGCGACCAACGACGAGGTCCAGGCCGCCGCACTGCAGTACCTCCGCAAGATCAGTGGGGCGAGCAAGCCGTCGAAGGCCAATGAAGAGGCGTTCAACCGCGCTGTCGCGGAGATCGCCCACATCACGGGGCACCTCCTCGAGGACCTCGTGACGACCGCGCCGCCCAAGGACCGCGAGGTCGAGGCCGCCAAGGCCAAGGCCCGCTCAGCAGCCCGCTTCGCCTCGGCCTGACACTGTCCTGTCGGCGGCCCGGCCGGTTCGGTGCCCCGACGTATGGTGAACCTCGCCATTGCGCGGCCTGGGGACACCGCGCCCCCGTGTCACAGATTGGGCGATCACCATGTCGCGTCTCACGATTGCGCTGCCGCGCGTCTCCTGGGTGCCTCGCTGGGCGAGCGTCTTCCTCGCCGTCTGGGCCAGCGCGTGCGCGGTCCTGGCCCTGTTCGTCCCCCTGCGTCACCTGACGCGCCCCGTCTGGACGGCGCTCGACGACTACGTCCTGTTCCTGTCGCCCAACCTCGCCTGGGCCGCGTTCCTCGGACTGCTCGCCGCAGCCGTCGCCGCGCGCAAGCGCCCCGCGTGGTGGGCGCTCCTCGGCCTCCTGGTCGTCAACCTCTCGAGCTCCCGGCTGCTGGTCGACGGCGTCAGTCCGCGGTCGGTCGCGAGCACGGCTGTCGCGGCCGTCGGACTGGTCGTCGTCGCCGTGGCCCGCAGCCAGTTCACCACCGCGGTGAGGCGGGCGTCGTTCGGCAAGGCGCTCGTGGTGCTCGTGCTCGGCATCGCGGTGAGCACGCTCGCCGGCACGGCGCTCGTCATGCTCGTGCACGGCGACCTCCCCGCATCGGAGTGGCTGTCGTGGACGCTCAACAAGGTCGGTGGTGGCCTCGTGGAGAACGGGGTGTTCGACGGCCGTCCACCCGAATGGGTGGGTGACCTCCTCGGACTGCTCGGTGCCATGTCACTGCTCGGCGCGTTCGCCACGATCTTCCAGAGCCAGACCTTGAGGGCCGAGCTCGCGGACCCGGAGGAACGGGCACTACGGGCCCTGCTGGGGATCCACGGTGCTCAGGACTCCCTGGGCTATTTCGCCACCCGGCGCGACAAGGCTGTCGTGTTCGCCCCGAACGGTCGCGCCGCGGTGCTCTATCGCGTCGAGATCGGGGTCTGCCTCGCCAGCGGCGATCCCATCGGAGATCGTGAGTCGTGGCCGGCGGCGATCGCGGCATGGCAGCGCATCGCCGACGATCACGGCTGGGCACAGGCCGTCATGGGTTCCAGCGAGGCCGGCGCGCATGCGTACGAACGGGCCGGGCTCACCGCGATCCAGCTCGGCGACGAGGCGATCATCGAGACCCACGGCTTCAGCCTGCGTGGCCCCGACATGCATGTCGTACGCCAGGCAGTGCGTCGCGTCGAGCGTCTGGGCTACACCGCCCGCATCCGGCGTCACGGTTCGGTCGGGGCGGCCGACATGGCACGGGTGATCGACCGCGCCGACCAGTGGCGCGGTGACGAGACCGAACGCGGGTTCTCCATGGCGCTCGGCCGGCTCGGCGATCCAGCCGACGCCGCGTGTGTCCTGGTCGAGGCGTTGGACCGCGACGGCGAGCTGCGGGCCCTGCTGTCGTTCGTGCCGTGGGGCCCGACCGGGATGTCCCTCGACCTCATGCGCCGTGACCCGGCGGCGCCCAACGGAGTCATCGAGTTCATGGTGTCGGAGCTGACGCGCCAGGGTCCGGCGCTGTCCGTGATGCGCGTGTCGCTCAACTTCGCCGTGTTCCGCGCGGCTTTCGAGGAGGGCAACCGCATCGGCGCCGGACCGATCCTGCGGGCCTGGCGCCGGCTCCTCATCCTGCTGTCGCGGTGGTGGCAGCTCGAGGCGCTGTACCGCTCGAACGTGAAGTTCGCGCCGACCTGGAACCCGCGATTCCTCTGCTATGACGATGCCCGGATGCTGGCCCGGATCGGCGTGGCCTCGGGCATGGCGGAAGGATTCGTGACGGTCCCCACGTGGATGCGCAGCAGGAAGGGCATCGCGCCCCCCGGTCTCAGCGCAACACAGCTGGAGCAGATCACCGCCGATCTGCTCGCGGAGACCGCCCGGGCACACGCCGATCCACTTCCCCCCGCGCGGTGCAGGACGAGGTACGCCAAGCTCGACGCGTTGGAGACATACGGCCTGGCGCCTTATCCCGCCGCCGGCGCCCCTCGACCCGTCGCCGGCGCGCTCGAGGCGCCCGAGCGGGTGACCGTGTCGGGGCGAATCGTGCACCTCCGCGACCACGGCGGCGTGGTGTTCGTCGACCTCCGGGACTGGACCGGCGATGTCCAGGTGGTCCTGGCGCGTGACGAGATGCCGGCCGAGGCACTCGCCGCGTTCCGCCGGACCTGCGACACCGGCGACCTCGTCGACCTCACGTGCCGTCCGAGGACAACGGACACCGGGCACCGGTCGCTGTTCGCCTCGTCATGGCGGATGAGCGCCAAGTCCCTCCATCCGCCCGGCCCCGGCGACCGAGTGAGGGACGCCGATGCCTGCACCGTGCTCCGCACCCGGAGCGCGGTCGTCCGCAGCCTCCGGACCAGCATGGAGGGCCGGGACTTCACCGAGGTCGAGACGCCGATCCTCCAACCCGTCCACGGGGGTGCGAACGCCCGCCCGTTCGCCACACACCTCAACACGTACGACCTGGACCTCACGCTGCGGATCGCGCCAGAGCTCTATCTCAAACGGCTGTGCGTCGCCGGCCTGGAACGAGTCTTCGAGATCGGTCGGGTGTTCCGCAACGAGGGCATCGACCGGCGTCACCACCCGGAGTTCACCTCCCTCGAGGCGTACCAGGCGCACGCGGACTACGCCGACATGCGACGGCTGTGCCGCGCGCTGATCCTCGACGCCGCGACGGCCGCCCATGGCGTAGCCGTCGCCCTGCACCCCGTGCTCGGCCGCTGCGACCTGACCGGGGACTGGCCCGTCGTCACGGTGCACGAGGCGGTCTCCGCTGCCCTTCAGGAGACGGTCGACCTGGACACTCCGGTCTCGCTCCTGACGAAGCTCTGCCAGGTCCACGACGTCACCGTCCCCGACACCGATGACCCGGGCCGGCTCGTGGTCGAGCTCTACGAGGCACTGGTCGAGCCCCGCACCACGATGCCGACGTTCTACACCGACTTCCCGTCGACGGTCTGTCCCCTGACCCGCCCGAAGGACAGCGAGTCGGCCATCGCGGAGCGTTGGGACCTGGTGGCGTTCGGCATGGAGATCGCGACGGCGTACAGCGAGCTCACCGATCCCATCGAGCAGCGCCGACGCCTGCGGGCGCAGTCGCTGCTGGCCGCCGGGGGCGATGTCGAGGCCATGCAGCTCGACGAGGAGTTCCTGGCCTCGCTGGAGCGGGGGATGCCACCCACCGGCGGCCTCGGACTGGGGGTCGACCGGCTCCTCATGATGCTGACCGGCCGGCCGATCCGCGAGGTCGTCGCGTTCCCGTTGACCCGAGGACCATCAGGACGGCACCCGTGAACCGGCTCGTCAGGCTGCTGCTGCTCGCCGGCGGGCTGCTGTATGCCAACTGGGTCGTGCAGATGGTCCTGCCCGCGCACCTCAGCCTGCTGACCAGCTACGTCAGCGAGCTCTCGGCTCTCTCGCGTCCGTACCATCAGGTGTTCCGGTCACTGGACGTCCTCAGCGGAGTCCTCGTGATCGCCGGCGCGATGTACGGCCTGGCCGTGGGTCGTCGCGACCGTCCGGCCGCGACGGCGTGGGCTGCGCTCGCGCTGTTCGGCCTCTCCAACGTCGTTGACGCCTTGACGCCGCTCCCGTGCACCCTGACGGTCGGCGCCGCGTGCAACACGTCCACGCCACACGATGCCTGGGGATGGGTCGGTGATCCTCACCTCTATGCCAGCCTCGGCGAGGAGGTGTTCTTCGCCGTGGCCTTCGTGGCGGTGGTGGTCGCCCTCCGCTCAGGTGGGGCGACCATCGCCACCCGAGGTCGCGCCGAGGTGCTCGGCGCCGTCGCGATCTGCGCGAGCGTCGTCGCCGGGCTCTTGACCGCCCAGCTCAACTTCTTCGGTCACGACATGCTGCTGGGCCTCGCGCAACGCCTCGAGGTCCTGCTCATGGCGCTCTGGATCGCGTTCATCCCCGCGGAGCTCGTCACGCCACCCCGTCGATCGCTGCACGACAGCCGGCGGTTCCTCCGCGTGCGCTGACTCCTCAGTCGGAGGTCAGGGCTTGCGCAGCTTGAGGAAGATGCTCGGGCCGAAGTTGCTGCCCGCCAGACGACGCTGCGTGAGGCGTTCGGCCGTCAGCAGAACCTTGGTCGGCAGGGCCTTCTTGAGCGTTTGGCTGCGCAGGTTGGACACCGAGAGCTTGTCGTCGAGCGTCAGGCCGGCGGCACCGAGCTGACCGACGACGGTGTCGATGTTGTGGTTGACGAACGCGATCGCGTCGGGCTCGTCGGCCTGGGTCTTGCGGATGTTGACCGGCTCGGTCGGCAGCGGGGTGCCTTCCTTCTTGTGCCGGCGGCGGTTCTTGTAGTGGCCGTAGTTGGCAACCTCGATGATCGCGGTGCCGCCGGGCGCGAGCACGCGGGAGATCTCGGCGAACTCCGCCGTCGGGTCGGGCAGGTGGTGCATGACGCGGATCATCGTGATCAGGTCGAGCTCGCCGTCGGCGAACTTCAAGTCGTCGGCCTGCATCTGGACCTGCTTGATGTCGGTGCCCGCGAGCACCTTCTTGGCGGCCTCGAGCTGTGTCGCGGCCGGCTCTGCCAGCGTGACCTCATCGGCGAACGTACGCAGCAGGATGCAGAGGCGACCGAAGCCACCGCCGATGTCGGCAGCCTTGCCGTAGTGGTTGCCCTTCAGCAGCCGGCGGATCGCGATGTGCTCGGCGGCGTTCTCGTAGTCGCGGTTGTCCCAGTACTTGGTGTAGTCATAGTCGCGCTCGTACTGGTTGGCGACCTTCTTGGAGGGCTCTTGTTCAGTCACGCCGACCACAGTAACAACGACCGTCGTACTCCTCTTAATCGAACGTACGGGGCCCGAAGACCGGGGTCTCCTTGGCTGTGCCGGCCTTGCGGGCGATCGCCGTGTTCTTGGCCTTGAACATCGCCGACTGCAGCTTGCGCTCGAGCCGGTACGCCCCACGGAGGCTGCCATGGCGGTTGGCGTAGATCAGCTTCTTGGTCGCCGCGACCGAGTCCGGCGAGCGTTCGACGATCTGGTCGACCAGGGCGAGGGCAGCCTTGAGCGGCTCGTCATTGACCTCCGTCGCCAGGCCGAGCTCGGCAGCGCGGGTGCCGGTGATCGGCTCGCCCGTCATCGACAGCCGCATCACGACGTCGGCCGGCAGGAGCTCGCTGAACGGCACGGTGCCGGCCATGTCGGGGACCAGGCCCCACTTCGCCTCGAGGATCGACCAGGTCGCATCCGGCGTGGTGAACCGGAAGTCCGCGCCGACCGCGAGCTGCAGGCCCGCGCCGTAGCAGTGTCCGTGGACGACAGCGATGACCGGCACCGGCAGGCTCCGCCAGACCGCGGTGACCTTCTGGAACCGGTTGAGCGATCGCGGCCCGGCGAAGAAGAACCGTGCCACCCGCTTCTTGTCCTTGAACGCGGCACCGAAGTCGAGGCCAGCACAGAACGACCGGCCCTTGCCCTGCAGCACCACTGCGCGGATGTCCCGGTTGGCCTTGAGCGCCTCCGCGGCGGCGATCAGCTCGGTGATGAGCTCGAGGTCGACGCCGTTGAGCTTGTCGGGCCGGTTGAGCCACACGTACGCGATCGGGCCGTCGATCTCGGTGAGGACACGGGGTTCGGTCATGCCCGTCAGGCTATCCGGCCCCTGCGTTCGCAGGGTCCCTGACCAGTGCCGAACAGATGTGATCCACAGATGTTTGAAAGTGCAACCCGGGGGCAATACCCCCGCATGGTCAACGTCAAGAGACTCCCGCTCCCGCTCATCGAGACCTACGAGTGGCAGTACGAGGGCGCGTGCATGGGTGCCGACAGCGAGGTGTTCTTCTCCCCGGAGGCCGAGCGCGGTGCCAAACGCGCGCGCCGCGAGGAGAACGCCAAGAAGGTGTGCTTCACGTGCCCGGTCATCGACCGCTGCCGCCAGCACGCGTTGACCGTCCAGGAGCCCTACGGGGTGTGGGGCGGCATGACCGAGAGCGAACGCGCGGCACTCGTGCGCCAGCCGATCGCCAGCTGACCCGGCCGCTCCACGCTGAGGGCTGCAGCCTGCGGTGTACAAAGGAAATGACACGTCCATCCGTCATGTGACCGCGAAGGCCTGATGCGTATGCCCACCGCACAACAGCCCAGCACCTCTGCCAAGATCCTCTACCGCCCGGTCGGCATCGTCAGCTCGATTGCCGGCGGACTCCTCGCCTCGCTGATCTTCAAGCAGGTGTGGAAGCGCGTCAGCCGCGGCGACAACGCTGACCCGCCGACGCCGCTGCAGTCGGAGTACGCGTTCAAGGAGATCATGATCGCCGCGTTGCTGCAGGGCGCGATCTTCGCCGGCGTCAAGGCGCTCATCCAGCGCCAGGGCGCCAAGGGCTTCCAGCGCGTGACCGGCGAATGGCCGGGGTCATGAGCGAGCGCAGCTGGGGGTCCCCCCGCGAGCTCTGCGAGCAGGGGGCGCGAACCATCAGGAAGGTCATGGCGTCGCCTCACTGTCGTGTGCCTCTCAGTGAGGTGACGTCATGACGTCGGCCAAGGATCTGTTGGTCGACGCCTTCGGCCGGATCAACGAGGGCTCGAGGATGGTCGTCGACGGCCTCACGCCCGCCGACCTGAGCCAGCGCATCGCACCCGGCGCCAACACGATCGGCTGGCTCGTCTGGCACCTCATGCGCGTCCAGGACAACCACGTCGCCGATGCCGCCGGCAGCGACGAGGTCTGGGGCTCCGCCGGTTGGTACAAGCGGTTCGCCCTGCCGTTCGACGAGCGCGCCACCGGCTACGGGCACAGCCGCGACGACGTCGACACGGTGCACGTCCAGGCTGAGCTGCTGGTCGGCTACGCCCAGGCCGTCACCGACGTGACGCTCCGCTATGTCGAAGGGCTCTCCGACGCCGACCTCGACCGCGTGGTCGACGACTCGTGGGACCCGCCGGTGACCCTCGCCGTACGCCTCATCAGCGTGGTCGGCGACGACCTCAAGCACCTCGGGCAGGCCGAGTACGTACGCGGACTGCTCTGACACCGGGCCATGATGGCTGCATGCTGACAGCCGAATCGTTGACGAACGTCGAGACGCCTGCCGTGGTCATCGACCTGGACCAGGTCGAGCGCAACATCAAGGAGATGTTCACCGTCGCCGACGCGCACGGCGTACGACTCCGCCCGCACATCAAGTCGCACAAGATCCCCGAGCTCATGCGGCTCCAGCTCGCCGGCGGGGCGATCGGTGCCACGTGCGCGACGCTCCGCGAGGTCGAGGTCATGATCGACGCGGGTTGCCCGAGCGTGACACTGGCCTTCCCGCCGCTGTCGGCCGACAAGATCGCCCGACTGGTGGCACTCCGCGAGCATGCCGAGATCCGGGTGACGCTCGACTCGGTCGAAGCCGCGACGGTGCTGGGCCAGGCCGCCGGCTCGCAGCCGTTCGCCGTGCTGCTCGAGATCGACACCGGACAGGGTCGTCTGGGCCGACCACCCGGCGCACCGAGCGTCGAGCTCGGCCTGCAGATCGCGGCCATCCCTGGCGTACGCCTCATCGGTGTCTCGAGCCATGCCGGTCACGCGTACGCCGCGACGAGCCAGCAAGACCTCGCGCGCATCGCCTCGGACGAGGCCGACGACCTCGTGCGTACGGCCGAGGAGCTGCGGCGTAACAACGTCGACGTGCGGGAGATCAGTGTCGGTTCGACACCGTCGGCCCGCGCCGGCTTCGGCCTCGGCATGACCGAGTCGCGCCCCGGGACGTACGTGATGAACGACGCCAACATGGTGCGCCTCGGCGTCGCGACGCACGAGACCTGCGCGGCGTTCGTGCTGGCCACGGTGATCTCCCGGCCGGCGCCGGACCGGGTCGTCATCGACGCCGGCACCAAAATGCTCAGCAGCGACGGGTTCGGCGGCGACGACTGGGTCCACGTGCTGCACCGGCCCGATCTGCACCCGGCGTTCCTCAGCGAGGAGCACGGCGTCTTCCACGCCGACGACCCGGCGACCGCGCCGGCGATCGGTGACCGCGTTCTCGTGATCCCCCACCACGTCTGCACCATGATGAACCTCGCCGACGAGGTCCATCTCGTCAGTGACGGTGGCGTCACCGATACGGTTCCGGTCTCTGCCAGAGGCCACTGACGAACGCGCTGAATTTGCAGTCCGCAAAGACAAATTGCGAGACATATGCCACGTGTGAGTTAGACCCGTGCGTTCTGCCTGCCGAGAGGGCATGATCGTTCGATGGTTGATGTCGACGCAACACTGGATGAAGCAGGAATCAAGAACCCACACGTGCGCGAGTACGTGAAGCACTGGGCCGATCTGACCGGAGCGGAGCGGGTCGAGGTGGTCAGCGCCGCGGACGACTCGCGGCTCATCGCCGAGGCGCTCGAGGACGGTGAGCTCCTGCCGGCGGGCGACGGGCTCTACTACTCGCGCAGCTACGTGAAGGACACCGCGCGCTCCGAGGAGCGCACGATCGTCGCCACGAACGATCCCAAGGACAAGGGCGTCTACAACAACTGGCGGCCCGCCTCGGAGATGAAGCCCATGCTCGAGGACCGCATGCGCGGCGCCTCCAAGGGCAAGACGATGTACGTCATCCCCTACCTGATGGCCCCTCCCGGCAACGCCCTCGCTCCGTGGGCCGCCGGCGTGCAGGTCACTGACACCCGCACGGTCGTGCTCCACATGATCCGCATGGCCCGCGTCGGCGCAGAATTTCTCGAGGCCCTGGAGGACCCCGAGCAGTTCGTGCGCGCCGTCCACGTGACCGGCGACCTGGAGAACCTCGGCCAGGGCACCCCCGACGACCAGCGCTACTTCGTGACGGTCGCCGACGAACGGACGATCCTGCACTTCGGCTCGTCCTACGGCGGCAACGCGCTGCTGGGCAAGATCGCCCACGGCCTGCGCCAGGGTGCGTACGACGGCTGGGCGTCGCGCAAGTTCCTCGCCGAGCAGTACATGCTGATCGGCATCAAGGACAAGCAGACCGGCAAGACCTATCACATCTGCGGCGGCTTCCCGAGTGCCTCGGGCAAGACCAACCTCGCCATGATGCTGGCCCCCGACGTGCTGGGCGACCGCTATCACGTGTCGTTCTACGGCGACGACATCGCGTGGCTCTGGGTCGACGAGGAGAGCGGCAAGCTCTACGGCATGAACCCCGAGTACGGAGTCTTCGGCGTCGCCAAGGACACCAACGAGGGCACCAACCCGACGGCGCTCGCGTCGATCGCCGAGGGCACGCACGCGATCTTCACCAACATCGCCTACAACGTCGAGACGCACGAGGTGTGGTGGGAGGGACGTACGCCCCAGCCGCCGGCCGACACGCACGGCTGGCTCGACTGGACCGGCTCCCCGATCGCCGATCGCGAGAACGGCGACGACAGCCCGTGGGCGCACCCCAACAGCCGCTTCACGACGCAGCTCGACAACGTGCCCAACATCGCCGACGACTACAACGCCGCCGCCGGTGTGCCGATCGACGCGATCATCTTCGGTGGCCGCACCCGCGACCGTGAGCCGCTGATCCGCGCGATCACCGACCTGGCCGAAGGCGTCTACGACGGCCTGACGCTGGGTGCCGAGGCGACGTCCGCGGCCGAGGGCGTCGAGGGCATGCTCCGCTACGACCCCATGTCCAACCGCCCCTTCATGGCGTACGGCGAGGGCGACTATGCCGAGCACTACCTCAAGATCGTCGGTGCCGCCAAGGACCTGCCGATCTTCGCGCACGTCAACTGGTTCCAGAAGGATCCCGAGGACGGCCACTACCTGTGGCCCGGCTACCGCGACAACCTCCGCCCACTCCTGTGGCTGCTGCAGCTCAAGGCTGGCGAGGTCACGGGTCGCCAGACGCCGGTCGGCATCATCCCCACCGCCGAGGAGCTCAACCTCGACGGCGTCGACATCTCCGACAAGGACCTGGAGACGATCCTGTCGATCGACAACGCGCGCTGGCGTCAGGAGATGGGCTTCCGCGAGGAGCACCTCCAGCAGTTCGACAACATGCCCGAGGCGATCTGGGAGGCCCACCGCCGGGTGTCGGCCGCCCTCGACGCCGAGGCGTAGCCACGAGCACACGTCAGGACCCCCGGACCACGTCGTCCGGGGGTCTTGACGTTTGGGGCGAGCGTGTCGGTCATCGTTGCCATCCTTCGGTCTGGAGACACTCTGCCGTGACTCCGCGACCGACGGGCACCGAACGCCGGGATGAAAGAAGGCCGGTCGCCCTTCGGGGAAACCGGCCTTGCTATACATCTGTGCGCGAGGGGGACCCCGTCAGGCGCTGAGCGCCTTCCTCCTCAAATCCCCCACTTGCGACAGTTGCCGAGACCCCAAGGGATCTCGGCAACCTGCGTCTCGTATCAACTTGTGCGCGAGGGGGGATTTGAACCCCCACGCCCTTGCGGACACTGGCACCTGAAGCCAGCGCGTCTACCATTCCGCCACCCGCGCGTGGTCCCGTAGGACCGGTTCGCAAGTCTAACAGGCTGATTCAGGTGCGATTCCTCACGCCCACCCCCGCTGCAAACTCGCGGGGATGGCCGCTCCCGATACGATCGCTGGGTAGAACCACGACAACCGGAAAGGCGGAGGCTGATGGCGGGGGTGCTGCAGCGATTCGAACAACGCCTCGAGGGCGCGGTGACCAGCGCGTTCGCTCGCGCGTTCCGCAGCGCCGTGCAGCCCGTCGAGATCGCCGCCGCCCTGCAGCGCGAGGTCGACAACTCGGCCCACATCCTGTCGCGCGAGCGGATGCTGGTGCCCAACGTCTTCACCGTCGAGCTGTCCCCGCCCGACTTCGACCGGCTCAACCCGTTCAGCACGACGCTGGCCGACGAGCTGGCGACGCTGGTCAAGGAGCACGTCAGCGAGCAGCGCTACACGATGACCGGCCCGCTCGAGATCTCGTTCACCAAGACCGGTGAGCTGAGCACGGGTCGCTTCCGCGTACGCAGCAAGACCAACGCGTCCGTGACCCCGGTCGTCGGACAGCGCATGACCGAGACCGCGATCCGCAGCTCCGATGTGCTGCTCGAGGTCAACGGCATGAAGCACCCCATCAGCCCCCCGGGCGTCGTCATCGGCCGCGGCAACGAGGCCGACCTCAAGATCGACGACCCGGGCATCTCCCGCAGGCATGCGGAGATCAAGATCCACCAGAGCGGAGCCGAGACCACCGTGACGATCGTCGACCTCAACTCCACCAACGGGGTGGTGCTCAACGGTCACAAGGTCGCCACGGGCGTCGTCACCGACGGGTCCGAGATCCGTCTCGGCAACACCGTGATCGTGATCCGCATGACTGAGGTGGCCCACTAGATGTCAGAGCTCACCCTCACGCTGATCAAGCTCGGCTTCCTTGCCGTGCTGTGGCTCTTCGTGCTGTCCGCGGTCTCGGTCATCCGCTCGGACATCTTCGGCACCAAGGCGACGTCGGCCCCCAAGCCGGCCAAGAGCAAGCAGAAGGCGCCGGCCAAGGCCAAGAACCGCAAGGCACCCCGCGGCGTACCCACCAAGCTCCAGGTCGTCTCCGGACCCAACGCCGGGCAGAGCGTGCCGCTCGGCGACAAGCCGATCCTGCTGGGCCGCGGCACCGACGCGGCGATCCGGCTCGACGACGACTACGTGTCGACGCGGCACGCCAGGTTCGCGACCAACGGGGAGCAGTGGTTCGTTGAGGACCTCGGCTCGACCAACGGCACCTACCTCGGCAGCCAGCGCATCACGTCGCCCGTCCCGATCGGCATCGGCATCGCCGTGCGGCTCGGCAAGACCATCGTCGAGCTGCAGAAGTAGCCCATGACCGCACTGACCTTTCGCTACGTCGCGCACACCGACACCGGTCTGCGCCGATCCGGCAACCAGGACTCCGGCTACGCGAGCCCGCGGCTGCTGGTCATCGCCGACGGCATGGGCGGTGCCGCGGCCGGCGACCTCGCCTCGTCGGAGGTCATGCACATCATCCGCGAGCTCGACCGCGACGACCTCGACGGCGACGCGGTTGCTGCGCTGGAGGATGCCGTCGCTAAGGCCAACGCGCGGCTCGGTGACCTCATCGCCGAGGACCCCGCGGTCGAGGGCATGGGCACGACGCTCGATGCACTGCTCTGGGACGGCGAGAAGTTCGCGTTCGCGCACATCGGCGACTCCCGGGTCTATCGCCTGCGCGGGGGCGAGCTCGCCCAGATCAGCAAGGACCACACGTTCGTCCAGAGCCTGATCGACGAGGGCCGGATCTCACCGGCCGAGGCTCGCGTCCACCCGCACCGCTCGCTGATCCTGCGCGCGATGCTCGGCCGCGACGACAACGCCGCCGACCTCAGCTGGGTGCAGCCGATGCTCGGCGACCGCTACCTGCTGTGCAGCGACGGACTCACCGACATGGTGACCGACGAGGTCATCCGCAGCGCGCTGCAGTCCGAGACGATCGACATGGCTGCGACCGAGCTCGTACGCCTGGCGTTGGAGGCCGGCGGCTACGACAACGTGACCGTCGTGATCGGCGAGTTCGTCGAGGCCGGCACCGCTCCCGATGATCGACTGTCGTCCGCCGACGGCCGGCCCCAGCTCGTCGGGGCAGCCGCCGGTCAGGCGCGCCCTCGTACGGGCGAGGGCACGAGCGGCAGCGACACGGCCACCACGTCGACGTCCTCCTACGACCCCGAAGAGCTCCGTTACGCCCCGCAGCCGCCGAGTCGTATGCGCTGGGTCCGCTGGGCGGCTGCCCTCGTGGTCGTCGCGGTGATCCTCGCCGCCGCCGGCACGTGGGCCTACAGCTGGTCTCAGAAGCAGTACTTCGTGGCGGCCCAGGACGGCAAGGTCACGATCTTCAAGGGCGTCCAGGCCGACATCCCCGGCATCACGCTGCAACACGTCGAGCAGGTCACCGACGTCGAGCTCAGCACCCTCCCGGACTTCCGCCGCCAGCAGGTCGAGGCCGGCATCGAAGCCTCGAG
This sequence comes from Aeromicrobium ginsengisoli, assembly GCF_004134905.2. Classification (GTDB taxonomy): domain Bacteria; phylum Actinomycetota; class Actinomycetes; order Propionibacteriales; family Nocardioidaceae; genus Aeromicrobium; species Aeromicrobium ginsengisoli. The sequence goes on along the minus strand of NZ_SDPQ02000003.1, from coordinate 699,731 downwards.
CAAGGCCGACGCCGAGAAGACCGTGGCCGAGCTCGACCAGCTCGCGGTCGTGCCCACGCCCACGCCGACCCCCACGAAGAAGCCGACGCCGACCAAGACGACCACGTCGACGGCGTCCAACACGGCATGGCAGCGATGACCACAGCCGCCTGGGTTCCTCGCAAGCGGCGGGGAGCCGAGTTCTTCCTGACCGTGCTCGCGGTGTTCATCGGCATCGCGGCCTACGCGTCGGTGGGTCTCGGTGTCGAGGGCACGATCCCGGCCGACACCTACAAGCTCGGCGGCGCCCTCATCGTCGTGGCGATCGCGACGCACCTGATCGTCCGCAAGGTCGCGCCCTACGCCGACCCCGTGCTGCTGCCGCTGGTCATCGCGCTCAACGGCCTGGGCCTCGCGATGATCTATCGCCTCGACCTCGGTCGCCGGCAGATCGACCCCGAGCGCGCCGCATTCGCCAACTCCCAGCTCGTGTGGACCGCGGTCGGCATCGCCGCGTTCGCCGGCATTCTCATGCTCGTGCGCGACCACCGCCGCCTGCAGACCCTCACCTACACGTTCGGTCTCGCCGCGATCGGCCTGCTGATCCTCCCGCTGCTGCCGCACTTCGGACGTACGATCAACGGCGCCCGCATCTGGGTCAACTTCGGACCGTTCAGCTTCCAGCCCGGCGAGGCGGCCAAGGTGTGCCTCGCGATCTTCTTCGCGGGCTACCTCGTCGTCAAGCGTGACGCCCTGGCTCTCGCCGGCCGCCGCATCATGGGCATCGACCTGCCGCGCGGCCGCGACCTCGGCCCGATCCTCGCCGGCTGGCTGATCAGCGTCGGCATCCTCGTGCTGCAGCGCGACCTCGGCTCGTCGCTCCTGTTCTTCGGCCTGTTCGTCGTGATGCTCTACGTCGCCACGGAGCGCCCGGGCTGGCTCGTCGTCGGCGCGGTGCTGTTCGGGGCCGGCGCCTATTTCGGCTACCTCGGGTTCGGGCACGTTCGCGTACGCTTCGACGCCTGGCTCGACCCGTTCGGCGACCCCGACCGCAACGGACAGATCATCAACGGGCTGTTCGGCCTGGCGCACGGCGGCATCCTCGGACAAGGGTGGGGGCAGGGCAGCCCACAGCTGACGCCCTACTCGTTCTCGGACTTCATCGCCGCCTCGATGGGCGAGGAGCTCGGCCTGACGGGGCTCATGGCGATCATCGTGATCTACGGCCTCATCGTCGAGCGCGGTCTTCGCATCTCGCTGACCTGCCGCGACGCGTTCGGCAAGCTGCTGGCCGCGGGCCTCGCGTTCTCGTTCGCGCTGCAGGTCTTCGTCGTCGTCGGCGGCGTCACCCGGCTCATCCCGCTGACCGGCCTCACGACGCCGTTCATGGCGCAGGGCGGTTCGTCCGTCGTCATGAACTGGGCCATCATCGGCCTCCTGCTGCGCATCAGCGACCAGACCCGTCGACCCGCCCCCGAGATCTCCACGTTCGCGAGTGACGAGGAGACCCAGGTGGTGAAGCTGTCGTGAACCGCCCGATCCGCAACATCGCCATCGCGTGCCTCGTGCTGTTCGCGGCCCTGCTGCTCAACATCAACTACGTGCAGTTCGTCGAGGCCGACAGCCTCAACGCCAAGAACGGCAACAAGCGCGTCATCAACGAGGAGTTCTCCCGCGCCCGCGGTGCGATTCTCGTCGACGGCAAGCCGGTCGCCGAGAGCGTCAAGACCAAGGACGAGTACAAGTACCAGCGCCGCTACCCCGACGGGGGCCTCTACGCGCCGATCACGGGCTACTTCTCGTACGTCTTCGGGCGCGGCGGCCTCGAGCAGTCCGAGAACGACGTCCTCTCCGGCAGCGACAACCGGCTGTTCGTCAACCGGGTCGTCGACCTGGTCTCCAACAAGCAGCCCAAGGGTGGCAGCGTCGAGCTGACGATCGACCCGCTCGCGCAGAAGGCGGCGGCCGAGGGCCTCGAGCGGCTCGGCAAGAACACCAAGGGCGCCGTCGTCGCGCTCGACCCGCAGACCGGCGCCGTGCTCGCGATGGTCAACCAGCCGTCCTACGACCCCAACCGGCTCGCCAGCCACGACTTCACTGCCGTGCAGAAGTCGTGGAACTCGCTGACCAAGGACGAGGACCAGCCGATGATCAACCGGACGACGCAGCAGGCGCTGCCGCCCGGCTCGACGTTCAAGCTCGTCACCGCCGCCGCAGCACTCCAGGACGGCGTCGTCGACAACATCGACGATGAGATCAAGGCCGGCTCGCGGCTGACGTTCCCGGGCATCCAGTACTCGCTGCCCAACGAGAACGGCGGCAACTGCGGCGGCGACCGCATCACGTTCGAGCAGGCGCTCAACGTGTCGTGCAACGTCGCATTCGGCGCTCTCGCCGGCAAGATCGGCCAGGAGAAGCTCGCCGAGCAGGCCGCCAAGTTCGGATTCGGCACCGACCCGATCGAAGGCCTGGCCTCCAACGCCAGCCGGTTCACGGTCGGCGACAGCAAGCTCGAGGCGCCCCAGCTCGCGCAGTCCGGCATCGGCCAGTACGAGGTTGCCGCGACGCCGTTGCAGATGGCCATGGTCGCCGCCGGCATCGCCAACGGTGGTGACGTCATGAAGCCCTACGTCGTCAAGACCGTCCGCTCGCCCAACCTGCGCGTGCTCGAGCAGGCCAAGCCCGAACGCTTCAGCCAGGCGATGAGCGGCTCCAACGCCGCCAAGCTGCGCGAGATGATGGTCAGCACGGTCACCAGGGGCACGGCGACCTCGGCGCAGATCCCCGGGGAAGACGTCGGCGCCAAGACCGGCACCGCACAGTCGACGCCCGACCGGCCGCCCTACGCGTGGTTCGTGTCGTTCGCCGGCGGCGACAACCCCAAGGTCGCCGTCGCGGTGCTTGTCGAGTCCAGCGACACCGCCCGCGACGAGATCGCCGGAGGCCGGCTGGCCGGACCCATCGCGAAGTCCGTCATGGAAGCGGTGCTCGGAAAATGACATCTACGAATTGCGTGAAACGACCGTCTGGGAGACTGACACCATGACCGAATCCGGCGACGAGACCATACGCCTGGGCGACCGCTACGAGCTCGGCGGTCTGCTCGGACGCGGGGGCATGGCCGATGTACGCGTCGGCCGCGACCTGCGCCTCGGCCGTACCGTCGCGGTCAAGCAGCTCCGCGGCGACCTCGCCGCTGACGACACGTTCCAGGCGCGCTTCCGGCGCGAGGCCCAGTCATCGGCCGCCCTCAACCACCCGTCGATCGTCGCGGTGTACGACACCGGCGAGTCGATCGACAAGCACGGCAGCCACGTGCCCTACATCGTCATGGAGTACGTCGAGGGCCAGACCCTCCGCGACATCCTGCGCGGCGCCGAGAACGGCCGCAAGATCCTGCCCGAGCGCGCCCTCTCGATCACCGCCGACGTGCTGAGCGCCCTCGACTACAGCCACCGCTCCGGCATCATCCACCGCGACATCAAGCCCGCCAACGTCATGCTGACGCCGTCCGGGCAGGTCAAGGTCATGGACTTCGGCATCGCCCGCGCGATCGCCGACACCTCGTCGGCCATGACGCAGACCGCGGCCGTCATCGGCACGGCTCAGTACCTGTCGCCCGAGCAGGCGCGCGGCGAGACCGTCGACGCCCGCAGCGACATCTACTCCACCGGTTGCCTGCTCTACGAGCTGCTCACCGGCCGCCCCCCGTTCGTGGGCGACAGCCCGGTGTCGGTGGCCTACCAGCACGTACGCGAGGAGGCCCGGCCGCCGTCGCAGCTCAATCCCGACGTCAGCGCCGCGATCGACAACATCGTCGCCAAGTCGCTCGCCAAGCGCGTCGAGGACCGCTATCAAAGTGCCGCCGACATGCGCAAGGACATCGAGCGTGTGCTCGCCGGCCAGGCCGTCGAGGCGCCGACCGCCGCCACTGCCGTTGTCAGCGGAGCCACCGCCGTGGCGCCGGCCGCGCCGGTCCTGCCGGTCGCCGGTGGCGCCCGCCGCGCCGAGCCCGATCCCGACGACGACGAGCCCGAGAGCAGGGCCAAGTGGTGGATCATCGGCGCGATCGCCGTGTTGCTGCTGGCCGGCATCGCGTTCGCGATCTGGAAGGCCACCGACTCGCCCGCTGCGCCGATCCAGGTGACGGTCCCAGATGTCGCCGGCAAGGACGTCGACACCGCGACCCGAGCGCTCGAGAACAAGAAGTTCATCGTCAGCACCAAGACCGAGTCGCAGGCCAGCAGCGAGGTCGACAAGGGACTCGTCATCGAGACAGATCCGCCTGCGGGCGAGAGCATCGACGAGGGCAGCACCGTCACCCTCGTCGTGAGTGAGGGACCCAAGCAGGTCGCGATGCCCGACGTGCGGCAGCTGCAGTTCAAGGTCGCCAAGGAGCAGCTCGAGAACGGCGAGGGCAAGTTCAAGGTCAAGCGCGAGTGGGTCGACAACACGGCCGACCGCGGCGTCGTCATCAACAGCACGCCGCTGGTCAACGCCCCCGTCGACGTCGGCTCCGAGGTCACCTTGTTCGTCTCCAAGGGCGAGGTCACGATCCCCAACGTGGTCGGCCAGGACATCGACGCCGCGACCAAGGCGTTGGAGGACCTCGGGCTCAAGGTCACCACCAAGGACGACCCGGCCGCGCAGGCGCCGGACGGCCAGGTGACCGCACAGAACCCCGGACCCGACTCCAAGGTGCCTCCGGGCACGACCATCGTGCTGACGGTCTCGGCCAACCCTGGTCAGGACACCGACCCGACCGGCACCGACGGCGCCGCCGACGGAGCCGGCGTGATCGGCACCGAGGCCGACGGCACCGACGGCTAGTTCGTGGCCTTGGCGTAGCTGAGGCTGACGGTCCCCGCGTAGGCCGGGGCCTTCACGTTGTCGACGTCCTCGATGTCGAGGCCGAGCTGATAGCGCGGGTCGGCGGCGTACTGGGCGAACGAGATCGTGGCAGCCGACGTGTCGATCGCAGTGTTCATCGTGCCCACGTCACCGATCGCCTCGATGACGTAGGGCGGGAAGTAGGGCACGCCGTCCAGGACGACGGTCGCGCCGACGCACTTGATGCCGGTGGTCGAGATCAGCCGCTGGCCCTGGAGCGTGACGGCCTCGGCGCCACCGGCCCACAACGCGTTGACGTAGGCCTGGATGTCCTGCTGGTGGACCAACAGCACCTTGGGGTCAGTGCCGTCCGGCGGTTTGAGCCCCGGCGGCGCGTCGTTGAGGGTCACCCGGATGCCGGGACCCTCCAGCGCGGTCAGCCCCGTCGGCTCCTCGAGCGCCTTGGCGCGCGCCCTGAGCTTCTTGACGGTGGCACTGGAGACGCTGGCCGAGAGGTCCTCGATGTCGGCGCGCAGGTGGCGGGCATCGGAGCGGCGCTCGTCGATCCGCTTGGCGCGTTCCTGAGCCAGAGAGGCCGGGTCACCGCCGGCCGGACGGAGGTCTCCACCATCGGCACTGACCGACGCTGCGACGAAGAGATAGCCCGTGATCGCGAAGATCGCCAGCACGGCCACAGGCCAACGCTGGCGCGCGTGGGCCCCCACCTTCGCCATGCCGAACCCCTCTTCACTCGATGGCCTAGGCTATCCGAGAGCACCTACCGATGCGGCCCCGCCGCAGCAACCATCCGGAGACGTCGTGGCGAAAGACAAGGCCCCCAAGGCACCGAAAGCCCAGAAGATCGGCAACCGCTGGGCAGGTCCCGCGATGGTCACGTCGGCGCTCATCGGGCTCGTCTGGATCGTCGTCTTCTACACGTTGAGCAACCAGACGATCGACTACCCGTCCTGGCTGCAGTGGTACGACGACCTCAACAGCTGGAACCTGGTCATCGGCATGGGCTTCATCGTGGCGGCCTTCGGCTTCGCCATGAAGTGGGAGTGAATTACACCCTTGTAGTTATCCACACCTGTGTGCACAGCTGTTGATAATGACACTGGTGTGATTCACATCTGTGGACTAACCGGTGAGCTGATGCGTCCTCAGGACGACGGCGACGACGATGCCGACCCACATGGTGGTGGCCACGGCTGCTTGCACCAGCAGCTTGCGGTCACGCGGTGCAAAGGCGAACGCCAGGCCCAGGATGACCCCGGCGACGAATCCGCCCAGGTGGCCCTCCCAGCTGATGTTTCCCTGCGTGCTGATGACGGCATTGATCGCCAGCAGCACCAGCAGGGTGCGCACGTCCTGCTTGGCGCGCAGGAGGACGACCAGGGCGATGCCCAGGAGACCGAAGATCGCGCCCGAAGCGCCCACCGTCACCGTGAACGGGTTGTTGATCACGTAGACGAAGACCGACGAGAACACCGCCATCGTCAGATAGGCGGCGATGTATCGCCACGTGCCCAGGGCTCGTTCGACGAAGGGACCGAAGACGTACAACGCCATCATGTTGAAGAGGATGTGCGGGATGCTCGCGTGCAGGAAGGCCGCGGTCAACAGTCGCCAGTAGTCACCGTCGGCAACCACATATCCCTGCATGGCGCCGTGTTGGTAGATCCCGCTCGAACGATCGCCGGTCGCGATCTGGACCACGAACGCCAGGACGTTGATCGCGATCAGCACCATCGTCACGGAACCCGCGTTGGCGGAGACCAGGCCGCCGGCGATCGTCCGGGGAGCCCGTACGGACTTGGCTCCCTCGGCGATGCACGACGGGCACTGGAACCCCACCGACGCGTCGTTCATGCACTCCGGGCAGATCAGTCGCTCACAGCGCTGACACGAGATGTAGGCCTCGCGGTCAGGATGCCGGTAGCAGCGATAGTCCGAAGCGGGGAGGTTCACGCCTCGCGTCGCTCGATCGTCAGCTTCTCGATGACGACCGGCTCGATCGGACGGTCGAAACCGTCGGTCGGCGCCGCACCGATCGCGTCGACGACAGCCTTGCTGTCGGCGTCCACGACCTCACCGAAGATCGTGTGCTTGCGGTTGAGCCAGTCGGTCGGCACGAGCGTGATGAAGAACTGCGAGCCGTTGGTGCCGGGACCCGCGTTGGCCATCGCGAGCAGGTAGGGCTTGTTGAACTGCAGGTCCGGGTGGAACTCGTCCTCGAACTCGTAGCCGGGGCCGCCGGTGCCGGTGCCGAGCGGGTCGCCGCCCTGGAGCATGAAGTTGGGGATGATGCGGTGGAACCCGAGACCGTCGTAGAACGGCTTGTTCGAGATCTGGCCGGTGGCCGGGTCGATCCAGTCCTTGGTGCCCTCGGCGAGGCCGACGAAGTTGTCGACGGTCTTGGGAGCGTGGTTGGGGAAGAGCTCCACGACGATGGCGCCGTGGTTGGTCGTGAAGGTCGCGATGAGCTGCGAGGCCACAGGGAATTCCTTTCGGTTGCTGCGTCCATCTTTTCATGAGAGACCAAGACCGACAGGACGGCGGGCGGGTGGGATCGCCGCCGATGTGAGGGCTATCGTGACCCGCATGTCGAAGTCGGAGAAGAGACACCCCGTCCGCGCATTCTTCCTGTTCACCCTGATCGCCGGCGCCGTCGTGGCAGTCCGCAACGCGGTCGCCGACAAGGGCGGTTCGTACGACCCGAACGACTCCGCTCCCCGCTGATGCCGGCCACGGTCGAACGCACTGAGGACGGGATCGCCGTCCTCACCTTCAGCGCACCTCCGGTCAATCTCTACTCGCTCGAGCTGCACGACGAGCTCGACCGGGCACTCGACGAGGTCGAGGCGACGCCGCCCCGGGCGCTCCTGATCCGCGCCGAGGGCAAGATCGTCTCCGGCGGGGTCGACGTGTCGCAGTTCCACGCCCGCAAGACCAAGGCCGACACGCAGCAGTTGTACGACCGCATGCTCGAGCTGCCCAACCGCGTCGACGCGCTGCCCTTCCCGACGGTGTTCGCGGCGCATGCGCTGACGCTGACCTGGGCGTTCGAGGTCGCGCTCGCATGTGACCTCGTCCTCGCATCGGAGAAGGCGAAGTTCGGACTGGTCGAGCGCGTCATCGGGCTGACCCCGACGATGGGCGGCACCCAGCGCCTCGCCGCCCGGGCCGGAGTCGCTCGCGCCAAGGAACTCGTGTTCACCGGTGACCTCTACGACGCCGCAACGCTCGAACGGTGGAACGTCGTCAACCGGGTGTTGCCCGTTGACGGCTTCGACGACGCCGTGCTGGCGTTCGTCGCGCATCTCGCCGTCGGCCCGACTCGGGCATTCGGCGCCGCCAAGGACATCCTGCGGCACTTCGAGGCCGGAGGAGTTCCTCAGGCCAACGCACACGTCACGGCGATCGCCGCCGAGCTGTTCGACACGCAGGACCTGCAGGACGGGATGGAGTCGTTCCTCCGCGACGGCCCCGGCAAGGCGACCTTCACCGGCAGGTAGTCAGACTCCGCTGGCGGCGCTGGTCGAGCTGGGAGTCGCCGCGAGCACGAGTGCCGTGGCACGGCGCTCGGCCCAGAACGTCGCGACCGGTACGAGTCCGACCAACAGCGTCGTGATGGTGAACGGGATCGACCAGCGCGTACGACGGGCGAGGACCGCGACCAGCACGAGGTAGACCATGTAGAGCCAGCCGTGCGCGAGGCCCACCACCGACGTGACGTCGGAGCCGGTCCTCTGCAGGTCCGTGCCGTCGGTTGCGAGATATTTCACCGCCACCGCGACGTAAAGAATAATGATCAGGGTCCCGACGATCCACGCCATGGCCCGGTAGGCCTTCAGGGTCTTGTCCACCTCGTCAGGCTACCTTCGGCCTCGCAGCGGCCACGCTCTCGGTCGACATCCGCCACCACATGAACACGGCGAACGCGCCGAACACCCACCACTGGAACGCGTACGCCAGGTTGCGCAGGCCGACGGTCCACGACACGTCGCCCGGCTCCGGTGGCGGGACGAGGTCGAGCCCGGCAGCGGCGGAGGCGCTCGTGCTGACGGCATAGCCGGAGTAGAGGTCGTACGGCAGCTCGTTGGTCAGCGCGGGAATGCGCACCGAGCCGATCTCGCGCCGGTCCGGGTCGTACGACGCACCGCCGGCCTCGCCCGGCTGGAGGACGGCCTTGATCGTGACCTTCCCCTGCGGCACGGCGGGGAACTCGCCAGCCTTCGGCGCCCATCCGCGAACGACCAGGAGTGCGTGGTCGTCACCGTCGACGAGCAGAGGTGCGAGCAGCCATGCCCCCTCTCGGCCGTTCTGCTCCTTGTCGGTGACCCACACCTGCTGCGTGGCCGGGGCGAACGTGCCCTCGGCGGTCACCGGGCGGTGGTTGAGCGTGGACGTGAACGGCTGGTCGGGTCCCCACAGCCCGGACAGCGCGACGCGCGGCACGTGCTGCTTGTCGGCGCGCTCGTGCTCCTGGCGCGAGTCGTAGACCCCGAGCTGCCACAGCCCCATGAACACGCAGAACGCGACCGCGACGACGGCGAAGACATGCAGACCGACGAGGCCCGGCCGCAGCCAAAGCCTCGCCGTACCGAGATTCACGACAACGCCTTCGAGAAGAGCCAACGATACAGAGGCGTTGCCGGGAGTGTCCGACTGTTCACTCGCTAGCGCTCGCTCACGACATGAACGGCGCGATGTCTGGGTAGAGCGGGAAACGCTCGGCCAGCACGGTCACCCGCTTGCGCAGCCCCTCGATGTCGACGTCGCCGGGCAGCAGCGCGGCGGCGATGATGTCGGCGACCTCGGTGAACTCGTCAGCGCCGAAGCCACGCGTGGCGAGCGCCGGCGTACCGATGCGCAGCCCGGATGTCACCATCGGCGGCCGCGGGTCGTTGGGCACGGCGTTGCGGTTGACCGTGATGCCGACCTCGTGGAGCCGGTCCTCGGCCTGCTGGCCGTCGAGCTCGGACTCGCGCAGGTCGACCAGCACGAGGTGCACGTCGGTGCCACCGGTGAGGACGTTGACGCCCGCAGCACGGGTGTCGGCCGCGACCAGTCGCTCGGCGAGGATCTGGGCGCCCTCGATCGTGCGCTGCTGGCGCTCCGTGAACTCCGGCTCGAGGGCCATCTTGAACGCGACCGCCTTGGCGGCGATGACGTGCTCGAGCGGGCCACCCTGCTGTCCGGGGAACACCGCGGAACGCATCTTCTTGGCGATGTCCTCGTCGTTGGTCAGGATCGCGCCACCGCGCGGTCCGCCGAGGGTCTTGTGGGTCGTCGTCGTGACGATGTGCGCGTGCGGCAGCGGGCTGGGGTGCAGACCGGCGGCCACGAGCCCGGCGAAGTGCGCCATGTCGACCCAGAGCTTGGCACCGACCTCGTCGGCGATCTGGCGGAACAGCGCGAAGTCGAGCTGGCGCGGGTAGGCAGACCAGCCGGCGATGATGACGGTCGGCTGGTGCTCGTGCGCCAGGGTGCGGACCTCGTCCATGTCGACGAGCCCCGTCTCGGGCACCACGTGATAGGCGACGGGCTTGTAGAGCTTGCCGGAGAAGTTGAGCTTCATGCCGTGGGTCAGGTGACCGCCGTTGGCCAGGTCGAGACCCAGGATCGTGTCGCCGGCCGTGGCGATGGCGTGCAGTGCAGCAGCATTGGCGGTCGCTCCGGAGTGCGGCTGCACGTTGGCGTAGCCCGCGTCGAACAGCTGCTTGAGCCGGTCGATCGCGATGGTCTCGACCTGGTCGACGAACTCGCAGCCGCCGTAGTAGCGCTTGCCGGGGTAGCCCTCGGCGTACTTGTTGGTCAGGACGCTGCCCTGGGCCTCGAGCGATGCGACAGGGGCGAAGTTCTCCGACGCGATCATCTCGAGCGTCGACTGCTGACGGTGCAGCTCGGCGTCGAGGAGCGCGGCGATGTCAGGATCGAACTCGGAGAGATGCTGGTTGTGGCTCATGGCCCAAGGGTATCTGGCCGCCCGGGCCGCCGACCTACGACTGCTTGCGTCTCGCGGCGAGGACGGCGGCCTGGGTACGCCGCTTGAGCCCGAGCTTCGCCAGGAGCTGTGAGACGTAGTTCTTGACCGTCTTCTCCGCAAGGAACATCTCGGCCGCGATCTGCCGGTTCGTCATGCCCTCGCCGATGAGGTCGAGGATGCGACTCTCCTGCGGGGTCAGCAGGTCGAGTGGGTCGGCAGCCGGTTCGCCGTCCCTGATCCTTGCCAGCACCTTCTGCGTCGCGACCGGATCGAGGAGCGACTGCCCACCGGCCACCTGTCGCACCGCCTCGACGAGCTCGGCACCCCGCGCGCGCTTGAGCAGGTAGCCCGCCGCGCCGGCCGCGATCGCCGCGAACAGCATCTCGTCGTCGTCATGTGCGCTCAGGATCACGACAGCGATCTCGGGGTGCGCATCCCGGATGGTCCGGCACACGTCGACGCCCGAACCGTCCGGGAGGGTCGCGTCGAGCACCGCGACGTCAGGAGTGACAGCCGGGATGCGGAGCAACGCGTCTGCTGCCAGAGCGGCTTCACCGACGACCTCGATGTCGCCCTCGTCCTCCAGCAGGTCCTTCAGCCCACGGCGCACGACCTCGTGATCGTCGAGCACGAAGACCCTGATCACTGCGGATCCACTGCGGCCGTTGGCGTCGAGGCGCGTGGAAGTCGCCCCGAGGGTGCATCGGCAAGAGCCGCATGCCGAACGTGCATGGGATCCCCTTCCCGCTCGGCACACTAACGACTCGGAAGGGATGGTTGTCACGAATTCCTGACGCGATCCGCAGAATTCATCCGTTGGGACCAGGATTTCCTGCGAAATCAGTCGACATGACTACAAACGTCTAGTCATTTCGGGGCGGAGGGCTGCCGAACGGCAGCCGCATGCAGGACTTAGGTCCCTGACGGGGGATGGACGCATACGGAACGATAAGTACGTCAGGGCTGGGCCCTAACAGCCGCAGGGATCTCCCTCCCGCGGGCTGGCGCGGAGGAACTCCCAAATATCCCTCCCGATCCTCACGCGTCGACTGTTCACCACGTCGACTCGATCGCAGCCCGGGCCCGCCCTGGCTTTACTTTCGCCGGTGGTGCCGCCATGCCCGCCGCATAGGTAACCAAAATGCAATCTGACAGGTCGGCACAGCCACCACGGGCGCGTGTAGCGTGCGGAAAGGCTCGGTCCCATCATGTGGACAATCCCGCCGCGGCCACGGGTCGCGGCTCGACCGTAGGAGAGCAAGATGAACTTTCGTCGCGGAACCGCGATCATCGCGGTTACCGCACTGGCCGGCATGGCGCTGGCCGCGTGTGGACAAAGCAAGGACGACGACAACAAGGATGCCGGCGGCTCGAACCTCGTCGTCGGCACGACCGACAAGGTGGTCTCGATCGACCCGGCCGGCTCGTACGACAACGGGTCGCTGACGGTGCAGACGCAGGTCTACCAGTACCTCCTCAACTTCCCGGCCGGCAGCACGACGCTGACGCCGGACGCTGCGTCGAAGTGTGACTTCGCGCAGCCGACCGAGTACGTCTGCACGATCAAGCCCGGACTGAAGTTCGCCAACGGTCACGCCCTGACGGCGTCCGATGTCGCGTTCTCGTTCAAGCGCATCGTCAAGATCAACGACCCCAACGGTCCGGCCTCGCTGCTGGGCAACATGAAGTCGGTCGAGGCCAAGGACGACAAGACCGTCGTCTTCACCCTCAACTCGCCCAACGACCAGACGTTCGGCCAGGTGCTCGTCACCTCCGCCGGGCCGATCGTCGACGAGGAGACCTACCCCGCCGACAAGGTCCTGGACGATGACGCCGCGGTCAAGGCGCAGGGCTTCTCGGGTCCCTACACGATCGGCAAGTACACCAAGGGCCAGATCGCCGAGTTCAAGGCCAACCCCGACTACGACGGGGCCTACAACAAGCCGAAGACCAAGACGATCACGCTGACGACGTACGCCGACGCCAACAACCTCAAGCTCGACGTCCAGAACGGCAAGATCGACGTCGCCTGGCGTTCGCTGACCCCGACCGACATCGACAGCCTCGGCAAGGACGACAAGGTCAAGGTGCACAAGGGCGCCGGTGGCGAGCTGCGCTACATCGTGTTCAACATGAAGACGATGCCCGGCGACAACGCCGACCAGAAGCTCGCGATCCGCAAGGCGATGGCGTCCTCGCTCGACCGCGACGAGCTCTCGACGCAGGTCTACAAGGGCACCTACACGCCGGCCTACTCGGCCGTCCCGCAGGGCCAGGTCGGCGCCACCGAGCCGTTCAAGGACAAGTACGGCGACAAGCCCGACAAGGCCGAGGCCAAGAAGTTCCTCGACGACGCCGGCGTCAAGACCCCGGTCACGCTCAAGCTGCAGTACAACACCGACCACTACGGCTCCTCGTCGACCGAGGAGTACAACATGGTCAAGCGTCAGCTCGAGGACACCGGCCTGTTCAAGGTCGACCTGCAGTCCACGGAGTACGTCACGTACTCCGAGGAGCGCGTCAAGGATGCCTACCCGATGTTCCAGCTCGGCTGGTTCCCGGACTTCCCGGACGCTGACAACTATGTGACGCCGTTCTTCGCGCCGAACAACTTCCTGCAGTCGCACTACAACTTCTCGGACAAGGACAACCCCGTACCCGAGATGACGAAGCTGCTGAAGTCCGAGGCCACCGACCCCGACAAGACCTCGCGTGTCGCGACGCTCAAGCAGATCCAGGACCTGGTCGCCGACCAGGTGCCGATCCTGCCGCTGCTGACCGGCGCACAGGTCGCGGTGTCGGGCAAGGACGTCAAGGGCGTCGAGGAGACTCTCGACCCCGCGTTCAAGTTCCGCTTCACCTCGCTGTCGAAGTAACCACGTTGAAGGGGCGGGTCCATTGGACCCGCCCCTTCCGTATGTTGTCGTCTACGGTCCTTGAGCCTGTCGAAGGGACCCGACCCTCTCAGAACCGAAATTGAGGAACTCATGACCGCCGAAGTCCTCGCGCCACACGAGCCGACGCCCGCCGATCCCTCCCGCAGGAGGCGCGGCCCGCTCAACCCCCTGGCCCGCTACATGCTGGTGCGCGTCGCCCTGATCATCCCGATGCTCTGGGTGCTCGTCACGATGGTGTTCCTGCTGATGCGCGTCATCGGCGATCCCGTGACGGCCGCCCAGGGTGGCCGCCTCAACGCCGAGCAGATCGCCGAGCGCAAGCACGCCGCCGGCCTCGACCGTCCGATGCTGACCCAGTACTGGGAGTACATCACCGGCCTGCTCCACGGCGACTTCGGCACGACCCTGACCGATCACCGGCAGATCTCCGGCATCATCACCGAGTACGGCGCAGCGACGCTCGAGCTGTCGTTCTGGGCGCTCATCGTGGCCTTCGGCATCGGCATTCCGCTGGGCCGGCTCGCCGCGCGCTACCGCGACCGGCTGCCCGACGTCATCCTCCGCCTCTTTGCGATCCTCATCTACGCCGCGCCGGTGTTCTTCGTCGGCCTGCTGCTCAAGCTCGCGTTCACACCGTTCGGCTGGCCGTCGTCGGGGCGCGCCTCGACCCAGACCGAGCTGACGCTGGACAACGTCCACCCGCACACCAACATCATGATCGTCGACGCGCTGCTGTGGGGAGACCCGAAGATCATCCTCGAGGTCCTCCAGCACGCCGTCCTGCCTGCCACCGCGCTGGGCCTGCTGACCGGCGGCGTCTTCCTGCGGCTCGTGCGCATCAACCTCCTGCAGACGCTGCGCATGGACTACGTCACGGCGGCGAGAGCCCGCGGAGTCTCCGAGCGGAGAGTCGTGCGCAAGCACGCGTTCCGCAACGCGCTCGTCCCGGTCGTCACGGTCATGGGCATGCAGATCGCGCTGCTCCTGGCCGGCGCGGTGCTGACCGAGACGACGTTCGAGTGGAAGGGCATCGGCTACGAGCTGACCCAGTACCTCAAGGCTCGCGACTTCCTCGCGGTCCAGGGCATCGTCACCGCGATCGCCGTGATCGTCTGCGTGGCGAGCCTGCTGATCGATGCCATCGTCGCCCTCGTCGACCCCCGAGTGAGGTTCTGATGCCTACCCGCCGCTTGAGCTTGTCGAGAGCCGTCCCAGCTGTCGTACGCCAGTCCCATGGCCTGCAGCGGTTCATGCTGCTGCTCGGCTTCGCGATCATCGCCGCGTTCGTGATCATCGCGATCTTCGCGCCGCTGCTCGCCCCCTACGGCTTCAACGACGACCGTTCCGGCGGCGTCCTCTTCGGCACCCAGCAGGCCCCATCGGCCGACCACTGGTTCGGTACGACGGTGGGCGGCACCGACGTGCTGTCCCGCGTCATCTACGGCACCCGCACCGCGCTCGAGGTCATCATCCTCGCGGTCGTGCTGTCGAGCCTGGTCGGCGTTCCGCTCGGTCTGCTGTCCGGCTACCTCGGCGGCTGGCTCGACCGGGTGCTCGTCCTGATCATGGACGCCCTCTACGCGTTCCCGTCCCTGCTGCTCGCCATCGTCGTGTCGATCGTGCTGACCGGAGGTGCCAGCGGTGCCGTCGGCGGCATCCTCGCCGCCGCGATATCGATCACGGTGGTCTTCGTGCCCCAGTACTACCGCGTGATCCGCAGCGCCACCCTCGCGGTCAAGGTCGAGCCGTATGTCGACTCGGCCCGGGTCGTGGGCGTACGCACGCCGCGCATCCTCGGCAGGCACATCTTCTCCAACGTCGCGCAGAACCTGCCGGTCATCGGCACGCTCAACGCGTCCGAGGCGATCCTGACCCTCGCCGGCCTCGGCTTCCTCGGCTTCGGCATCGAGCCGTCCGCCGCGGCGGAGTGGGGCTTCGACCTCAACAAGGCGCTGCCCGACGCGTCCAACGGCATCTGGTGGACCAGCATCTTCCCCGGCAGCGCGATCGTCCTGATCGTGCTCGGCGTGACGCTCGTCGGCGAGAGCCTCAACGACATCCTCAACCCGCTGCTGCGCACCCGCGGCGCCGAGACGACGTCGGCGGACGAGAAGGAGATCACCGCTGAGTTCGAGGAGCTCACCGGTGACATCGAGCCGTCGGTGGAGGTCCGCGACACCGAGACCAGCGAGAAGCGGGTCGCGGCCCTGTCGCTGTCCGACCTGGCGGTCACGTTCCGCACGGACGCCGGCCAGATCCACGCGGTCAACGGCATCTCGTTCGACGTCGCCCCGGGCGAGGTCGTCGCCGTCGTCGGCGAGTCCGGCTCCGGCAAGTCCGTCAGCTCCCGCGCCGTCCTCGGCCTGCTGCCGTCGACCGCCGCGGTCACCGGCTCGGCCCGCCTCGGTGACCGCGAGCTCCTCGGCATGTCCAACAGTGACATCCGGCCGATCCGCGGCGACCAGGTCTCGATGGTGTTCCAGGAGCCGTCGACCGCGCTCAACCCGGTCTACTCGGTCGGCTGGCAGATCATCGAGGGCATCCAGGCGCACCGCGACATCTCCAAGAAGGACGCCCGCAAGCGAGCGATCGAGCTGCTCGACCTGGTCGGCATGCCCGATCCCGAGCACCGCGTCGACTACTACCCGCACCAGCTGTCCGGCGGACAGAAGCAGCGCGTCGTCATCGCGATGGCGATCGCCTGTGACCCCGACGTCATCATCGCCGACGAGCCGACGACGGCCCTCGACGTCACGGTCCAGGCCGCGATCCTCGAGCTGCTGCTGTCGCTGCGAGATCGGCTCGGCACCGCGATCGTGCTGATCACGCACAACATGGGCGTCGTCGCCGACATGGCCGACCGCGTCGTCGTGATGTATCGCGGCAACATCGTCGAGCAGGCACCGGCCGGGCAGCTGTTCGCCCAGCCCAAGCACCCCTACACGCGTGCCCTCCTCGACGCCGTCCCGCACCTCGGTCGCGAGAACGGCCCGGGCCTGGTCGACGAGAACGAGCTGGTGCTCAAGGTCGAGGACCTCGTCGTCGAGTTCCCCGGCGGCCTCGGTCAGCCGGCCTTCCGCGCCGTCGACCACGTGTCGCTCGAGATCCGCAAGGGCGAGGTCCTCGGCCTGGTCGGCGAGTCCGGCTCGGGCAAGTCGACCATCGGGCGTACGACCGTGGGCCTGCAGCAGCCGACGAGCGGAACGATCCACGTCTCGGGCAACCAGGTCTCGGGCCTCTCCGACCGTCAGCTCCGGCCACTGCGCTCCCGCTTCGGGTTCGTGTTCCAGGACCCGGCCTCGTCGCTCAACCCGCGCATGTCGATCGGCCAGTGCGTTGCCGAGCCACTGCACGTTCAGACCGAGATGACGCAGTCCGAGATCGACGCCAAGGTCAGGTCACTGCTCGACAGCGTCGAGCTCGGTGGCTCCTACGTCGGGCGGTTCCCGCACGAGCTCTCAGGTGGTCAGCGTCAGCGGGTGAGCCTGGCTCGTGCCCTGGCGCTCGACCCGGACCTGCTCATCGCGGACGAGCCGACCTCGGCCCTCGACGTGTCGGTTCAGGCACGCGTGCTCGAGCTGTTCACCGAGCTCCAGCAGCGGCTGCAGTTCGCCTGCCTGTTCATCAGCCACGACCTCGCCGTCGTGGACACGCTCGCCAACCGCGTCGCGGTGATGCAGAACGGAGCGCTCGTCGAGATCGGACCGCGCGAGCAGGTGCTCGGCAACCCGCAGGAGGACTACACCAAGCGGCTCATCGCTGCGGTGCCGGTTCCGGATCCCGAGGAGCAGCGTCGCCGCCGCGAAGCGCGCGGGCACTTGCTGACCGACATCTCCTGAGCGAGCCGGTTCACGCGTTCGCGCGTACGGTCGAGCCATGAACCCGCTCGAGTCCGTGCGCCGACGCGTGGGCGAGACGATCTTCTCCCGCGTCGCCGGCGACGAGGGCCCGGCGCGGCGTGACCGCATCCACTTCTCCGACGGGCCGCGTCGGTTCGAGCCGGGCTCGGCGATCTACCGCGTGCACTCCGACGCGTCGATGTTCGTCGGCGGGATCCGCGCGCTGCTGCTGCAGTCGATGCACCCCCTTGCGATGGCCGCGGTCGATGCGCACTCGGGATTCCGCGGCGATCCGTGGGGGCGTCTGCAACGCACGAGCACGTTCCTCGCCGAGACGACGTTCGGGACGATCGAGGATGCCGACCGGGCCGTGGCGATCGTCCGTGCAGTGCACGAGCGCGTGCGCGGCGTCGCGCCCGACGGCCGGGCGTACGCCGCCTCCGACCCGCACCTGGTCCGCTGGGTGCACGTGGCCGAGATCGACAGCTTCCTGCGCGCCCACGATCGCTACGGCGCAAAGCCGCTCGATGCCTCGGGCCGCGATGCGTACATCAGCCAGACGGCACACGTGGCTCGCGCCCTCGGTGCCGCTGACGTGCCAGAGACGGTGGCCGAGCTCGAGCAGGTGCTGGCCGACTACCGGCCCGAGCTCGAGGGCACTCCGGCCGCCCGCCGAGCGGCGCGATTCATCCTCGTCCATCCGCCCGTGCCGCTCACGTTGCGTGCGCCGTACGGACTGCTGTCGGCGGCTGCGGTCGGCATGATGCCGCGCTGGACGCGATGGCCACTGCGGCTGCCCTACCTGCCGATCGTCGAGGCCACTGCCGTGCGTACCAGCGGCGTCGCGATCACGGAGGCGATCCGCTGGGCGATGGGGTCAGGGCCGCCGAGGCGGGACTAGCACTCCGCGACGCCAGGGACGTCGCACGCGTCGACGACCGGCCCCGCGGCGGCAACGCGTACGAGGAGCTGGCGGAACAGGTCGGCGTCAGTGTCGGAGAGGTTGCCGAGCACGGTGCGTTCGACCTGGGCGATCCGCTCAGACGCTGCGGCCAGGGCCTTGGCGCCCTTGGCCGTCAGCACGACCTGGCGGGCGCGACGGTCAGCCGGGTCTGGGCGTCGCGTCACGAGTCCGGCCTTTTCAAGGTCGTCGACCAGGTAGGTCATGACCGTGCGATCGATGCCGAGACTGGTGGCGATCGTCGCCTGGTTGCTGCAGTCGTCACCGTTGGCGACCGACATGACCTGGAAGCCGCGAGGACCGCCCGGCAGGTCACTGATCGCGTCGCGCGCCTTGTCGAGGTAGTTCCGCAGGATGCTGCCGAGGGCCTGGCCGAAGTCGATGGAGTCCTGCTCCGTCGTCGTCTCAGCCGTCTCGGTCATGGCCCCAGTGTAGCGAGTGCGCTCTTGTGGCGATCATCATGTTGACCGATGATCGTCGTGTAATATGATCTGTAGAACAGACTATCTAGCCACAGGAGCTACCCATGAGCACGATCTTCCGACTCGACGCCAGCATCCGTCAGGACGGCTCGGTCACGCGGGCCGTCGCCGACACACTGGAGGAGACCATTGCCGAGGAGCTCGGCAGTCCGGCTGTCGTTCGCCGCGATCTCGGCAGCAACCCGATCGATCCGACACTGTGGCCGCTCGCCGCCTTCGCGGGCTACACCCCGGAGGAGCAGCGCACGCCTGAGCAGGTCGCCGCGATCCAGGACGCTGCAGCACTTGCGGACGAGGTTGTCTCGGCTGACGTGCTGGTCTTCGCTGTTCCGCTCTACAACTTCGGCGTCTCCCAGCATTTCAAGGCGTGGTACGACCTCGTCGCCACGGACCCGCGGCTGAGCGTCGGCCAGAGTACGGTCACCGGGAAGCCGGCCTTCCTCGTGACGGCTCGCGGGGGTGGCTACGGCGCCGGCACACCTCGCGAGGGCTGGGACCACGCGACAGGCTGGATGCGTCGGGTGCTCGAGGACGTCTGGGGCCTCGACCTCGACGTCATCGAGACCGAGCTGACCCTCGCCGAGGTCACGCCGCAGATGGCTGAGCTCCGCGACCTCGCCCGCGAGCAGCTCGCCGAGTCACACGAGACCGCCCGCCGGAGCGGACGATCCGTGACGATCAAGCTCCGTCCCGCCGCCTGAAACCACGGGCGCCGGGGAGGAAGGGCCTCCCCGGCGCCCCTTCCCTCATGTGTGACCACCGCCCAACGGGGTAAGCCCGCCCTGAAGGAGTGGTCAACGTGAAGAAGCTGACAGTGCTCGTGATCGGCGCCGCCGGGTACGTTCTCGGTGCTCGCGCCGGGCGTGAGCGTTATGAACAGATCAAGCGCCAGGCGACCAAGGCCTGGAACAACCCCACAGTCCAAAGCGCCGTCGACGACGTCCAGACCCAGGCGAAGCAGGCCGGGTCCGAGATGGGCAGCAAAGTCGGCTCGAAGGTCGCCGACGTCGCCGGTGAGGCGAAGTCCAAGATCGCCGACAAGATGCACGGGCACGACATCGATCCGGCGTCGGACAACTACCAGCCCGGCGACGAGGTCATCGGGCCGCCGCCGGTCCCCGGCGGATCGCGGATTGCCGATGCCAGCCGACAGGGCCAGTCGTGACGGCGTCGCGTACGCCCACGTCCGAGGCCTCCACCGGTGAGCTGATCGCCCAGGCGACCGACGACATCTCGACCCTCATTCGCAACGAGCTCCAGCTCGCCAAGCATGACCTGGCGACGAGCGGCAAGCGTCTCGGGGTCGGCGCCGGCATGTTCGGCATGGCCGGCACCATGGCCCTGTACGGCCTTGGCGCCCTCATCGCTGCGGGCATTCTCGGGATCGCCGAGGTGCTCGACGCGTGGCTCGCCGCCCTGATCGTCGGTGGCGGGTTGTTCGTCCTCGCCGGTCTCGCCGGCCTGGTCGGCAAGATGCGGGTCAGTCGGGTCGCGGAGCCTCCGAAGGAGCGCGTCGCGAGCGTCAAGGCCGATGTCGCCGCCGCGCGTCGCGGAGCCGCGTCATGACCGCGCTCGAGCACGACATCCAGGAGACCCGGGCGCACCTCGGAGAGACCGTGGATGCGCTCGCGGCCATGGCGGATGCCGGCAAGAAGCGCGCCGGCATCGTCGCTCTCATCGGGGTCGCCGCAGTCGCTGCGCTCGTGCTCTGGCGCCGACTCAGCTGAGGATGACCGGCTCAGCTACCTCGCGCGATCCATGCGTCGAGGTGCGGAGCCTCGGCGCCAATCGTGGTGTCGTCGCCGTGCCCGGTGTGCACGACCGTGGCTGCCGGCAGGGCCAGGAGCCGATCACGGATCGAGTCGATGATCGTGTCGAAGTCCGAGTAGGACCGGCCGGTCGCACCGGGTCCGCCGGCGAACAGCGTGTCGCCGGTGAAGACCGCGCCGAGCTCCTCGGCGTACAAGCAGGTGCTGCCGGGAGTGTGCCCCGGGGTCGGCACGGCCCGAAGGACCGTGCCGGCGACGGTGAAGGTCGCGCCGGTGTGCAGCTCGCGGTCGGGTGGGGTGTCGTGCTCGGCGTCCCACAACATGCGGTCGGCGGGCGGGAACCAGACCTCGGCGCCGGTGAGTCGCCCGAGCTCGACGGCCGCGTTGATGTGGTCGTTGTGCCCGTGGGTCAGGACGATGGCCAGCACCGTACGCCCATCAATCGCGCCGAGGATCGCGCCGGCATCGTGCGGGGCGTCGATCACGATGACCTCGGCGTCGTCCCCGACCAGCCAGACATTGTTGTCGACGTCCGAGCTGCCGCCGTCGAGCGTGAACTGGCCCGACGTGACGACCTTCTCGATCCTCGCGGTCATGTCAGAGCTCCACGACGGATCGCAGGACGCCACCCTCGTGCATCCTGGCGAACGCGGCCTCGACGTCATCGATGCCGATCGTCTCGGTCACGAACGCATCGAGGTCGAGTCGGCCCTGCTGATAGAGGTCGACGAGCATCGGGAAGTCGCGGCTCGGCAGGCAGTCGCCGTACCAGGACGACTTGAGCGAGCCGCCGCGGCCGAACACGTCGAGCAGCGGGATCTCCAGCTGCATCTCCGGAGTCGGGACGCCGACGAGGACGACCGTGCCGGCAAGGTCGCGTCCGTAGAACGCCTGCTTCCACGTCTCGGGGCGTCCCACCGCGTCGATCACGACGTCGGCGCCGTGGCCACCGGTGAGTGCCTGGATCGCCTCCACGACATCTCCGGCGCCGGCGTTGATCGTGTGGGTCGCCCCCATGCCCTTGGCCCATTCGAGCTTGCGGTCGTCGAGGTCGATCGCGATGATCGTGGCGGCATTGGCCAGGCGCGCTCCCGCGATGGCGGCGCTGCCGACGCCTCCGCAACCGATGACGGCGACGGAGTCGCCTCGTTGCACGTTGCCGGTGTTGATCGCCGCGCCGAGCCCGGCCATGACGCCGCACCCCAGCAGGCCGACCGCCGCCGGTGACGCGGTCGGGTCGACCTTGGTGCACTGCCCGGCTGCGACCAGCGTCTTGTCGGCGAACGCGCCGATGCCCAGCGCAGGCGAGAGCTCGGTGCCGTCCTCGAGAGTCATCTTCTGGCTCGCGTTGTGCGTGTCGAAGCAGTACCAAGGGCGACCTCGCAGACATGCGCGACACCGACCGCAGACGGCGCGCCAGTTGAGCACCACGAAGTCACCCGGAGCCACATCCGTCACGCCCTCGCCGACCGACTCGACCACCCCGGCCGCCTCGTGGCCCAGCAGGAACGGGAACTCGTCGTTGATGCCGCCCTCGCGATAGTGCAGATCGGTGTGGCACACCCCGCACGCAGCGATGTCGACGATCGCCTCCCCGGGTCCGGGGTCGGGGATCACGATGTTCTCGACGGTCACCGGCGCCCCTTTGGCGCGGGCTACTACTCCTCGTACGGTCTGCGGCATGCGAACTCCCTCGTATGGCCTGGCTCACACCGAACGTACCCGCTGCTGGTCCGGCGGTACGTCTGCGGGGTGATGGCGGAGGGGCGCTGATGGGGCAGACTCGAGTCGCTCGCTTGTTCACTGAATGACGAAGGCCCTCCCACCATGGTTACGGTGGAAGGGCCAATCTCATTCAGTGGAGCCGAGGGGACTCGAACCCCTAACCCCCTGCTTGCAAAGCAGGTGCGCTACCAATTGCGCCACGGCCCCGTGGTCGTGCTGGTCCGGGATCAGACCTTGTCGCTGGCAGCCGCCCACGTGTCGGCCGGCTTGCTCTTCGACTTCGACAGGGCCCAGAAGACACCGGCCGCAGCGAGCCCGAGGGCGATGATCTTCTTCATGGAACCTCCTGTGCGAGTGGGCGTACGAGGACTTGAACCTCGGACCTCATCCTTATCAGGGATGCGCTCTAACCAAGCTGAGCTATACGCCCGCAACAGCGGTGAACTTTACCGCACCGCCTGCCGGTCTCCCAAAACGGGGAGGGGTCTTAGTGCTCTTCGGCGAACGTGACCTCCACGCCACCCAGGAGCTGCGCCGCAAGGTTGTAGAGATGGGCACCGATCGTGGCCAAGGCCGTGGTCAGGATGACGTTGATCGCCGACAGCACGAGGGTCAGGCCCACCATGCGCCAGAAGCCGAGATAGTCGGTGATGTTGAAGCTCGTCGAGTCGTCGCTCAGCACCGAGGTGACGCTGCCATTGATCTGGTCCCAGACCCCCGTCGCCTCCATGACGACCCAGAAGATCGACACCGCGACGACCGCCACGATCATCATCGCGACCGAGATCGCAAACGCCATGCGGGTGACCGACCACGGCTCGATGTGCGTCAGTCGCAGGCTCGCGCGCCGCTCCTTCTTGGAGCCCGACTCCGGCGCCGGGCTGAGTGTCGCTCCCGAGGTGGTGGTGGTCCGCTCGGGCGGAGTCTCGACCTTGTCCTTGACCGCGGGGATGACCGCGGTGCTCGACGGTGACTGGTTGGTCGTACGGGCGTAGTCCGCCGCGGTCAACGGCCGACTGTCCGACGAGGTGTCGTCGTCCTCGTCGGAGGAGTCGGACACCGGTGCCGGCGGCGGGGTGGGACGAGGGCGGCCCTTGTCGGTCTGCGGTCCACTCGACGACCCGTTGCTCGTGGCCGCCGACTTCTTGGCCGGCGCCCGCTTGGCCGGTTTGGGGATCCGGGGGACCTCCTGCGTCGGCGCCGCGTCTGCCGCGCTGGAGCCCGGCGCGGAGGTCGGGTCCTGCTTGTCGTCTTCGGTCACTGATCCTGGTCCTCGTCGGTCGACGTCTCTTCGGCCTGCGCCTCGTCCTGCGGGAGCTCGGTGTTGCGCGCGATGGTCACGACCCGGTCATCCCCCTTGAACTTCACGAAGCTCACACCCATCGTGCCACGCCCTGTCGGATTGACCCCCGAGACGAGGCTCCGGGTGACCTGACCGGTGGCCGTCACGGAGATGACGTCGTCAGTGTCGACGAGGACGAGACCACCGACGAGCTCTCCACGGTTCTCGGTGATCTGCATGGCCTTGATGCCCAGACCGCCGCGACCCTGCAGGCGGTACTGCTCGACCGGGGTCTTCTTGGCGAAGCCCCCGTCCGTGACCGTGAAGACATAGAGCTGGTCCTCCTCGGGCACATCCTCGGACTCCAGCGCGCCGGCGGAGCGTCGGATGACCGACATCGAGAGCATCGAGTCGGCCTCGCGGAACTTCATGCCCGTGACGCCGGACGTCGCCCGACCCATGGGTCGCAGCTGCTCGTCGTCGGCGCGGAAGCGGATCGCCTGCGCCTTGCGCGAGATGAGGATCAGGTCGTCCTCGGGGGTGACCAGCTCGGCGCCGATCAGTTCGTCGTCCTCGTCGCGGAAGTTGATCGCGATGACGCCGGCCTGACGCGGGCTGTTGTAGTCACCCAGTCGGGTCTTCTTGACCAGGCCCTTCTTGGTCGCGAGGACCAGGTAGGGCGCCTGCTCGTAGTCGCGGATCGCCAGGACCTGCGCGATCTCCTCGTCGGGCTGGAACGACAGGAGCCCGGCGACGTGTCCACCCTTGGCGTCGCGCCCGGCCTCGGGCAGCTGGTAGGCCTTGGCGCGGTAGACCCGGCCGGCCGTCGTGAAGAACAGGATCCAGTGGTGGCTCGTCGTGGCGAACATGTGCTCGACGAGGTCGTCACCCCGCAGGGCCGCACCGCGTACGCCCTTGCCGCCGCGGTTCTGCACGCGGTAGAGGTCGGTCTTGGTGCGCTTGGCGTAGCCGCCCTTGGTGATCGTGACCACGACCTCCTCGTCGGGGATCAGGTCCTCGTCGGACAGGTCGCCGTCGGCCGGGATGATGTGCGACCGACGATCCTCGCCGTACTTGTCGACGATCTCGGAGAGCTCGTCGGACACGATCTGCCGCTGACGCTCCGGCTTGGCCAGAATGTCCTTGAAGTCGGCGATCTTGAGCTCGAGCTCGGCGAGGTTGTCGATGATCTTCTGGCGCTCGAGGGCAGCCAGGCGCCGCAGCTGCATGTCGAGGATCGCGCGGGCCTGGAGCTCGTCGATGTCGAGCAGGCTGATGAGGCCGTCGCGGGCCTCCTCGACCGTGGGGCTACGGCGGATCAGGGCGATGACCTCGTCGAGCGCGTCGAGCGCCTTGGCCAGACCGCGCAAGATGTGGGCGGACGCCTCGGCCTCGTCGAGGAGGTACTGGGTGCGGCGCTGAATGACTTCGATCTGGTGGTTGATCCAGTTGCTGACGAAGCCGTCGAGCGTCAGGGTGCGCGGCACCTCGTCGACCAGTGCCAGCATGTTGGCGCTGAAGTTGGTCTGCAGCTCGGTGTGCTTGTAAAGGTTGTTGAGCACGACCCGGGCGATCGCGTCCTTGCGGATCTCGATCACGATGCGGCGGCCGACGCGCGACGACGACTCGTCGCGCAGGTCGGAGATGCCCTGGATGCGACCGGCGTTGACCAGGTCGGCGATCTTGCGCATGAGGTTGTCGGGGTTGACCTGGTAGGGCAGGCCCGTCACGACGAGCTGGATGCGCCCCTTGGTGTCCTCCTCGATCGACACGATCGCGCGCATCATGATCGAGCCGCGGCCCGTGCGATACATGTCCTCGATGCCCTTGGTGCCGACGATCAGCGCGTCGGACGGGAAGTCCGGACCCTTGACCCGCTCGATGAGGGCCTCGAGCAGCTCTTCCTTGGTGGCGTCGGGGTTGGCCAGCGCCCACTGGGCGCCGTCGGCGACCTCACGCAGGTTGTGCGGCGGGATGTTGGTCGCCATGCCGACCGCGATGCCCGCCGAGCCGTTGACCAGCAGGTTGGGGATTCGGGACGGCAGGACCGTCGGCTCCTGCGAGCGGCCGTCGTAGTTGGGGCGGAAGTCGACGGTGTTCTTGTCGATGTCACGCACCATCTCCATGGCGATCGGCGCGAGCCGGCACTCGGTGTAGCGCATCGCGGCCGCGCCATCGTCGCCCGGCGAGCCGAAGTTGCCCTGCCCGTCGATCATCGGTGCGCGCATGACCCACGGCTGCGCCAGACGTACGAGGGTGTCGTAGATCGCGGTGTCGCCGTGCGGGTGGTACTG
The DNA here is from genome assembly GCF_004134905.2 of Aeromicrobium ginsengisoli. Taxonomy (GTDB): domain Bacteria; phylum Actinomycetota; class Actinomycetes; order Propionibacteriales; family Nocardioidaceae; genus Aeromicrobium; species Aeromicrobium ginsengisoli. Next base: position 673,681 of record NZ_SDPQ02000003.1, on the reverse strand, counting down.
ACCCATCACGTCACCGACGATGCGTGAGCACTTGGAGAAGCCGCGGTCGGGGCGGTAGCCGCCGTCGAACATCGCGTAGAGCACGCGGCGGTGCACCGGCTTGAGCCCATCGCGTACGTCCGGGAGTGCACGCGAGACGATGACGCTCATCGCGTAGTCGATGTAGGAGCGCTGCATCTCGTCCTGCAGCTCGACCGCTTCGATCCGGTCGTGCTCGGGAGGTGTCGTCTCAGTCACGGAAGTGTCCTGTCAGGTCAGATGTCGAGGAAGCGGACGTCTTTGGCGTTGCGCTGGATGAACGAGCGCCGCTGCTCGACGTCCTCGCCCATCAGGATCGTGAACATCTCGTCGGCCATCGCGGCGTCCTCGAGCGTCACCTGGCGCAGGATGCGGTTGGCCGGATCCATCGTGGTGTCCCACAGCTCGCTGTCGTTCATCTCGCCAAGACCCTTGTAGCGCTGGATCTGCTGGCCGACCTCCTTGGGCAGGCGCTTGCCGTCGGCCGCCCCGGCCTTGAGCATCGCGTCGCGCTCGGCGTCGGAGTAGGCCAGCTCGTCGGCCGAGTTGCTCCACTTGATCTTGTAGAGCGGCGGCTGCGCGAGGTAGACATGGCCACCGTCGATCAGCGGCTTCATGAACCGGAACAGCAGCGTCAGCAGGAGGGTCGAGATGTGCTGGCCGTCGACATCGGCATCCGCCATCAGCACGATCTTGTGATAGCGGAGCTTGTCGATGTCGAAGTCGTCGTGCACACCTGTGCCGAGCGCCGAGATGATCGCCTGGACCTCGGCGTTCTGCAGGATCTTGTCGATGCGGGCCTTCTCGACGTTGAGGATCTTGCCGCGCAGCGGGAGGATCGCCTGCGTGCGCGGATCGCGTCCGCCCTTGGCCGAGCCGCCGGCGGAGTTGCCCTCGACGATGAAGACCTCGCACTCCTCGGGGTTGCGCGACGAGCAGTCGGCGAGCTTGCCGGGCAGGCCGCCACCGCCGAGGAAGCCCTTGCGGTTGCGGGCCAGGTCACGGGCCTTGCGAGCCGCCATGCGGGCGGTCGCGGCGTCGATCGACTTGCGCACGATCGTCTTGCCCTCGGTCGGGTGCTGCTCGAACCAGGCGCCGAGCTCGTCGTTGAGGACTGACTGGACGTAGGACTTGGCCTCGCTGTTGCCGAGCTTGGTCTTGGTCTGGCCCTCGAACTGCGGCTCTTCGAGCTTGATCGAGACGATCGCGGTGAGACCCTCGCGGATGTCCTCACCGGAGAGGTTGTCGGCGGCCTTCTTGATGAGTCCTTGAGCCGTTGCGAACTTGTTGACCGTCGTGGTCAGTGCGGCGCGGAAGCCCTCTTCGTGCGTGCCGCCCTCATGGGTGTTGATCGTGTTGGCGAACGTGTGGACCGACTCGATGAAGCTGTCGTTCCACTGCATCGCGATCTCGAGGGAGAGCCCCTTGGTCTCGTCCTCGGACTCGATCGAGATGACCTCGCGGTGGATCGGCGACTTGCTGCCGACGTTGATGTGCTCGACGTAGTCGACCAGGCCCTTGTCGAAACGGAAGCGGCAGTCGCGCTCGATCGCGTCGACCGGGGTGTCTCCCTCGGTGGCTTCCTTCGCCTCGTCGCGGTCGTCGCGCAGCACGAGCTCGAGGCCCTTGTTGAGGAACGCCATCTCACGGAATCGCGTCTTGAGCGTCTCGTAGCTGTAGACGACCGTCTCGAAGATGTCCTCGCTGGCGTAGAACGTCGTCGTGGTGCCGGTCTCGTCGGTCTTCTCGTGGCGTTCGAGCGGGGCGTCGGGCACGCCGTAGGTGAACGACTGGGTCCAGCGGTAGCCGTCGCGCTTGATCTCGACGTGGAGCTTGGTCGACAGTGCGTTGACGACCGAGACACCGACGCCGTGCAGACCACCGGAGACCTTGTAGCCGCCACCGCCGAACTTGCCGCCGGCGTGCAGCGAGGTGAGGACCAGCGTGACGGCCGGCATCTTCTCGGTCGGGTGCTCGTCTACGGGGATGCCACGGCCGTCGTCGACGACGCGAACGCCGCCATCGGCCTGGAGGGTCACCGCGATGTGGGAGGCGTAGCCCGCGAGCGCTTCGTCGACCGAGTTGTCGACAACCTCGTAGACGAGGTGGTGGAGCCCGCGTTCACCGGTCGAGCCGATGTACATGCCGGGGCGCTTGCGAACCGCCTCCAGACCTTCGAGGACCTGAATGTTGCTGGCGTCGTACGAGGCTTCAGGATCTGGAGTTTGGCTCACTCGTCCAGTATACGGGCCGTTATGTGCGTCTCAGCGTTTACCCACAGTTCCCGGGTGGCGCGTCGCGACCGCCATGTGCCCCTGAGAGCGACAAAACGGCGGCTGTGACGTTGTGGCAGACCCTCCAACAACCTCGGGTATGGCTCCGGGCCCTCCGAGGCGCCCATGCGGCGACGTCGCTCACACGCGCCGACGGCGACTTGGGGGCCATCGGGCATCGTAGAGGAATGAGCACGACCGCCGTCCGCCGAGACACCGCGCTGCCCGCGCTCGCCACGGCACTTGCCGCGACGGTGACGCTGGTCGTCATGGTGCGCGTCGCGCTCCAGTCGTCCCGCGGACAGCAGTGGGACGACGAAGCGATGCGCACGGTCGTCGCCGGCCGTGACACCAAGCTCACGTTGTTGAGTGGGCTCGGATACGTGTCGATCGGCGCGATCGTGGCGGTCGCTGTGGTGTGCGCCGGGGTCGCCCTCCTGCGAGGCAAGGGCCGACTCGCGGTCGGCGCGGCGGTCATCATCGGCGGCGCCGACATCACGACGCAGGTCCTCAAGCACTCGTTCCTCGACCGGCCCGACTTCGGCCTCGGCGTGCTCAACAGCCTGCCGAGTGGTCACACCACGGTGGTCGCCAGCGGGGTCGGCGCCGCGTTGCTCGTCGCGCCCGGCGGCGTACGCCCTCTGGTGGCCGCCGCGGGCGGGTTCGCCACGACCCTCACGGGCGCCTCGACGATCGTCGCGGGCTGGCACCGCCCGGCGGATGTCGTCGCCGCGTTGGCCGTGAGCCTGATCTGGACCGGACTCGTCGCGTGGTGCTTCCACGGACCCCGCACGCCGGTGACCGGTACGTTCGTCAGCGCGCTCGTGGGCTGCGCCGCTGCGTTGGCCTTCCTCGTCGCGGTCGGGGTCCGTCCGGCCTACGGGTGGGTCGGCTTCACCCAGGCGTCGCTCGTGCTCGGCGCCGTCACCGCGATCACGGCGGCATTCGTCGTCCTGGCCGCCGCCGTGTCACCAGCGGAGTAGACCTCGCTGGTTGAGCCTGTCGAAACCACCGCGTCCTTTCGACAAGCTCAAGGGCCTGATTGATGACGCTCAGCCGTAGGTGTCCCGTGGGCCCCTCGCGCCACGGATCGAGCGCGGGCCCTTCTTCCACGACGGTGCCTGGGGTCCGCGGACGATGATCCGTAGCACCGATCCGTCGCCCATCAGCTCGTTGAGCTTCGCCACGATGCGCGGCGACAGCAGTCGGAGCTGGGTCGCCCAGGCCGTGGAGTCCGTACGGACCTCGACCTCGCCGTCGTCGAATGCGATGACCTCGGAGTGCTGCGCGACCTCGGGACCGACGATGCCGGCCCAATCGGTGAAGACCCGCTGCGCTGCGAGCCGCTCGTCCCAGCCCTGGTCGTTGACGACCTCGCCGAGCAGGTCGGCCAGTAGGCTCGGCTCGTCGCGAGCGCCCCGAGCCGGTTTGGCCGGACGTATACGCCGCTTCGCCGACGGCGGCACGGGAGACCCCTTGCCCCGGTAGGACTTGGCGATGTCGCGGGCGAGGCCGAGGCCGTCGTCGCGCGGAGCAGGTTCGTCGGGTTCAGTCACGGACGACCTCCCCTCCTGCGACGTTGAAACGGTGACCCTTGAGCGCCTCGGGCACGTCGTCCGCCACGGCGGCGGTCACCAGCACCTGCTCGGCGTCGCCGACGAGCTCGGCGAGCTGCTGGCGACGACCCTGGTCGAGCTCGGCGAACACGTCGTCGAGGATCAGCACGGGATCGTCATCATCCTCGCGCAGCAGCTCGAACGATGCGAGCCTCAGCGCCAGCGCGAACGACCACGCCTCGCCGTGACTCGCGTAGCCCTTGGCAGGGAGCTCGCCGATCGTCAGGGTCACGTCATCGCGGTGCGGGCCGACCAGGCTGATGCCGCGGTCCATCTCATCGCCGCGCCGCCGGGCGATCTCGTCGAGCAGCGCCTGGCGGATCGCCTCCTGGTCGCGTACGTCCGGGTCGAGGTCCAGCGACGGCTTGTAGATCGCGGTGACGTCGCGGCGGTCGGGCGCCGCAGCGGCGGCAACGCGTACGTACGCCTCGGCGAGGTGCGGCGCGAGTGCGTCGAGCAGCAGCAGCCGGGTCGAGACGAGCTCGGCTCCCGTACGTGCGAGGTTGTCGTCCCAGATGTCGAGCGTCGCGATCTCGACGATGCGGCGGCCGCGGGCCGACTTGAGCAGCGTGTTGCGCTGCTTGAGGACGCGGTCGTAGTCAGCGCGTACGCCCGCGAGTCGTGGCGTGCGGAGCACGAGGAGCGAGTCGAGGAACCGTCGACGGTCGGACGGGTCGCCCTTGACCAGTGCCAGGTCCTCGGGTGAGAACATCACCGTGCGCAGCACGCCGATGAGGTCACGGGTGCGCGGCAGCGCGCCGCGGTTGATGCGCGCCCGGTTGGCCTTGCCCGGCGTGATCTCCAGCTCGAGCAGCGCCGTGCGATCGCCCTTGACGACGTCGGCGCGGACGACCGCGCGTTCGGAGCCCGCGCGGATCAGCGGTGCGTCGCTCGACACGCGGTGCGAGTCGAGCCGGGACAGGTAGTCGATCGCCTCGACCAGGTTGGTCTTGCCCTGCCCGTTGGACCCGATGAACGCCGTGGCGCCGGGCTCCAGGTCGATCTCGACGGTGTCGTACGACCGGAAGTCGTGCAGGGTCAGGCGACTGACGTGCACGGGCTAGACAGGATCTGCGTGATCCGGTGCCGCGGGGTTGAGACCCTTCTCCTCGGCAGCCTTGACCGCGTGACCGCCGAACTGCTGGCGCATCGCGGCGACGGCCTGCATCGCCGGGGACTCCTCCTGGCGGGAGGTGAAGCGCGCGAACAGCGACGCGGCGATCGTGTGCATCGGCACGGCGTTGTCGATTGCGGCCTCGACGGTCCACCGACCCTCGCCGGAGTCCTCGGCGTAGCCACGCACCTTGGACAGGCCGGGATCCTCTTCGAGCGCCTTGACCAGCAGGTCGAGCAGCCAGGAGCGGACGACGGTGCCTTGGCGCCACGAGTCGAAGACCTCGGTGACGTTGTCGACCATGTCGACCTTCTCGAGCAGCTCGAAGCCCTCGGCATAGGCCTGCATCATGGCGTACTCGATGCCGTTGTGGACCATCTTGGAGAAGTGCCCGGCGCCCACACGGCCGGCGTGGACGAAGCCGGAGTCACCCTCGGGCCGGAGGGCGTCGAACGCGGGCTTGACCTTGGCGATGTCCTCCGCGGTGCCGCCGGCCATCAACGCGTAGCCGTTGTCGAGTCCCCAGACGCCACCGCTGACACCACAGTCGACGTAGCCGATGCCCTTGTCGGCGGCGAGCGCCGCGTGCTTCTCGTCGTCGGTCCAGCGCGAGTTGCCGCCGTCGACGATGACGTCGCCCTCACCCAGGAGCTCGATGAGCTGCTCGACGGTGGACCGGGTGATGTCGCCGGCCGGGACCATGACCCAGACGACCTTGGGCGACGGCAGGTTCTCGACGAGCTCCTCGAGGGACGCCACGTCGGACACGTCGGGGTTGCGGTCGTAGCCGACGACGGTGACGCCGCCGTTGCGCATGCGGGTGCGCATGTTGCCACCCATCTTGCCGAGTCCGACGAGTCCGATGTCCATGTGCGAGTCCCTCCGAGAGTCAGTTCTGCAGGCGTACGGGCATGATCAGGTAGCGGAAGGCGACGTCAGGGTCGGCCCCGATCTCCTGAACGCCCGAGATCGCTGCGGGCTTGGTGTGTTGCGTGAACGACAGGTGCACGACGGGATCCGACATCACGGCGAGCCCTTCGAGCAGGTAGGTCGGGTTGAAGCCGATCGAGATGTCAGCGCCCTCGATCGTCGCCTCGATCGACTCCGACGCCTGGGCCTCGTCGCCGCTGCCGGCCTCGAGCAGGAGCTGGCCGTCCGAGAACGTCAGGCGTACGGGCGTGTTGCGTTCGGCGACCAGGGCGACACGCTTGACCGAGTCGACGAACGCCTGCGTCTCGACGTAGGCGACGGTCTCGGCCTGCGCCTGGAACAGCTGGCGTACGCGAGGGAAGTCGCCCTCGAGCAGTCTGGTCGTGGTGCGCCGGGTGCCGTTGCCGACCGTGCCCTCGAAACCGATCAGCCCGTCGCCGGACTCACCGGACGACACCGCGATCGTGACGTCGCCGCCGGAGGTCAGCGATCGCGCCGTCTCGTTGAGGACCCGCGCCGGCACGAGTGCCTGGGCCGAGAGGTCGCTGGCCTCGGGATACCACTCGAGGTCGCGAAGACTCGCGCGGAAGCGGTCGGTCGCCATGAGCGAGATCGTCGAGCCCTCGAGCTCGAGGCGTACGCCCGTGAGCAGCGGCAGCATCTCGTCGCGGCCGGCGGCGGCGCTGGCCTGCGACACGGCGGTCGCGAAGTCGTCGGCCTTGATCGTGCCGGAAGCCGTGGGCATCTCAGGCAGCTGCGGGTATTCCTCGACCGGCATGGTCTGCAGGCTGAAGCGGGCGTTGCCGCAGATGACCTGCACCTTGGTGCCGTCGAGCGAGATGTCGACGGGCTTGGCCGGGAGCGCCTTGACGATCTCGGCGAGCAGCCGGCCGGAGACGAGCGCGCGGCCGTCGGCGCTGACCTCGGCGGGCAGGGTGGCGCGAGTCGAGGTCTCGTAGTCGAAACCGGACAGGGTGAGGCCGTCCGCGGCGGTCTCGATGAGCAGGCCGGCGAGCACGGGAACGCTCGGACGGTTGGGCAGGCTGCGGGCTGTCCAGGCGACGGCGTCGGCAAGCGTGTCGCGGTCGATGCGGAATTTCACGTGATGGGGCCTTTCCGAGGACGGGAGCCGTCGGGATGAATCCTGCCACGGTATCCGTGACCGGAGGTATTCAGGGGAAGCGCAAAAGATGTCATCCACACACACCTCGCAACATGACTTCCGCTGGGGTTGCTGAGATAAAGAAGAGTAGTAGTCGTAGTAGCGTCTGTGGATTCGGTGGACAACCCGGATATGGACTGCAAACCCGGCTGGAGTGCCGGTGGACAACCTGTGTCCGGCCGGACGGTGAAACTACACGATGCTGTGGATGTCGGTTCTGCGTTCACACGGTGTTCACACGGCGACGGATGATGTCCACGTGACTCGTGGGTTTTCCCACAGTGCCATCCCCAGCTGTGTATGTCCCAGGTGTGAATGGTCCTGATGGGCCATTCACACGTCATGACTGGCGGGCCTGCTGCTTGATGCGGGCCGTCAGCTCGGTGACCTGGTTGTAGACCGCGTGCTTCTCGGCCATGAGCTTGCGGATCTTGCGGTCAGCGTGCATCACCGTGGTGTGGTCACGGTTGCCGAACTCCTGGCCGATCTTGGGCAGCGACATGTCGGTCAGCTCGCGGCACAGATACATCGCGATCTGCCGGGCGAGCACGAGGTTGCGGCTCCGGTTGGTGCTGCAGAGGTCGTCGATGGAGAACTCGGAGTAGGCCGCGGTCTGCGCCATGATCATGCCGACCGTGATGTCGGGCTCCTCACCTTCGGCGATGAGATCCTTGAGCACGATCTGGGCCAGCTGCAGGTCGACTGTCGTGCCGTTGAGGTTGGCGAACGCAGTTGCGCGGATCAACGCACCTTCGAGCTCACGGATGTTGGTCTGCACCTTGCTCGCGATGAACTCGAGCACGTCGGCCGGCGCGGTCAGCTTCTCGTTGGCGGCCTTCTTGCGGAGGATCGCGATGCGCGTCTCGAGGTCGGGCGGCTGGACGTCAGTGGTCAGGCCCCACTCGAACCGGTTGCGCAGGCGGTCCTCGAGCGTCGTCAGGTTCTTGGGCGGCCGGTCCGACGTCATGACGATCTGCTTGTTCTCGTTGTGCAGCGCGTTGAACGTGTGGAAGAACTCGGTCTGCGTCGACTCCTTGCCCTCCAAGAACTGGATGTCGTCGACCAGGAGGACGTCGATCTCGCGGTACTTGCGCTTGAGCGCGGCCGTGCGGTTCTCACGAATCGCGTTGATGACGTCGTTCGTGAACTCCTCGCTGTTGACGTAGCGCACTCGCGAGGAGGGATAGAGGTTGAGGACGTAGTGGCCGATCGCGTGCAGCAGGTGGGTCTTGCCGAGTCCGGACTCGCCGTGGATCACGAGCGGGTTGTAGGCCTTGCCCGGCGCTTCGGCGACCGCCACTGCTGCGGCGTGGGCGAAGCGGTTGGACGAGCCGATGACGAAGTTCTCGAAGAGGTAGCGCGGATTGAGCCGTGCCTCAGCGACGCTGCCGATGCGGGGCGGGGTGGTCTTGCGCTCCGCCCACGTCGGGACGAACTCGTCCTGGTCGTCGTCGTCATCGTCATCGAGGTCGTTGTCCTGCCCGTACGCGTTGGGCTGGTTTGTCGATAAATCGTCTTGTCGATTCTGATGGGTGTCGATGAGGGTCGGCTCGATCGTGACGACGAGCCGGGTCTCCTGCTGCAGCGTCGTGCTGATCGCGTGCTCCAGAGCCGGCCGGACGCGGGACTCGAGCTGCGCGCGGGTCAGGTCGTCCTGGACCGCGACGATCATGATGTTGTTGTGGAGCGTCAAGGGCTTGGCGGAGTAGACCCACACCTTCGCTCCAGGGGACAACGTGTCGACGGCACCTTGCCAGACTCGGTTGAGATGCTCTTCCGGGCTGGTTTCCTGGCCGTCGTTCATCCAATGCCTCCCGACACGTCCACATGGTTTTCCACATGGTGTGAATGCGAACTCGAGAGTTGAGGTTGCCTTGTGGAAAACTCGATACCGCGGTGACGCTAGCAGCCATGAGGGGTGCTTACAAGCGGAATTCCCCAGCTCGTCCCCAGTGTTCGGCGTGTCGTGTGGACGACGGGACGTTCGAGGCGTATGGGTATCAGTTTGACCGGGCTCCGGGGCGCCCGTACCGTTGTCTAGTCGTCCTAGAACGACTTCCGCCGCATGCCCACGACAACTGCTCTTCTCGGTCGTGGGCGAGCGGTGGCCGTCGACCGGCCCAGACTGAGATCCGTGAGGAACACATCGTGAGCAAGCGTACTTTCCAGCCGAACAACCGTCGTCGTGCCAAGAAGCACGGCTTCCGCCTCCGCATGCGCACCCGCGCCGGCCGCGCGATCCTCGCGGACCGTCGCCGCAAGGGCCGCGCCAAGCTGTCTGCCTGAGCCGTTGCTCGCGCGCGTCCAACGCATGCGCAGCGGGGATGACTTCCGGCACACGATCCGTCGTGGAGCCAAAGGCGTTCAACCAACCCTCGTCACTCATGTCGTTCCGGGAACCGGCGGACCCACGTCCGTCGGTTTCGTCGTGAGCAAGGCCGTCGGATCGGCGGTCGACCGCAACCGGGTCAAGCGCCAGCTGCGACACCTGATGCGCGACCGGATCGACCGGCTCCCGGACGGGAGCCGGGTCGTGGTGCGCGCGCTTCCGGCCGCGCAGGGCGTACGTTCTGCCACACTCGCCGAGCACCTGGACGCCGCGCTGGTGCGGGCCGGTGCTCGATGAAGTACCCACTGATCTGGTTGCTGAAGGCGTATCGGTTCGCGATCAGCCCACTCTATGGTCAGGTCTGCCGCTACCACCCCACCTGCTCGGCCTACGCTCTGCAGGCCGTTGAGACTCATGGTGCGGTGCGCGGAACCTGGCTCGCCGGACGTCGTGTCCTGCGCTGCCACCCTTGGAGCGCCGGAGGCTACGACCCGGTGCCACAGTCACACAGAGGAGAACAATGTTCGGCTTCCTAGGCGACATCGGATCGGCGATCATGACGCCGCTCTACTACGCGGTGTCGGGGATCCTGCTGGTCTGGCACAAGATCTTTGCGACGGTGCTGCCGGAGAACAGCGGCTGGACATGGGCGCTGTCGATCGTGGGACTGACGGTCACGATCCGTACGCTCCTGATCCCGCTGTTCGTCAAGCAGATCAAGTCGAGCCGCAACATGCAGCTCCTGCAGCCGCAGATCAAGGCCCTCCAGCAGAAGTACAAGCACGACCGGGAGCGCCTGACGCAGGAGCAGATGAAGCTGTGGAAGGAGACCGGCACCAATCCGTTCGCCTCGTGCCTGCCGCTGATCCTGCAGATGCCGATCTTCTTCGCGCTGTTCCGGGTGATCGACCACGCGTCGAAGTACGAGGGCATCGCCAAGGACGGTGAGTTTCACAAGGGGTTCATGAACTCCGAGAACGCGACGTCGTTGCACAACGCCATGCTCCTGGGAGCGCGCATCGCCGACACGTTCGTGAACTCCACGGCTACCGAGACCAAGATCCTGACGATGTCGCTCGTCGTCATCATGTGCATCACGCAGTTCACGACCCAGCGTCAGCTGATGTCCAAGAACATGCCGGCCGATGCGATGACGGGTCAGTACGCCCAGCAGCAGAAGCTGCTCCTCTACATCCTCCCGATTGTGTTCGCGGTCGGCGGTGTGGCGTTCCCGCTCGGTGTCCTCTTCTACTGGACCACCTCGAACTTCTGGACCATGGGTCAGCAGTTCTACGTCATCCGCAACAACCCGGCTCCGGGCACTCCGGCGTTCAAGGCCAAGCAGGAGCGCGACGCCAAGCACGGCAAGACCGTGGCGGAGGATCCTCTCAAGCCGGTCGAGGACGAGGCGCCCAAACCCCCGCCACGACAGCAGCCCAAGAACCAGGCGCGTAGCCAGCGGAAGAAGAAGCCCGCTGCCCCGCCCAAGCGCAAGCCCGACATCACGAGCAAGAACGAGACGGACAAGGACGGCACCCCGTGAGTGACCTGGCCAAGAAGCTGGAGAAGGAAGGCGACATCGCCGCAGACTTCCTCGAAGGTCTGCTGGACATCGCCGATCTGGATGGCGACATCGACATGGACGTCGACGGTGACCGCGCTGCGGTCGAGATCGTGGGCGGCAACCTCGACCACCTCGTCGGCCGTGAGGGTGAGGTGCTCGACGCTCTGCAGGAGCTGACTCGCCTGGCCGTCTATCGCGAGACGGGTGAACGTAGCCGTCTGATGCTCGATGTCGCCGGCTTCCGCGCCGCGCGCCGCACCGAGCTGGTCGCGATCGCTCAGGCGGCGATCGAGAAGGTTCAGGCCGGTGAGACGTCGGTGGCGCTCGATGCCATGACTCCGTTCGAGCGCAAGGTCGTTCACGACGCCGTCGCCGATGCCGGACTGACGAGCTCCTCCGACGGTACTGAGCCGCACCGCTACGTCGTCGTGCACACCGCGGCCGAATAGGTGCGTCGATGACAGGGTCGACACCCGGTCCGGGCGACGAAGGCCGCCAGGATGTTTCACGTGAAACACCCCCGTCGCACGCGGCGGGGGTGTTCGCTTCCCGGCTCCCCTTGGCCGAGCAGTATGCGCATCTGCTGGCGACCGATGGTGTCGTCAAGGGCCTGATCGGCCCCCGGGAGGTCCCCCGCATCTGGGACCGCCACATCATGAACTCCGCTGTGGTGGTGCCCCGGGTCCCCCAGGGTGCGACGGTGGCGGACATCGGCACAGGCGCCGGGCTTCCCGGACTGGTCTGGGCCATCGCCAGGCCTGACCTCACCGTGACCCTGGTCGAGCCGTTGTTGCGTCGGACGCGCTTTCTCGACGACGTCGTCGCGGAGCTCGGCCTGGACAACGTCACGGTGCTCCGCGCCCGCGCCGAAGAGGTCCACGAGACGTACGACGTGGTGACCGCCCGTGCCGTCGCGGCGCTCGACAAGCTCGGCCGCTGGTGCCTTCCCCTGGTCCGCAAGGGTGGTGTGTTGCTGGCGCTCAAGGGCCGTACGGCACAGGAAGAGGTGACGGCTGCAACCGCGACCCTTCACCGGCTCGGCGCGACGACTATCGTGGTGGCGACGTACGCCAACGGCGATGTCCCGACGACTGTCGTCGAGGTCAGCACGTGAGTGCCGACGCGCACGATCACCAGCATGTTTCACGTGAAACCAATCCTTGGAAGGTGACGGCATGAGCGGAACGACACCACCTCCGCCGGGTCCGGCAACCGCATCCAACTACCGGGTGCCTGTGCCCTCGCACGACGACTCGACACCGCTCGCCTCGGAGGTCGAGGAGCACATCGCCCTGGTCCGGCGAGCGTCGGCGACGCCTCGGTTCGATGCTCCCGCGGAGACGCGGGTCTTCGTCGTCGCGAACCAGAAGGGTGGCGTCGGCAAGACGACGACCACCGTCAATGTCGCGGCGGCGCTCGCGATCAAGGGACTGCGCGTCCTGGTCATCGACCTCGACCCGCAGGGCAATGCCTCGACGGCACTCAACGTGCCGCACGCCGAGGGCACGCCCGGCGTCTACGAGGCCATCGTCGACGGCACGGATCTCGACGAGCTCATCAAGCCGTGCCCCGACATCGAAGGGCTGACGGTGCTGCCGGCGTCGATCGACCTGGCCGGCGCCGAGATCGAGCTGGTCTCGCTCGTCGCCCGCGAGTCACGACTCGACCGGGCCCTGCAGACCTATCTGCGTGACTGTGCCGATGCAGGGGACCGCATCGACTACGTGCTGATCGACTGCCCACCGTCGCTCGGCCTGCTGACAGTCAATGCGATGGTCGCCGGCCGCGAGGTCTTGATCCCGATCCAGTGCGAGTACTACGCACTGGAGGGACTGGGTCAGCTGGTCCGCAACATCGAGCTGATCCGGTCGCACCTCAATCCCAAGCTCGAGATCTCCACGATCCTGCTGACGATGTACGACGCCCGCACACGCCTGTCGGCGGGTGTCGCCGACGAGGTGCGCACGCACTTCAGCGACAAGGTCCTCAAGACGGCGATACCCCGATCCGTCCGGATCTCGGAGGCGCCGAGCTATCAACAGTCCGTCATCACGTACGACGGCTCGTCGTCAGGCGCGCTGTCGTATCTCGAGGCCGCGCGCGAGATCACCGTCGCCGGCCGGCAGGAGGCACAGGCATGAGCACACGACGCGGACTGGGTCGGGGACTCGAGTCGCTGATCCCGTCGAGTCCCGCCGAGGCGAAGGCTTCGGGGCTCCAGGAGATCGAGGGCGCCAGGTTCGCCGAGATCCCGCTCGAGCAGATCGTCGCCAACCCGCGGCAGCCCCGCCAGGTCTTCGACGAGGACCACATGGCAGAGCTGGTCCACTCCATCAAGGAGGTCGGACTGCTCCAGCCCATCGTGGTGCGCGAGGTCGCCAAGGACCGCTACGAGCTCATCATGGGGGAGCGGCGCTGGCGAGCCAGCGGCAAGGCCGGGCTCGAGTCGATCGGCGCGATCGTCCGGGACACCTCCGACGAGGACCTGCTCCGGGACGCGCTCTTGGAGAACCTCCACCGGTCCAACCTCAACCCGTTGGAAGAGGCGGCGGCCTATCAGCAGCTGCTCGAGGACTTCGGCTGCACACACGACGAGCTGGCCGAGCGCATCGGTCGGTCGCGTCCCCAGATCAGCAACACCCTCCGGCTGCTCAAGCTGTCGCCGGCGGTCCAGCGCCGGGTGGCGGCCGGGGTCCTCTCAGCGGGTCACGCCCGGGCTCTCGTGAGTGTCGCCAACCCGGAGATCCAGGACCGGCTCGCGACCCGCGTCGTAGCCGAGGGTCTGTCGGTGCGAGCCCTCGAGGAGATCGTGACGGTCGGCCCGGAGAGTGCCAAGCGGCCGGCCGTACGCCAGTCGCCCAAGATGTCGGCACCGCGTCTGGCGGACCTGGCAGCGCGGTTGTCGGAGCGCTACGACACGAGGGTCAAGGTCGACCTCGGTCGGTCGAAGGGCAAGGTCACGGTCGAGTTCGCGACGCTCGAGGACCTCGAGCGGATCGTCGATCTGATGGATCCAAAGAAGAGCTAAAGCAACAAGTCGACAAATCAATAAGGCAATAAGAAGCCCCGGTGATCGTCTCACCGGGGCTTCTGTCTGGAGCAGTCGCTGATTAGCTCGCGTGCTCCTCGAGCTCGCTCAAGATCGCGCTCTTGGGACGTACGCCCACGATGGACCGGACGACCTCGCCCTTGTAGTAGAGGTTCATGGTCGGGAGACCGGTGACCCGATACTGGGCCGGGGTGACGGGGTTGGCGTCGGCGTCCATCTTGACGATCGTGAGCTTCTCGCCCTTCTCCTTGGCGATCTCCTCGAGGATCGGCGCGAGCTGGCGGCACGGGCCACACCAGCTGGCCCAGAAGTCGACGAGCACGGGGCCGTCGGCCTTGAGCACCTTCTCGTCGAAGTCGGCGTCGGTGACGGCGGTGATGTCTGCCATGGGTTTCTCCTTCAGGTCTGTGGTGTGTTCAACGTCGGGGGGCGGTGGTTATTCCACCAGGGCAGCAGCCGGGGCGGGTGCGCCGGCGTGCTCGAGATCGGCGAGGTAGCGCTCGGCGTCGAGTGATGCGGCGCAGCCGGTGCCGGCCGCGGTGATCGCCTGGCGGTAGGTGTGGTCGACCAGGTCGCCGGCCGCGAAAACACCGGGCAGGTTGGTCGCGGTGCTGCCGTCCTTCACGAGGACGTAGCCCTCGTCGTCGAGCTCGACCTGGCCCTTGAGCAGCTCCGAGCGGGGGTCGTGACCGATCGCGATGAACAGGCCGGTGGCGTCGATGCGACGCAGCTCGCCGGTGACGGTGTCGCGCAGCGTGATGCCGTCGAGCTTGTCCTCACCGTGCAGCTCGGCAACCTCGGCGTTCCACTCGAACGCGATCTTGTCGTTGGCGAACGCGCGATCCTGCATGATCTTGGAGCCACGCAGCTGGTCGCGACGGTGGACCATCGTCACCTTGGACGCGAAGCGCGTCAGGAACGTGGCCTCCTCGAGTGCGGAGTCGCCGCCGCCGACCACGACGATGTTCTGCTCGCGGAAGAAGAAGCCGTCGCACGTCGCGCACCAGGAGACGCCGTGACCCGACAGCCGGTCCTCGCCCTCGACCTCGAGCTTGCGGTAGCCCGAGCCCATCGCCAGCACGACGGCGTGGGCGCTGTAGGTCGTACCGTCGGCCAGCGAGACGGTCTTGATGTCGCCGGTCAGGTCGACCGAGGTGACGTCGTCGGTGATGAGCTCGGCGCCGAACCGCTCGGCCTGGGCGCGCAGCTTGTCCATCAGCTCGGGGCCCATGATGCCGTCGGGGAAGCCCGGGAAGTTCTCGACGTCGGTCGTGTTCATCAACGCGCCGCCGGCCGTGACCGAGCCCTCGAAGACCAAGGGCTCGAGGTTGGCACGGGCGGCATAGACAGCCGCGGTGTAGCCGGAGGGGCCCGAACCGATGATGATGAGATTGCGGACTGAGTCGCTCATGAAAAGCCTTCTGATCGTGGTACGGGTATCAACGAATACTAGGTGTTGCGCATTCCCGCGATCGACTCCGTCCCGGCGCGTCAGGAGCGGCCGCGGATGACGACCTCGCGGATCTCGCCGCGGAACTCTCCGTCGCCGACCTCGGGGAGTGATCGCAGCCACACGACGACGTAGCGCGTCAGGATGCCGGACTCCAACGACACACTCGCGTCCGTGCCGGCGTCGTTGACCGCAGCGACGCGGCGTAGGCCGCGAAGCGACGACGGGACCTTGGTCGTGTTGGGCAAGGAGGCGAAGATCGAGAAGCTCGTCGGCTGCCCCTCGAGCTGGAGGCGCAGTGAGTCGACCTCGCGCGGACCACCGAGGTCGAGCACGACACCGACGCCGTCCTTGAGGCCGCCAAGGTCGGCCGAGCCGAAGTAGCGCGAGGTGTGCCACCCCGTCGAGAGCTTGTCGTCGATCGCGAGACGAGCCTCCTCCGGGTTCTCGCTGCCGTCCTCGCCTTGAGGGTCGAAGTCGCCGGCCCGCTGGATCGGCAGGACGCGCAGCGGGCTGTCGCGCTCGATCGGATCGGCCTTGCCGTTGTTGGAGGACCGGCCGACGAGGAACGCCAGGACCGTCACAATGACGAGGGCGCCGACGACGCCGAGCAGCACCAGACCACGATCTCCCTTGGCGGCCCGCTTGGCCCGCTCCTTGCCGCGCTCGAGCGTCGTCGGAGGCGCGGGCTCGTACGCCTTGGGGCGGCGACGGGGCGGCTCCAGGCCCGGAGGTGGTCCACCGGGGACGATCACGGGGTCGAGGCGCAGGAGATCAGGCGACGACATGCTGGCGAGGCTGGGCTGGTCGTCGTGCAGGTCGTCGTCCTCGCCCGACAGCCGGAGCGTACGGGCGATGTCGGCGGCCTTGCGCAACGGCGTCGCGTGGTTGCGCGGTGGCGTGCCGAGGATGCGGTCGCAGGTCGTGTCGACGTCGCGGGAGACCCCGGCGCGCACCTGACGCGGGCGGAGCAGCCGGCCATGCTCGGTCGGTGCCGCGTTGAGGCCGTCGACATGGGCGCCGGGCCAGCGGCTCGTCAGGCAGGCGTACAGCAGCTTGCCGAGTGCCTGGACGTCGAGCTGCTCGTAGCCCTGCAGGTCCTCGAGGGAGTCCTGCCGGCCGACGGGCGACAGCGCCGTGGTGACTCCGAGGCCGACGATGCGCACGGCCCCGGACTGCTTGAGCAGCACCTGGTGCGGCGTGAGGCGCCGGTGATAAACGCCGTGCTCGTGGGCGTTGGCCAGGGCCTCGGCCACCTCGGCGACCACCGTGGCGGCGCGCCGATTGGGCAGCGGCGACTGGGCGAGGAGCTGATCGAGCGGGAACGCGCGGGCCCACTCGCGCACCACCAGGTGGTGGTGCTGCTCCTCCTGGATCAGGTCGAGCACGCGGAGGAAGCGAGGGTCGGTGACCGAGGTCGACTCGCGGGCGGCCTGCAGGAAGTGGTCGGCGCGGGGATCGGCGCTCGACAGCATCTCGATGCCGACGTTGCGGTTGAGCACCTGGTCGTGCGCGCGCCACGTGGTGGACCCGAGCTTCTCGTTGACGAGGTCCTGGAGTTCGTAGCGGTGTGCGAGCACATCACCGGAGGCCAGCAGCCGCCTCTCGCTCATCAACACCCTTTCTCGGACTGATTTCCATGCTAGTCCGCGAGGCGAGCCGAGACAGGCGAATCAGCCTCGGCGGCGCAGGGTGTCGACGACGTACGTCAACTGGTCCATGCCGAGCACGCGGGCCGCGGTCACGTAGGTGACGACACCGGCGAACCCGGCGACGACCGTCGTGATCGCACCACCCACCGCGCGCGCCGGCTCGATGCCGGCAGTGTCGAGCCCGTGCGCGAAGCCCATCGTGACGAACGCAGCGAGGGCGCACGCCGCGATCAGGCGTACGAGGAAGACGAGCATCTCCCAGTCGAACACGTTGCCGACGGCGAACGCCAGCAGGGACGCGGAGAGGATCGAGCCGACGAGGTACGCGATGCCGTACGACAGCGCGAGCATCATCGCGACCCGGTCGGGCTCGACGCTGATCGCCAGCTTGTAGGCGAGACCGATGTTGACCGTCGCGATCACGACCTGGATGAAGAACGGCGTGCGGTTGTCCTCGTTGGCATAGAAGCCGCGCAGCATCAGGTAGTGGATCGTGAAGGTGACCATCGCGAGTGAGAACGCCTGGATCGTGTGCCCGATCGGGATCGTCTGGCCACCGAGCGAGCCGATGCCGCCGGCCACGGCCGTGGCGGGCTGGCCCAGGCAGAGCAGCGCCACGGCAACGGGCGCGACGATCGACAACGCGATACGGACGGTCCGGCCGAGCTCGATGCGGAACCGACGATAGTGCCGGTCGGTGGCCAGGGCGGCGAGCGTGGGGATGACCGCCGTGGCGAGCGACACCGTGATGACCCCGTGCGGGAACTGGCTGATGAGGAAGCCGAGGCCGTAGACCGTGGAGCCGGCGGCACCCTTGCCCTCGGCGGCGCCCTCGAGCGTGCCCTTGGTCGCGATCTTGTTGACCGTGATGAACGCGATCTGGTTGGCGATGATGAACGCGAGCGTCCAGGCACCGAGCTTGAGGGTCTTGCCGAGGCCGACGCCGCGGAAGTCGAACCTCGGGCGGAAGTGGAACCCGGCCCTGCGCAGATAGGGCACCAGCACGAGCGCCTGGAGGGCGATCGCGGCGGTGGAGCCGAGTCCGAGCAGCAGTGACTCGGAGGTCGAGAAGCCGTCGACACCGCTGCTGGCGCCGAACACGAAGACGTACGTGACGATCACGGTGCACGCGACGACGTTGTTGACGATCGGCGCCCACATCATGGGGCCGAACCGGCCGCGGGCGTTGAGCACCTGGCCCGTGAGCACGAACGCGCCGTAGAAGAACACCTGCGGCAGGCACAACAGCATCAGGAGACGAGCGGACTCGCGCTGAGGACCGAAGCCGGGCGCGAACAGGCTCGAGTCGTAGACCACGTGCAGCAGGTAGGGCACCAGCGCGATGAGGACGACCGTGCCGATGCCGAGCACGAGGAGACCGAGCGTGATGACCCGGTTGGCGTACGCGTTGCCGCCGTCCTCGTCGGTCTTCATCGCGCGCACGAGCTGGGGCACCAGCACGACGTTGAACACGCCGCCGGCGAGCAGGATGTAGAGCGAGTTGGGGATCGTGTTGGCGATGTCGAAGAGGTCGGCGTTGGCCTGCGTGCCGATCGCCGCGGCGAGGAGCACGGCCCGGAGCAACCCGGTGACCCGCGAGACGACCGTGCCGAGCGCCATCCAGGCGCTGGCCCTGGCGATCGTCTGGTCAGTCATCGTCGTCCGCCGGCCGCTCGGACGCGACGCGGGTGCGCCTGCGACGCCGGCTGAAGCGGCGTACGAGCGCGGCGAGCACCAGCAGCGCGGCGAGGCCCATGGCGACCCACAGCACGACGCCGATCTTGCTGGACCGGACGTTGAAGGGGTCCGCCGGCTGGCCGATCGTCTTGCCGTCGGTCGACTTCAGGTGCGCTGTGAGCGAGGTGGCGTTCTGGCGGCCGAGGTCGATGTCGACCGTGAGCGTGTGCCGCTCGCCGGCGCCGATGTCGATGGGCTTGACGTCGGGGACGGTCAGCGCCGGGTTGCTGGAGTCGAACGTGACCCCGACCCGGATCGCCTCGCCCGTGTCGTTGCGGATCGTGATGGGGAAGCCGCCCTTGGAGCTGGACAGCGTGACAGACGATGGCGCCTTGATCGTGATCTTGCGGAGCTCGGCTCCGGCCTCGCCGGCGAGCTTCTTGGCGATCGCAGTGCCGGTGCCGGGACTCTCGCGCCAGCGGATGCCGAGGACGCTGGCGACGTCCTGGGCCAACGCGTCGTCGACCTCGTCGCTCTGCGGGATGACCGAGCTGAGGGCGCTGCCACTGGCCACGATGCGCGCGGCCGCCTTGAGCTGGGCCCGGCTGAGTGGCCGATCGGTCGCGGCGGCGACCTTGCCGCTGTAGCTCGTCAACGGCCGGGTCAGCATCGACTCGAGGCTGGTCGGCGAGGTGAACGGCGCTTCGAAGGCCGCGGAGAGCCGGCCGGCGGCCCACTGCGGTCCCGGGTTCCACCGCGGATCGACCATCGTGATGGCGTCGGCGCGCGACTTGGGGTCGATCTCGCGCTGCAGCGTCGCCAGTGCCGCCTCGCTCAAGATGCGCTGGCGGAGCGTCACGACAGAGTCCTGGCCGGGCACGCCTGCGTCGAGGACGTCGGTGACGAGCAGGGGCATGGGGCCGTTGGGCGTCACGTACTGGACGACCGAGCCCAGACGCCGGTCCCAGCTCGGCAGCGCGTCGGACGTGACGATCACCGGACTGTCGCCGGAGCCGCGCAGGTCGCGGAGCAGGCTCGAGGTGACGCCGTGCATGCTCGGCCACGACACCTCGCGGCCGTACAGCTGGAACTTCGTGAGGGCCGCGTCGGTCGCCCGGTCGATCGCCGTCTTGAGCGGCGTCTCGAGGTCGGGGTTGTTCGACAGGGCGAGGACGTCGGGGCGGTCGAAGCCGAGCACCCACGAGCCTTGTCGTCGAGCAAACGCCAGCAGGTCGTCGAGGAAGCGTTGCGCCTCGGCCTTCTGCTCCGGCGTCAGCTTGACCCCCTCGGGCACCCGGTGTCCGCGGATCAGGTCGTCGACCCCGACGAGCAGGGCCGGGTCGATCAGGGCTGTCGACGCCTTGTCGCTGGTGCTGGACGCCAGGTCGAGCAGGTTGCGCAGCTGCCCGCCGGCCGACACGTCGCGGAGCAGGCCGGTCGTGTCGACGTAGTCGCCGTTGTAGCCGCGGCGGTTGGGCATGAGGAACGGCCAGACGACCGAGGCGGCGACGCGTTGATGGCCGCCGGACACGAGCGGCAGGAACGTCGTGGCCCGCGCGATCGCGTCGTTGCTGCGCTCGCCGCCGGTGTCGGTGCCGAGGATCTGCACGCCGACGGGGTAGACCCCCTCGGCGCCGCTGATGTGCAGCTGGTCGTACGGCACCTTGACCGAGAACCGCCGGGTCTGCTTGGGCGCGAGGTCACCGAGATCGTCGAACGTACCGGCGTCCACGACGCGTACGCCCGTGTAGGCGTCACCGTTGTCGATCGCGTCCTCGACCTGCGACCTGGTGGTGAACGGCACGGCGGGGATGACGAGATAGGCCTGCACGTTGGTCCATGCGTGCCCGTTGTGGTTGGTCACGGTGCCCGTCATCGTGACGGTCGATCCGGGTCCGAGCCGGCTGGGGCTGAGGGACTGGATGCTGACCGAGAGCTGGGGGTTCTTGTCGGCGGCGTGCGCGGGCAGGCCCGGAACCGTGAGCGTCGCGAGAATCGTCGCGAGCAGCGCGACGAGGACGCGACGACGGGGGCTGCTCACCCGAACATGCTAGACGTACGGGCTGCACTGCCCCGGCCCGTCGAAAGCATGTCCTTCGACAGGCTCAAGCACCAGATCGCAGGCCGATAGAGTATGTCCTCGTGCCCACGTCCACGCTGACCCCCGAACGCCGGGCCAGGATCGACGGCATCCTCGACGCCAATCCGTTCCTGGCCGAGGTCGGCGCGCTGTTCGAGGCGGCTGGTCACGAGCTCGCGATCGTCGGCGGCCCCGTGCGCGACGCGGTGCTGGGCCGGCCCGGCACCGACTGGGACTTCACCACCTCGGCCCGCCCCGACGACATCGAACGCATCGTCGGATCGTGGGCCGACGCGATGTGGGACGTCGGGCGCGAGTTCGGCACGATCGGGCTGCGCAAGGGCGGCCACGACCTGGAGATCACGACGTATCGCAGCGATGCGTACGACATCGCGTCCCGCAAGCCCGAGGTGCAGTTCGGCGACACGCTCGACGGCGACCTCTCGCGGCGCGACTTCGCGGTCAACGCCATGGCGATCCGGCTGCCGTCGGCGGAGTTCGTCGACCTGTTCGGCGGCCAGCGCGATCTCGACGACGAGCTGCTCCGCACCCCCGTCACGCCGGAGCAGTCGTTCAGCGACGACCCGCTGCGCATGATGCGGGCCGCCCGTTTCGTGTCGCAGCTCGGATTCACGGCGGCGCCGGAGGTCGTGGCGGCGATGACCGAGATGGCGTCGCGCCTCGAGATCGTGTCGGCCGAGCGCATCCGCGACGAGCTCAACAAGCTCCTCCTCGGCGCTCACCCCGTCGCCGGCCTGCGGCTGCTCGTCAAGACCGGGTTGGCCGCGCAGATGCTGCCCGAGCTGCCGGCGC
Organism: Aeromicrobium ginsengisoli; assembly: GCF_004134905.2. GTDB lineage: Bacteria > Actinomycetota > Actinomycetes > Propionibacteriales > Nocardioidaceae > Aeromicrobium > Aeromicrobium ginsengisoli. The sequence continues at coordinate 651,954 of NZ_SDPQ02000003.1, read as the reverse complement.
TGATCCTCGAGCGCGACGAGCACCACCGCCACAAGGACGTCTACGAGCACTCGCTGACCGTGCTGGAGCAGGCCATCGCGCTCGAGGGCCGCCTCGAGGAGCAGCCCGACCTCGTGATCCGCCTTGCCGCGCTGCTGCACGACATCGGCAAGCCCAAGACCCGCCGCTTCGCCGCGGGCGGCACCGTGACGTTCCACCACCACGACGTCGTCGGCGCCAAGCTCGCCCGCAAGCGCATGCGGGCACTGCGCTACAGCAACGACGTCACGGATCAGGTCGCGACGCTTGTCGAGCTGCACCTGCGGTTCCACGGCTACGGCTCGGGCGAGTGGACCGACTCGGCCGTACGCCGTTACGTCCGCGACGCCGGCGACCAGCTCGAGCGCCTGCACATCCTGACCCGCGCGGACTCCACGACGCGCAACCAGAAGAAGGCGCTGCGCCTCCAGCGGACGTACGACGAATTGGAGCAGCGGATCGCGGTGCTGGCGGAGCAGGAGGAGCTCAGCTCGATCCGCCCCGACCTCGACGGCGCGCAGATCATGAAGATCCTCGACATCCCTCCGGGACCGGAGGTCGGAGAGGCCTACCGGTTCCTGCTCGACCTGCGCATGGATCGCGGACCGCTGAGCGAGGCCGACGCGACCGAGGCCCTCAAGGCGTTCTGGAACGCCCGAAGCTGATGACCGAGCGTCACACCGACGGGCGGATCGCACGCGGAGAGCGTACGCGTGACGCGATCGTCGAGGCGCACGCCGGACTCCTGCGCGAGGGCGTGCTGAAGCCGACCGCCAAGGTCATCGCCGAACGAGCCGGGGTCTCCCTGCGTACGCTCTGGCTCAACTTCAAGGATCTCGAGACGTTGCTCGAGGCGACGACGGCCTATTGGCTCGACGCCGATGCCGCGCTGCGCCAGCCGATCGACCCCGACGTGCCGCTGAGCGAACGGATCGACGCGTTCTGCCAGCAGCGCGCAGTCCGGCTCGAGCACCTCGCACCGGCGGCTCGGTCAGCGGTTCTGGGCGAGCCGTTCTCGTCGGCGCTGGCCGCGGCGCGGCGGGAGTTGATCGATCGCCTTCGTCGAGACCTCCTCGATACCTTTGGCGCCGAGCTGGCTGTCGAGGGTGGTGCAGACGGGGCACTGTGCCTGGGCCTCATGGCAGCGACAAGTGGCATGACGTGGTCGTTCGCTCGCGATGATCTCGGTCGCGACGTCGCAGACGCCCGCGCCATCATGCGCGACACAGTCACCCGGTTGCTCCGGGCATGACGAAGGGCCGGCCCCAACGGGACCGGCCCCAGTCGTTCCTTGAGCTTGTCGAAAGGATCCTTTCGACAAGCTCAAGAATCGTCAGCGCTCGACTTCACCACGGATGTACTTCTCGAGCATCTCGCGACCGAGGTCGTCGGGACGCTGCTCCGGGGGCGACTTCATCAGGTAGGACGAGGCCGACAGCAGGGCGCCGCCGATGCCACGGTCCTTGGCGATCTTCGCCGCACGGATGGCGTCGATGATGATGCCGGCCGAGTTGGGCGAGTCCCAGACCTCGAGCTTGTACTCGAGGTTGAGGGGGACGTCACCGAAGGCGCGACCCTCGAGGCGGACGTAGGCCCACTTGCGGTCGTCGAGCCACTGGACGTAGTCGCTCGGGCCGATGTGGACGTTCTTGGCGCCGAGGTCGTGGTCGAGGTTCGACGTCACGGCCTGCGTCTTGGAGATCTTCTTGGACTCCAGGCGATCACGCTCGAGCATGTTCTTGAAGTCCATGTTGCCGCCGACGTTGAGCTGGTACGTCCGGTCGAGGACGACGCCGCGATCCTGGAACAGCTTGGCCATGACGCGGTGCGTGATGGTCGCGCCGACCTGGCTCTTGATGTCGTCACCGATGATCGGGACGCCGGCGTCCTCGAACTTCTTGGCCCACTCGGGGTCAGAGGCGATGAACACGGGCAGCGCGTTGACGAACGCGACGTTGGCGTCGATCGCGCACTGGGCGTAGAACTTGTCGGCCTCTTCGGAGCCCACCGGGAGGTAGGAGACGAGGACGTCGGCCTGGGTGTCCTTGAGGACCTGGACGATGTCGACCGCCGGGGCGTCCGACTCCTCGATCGTCTCGCGGTAGTACTTGCCGAGACCGTCGAGCGTGTTGCCCTTCTGGACGATGACGCCGGTGGGCGCAACGTCGGCGATCTTGATCGTGTTGTTCTCGCTGGCCTGCGTCGCCTCGGAGAGGTCGAAGCCGACCTTCTTGGCGTCGACGTCGAACGCGGCGACGAACTCGATGTCCTTGACGTGGTACTCACCGAACTCGACGTGCATGAGCCCGGGGACGTTGCCGGCGGGGTCAGCGTCCTTGTAGTACTCGACGCCCTGGATCAGGGACGTGGCGCAGTTGCCCACACCCACAATTGCTACGCGTACCGAACCCATGGGTTCTCCTTCATTGATGTGTTCACTTCTCGGTCGTGTTGAGGTCTGTGCTGGTCGTGCTGTCTGCGTCGGGATAGCCGCCGGAGCGTTCGCGGTCGATGAGCTCGGTCAACCAGGTGACCTCGCGCTCGACCGACTCCAGGCCGTGCCGCTGCAGCTCCAACGTGTAGGCGTCGACCCGATCCCGTTTCCGCTGTCCTGCCTTGCGGACGTTGTCGAGTCGTTCCTCCAGTCGGCTTCGTCGTCCCTCGAGGATGCGAACCCTCGAGGCGGCATCGGTGCGCGCGAAGAACGCGAACCGTACGCCGAACGTCTCGTCGTCCCACGTCGACGGACCGGAGTCCTCGAGTGCCTGGGCGAAGTGTTCCTTGCCCTCGGCCGTGAGCTTGTAGACGATCTTGGCCCGCCGGCCCCGCGCCTCGGGCGTGACGGCTTCGTCGGCCACGATGTAGCCGTCCTTGCCGAGTGCCTTCAGTGCGGGATAGAGCGTGCCGTAGGACAGGATGCGACCCCAGCCGAGCAGGGCGTTGACCTGCTTGCGCAGCTCGTAGCCGTGCATCGGGGCATCGTGGAGCAGTCCAAGGACCGCCACCTCGAGTGCCGCGCCGCGTCGTGTCATCTACCCGTCCTGACAAAGTCCGTCATTTGTTTGTATATCGGAACGATACATCCAATCGGTGTATCGGCAACACCCCGGTTCAGGTGACCCAGCCCACGCGGACCCCCGTCGATTAACCATTCCTCAGGTAGGTTCGGCACACTTGGTCGTTGACGGATCCGATTCCGGGATCCCCATGGAGGTAGACGGACCCTTGCCAGCACAGCGAAAGAAAGTAGCGAGCCCTGACGCGGGCGGCGGAAGGCTCAAGGCCTTCACCCGCAAGATCGGTGGTCGCGGCCCGTGGTGGCTCAAGACGATCCGCTGGGTCTCTCTGCTGGGCGTGCTGGGTGTGGTGTTCCTCGCGGCGACGTTCTTCATCCTCTACCGCAGCATCAGCATCCCCAGCGAGAACGCGGCGTTCCAGACCCAGACGACCAAGGTCTACTACTCCGACGGCAAGCACGTGCTCGGCACGTTCGCGACGCAGGACCGCGAGAGCATCGGGATCGACGACATCCCGGCCTCGATGCAGGCCGCCGCGATCGCCGCGGAGGACCGGACGTTCTACACGAACCGCGGCATCGACATCAAGGGCATCATCCGCGCCGCGCGCAACAACGCGACCAGCGGTCAGATCCAGGGCGGCGGCTCGACGATCACGCAGCAGTACGTCAAGATCCTCTACCTGACGCAGGAGCAGTCCTACAAGCGCAAGGTCAAGGAAGCGATCCTCTCGATCAAGATCCACAACCAGCTGAGCAAGAAGCAGATCCTCGAGGGCTATCTCAACACGATCTACTTCGGCAACGGCGCCTATGGCGTCGAGGTGGCCTCGAGGACCTACTTCGACAAGCCCGCGTCTCAGCTCAACTACGCACAGTCGGCGTTCCTCGCGACGATCATCAACAGCCCGACCTACTACGACCCCTACGCCGAGGGTGCCAAGGATCGCATCCAGCCGCGCTTCAACTACGTGCTCGCCGGCATGGTCAAGGACGGCGCGATCACGCAGGAGCAGGCCTCGAAGTTCAGCGACCACCTGCCGAAGTTCGCCCCCAAGCGTGAGGTCAACCGGTTCAGCGGCTCCAAGGGCTATCTCCTCCAGCTCGTCAAGGAGAAGATGGACGATCTGGAGTTCACGCCGCAGGAGGTCGACGGCGCCGGTCTGCGGATCACCACGACGTTCAACTACCGCAAGCAGAAGGACGCGATCGCGGCCATCAAGGCATATCGCCCCTCCGGCCACAAGCAGCTGCACCAGTCCCTGGTCTCGATCAAGCCCGGCACGGGTGCGGTGCAGGCGATGTATGCCGGGCGTGACTACCTCAAGAACCAGTTCAACTGGGCGACCGAGAGGACCCAGCCGGGCTCGACGTTCAAGGCGTTCGCGGTGATCGCAGCGCTGGAGAACGGCTACAGCCTCAAGACCAAGCTCAATGGCGAGTCTCCGCTCATCATCAACGGCAAGGCCGTCACCGAGAACCAGGGCGACAGTGGCGGTGAGTCGTTCGGCAACGTGCCGCTGTCGTTCGCGACGCAGAAGTCGATCAACACCGCGTTCGTCGACCTCATGGACCAGATGACGGACGGGCCGGAGAAGACCTTGCAGGCGGCCGCGCAGGCCGGCATCCCGTCGGGACCGCTCGACCGGTTGAGGCAGGACGGGCCACCGCTCGTCACGCCGCTCGGCATCGAGCCGGTCGCGCCCGTCGACATGGCCAACGCCTACGCGACGATCGCGGCCCAGGGCAAGCGCGCCGAGTGGTACGTCATCGAGTCGGTCAAGGACGTCCACGGCAAGACTGAGTACAAGCACAAGGTCAAGACCGAGCAGACGATCCCCAAGGACGTCGCCGCCGACACCATCTCGGCGATGCAGAAGGTCGTCAACTCCGGACCCGCCGGCACCGGATCGAACGCCAAGACGATCTGCCCGACCGCCGGCAAGACCGGCACCGCGACCGCCGGGCCCACCAACAACCAGCACGTGTCGTCGTCGTGGTTCGCCGGCTACACGCCCAAACTCGCCACGGCCGTGATGTACAACCGGGGCCAACTCGGCAACGGTGACCTCGAGGGCTACATGATCCCGTTCTTCGGTGGTCAGATCCCGGCGAAGACCTTCCAGGCCTACATGAACTCGGCGCTGGAGGGCACGGACTGCGGGACGTTCCCCAAGGCGGCCAACATCAAGTCGACCAAGGGCACGACCTACAAGAAGCCGCCGCCCAAGTGCAGCAGCGACGAGCAGCTCAACTCCAACAAGACCGAGTGCGTCGCCAAGCCGAAGCCGACTCCCACGCAGGAGCGGTGTGGGCCCAACGAACAGCCCGACGGCAACCTGGGCTGTGAGCCGGTGACTCCGGTGACGTGCGACCCGCCGCAGGTGCTGGATCCCAAGACCAACACCTGTGTGACGCCCGAGCCGACAGATCCGCAGCAGAACAAGGCGGCGTGCGAGGCGGCCGGCGGCAGCTGGAACATCTTCGACGATCCCCGGTGCACGTTGCCGCAGAACAATGGCTGGGTGTTCCTGTTGCCGCTGGCCGGACTCCTCGGCCTGCGCCGGCCCGAGGACGACGAGCTGGAGGAAGGTTAGGCGGTTTCGTCACCTGTCGCCTTCGGCGTGATCGCTCAACCTGCCTTCGGGCCGCTCGCAGCGCTCGCTTGCCTCAGGCAAGGTTGATGGCGTCGAACGTGGCGGTGGTGAACCGCACCGCCACGTCGACGCGGTCGCCGACCTGAGGTGCGGTCGCCGAGGCGGGCAGGAAGACCATGCTCGCCTGCATGTGCGGAGGCTCGGCGAACCAGCGCTGCTTGCCGTCGATCGTGAACGGCGACAGCGAGAAGCCGGCCGCTTCGAGCCCGCCCTTGGCGAGGGACTTGCCGCGCTGCACGACGCCGGCCGAGGCCTTGGGCGCCTCGAGCCCGATGCCGTTGCTGGTGCCGCCGGAGATGATCAGCAGCGATCCGTCGCGAGGCATGGGCCGCTGACGGTAGCCAACCCGTTCGCCGCGCGCCACCAGGTGCGTGTCGAGGACGGTCGCGCGTACGTGCAGGGCGCCGAGGTCGCCGAGCCACAGCCCGGTGCCGATGCGGGGCCGGATGTCGAGCTGCGGCCGGCGCTCCCGCAGGATCGTCAGCTCGGCCGACGTCAGGTGCGAGGCGTAGAACGTCGTCGTCTCGACCTGGGAGGTCTCGAGCGCGGCGGCCCAGTTCTCGGCCTCGCGCAGGTTGGTGCCGGCCATCGGCAGGTGGATCGCGAAGCCCTCGACCCGCAGGTCGCCGAGGGCGGCCACGGCGGCCGCGAGCTCGTGGCGGTCGAGGCCGTGCCGCGCCATCGACGTCTCGCCCTCGAGGAGCACGCGCGCCGTCGGATCGGGCCCGGCGGCCAGCGCGGCGATGTCCTCGACACGGCCGACCGTGTGGATGATCCGCTCGTCGTGGATCACGTCGGTGAAGAACGGCCGCCACGGGGTGAGCACCATGACGTCGCCGCCGAAGGCGGCCAGCGCAGCGGGTACCTCGGCGTACGTGCCGACCGCGATGACGTCGAGCCCGAGCTCCTTGGCCTCGGTGGCCAGCAGGTCACGGCCGAGGCCGTAGCCATTGCCCTTGATGACCGGGACGATGCCGGGCGTGCTCTCGACGACGGCCCGCAGACCGCGGCGCCAGCGCTCGGCATCGATGTCCAGCTCGAAGGTCACGTCATCGCCTCTTCATGTATTGGGTGAAGCCGAGGTGCAGGGCACGGTTGAGCGGCAGGTCCCACTCGCCGAGGTACTCGACGGCCTCGCCACCGGTGCCGACCTTGAACTGGATCAGGCCGACGTGCGGGTCGTCGGGGTCGAGCGTCTCGGTGATGCCCCGCATGTCGTACGCCGTCGCGCCGGCAGCCATCGCGTCGCGCATCATCTGCCACTGGATCGCGTTGGAGCCGCGGACGTCGCGCTTGGCCGTGGTCGAGGCGCCGTAGGAGTACCAGGCATGCTGCCCGACGCGCACCATCGTGGTCGCCGCGACGAGGTCACCCTCGTGGCGCGCGAGGTAGAGCACGAGCCGGTCGGGCTCCTCGGCGGTCAGCGCATCCCACATCCGCTCGAAGTACGACAGGGGTCGCGGCGTGAAGTGATCGCGCTCGGCGGTCTCGGCGTACACCTGGTGGAACTCCGCCAGGTCGCCACGCGCACCGCGTACGACCTCGACCCCGGCCTTGGTCGCCTTCTTGATGTTGCGCCGCCACTGCTGGTTCATGCCGGCGAGGAGGTCGGCCTCCGAACGATCGGTCAGTGGGATCTGGAAATTGAACTTCGGCTGACCGGCGGAGAACCCGTTCTCGGTCGGGATCTCCTTCCAGCCGAGCCCGTTCAGCGCCGTGGCCACCGCGAGGGCGGCGTCGTCGCGTACGTCGGCGGGTACGTCCGACAGCGTCGTCAGGACGGGATCGGCGATGGCCTGCTTGATCGTCGCGGCGTGCCACCGTCGCGTGACGACCGGCGGACCCATGCGGATGCCGAACGCCCGCTGCTGCTTGAGGTGCGCGGCCAGCGGGGTCAGCCAGCGGCCGAGGTCCGGATCGGTCCAGTCGATGTCGGGACCCTCGGGCAGGTAGGCGAGGTAGCGCTTGACCCGCGGGAGCTGCCGGTGGAGCACGAGCGCTGCGCCGACCAGCGTGCTGCCGTCAAACCAGCCGATCGACTCACCCCGCCACTCGTTCTTGACCGTCGCCCACGCGGGGGTCTGCAGGAAGCTCACCGACGCCCGGCTCCGGATGTAGTCGAGGTGCTCCGAGGAGCTGATGGGCCGGACACTGAGGGGCCCTGGGCGGGGAGCTGACGTCACCCGGCCACGCTACCAACCGGCAGTAAGTTAGGCTGTCCTAAGTTTGTGTCGAACGAGGGGAACCTGACAGTGCAGACGTACGCCGCCACGGTGCTGGGCCGCCGCCGGCTCTCCGCCCACCTGGTCACCGTGACCCTCGCCGTCGAGGGCTTCGTGTCGACCGGTGTGCCTGACGAGTACGTGCGCGTGCTGATCCCGCCGGCGGGTGCCGAGCTGGCGATCCCGGAGATCGACGAGGACTGGAACATCACGCTGCCCGAGGGTGGCGTCGAGCCGGAGTCGCGGGTCTACACGGTCTCGGACCATCGGGTCGTCGACGGCGATACCCACATCGACCTCGACATCGCCCTGCACGAGGAGGGGGTCGGTGCCGACTGGGCGCGCACGTGCCGACCCGGCGACCGGGTCGGGCTGATCGAGCCGCACGGGCTGTACGCCGCTCCGGCCGGGGTGGGCTGGCAGCTGCTGGTCGCCGACATCACCGGGGTGCCTGCGGTCGCGCGGATCCTGCGTGGCCTCCAGCCGGACCAGAGGGCCGAGGTCGTCATCGTGCTGACCGATGCCGGCGACGAGATCCCGCTGCCGAGTCCCGCCAACGTCGACGTCACCTGGCAGGTCGTCGACCAGGACACCGACATCTGCGCCGCCCTTGCTGACGCGGTGACGACGCGCGACCTGCCGGCCGACGATCGCTACGTCTGGCTCGCCGGCGAGGCCCGGTCGAGCCGCGCCGTGCGCCGCCATCTGCGTCGTGAGCTGGGCTGGCCGCAGGCCGACTTCTACACGTGCGGCTACTGGCAGATCGAGGCGGAGAAGTGGAACGCCCGCTACGAGCAGGTCGCCGCCGAGGTGCAGGCCAAGGCCAAGGAGGTCGAGAAGAAGGTCGGCGCCGACCAAGGCGCGTACCTCGACGCCCTCGACGACATCTACGAATCCGTGGGGCTCTAGGCAACGAGGAATTGCGGTTGCTTCGGGGTGACCAGCAGGGTCATGCCAGCCTCGGCCGGGGTGCGGTCGGCCTTGCGGTGGTTGCAGCGCACGCACGCGGCGACCGCGTTGTCCCACGTCAGCGTCCCGCCGCGGCTGCGCGGCACGATGTGGTCGACCGTCTCAGCGCGGCCACCGCAATAGGCGCACATCTTGTCGCGCGCCTTGATGGCGCTCTTGGTGCACAGGTTGGATCGCCGATGCATCCACCGCGTGACGACGTAGCGGACGAGGCGCAGGACCTTGGGCACCGGGAACGGCCCGAACGAGCCACCGGCCTCTTCCTCGATGACCGCGACCTCGCGCACCAGCATCTTGATCGCGTGCCGCATCGAGACGCGCTGCAGGGGCTCGTAGCTCGCGTTGAGCACCAGGACGTATGCATCCGCCATCGGCCGGCCCCTTTCTGAGCGAAAGCGTAGCCGTCGGCACCCGTAAATGCTCCAAGGAAGGCGAATCTCCACTAGTGTCGCCTTTTCGGAGCACGTGCGGAACCACAGTGTTTGGACGCGCGTACACGTGTCGGTCAAGAATTGTCTGACCCGCATGTCGAAATGGTGACCAGCCGTTCGTCGTACAGATGAGGGTGGTCGACCGGCCCCCAGCACACCGAACCGAAGGACCAGCCATGACTGCGCACACCGAGGGCACCCCCGAGGCGTCGACAGAGCCCGAGCTCACGGAGTTCGAGGCCGACTTCACCTCGACTCCCGGCGAGGCCGTCGACGAGGAGAAGACCCCGCTCGTCATCAAGCTCCTGGTTGCCGCGACGTTCGTCGTGATCCTCAACGAGACGATCATGATCAACGCGATGCCACGCCTCATGGCGGACTTCGACGTGACAGCGCGCAGTGCGCAGTGGATCTCGTCGATCTTCATGCTGACGATGGCGGCCGTCATCCCGATCACGGGATGGTTCCTGCAGCGGGTGACCACCCGGACCGCGTACACGATCGCGATGACGACGTTCGGGATCGGCACGATCATCTGCGGCACCGCCCCGATCTTCGAGCTGCTGCTCGTCGGGCGCGCGGTCCAGGCCGCCGGCACCGCGGTGATGATGCCGCTGCTCATGACCACCGTCATGACGGTCGTGCCGGAGCAGGCCAGAGGCCGCGTGATGGGCAACATGATGCTGGCGATCTCGGTCGCCCCTGCGATGGGTCCGGCGGTTTCCGGGCTCATCCTCAACCTCGGCTCGTGGAGACTGATCTTCGCCTTCATGCTGCCCGTCGCCGTCATCGTCTCGGTGCTCAGCCTGCGCCACCTCAAGAACGTCGGCGAGACCAACAGCGCACCGGTCAGCTGGTTCAGCGTCGTCGTCGCCGCGCTCGGCTTCGGCGCGCTGGTCTACGGTCTCAGCGAGGTCGGCGCCCGCAGCACCGGCCAGCTGACGCTGCTGATCGGCGCCGGAGCGGCGCTGGTCGCACTGTTCACGTTCTGGCAGCTGCGGCTGCAGCGCGTCGGCAGCCCGCTGCTCGACCTGCGGGCGTTCCAGCACCGCACGTTCACCGTCACCCTGGTGCTGATGTCGACGGCGTTCATGGCGTTCCTCGGCTCCATGATCTTGTTGCCGCTCTACCTGCAGGACCTGCGCGGACTGTCGGCGATCCAGACCGGACTGCTCGTGATGCCGGGTGGACTGGCCATGGGACTGCTCGGACCGCGGGTCGGAGCGCTCTACGACAAGGTCGGCGCACGGCCGCTGGTGATCCCCGGTTCCGTCCTCATGGTCGTCGCGTTGTTCACGATGAGCCGTGTCATCGACGTCGACACCCCCTACGCGCTGCTCCTCGGCCTGCACATCCTGTTGATGATCAGCCTGGCGTCGATCTTCACCCCCGTGTTCACGCTGGGTCTGGGTGCTCTGCCACCTGAGCTCTACTCGCACGGCAGCTCGATCCTTGGCACCCTGCAGCAGGTTGCCGGCGCAGTCGGCACCGCGGCTCTGGTCGTCATCCTCGAGAACCGCTCGAAGAGCCTCGCGTCCGGCGGATCATCGGCACACGAGGCGTTTGTCGGAGGGCTGCAGTGGGCGTTCGTCGCCGGCGCGGTGTTCGGAGCGGTCGTCATCGCGCTCTCGTTGCTGCTGCCGGCCAAGGCGGACCAGCCCGCGGGTCCCGCGCACTAGCACGGCGCCGGCCGGGCGAGCGGCCGGCGCCGAAACACGCCGTTAGCAAATCTGTCCTACGGTGGACGCGTGGACATCCCTGAGCTCTTCGACGGCTACGGCCCGGTCGTCGGGTTCGATGAAATGTTTGCGGACGCCGAGGTGCGCTCCAACTACGCGCAGGTGCACGAATCCTTCGAGAAGATGGGCGCCGACGAGATTCGGCTGCGCGCCGACTCGCTCGCCTCGTCCTATCTCGAGCAGGGCGTCACGTTCGGGGTCGCGGGTGAGGAGCGGCCGTTCCCGCTCGACATCGTCCCGCGCCTGATCGAGGCGGCCGACTGGGAGCACGTGGAGCGTGGCGTACGCCAGCGGGTGCTCGCGCTCGAGGCGTTCCTCGCCGATGCCTACGGCCCGGGTGAGCTGTTCGCCGACGGCGTCGTGCCACGCGCGACCGTCATGACCTCGCCGCACTTCCATCGCGTCGTCGCCGGGCTCGAGCCGGCCAACGGCGTACGCGTGCACGTCGCCGGTGTCGACCTGATCCGTGACGGCAACGGTGACTTCCGTGTGCTCGAGGACAATGTCCGCGTGCCGTCCGGCGTCTCGTACGTCATGACCAATCGTCGAGCCCTGTCGGCCGCGCTGCCGGAGGTGTTCGCCGACCACCGCATCCGCCCGGTCTCGCAGTACTCCCAGCAGCTCCTTGCCGCGCTGCGCAAGGCCGCGCCGGCCGGCGTCAGCGATCCGACCGTCGTCGTGCTGACGCCCGGCGTCTACAACTCGGCCTACTTCGAGCACACGCTGCTGGCCCGCACGATGGGCGTCGAGCTCGTCGAGGGCCGCGACCTCGTGTGCCGGTCCGGCCGCGTCATGATGCGTACGACCAACGGTCTCGAGCCCGTCGACGTGATCTATCGGCGCATCGACGACGACTTCCTCGACCCCATGCAGTTCCGCGCAGACTCTGCGCTCGGCGTCCCCGGCATCATCAACGCCGCCCGCGCCGGCCACGTGACGATCGCCAATGCGGTGGGCAACGGCGTGGCCGACGACAAGCTGCTCTACACCTACGTCCCGGACCTCATCCGCTACTACCTGTCGGAGGAGCCGATCCTGCGCAACGTCGACACCTGGCGCATGGGCGAGCCGGAGCAGCGCGAAGAGGTGCTCGACCGGCTCGACGAGCTGGTGCTCAAGCCCGTCGACGGGTCGGGTGGCAAGGGCATCGTGATCGGCCCGGCCGCCTCCCGCGAGGAGCTCGACGAGCTGCGCGGCAAGATCCTGCTCGATCCCCGCGCGTGGATCGCGCAGCCGGTGATCTCGCTGTCGACCGTGCCGACGCTCGTGGAGGACGGCGTACGTCCGAGGCACGTCGACCTGCGGCCGTTCGCGGTGCACGACGGCGACGACGTGTTCGTGCTGCCGGGTGGCCTGACGCGCGTCGCGCTCCCCGAGGGTGAGCTGATCGTGAACTCGAGCCGCGGCGGCGGGTCCAAGGACACGTGGGTCCTGGCCAGCCCGACCGACCCGGAGGACGAGGGCGAGGGCGCACCCGCCGCGAGCCGGGTCGCCGGCACGCCCCAGTCCGCCGGACCCGCGATCGACGGCGGGACCACGGACGTCCACGTGCAAGAACAAGAACAGCAGCAACAGCAGGCACTCGGAGCCGAGGTCTCGCGATGCTGAGCCGCATCGCGCAGTCGCTGTTCTGGATCGGCCGCTACCTCGAGCGCGCCGATGACACCGCTCGCATCCTCGACGTGCAGATGCAGGTCCTGATCGAGGACCCCGGCATGGACGAGCGCACGTCGTGCGAGCAGCTGCTCTCGGTCATGGGCGTCGAGGAGTACGTCGGCAACCCCAACCGCTGGATGATCCTCGACCTGCTCGCCCACAACGCCGACTCACCCGTGTCGATCGCCGCTGCGATCGGCGCTGCCCGCGAGAGCGCACGGCGGGCGCGCGAGACGCTGTCGACCGACATCTGGGCGGCGATCAACACGACGTGGCGCGGCCTCCCCACCGCCCGTGCGATGCGTTCGCCCGACATGTTCGCCTGGGTCCGCAACCGCACCGCCATGATCTCCGGCATCGCCGACTCGACCATGACCCGCGACGAGGGCTGGCAGTTCTACATGCTCGGCCGCAGCATCGAGCGGGTCGACATGACCGCCCGCCTGCTGTCGACGGCGGCGCTGGCGTCCGGGCCGCAGGTCGCCTGGCCCACGACGTTGCGCGCCTGTGGAGCGTACGAGTCGTTCATCCGCGCCTATCGCGGCATCGAGGCCGACCGCCAGGCCGCCGAGTTCCTGCTGCTCGACCGCTGGTTCCCCCGCTCGATCGTGTCGTCGCTGGCGCAGGCCGAGAAGGCGCTGACCAAGCTCGAGCGCAGCGGCCAACGCACGGGCTTCAGCGACGAGGCCCAGCGACTGCTCGGCCGGGCCCGCACCGAGCTGGAGTACAGGCCGCTCGCCGACATCGTGTTCGACCTGCCGGTCGAGATGGAGCGGCTCCAGCGCAGCTGCGCCGCCGCGAGCGACGCGGTGACGGCGCGCTACTTCGCCGAGTACGAGGAGCACACCTGGAGCGGCGGGGTCGTCCTGTGAGGGAGCGCGAGCGATGAGCATGCAGATGCGGATCCGGCACACGACCGGCTATCACTACGAGCGCGGTGCCGCGGCGTCGTTCAACGAGGCGCGCATGACGCCGATGACGACGTCGGAGCAGTACGTCCTGCGGTCGCGGCTCGAGATCAGCCCGGCGCCGTGGAGCTATGAGTACCGCGACTACTGGGGCACGTCCGTGACGTCGTTCGAGGTGCACGACCCGCACACCGACCTCACCGTCGTCGCGACTTCGACCGTCGAGACCCAGGACGTGCCGGTCAAGCCGCACGCCGTCGCGTGGGACGACCTGCCGGCGGTGCAGGACGACTACTGCGAGTTCCTCGAGCTCTCGTCGTGGGTCGCACCGTCACCCGCGCTGCTCACCGCGCTCGCCGACATCCGCGCCTCCGCCGCGACGCCCGGTGAGTATGCCCTCGCCGCCGCGGGGTTCCTGCACGACCAGGTGGCGTACGTGCGCGGCAGCACCGAGGTCACGACGACCGCGGCCGATGCGTGGGACAGCAAGAACGGGGTGTGCCAGGACTTCGCGCACCTGACGCTCGGCGTGCTGCGCGAAGCGCGCATTCCCGCGCGCTATGTCTCGGGCTATCTGCACCCGTCGCCGGACCCGGTGATCGGCGAGGCGACCGCCGGGGAGTCGCACGCGTGGATCGAGTGGTGGGACGGCGAGTGGGTCGGCTGGGACCCCACCAACGCGATCGCACCCGGCCCGCGCCACGTCGTCGTCGCCAAGGGTCGCGACTACGGCGACAGCCCGCCCCTGCGCGGCATCTTCTCGACGTCGGGCGGATCTGAGCTGTTCGTCGCGGTCGAGATCACCCGTTTGCGCTAGAGCACCCGGATCGGCGCGCCGGCCCGCCAGGCGGCGATGTCCTCGACCGCTTCGCGGAAGAACAGGTCGTAGCCGTCGTCGGTGACGTAGCCGAGGTGCGGCGTCAGCACCGTGCGAGGCGCGGTGCGCAGGGGGTGGTCCGCAGGCAACGGCTCGGTGTCGTACACGTCGATCGCGGCGCCGGCGATGCGGCCTGCATGCAGCGCCTCGACCAGGGCAGCAGTGTCGACGATCGGTCCGCGTGAGGTGTTGACGAGGTACGCCGTCGGGCGCATCGCGGCGAGCTCGGCGGCGCCGACGAGGTGATGCGTGCGCGCGCTCGAGACGAGGTGGATCGTCACGACGTCGGACCCGGCGAGGAGCTCGTCCTTCGCCACGGGTCGTACGCCGAGGGAGCGCGCGTGCTCGGCATCGAGGTGCTGGGACCACGCGACGACGTCCATGCCGAACGCCTGCCCGATCGCCGCGACCTGCGAGCCCAGCCGGCCGAGACCGATGACGCCGAGCGTACGACCGGCGAGGCCCGTCCCGACGGTGGTCTGCCACCCGCCCTCGCGCACTGACCGGTCCTCGGCGGGGACGTGCCGCACCGCCGCGAGGATCAGCGCCCAGGTGTGCTCGACCGTCGACGCGGCCAGCCCGGCGGTGCCGCAGACGGGGATGCCGCGATCGCGGGCCGCGACCACGTCGATCGACGCGTTGCGCCGGCCAGTGGTCACGATCAGGCGCAGCTCCGGCAGACTCGCGATGAGGTCGCCGGTGATCGGCGTACGTTCGCGCATCGCGACGATGACCTGCGCCGGCCGGAGTGCGGCGACCAGCTCGTCGCCCTCGAGGTGGCGGTCGAGGTACGTGACGTCGGCGCCGAGCGAGGCCCAGTCGGCGTGCCGCGCCGCGACCTGCTGGTAGTCGTCGAGCACCACGATCTGCATGTGGACATGGTGTCAGGCCGCTGGGCTAGGTTCGGGGCATGGCCATCCTGCACGCCACTGCCGACATCACGCCGACCAAGCCCGAGCTGCTCGCGACCTGGCTGCCGACGCAGCCTTGGTTCGCCGGCGACGCGACGGTGCTGCAGCACCTCGGCGCCTATCGGTTCGACGATCCCGACGGCGAGGTGGGCATCGAGACGCACCTCGTCCGCGCCGGCGACGGGCCTGTCCTGCAGGTGCCGTGGACCTATCGCGGGGCACCGCTCGACGGGGCAGAGTCGTTCCTCGTCGGCACGATGGAGCACACCGTGCTCGGGCTGCGGTGGATCTACGACGCGATCGGCGACCCGGTCTACCAAGCCGTGCTGGCCGCCACGATCCTGACCGGCGGCACACAGGCCGAGCTGGTCCGCGAGTTCGCCGACGGCCGCACCGAGATCGCGGAGCCGAGCGTACGTGTCAAGGGCAGCGGCGGCGGGTCGGACGTCCCGCCGGTCGATCTCGAGGTCGTCCGTCTGCCCGGCGGTCCGACGCCCGAGGGCGACGAGGTGCTGACCGGCACGTGGGCCGGCGCCGACGAGCCCATCGTGCTCGCGGTCGCGCGCCTGCGCTGATCAGCTCCGATTGGTCGGATCGTTTCGCTGCGGCACCACTCGACCGCGAGTCATAATCGGCTGGTGGTCGCGCTCCGGGTGATGTTGGTCGACGACGCCACCGTCATCCGCGAAGGGCTTGCGCGGCTGCTACGTGACGAAGGGCTCGACGTGGTCGCCCAGCATGCCGATGCTCTCGGCATCGTCAGCGCGGTCGAGCAGTCCCGCCCGGACGTCGTGATCCTGGACGTCCGGATGCCGCCTAGCCACACGACCGAAGGCCTGGTCGCGGCGGTGGAGCTCAAAGCCTCACACTCCGACGTCGGGGTCCTGGTGCTGTCCCAGTACGTCGAGACACACCACGCCATCGACCTGCTCAGGGGCGCGCACAGCGGCTTCGGCTACCTGCTCAAGGAGCGCATCTCGGCGCACTCCGACCTGGTCGACGCCATCACCCGCATCGCCGACGGCGGGATTGTGATCGACCCCGAGGTGGTGCGGAGGGTCCTCGACACGCCGCGCCATGCCGACCCGCTCGACCGGTTGACCGCCCGCGAGCGCGAGGTCCTCGCGCTGGTGGCGGAGGGCCACTCGAACGCCTCGATCGCGGACCTGCTGGCGACCAGCGGGCGGACGATCGAGACCCACACGAGCCGGATCTTCACCAAGCTCGATCTGGAGGTGACCACCGCCACCCACCGCCGGGTGCTGGCCGTGCTCGCACACCTGCGAGCGAGCACCAGCTGAGGAGCTGAACGGCCGGTTGTCCGTGGCAGCACGGACGACCCCGGCTCGATGGGCTGGTTGGCTCCACGGGAAAGGGCCGACCCGAGGAGCCATCGTGACCGAGATCCCCACTGAGGGAGACCAGATGGGCAACCGACATCGGATCATGCGCGTGCTACGCAACCGCCGTGTGCGCCGCCTGCAGCTCGCGTTCCTGGGATCGACCCTGGGCGACTGGGCGTACGCCACGGCCATCGCGGTGTGGGCGTACGAGGACGGCGGAGCGAAGGCGGTCGGCGCATACCAAGCCGCGCGGTTCCTCACCATGACGGTGGCCGGACCGCTTGGCAGTGTCGTGGCCGATCGGATGTCTCGGCGGGCCTTCATGATCATCTCCGACTTGCTCCGCGCGGGCCTGATCACAGCGGCCGGGCTGATCGTCGTGACAGGCGGGCAGTCGATGGCCGTCTACACGTTGTCGATCCTCGCCGCGATCGTCGGCGCCCCTTTCCGCGCTGCCGAGGCCGGGCTGCTGACCGAGCTGGTCGACTCACCCTCGGAGCTCACCACCGCGAATGCACTGTCCTCGAACATCGAGAGCGTGCTGATCTTCGTCGGGCCTGCGCTGGCCGGCGTGATCATCGGGGTGTCCGGGGTCGAGGAGGTGTTCTGGCTCAACGCGGGAACGTACGTCTGGTCGACCGCGATGCTTCTCGGCGTACGGGTGAAGCGCGGCGAGACCGACCGTGCGTCGGCGGACGTCGAGGACGAGGCGACTAGGGCGAGGTTCTGGGCAGAGCTCTCCTCAGGGTTCGGACTCATCGGGCGAGACCGTGACCTGCGTAGCGTGGGGCTGCTCGCTGGTGCCAGCGGATTCGCGTGGGGGTCGATGAGCGTGTTCCTGGTGCTGCTCGCGTTCGACGTGCTGGACTCGGGACCGAAGGGAGTCGGCTACCTCAACTCGCTGCTCGGCGCGGCCACAGTGGCGGGCAGCCTGCTCATCCTCGGCCGACTCAGCAGTTCGCGTCTGGGCCAGGACCTGGTGCTCGGGGTCGTCTTCGGTTGGGGACTGCCTCTGCTCGCGATGGCGGCGTTCCCGACGTCGGTGACCGCCATCGTGGCGATCGTGGTGATCGGACTGTGCGAACCCGTGGGATCACTGGGGATCGACACGATCCCGCAGCGGCTCACGCCGCCGGCCATGATCTCCCGTGTGTACTCCGCGATCGACACCTGTGTTGTCGGCCCGATGGCCGTCGGTGCGTTCCTCGCGCCGACCTTGGTGGACTGGTTCGGCCTGCGTAGCGCCATGGCCATCACTGGCGCGATCCCGCTGCTGGTCGGCCTTTCGCGCCTGCCGCGGATGCGGAACCTCGACCGGCGGCTGACGACGCCGACGGAGCCGCAGCTGCTGGGCGATGACGCCGCCGCACAGGCCGAAAGCACCCGTGGCAGCACGGACGACGCGAGCCCTCGTGATTCCTAGCATCGCCGACAACGACCCTGAGCCCGATGCCACCGGACGTTCGGGTTCCCGGGAGCAGGCGAGATCGGCGACACGTTCCAGATCTATCGTGACTTCCCCGAGACGCCGCGCGGGAGGACGGGCGCCACGATGGTGTTGAACCGCCGCCGGCGCAGCTCAGCGTCGGCCTCGACGATGGCCCGCAGCTCGTCCAGGTCGTCGCGTGTGACTCCCAGCTCAGCGGCCGAGCGTTCGAGGTGGCCGAGCTCGTCGGGCGTGAGCGGCCCGTCGCTGAAGCACATCCGGATCGCGTCGTACAACATGCCCCGCACGGTCTCCGGGATCCCCGGCAGCTGTACCAAGTCCTCGAGAGTGTCGGAGTCGTCGTACGTGGCGACCGCCTCGATCACCCAGTCCGCGTCGCGCGCGGCCGTGAGGTAGCCGATCAGCCACTCGCGCTCGCGCTCGGTGATCCGGGCGTTCCCCCCGGCCGCCAGCAGCATGACCTTGCCCGCGATGAGGTTGTCCTCGTCACTGATCTGGTCCACGACCTCCCCTGGCATATCCCAGTTCTCGTGCACGAACCACCGCAGGGCCGTCATCCGCCGCTGCTCGTCATCGGTGAGCATGGTCTGGGCGAGCGGGATGTCGGCGGTCACGGTGGTGCCGGAGCCGAGCGGGCTGTCGATCTTGACCTCCCCGCCGAGTGCACCGATCCGGTCGGCCAGTCCCTGCAGCCCCGATCGAGGCGACGGTGCCGCTCCGCCGACCCCGTCGTCACTCACCGTCAGCCGGAGGACCCCGTCCCGCGTCCGTGCGTGCACGGCCACATGGGCGGCGTTCGCGTGCTTGTTGGCGTTGGTGAGCGCCTCCGCCACGAGGTAGTAGGCAGCGACCTCGACGACCTCCGGGAGGCTGACGGAGACGTCGACCTCGAGCTCGACCGGCAGGCCGGGGCGCTCGGCGAGCGACTCGAGGGCGCCGCGGAGGCCGGTGTCGTCGACGATGGCCGGGTGGATGCCGCGGGTCAGCTCGCGCAGCTCGGCGATCGCGTCGCTGAGCTCGCGGGCCGCGTCGTCGAGCAGGACCGTCAGCTCCAGGTCACCAGCGGCCCGTCGGCTTGCCAGGCGGAACATGAGGGCGAGCCCGACGAGTCGCTGCTGCGCGCCGTCGTGCAGGTTGCGCTCGACGCGCTGCAGCTCGCGATCACCGGCGTCGATGATGCGCGACCGCGAGGCACGCACCTCGCGCAGCTCGGCCCGAAGCTGAGCCTTGAGACGCTCGTTGTCGAGGGCGAGGGAGGCCGCGTCCATGGCGGCCTGCAGTCGCCGAGGGTGACGCAGCAGGCGGCGGTCGTGGACGAGCCCGGCGATCGGCTTCCCGTCGCGCTCGATCGGGGTGAACGCTCTCCGCATCGGGGGGACCGGTCGGGCCGTCTGCTCGCCGAGCCCGGTGATCCAGCCACCACCACTGCCGACCTGGGTGTAGACGATGTCGAGATCCGGATCGGCGAGCACCCGGCGGAGGGCGTCGCGGACCGTGGTGTCCGGTCCGCCCGTGCCGAGGCCCGCCAGCGCGAGCACGAGCCGCTCGTCGGCGGTCCGGGCGATGAAGTACCAGGCGAGCAGGACGAGCGGGGCGGCTCCGGCCACCAGCTCCAGCCAGAGGACGTACGGTCGGTCGAGGTCGAGCCCGACGAGAGCCACCACGGCGAGCAGCGCGACGAGCGCCACGCCGATCCTCACCCCTTGGCTCATCGCCCCAGGAGCTCGGTGATGGCGGCCAACGAGAGCTGGTCCTTGGGGATGTAGCCCGCGGCGAGACCCTCGGCCAGCAGGCGGCCATGCTCGGGGTCGAGCGTCGAGATCAGGATCGCGGTCGCACCGACCTTCCCTTGGAGTCGCCGAGCGACCTCCATGCCGTCGACCCCGGGCATCCGGACGTCGATGAGGACCACATCAGGGTAGCAATCCCGGACCGTCGCGAGGGCGTCCTTGCCGGATGCGATCTCGGCCACGACCTCGACGCCTTCGGCCTCCAGCGCCCGTCGAGCCGTCGTGCGGAACCGTCGATCGTCATCGACCAGCACGACGCGCAGCGACATTCGCCCACTCTGTCACCACGCAGCACGTGGGTGATCCGTGCTGGCACGGACGACACGCCCTCGTGTGGTCCCTAGCGTCGACAGCATCCCTCCCGAACGGAGACTCCCATGAGCACTGCCCGACGAACCACCTCTGCGCGTCGCCGGACAGCGCTCAACCTCGGACGTCTGCTGGCGCTATCGAGCATGGTGTCCGTGGTCGTGCTGACGCAGTCCGGTGCCGCCAGCGCCACCAGCACGACCAACTTTGCCCCCGGGGTCGACTACGAGACCGGGAACCGGCCGGTCAGTGTCGTGGTCGGCGACTTCAACGGCGACGGTGACCCGGATGTCGCTGCCGCCGGCAGCACAGTCTCGGTGAACCTCGGCGGCCCCGGTGGGTCGTTCGGCCCTGCGACCCACTACGAAGGCGGCTTCGAGCTCCGATCGATCGCGATCGGTGACTTCGATGTCGACGGCAACCCGGACCTCGTCGTCGCCGATGAGTACGGCGACACCGTGTCCGTCCTGCTCGGGAGGCCTGACGGGACGTTCGGGGACCCGACCTACTACCCGGTGGACGTGACTCCGACCGCGGTGGCAGTGGGCGACTTCAACGGCGACGATGACCCCGACCTCGCGGTCACCAGCGGCGTCAACGACACCATGTCGATCCTGCTCGGTGGACCTGGCGGCACCTTCGGCCCCAAGACGTCGTTCCAAGCCGGGTTCAGCAGCCCTCTGTCGGTCACGGTCGGTGACTTCAACGACGACTCCGACCCCGACCTTGCTGTCGGCGACAGCGCCGGCAAGGTCTTCGTCCTGCTCGGCGGACCGGCCGCGACATTCAGTCCCGCGACCGTCTACTCGATCGGGGAGGCGCAGGAATTCAACAGCATGAGGATCGCGCTCGGTGACTTCAACGGCGACTCCGACCCCGACATGGCGGTCGTCGAGACGGGCCGCGCTGTCTGGACCCTGCTCGGCGCGAGCGGCGGAACCTTCACGACGCCACTGGGTTACGTCGTCCCCCACGCGACAGACGTCACGGTCGGGGACTTCAACGACGACTCCCGCCCGGACCTCGCGATCTCCGAGAGCGTCGGCCAGCTCGACGTGCTCCATGGCAGAGGCGACGGCACGTTCGTCAATCTCACCCAGTTCCCGACCCGCGGCGGCTCAACGGCGGTGGCAGCAGAAGACTTCGACGCGGACGGCCGAACCGATGTCGTGCTGACGAATGAGCAGAGCCCCGGAAGGAGGAGTGGCATCTCGGTACTGCTGAACCCCCAGGACATCACTCCTCCGAACACCACCATCACCGGCGGCCCGACCGGGCCGATCAACCAGGCGCCGACCTTCACGTTCACGTCGTCCGAGCCCGGATCGACGTTCGCGTGCCGCGTCGACGACGCCGCCTTCAGCGCCTGCTCGTCTCCACGCTCGCCGGCGGGGTTGGCCGACGGTCTTCACACGTTCGACGTACGGGCGACCGACGCCGCGGGCAACGTCGACCCGACGCCCGCGAGTCGGACGTTCACGGTCGACACCGTCGCGCCGGACACCACCATCACCGGCGGTCCCGACGGTGCGACCAACGACAACACCCCCACCTTCACGTTCGTCTCCTCCGAGCCAGGATCCACGTTCGAGTGCGGCTTCAACGGCGCCTTCAGCGACTGCACATCCCCGTACACGAGCGACGGGATAGGCGACGGTGAGCACACGTTCGAGGTGCGCGCTAAGGATGCCGCCGGGAACGAGGATGCGAGCACGGCCAGTCGGACGTTCACGCTCGACCGGAATCCGCCAACCACGTCGATCACCTCCGGTCCGAGCGGCGTGACCGGCGACAGCACGCCGACGTTCGGGTTCACGTCACCTGAGCCCGGCGCGAGATACGAGTGCCGCGTCGACGACGCAGCGTTCGACGCCTGCACGACGCCGCACACGACCGCTGAGCTCTCCGACGGCGACCACGTCTTCCAGGCGCGATCCGTGGACGTCGTCGGCAACGTCGACCCGATCCCGGCTGCCATCGCGTTCACCGTCGACACCGTCGCCCCGGACACCGAGATCTCCTCCGGTCCGGGCGGCCTCATCTACGACCGGACGCCCAGCTTCAGCTTCTCGAACACGGACGGCGCGCTGACGCACGAGTGCCGCGTCGACGACGAGCCGTTCACCACCTGCACGTCGCCGACGACGACGGACCCGCTGAGCGATGGTGAGCACACGTTCGAGGTGAGAGGCATCGACGGCGGGGGGAACGTGGACCCAACTCCGGCGAAGCGCACCTTCACCATCGACACCGAGATCTTCAGGACCGGGATCACCGCCGGTCCGAGCGGTCTGACCGCGGACAGCACCCCGACGTTCGCCTTCGCGACCCCGGACCCGAACAGCACCTTCGAGTGCCGGATCGCACCCGCGCCCTTCGAGGAGTGCACGTCGCCCTACACCGCCCCGGAGCAGTCCGATGGGGAGCACACCTTGGAGGTCCGCGCGACCGACTCGTACGGCAACATCGAGCGGTCGCCGGCCAAGCGCACCTTCACGGTCGACACGGTGGCACCGGACACCACCCTGGACTCAGGCCCCACCGGCACGATCAACGACCGGACGCCGTCGTTCGGCTTCAGCTCCGCTGACACCGGTGCAACGCTGGAGTGCCGCGTCGACGGGACGGCCTTCGGACCGTGCGCGTCGCCGTACACGACGGCGCCGCTCGGCAACGGCAGCCACACGTTCCAGGCGCGCGCCACCGACGCTGCGGGCAACACCGACGCGACCCCCGCCAGCCGGACCTTCACGGTCGACGCTGACGACACGGCGCCGAAGACCCGGATCGACTCCGGGCCCGCGAACATCACCAACCAGACGAGCGCGACGTTCACGTTCTCGGCCGACGAGCCGGCGACCTTCGAGTGCAGCCTGGACGCCGGTGCCTACTCCGCGTGCCACTCCGGTGACACCTTCGGCTCGCTCGACAGCGGCACCCACACGTTCGCCGTGCGAGCGACAGACCTTGCCGGCAACGTCGACCCCACCCCCGCCACGAGGTCGTGGATCGTCGACACCACGCCGCCCCAGACGACGATCACCGGTGGACCGTCCGCTTTGAGTCTGTCGAGCATCGCGAGGTTCGCCTTCACGTCCTCCGAGGGCAGCTCAAGCTTTCAGTGTCGGCTCGACGGCGGCACCTGGCAGGCGTGCACGAGCCCGCGGACCTACACCGGCGTCCACCTCGGCAACCACACCTTCTCAGTGCGCGCGATCGATCCGGCGGGTAACACCGATCCGACACCTGCGGTGGTGACCTGGTTGGCGCTCGGGCTGCTGCCGTTCTGAGTCAGACCTGGTCATCAGCGCAGAGCGGAACGCGCCGTCGGCGCGAGCCGCAGGCGTTGCAGCTCCTCGTCGGGCAGGCCGTCGCCTCCGAGCGCCACGACCACGCGCTCCTCGCGTACGGGAAGTGCGAAGTTGTTGGGTCCCGGATGGGTCAGCAGCACGTCACCACCTGCGGCATCGATCGCCGCGACGAGTGAGGACTCCTCGGCGTCGCCACTGGCTGACCACACCCGGACGGCCAGCTCACCGAAGACGGACACCGGCAGGCCCGGCTTGCCCGGACGAGGCTTCAGCATGAGCACGTCGTCGGAGTCGATCAGGTCGGCGTTGGCGTCCTTGCCCCACGCGGCCCAGGCCGGCCCCGTGTAGAACGCCGTCAGCGAGGTGGTGCGTTGGTCGAGCGACGGGAAGCCGCGGAACCACACGAACCTGTCGGGATCGTCGAGGTCGACGAACGTGCCGATCACCCTGATGCCCACAGCCTCCTGGGTGTCCTGAAACTCCCGCTCGAAGCGCTCGATGAAGCCGTCGCGGGTGCCGGGCTTGAGGGTGTACTGGCGGAGCTCGATGATCTCGATGTCCATGCGCCGAACGTACGACCTGGTCGCGACATTTCCGAGCGGACTAGCGTGGAGCCATGACCGACAGCGCTTCGTACGCCGACTCCGTTCCCGAGATCCACCGCCCCTATGTCGCCGCGGAGGATCGCTACACCCATTGGGACTATCGCCGAGTCGGCCGGTCGGGCCTGTTCCTGCCGCCGCTGTCGCTCGGGCTGTGGTGGAACTTCGGCGACAACTTCCCGTTCGACAACCAGCGCGCCGTGCTGCGGCATGCGTTCGACAACGGCATCACGCACTTCGACCTCGCCAACAACTACGGTCCGCCCTACGGCTCGGCCGAGGAGAACTTCGGCCGCATGATGCGCACCGACTTCAAGGCGTACCGCAATGAGCTGATCCTCTCGACCAAGGCCGGCTACGACATGTGGCCCGGGCCCTACGGCAACTTCGGCTCGCGGAAGTACCTCTTCGCGAGCCTCGACGAGTCGCTCCAGCGGATGTCGGTCGACCACGTCGACATCTTCTACTCCCACCGCGCCGACCCCGGCACGCCGCTCGAGGAGACGATCGGCGCGCTCGACGCGATCGTCCGCCAGGGCAAGGCGCGTTACGCGGGCATCTCGTCCTACTCGCCGGAGCGCACGTCCGAGGCGGTCGCGATCGCCAACGACCTCGGCACGCCGATCGTGATCCACCAGCCGTCCTACTCGATGATCAACCGCTGGATCGAGCAGGGCCTGACGACGGTCCTCGACGAGCACGGTGTCGGCTCGATCGGCTTCGGCTCGCTGGCGCAGGGCCTGCTGTCCGACCGCTATGTCGAGAGCGCCGACCCCGAACGCTCGCAGAAGCGGGGTTCGTTCGACGCGTCGATGGCCAACGACGACAACCGCAAGCGCCTCAAGGGACTCGCCGTCATCGCGAAGAAGCGCGGCCAGACGCTCGCCCAGATGGCGATCTCCTGGACGCTGCGGCCCGGCGGGGTGACGTCGGCGCTGATCGGGGTCTCGTCGGTCGAGCAGCTCGACGAGAACCTCAACGCCGCCCAGCGCATCGACTTCACCGACGAGGAGCTTGCCGAGATCGACTCGTTCGCGGGTGAGGCCGGCATCAACATCTGGGCCGCCAGCTCCAAGGTCTAGCCGACAGGTTCCGGCTTCAGGGCATGGCCGCGGATGGTGTCAAGCGCCTCGTGCAGTCGCACCCCGTCGTCGAACCTCGGGGCGCGCCGTCCGCCATCATTCAGGTCATCGAGCACCCGGCGATAGGTCTCCATGACGTTCTGGGACTCCGCGGCGAGCCGATCGGCCGGGCCCTGCAACGTACGCCGTCCGGCCGGGGTCACGACGTCGGCCGTGTAGGGCGCCATTTGGGGCTGCTGGGGGTACGCGGTGAGCGTGCGCTCGGTCCGCAGGACGACCTTGCCCTCGGTGCCGACGACGACGATCTCAGTTCCTGGATCGGGGTCTGCGTACCACGCCTGGATGCTGCCGATTCCCCGCTCGCCGACCTCCAGCCCGGCCCGGAAGACATCGGGGGCCGTGGCGTGATGCAGCTCGTCGCTGTCCACCACGGGGTATGTCGGCCGGGTGACCGCCGCCATGCTGTCGACGACCCGAATCCCGCCGACCCCGGACAACAGGTGGTCGACGGCGTCGACCAGGTGGCCGCCGTGGATCTCGATGATGCCCGCACGGCTCCCCGCGTCGATCGTGTAGAGCCATGCCGGGCTGATCGCTTGACCGAGACCTTTGGACGTCGACGTCCGCGCGGTCACGGAAGTGATCGTCCCGATCTCCCCACCGGTCACGATGTCGCGGGCCGTGCTGAGCACGGCGTCCGTGCGGGCCTGCAGACCGACGAAGCCACTGACGCCCGCCCGGTCGGCCAGCGCCGTCACGGCGCGCGCCTCCTCGGTTGTCTGCGTGAGGGGCCACTCGCAGTAGACGTGCTTGCCGGCAGCGACGGCGGTCTGGATGAGCTCGACGTGGTGGGGAACTTTGACCGCGATGACGACGAGATCGACGTCCGGATCTGCGGCCAGGGCGGCCGGGTCGGTGTACCAGTGGGCCGCTCCGACGAGCTCAGCCGCCTTGCGCGCCGACTCCTCGCGAGTCGTTGCGACAGCCGAGATGGCCAGATTGGGGAGGTGCGCGATCGCGGGCACGTGCGACCGGAACGCCCAACCTTGATCTGGGTTCGCGCCGATGATCCCGACGCGCACTTGCTGCGACATGACCCACTCCTTGTTCGATCTACATGGAACAAGATTCACGCTAGCATAGGTTCGACATAAGTCGAACAAGGAGGGACGCGGACGTGAACGAGGCGGCAACCGTGACGCTGGAGGGCGTCCTCCAGGCGCTGGCGGACCCGGTCCGGCTGGAGATGGTGCGGCGTTTGGCTGCCGCCGAGCTCGCTCTGCCGTGCGGTGGCCTGTACGACGACGTCGCAAAGTCCACCGCGTCCTATCACTTCGCGATGCTGCGTGAGTCGGGACTCATCGAGCAGTACGTTGAGGGCAATCGCAAGATGAACCGCCTGCGCGTGGCCGAGGTCGAGACGGCACTTCCGGGCGTTCTGACGAGCATTCTGGCCGCCACGCCGCGCCATTAGTTCGTCGGTCGAGCAGCTCGACGAGAACCTCAAGGCCGCCCAGCGCATCGACTTCACCGACGAGGAGCTTGTCGAGATCGACTCGTTCGCGGGTGAGGCCGGCATCAACATCTGGGCCGCCAGCTCCAAGGTCTAGTGCCGCACGGGGTCACTGCGGGCGAGACACTGGGAGCGTGCCCCCCGATCCGATCCAGCGCCTGCTGGACAGCCCACCCGATCTGCCGGTCCTGGGCGGGCTGCCGGCGCTGACCGCCGCGCTGCGCGATCGCGCGGTCGCGGTCGTGCAAGCACCTCCGGGCACTGGCAAGACCACGTTGGTGCCGCCGGCGGTGGCTGCGATGGTCGCCGGCGACGGTCTGGTCGTGGTGACCCAGCCGCGCCGCATCGCTGCCCGGGCGGCTGCGCGGAGGCTCGCGGGCCTGTTGGGTGAACGGGTCGGACAAACCGTGGGCCACACGGTACGTGGCGACCGGGCTGTCGGGCCCGGTACGCGGATCGAGTTCGTGACGACCGGTGTCCTGCTGCGGCGGCTCCAACGCGATCCGGAGCTGCCGGGGGTCGCCGCGGTCATCCTCGACGAGGTGCACGAGCGCCAGCTCGACGCCGATCTGACGCTCGCCTTCCTGGCGGACGTACGCGCCACCGTGCGCGAGGACCTGTTGCTGGTCGCGATGTCGGCGACGATCGAGGCCGAGCGCACCGCCGCGATGATCGACGAGGAGCCCGCCCCGATCATCGACGTCCCGGGCGCCCTCCACTCAGTGACCGAGCACTGGACGCCCCCGCCTCCGGGCGTGCTGCCGACCGACGAGCGCGGGGTCCCGCCACGCTTCCTCGACCATGTCGCCGCCACGGTCCGCCACGCCTTGTCGGTCGACCCCGGCGACGTGCTGGTGTTCGTGCCCGGCGTCGGCGAGGTGGACGGGGTCATGCGCCGGCTGTCCGGTCTTCCGGACGTCGACGTGCTGGCGCTCCACGGCCGACTTCCTGCCCGCGAGCAGGACGTCGCCCTCGCGCTGGGCCCTCGTCGACGTGTCGTGGTGTCGACCGCAGTGGCTGAGTCGTCCCTGACGGTCCCGGGCGTACGCGTTGTGGTCGACGCCGGACTGTCCCGCGAGCCCCGCACCGATCAGGCGCGCGGGCTCCCCGCGCTCGTGACGGTGCGGGTCAGCCGGTCCGCGGCCGAGCAACGGGCCGGTCGCGCGGGGCGCGAGGCTCCCGGCGCCGTGCACCGGTGCTGGTCCCGCGCCGATCACGGTCATCTGGACCCGCACCCAGCCCCGGAGATCGCGGTCGCCGACCTCACCGGATTCTGCCTCGAGCTCGCGGCTTGGGGAGACGTCGAAGGTGGGAGCCTGGCGTTGCTCGACCGGCCACCCGCGGCGGCGGTCGAGGCGGCTCGACACACCTTGGGCGAGCTCGGTGCGATCGACGAGGCCGGCGCGATCACCGACCGGGGCCGCGCGATGACACAGGTACCGGCCGACCCACGGTTGGCCCGCGCGTTGCTCGACGGCGCTGAAACGGTGGGCGCTCGCCGTGCCGCAGAGGTCGTCGCCC
Source organism: Aeromicrobium ginsengisoli (assembly GCF_004134905.2). Taxonomy (GTDB): domain Bacteria; phylum Actinomycetota; class Actinomycetes; order Propionibacteriales; family Nocardioidaceae; genus Aeromicrobium; species Aeromicrobium ginsengisoli. Next base: position 623,632 of record NZ_SDPQ02000003.1, on the reverse strand, counting down.
TGCTCGCAGACGACGTACGCGTCCCCGGCGGCGACCTGGTGGCGGCGCTGCGCACGCTGCGGCGGGGCGGCCCGACCACGCGGTCGTGGTCGGACACCGCGAAGCGGCTTGAGTCGCTGCTGCCCGAGCGGCCACCCCGGACCGAGCTGACCGACGACCTCGCGGTGGGTACGGTCGTGGCTCTCGCGCACCCCGGACGCATCGCGCGGCGGCGGGCGGGCGGCACGTCCTACCTCATGGTGTCGGGGACCGGCGCATCGTTCCGCGCCGCCGACCCGGCCCTTGCGGGCGTCCGGTGGATCGCGATCGCCGACGCCGAGCGACGGCCAGGCGCGCGTGATGCCACGATCCGCTCGGCCGCGCCTGTCGACGAAGACATCGCACTCGATGCGGCGTCCGGCTCCTGGCACGAGGCCGACGAGGTCACGTGGAGGGACGGTCGGATCGTGGCCCGCCGGGTCGTCCGTCTCGGTGCGATCGAGCTGTCCGCCGTCCCGCTGTCCGATCCCTCCGCGGAGGCTGTCGCGGCAGCAGTCGCCCAAGGACTCGCCCGTGAAGGCCTCGCGCTGCTGCCGTGGAACGAAGCGGCCGTGGCGCTGCGCCGCCGGCTGGCCTTCCTCCACCACGCCCTGGGCGACCCGTGGCCCGACGTCGGCGACGACGCGTTGGTGGCCGGCATCAATGCCTGGCTCGGATCCGACCTTGCCCGCGTCCGCGGCAGCCGGGACCTCGCCCGCCTCGACGTCCTGGGAGCGCTGCGCCGGCTTCTCCCCTGGCCTGCCGCAGGTCGCCTCGACGAGCTGGCACCAGAGCGGGTGACAGTGCCGGGCGGCGCGACGGCGCGGGTCGAGTACGGGACGTCCGGCACGGAGCAGCCCGTCCTCGCGCTGCGGCTCCAGGATGCGTTCGGCTGGACCGCGACGCCACGGATCGCCGACGGCCGGGTGCCGTTGCTGCTGCACCTGCTGACCCCGGCCCGCCGGCCGGCTGCCGTCACCGCCGACCTCGAGTCGTTCTGGGCCGGCCCTTATCGCCAGGTGCGCGCCGAGCTGCGCGGCCGCTATCCCAAGCACGCATGGCCCGAGGACCCGACTAGCTCGTCGGCGCGGCCTTGATGCGGCGGGTCAGCTCCTCGGGCGGGATCGGCGTGATGTCGTCGATCGTCGCCGGACCGACCGACAGCTCGCCGTCGTCGAGCGGCTCGCACCGGATGCCCCCGTGCCCGCGCAGGGCCTGGTGGGCTCCGGGCGCGTAGACCGTGTTCATCCACGCGCACGGATTGGCCGGCGTCATCGACCGGAACCGGATCGGCCCGTGTCCGGCGTCGAGCGTGAAGGTCGTACGCGCGAGGGCGTCGACATCGAGGCCACGAGTCACCAGATTGCGCCGGGCCAGGGTCGGGTCGTACGGCGTGTTGGCCGCGGCGAAGAGTCCGTCGCCGGCGATGTCGCGCTCGAGCTGCTCGATGCTCTCGGCCGCGATCATCGTCATCGTGGCGAACGTGAATCGAGTGCCGAAGTAGCGGTCGCCGACGAGGCCATTGTGAGCCCGCACGCGCACGGAGTCGACCAGCTCGTCGGCGATGTCGTAGGGCTTGGTGCCATCGGCAGGCCGGCCCTCGTAGCGGCGCACCCGCGACACCAGCAGCGAGACGATCTCGAAGTCCACGACATCGACCGTACCGGCAGATCGTCACCGTATGCTCGGGCCGTGACCGAGCCGATTCTCGACATCGCGTTCCATGGCGATGCTGCCGAGATCGCCGGCGTCGCCGCCGAGGCGGAGGCACGCGGGGTCGGTGGACTGTTCGTCGCCGAGGCGGCCCACGACCCCTACATCGCGCTCGCCCTGGCCGGTACGGCGACGAGCCGGATCCGGATCGGCAGCTCGGTCGCGATCGCGTTCGCCCGGACCCCGATGTCGACCGCCTACTCGGCGTGGGACGTGCACCGGCTCAGTGGTGGGCGGCTCATCCTGGGTCTCGGTACGCAGATCAAGCCGCACATCACCCGTCGGTTCGCGATGCCGTGGTCGAGCCCGGCGCCGCGGATGTCGGAGTACGTCGAGGCGCTCAGGGCGATCTTCGAGAGCTGGCAGAACGGGTCGAAGCTCGACTTCCAGGGCGACTTCTACGCACACACCCTGATGCCGCCGCTGTTCAACCCCGGGCCGATCGAGGGCGGACTCCCGCCGATCTGGCTGGCCGCCGTCGGGCCGCGGATGCTGGCCGCCGCAGGCTCGGTCGCCGACGGACTGATCTGTCACCCGCTGCTGTCGCGCAGCTACCTCGACGAGGTCGTCAGGCCGGCCGTGGCTGCGGGTCGTACCGCCGGACAGCACGCAGACGAGCCGTTCACCACCTCGGTGATGTGCATGGTCGCGACCGGTCGTACGGACGAGGAGCTGGCGGCGGCGATCGCCGGCACCAAGCGGCAGATCGGGTTCTACTCCTCGACGCCGGCCTACCTGCCGGTGCTCGAGCACCACGGCTGGGGCGACCTGCACACCGAGGCGCACGCGCTCACCAAGAGCAACCGCTGGGCCGAGCTCGGCGACCTGGTCGATGACGAGGTGCTCGCGACGTTCGCCGTGGTCGGCGACCTGCCCTCCGCGCGTACGGAATTCAGGTCCCGGTTCGCCGGCTCGGCCCAGCGGGTCATCACCTCGATCCCCTACGACGCCGACAACCTGCTCGCGCTGGACCTCGTCAGCGACTAGCCGCGATCCTCCGCTCGAGGTGACGCCGGTCCGCAGGCGGCGGATCGCAGGCGAGCGCGGACCCATAGGCCGCCGCCGCCTCGTCGAAGCGGCCGACACGGACCAGCAGCTCGGCCCTGCAGGCGTGCCACAGGTGGAACCGGTCGAGCCCGGCCAGCTGGTCGAGCTCGTGGAGCCCGGCCGCAGCTCCGTCGCGCTCGCCGACGGCGACGGCGCGGTTGAGCCGCACGACATCGGTCGGCGTCAGCCGGAGCAGCGCGTCGTAGAGCGCGATGATGTCGCCCCAGTCGGTCTCGTCGTACGCCTTCGCGGTGGCGTGGCACGCGGCGATCGCCGCCTCGAGCTCGAACCGGCCGGCCTGATGGCGTGACCGTCGCAGTGCACCCTCGACGAGCTCTGCACCCTCAGCGATGCGAGCCGCATCCCACTGCGACCGGTCCTGGTCGGCGAGCAGCACGAGCTCGCCGTCGGCGTCCGTGCGCGTCTCGCGCCGGGCGTCGTTCAGCAGCATCAGCGCGAGCAGGCCCTGCAAGGACGATTCGTCGGGCATCAGCTCTACCAGCAGCCGGCCGAGCCGGATCGCCTCGTCGCACAGCTGCGGTCGTACGGGCTCGTCGCCACCGGCAACGCCCGCCGTGAAGAGGAGGTAGACCGTCGTCGCCACGGCGGCGAGCCGCTCGGGCAGCTCGGCGTCGGGCGGGATCCGGTAGGGGATGCCGGCGACGGCGATCTTGTGCTTGGCCCGGGTGAGCCGGCGGGCCATCGCCCCTTCGGTCGTCAGCATGAGGCGAGCGGTGTCGGCCACGCTGAGCCCGCACAGCGTCGTGAGGCTGAGCGTCGTCTGGGTCCCCAGCGACAGGGCGGGATGGCAGCACGTGAACACCAGCCGGAGCTCGTCGTCGCGCACCACCGACTCGGGCTCGTCGCCCGGATCGCTCGTCAGATCCATCGCCCGCACCTCCTTGTCACCGCGTGCCGCCTCGCGCCGGATGGCGTCGACGGCCTTGCGCCGGGCGACCGTGGTCAGCCAGGCCCGGGGGTGGTCAGGGATGCCGTCACGCGGCCAGTGCTCCAGTGCGGAGATGGCCGCCTCCTGCACCGCGTCCTCGGCGATCGTCATGCTGCCGGTCGTACGGATGAGGGTCGCCAGGACACGGCGACCCTCATCGCGTACGAGATCGGCCAGGACCGACGACGCCTCGGGCACGCTCAGCCGAACTGGATGACGGGCCGCAGCTCGACCGCGCCGTCCCAGGCGCCGGGGATCTGGGCGGCGATCGCCACCGCGCTGTCGAGATCGTCGGCCTCGATCAGGTAGAACCCGGACAGGACCTCGCGCGCCTCGACGAACGGGCCGTCGGTCGTCAGGACGTCTCCTCCGCGGCCGCCCGCGACCTTGACGACGGTCGCGGTGGAGGTCGGGTGGAGTGCGGCTCCGCCGCGGATCACGGCGGCCTGGTTCTCGCTGAACTCGGCGTACGCCTTGGTCGTCTCGGCCTCTTCGGGTGAGGTCCAGTCGCCGTCGTGGCTGTAGATGATGGCTGCGTACTGGGTCATGGCAGAGCCTTTCGGGGGTGTCGTACGTTCCTGGTGAACGTCTCACCCAGGGGACGACCGAAACAGCCCTGATCGGACAACCTTGGATGTGATCTGGGTCACACCTTGTGGATGATGTTCTCCGCGTACTGCTCGAGGTGCTTGATCTTCGTCTCGAGCGGCTCGGTGTCGGGGCCCTTGATGTAAGGGATCCGGAAGCCGACGATGCAGTCCGTGACGCCCTTGTCCTCGAGCCGCTTGATCCCGTCGAGGTCATAGGCGTCGTACGAGATGACGTGCACCTCGAAGTCGTCGCGGGTGTCGCCCTCGGCCTTGCGGATCTCGGCGAGCCGGCTCAGCAGCCGGTCGAGCTCCTCGCCGTCGCCACCGGCGTGCATCCAGCCGTCGCCCTTGAGCACGGCGCGCTGCAACGCCTTGTCGACGTGACCGCCGACGAGCAACGGGATCTTCTCGGTCGGCGCGGGGCACAGCTTGAGCTCGTCGATGTCGTAGAACTCGCCCTGGTAGCCGAAGAACTCGCCCGTCGTCAGGCCACGCAGGATGTCCATGCACTCGTCCATCCGCTTGCCGCGGCGGGCCCAGTCGACCTGCAGGTTGGCGAAGTCCTCGGGCCACGGCGAGATGCCGACGCCGAGGCCGAGCCGGTTGCCGGACAGGAACGCGAGCGACGAGGCCTGCTTCGCGACCAGCACCGGCGGACGTACGGGCAGCTTGAGCACGAACGGCGTCAGGCGCAGCGTCGAGGTGACCGCGAACAGGTGGGCGCACAGGATCATCGCCTCGATGAACTCCTTGCCCTCGAGGAACTCCCGATCGCCGGTGTCGGTGTAGGGATACTTCGAGTCGGACTCCTTGGGATAGATCAAGGAGTCCGCGACGGTCATCGAGGTGTAGCCGGCGGCCTCTGCGGCCTGGGCCAACGGGGCGTAGTAGTCCGCCTGGGTCATGGCCTCGGCATAGGTGAAACGCATCAGCACTCTTTTCGGTTGTTGAGCTGGTCGAAATATAGAACGTGTTCTTGTTTTGTGCCAGAGTGCCGTCATGGACCTGCAGGAGATGAGCGACCGAATCGAGATCACCGACGTGCTGATCCGCTACACGAGGGCGATCGACACGTTCGACTGGGACCGGCTCGACACGGTGTTCGTGCCCGACGCCCGGATCGACTACACCGAGTCGGGGGGCATCGACGGGGCCTACCCGCAGGTCAAGCCCTGGCTTGCGGAGGTGCTCCCCGCGTTCTTCCGCAAGCTCATGCACACGCTCGGACAGGTCGCGGTGGACCTGCAGGGTGACGAAGCACGCGTGACGGCGTACTTCCACAACCCGATGACGATGGACGACGGCGCGGGCGGCGAGAAGGTCGTCGAGCTCGGCGGGCTCTACCACCACACGATGATCCGTACGCCCGACGGCTGGCGCAGCCGCGAGCTGCGCGAGGAAGTCGTCTGGCGCCGCAACATCTGAGCCTGCAGGGACGATTCGCCTCGCGTGGCGGTGTTCCCGTAGACTTCTGCGGTTGCCAGTTGGCAGCCCACTCCTGCTACGGAGGCCCCGTAGCCGTTTAGTCCGAAGGAGACTGAATGTCATTGCGCCCGTACGAAGTCATGATCATCCTTGATCCTGATCTCGAAGAACGTACCGTCGCCCCCAGCCTGGACACGTACCTCAACGTCGTGCGCCAGGACGGCGGCTCAGTCGACAACGTCGACGTGTGGGGCAAGCGTCGCCTCGCCTACGAGATCAACAAGAAGAACGAGGGCATCTACGCCGTCGTCCAGCTCCAGGCGGAGCCGGCCACGGTCAAGGAGCTCGATCGTCAGCTCACGCTCAACGAGTCCGTTGTGCGTACGAAGGTCACACGTCCCGACGTGAAGTAGGCCCGACCCAGGACAGAGATGTCCACAAGGACCGCAGACGACCCCTCGCGGGTGTCGCACCGCTGCGGTTCACTGGAGTCAGACACCCCAATCCGAAAGGCTGCGCCATGGCAGGCGAAACCGTCATCACCGTCATCGGCAACCTCACCGACGACCCGGAGCTCAAGTTCACTCCTTCGGGCGCCGCAGTTGCCAACTTCACCGTCGCGTCGACGCCTCGTACGTTCGACCGTCAGACGAATGAGTGGAAGGACGGCGATGCGCTGTTCATCCGTTGCGCCGCATGGCGTCAGCTGGCCGAGAACGTCGCGGAGTCACTGCAGAAGGGTCAGCGCGTCATCGTGACGGGCGCCCTCCGCATCCGCAACTTCGAGCGCCAGGACGGATCGAAGGGCACGAGCGTCGAGATCAACGTCGACGAGATCGGCCCCTCGCTGCGTTACGCCACGGCCAAGGTCACCAAGGCCAACCGCTCCGGCGGTGGCGACTTCGGTGGCGGCCAGGGCGGCGGCAACGCCGGTGGCGGCGGAGCTGCGCAGAGCAACCCGTGGTCCACGCAGCCCGCGGCACAGGGTGGGTCTGACGCCTGGGGCGGCAACGCCGGCACGACCGACGAGCCTCCCTTCTAACCACACGTCAGCATCAAGTTCAGGAGCAACATGGCAAAGCCAGTAGTCCGGAAGCCGAAGAAGAAGAGCAACCCGCTCACTGCGGCCAAGGTCACCGAAATCAACTACAAGGACACCGCGCTGCTGCGCAAGTTCATCTCGGACCGCGGCAAGATCCGCGCGCGCCGGGTGACGGGTGTCTCCGTCCAGGAGCAGCGTCTCATCGCCAAGGCCATCAAGAACGCCCGCGAGATGGCTCTGCTGCCCTACACCTCGACCAGCCGCTAAGGAGGTTCTGATGAAGCTCATCCTCACCCACGAGGTCACCAACCTCGGAGCCCCCGGCGACATCGTCGAGGTCAAGGACGGCTACGGCCGCAACTTCCTGCTGCCGCGCAACTTCGCCATCCGTTGGTCGAAGGGCGCTGCCAAGCAGGTCGAGTCGATCCGCGCGGCACGCGAAGCGCACGCCGTGCACGATCTCGAGGAGGCCCAGAGCATCAAGGGCAACCTCGAGGCCAACCCGATCAACGTCCCGGTTCGCGCCGGCGTCGGCGGCCGCCTCTTCGGGGCCGTCACGGTCTCCGACATCGCCGACGCGCTCGCTGCGGCCGGCGCCAAGGTCGACAAGCGTCGCATCGAGGTCGGCAACCCGATCAAGTCGCTCGGGGCCCACACGGTCTCCGTTCGCGTCCACCCCGACGTGAGCGCGCAGGTCAAGCTCAACGTGGTCGCTTCCAAGTAGTCCACCTCAGGCGGGTCAGGGTCGGGGGTCCCTGGCTCGCCTCGGGTGGTCGGCGACCCGATCATGCGAATCCCAGCGGCTCCCACCGCCCTCCTCCTTGCCGGAAGCCTCGTGCTGTCCGGCTGCTCGTTGCTGTCCGGCGACGACAAGCCGTCGGCCTCGAGCTCCAGCGCCAACCTCACGTTGAAGAACACCGCGTGGAAGGTGGCCGGCCGCGATGCCGTCGCCAACGGTGGCACCCTTCGGCTCGGCACGACGGCCGTGCCGCGCAACTTCAATCCCCAGCATCCCGACGCGGTCAACACCGACGCGGCCCGCATACTCGCGCCCACCGTGGGCTCGGCCATCCGGATCACCCCGGCGGGCAGCTGGCAGGTCGATCACGACTATGCCGAGTCGGTCGAGGTCGCCGACACCGATCCGCTCACGATCAAGGTCCGGCTCAACCCGCGCGCGGTCTGGCAGGGCGGCACGTCGATCACCGCGGCCGACATGAAGGCCTATTGGAAGGCCCTCAACGGTTCCGACGACGACTATCAGGTCGCCTCGACCGAGGGCTTCGACGACATCAAGTCGGTCGAACAGGGCGACACGAAGTTCGACTACACCGTGACGTTCAAGACGCCCAACGCGGAGTGGCCGCTCTACATCTACCCGCACCTGGCCGCCAACGTCTCGTCCTCGCCCAAGCTGTTCAACACGGCGTTTCGCACCCGGGCGATCTCCTCGAACGGGCCGTTCGTCGTGGCGTCGATCGACACCACCAAGGGCACGATCGTCGAGAAGCCCAACCCGCGCTGGTGGGGCCAGCGGCCCAAGCTCTCGCAGATCACGTTCCAGGTCGCCAGCCCGGCCCTCCTGGCCAAGGCGTTCGCCGCCGGAGGGCTCGACGCGGTCGATCTCGACGCCAACACCCACGCCACCGCCAAGAAGACCAAGGACACCACGATCGAACGCGCCGCGGGCATCGAGTGGTCCCAGATCACCCTCAACGCCGGCCGTGGCCCGCTCAAGGATCCCGACGTACGCCGGGCCGTGGCCCACGCCATCAACCGCGAGAGCATCGCCCGACAGGCATCGTCACCGCTGGCCGCGCCACCGAGCCCGCTCGGCAGCGTCATCCTCGTGCCGGGTCAGCAGGGCTACGTCGACTCGTCGAAGAGCATCGCCTACAGCACCGCCAAGGCCGAGTCGCTGCTCTCCAAGGCCGGCTGGGTCAAGGGCTCGGACGGCGTACGGGTCCGCGACGGCAAGCGGCTCACCCTGGTGATGCCGGTGCCCGCCCAAACCCCGACCAACAGTCGCCGGGCATCGCGGATCGCCCAGGACCTGAGCAAGGTCGGCATCGAGGTCAAGGTCAAGAACGTCCCGGCCGCGCAGTTCTACACCCGCTCCGTCATCCCGCTCGACTTCGACCTCGTGACGTTCGTCCGTCGTGGCTCGCCGTTCCCGATCGGCGCCGCCGAGCCGCTGTTCTACCCCGCCGACTCGGCGCAGAACTACACCGGCGTCACGGAGCAGCGGTTCGCCACCGGCTGGGACACCGTCAAGAGCACGCTCGACGACGACCTGCGGCTCAAGCGTGTGGCCAAGCTCGACGAGTGGGTGTTCGACAACCCCACGGTCATCCCGCTCGCGACGACCCCGATCGCGGTGGCGGTGCGCAACGGCCTCGTCAACTACGGCGCCGCGCAGTTCGAACAGCCCGACTGGACTCTCGTCGGCTTCACCAAGAAGCGCTAGCGACGAGCTCGGCGACGCGTCGGCCCGCCGCGACGGCGTCGTCGTCGGCCGGCTCGAAGCGGTCGAGCTCGGCGTCGTAGCGCGTCATCGCGATCGAGCCGTGGTCCGCATCGACCTCGGTCCAGGTGGTCGGCCAGCCCGCCGCTCGAAGGCGGGCTTCGAGGCCGCGTACGAGCTCGGGTGTGGCGATGTCGTCGTGCATGGCGCTGACGACGTGGACCGGCCCGGCGTGCGGTGCCTCGGGGAAGGGGTCGGGCAGGGGTGCTCCCGTGAAGGGATCCAGCGCTCGTGGGCCGTCGCCCGGCGACAGCAGGACGGTGGCCGCGATGCGCATGCCGAGCGCCGGGGCTCGAGGCCGGCATCGCGTGCGACGCCGCGGGCGTGCTCGAGCGAGGCCAGCAGATCCGACTGCCCGCCGTCGGGTGCTGAGGAGTTCCAGTCGGGCACGACGACGCGCACCCCGTGGCCGGCGATCTCGTCGGCCAGGTCGGCGACGACCGCGCGGGAGTCCGCACCACGGCCGTGCCACAGCAGCACGACGCCGGCCGCACCGTCGCCGTGCACCTCGAGCCGTCGGCCCGGAGCGTACTCACGGGTGTCCATGACGTCAGTCTGCCGAACGGGTCGCGCCGAGGACCAGCCAGGCGGCTCCCCGCTGTCGCCGCCACAGCGTGACCAGCCGGGCCGCGATGAACCCGCCGTAGGCGACCCACAGCCAGGTGAAGCCGGCGCCGGACCACCCCACGGCGAGCACCAAGGGGGCGTACGCGGCGAGAACGACCAGGCCGGCCCACGCGAGATAGGGTCCGTCGCCCGCGCCGATCAGGACGCCGTCCAGCACGAACACCACGCCCGACAGTGGCTGGATCAGCGCGACCACGAGAAGGGCGGGCACGAGCGCGTCCTGCACTGCGTGATCGGACGTGAAGAGGCGCGGCAGCCACGGTGCTGTCACGGCGAGCAGGATCCCCGCCAGCACACCGGTCGCCACGCCCCAGCCGACCATGCGAGTCGTCAGCGCCCGCGTGCCCTCAGCGTCCCCAGCGCCCAGGGTGCGGCCGGTCAGCGTCTGCCCAGCGATGGCGATCGCGTCGAGGCCGAACGCCAGGAACGTGACGACGGCCCCGGCAACCTGGTTGGCGGCGAGCGGGACGTCGCCGAGCCCGGCCGCCACGAGCGTCGCGAGCACGAGCGAGGCGCGCAGGGTGACGGTGCGGATCAGGAGCGGGACACCCACCCGCGCGGCGCCGACGATCTCGGACGTACGGGGACGCGTCGGCGCGCGTGCTGCGCGGGCCCGGCGCACGACGACCGAGACCAGCCAGGCGGCGGCGAACCACTGGGCCAGCACCGTGCCGAACGCGGCGCCACGAATGCCCCAGTCGAAGCCGTAGACGAAGGTCACGTTGAGCACGACGTTGAGGACGTTGGCGACGATCGTCGCGACCAACGGCGTGCGGAGGTCGAGGACACCGCGCATCGCACCGGTCGCCGCCAGGATCAGCAGCATGGCCGGCACCGCAAGCGCCGAGACGACGAGGTAGTCCTGCGCGAAGCCGGACACCCGTGCGGAGCTCGAGAGCGCGTCCGCCAACGGTCCGCTGGTGATCGCAGTGGCCGAACCGAGGACGACACCGAGCCCGGCGGCCAACCACAGGCTGCTCACGGCGAGGCCCAGAGCGGTGCGTTCGTCACCTGCGCCGTGGTGGCGAGCGACGATCGCGGTGCTCCCGTACGCCAGGAAGATGCAGAGGCCCACGACGGTGCCGAGCACGACCGACGCGGCGGCGAGTCCGCCGAGCTCAGCGGTGCCGAGATGGCCGATGACCGCGGTGTCGGCCAGCAGCATGAGCGGCTCGGTGATGAGGGCGAAGAACGCCGGCACCGCGACCCGGAAGATCCGCCGGTCGACGTCACGGATCAGGCGCATCGCGGGCCTTCCTGAACGTGACGGGAGGGTGTCGTGGGGTCAACTGGACGGGTTTTGTCGACAAGTGTATGAACAGGCACCCGTGGATGACGAACCGACCAGAAGTATTTTGTCTCCACACGGGTGCACAGGCGTTTCCGCAGGTCAGCGCGTTGCGGACAGAGCGACTCGCCTGGTTGTCCACACCTTCGTCCACGGACTGTGCACATGGTTTCCGGCGTTTTCCACAGGTTGTCGGAGGTTGCGCACACCCCCTGTGTGGCGCTGCCTGTGATTGCTCCCCGTACGGGCCTACTGTGACGGGTCGGCACCATCCTCCAGGGCGTCTTCCGGAGTTATGGCAGTACCGACCGTTAACGTGAAGCACGAACGAAAGGGGACAGTTCTGTGAGCGTCACGGACCTCTATGAGGCTGCGCCAGGGCCGAGCGAGGACCCCGGCTCCGGACGCGTTCCGCCACAGGACCTGGCCGCCGAGCAGAGCGTGCTCGGGGCCATGCTCATGAGCAAGCAGGCCATCGACCCGGCCTCCGACATCCTCCAGGGCCGTGACTTCTACCGTCCCGCCCACGAGCTGATCTTCGACACGATCGTCGACCTCGCCAACCGCGGCGAGCCGGCCGACGCGATCACGGTCGCCGCCGAGCTGCAGCGCCGCGGCGACGTCGGTCGCATCGGCGGGGCGCCCTATCTGCACACCTTGGTCGCCGGTGTCCCCATCGCGTCCAACGTCGACTTCTATGCCGACATCGTCCGTGAGAAGGCCGTGCTCCGCCGCCTCGTCGAGGTTGGGCAGCGCATCGCCCAGCTCGGCCAGGCCGGCCAGGGCGACGTCGCTGAGATCGTCGACCGCGCACAGGCCGAGGTCCTCGACGTCGACGGCACGAGCCAGGCCGAGGACTACCAGTCGGTCGCCGAGCTGATGAGCCTCACGATCGACGAGATCGAGGAGATCCAGGGCCGCGACGGCCAGATGACCGGTGTGCCGTCGGGCTTCCCCGACCTCGACAAGCTCACGACCGGCTTCCGGTCCGGCCAGATGATCGTCGTCGCCGCCCGGCCCGGTGTCGGCAAGTCGACGCTCGGTCTCGACTTCTGCCGGTCCGCCTCGATCCGCCACGGCATCCCCACGGCGATCTTCTCGTTGGAAATGACCGGCGCCGAGATCGCGATGCGCATGCTCTCGGCCGAGGCCCGCGTCAGCATCTCCCACATGCGCGGCGGCGGCATGCACCAGCGCGACTGGGACGCGATCAGCAAGGCGATGCCGCGCGTGCAGAGCGCGCCCATCGTGATCGACGACAGCCCCAACATGACGATGCCCGAGATCCGGTCCAAGGCGCGCCGCATCAAGAAGCAGTACGGCCTCGGCATGATCGTGATCGACTACCTCCAGCTCATGACGTCGGGCAAGCGGGTCGAGAACCGCCAGGTCGAGGTCTCGGAGTTCTCCCGTCACATCAAGCTGCTGGCCAAGGAGCTCGAGCTCCCGGTCGTCGCGATCAGTCAGCTCAACCGTGGTTCGGAGCAGCGCACCGACAAGACGCCGCAGCTGTCCGACCTGCGTGAGTCCGGCTCGATCGAGCAGGACGCCGACATCGTGCTGCTCCTCAACCGGCCCGACGCTCACGGAGCCGGCGAGTCCGAGCGGCCGGGCGAGGCCGACATCATCATCGCCAAGAACCGTTCGGGCCCGGTCAACAAGGTCGCGGTCAGCTTCCAGGGCCACTACTCACGCTTCACCCCGATGGCCCGCGACGCCGAACCCCCCGGCGCTGCCGCCGGCGACTTCTTTGGTTGAGCGAGCGAGCGCAGCGAACGCGCGCGAAACCAGGTTGAGCCGGAGCACGCCGCAGGTGCCGGCTTGTCGAAACCACGTGCGCTCATCACCCAACGCGAGCCACTGACCGCTCGGCCAGACCTGCTCCACCCGCTCCTGCGGTCCCACGCGTGCAACAGGCCGAGCTCTCCCGATGAGTCGCGAGCAGTGGCCGCGCGCGGGTTCCGGGGATAGCGTCGGCAGAAGGGCTCACCCGGCAGCTGTGGGCCGACGGACGGAGGGGAGCCGCGCGTGCCGATCTGGTTGCAGGCCGGACTCTGGGGGACGTTCGCGGGCGGAGCTCTCGTGATCGGTGCCGCCCTTGCCTGGAACCTCCGCATCCCGCGCCTCGTGGTCGCCAGTGTCATGGCGTTCGGATCCGGTGTCCTGATTTCCGCCCTGGCCTTCGATCTCGTCGACGAGGCGGAGTCGACCGGCGGTCTCACGCCGACGGTGATCGGGTTCCTGGGCGGTGCCGTCGTCTACGTCCTGGCCAACGTCGCACTGGCGCGCCGGGGTGCGCGTCACCGCAAGCGTTCGGAGGACCAGCAGCCGTCGGAGGCCGATCAGCAGGGAAGTGGCGCCGCGATCGCGGTCGGCGCGCTGTTGGACGGCATTCCGGAGTCCATCGTGCTGGGACTGTCGCTCCTCGGCGGCAAGGGTGTGGGAGTTCCGGTGCTGGTCGCGATCTTCATCTCCAACCTCCCGGAAGGCCTGTCGAGCGCGGCCGGGATGAAGCGGAGCGGCCGGAGCGCGACGTACGTCTTCGGTGTGTGGGGCGGGATCGCGCTCGCGAGCGGGATCGCAGGACTGCTGGGCTGCCTCCTGCTGCAGGACGCCGGGTCCGCGAGCATCGCCGCGATCACGGCGGTGGCGGCCGGGGCGATCCTGGCCATGATCGCCGACACCATGATTCCCGAGGCGTTCGAGCGCACGCACATCTACACGGGTCTCATCGCCACGATCGGTTTCATGGTCTCGTTCGCGATCGAGCGCGCAGGCTGATCGCTCGCAACTCATTGATACGAGATCAATGACGGGTGCGGTTTGACCCGACGCCAGGTCTCCTGGGCGGTCAGCATGTGCGGGTCCTCGTCGATGAAGTTCTTCCACCCCCAGAACACCCCGGCCGGCGCCGTACGACGCAGCGTCTTCCACGTGCCCTGCTTGGCTCCTTGCGGCCCGGAGCCGTCGACGTGGATCACGGTCGCGAGCTCCGCGTGACGGGTCTCGAGCCGGCTGCGGTGCTTGATCATCGAGAGCGAGAACTGGTGCAGGACGAAGATCTTCTGCGGCAGGGCATTGCGGCGAGTGAGCTTCGCCAGCCAGTCGCTGACCCGGTTGATCTCGGCGACCTGGACGGAGCCGATCTGGCGCAGGTGCTTCTGCTTCTTCTTGAGCCGCCACTCCGGGTCCAGGGCCAGGCCGACGTTGGGGCGCTCGAGCAGCGACCGGTAGCGCTTGGCCTGCTTGAGGAAGTTCGTACGCCCCGGCTGCAGGTCGAGGATGACGTAGACGCCGGCCTTCTCAGCCGCGTCGATCAGCGGCGTGAGGGTCTTGATCGACGCCTCCTGCGAGTAGTCCTTGTCCTTGCCGGCACTGCCCGAGGCCACGGTGGCGATGACCTCGAACGTGGGGACGAACTCGGCCGTGCTGACGCGGCGATACTTCCGGGCCAGGTGCTGCACCCGCTTGATCGACGCCTTGGCCCCCTGCTCGCCCAGCACGCCGAGCGAGGGCGCACCGGGATAGCCGTACATCGCGGTGTAGTGCTTGCCGGGCAGGGCGAGGTAGCCACCGGTCGGCTGGACGACGTGCGAACGTACGACCTTGAGCGTGTAGGCGAAGTTGCGGACGAACGGTGTGCCGAGCGCGATGACCGGGGTGCCGGGCCGGGCCGCCAGCGCCTTGGCGACCGCGGGCGTGCGCCGTGGGTCCGTGCTGCGGATCTGCAGCACGTCGGCGCCGGCGTTGCGGGCGGTCGCGACGGCTGCGGCGTTGGCCGCACGCGACCGGGTCACGACGATCGCGTCGAGCCGGCGAGGGCTGTGCGGAGCAGTCGCGCCGCGCAGGTCAGCAACCGTCTCGGCCGCCTTGGCGGGGTCGAGCGACACCGCCTGCGCACCCTCGACGTCGAGGGTCTTGCCGAAGGTCAGGACCCGTCGGGCGCCGAGCCGCTTGAGTTCGACGGGCGCCGTGGCGTCATTGATGAGCACGGGTACGCCCAGGGTCGTCGCCGACGCGATCGCGACCTTCTGGGCCCGGCGGTCGTGCCGGTCGGCCAGCACCGCGACGGGCGACGAGTCGTAGAGCCGCCGGGAGACGCCGACCGCTGACCGTGCCGGAGTCGAGGAGCGGACGATGTCGAGTGCCTTGGTCGGCGTGTGGATCCGCGTCGTCGACGGAGCGTCGGCGAGCTCGCTCGTGTCGCCTTCGGCGTACGCGAAGAAGCCGGCGACGAGAGCCACAGCCACCACACAGCCGATCACGACGAGAGGGTTGAGCCTGACGGATACGCTCATGCCCGTGACCTTACTGACCGCGCTGGTGACCGAGGCGTCGAGCGTCCCCGATTCCGGACTGGCCGGCCTGGTCGCCGACATCATGGGCTCGATCGGCCTGGTGGGTGTCGGGCTGGTCCTCGCGATCGAGACGATCCTGCCGTTCCTGCCCAGCGAGGTGGCCCTCCCGCTCGCGGGGTTCAGCGCCAAGCGCGGCGACTTCGGGCTGGTCGCGGTCATCATCGCCGCCACGATCGGCTCGGTCGGCGGAGCCATGATCCTCTATTGGATCTCGCGCGTCTTCGGCCTCGAACGTACGCGCCACGTGCTGGCCAAGATCCCGCTCGTCACGGCCAAGGACATCGACAAGGGCGTCGCCTGGTTCGCCCGCAACGACGCCGCGGCGGTGTTCTTCGGCCGGATGGTGCCGGCGATCCGCAGCCTCGTGTCGATCCCCGCGGGCGTCGAGAAGATGTCGGTCTCGCGGTTCCTGATCTACACGACCGCCGGCAGCCTGATCTGGAACACGATCTGGATCAGCGCCGGCTACCAGCTCGGCAACAACTGGGAGAGCGTCGAGAAGTACGGCAACTACCTCAAGTACGCCCTGGTGGTCGCGGTCGCCGTGGCCCTCGCGTGGTTCGTCATCTACAAGGTGCGCGCCCGCCGTACTCCCGCCTGAGCGGCGAGGGCTGGATCACCGTCCTACGCTGGGCTCCATGAGCGATTCACGCGAGAAGGAAGTCGTCGGCGCCGTACACCCGCAGCTGTTCATCGGTGGGCAGTGGCGCGACGCCGAGGGCGGCAGGACGTTCGCCGTCGAGGACCCCTCGAACGGCGCGACCCTCGTCGAGGTCGCCGACGCGAGCGTCGCCGACGGCAAGGCGGCGCTCGACGCGGCCGTGGCGGCGCAGACCGACTGGGCCGCGACCCCACCGCGCGATCGCGGCGAGATCCTCCGCAAGGCGTTCGAGATCATCACCGAGCGCGCCGACGAGCTGGCCCTCCTGATGACGCTCGAGATGGGCAAGCCGATCAAGGAGGCCAAGGCCGAGATCGCGTACGGCTCGGAGTTCTTCCGCTGGTTCTCCGAGGAGGCCGTGCGCATCTCGGGCCGCTACTCCGTCGCCCCCAACGGCGCGACCCGGCTGCTGACGCTCAAGCAGCCGGTGGGCCCGTGCCTCATGATCACGCCGTGGAACTTCCCGCTGGCGATGGGCACCCGCAAGATCGGCCCGGCGATCGCCGCGGGCTGCACCATGGTGGTCAAGCCGGCCGCCCTCACGCCCCTGTCGATGCTGCGCCTCGCGGACATCCTCACCGAGGCGGGACTGCCTGACGGCGTGCTCAACATCGTCACGACCACGAGCACGGGCAAGGTCATGGAGCCGCTGATCCGCGACCCGCGGCTGCGCAAGCTGACGTTCACCGGCTCGACCGAGGTCGGTCGCACCCTCGTCGAGCAGAGCGCCGAGGGACTGTTGCGGGTGTCGATGGAGCTGGGCGGCAACGCGCCGTTCCTGGTGTTCGACGACGCCGACATCGACAGGGCGGTCGAGGGCGCGATGCTCGCCAAGATGCGCAACATCGGTGAAGCCTGCACCGCCGCCAACCGGTTCATCGTGCACGAGGCCGTCGCCGAGGAGTTCGGCACCAAGCTCACCGAGAAGATGCAGGCACTGTCGGTCGGCCGCGGCACCGAGGACGACATCGACGTCGGTCCGCTCGTCGAGGCCAAGCAGCGCGACAAGGTCGCCGAGCTCGTCGACGACGCGGTCGGCAAGGGCGCCACGGTGCTGACGGGCGGTTCCGCCCCCGAGGGCGAGGGCTACTACTACTCGCCGACCGTGCTGTCGGACGTACCGCTCGAGGCGCGGCTCGCCAAGGAGGAGATCTTCGGGCCGGTCGCCCCGATCTTCACGTTCACGGAGGAGGCCGACGCGCTGCGGATGGCCAACGACACCGAGTTCGGCCTCGTCGCGTACGCCTTCACGTCCGACCTGTCGCGTGCGGTGCGGATCTACGAGGGGCTCGAGACCGGGATGGTCGGCCTCAACCAGGGCATCGTCTCCAACCCGGCGGCCCCGTTCGGCGGGGTCAAGGCGTCGGGCTTCGGGCGCGAGGGTGGCGCGGAGGGCATCGAGGAGTACCTCGAGACCAAGTACGTCGGCATCGCCCTGTGAGGCTGCGCGCGGCGGCGCTCACGTTGGCGGCCGGCCTGACCCTGGCGGCGTGCGGCGGTGGCAACGGCGGCAGCGATGCGAAGGCCGCGAAGCCCTCCGGCCCCACGCCGTCGGCGACGGCACAGGCAACGGTCGACCCGAAGGAGCCGTCCTGCCGGTTCCTCACGTCGTCGGAGCGCACGAAGCTCGCGGGCTCTCCGGTCGACACGGTGGTGGCGACCAGCGGGACGGCCGCCAGCAGCCAGTGCCGCTGGCAGTCCGCCACCGCACTGATCCAGGTGACGACGCTGCCGGCCCAGGCCTGGGCCAAGACGCTGCCCGATGCCGTCAAGCAGCTGGAGTCGTCGGGTGACGTCAAGACCGGGACGGACAAGAAGGAGCTCGCTCGCGCCAAGAAGCTGCTGTCGGGCGCCACGTCGTTCACCGGCAAGCAGGCCTGCGACGCGTTCACGACGCTGGCCGAGATCGGTGGCGCCAAGCCGGGCGCCACGACGACGATCACGCTCGTGCCGATCAGCGAGGCCGAGTCGGGCGTCTCCGCCCAGATGTGCACATCGGGCGAGATGACATCGTTGATCTACTCGGTGCCGGACCTCAAGAAGACCAAGGCCGTCGAGGCGGCCGTGACCTCCGCCCTGGCCTCGGCCCAGAAGCGAGCCCTCGCCCTTCGGTGACGGTTTACCAAGAGGTCACGGCATTCTGCGCCACCCCTCAAGGCAAAACGCCACTGCTCAGGGCGCGCGCACCTTGCTGAGTGGCAGCCTGCCCTGACCTCTTGGTAAACCGCCACGCGACCCCTAGAACGAGACGTCGGCGCGGCGGTCGTCGGTGCCGGGCTTGTCGCAGTACGTCTCGCCGCTGGTGAACCGCACGCCGTCGGTGAACCGGGCCTCGATCTGCCCCGAGCCGAACTGCTCGACGTACAGCCGTGAATAGAGCCCGCCCAGCGCGAGGAGCTCGTCGTGCGTGCCCTGCTCGACGAGCTTGCCCTCCTCGAGTCCGAAGATGACGTCGGCGTTGTGGATCGTGGACAGCCGGTGCGCGATCGCGATCGTCGTACGGTTGTGGGTCGCACGTTCCAGCGCGTCCTGCACGAGCCGCTCGGTCTCGGTGTCCAGCGCCGACGTGGCCTCGTCGAGGATCAGGATGCGCGGGTCCATCAGCAGCACCCTTGCGATCGCCAATCGCTGCTTCTCGCCGCCGCTCAGCCTGTAGCCGCGCTCACCCGTGATGGTCTCGTAGCCGTCGGCGAACGACAGGATGCGGTCGTGGATGTTGGCGTCGCGAGCCGCCTGCTCGATCTCGTCGGCCGTGGCGTCGGGCTTGGCGTACGCGATGTTGTCACGGATCGTGCCGTGGAAGAGGTAGGGCTCCTGCGTCACCATGCCGACCGCCTCGGCGACCGAGCCCATCGTCAGGTCGCGCACGTCGGTCCCGTCGATCAGGACCGCTCCGGTGCTGACGTCGTAGAACCGCGGGATCAGGTACGTCATCGTGGTCTTGCCCGAGCCTGAGGGCCCGACGATCGCGGCGAGCTGACCGGGCGCGACCCGCAGCGACACCCCGTCGAGCGCCCAACCCTGCTCCGGCGCGGGCTCCGTGCGGTCGATGCGGACGCCGCTCTCACCGAACCGGTCGCCGGCCGGATCGCCGGACAGCCGGCGTGGCTCGGGATAGCGGAAGTGCACGTCGCGGAACTCGATTTCGCCGCGCAGGTCCTTGGGGTTGAGCGCGACGGCATCCGCCCGCTCGGTGATCGCCGGCTCGAGGTCGAGGTACTCGAACAGCCGCCGGAACAAGGCCAGGGACGTCTGCACGTCGAGCGACACCCGCATGAGCTGCAGCAGCGGCATCTGCAGCCGGGCCTGCAGCGTCGTGAACGCGACGAGTGTGCCGGCGGTCAGCGCGGTGCCACTGTTGAGCATGTAGCCGGACACGAGATAGATGAGTGCCGGCGTGATCGCGAAGAACGTCTGCACCGTGGCGAAGAACGTACGACCCGTCATGGCCTGCTCGACCTGGAGGCGCGTCTGGTTGCGATTGGCCTCGCGGTAGCGCTCGACCTCGGAGTCGGCGCGGTTGAACACCTTGGACAGCAGGATGCCCGAGACGCTGAGCGCCTCCTCGGTGATCGCGGTCATCTCCGACAGCGACTCCTGCGTGCGGCGGGCGAGCCTCTGCCGGCGCTTGCCCACCTGCAGCTGGATCCAGACGAACAGCGGCATCACGACCAACGTCAACAAGGTCAGCTGCCACGACAGGATGATCATCGAGATGAACGCGGCGGTGACGGTGACGCTGTTCTGCAGGATCGAGGTCGCCGTGTCGGTCAGCACCGTACGTACGCCGGCGACGTCGTTGGCGAGCCGCGACTGGATCGCACCGGTCTTGGTCGCGGTGAAGAACGCGAGCTCCATCTTCTGCAGGTGCGCGAACAGGTCGCTGCGCAGGTCGGCCATCGCCGAGTTGCCGATCGTCGAGGTCAGCCAGTTCTGGCCGATGCCGATCAGCGCCGTCACGACCGGGATCGCGCACAGCCCGCCGACGAGCCAGGCCAGCAGGCTGAGGTCGACACCGCTCCCGTCGGTCGGGAACAGTGCGTGGTCGAACACCGCCTTGGTGAAGAAGGGAGCGACCGAGGCGAGCGCGGCCGACGTCACGACGGCCACCGCGACGTACGCCATCTTGGTCCGGTAGGGCCGCAGCATCTGCGCGATGCGACCGAGGATCGGCGACCCTGAACCGAGCTCCTCGTCGGGGATGTGGCTGATGACTGGCCCTCCGGGCCGGCCGCCTCCGATCGTCATTCGTCGATCTTGGTGAGCAGCACCTCGGCGGCGTCACCCTCGACCGGGACGAGTTCGGTCGTGCCCCAGACACCGACCTCCGTGCGCAGCATGGCCCAGATCAGCAGCTTGTCGGGTGCGGCGACGAGGGTGGGGTCGACGGTGAGGGAGAACTCGGCGGGCACGCCCGGGGCATCGATCGCTGAGGCGGCCAGCACCTCTCCCTCGGTGTCGACGAGCTTGACCGTCGCCACGGCGCCGGGCGGCACGGCGATGCGTTCGCGGAACAAGACAGTGCCGGTGACGGTGAGAACGTGTTCGGAAGCCATGCCTTGAATGCTACGGCTCGCCGACAGATGTGCTGGTTCTCCGGCGTCTGCTCAGAGCTGTTCTGCCGGCAGTGAACAGCTCTGTCGTGGCCCCGATCGGCGTGGTTGATTGGCGGTATGAGCTCGGTACTCGTCCTTGGCGGCACCTCCTGGGTCGGCGGCCAGATCGCGCAGGACGCGATCGCCCGCGGCCATGACGTCACGTGCCTGGCGCGTGGCGAGTCCGGCGCAGTCCCCGAAGGCGCGGCGTTCGTGCGGGCCGACCGTTCGGACCCCCAGGCGTACGACGAGGTCCGCGGCCGGCGCTGGGACTGCGTGATCGACGTGTCCCGACAGCCCGGCCAGGTGCGCTCGGCGATCAGCGCGCTGGCCACGGACGCCACGCACTGGACGCTCGTCTCGACGGGATCGGTGTACGCCGACCAGAGCGGCCCGTTGAGCGAGGAGTCGCCGGTGCTCGACCCGCTCGACGGTGAGGCCGCCGAGCCGGAGCAGTACGGCGAGGGCAAGGTCGCGTGCGAGGACGCCGTGCGACACCTGCCCCGCCACCTGATCGTGCGAGCGGGACTGATCGGCGGTCCGGGTGACCGCTCGGACCGACTCGGCCACTACGTCGCGCGGTTCGCGCATGCCCTCGACGAGCCGGTGCTGGTGCCGGCGGTGGCGGACCAGCCGATGCAGGTCATCGACGTCCGCGACCTCGCGAGCTGGATCGTGACCTGCGCCGAGGCGGGCGCGACCGGCACAGTGCACGGCGTGGGTGGGCGTACGACCGTCGGTGAGCTGGTGGCACTGTCGGCGGAGGTCGCCGGATTCAGGGGCGACCAGGTCGTCGCGAGCGAGGCGTGGCTGCGTGAGCACGACGTCGAGGAGTGGATGGGCCCGCGATCGCTGCCGCTCTGGTTGCCGGCGAGTCACCACGGCATGGGTCTGATGGACGACACCCGCGCGGTGGCGTACGGGCTGGAGCGCCGTTCGCTGACCGACACGCTCCGCGCCACCCTCGACGACGAAGGAGCACGAGGTCTCGATCGCGAACGCCGGGCAGGCCTCAGCCGCCGCGACGAGCTCGCGCTGATCGCCGCGTTGCGCGCCTGAGTCATCCATTCGGGTGATTCCTGTGGTTCGGGTGGTTCCAGTGTTTCGGGACGTTCGGCTCTATTCATTGCCATTCGTCATGCGACATTGGTCCTGGCGCGTAGCCTGCAAGGATGAACGCAAAGCCCGGAAGGCCACGGACCCTGACGGTCGATCAGATCATCGACGCGGTCCTGGCCGAGGGTCTCGACACGTTCAGCATGCCGTCGATCGCAGGCCGGCTCGGCGTCGTCCACTCGGGCCTCTATCGCTACTTCACCGATCGTGAGGACCTGGTCGTCCAGGTCATGGACCGCATCGCCCGCAATGCGCCGTGGCCGTCGACGGACCTGCCGTGGCGGGAGCACCTCGAGCAGCTCGGGGAGATGTTCTGGACGCTCTGCGGGCAGTATCCCGGCTACGACCTCACCGCCCTGCGGTCCCGCAACGTGTCACCGGGCTTCCTCGAGATGGTCATGCCGCACATCGAGTCGCTGCAGCGTGAGGGCCTAGACGTCGTCGACGCCACGGCGGCCGTCGAGTTCGTCCGGGGTCTGGTGCTCATGTCGTCGATCGACGCTGCGCGCCTGAGCTACGTCGAGAGCCGCGGCGATCTACCCGAGCACGAGGTTCCGGGATTCGCCGACCCCGAGAAGTGGGCGGGTCGCGGCTGGTATCGCCGCCACCTCAACACCTGGTTCGACGGGCTCGCCCAGCGCGTCGTCGCGCTCCAGCCGAGCACGGCTGTCTGACCCGAGCCGCTCCAGAGCGAAACGCCCCACCCCGACTGACTCGGGTGGGGTGTCTTGTTGTCGACCCATACTTGCGAGGTACCCCCTAGGGGTATATGGTCGGGCTCAGAACACATACCCCCCAGGGGTACGGACGAGGAGCTCACGATGGCACACGATCACGAGACACGCGGCTACGACGACAAGAAGGCCGACTACCTCAAGCGGCTGCGCCGCATCGAGGGCCAGGCCCGCGGCCTGCAGCGGATGGTCGAGGAGGACCAGTACTGCATCGACATCCTCACCCAGGTCTCGGCGATGACCAAGGCGCTCCAGTCCGTCTCGCTCGGCCTGCTCGACGACCACCTGAGCCACTGCGTCGTCGATGCCGCCCGCGCAGGTGGCGCCGAGTCGGACGCGAAGATCCGCGAAGCGTCCGACGCGATCGCCCGCCTCGTCCGTAGCTGACCGACCACCACGAGAGGAACCACCATGACCACCAGCACCTACACCGTCGTCGGCATGACCTGCGAGCACTGCGTCCGTTCGGTCAGCGAAGAGGTCGGCGCGATCCCCGGCGTCAGCGACCTCAGCGTCGACCTGGCGACCGGAGCCCTGTCCGTCACGACCGAGGCCGAGCCCGTGGCCGACGATGCCGTACGTGAGGCAGTCGCCGAGGCCGGCTACTCACTGTCATGAGCGAGCGTCGGCGAGTGAACGTCAACACGGGGGTCAAGGTCGGCGTCTTCGTCGCGGGGCTGTGCGTCGTGTTCGGCGCCGCGGCCGCGATCGGCAACGTCGTCGGCCCGGTCGACTCCGAACCCGCCGCGATGGACCACGCTGACGACGACGCGATGACGGACATGCCGGGCATGTCCGAGGGTGGCGACGAGCCGCCCGGCGGACTCCAGGTCGCCCAGAACGGCTACCGGTTCGTGCTCGACGAGCCCGACCAGGAGGCGGCCGACCCGGCCCTCGTGTCGTTCACGATCCTCGCGCCCAACGGCAGGCCGCTGACCGACTACGCCACGCTGCACGACAAGAAGCTGCACTTCATCGTCGCCAAGCGTGACCTGTCCGGGTTCCAGCACGTGCACCCGACGCTCGACGAGCACGGCACGTGGACGGCGCGCATCGCGCTCACCCCGGGGCCTTGGCGCGCGTTCGCCGACTTCGACCCGGCCGGCAAGGACCCACAGCTCACGCTCGGCGCCGACCTCTCGGTGGCCGGTGACTTCGCTGCCACGCCACTGCCGGAGCCGTCGCGGACCGCCACGGTCGGCGACTACACCGTGACCCTCGACGGCGACGCCGAAGCCGGTGCGCAGTCGAAGCTGACGCTGACGGTCACCAAGGACGGCAAGCCGGTGACCGACCTGCAGCCCTACCTGGCGGCGTACGGCCACCTCGTCGCCCTGCGTGACGGCGACCTCGCGTACCTCCACGTCCACCCGGACGGTGAGCCCGGCGACGGCACGACGAAGCCCGGCCCGCGCATCACCTTCCATGCCGCGTTCCCGTCCGAGGGCAGCTACCGGCTCTACCTCGACTTCAAGCACGGCGGCGTCGTCCGTACGGCCGAGTTCACCGTCGAGGCCGGCACGTCCGCGTCCACGGGCGAGGCCGACGCGCACGACGACTCCGAGCATGGACACTGACATGGCACTCACCGAACCCACCGCCACCGACCGCATCGACCTGACGATCGGCGGCATGACCTGCGCGTCGTGCGCGATGCGCATCGAGAAGCGGTTGAACAAGCTCGATGGTGTGACGGCCTCGGTCAACTACGCGACCGAGAAGGCACGGGTCGACGCCTCGGGTCCGATCGACCCGGCGCTGCTGATCGCCGAGGTCGAGAAGGCCGGCTACACCGCGCAGCTGCCCCAACCGGCCCAGGTCGACGTGCCGGAAGTCGACGACGATCCGTCCCGGCCCCTGCTCACCCGGCTGCTGGTCGCGATCGTCCTGACGGTCCCGGTCATCGCGATGGCGATGGTCCCGGCGCTGCAGTTCACCAATTGGCAGTGGCTGTCGCTGACGCTCGCGGCGCCCGTCGTCGTGTGGGGCGCCCTGCCGTTCCACATCGCGGCCTGGACCAACCTGCGCCACGGCGCGGCGACGATGGACACGCTGATCTCCGTCGGCACGCTCGCCGCGTTCGGCTGGTCGCTCTACGCCCTGTTCTGGGGCACGGCCGGCGAGCCCGGCATGAAGCACCCGTTCGAGCTGACGATCTCCCGCATGGACGGCAGCGGCAACATCTACTTCGAGGCGGCCGCTGGTGTCACGACGTTCATCCTGGCCGGGCGCTACTTCGAGGCGCGCTCCAAGCGGCGGGCCGGGTCCGCGCTCCGGGCGCTGCTCGCGCTCGGCGCCAAGGAGGTGTCGGTCGTACGTGACGGCGTCGAGGTGCGCATCCCGACCGAGGACCTGCGTGTCGGCGACACCTTCGTCGTACGTCCTGGGGAGAAGATCGCCACCGACGGCGTGATCGAGGACGGCACGTCGGCGGTCGACGCGTCGATGGTGACCGGCGAGTCGGTGCCCGCCGAGGTCGTCGCCGGTGATGACGTCGTCGGCGGCACGGTCAACACAAGTGGACGGCTGACCGTGCGCGCCACCCGCGTCGGCGCCGAGACCCAGCTGGCGCAGATGGCGCGGATGGTCGAGGACGCGCAGAGCGGCAAGGCCCAGGCGCAGCGGCTCGCCGACTCGATCTCGGGCATCTTCGTCCCGATCGTGATCGCGCTGTCGGTCGGCACGCTCGGCTTCTGGCTCGGCACCGGCGAGGGCGCATCGGCGGCGTTCACGGCCGCCGTCGCGGTGCTCATCATCGCCTGCCCGTGCGCACTGGGCCTGGCCACGCCGACGGCGCTGATGGTCGGCACGGGTCGCGGTGCGCAGCTCGGCATCCTGATCAAGGGACCCGAGGTCCTGGAGTCGACCCGCACGATCGACACGGTCGTGCTCGACAAGACCGGCACCGTCACGAGCGGCCGGATGACGCTCCACGACGTGATCGTCGCCGCGGGCGAGGACCGCGCCGAGGTGCTCCGCATCGCGGGTGCGCTGGAGGACGCGTCGGAGCACCCCATCGCCCGGGCGATCGCCGACGCCGCTCGCAAGTCGGGTTCGTTGCCGGCGGTCGAAGGCTTCAGCAACACCGAAGGTCTCGGGGTGCAGGGCGTGGTCGAGGGTCGCGCAGTGGTCGTCGGCCGCGAGGCGTTCCTCGCCGACTGGTCGCAGCACCTGACCACCGACCTCGTCGGCCCCAAGGCTGACGCGGAGGCTCAAGGACGTACGCCCGTCGTCATCGGCTGGGACGGCGCGGTCCGCGGCGTGCTGGTCGTCGCCGACACGATCAAGGACTCGAGCGCCGAAGCCGTGCGCCAGATCCGTCAGCTTGGGCTGCGTCCCGTGCTGCTGACCGGCGACAACGAGCGCGCCGCCCGCAGCGTGGCCGCCGCGGTCGGGATCGACGAGGTCCACGCCGAGGTGCGACCGGGCGACAAGGTCGACGTCATCCGCAGGCTCCAGGCCGAGGGCCGCACCGTCGCGATGGTCGGCGACGGCGTCAACGACGCGGCCGCGCTGGCGCAGTCCGACCTCGGCCTGGCGATGGGCACCGGCACCGATGCCGCGATGGAGGCGGCCGACCTGACGCTCGTACGCGGTGACCTGCTGGCCGTGCCCGACGCGATCCGGCTGTCCCGCCGGACGCTCGGCACGATCAAGGGCAACCTGTTCTGGGCGTTCGCCTACAACGTCGTCGGCATCCCGTTGGCTGCGGCCGGGCTGCTCAACCCCATGCTGGCCGGAGCCGCGATGGCGTTCTCGTCGGTGTTCGTCGTCTCCAACAGCCTGCGGCTGCGCCGCTTCACGACCCTCAACTCCGCGGGAGCGTCATGACCGAGCACGAGCACCACCACCACGACATGGCGATGACGGGTCGCGAGCTGACCCGCAGCGCGATCTCCGCGACGATCCACTGCCTCACCGGCTGTGCGATCGGTGAGGTCCTGGGCATGGTCATCGGCACGGCACTCGGGTTGCACAACGTCGCCACGATCATCCTGTCGATCGTCCTGGCGTTCTTCTTCGGCTACTCGCTGACGATCCGCCCGGTGCTCGCCGCGGGCATCCCGTTCGCCGGCGCGATCAAGGTCGCCCTTGCCGCCGACACGCTGTCGATCCTGACGATGGAGCTCATCGACAACACCGTGATCGTCGCGGTGCCCGGCGCGATGGACGCCGGTCTGGCGAGCGTCCTGTTCTGGGGCAGCCTCGCGTTCTCCCTCGTCGTCGCGTTCCTCGTGACGGTGCCGGTCAACCGCTGGCTGATCGGTCGCGGCAAGGGCCACGCGGTGATGCACGACTACCACTGACCTAGGCTCCTGATCATGACTCAGATTCCCGGCCTGGACGGCGTGCTCGGCGTCGAGCACGTCGAAGCGACTGCCGACAAGGTCGTCGTACGTCTCACGCTCGGCGAGCACCACCTGCAACCGTTCGGCATCCCGCACGGCGGCACCTACTGCGCGGTGCACGAGTCGACTGCCAGCATCGCCGGCCAGATCTGGCTCGGCGACAAGGGCATTGTGGTCGGCACCAACAACTCGACGGACTTCCTCCGGCAGGCCAAGGTCGGCGACACCATCACGACGACGGCGACCCCGATCCACCGCGGCCGCAGCCAGCAGCTGTGGCACCTCGACTCGGTCGACCAGGACGGCCGGCTCATCGCGCAGGGCCAGGTGCGACTGGCCAACCTCGACCAGCAGCTGCCGCCCGAGGCCATGGCCCGATTCGTCGGGTCGTTCCCGCAGAGCAGTCGTTAAGCCAGCCCGCGTTCCTTCTTGATCGCGCGCCAGCCGCCGGCTCGGTTGTTGGCGATGATCGCCCGGAACATCTCGGTCAGCGCCGGCGCGTTGATCGGCTCGCCCTCGCGGAAGCCGACCGTGCGCGCGGTCTGGTTGTCGTGGCCCGCCGTGATGATGCCGTGCGGATCGGGCACGATCGCGCCGTCGTAGACGAACACGTTGACGTGGTCCTTGGCGGCGAGCAGCGCGCACACGTTGCCCTGCAGGACGAAGTACGGCTGCACGGTCCGTTTGATCGTCTCCTGCACCTCGGGATCGGCGGCGTGCACGAGGTCGCGCACCTCGTGGCAGATCTCCTGCTGCCAGTCCGGCAGCGCGTCGATGTAGTCGTCGACGCGCGGGTCCTTCTCGTAGTCCATGGAATGTCCTCGTTGGCAAAGGGGTGTTTCCCACACGGTAGACTCGTCGCAGTCGGTCGCGACTGGCGTTGAGGTGGGTACCACCGGGGAGCGACTGCAGAAACCGGACATCGGGACCGTTCGCCTGGGCCCCACGTCAGCCGTGCATTGCTGACTGGAGGCAACCGAGATGATGATGACCATGACGACCACTGACCCCTTCCCCACGTCGCTGCTGGGCGACGAGGACGTACGCGTCCTGCTGCTGGAGAACATCCACGTCGACGGGGCGGACTTCCTGCGTGGCAAGGGCTACCAGGTCGAGACCCGCGACGGCGCCCTCAGCGAGGACGAGCTGATCGAGGCGATCCAGGGCGTGCACCTGCTCGGGATCCGCTCGACGACCTACATCACCGAGAAGGTCCTTGACGCCGCTCCCGACCTGATCGCGATCGGCGCGTTCTGCATCGGCACCAACCAGATCGACCTCGCGGCGACGACCGAGCGGGGCATCGCGGTGTTCAACGCCCCCTACTCCAACACCCGCAGCGTCGTGGAGCTCGCGATCGCCGAGATCATCTCGCTGGCCCGCCGGCTGCACGAGAAGTCGACCGACATGCACAACGGGGTATGGAACAAGTCGGCTGCCGGCAGCCACGAGGTCCGCGGCCGTACGCTCGGCATCGTCGGCTACGGAAACATCGGCAGCCAGCTGTCGGTCATCGCCGAGGCGCTGGGCTTCAAGGTCGTGTTCTACGACATCGACGACAAGCTCGCCCTCGGCAACGCCAAGCGCTGCTCGACGATCGAGGAGCTGCTGCAGACCTCGGACGTCGTGACGCTGCACGTTGACGGCCGTCCCGGCAACGCCGGCCTGTTCGGCGCCGAGGAGATGGCGCAGATGAAGCCGCGCTCGCTGTTCCTCAACCTGTCGCGCGGCATCGCGGTCGACACCGCGGCGCTCCGTCAGCACATCGAGTCGGGCCACATCGCCGGCGCCGCGCTCGACGTCTTCCCGGTCGAGCCCAAGCGCCAGGGCGATGCGTTCGAGTCTGACCTGCGGGGCCTGCCCAACGTGATCCTCACGCCGCACGTCGGCGGATCGACCGAGGAGGCGCAGCAGGACATCGGCCGCTTCGTCGCCTCCAAGCTGCGGTCCTACGCGTCGGCGGGCAGCACGTCGCTCAGCGTCAACCTGCCGGAGATCAACCTGCCGTCGGACGCCACGAAGCACCGCCTCGCTCTGGTGCACCGCAATCACCCGGGTGTGCTGGCGACGATCAACGGCCTGCTCGGCGAGCACGAGGTCAACATCGAAGCCCAGTCGCTGTCGACGCGCGGCGAGCTCGGCTACGTCCTGACCGACGTCGCGGCCGAGGTCGGCCCCGACGTCCTCAAGGAGCTCGCGAGCCTGCCCGAGACCGTACGGCTCCGCCAGCTCAGCTGATCCAGACGCGGTGTCATTTTCGGGGGGGAAATCGCCCGGTGCGGTCTCGATAT
The DNA here is from genome assembly GCF_004134905.2 of Aeromicrobium ginsengisoli. Lineage (GTDB taxonomy): Bacteria > Actinomycetota > Actinomycetes > Propionibacteriales > Nocardioidaceae > Aeromicrobium > Aeromicrobium ginsengisoli. The sequence goes on along the minus strand of NZ_SDPQ02000003.1, from coordinate 594,305 downwards.
CGGTAGGTTGGGCTCGGCCTGCCCACCAAACCGCTAAGGACACCCATGACCGACCCCAACATCCCGCCCGGAGCACAGCCTGTCGGCGCCGGATTCCACTTCGACCAGGCCAGTGGCCTGGTGCTGCCCGACGGGGTCGAGCTGGCCTCGCACGGCCGGCGCATCGGTGCGTACTTCCTCGCGATCCCGCTCATGCTCGTCACCCTCGTCATCGGCTACCTGATCTGGGGGCTGATCGCCTGGGGCAAAGGCACCTCGCCCGCCCTGCAGGTGCTGGGCATGAAGGTCTACCGTCCCGACCAGCGCCAGGTGGCCACGTTCGGCCCGATGGCGCTGCGCAACATCGTGGGTGGCATCGCTCAGGGAATCCTCTCGGTCATCACGCTCCTGGTGTCGTTCATCCTGTTCCTGACACGTCCCGACCGTCGCTCGCTGCCCGACCTCATCGCGAGCACCGTCGTGGTGCACGACCCCAACAAGGTCCTCGGCTGACGCACGCACCGAAACGCCCCGATCCGCATGGCGGATCGGGGCGTTCGTGTGCTCGGGCTACTCGAAGCTGAACGGCGGGTACGCGTCGGTCAACAGATACATGTAGGCGTTGAGCCGGGTGGTCCAGCGTGTGAGGCCGATGACGAAGTTGCGGAGGCCGGTCGGCCACTTGCCGGTGAACAGGACCGCGAACCAGGCAATGAGGTAGACGACGAACGCCGCGAGCCCCAGGAAGACGAGTACGACGAAGTGCGGGATCGCGAGCAGGAGGCGGAAGAAAATCGTCAGACGGTTCCGGCCCTCGGTCTCCGACTGGTAGTCGACCCGGACCCGTGGATCGTCGCCAGGATCGGCCAGGGTCGTGGCGAACGAGAACGGCGGGTACTCCTCCTTGAGGAAGGAGGCATAGACCTGCGTGCGCGTGTTGTAGCGAAGACACATCGCGATGACTCCGAGGATGCCCTCGGGAACCTTCGCCGTGAAGACGCCCAGGATCCAGGCGACGAAGGCCAGGATCTCGGCGACGATGCCCAGCACGTAGGCGATGATCAAGTGAGGGATGGCGAGGACGATGTTGCCGATGACCCGCCAACGAGCGATCGTGTCGGGCGGATCGAAGGTGAAGGTCGCGGGATAGCCGCCGGCAGTGGGAGTGGTCATGAGTCCTCCGATTGCGAGATGGACCGATCGTTGTCAGAGTAGGGCACCGACGCGACAGCCGCTCGCATTTGAGGCCTGCAGTGCGATCGCCATTTCGACCCGCCGTTCCAAGGGCAATGACCTCGCCGCATGGCTGTTGCGCTGGCGGTGATGGCCGACGTCAGTCGACTCGCGAAGTACGGAAGCAGCGTCAGGCCGGGGCAGCCGTCCCGGTGAGCGCGGCGAGTGTCTCGGCGCAGCCGGCCTCGAGCTTGACCGTCGCGAGGTCGTCGCCGCGTGTCGTGCCGCGGTTGATGATCGCGATGGGGATGCCCCGCTTGTGTGCCGCGCGTACGAACCGCAGTCCCGACATGACCTGCAGCGACGAGCCGAGCACGACGAGCGCCTCGGCCTCGGCGACCAGGGCGTACGACCGCTCGACCCGGTCCTTGGGCACGTTCTCGCCGAAGAACACGACATCGGGCTTGAGGTCGCCGCCGCACGCACGACACTCGGCGACGCGGAAGTCCGCGGTGTCGTCGAGCACGACGTCGCCGTCGGGCGCCACCTCGCCGACGCGCGACTCGTAGCCGGGGTTGAGCAGCGACAGCCGCGCATGCAGGTCCGATCGCGGGGTCAGCTCGCGGCACTGCAGGCAGATGACCCGGTCGATGCGGCCGTGCAGGTCGATGAGGTCGCGGTGGCCGGCGCGCTCGTGCAGCCCGTCGACGTTCTGCGTGACGAGGCCGGTGAGCCTGCCCAGCTGCTCGAGGTCGACCAGCGCGTGATGCGTGGCGTTGGGCTGCGCTCCGCGCATCCGGCTCCAGCCGACGTGGGCGCGGGCCCAGTAGCGCTGCCGACCCTCAGGCGTACGCACGAAGTCCTGGTAGGTCATCGGGGTCCGCACCGGCGAGCCCGGGCCGCGGTAGTCGGGGATGCCCGAGTCGGTCGACACCCCGGCGCCCGTGAGCACGAGCCACCGGCGATCGCCGAGGACCTCCTGGACCGACTGATGACTCACATGCTCAAGCGTACGTTCCGTTGGCTGGTGCGTGCTGTGATCATCCAGCCGTGAGCGCGTTGGCGATCTGGAACTCGTGGCGACACGCGGGACACGTGGTCTTGCCGAACAAATAGAGCATCCGAGCTGCTGCATCCGGTTGGTCGTGCTCGATCGCGAGGCGATGCATCCGAACGGTGTCGCCCGCGAGGTCGTCCGGTTCTGCGGGCTGCACAGGCGTCGGCTCAAGGGGAGTGCGCCACGTGTCGATCCTGGTGCGGAAGTCTGGGTCCCCCAGCCCGATGTAGAGATACTCCCCGCAGCTGGGGCAGTCCAACGGCAGTTCTTCGTCAGCCACGTGGCTGAGATGGTTTGCCAGACTGCGACGCCTTCGAACGCCAGGAGCGCTTCAAGCGCGTAGACAGACTCGCCGAATTCGCCTGTATGCGCGAGGTTGCGTTCGGCCATGTCCCGCATGGCGCTCACTTCGTCGGCGTACTGCGCCCTGACGTCATCGAGTCCTGCCGGGCGGTCGTTTGAAGCAAGGATCGAGGCCGCGAGATGCAACGGCTCTACGTACCCTGCTGGGACCCGACGCGCGGCCATCGCGGCGAGCGACGGCAGAGCAGCGAAGCTGGCGGTATTGACCGTGCCTTGGTGGCAGAGTCGACTCCACAGCTCCTGAAACGCCTCCTGATCGTCGCCTTCTGCTCCAGCGAGAAGGCCCGGTATGGCGTCGGCCGGGCCATAAGCGTCTCGAAGCTCCGCCCAGTTGGTCATGACTTGGATTGAAGCAGACTTCGATTCGAAATCGGGGTCATGAGAGCGTGCCGGGCTCAGCGGGCGGCAGTCTCCAGGTCGTCGCCCGACCAGTACATACGCGCCCGGATGACCAGGAAGCCGACCGCCCCGACCGCCATCACGAGCCCAAAGGCGCCGCGCACCGCTTCGGACCAGTCGGGTGGACTGTGCGGGTAGGCGTACTCCATGACACGCATGCCGATGTAGCCAGTGACGCCGACGGCGACGAATCGGTACGACTTCGCGGCGCGCTGCTTGTATCGATCTGCGCGCTCCTGCTTCCCGCGGTCGCCGATCAGCCGCAGCAGTCGTTGATGGTGGAGCTGGACGCTGAAGACCCCCAGCGCGTACGCCGCCGCGACGCCGTACCAGGCCCACCCGATCGTGTGGCCGCGGGCGACGGCGAAGGTTGCGCCGACGGCGGCGAGGAGGGACCACACCCCGAGCAGATACGCGGTCCATCGAGACTCGGCGAAGCGCCGGAGATCCCTGAACCGCGACTCGTCCGCTCCTTGCAGGTGGCGTTCGAAGCGCTTCGCCGGCAACAACGGCGGGATGACGAAGAGTGCCGCGAGGCAGTACGCGAAGATCAACTGACCCATGCGCTCTCCTGTTCGCCGGCCCTCAGGCGCACATACCCAGTGAGACAGGTTGCAATCTCAGGGATTGTTGACCCGCGCAGGTGTGCGGCCGCCGATTCAGGGTAATCCCCGGAGTGAAACAGGGTCGGCGTCCGCCGGCCGGGGGGAGATAGGAACTGCTGTGATCATTCTCGGAGTCATCCTCTTGATCCTGGGAGCAGTGCTCAACGTGTCCATCCTGTACACGATCGGCATCATCTTGATCGTGGTCGGGGCGGTCCTGTGGCTGCTGGGTTCGATGGACCGCGGCATCGGCGGTCGAAGACACTTCTACTGACAAAGACGGGGTCGTCGCCTTCGGGCGGCGGCCCCGCCCCTTTGGGTCAGCTAACCAGCTCGATGAGCTTCTTGACGGTGTTGAGGTTGCGGGCGGTGCCGGGCACCTTGAGCGCGCGGCCGATTGAGTCGGCCTTCATCTCGGGGCGTCCCGCCCCGTTGGCGTAGCGGATGTGCATCTCGGTGCCGATGACCTTCCACTGGTCGTCGCCGGTCGCGTACGTCTCGGCCTTCGCGATCGCCTCGGCGGTGGGCTTGCCGGCGAGGAAGGAGACGTACGAGTACTTCGGCTCGGTCACCTCGAACGGGTGTGCCTCGAGCGCCTTGCGGACCTGCGCCGGCGTGCGCGAGATGACGTCACGGAACCAGCCGTGGCGCTTCTCGATCGCCTTCTCCAGCGCGCGATCGAAGTCGGCACCCGTGCCCGGCACGTCGGCGATGAGATTGCCCGACGCGATGTAGGTCTGGACGTCGGTGGCGCCGAGCTCGGTCGCGATCTCGCGCAGCTCGGCCATGGGCAGCTGGGTGCCCCCGACGTTGACGGCGCGCAGCAGGACGATGCGAGTGCTCACCGAGCCAGTATGTCGTTCAGCGCCCCATCAGCACGAAGAACACGATCGTCGCGACGCCCGTGAGGACGATCCCGCCGACGGTCCACGGCCACACGATCGTGGCGCGCGCGGTGGCCACGACCATCGCGATCAGCGTTGCGACGACGAGCACCAGGAGCGCGATCCAGTAGCCGATGAGCACGCCCCCGAAGTAGTCGGAGTCGCACACCGCGGGAACCGTGTCGCTCGCAGTGCTGCCGCACGAGTCGGTGGCGAAGATGGCGAAGATCGAGAAGACCCCGAGGACGAGCGTGCCCAGCAGCTGCAGCACGAACAGGACCCACGAGAGCGCCCGATCGACCGTGCGCGCGGAGTTGTCCGGTCGCGGTGGCTGGTACGCCTGAGGGTGCGGCGGAGGCGTGCCAAACGGGGGAAGCGGGGGATCCGGCGGCATGCTCACGCCGGAACGCTAGCGCGTACGGGCCGGTGGTCGTGGGGTTTTGGCGTCAGTCGACGGTCGCGACGCGGCGAGGCAGCAGGGCGATCGCGCCGATCATGACGATCGCGGCCACCCCGGCGCCGAGGAAGACCTCGTGGATCGACGGCTCGAGGATGCGCGCGGGCAGGTGCTCGAGGTCGGGGTGCGAGCCGCCGACCCGGCGGGCGACCGCGGCGTTGGCGATCGCGCCGAACACCGCGATGCCGAGTGCGCTGCCCACCGAACGGGCGAACATCGTGGTGCCGGTGACGACGCCTCGGGTCGCCCAGTCGACGGAGGACTGCGCGGCGACCAGGATCGGTGAGGCGATGAAGCCGAGGCCGACGCCGATCACGAAGCACGCTGCGCCGAGGAAGTAGATCGAGCTGTCACCGGTCACCAGGACCAGCAACGCGGCACCGGCGACGACGAACGCCGAACCCATGAAGGCGGTGTCGCGGAATCCGACGCGCAGGTAGAAGCGCCCGGCGATCGCCGCCGAGATCGGCCAACCGATCGTCATCGCGGCGACGACGAAACCGCCGACCAACGCATCGGTGCCGAGCACGCCCTGGGCATACAGCGGGACGTACGAGGTCAGGCCGATGAGGAGCACGCCGACGACGAGGCTCGAGGCGTTGGCGCCGACCAGGACGCGGCGCGTGAAGACCCACAGCGGCAGGATCGGTTCGGCGGCACGGCGCTCGATCAGCACGAATGCGATGAGCAGCACGGCCGCTGCGGCCAGCACCGAGATGCTGGCGGTCGAGTCCCACGCCCACTCGACCCCGCCCTCGAGCAGGCCGAGGATCAGCAGCGATCCCCCGATCGCGAGCGTTCCGGCGCCGGCGTAGTCGATGCGGTGGTGCGTACGCGTGACGTCCTCGCGGAACCGGCGATGCAGCATCAGTGCAGCGGCGATCGCGACCGGGACATTGACGAAGAAGATCCAGCGCCACGACAGGTAGTCGGAGAACACGCCGCCGAGGGTCGGGCCGACGACGGAGGACACGCCCCACACGCTGGCGACGTAGCCCTGCACCTTCGACCGCTCGGCGATCGAGTAGAGGTCGCCGATGATCGTCATGCTCATCGGCAGGACTGCTCCGGCGCCGAGACCTTGGACGGCGCGGAAGACGATCAGCGACGGCATGCTCCACGCGACTCCACACAGGACCGAGCCGAGGAGGAAGAGCGCAATGCCGAGCAGCATGACGGGCTTGCGGCCGATGATGTCGGAGAACTTGCCGTAGAGCGGCACCGAGATCGCCTGGGCGAGCAGATAGATCGAGAACAGCCACGGGAACTGCGAGAACCCGCCGAGGTCCTCGACGACCGACGGCACGGCGGTCGCCAGGATCGTTGCGTCGATCGCGACGAGCGCCACCGACAACATGACGCCCAGGAGCACCGGTCCGCGCTCGGACCGGAGCCCGACCGAGGCGCGTGTGGGTGCAGGAGACGTCACGTCAAGGGTTCAACCCGATGCACCCAGCAACCATTCCCAGGGCGGTGGCCGGCCTCCCCTGCTCGACCGTCGAGGGGTCGACGATCACAACCTCGCGGCGAGCTCCGTGGCCTGCTTGATGGCGCGCTTGGCGTCGAGCTCGGCGGCGACATCGGCGCCGCCGATGACGTGCACCGGCTTGCCAAGAGCTTCGAGCGGCTCGATGAGATCGCGTACGGACTCCTGTCCCGTGCACAGGACGATCGTGTCGACATCGAGGACGCGCGACTCCGACGTGTCCTTGCCGGTCGCGACCGTGATGTGCAGGCCGTCGTCGTCGACCCGGTCGTACGTGACGCCCTTGACCATCTCGACGGCGGAGTCCTTGAGGGTCTGCCGGTGCACCCATCCGGTCGTCTTGCCGAGCCCCTTGCCGAGCTCGGTGGTCTTGCGCTGCAGCAGCACGACCTCACGTCGCGGCGGGGCCTTGAGCTTGGTGGCCAGTCCGCCGCGCTCGACCTCGGGATCCGTGACGCCCCAGCGTGCCATCCAGTGCTCGATCGACTCGTCGGGATCGTGCAGCAGGAACTCCGACACGTCGAACCCGATGCCGCCGGCGCCCATCACGGCGACGCGACGACCGACGGGAGCCCGGTGGCGGATGACGTCCTGGTAGTTGACGACCTTGGGGTGGTCGACGCCGGGGATCGACGGGATGCGTGGCTCGACGCCCGTGGCCACGACGACCTCGTCGAAGCTCGCCAGGTCGTCGACCGTGGCCTTGGTGCCGAGGTGGACCTTGACCCCGCCGAGCTCGAGGCGCCGCGAGTAGTAGCGGATCGTCTCCTTGAACTCCTCCTTGCCCGGGATCTGCATCGCGAGTCGGAACTGGCCGCCGACCTCGGGCAACGCCTCGAACAGCTCGACCGTGTGACCGCGGCCCGACAGCTCGGTCGCCGCGGCCAGACCGGCCGGCCCGGCACCGACGACCGCGATGCGCTTGGACGTACGCGTGGGGGACAGGACGAGCGAGGTCTCGTGACCGGCCCGGGGGTTGATCATGCAGCTCGCGCGCTTGTTCTTGAACGTGTGGTCGAGGCACGCCTGGTTGCACGCGATGCACGTGTTGATCTCGTCGGCGCGGTTCTCCGCAGCCTTGGCGACGAAGTACGGATCCGACAGCAGCGGCCGCGCCATCGAAACCAGGTCGGCCTGGCCCGACGCGAGGATCTCCTCGGCGATCTCGGGGGTGTTGATGCGGTTGGAGGCCACGACCGGCACCGAGACCTCGGGCCGCAGCTTGCCGGTGACCCACGAGAACGCGCCTCGGGGCACCGACGTGACGATCGTGGGGATGCGCGCCTCGTGCCAGCCGATGCCGGTGTTGATGATCGAGACGCCGGCCGCCTCGACCTGCTTGGCCAGCGCGACGGTCTCGTCCCAGCTCTGCGCATCGTCGACGAGGTCGAGCAGCGACATGCGGTACATCACGATGAAGTCCTCGCCGACCGCCTCGCGCACGCGTTCGACGATCTCGACGGGGAAGCGCATGCGGTTCTCGGCGCTGCCGCCCCAGCGGTCCGTACGGTTGTTGGTGCGCGCCGTCAGGAACTGGTTGATCAGGTAGCCCTCGGAGCCCATGATCTCGACACCGTCGTATCCGGCGCGGCGGGCGAGCGTGGCCGAGGTGGCGAAGTCCGTGATCGTCTGGTCGACCTCCTTGGTCGACATCGCCTTGGGCTTGCCGAACGGGGTGATCGGCGACGGCTTGCCCGATGCGGCGCGCTTGAACGGGTGGTAGCCGTATCGGCCCGCGTGCAGCAGCTGCATGACGATCTTGCCGTCGTGCTCGTGCACCGCGTCGGTGACGATCCGGTGCTTGTCGGCGAGCTTCTTCGACGTCATCAGGGAGCCGAGCGGCGACAGCCAGCCGTGCCAGTTGGGCGCGTAGCCGCCGGTGACCGAGAGCGCGACGCCGCCCTTGGCGCGCTCGGCGAAGTAGGCCGCGAGCTCGGGCAGGTGCTTGGCCCGGTCCTCCATGCCGGTGTGCATCGAGCCCATGATCACGCGGTTGCGCAGGGTCGTGTGGCCGAGGTCGAGCGGCTCGAGCAGGTGGGGATAGGGACTGGTCATGAAGTGGCTCCTGAGGCCTCGGCGACGATCTGGTCGAACTGTGCCGCCATCGCGGTGGCGAGGGCGTTGGAGGCTGAGAGCGGGCGCACCATCACGGTGAGCTCACTGATCAAGCCGGTGTCATTGGTACGGATGAGGTCGATCCCGTTGACGCTGACCCCGTCGACGACGGTCTCGAAGACCAGCGCCGACCCGCGTCCGTCGTCGTCGGCGAGCTCTCGTACGTACCGGAAATCGGTGAAGACGCGACCCACGCCTCGGAGGATCGCCGCCACGATGGGGCGGCCCTCGTACGGCTTGAAGGCGACGGGGCTGCGGAACACGACGTCGTCGGCCAGCAGGTCACCGAGCGCGGCGAAGTCACCCGCCTCGACGGCAGCACGAAACGCCTTCATGACGCCACATCCGTCAAAAGCAAACGATACGGAAATGGCGTCATGAACTGTGTCCGATCTTTTCGCTGCCGCTCGGGCATCAGGTCTCCTGTGATGGGATGGTCACGTGATCTCCAAGGTGGCTGCCCGGTTCCTCATCGTCGCGGGCGTGTTCAACGTCGTGATCTGGCCGCGGTTCGCCAAGGCGATCGTCGACGACGACCGGGCGTGGGACAGCGAGCACTGGCACAGCGCCCCGACGGCGTTCTTCTGGGTGCACGCGGTGCTCATCACGACGGCGGTCGTGATCGGCCTGGGTGTGCTGCTGGTCGGCGTACGGGCTCATCGCTCGTCCGCCCCGAAGGCCTGAAGGATCTCGTCGCACCACGCGATACCGGTCTGCTCCTGCATGAATCCGGCGCGCAGCACGAGGTACGCCCCGAGCTCGTCCTCGCCGATCGCCGACGGGTCGGGATAGTGCTTCGCGGCGCTGGCCTCGTAGTACGCCAGCTGCGCCACGTGCGCCTCGCGCCGAGTGCGTACGTCCGACAGCACCGCCTCGCGGTCGCCGAAGGGGAGCCCGCGGACCTTGACCGCGATCTCGCTGCGGGTCGGCTCGATCGGCGTGGGCGTCGACGACCAGCGCAGGAGCTCGTCGCGGCCTTCGCCGGTGATGGCGTAGACCTTCTTGTCCGGCCGCCCCGACTGCTCGACGAGGTGGGCCTCGACCCACTTGTCTGACTCCATGCGGCCGAGCACCTTGTAGATCTGCTGGTGGCTCGCCTTCCAGAAGTGCCCGATCGATGCATCGAATCGGCGCGCCAGGTCATAGCCCGACGCGGTCTTCTCCGCGAGGGACACCAGGATCGCGTGCTCGAGCGCCATGTCGGATACCGTACTATGCAACGAGTTGCAATGCAACAGGATGCGTAGGAGGCGGGTATCGTCGCCTTCTGCCGCTGGTCGAACGGGACCCCCACGATCGATTGGCGTCGCCGGGTGATTCACGAGAGGGTGTGACCATTCGAGAGCCGGTGACCAGCAGGGGGCGCCGGTGTCCCAGGAGATGACCCATGAACCACCGCGTACGTACTCTCACTCTCTTGGTCGCATCCGCGCTCGTCCTGGTCGGCTGCGGCTCGGGCAGTGACGACGGTGTCGCCGACCAGTCGGCGACCAAGCTCCTCACGACGGCCAAGAAGCAGCTCGCCGACCAGGACTTCGTCACGGTCAAGGGCAAGGGCAGCGACAAGGAAGCCGGCCAGGAGATCGAGGTCGACCTCGCGTTCGCCAACAAGACCGCCGACGGCTCGGTCAAGGTCAGCGGCATGGAGCTCCAGCTGCTCAAGGCCGACGCCAAGACCTACTTCAAGGCCGACAAGGAGTTCTTCCAGTCCAGTGGCGCGCCGGCCGAGGTCATGGACCTGATCGGCGACAAGTGGGTCCTCATCGATCCCGCCAACCAGAGCTTCGCCGAGCTCGGCAACTTCGTCTCGAAGGACAAGTTCTTCGACGGGCTCCTCGACCCGGAGGGCAAGGTCTCCAAGGGCAAGGAGAAGAAGGTCAACGGCGTCGACTGCATCGCGCTGACGACCAAGGACGGCACGCTCTACCTCGACAAGTCGGACGGCAAGCCGGTCAGCCTCGTCACGACCGACGACGGCGAGGGCACGCTCGACTTCACGTACGACAAGGTCGACGACGCCGAGGCGCCCTCCTCGGACGAGGTCGTCGACCTGTCCAAGCTCGGCACTTCCTAGCGGGCACCGGCTGGGGCTCCTGCGTGCGAAGCAGCCCCAGCCGTACGCCTCACGGGTTGATGCTGCTGCAGAGCGCCTTGAACCCGTCGCCGTCGGCCTCGGCGAACGCCGCCTTGTCGAACCAGCCCTGGTCCTGGACGTAGAACTCGCCGGGATGGTCAGCGGACTCCTCGGTGAGCCTCTTCGTGCTGAGGTAGGTCGCGGCTTGACCCCCTGAGGTCTTCACGAGCAGGCGTACGGTCTCGTAGTCGCGCCAGTCGAACCCCTTGGGCAGCGCCGATGTCGCCCGCAGGCCGTCCGGCGTGGTACCGAGTGTCAGCGTCTCGAGTGACGGTATGCCCGTCCCTGGAGCCGGCGCCTTCGCGGGCAGCTCGACCGAGGGCGTGAACCCCGGCGCACGCAGCACCTGCTTCAAGGCGTCCTTGTCGTCATCGTCCTTGACGAATCCCAGCTCGACCTCGACGACGTCGCGGCAGGGACCGCCGAACCAGATGTCGAGCCCGTGGTCCGCGGTCTGCTGGAACCCGGCGCCCCGCGGGGTGATCGGGTCACTTCGGGGATCACACGCGGTCAGGCCAGCGAGAGCGACGACCACGACGGCGACTGCCGCGACGCGCCGTGACCGGGCGAACCTCGGCACTCAGTAGCCGCCGTCGGTCAGGCCGGCATCCGCCTCGTACGAGTTGTCCTTGCCGTCGACCGTGTGCGGGATCGGCGCCTGGAACGGTCCCCAGCCCTCCATGTCCCAGTCGACGGACTCGTTGAGGTAGCTGGCGATGAAACCGGCATATCCCTCGCGGGCCCACTGCTGCGAGTGCCGTTCCTCGTGGTGCAGCAGCCGGTCGAGGTCGAGGCTCGAGTCGGGGCGCGGCTCACCGTCGTTGTCGGCGTAGTTGGCGACGCCGGACTGGATGACCGACCGGATGGCCTCGTGGCTGTCGTCGGGGTCGTCGATGTTGAGCATGAAGATGTCGCCGAACGTCGTGCCACCGTTGGAGCTGTAGACGTCCTGGAGGCCGTTGCCGCCGAGCCCCATCAGCATGCCGTTGGGAGTCGTGGCGAGCCGTCCGCCGTTGCCGTTGACGAAGCCGACGTCCTGGCCATAGCTGAACCAGTTGTTCTCACCCTGCCGGTCCTTGATGCGCTGGATCTCGTCGGATGAGTACGGCGTCTCGGAGAAGTCGCGGGAGCTGTCAGCCGTGCCGTAGTCGGTGCCGGCGTTGAGGATGTAGGTCATCAGCACGGCCTTGCGGGCGTCGTCGCCGCTGATGTCGGTCGGCAGGATGAAGAACGACTTGCCGTCGCGATCCTTGACCTCCTCGAGCCCGTCGAGCACCTCGAAGTCATCGGGCCTGATGTCGTGCTCGCGGGCGATCTCGACGATGTCGTCGATCGAGATGCCGCGTCGTGCGGCGTTCTGGAGCCACTGCAGGTAGTAGCCGTCGGGGTCGGGACCGGTCAGCAGGCCTTCGTCGCGCAGCCGGGCGATCGTGTCCTTGACGATGAGCTTGTAGGCCTCGATCTTGTCCGACTCGGTCAGCACGAGCGTCGGGAAGAACGACGCGGCGGCCAGTGGCATCAGGCCCTGCCGGATGAACTGGCGGACCTCCTCGTCGGTCGGCCCCTTCTTGAGCTTGGCCGCGACGTCATCGGCCGCGGTGTCGAGGGCTTCCTCGGCGGCGGCGTAGCGCGGCTGCAGGTTGGCCTTGAACGCCGACTGCAGGTCGGCAAGGTTGAGGTCGCCACCGCGGACGTCGGGGTCGTGCTGGGCCGCGAAGACCTGGGACCGGTAGGACTCGTTGATCGCGTTGACCTCGGTGTCGAACGCGTCGACCTTGAGCGCGAACTCACGCGTGCAGGCGGCGGCGAACTGGGCCTTGCCGCCCAGCCGGATCGCCACGTCGTAAGGCACGTGCGGGTTGGCCGCGACCGACGTCGTGATGTCGCCCTCGGTCGTCTCGAGGATGCGCTGCTCGTCGCCCTTGAGCTCGTCGGCGAGGGTCCCGAGGTCCGCGGCATGCGTGTCGACCGGGTCGACCGCTGCCCTGATCGAGTCTCCCGTGACCCCGGTGTAGGTGTCGCTGTAGTACGCGAACGGTCCCGGCGTGCGTGCCACCATGTCTTCGCCCCCTCAGACGTGCGGTGACGCCACTATAGGCGCGATCGGCCGTGCGTACGCTTGACTCATGGCCTACTTCGCGACGATCTATCGCTACACCGACGACGATGCCCGCCGCGACGAGGTGCGGCCGACGCATCGCGACTACCTGCAGCAGCTGACCCAGCAGGGTCGGCTCGCGGTGTCGGGCCCGTACGTCGGCGGTGATCGTGGTGGCGCGCTGCTGATCTTCGTCGCCGACGACGAGGCCGGGGCGCTCGAGCTCTCCGCCAACGACCCCTTCATGCTCGAAGGACTGGTCGAGGAGCGGACCGTGCGCGAGTGGCAGCCGGTGTCAGGCCAGCTCGCCGACGGCTTCTGACGCGAGCCACGTCGCGACGCCGCGCGCCGCGGTCCGGCCGGCACGGTTGGCGCCGATCGTGCTCGCCGAGGGTCCATAGCCGACCATCTGCACACGTGGATCGGCGACCGCGGTCGTACCGTCGAGCTGGATGCCGCCGCGCGGGCTGCGCAGGTGCAGCGGTCCGAGATGCTCGATCGCCGGCCGGAACCCGGTGGCCCAGAGGATGACGTCGGCGGGCTCGAACGTGCCGTCAGGCCACCGCACGCCGTCGGGCTCGATCCGGCTGAACATGGGCCGTCGCTCGTACGCTCCAAGGCGCTCGGCCTCGCGCTCCTGCGGCCGCAGCGTCAGGCCGGTCACGCTGACGACGCTGCGCGGCGGGAGGCCCTGGCGGACACGCTCCTCGACCCGCGCCACGACCTCGCGGCCGATCTCGGCCGTGAACTCGTCGTTGCGCCACACCGGTTCGCGGCGGGTGACCCAGAGCGTGTCCGTGAGTGGTCGCAGCGCGCCGAGGAACTGGACCGCCGAGGCGCCGCCGCCGACGACCACGACGCGCTTGCCGCGGAAGTGCTCGGGCCCGGGGTAGTCGACCGTGTGCAGCTGCTCACCGGCGAACGTCTCGGCGCCGGGGTAGTACGGGATGAAGGGGCGCGTCCAGGTGCCGGTCGCATTGATGAGCGTACGACTGAGCCACGTGCCCTGATCGGTCTCGATCCGCAGCACCCCGTCGACGTCGCTCACGGAGCGCACCTGGACCGGGCGGATCACCGGCAGCTCGTGCGCACGTTCGTAGTCCGCGAAGTAGGCCGGCACGAACGCATTGGCCCGCTCGGTGTCGGCCGCGTCGGGGATCGGGTCGTCCGGCAGGTCCGACACGCGGTGCACGTCACTCATCGTGAGGGCATCCCAGCGGTGCTGCCACGCGCCACCCGGGCTCGCGTTGGAGTCGAGCAGCACGTGCGAGATCCCGCGCTTCGCCAGGTGGTACGACGACGACAGGCCGGCCTGCCCGCCGCCGATCACCACCGAGTCATGGATCTCCACACCGTGAAGAACGCTCCGAGCCCGGTGGCTATTTCGAAAGGAGATCTCGAGAAGCCGTCCTACGCGGCTTGCTCCTCGGACTCCGACGCTTCGGCGACCGTGGTGTCGATGACGCGCACGATCAGCTCCGGGTCGTCGACCATCGGCACGTGACCGCAGTGCGGCAGCGCGACGTGCCGCGCATCGGGCAGCACCTCCTGCGCGAGACCCGACTGGCCGTAGACCAGCACCTGGTCGCGCGTGGCCCACGCGATCGTCGTCGGCACGTCGACCTTGCTCGTGAACCGGTAGGTGAAGCCGGCCCTGAACGTCGGGAAGAACGCCGAGCCGTTGCGCAGCGCCAGCGCATCGCCGACGAAGTCCTCCACCGGGATCCGGTCACCGTTGACGTACAAGGTCCGTCCGATGAGGCGCCGGCCGGCCGCGCTGCGGAGCGCCGGCCGTACGACCGCGAGCGGTAGGTACGACGACAGCTTGAGCAGGATCAGGGCGAAGAGCGCGACGAGGCGGTCGCCGACGTTGCGGAAGAACCCCGCAGGGCTGAGCGCGGTCACCGACCGGGCCATGCCGCGCGCACCCATCTCGAGCGCGATCGCGCCGCCGAGCGAGTTGCCGACGACGTGCGGCTGGGAGACGCCCCACTCCTCCAGGTTCTCGCCGATGATGCGGCACGCGTTGTCCATGGTGTAGGCGGTGCCGGCCGGATAGGGCTCGGACTCGCCGAACCCGGCGAGGTCGATCGCGATGACGTCGTACGACTCGGCGAGGCGATCGAGCACCGGGTCCCAGGCCTGTCGCCGGTGCCCGATGCCATGGATCAGCAGGAGGGGTTCACCGGAGCCCTTGCGGGTGTGCGCGAGGCGAGTCGTCATGCAACAGTCCTTTCACGAACGTGACATTGATGATGACACATACCCATACCTCCGGTATGTAACGGGGGTCACTTGCAACCGTGACAGTGCCACTGTCACAATCGGCGTCGTGACCACCTCTCGCTCCGGACCCCTGCACGGCGTGCGCGTCGTCGAGCTCGTCGGCATCGGTCCGGGACCGTTCGCCGGCATGCTGCTCGCCGATCTCGGCGCCGACGTCATTCGCATCGACCGGCCCGGCGGTGCCGGCCTGGTGGTGCCGACGGCCCAGGACGTGCTCAGCCGGGGCCGGCCGTCCGTCGCGCTCAACCTCAAGGACTCGCGTGCCGTTGAGGTCGTGCTGGACCTCGTCGAGCAGGCCGACATCCTGATCGAGGGCTTCCGGCCCGGTGTCACCGAGCGCCTCGGGATCGGTCCGGAGGCGTGCCACGCCCGCAACCCGCAGCTCGTCTACGGCCGCATCACGGGTTGGGGCCAGGACGGTCCGCTGTCGCAGACTGCCGGCCACGACGTCAACTACATCTCCGTCGCCGGGGCGCTCGACCCGATCGGCCGCGCCGGCGGGCCCCCGCAGATCCCGCTCAACCTGCTGGGCGACTTCGCCGGCGGATCGATGTATCTCGTCACCGGAGTCCTTGCCGCGCTGACCCACGCGCGTACGACGGGCGAGGGGCAGGTCGTCGACGCGGCGATCACTGACGGCGCTGCGCACCTGCTGGCGATGCAGCTGTCGATGCAGGCCGCCGGACTGTGGACCACCGAGCGCGGCACCAACCTGCTCGACACGGGCGCGCCCTACTACGACGTCTACGAGACCTCGGACGGGCGGTGGATGTCGGTGGGCGCCCTCGAGCCCAGGTTCTACGAAGTGCTCGTCAGCGTGCTCGGGCTCGAGGACCCACCGGACCGCAACGACCTCGCGCAGTGGCCCGAGCTGCGCAAGGTCCTGGCCGAGACGTTCGCGTCGAAGACCCAGTCCGAGTGGGCCGAGCTGTTCGATGGCACCGACGCCTGCGTCGCTCCCGTCATCCCCATGCACGAGGCCGCGCAGCACCCGCACAACGCCGCCCGCGGGACGTACGTCGACGAGGGCGGCGTGACGCAGCCGGCTCCGGCGCCGCGGTTCTCCGGGACGCCCACCACCCTGACCACCCCGCCGGCCAAGCCGGGGGCCAACACCGCCGAGGCCCTGGCCGCCTGGGGCATCACCGACGTCGACCAGCTGCTCGCCGACGGCGTCGCCATCCAAGCCGACTGAGACAGAGGAAGACCATGAAGCGAGACATTTTCGAGGCCGACCACGACGCGTTCCGCGAGACGGTCCGGACGTTCTGCGAGAAGGAGATCGCGCCGCACCACGACCAGTGGGAGAAGGACGGCATCGTCCCGCGCGAGCTCTGGACCAAGGCCGGCGAGCTGGGACTGCTCGGCTTCATGATGCCCGAGGAGTACGGCGGTGGCGGCATGAACGACTTCCGCTTCAACACCGTGCTCGACGAGGAGATGATCCGCATCGGCGCGAGCGGGGTCGGCTTCGTGCTGCACACCGACCTGGTCTCGGGCTACCTGCTGTCGTACGCGACCGAGGAGCAGAAGCAGCGCTGGCTGCCGAAGTTCTGCACCGGCGAGATGATCACCGCGATCGCGATGACCGAGCCGGGCACGGGCTCGGACCTGCAGAACATCCAGACGACTGCGGTGCGCGACGGCGACCACTACGTCGTCAACGGCGCCAAGACGTTCATCTCCAACGGCATCCTGTCCGACCTGGTCATCGTCGCGGTCAAGACCGATCCCGAGGCCGGCGCGATGGGCGTCTCGCTGATCGTCCTCGAGCGCGGCATGGAGGGATTCGAGCGAGGTCGCAACCTCGACAAGATGGGGCTCAAGGCGCAGGACACCGCCGAGCTGTTCTTCGACAACGTCCGCGTCCCGGTCGGCAACCTGCTGGGCGAGGAGGGCAAGGGCTTCATCTACCTGATGGAGAAGCTGCCACAGGAGCGCCTCGCGATCTCGGTCGGTGCGATGGCGGCGACCCGCGCGATCCTCGACATGACGCTCGACTACGTCAAGGAGCGCAAGGCGTTCGGCAAGCCCATCGGCTCGTTCCAGAACTCGCGCTTCGTGCTCGCTGAGCTCGAGACCGAGATGCAGATCGGCCAGGCGTTCGTCGACAAGAGCATCGTCGCGCTCAGCAAGGGAGAGCTGACGATCGAGGAAGCCGCGATGGGCAAGTGGTGGACCACGGAGCTGCAGAACAAGGCGGCGGCCAAGTGCCTGCAGCTGCACGGTGGTTACGGCTACATGACCGAGTACCCGATCTCCAAGGCGTACACGGACAGCCGGATCCAGACGATCTACGGCGGCACGACCGAGATCATGAAGGAGATCATCGGCCGCACGATGGGGCTGTGATCTTCGGTCGTCGAGCTTGTCGAAAGGACGTTTCGACAAGCTCAGCGGGCGCGCCTGGCTCAGTGTGCGGGGTCAGCTGCCTTCGGTACGTCGGCGGATCGTCTCGCGCTTGGCCTCGTCGACCGCCGTCTCGTAGGCCGTGACGAGCGCCTGGATCGTCAGCGGCTTGAAGCGTTCGACGAGTGCCGTGATGTCCTCGGCCGTACGTCCTGAGGATCGCAGCTGCGGCCACCAGAGCGTGCGGAACACCTCGGTGATCTCCTCGGCCACGGCCTTGCCGGCGGCGTCGAAGATGCGGCGGGAGGCGTGCGCGACCTCGATCGGCATGTCGGTCTCGATGAACTGGATGCCGACGGCGAGGTGGGCTGGTGCGACCCGGAAGACATCCTCGGTCGGCGTCGGCTCCAGCACGCCGAGCGCGATCAGCATCTCGAGGGCGTGGTCGTCGAGCTCACGGCCGGCCCGCAGCTCGAGCGCCTCGCGGCTGAGCTCCTCGGGGCGGTCGGCCATCCACGGGGCGAGCAGTGTGCGGTGCAGGGCGACCTGCTCGGGCGTCGCGCCGGCCGGGATGTTCTCGAGGTAGCCCTCGATCGCCGAGAGGGTGAAGCCGTGGGCCTGCAGCTCGCGGACGAGCTCGAGCCGGGCGAGGTGGTCGGGGCCGTAATAGCCGTTGCGTCCCTCGCGCCGTGGCGGCGGGATCAGACCACGGCCGGCATAGAAACGTACGGTCCGCACCGTCATGCCGACACGCGATGCGAGCTGCTCGACGCTCATCGTCTCGGCGGGTGCGGCGCTCATGGTGGAGAGACTATGCCACGTCGGCCGCACGTGACGCGGCCCACAGAGGCGCGTCTGGAACTTTGACAGTGCTGGTGTCACAATCGAGGTTGTCGCTTCTGCCGACACGTCTTTCACCTGAATTCTGCGAGGACCCAGTTATGACCGAGGCCTACGTCTACGACGCCATCCGCACCCCGCGAGGGCGCGGCAAGAAGACCGGATCACTGCACGAGGTCAAGCCGATCTCGCTGATCACCGGGCTGATCGAGGAGATCCAGAAGCGCAACCCGTCGCTGGACCCCAACGGCGTCGACGACGTCGTGCTCGGCGTCGTGTCGCCGGTCGGCGACCAGGGCGGCGACATCGCCAAGACCGCAGCGCTCAACGCCGGACTGCCCGACACGGTCGCCGGCGTGCAGCTGAACCGCTTCTGCGCCTCGGGCCTCGAGGCCGTCAACCAGGCCGCGGGTCGCATCCGCTCCGGCTGGGAGGACCTGATCCTCGCCGGTGGCGTCGAGTCGATGAGCCGCGTGCCCATGGGCTCCGACGGTGGCGCCTGGGCCATGGACCCGCGCACCGCGTTCGACACCGACTTCGTGCCCCAGGGCATCGGAGCCGACCTCATCGCGACGATCGAGGGCTACAGCCGTACGGACGTCGACACGTTCGCCGCCGAGTCGCAGGCGCGCGCCGCCAAGGCGATCGCCAACGGCTACTTCGCCAAGTCGGTCATCCCGGTCAAGGACCCGAACGGCCTGACGATCCTCGACCACGACGAGTTCGTCCGCGAGGGCACGACGGCCGAGAGCCTCGCCGGCCTGCCCGCCTCGTTCGCCGGCATCGGCGACATGGGCGGCTTCGACTCCGTCGCCCTGGAGAAGTACCACGGCATCGAGCGGATCAACCACGTCCACCACGCCGGCAACTCGTCGGGCATCGTCGACGGCGCCGCGCTCGTTGCGATCGGCAGCGAAGCCGCCGGTCAGCGCCACGGCCTCACCCCCCGCGCCCGCATCGTGTCGGCCGCCGTCTCCGGCGCCGACCCGACGATCATGCTCACGGGTCCTGCACCGGCGTGCCGCAAGGCGCTCGACAAGGCCGGCCTCACGGTCGACGACATCGACCTGCTCGAGATCAACGAGGCGTTCGCCGCCGTCGCGATGCGCCTCATGAAGGACCTCGACTTCCCGCACGAGCGCACCAACGTCAACGGCGGCTCGATCGCGATGGGCCACCCCCTCGGCGCCACCGGCGCCATGATCCTCGGCACGCTCATCGACGAGCTCGAGCGCCGCGACCTGCGCTACGGCCTCGCCACGCTCTGCGTCGGCGGCGGCATGGGCATCGCGACCATCGTCGAACGCATCTGAAACGGACTAGGACCCACACATGACCAGCACCACTGAAGCCGTCCGCTACGAGCTCGTCGACGGGATCGCCCACCTGATCCTCGACGACCCGAGCCAGAGCGCCAACACGATGAACCAGGCGTACGCCGACTCGATGGCCGCGGCCGTCGACCAGCTCGCCGCGGACATCGCCGCCGACCCCGAGCAGGTCAAGGGCGCCATCGTGTCCTCGGCGAAGAAGACCTTCTTCGCCGGCGGAGACCTGAAGCTCATGACGCAGGCCAAGCCCGAGGACGCGCAGCAGCTGTTCGACCACGTCGAGAGCATCAAGGCCACGCTGCGCAAGCTCGAGACGATCGGCAGGCCCGTCGTCGCGGCGATCAACGGCGCCGCACTCGGCGGTGGACTCGAGATCACGCTGGCGACGCATCACCGCATCGCGGTCGACGGCGGCTACGAGCTCGGCCTCCCCGAGGTCACGCTCGGCCTGCTGCCCGGTGGCGGCGGTGTCACGCGTACGGTCCGCATGTTCGGCATCCAGGACGCGCTGATGGGCGTCCTGCTCCAGGGCCCGCGCATGAAGCCGGCCCAGGCCAAGGACAAGGGCCTGATCGACGAGGTCGTCGCGACCCAGGACGAGCTGATCCCTGCCGCCACGGCGTGGATCGAGGCCAACGCCGGCAACGAAGAGGCCGCGACGCAGCCGTGGGACCGCAAGGGCTACCGCATGCCCGGTGGCGTGCCGTCGAGCCCCAAGCTCGCCGCGTTCCTGCCGGCGTTCCCCGCGACGCTGCGCAAGCAGATCAAGGGTGCGGCCTACAAGGCGCCGCGCAACATCATGAGCGCCGCGATCGAGGGTGCGCAGGTCGACTTCGACACTGCGTCGCGCATCGAGTCGCGCTATCTCGTCGAGCTCCTGATCGGCCAGCAGTTCAAGAACATGACGCAGGCGTTCTTCTTCGACCTCAACGCGATCAACGCCGGCGGCTCCCGTCCGGCGGGCATCGAGCGCAAGAAGTTCACCAAGGTCGCCGTGCTCGGGGCCGGCATGATGGGCGCCGGCATCGCGTACGTGTCGGCCAAGGCCGGCATCGAGGTCGTCCTCAAGGACGTCAGCCTCGAGGCCGCCGAGAAGGGCAAGTCCTACAGCGAGAAGCTCCTCGACAAGCAGCTCGAGAAGGGCCGCATCACGCAGGAGAAGAAGGACGCGTTCCTCGCCCTCATCACGCCGACCGCTGATTACGCCGACCTCAAGGGCTGCGACCTGGTCGTCGAGGCGGTGTTCGAGTCGGTCGAGCTCAAGCACTCGGTCTTCGCCGAGCTCGAGCCGGTCGTCAACGCCGACGCGCTGCTCGGCTCCAACACCTCGACGCTGCCGATCACGGGCCTCGCCGAGGGCGTCACGCGTCCCGAGGACTTCATCGGCATCCACTTCTTCTCGCCGGTCGACAAGATGCCGCTCGTCGAGATCATCGCCGGTGCCAAGACCAACGACGAGACGATCGCCCACGCGCTCGACTACGTCCAGGCGATCAAGAAGACGCCGATCGTCGTCAACGACAGCCGCGGGTTCTTCACGAGCCGGGTCATCGGGCACTACATCAACGAGGGCCTGGGCATGCTCGCCGAGGGCGTCAACCCGGTCTCGATCGACCGCGCCGCGACGCAGTCGGGCTTCCCGACCGGCCCGATCCAGATCAGCGACGAGCTCAACCTCGAGCTGATGAAGAAGATCCGCGTCGCCTCGCAGAAGGCCGTCGAGGACGAGGGCGGCACCTGGGTCCGCACGGGCTCCGAGGACGTCATCGACACGATGATCGAGCTCGGCCGCACCAGCAAGCTGGTCGGCAAGGGCTTCTTCGACTACGACGAGAACGGCAAGCGCACGGGCCTGTGGCCCGGCCTCGCCGAGCACTTCCCGGTCGCCGCGGAGCAGCCGGGCTTCCAGGACCTCAAGGACCGCCTGGTGTTCGTCATGTCGCTCGACACGGTGCGTTGTCTCGAGGAGGGCGTGCTGCGTACGGTCGCCGACGCCAACATCGGCTCGATCTTCGGCATCGGCTTCCCGCCCGTCCTGGGCGGCGCGCTGCAGTACATCAACGGCTACGAGGCGCCGGACGGCCGCATCGGCGTCGAGGCGTTCACCGAGCGTGCACAGGAGCTGGCTGCGACGTACGGCGAGCGCTTCGAGCCCCCGGCGCTGCTGCTCGACAAGGCTAAGAACGGCGAGCTGTTTGCCTGAGGTCGAGGCCGCCCGCGGCCGAGCGCCGAAGGCAGGTTGAGCGATCGCGGCGCCGCCAGATGACGAAACCGCGCAAGACAGCGTCGCCACGTTGGTGAACACGAAAGCCCTGGTCGGCTGACCGGGGCTTTCGTGCGTCCGGGGTGGTGCGAGACAGTCGGTCTGCGGATAGCCTGACGCAACCGCTCATTCGGCGCGGAATTCGAGGGTAAAGGAAACTTCATGTTCCGAATCCGTACTGCCCTGGCGGCGCTCGCCGTCACAGTCCTGGCCGGCGTCACCTCCGCCGGCCCGGCAGCTGCGATCACGGGAGGCGAGCCGGACGGCAACGACCATCCGAACGTGGCGCTCATCCTGTTCTACGATGCGACCGGCCGCTATCGCTGCACCGCGACGCTGATCAGCCCGACGGTGCTCATCACCGCGGCTCACTGCACGAGTGGCGACATCGGCAAGGTCCTGGTCGACTTCGACTCCGTCATCACTGAGACGGGTCCCAGCCCGTATCCGGCGGCGGCCGATCCGACCGCCGGCTACACCGCCGCCGAGATCGCCTCGATGGGCGAGCTGTCCGGCACGGCGTACGCGCACCCGGACTACTCCGACTTCACGGACGTGAGGAACTGGAACGACGTCGGCGTCATCGTGCTCGACAAGCCGGTCGACATCGCGCCGGCGACGCTCGCTCCGCAGGACTACCTCGACCAGTTCACGCCCAAGGTGCTCAACAAGACCGCGTTCGACGTGGTCGGCTACGGCACCGAGGTGCGGCAGGCCGAATCGGGCCCGCAGAAGCCGGAGCCGATGAGCTATCCGATGATCCGTCGCCAGACGTCGGTGATCGGGCAGAAGCTCACGCCGCAGATCCTGCAGGTCAACGGCAACGTGAACGATCCGCGGGCCGGTGGCGGCACGTGCTTCGGTGACTCCGGTGGGCCGATCCTCCACGACGGCGTGATCGTGGGCGTCACGAGCTACGGCTACACCAAGAACTGCCGCTACCTCGCCGGCTTCCAGCGGGTCGACATCGAAGGCGTGCAGAGCTGGGTGAGCTCGTTCATCTCCTGATCAGCTGCTCGACGAAAGGCCCGCGGACGATGTCCGCGGGCCTTTCCGTTTCCTCCCGCAACCGGAGGTGACATGTTGACGTTTTTGTCAGTAGTCTCTGGTATTCCTTTTAGGAAGAGATTCGCTCGAGAAAGAGGATCATCATGAGCCGCCCCCTGGCCGTGGAAGCCATCGACCTGGTCAAGCGCTTCGGCGACAACACCGCCGTCGACGGCGTGAGCTTCGTCGTGCCCGAGGGCACCGTCCTCGGCCTGCTGGGCCCCAACGGTGCCGGCAAGACGACGACGGTCCGCATGCTGACGACCCTCAGCGTCCCGACGAGCGGCACCGGGCGCGTCGCCGGTCACGACATCCTCAAGGAACCCGACGCAGTGCGCCGCAGCATGGGTCTCACGGGCCAGGCCGCGACGGTCGACGAGCTGCTGACAGCCCGCGAGAACCTCAAGCTGATCGGCCGGCTCTACGGCCTGCCCAAGGCGTACGTCGCCACGACCTCCGACGAGCTGCTCGAGCGGTTCTCGCTGACCGAGGCGGCCAACCGGACGGCCAAGACGTACTCGGGCGGCATGCGCCGGCGACTCGACCTGGCGGTGAGCCTGATCGCCGCCCCGCCGGTGCTGTTCCTCGACGAGCCCACGACCGGCCTCGACCCGCGCAGCCGCACCGAGCTGTGGGAGGTCCTCCGCGGACTGGTCCGCGACGGCACGACGCTGCTGCTCACGACCCAATACCTCGAAGAGGCCGATCACCTGGCCGACGACATCGTCGTCATCGACAAGGGCAAGGTCATCGCGTCGGGCACCCCGACCCAGCTCAAGGACCAGGCCGGCGCCGCGAGCGTCGTCGTGACGGTCACCCACGCGGACGACCTCGAGCGTGCCGCCGACCTGACCCGCACGGTCTCCACCGAGGTCCACGTCGACGAGACCTCGCGCCGCATCACCGCCAAGGCCTCGGGCCTCAGCGACATGACCCGCATGGCCCACGTGTTCGAGGACAGCGAGATCCCGGTCGACGACCTGGGCCTCAAGCGCCCCAGCCTCGACGACGTGTTCCTGCACCTCACCGGCCACAAGGCCGAAGAGGTCGACGACCTCGAGGCCCAGTTCGAAGAAGAGGAGGTGCTGTCATGACCACGATGACGTCCAACACCCGCCCGCCCATCAGCCCGCCCTCGATGCTCCGCGCCTCCGCGACTGTCGTGTGGCGCAACCTGATCCACATCAAGCGCATGCCCGAGATGCTGATGGACGTCACGGTCCAGTCCGTCATGTTCGTGCTGCTGTTCGCCTACGTCTTCGGTGGCTCGATCAACCCGCCCGGACCGATCCCCTACAAGGAGTTCCTGCTCCCCGGCATCATGGTGCAGACGATGGTCTTCTCGTCGGCGGTGGTGGCCATGGGTCTGACCAACGACCTGCAGAAGGGCATCGTCGACCGGCTCAAGTCGTTGCCGATCTCGCGCTCGTCGGTGCTCGTCGGTCGCAGCATGTCCAGCCTGATCCACTCCAGCATCGGCATCGCCGTGATGGGCGTGACCGGGCTCCTGATCGGGTGGCGCATCCGTGACGGGTTCGTCGACGGCATTCTCGCGTTCGTCCTGCTGCTGCTCTTCGGCTTCGCGATGATCTGGCTCGGCATCTGGGTCGGGTCGCTGATGCGGACGGTCGAGGCCGTACAGGGCTTCATGTTCACCGTGATGTTCCCGCTGACCTTCGTGGCCAACACATTCGCGCCGACCGAGAACATGCCGTCCTGGCTCCGCTTCGTGGCGGAGTGGAACCCGGTGTCGGGCCTGACGCAGGCGTGCCGCGAGCTCTGGGGCAACGCCCCGGCGGCGCCGTCGGATGCCGCGTGGCCGCTGCAGAACGCGGTGCTCGTCTCGGTGCTGTGGCCGATCGTGCTCACGGCGATCTTCGCTCCGCTGGCCCTGCGCGCGTTCAAGCAGCGGTCCAAGGACTGACGCCACGGAGTGACATGACCCACGTGGCGAGGTTAGCCATACCTAAGTTAGGGTGCACTGAGTCCCCTGACGAAAGGCCTGTCCGTGTCCTACGTACGTCGTGTCGCGGGTGGAGCGATCGCTGCTCTGCTCGCTGCCACCGTTCTTGCCGGTTGCGGCACCAGCGCATCCTCTGATGACGGTGCCAAGAGCAGCGGGCCGTGGTCCTTCGTCTCCGGCAACGGCAAGACCGTCAAGCTCGACACGACGCCCAAGCGGATCATCGCGAGCGGTGCCGAGGCCGCGGCGCTGATCTCGTTCGGCATCAAGCCGGTCGGGATCTACACGAACACCAAGATCAAGGACGACCCCAACCTCAAGGGCCTCGACCTGACGGGCATCACGATCCTCGGCGAGACCTGGGGCGAGATCGACGTCGAGAAGGCCGCGGCACTCAAGCCGGACCTGATCGTCGCCGACTGGTGGCCGGCCGAGAAGGCCTACAGCGGCCTGGAGTCGGGTGTGAAGGCGTCGAGCAAGAAGCTCGCCGACCTCGCCCCGATCGTCGGCGTCGCCCAGGGCGACTCGATCGAGACCCTCGCCCAGGGCTACGAGAAGCTCGCCATGTCCCTTGGCGCCGATGTCGACGATCCCAAGATCGCCGCCGACAAGAAGGCGTTCGAGACGGCCAAGGCCGCCTTCAAGAAGGCCGTCGCCGCCAAGCCCGGCCTCTCAGTGCTGGCGGTCTCGCCCGCCGACGACGTGCTCTACCTCGCCAACCCCACGTACGCCCCCGAGCTGCTCGACTTCCAGCGCTGGGGCCTCGACGTCATCAACCCCGACAAGCCGGACAAGGGCTTCCCCTACTGGGAGAACCTGAGCTGGGAGAACGCCGACAAGTACCAGCCCGACCTGCTGCTGATCGACGACCGTTCGTACGCGTCGACCCTGAAGCAGGGCGAGAAGCAGCCCACGTGGAACAACATCAAGGCGGCCAAGGCCAAGGCGTACGCGCCGTGGCCGGCGTACTGGATGCACACCTACGGTGAGTACGCCAAGCAGCTGACCCAGCTGACGGCGGCGATCGAGAAGGCTGACGCCAACCTCGCATGACGATGCTCGAGACGCCGACGCCCAGTCGTGAGACCGCTCCCCGGCATCGTCCGGGAGCCGGTCTCGCGGCGGGGCTCGTCCTCCTGATCGGCGTGCTCCTCGTCGTCTGCTTCTTCAGCATCACCCTGGGGTCGCGCGGTGTGGGGGTGCCGACGATCTGGAAGGCGTTCACCGACTTCAATCCCGGCTCAGCGTCCGAGACCGTGATCCGCGAGATGCGGGTGCCGAGGACACTGATCGGCGTCCTGGCCGGCGCCGCCCTGGGGCTCAGCGGCACGATCCTGCAGGGCGTCACCCGCAACCCGCTGGCCGACCCCGGGATCATGGGCATCAACGCCGGCGCCGCGGCATTCATCGTCTTCGGCATCATGATCCTCGGCGTGCAGGACGTCATCGGCTACGTCTGGCTGGCCTTCGCCGGTGCTGGAGTGGCGACCGTCGTGGTCTACGGCGTCGCGTCGTTCGGCCGCGAGGGCGCGACGCCGGTCAAGCTCGCCCTGGCCGGAGCCGCCGTCACGGCGGTGCTGTCGTCGCTGACCTCGGCGATCGTCATGACCAACGTCGACGCGCTCAACGAGCTGCGGTTCTGGCAGGTCGGCTCGCTGGCCGGCCGCTACATGCCGGTGTTCTGGCAGACCGCGCCGTTCATCGTCGTGGGGCTCGTCGTCGCGATGGTCACGGGTCGCGCGCTCAACGGCCTGGCGCTCGGCGAGGACCTGGCGCTGGCGCTCGGCCAGCGTCTCCGGCTGACCCGCTTCGTCATGTTCGCGACCGTCGCGGTGCTCTGCGGCGCGGCGACGGCGGCCTGCGGCCCCATCGTCTTCGTGGGGCTGGTCGTCCCGCACCTGGCGCGCTTCATCTGCGGCCCCGACTATCGCTGGATCCTTCCGTACGCCCTCGTGCTGACCCCCATCGTGCTGCTCGTCGCCGACATCATCGGCCGAGTCGTGGTCTCGCCCGGCGAGCTGCAGGTCGGCGTCGTCCTCGGTGTGTTCGGCGCACCCGCGTTCATCGCCCTGGTCCGCTACCGGAACCTGGCCGAGCTGTGATCGACGTCGTCGTCTCGGACCGGCGTACGCGCCGCACGCGCGCAGGTGCGGTCACCGGTGCGCTGGCGCTCGTCGCGTTCGCACTGTTCATCCTGACGATGATGGTCGGCAGCTACTACGTACCGGCGTGGGACGTCATCACCTCGGCGTTCCACCTGCGGGACGATCCCTCGGTCGACTTCATCGTGCGCGACCTGCGGCTGCCCACGGCGACGGCGGCGCTCGCGGTCGGCTTCGCGCTGGGTGTCTCGGGCCTGCTGTTCCAGAAGCTGCTCGGCAACCCGCTCGCCTCGCCCGACTTCGTGGGCATCTCGTCGGGCGCCAGCCTGTTCGCGGTGTCCGCGATCATCCTGTTCGGCGCCGGCAGCACGATGATCTCCGCCTCGGCCCTCGCCGGTGCGCTGATCAGTGCGATCCTCATCTACCTGCTTGCGTGGCGCGACGGCATCTCGGGCTACCGGTTCATCCTGATCGGCATCGGACTGTCGGAGTTCATGCTCTCGATCATCGGCTACATCGTGGCGCACGCCGAGCTCTACGAGGCTCGGCAGGCCATGACCTGGCTGGTCGGCACGGTGGGCCAGGCCGGCTCGACGGAGCTGCGGACGCTCCTCGTTGCGCTCGTGGTCCTGGTGCCCGCCGCCCTCGTGCTGCAGCGACCGCTGCGCGTCCTCGAGCTCGGCGACGACACGGCTAAGGCGCTCGGAGCTCGCGTGGAGGTCAGCCGGCTGGCGCTGATCGCCGTCTCGATCGTGCTGATCGGCTTCGCAACCGCGGTCGCCGGACCGATCATGTTCGTCGCCCTCATCGCCGGCCCGATCGCCCATCGCATCGTGGGGCACAGCGGCGGCGGCATCATCGCGGCCGGTCTGGTCGGCTCCATCATCGTGCTGGGCGCCGACCTCGTCGCGCACCACCTCCTGCCGGTCGCCCTGCCGACCGGTGTCATCACGGGCATCATCGGTGCCCCCTACCTGATCTGGCTCCTCGCCACGGTCAACCGGGAAGGACGCGGCGGATGATCCACGACCTGCGTGCCAAGAACCTCATCCTCGGCTATGCCGGGACCGACATCGTCCGCGACCTCGACGTCGTGATCCCCGACGGCCGGATCACGGTGATCGTCGGCGCCAACGCGTGCGGCAAGTCGACGCTGCTGCGCGGCCTGGCGCGGCTGCTGAAGCCTCGTGGGGGCGAGGTGCTGCTCGACGGCACCTCGGTGCAGGACCTCAGGAGCATCGACGTCGCCAAGGTGCTCGGCCTGCTGCCGCAGTCGCCCGTCGCTCCCGACGGCATCACGGTCGCCGACCTGGTCGGCCGCGGTCGCTATCCGCACCAAGGCTGGTTCCGCCAGTGGAGCACGGAGGACGAGCGTGCCGTCGCCGAGGCCCTCGAGGCCACCGGCACGGCCGACCTCGCCGACCGCAACATCGCGGAGCTGTCGGGCGGCCAGCGCCAACGGGTCTGGGTCGCGATGGCCCTCGCGCAGGACACCGACCTGCTGCTCCTCGACGAACCGACGACGTTCCTCGACATCAACCACCAGGTCGAGCTGCTCGACCTGCTGACCGACCTCAACCGTGAGTCCGGCAAGACGATCGTCATCGTGCTGCACGACCTCAACCTGGCCTGCCGCTACGCCGACCACATCATCGCGATGAAGCAGGGCGCGATCCTCGCCGAGGGCTCGCCGATCGACGTGATCGACGCAGCGGTCGTCACGGAGGTGTTCGGGCTGGAGTGCGAGGTCGTGCCCGACCCGGTCAGCGGCACGCCGATGATCGTGCCGCGCGGACGCCACCACGCGGCGCGCCAGCGCGTCACCGCGGCCTCCTAGGCGAGCGCCTGCTCGACCGCGTCGGCGTACGATCCGTGCCACGCCTCGCCGTGGCCGGGCAGCAGGACGTCGCCGCTCAGCGACCCGAGCTGCAGGAGGGATCGACGGTTCTCGGCGGCGTCGTGGTGGAACATCCCGGCCAGCAGCTGCGGTCCGGTACGCGCGACGGTGGCGTGCCCCGTGACCAGGGCGTCGCCGGTGATGAGCACGCCGGCGTCCGGCAGGTGATAGCAGGTGTGGCCGCTGGTGTGTCCCGGCGTCACGATCGGCACGGGGCGTCCCGGCACGTCGAGCGGTGTCTCGGCGAACGCCGTGGCCTGCGGGACCCCGGCCTTGGTGGTGCCGCCGGCCGAGACGACGTGCAGCGACCAGCGGAGCACACGCGGTCGCCACGACGCGGCGGCGACCTGCAGCGGCGTCGCCTGCTCGAGGAACTCCCGCCGGGCGTGCCGCGCCTCGGTCGCCGACGTCAGCACCGGGACGTCGCGACCGTCGAGCAGCGTGGGCAGCGAGCCGATGTGGTCGACGTGCGCGTGCGTGACGAGGACCGCAGCGAGCTGGTCGAGCGTACGGCCGACCTGCGCGATCGACGACAGCACAGCGTCGTGGTCACCCGGATAGCCGCCGTCGACGAGCGTGAACGCGTCGCCATCAGTGATCAACGTCCAGTTGACGGCCTTGCCCTGCACGAAGTGGACGCCGTCGGCGACCTCGGTGACGGTGGGGGTGCTCACTCGACGGAGGGTACTGCGTCCCCCTCGGCCGGCGCCTGCTTGAGGCCGCGACCCAGGCGCGAGCTGCGGTAGCCGTACGCGAAGTAGAGGACGAACCCGATCGCGAGCCACACCAGGAATCGGACCCACGTCTCGATCGAGAGATTCACCATGAGCCACACGCACGCCAGGATCGACAGCGCCGGGATCCACGGCACCGCCGGCACGCGGAACGGCCGGTGCAGGTCGCCGCGAGTGCGGCGCAGGATCACGACACCGGCAGACACGAGCACGAACGCGAACAGGGTGCCGATGCTCACGAGCTTGGACAGCTCCGACAGCGGCACGACGCCCGCGAGCACCGCGACGAACAGGCCGGTCAGGATCGTGATGCGGTACGGCGTGCCGAACCTCGGATGGACCTTGGCGAGCCCGATCGGCAGCAGGCCGTCGCGCGACATCGCGAACAGCACCCGCGCCTGACCCAGCATCAGCACGAGGACGACGGTCGTGAGCCCGGCCACCGCGCCGGTCGAGATGATCTTGGACGCCCAGCCCGCGCCGTTGGCGTCGAACGCCTCGGCCAGCGGCGCCGCGGTGTTCATCCGGTCGTCGCTGTACTTCAGCATTCCGGTGATCACGAACGACACCGCGACATACAACGCGGTGCAGATCGCGAGCGAGCCGAGGATGCCGCGCGGGACGTCGCGCTGCGGGTTCTTGGTCTCCTCCGCCGACGTCGCGACGATGTCGAAGCCAATGTAGGCGAAGAACACGACCGACGCCGCAGCGACGATGCCGTATGCCCCGAAGGCCGTCGGGTCGACGCCGAAGATGCCCTGCAGCAGCGTCTGGTCGGCGCCCTTGCCGCCGGGTGCGGGCTCGGAGTCAGGCACGAACGGCTGGTAGTTGGACCACTTGATGAAGAACAGCCCGGCGATCACGACGAACGACACGACGGCGACCTTGATGATGACGAGCACCCCGGTGAACCGGCCGGAGAGCTTGGTGCCGAGCACGCCGATCACGGTCAACGCCAGCACGATCGCGATGGTACCGATGTCCGGCTTCGCCGCGTCGCCGGCGAGCCACGTCGGCAGGCCGAACAGGTCCTGCAGGTACGCCGACCAGCCTCGCGCCACGACCGCCGCACCGAGGGCGAGCTCGAGCACGAGGTCCCAGCCGATGATCCACGCGATGAGCTCACCGAGCGTGGCGTACGAGAAGGTGTACGCGCTCCCGGCCACCGGGACGGTCGAGGCGAACTCGGCGTAGCAGAGCCCGGCGAGCCCGCACGCGATCCCGGCGACGATGAACGAGATGACGATCGCGGGCCCGGCGTTGGCATGTGCCTGCTGGCCGGTCAGCACGAAGATGCCGGTGCCGATCACCACGCCGACGCCGAAGAACGTCAGGTCCCAGGCTGAGAGCTCCTTGCGAAGCTTGTGCTCCGGCTCGTCGGTCTCCTCGATCGAGCGTTCCACGGACTTGGTGCGGAAGAGATCCATGGCCACCATCCTCTGGTTGGTGGTTCGCGGCCGCAACCGCAGGAAGCGGGCGTCAGCGCGTGCGCACGTAGCGCGCCCACGCGAAGCAGAACAGCCCGAATGCCGCCAGGCCGATCGCGACGAGACTCAGCAGATAGGGCCCGAACGGCTGGTCCCGCACGGTCTTGAGCGCGTCGTCGAGACCGCCGGCCTTCTCCGCGTCGTACGAGAGCGCCGCCCAGCCGAACAGCACCCCGACGATCCCGATCGCCGCGCCCTTGCCGACATATCCGGTGCGGCCCACCGCCATCACGGCCGACCTGGAGGAGCCGCTCGTGGCCTCGCCCTCGAGGTCGTGCGTGAAGTTGCCGCTCAGGCCCCGGCGCACGTGCGCGGCGGCGACCGCGAGGATGCCGAGGCCGATCGAGGCGACGAAGACGCGACCTGCCGGCTCCGACAGCAGGTCGGCGGTGAGGCCCTCGCCCTTCGCGTCCTCGCTCTTGCCGCCGGACCCTGAAGCCGTACGCGCTGCGGTCAGGCCGACTGCCGTGTAGACGATCGCGCGGCCGAGGGCGGAGAGCCGCTTGATCGTGCGGTGCTTGTCGTCGAACACCGCCTGGTGACCCCAGAGCGCGGTCATGACCTGCCAGACGGCGAGCGCCCAGAGGCCGAACGCGCACACCCAGAGGATGGCCTCTCCGAACGGTTGCTGTGCCACGGTGTGCAGGGCGCCCTTGCTGCTGGCATCGCCGCCGTCACCCCATGCGACCTGCAACGCGATCCAGGCGATCAGCAGGTGCACGATGCCGAACGCCACGAGACCCACCCGCGCGGCAGCGCGCATCGTCGTGCTGTGCCGGGCACCTTCGCCGGCTGCCTTCACGTCTCCCATGACGGCTCCCTCTCCCCCCAAGGGATCGTCTCAGGAGTCCGGCGGTTCCGCCTGTCGAGCGACTCAGCCCTGCTCGAGCGCCTCCGCGGCCTTGGCGATGTTCTTCTGCATCGAGCCGAAGATGATGCCGTGGAACGGATAGATCGACCACCAGTAGAGGTGGCCGAGCAGCCCCTTCGGATGGAACAGCGCCCGGTGGTGGAACGTCGTCGTCCCGCCGTCGGTCGAGCCGACCTGCAGCTCGAGCCAGGCCAGCCCCGGCAGCTTCATCTCGGCGCGCAGACGCAGGAACGTACGGTCGTCGGTCTCCTCGACGCGCCAGAAGTCGAGGGCGTCGCCGACCACGAGATCGCGGTCGTTGCGCCGGCCGCGCCGCAGTCCGGGGCCGCCGACCACCCGGTCGAGCAGCCCGCGGACCCACCAGGCCAGCGCCCACGAGTACCACCCGTTGCGCCCACCGATGCCCTCGATGATCGTCCAGAGATGCTCCGGGCTGGCGTGCACCTCGCGCGTACGTTCGTCGGTGTAGAGCGAGCCTCCTGCCCAGTCCGGATCAGTCGGCAGGCCCTCGGCGGGCACGCCGGCGGTCGAGGCAGAGGACCAGCGGGTCGGCACGTCGAGGTCCTGGATCTTGGTGAGGGCGAGCTGCACCGACCGGTCGAAGCCGATCAGCCCTTCAGGCGGGTCCGGCACGTATGCCTTGATGTCGGTCTCGGCCGCGACCACGGTGTTGCGGAGCGACTCGACGAGCGGCCGGGCGAGGCTCGCCGGCACCGGGGTGATCAGCCCGACCCAGTGGCTCGACAGTCCCGGCGACAGCACGGGCACCGGGAGCACCCGTCGTTTCGGCAGGCCGGCCACCGCGGCATAGCGCTGCATCATGTCGAAGTACGTCAGCACATCCGGCCCGCCGATGTCGAAGCGCCGGTTGACCTCCGGCGGCAACGAGGCGCAGGCGACGAGGTAGCGCAGGACGTCACGGATCGCGATGGGCTGGATGCGGGTGTGGACCCACTTCGGCGTGACCATGACGGGCAGTCGCTCGGTCAGGTAGCGCAGCATCTCGAACGACGCGGAGCCCGAGCCGATGATGACGCCGGCCTGCAGGACCGCGGTCGGCACGCCCGAGCCGAGCAGGATCTCGCCGACCTCCTCCCGGGAGCGGAGGTGCTCGGACAGCTCCTCACCCTCTGGCGACATGCCACCGAGGTAGACGATGCGGCGCACGCCGGCAGTCTTGGCGGCTGCGGCGAACGTCTCGGCGATCCCGCGCTCGGTCTCGGCGAAGTCGCTGCCGCTGCCGATCGAGTGCAGCAGGAAAAAAGCGACTTCCACGCCTTCCATGGCTGATCGAACTTGTTGTTCTTGCGATGCGTCGGCCTTGGCGATCTCGACGTCGTCGGCCCAGTCGTGGGCGCGGGCCTTGCGCTCGTCGCGGACCATGACGCGTACGTCGTGACCGGCGTCGACGAGCTGGGGCACGAGGCGGCCACCGACGTAGCCGGTCGCTCCGGTGACGAGACTGCGGGTGGCGGGCATCCCACCAGTCTTCGTGCTGCGGCTCGATGCCGCATGCCGAAAGGGCTAGGTGAGGTGGTGGACGCCGGCGTCCTCGTAGGCGAACCGGTTGGGGAACGCGTGCGGAGCCGAGGGGCGGCCGGTCGGCATTGCGTCCCCCGGGCCGTCCGGGGTCGCGGGGCAGGGTCGCTCGTACCAGTCGTTGCGGCGCACGAGCCGGTCGTCCACGACGGTGCCGAGGTAGTGGCCGTCGCGGTCGACGGCGTCGTGGTCGTCCCACGGGAACCAGCCGATCCACTGACCGTGCAGGTCGAAGACGTAGGGGTCGGTCCAGGTCCGCCTGAACGCGATGGGTTCGCCGTCCATGTCGAACAGGTAGACGCTCATCCGAGACAATTCCTTCCAGCGCTTCCCTTCGACCGTACGACTGTGGGCCCGCGATTGCGGGCATTTGTTGCGTGCCAAGCGAAAATGGCTCAAAAGGACTAGTCCTTTCCAGAGGCGAGGATCACGGCGGCGGACGGCGCGGCCAGATGGACAAGCCTTGGGCCGCGGAGTAGGACTTGGACATGAAGCTCAGCCGTGTCATCGGTGGGGTCGGCGTCGCTCTCGGTGCCGTCGCAGTGCGTGACCTGACGCAGAAGCGGCACGCCCTGCTGCGCAACTACCCGGTCATCGCGCACGCGCGCTACCTGCTCGAGACGATCGGCCCGGAGCTGCGGCAGTACATCGTCACGGGCAACGACGAGGAGCGGCCGTTCAGCCGCGACCAGCGCTCGTGGATCTACGCGTCGTCGAAGCAGGAGAACAATTACTCCGGGTTCGGCACCGACAACGACGTCGAGCACACGCCGGGCTACGCGATCATCAAGCACCGCACGTTCGCCGACTCCCTGCCCCACGACCATGCCGAGAAGGTCGGGCTGCCGAGCGCCAAGGTGCTCGGCGGGCCACGTGGACGCGCCAAGGCGTTCCGGCCGGACTCACTGATCAACGTCTCGGGCATGAGCTTCGGCTCGATGTCGGGCAACGCGATCCAGGCGCTCAATGGGGGCGCCAAGCTCGCCGGCTGCATGCACAACACCGGCGAGGGTGGCCTGTCGCCGCACCACCGGCAGGGCGGCGACATCGTGCTGCAGATCGGCACGGCCTACTTCGGCTGCCGCAACGAGGACGGCACGTTCTCGCTCGACAAGCTCAAGGCGGTCGTGGAGTCGGCGCCGGTCCGGGCGATCGAGATCAAGCTTTCGCAGGGCGCCAAGCCAGGGCTCGGCGGCCTGCTGCCCGCCGCCAAGGTGACCAAGGAGATCAGCGAGATCCGCGGCATCCCGATGGGCAAGGACTGCGCGAGCCCGTCGCGGCACACCGCATTCACCGACGTCGACAGCCTCCTCGACTTCGTCGAGCTGATCGCGAGCGAGACC
Source organism: Aeromicrobium ginsengisoli (assembly GCF_004134905.2). Lineage (GTDB taxonomy): Bacteria > Actinomycetota > Actinomycetes > Propionibacteriales > Nocardioidaceae > Aeromicrobium > Aeromicrobium ginsengisoli. The sequence goes on along the minus strand of NZ_SDPQ02000003.1, from coordinate 559,503 downwards.
GGGATGCCGGTCGGCGTCAAGAGCGCCGTCGGCGAGATGGAGTTCTGGTACGAGCTCACCCGGCTCATGTCGAAGCGCGATCGCGGCGTCGACTTCGTGACGGTCGACGGTGGTGAGGGTGGCACCGGTGCGTCGCCGCCGATCTTCTCCGACTCGGTCGCGCTGCCGTTCCGGATGGGTTTCTCGCGGGTCTACGGCACGTTCGCCGAGGCCGACCTCACGGACGACGTGACGTTCATCGGCTCAGGCAAGCTCGGCCTGGTCGACAACGCCGTCGTGGCGTTCGCGCTGGGCGCCGACATGATGAACGTCGCCCGCGAGGCCATGATGTCGATCGGCTGCATCCAGTCGCAGAAGTGCCACACGGATCGCTGCCCCACCGGCGTCGCGACCCAGGACCCGTGGCTGTCCCACGGCCTGGACCCGACGTCCAAGGCGGAACGCTGCGCGCAATACATCCGGACGTTCCGCAAGGAGATCGTCAAGGTCTCCGAGGCGGTCGGTGTCGCGCACCCCAGCCTGATCACCGCCGATGACGTCGACATCATGTGCGGCGACTACGAGGCCCGGTCGCTGCGGACGGTCTACGGCTACAAGGACGGCTGGGGTGAGCTCGGCACCTCGCTCGCGGCCGGGATCACGGAGCTGATGGCGCCCGGCGGCTCGCGGCCGGAGTCGCGGTCGATCGAGGAGGGCGAGGGCGAGAAGCCCCAGGGCAAGGACCTGACGACCGGGATCACCTGACCCCGCCGGACGGTGGAATTTCCACCGTCTGCCTTGGGCGGTGGAAGTTCCACGCAAAGCGGCCCCATTGAGTGGAGAACTCACCGCCGAGGGTGGCCCGAGATAACGTCGCGGTATGACGACTGACACCGAGCGATCCGTTGAGCTGACCCGCACCGGCAAGGCCCGGTTCCGGGCGACGAACGTGCGTGGCAAGACGCTGGACTTCGGCGAGGGCAACGACGACGACTTCACGCCGATCGAGCTGCTGCTCGCCGCGATCGCGGGGTGCAGCGCGATCGACGTCGACTACCTCGTCGGCAAGCGCGTCGACCCCGAGTCGTTCGACGTCTCGATCCGTGCCGACAAGATCCGCGACGACCTCGGCAACCGGCTGACCGACATCAAGGTGACGTTCGACGTGTCGTTCCCCGAGGGCGACGACGGTGACCGCGCCAAGGAGAGCCTGCCGCGTGCGGTGGCGCAGTCACATGACCGGCTGTGCACGGTCACGCGTACGGTCATCGTCGGTACGCCCGTCGAGTCGGTCGTCAGCTGAGCGGCGACATCCACTCCGGCCGGCGGATCAGGCAGAACGGATGGCCCGCGGGATCCGCGTAGACGTCGTCCGCCAGGTGCCGGGCGCCCAGCGCCACGACCTGCGGCCCCGCGGCCGCCGGGTCGTCCACAGCGACGTCGACGTGCACCTGCTGACCGACGATCGGATCAGGCCAGGTCGGCTCGACGTGGCCAGGCGCCCGCTGGAACGCGATGCCGGAGGTCTGTTGGTCGACCGACACCACGACGAAGTCGCCGTCGTCGTACGTGATGGGCTGACCCAGCAGCGCAGACCAGAACGCCGCCGAACCCTGGGGGTCGGCGGCGTCCAGGATGATGTGGTGCAGCCGGCCGATCACGCGGCCAGCGTACGACTCACCTGCCGTCGAACGCATCCTGAAGGGCCTGGAGGTCGAGCCGCTTCATCTGCATCATGGCGGCCTGGGCGCGGCCGGCCTTCTCGCGGTCGGGATCGCTCAGGAGCCGCATCAGCAGCGTCGGGACGATCTGCCACGAGAGGCCGAACGCGTCGACGAGCCAGCCGCACGGCCCCTGCTCGCCGCCACCGTCGATCAGTGCGTCGGAGATCTTGTCGACCTCGTCCTGCGTCTCGACGCTGACCGACAGCGAGAACGCATCCGTGAGCTTGTGGTCGGGCCCGCCGTTCATGAGCGTCAGCGTCGTGCCCTGCAGGCGGATCGTGGCGATGAAGAGCTTGCCGTCGTGCAGACGGTTCTCCTCGACGAGCTCGGCGTCGTCGAACACCCTGAGGTAGCGCTCGATGGCCTGCTCCGCGTTGTCGTCGAACCAGAGGAACGGGGTGATCGTGGTCATGACGCGTCCTCAGCGGGTGTGTTGCGGAAGTGCGCCGGCGTCGCGAGGAGGGCGTCGAGCTTGTAGAACGACTGGCTCCAGCCGAGCTCGCTCATCTCGCGCATCTGCTCGGGGAACGGGCCCTGGCGGAGCTCGAGACGGGTGCCGTCACCCTCGGGGATGAACTCGATCGACAGCGACATCTGGGTGCCGTCCTCGATGCCGGGGATCGACTCGGCGGTCTCGTAGCCGACGATGAGCTGGTTCTCGACGACCTCGGTGAACGTCGCGTTGATCGGCGCGCGCCACTCGGGGTTGTCCTTGCCGACCATCGTGAGCTTCCAGTGGCCGCCTGGCCGGACGTCGACGTCGACGGTGTCGATGGGGACGACGAACATCAGCGGGCCGAACCACTGGGCGAGCTGCTCGGGATCGGTGAACGCCCGATAGACGAGCTCGGGGGCGGCGTCGAAGTAGCGCGAGATGTTGACCTCGTACGTGGTCTCAGTCATCGTTCGGTTCCTCTTCCTTGTCGGTGTCTGTGGTGCCCTGGAGTGCTTTCATGGCGGCGAGATGCGCGTCGAGCCGGTCGAAGCGGTCATCCCACACGTGGCTGAGATGCTCCATCCACGTCGTCGCCTCCTTGAGTGGCGCAGCCTCGAGGCTGTTCGTCCGCCACTGCGCCCGCTTGTCCCGGCTGATCAGGCCGGCGGTCTCGAGCACCTTGAGGTGTCGCGAGATCGCCGGAAGGCTGATCGGGAACGGGTCGGCGAGCTCGCTGACGGTGGCATCGCCCTGACCCAGCCGCGTGAGGATGTCACGCCGCGTCGGGTCGGCGAGTGCCGAGAACACCTTGCTGAGCTGATCGGTGGCCATGCATTTAACGTATTGGTTAATTAACCGATCTGTCAAGTAGCTAGCCGGCGTCGACGGCCTTCAGCCCGCCGGGCCGTCGGCCGACGAGCCGGTCGAGGGCCGCGGCACTGTCAGCGTCAGCAGGGAGGTGCACCAACAGTCGCTGGCCGTCGTCGGCGAGCTGCATCGCCTCGAAGGCGAGCCACACGTCTCCGACGTCGGGGTGCCGCAGACCGGTGGTGCCGGTGCGCCGGCTGCCGACGGGCTTGCGCTCCCACCGCGACGCGAACTCCGGGTACTCGGTGACGAGGTAGTCGGCCAGGTCGCTCGCTTCGCCGGGCCCACGCCTCGCCTCGTGCAGCGATGCCACGAGATCCTCCGCGACGGCATCCCAGTCGGCGTACGCCTCTCGCGCTCGCGGGTCGCCGAAGACATAGAGGAGGACGTTGGGCTGGGAGTCGTCGAGCAAGCCGAGCGGGCGGACGACCCGTTCGTAGGCGTCGTTCCACGCCAGCACGTCACTGAGGTGATTGAGCACCACGGCCGGTGACGGGTCGAGGCTGTCGAGCATCGCCCGGACGGTCGGTCGTACTGTGCGAGGGACCGATCGGGAGCGCTGGCACACCAGCTCCGTGCCATTGCTGATCACCGCCAGCTGCTGCAGGTGGTCGATGTCGGCCGGGCTCAGCTGGAGCACCCGGGCGAGCGCCCCGAGCACCTGCGGAGACGGTCGCGAGTCGCGGCCCTGCTCGATGCGGATCAGGTAGTCGACACTGATGCCGGCCAACGTGGCCACCTCAGCCCTGCGCAATCCGGGTGTACGACGCCGGTCGCCGGTGGGCAGTCCGACATCGGCCGGACGCAACGCCTCGCGTCGCGTCCGGAGGAACGATCCGAGCTCACCTTCGATCACTCGTCCAGTCTGTCAAAGATCGAGGAGTCGAGAGTAGCCCTGTCAGGGCTTGCCTCAGCTCGGTCTCCCTGTCGTCGTCGGGCGGCCACACGCTGAGTTCATGACTACTCACACAGAACCCCTGAAGATCGCCGTCATCGTCGGCAGCACACGGCCGGGCCGCAACAGCGAGGCCGTCGCCCGCTGGGCGTACGACCAGGCAACCACCCGCAGCGACGCGACCGTCGATGTCGTCGACCTCGCAGATCACCCGCTGCCGTACCTCGACGAGGCAGTGCCGCCCATCATGGGGATGTACGCACACGAGCACACCAAGGCGTGGTCGGCGTTGATCGACTCGTACGACGCGTTCGTCTTCGTCACGCCGGAGTACAACCACTCGATCCCCGCCGTCCTCAAGAACGCGATCGACTTCTTGTACGCGGAGTGGAACGACAAGGCCGCGGGTCTCGTCACCTACAGCGCACAGGGTGGTGGCGTACGAGCCGCGGAGCACCTGCGCTCGGTGCTGGCAGAGCTCAAGGTGGCGACCGTACGCTCGCAGGTCGTGCTGACGCTGGGTGATGACTTCCGCGACTACACGAAGTTCGCGCCGAGGCAGCACCAGGAGCAGGCGCTCGCCAGCCTGCTCGACGATCTCGTGGCGTGGGGTGGCGCCCTCCGCCAGCTGCGCGCGCCGGCGGAGGAGCTGCCGGTCAGTGCAGCGTGAGCTCGGGGTTGTGCGGGCCCTTGGGCTCGACCCAGAAGTCGAGCGCGAGCTCGTCCTCGGTGCCGCCGTTGAGGTAGATCGAGAAGTCGGTGACCCCGGCATCCTCGAGCACGTCGTCGTCGATCAGGAACTGGCCGGTGTATTCGCGGCTCGGCTTCGTGATGATCTCGTACGCCGCATCCGCCATGATCGCCGGCGTGCGGGAGTGACTGACGAGCCCGGCGCCGACGACGTTGCGGACCGCCGCGGTGTCGATCGCGGTGCGGGGCCACAGCGAGTTGGCGGCGATGCCGAACGGACGCAGCTCCTCGCTGAGGCCGAGCGTCACGAGGCTCATGCCGTACTTGGCGATCGTGTAGGCCGTGTGCTTCGTGAACCACTTGGGGTCGAGGCTGATGGGCGGCGACAGCGTCAGGATGTGCGCGTTGTCGGACTGCTTGAGCCACTCGATCGAGGACTTGGCGAGCAGGAAGGAGCCGCGCGTGTTGATGTCGTTCATCAGGTCGTACTTCTTCATCGAGACCTCGGCCGTGTCGGTCAGGTCGATCGCGCTCGCGTTGTTGACCACGATGTCGATGCCGCCGAACGCCTCTGCGGTCTTCGCGACGGCGTCGATGACGAACTCGTCGTCGCGGATGTCACCGACGAGCGGCAGCGCCTTGCCGCCGGCCTCCTCGATCGCGGCTGCAGCGGTGTAGATCGTGCCGGGCAGCTTGGGGTGCGGCTCGGTCGTCTTGGCGAGCAGGGCGACGTTGGCGCCGTCCCGGGCCGCCCGGAGAGCGATGGCCTCGCCGATCCCTCGGGATCCGCCGGACATGATGATGGTCTTTCCTGCAAGTGACATGGTCACACCTTAGATAGTCGTGCGGTGGGCTGAGACGGTGAAGCGGTGTTGGGGCTCGGCGGTGCCGGCTACGAGATCGGCGACCATGCGGCCGACGAGCGGGACGAACTTGAAGCCGTGCCCCGAGAACCCGGCGGCGACGGTGAGTCGCCCGGTGCGGTCGATGATGAAGTCGTCCTCGGCGAGCCCGCCATGGAGGCACGTGCCCGAGTCGAGGGTCGCCGCGTCGACACCCGGCACCCACTGTCCGACGTACGTCCGCAGGTCGGCGACCTCGTCGGCGACAACGGCGAAGTCGCGGTCGTCGGGATCGACGATCTTGCCGCCGCCGTGGAAGCCGACCTTGATGCCGTCGGGCGACGGCAGTCCGTACGCCTCGGGCATCGGGTCGCCGCGCTCGTCGGCGCGGCGATGAATGAACGTCGGCCACGGTGTCGCGGGGTCGACGGGCATGAAGTGCGCCGGCTGCACCTGGGTAGCGGTGTCGGAGGGCAGGTCGGCGAGGCGGTGGCTCCAGATGCCGGCGGTCAGCACGACCTGGTCGGCGCTGAACGTACGCTCGCCGACCGTCACGCGTACGCCGTCGGTGGTCTCGTCGATCGCGTCGACGCGGGTGTGTGGGTGCCACGCGGCGCCGTGGGCGATGGCATCGCGCTGCAGCATCGTCAGGGTGTGGTCGGGGTGGGCGACCCCGGCGTCGGGCTGGAACAGCACGGTCTGGTCGAAGCGCAGTCCCGGCCAGCGCAGCGACGCCTCCCCAGCCGTGAGCCACTCGAACGCCACGCCGGCCTCGTCGAGCGCGGCCGCGAACGGCTCGAGCAGCTCGCGCGGGCCGTGGTCGACCCCACCGGTCCGGCGGAACACCTCGACGTCGCTCTGCTCCTGCAGCTCGTCCCACAGCGGCCGCGCCGCCACGGCCAGACGTACGTAGAACGGGTCGTCGTAGACCAGGCGCACGATGCGGGACGAGCCGTGGGAGCTGCCGTGCGCGTGCAGCATGCCGTGCTGCTCGAGCACCGTGACCGGGTGCCCGCGGCGGGCCAGCTCGCACGCGACGCTCGAGCCCATCGCACCACCGCCGACCACGATGACGCTGGGCTGGTGCATCGTCCGATCCTGCCGCCCACCTCACTTACCGTCAATACTGACGGTAAGTGAGGTGTGTCGCTCAGTACGTCTTGATCACGCGCGACGGGTCCGAGCACGACCGACCCGAGGCCCATGCCGTGCGGGATGCCGTGACGCACACCTTGATCCGGTGCCCGACGTCGGCTCGCGTGGGGTTGTACCAGTAGGCCGCGGTCTGCTTGCGGACGATCGTGCCGTCCCGCAGCCAGTCGTAGCGGTAGCTCGACGCGCTGGGTGTCCAGGTGCCCTTCGACGCCGTGAGCTCGTACGTCTCGAAGTGGATCTTGGGTCGTGACGTCGCCTTGAGCGTCCCGTAGTGGAACGTCATGGTCTTGGTCGTCGTGGCCTCGGCCTTCACCGTGATCGGGTTCGCCGTGGCGAACGTGCGCTTCCAGGTGAACCACTCGCGATAGCCGGCGACATTGAGCGGCGACGCCCGCACCTTGTAGGTGCCGGGGAAGAGGCCGTGGATGGTCTGTCGGCTCGTGTAGTTGGACTCGGCGTTGTAGAGCAGTCGCCCGTCGGTGTCGTAGAAGTCGATCCATCCGCCGACCGATGAGCCCGTAGGCTTCAGGAGCTGGATCGTGATGCTCCCGGGGACCGTCAGCTGAGCGTCCTGACCGGTGATGCGCTGGCCGGCCGTGACCGTGAAGAGCGTGCCGCCTGAAGCGGTCCCGGAGGCGGGATACCACTGCTCCGCCCACGCGTACGTGCCACTGTTGTCGCTGATCTTCAAGCGGTAGCGACCGGGCGGGATCTTGGAGACCTCGAAGTAACCGCTCGTGCCGACGTTCGAGAAGACATTGGCGTATCCGCGCGTCACGCCGGTGGAGTCGACACGGTAGGCCTCCACGGCCATGACGTCGTGGCCAGGTCCCCCACCGCCCGGCGCCTTCAGATATCCCGAGATCTTGGCGCCACGGACCAGGGAGAAGTTGAACGTCCGGCTGGTGGTGGCGCCGAACGAGTACGCCTTGCGCGCGTTGTAGTCCTGCGGCAGCCAGTCGCCGTAGAGGTAGCGCTGCTCAGCGGTGAAGGAGTAGAGGCTCGCGGTGACGTCGATCCTGTAGGTCCCGTCCGCCGCAGTCTCCGTGCAGCGCTCTCCGCCGTAGTCGCCGCTGGTGTTGCGGTGCGTCGCGCACACGGTGATGCCGGCAATCGGACCGGACCCGTCGGCTGCCGTGACGGTGCCATGGGCGTACGGCGACGTGGCTGCCTGTGCGGGACCTGCGGCCAGCGCTCCGAGCGTGATCGCGATGACGATGAGAAGGACGCTGATCGGCGCTCCGCGGCGCATACCCCGAGTGTTCACCGGGACATCTTGCCCCATTCGAGGCATTGTGGTGGGCGAATCCGAGACATCCTGCCGCAATGCCGCACCGACCTGAACGCGGTTCGGCTGAGTGCCTCGCCTAGAGTCGGCGTGTACTGACGGCACGTGAGGAGGGCCGCGATGAGCCCAGAGATTCCTGCGTGGTTCACCGATGCCCTCGGGCAGACGCACGACTCGGCCGAGATCGACGCCGATGGCGCTCGCATCGCGTATCGCGCCTGGGGCAAGAGCGGCGATCCGGTGGCAATCCTGGTGCACGGTGGCGCGGCGCACGCCGGCTGGTGGGACCACGTCGCGCCGCACCTCGCGGCGGGACACCGCGTCATCGCGGTCGACCTGAGCGGTCACGGCGACAGCGGCCGGCGCGAGCGCTACTCGTTGGACGCGTGGGCCGATGAGCTCATGGCCGTCGCCCGTGCCGAGTCCGACGAGCCGCCGGTCCTGCTGGGGCACAGCATGGGCGGATTCGTCGTGCTGACCGCAGCGCAGCGCCATGGCCATGCGATCCGTGGCGCCGCGGCGATCGACTCGCCAGTGCGCGAGATGTCGCCCGAGGCGCGGGAGTGGGTCGCCAAGGAGCACGTGCCGGGCAACAAGATCTATCCCGACAGCGAGTCCATCCTGGCTCGGTTCCGTACGCTTCCGGCCGACACCGCGACGCTGCCCTACATCCATCAGCACATCGCCGAGGGTTCGATCCGCGAGGTCGAGGGCGGCTGGACATGGAAGTTCGACCCGCAGATCTTCCTGCGGGCGCGGATGGAGCCCGAGGACCTGGCCGAGGCCACCTGCGACATCGCGCTGATCCGCGGCGAGCGCGGCATGGCGACGACCGACATCACCGACGTCGTCGCCGAGCGCCTGGGTCGCAACGTGCCGGTCACCGTGATCCGCGACGCCGGCCACCACATCATGCTCGACCAGCCCATCGCGCTCATCGCGGTGCTGCAGACCCTGCTCGGCCAATGGAGGAACCCATGAGTGACTCGGTCTTGTTCGACACCACTGACGGGGTCCTGACGATCACGTGGAACGAGCCCGAACGGCTCAACGCCCTCACGGCCGACATGCTCGATGACGCCGCAGCTGCGATCGAGGAGGCGACGGACGTACGCCTCATCGTCATCACGGGCAGCGGGCGCGCCTTCAGCTCCGGGGCCGCGCTCGGCCCGGACTTCGACGGCGCCGCGACGCTCGACGGTGCGAACCGGCTGGTCCGGGCCATCACCCGCACGCCCGTCCCGGTGGTCAGCGCCATCAACGGCATCGCCGCAGGGGTCGGTGTCTCGATCGCGATCGCCGCCGACATCACGTTGGCCAAGAGCTCGAGCTACTTCCTGCTCGCGTTCGTCAACATCGGCCTCATGCCCGACGGCGGAGCGACCGAGCTCGTCGCGGCGTCGATCGGCCGGGCGCGCGCCAACCGCATGGCGATGCTCGGCGAGCGGCTCTCCGCCGACGACGCGGCGGAGATCGGGTTGATCCACACGTCGCTCGACGACGAGGCGTACGACGCGGAGCTCGCGATGCTCGTCGACAAGCTCGGCACCGGGCCGACCGTGGCCCTCGGCGCCATGAAGGCCGCAATCACCGCGACGACGTTGAGCCACCTCGACGAGGCACTCGACCGCGAGCGAGAAGGTCAGATCGCCCTGTTCTCGACCGCGGACTTCGCCGAGGGCGGCCAGGCGTTCGTCGACAAGCGCAAGGCCACCTTCACCGGTCACTGACCAGCGAAGGGGGTCAGCCTCGCAGGGCGCCGATGCCGAGCACCGCAGCGAGGCCGAGCGCGCTGCGCGGGTGGTAGGCCGTGGTCCACAGCCCACCGTGCGCCGCGTTGACCGCCTCGTCCTGCCACGGCTCGGGCTGCGACGCGGCGCCTGACTTCAGGTCGTACGCCATGAGGGCCGCCATCAGCGTGTTGCTCGTGGCCGGCTCGAAGACCTCGACGCCGAACCGGTGCGCTCCGGCATATGCCGCGGCGAGCGCCTTGTTCTTGACGACCGATCGCGTGCGCGTCGCGGGTGCGACGTTGAGCGAGACCGTCGTGCCCTGCGTACGTGCTGCGGTCGCGCGCCAGCGCTGGAGTCGCTTGGCGAGGGCGTAGTTGGGACCCTGCTGCGGCACGAGCGCGTCGCACACGCCGGGGTCGGCGCCGGGCGGGTAGTTGCGCTGCAGCAGCCGGCCGCCGCTGATCATCCGCAACGGCGCGCGGAGCATCGTGGACGACTCGGCGTAGGCCCGGTTGGCGTACGCGACCTCGGCCGCCGGCACCGCGAACGTGTCGGTCGGCGTCGCGAGGAACGCGAGTGCGGTGTCGGGCCGCTGCTGGACCAGGTGGGCCGCGAGGGCATCGGCGGCCATCGACACGCGTACGTGAGAGGCGCCGTCGGCGTAGCAGTAGTTGCCGAGCACGAGCCGGCCCTTGAACCCGTCGAGCCAATGGGCGACGGCTGAGAGCTCGGTGACGAGGTCGGCACCGGAGTCGTCGTCGCCGTTCGTGACGATGCGGGCCGGCACGTGCACACGGCTGGCTGACTGCTCGGCGTGCGTGCGTACGCGCTCCTGCACGTCGGGCCGCGGCAGGTCGATCGCCACGACCTCCGCACCCCAGCGCAGCAGTGCGCGGTAGGGCGCCATCTCCGCGCCGGCGCCCAGCACGACGATCGTGTCGCCCTCGAGCCGCAGCCACTCAGGATGCTCCTGCACGGTCTGGACCGCCTCGGAGCACGACTGCGTGATGACGCCGCGCTCCACCCACGCGTCCAGCTGCGCCAGCAGCGTCTTGCCGCGGAGCCGTTCGCCGCGATAGGGGATCGAGAGCTCGGTCTCCGGGTCGGCCCCGCCGGTGACCGTGCGGGTGTGGAACACCTGCGACAACGCCGTGCCAGTGATCGCGTCGTCGAGCGCGACGTCGCCGAACCGCATCAGCTCGTGGGCGCTGCGCAGCCCCTCGATGGCGATCGACTGCGCGGCGGTCGCCTCACCGATGCCGGCCTCGAGGGCGCGGCGGAAGTGGTTGAGGTAGTTGCGGCGCCAGTTGGTCTCGTTCTCGACCGCGCGGGCCCCGACGGGGTCGGCCTTGCGCAAGGCATCGGACAGGATCGTCCGGGCGGCTGCTGACGTGCTCTCAGTCGGAAACGACACTCCCTCAAGTCCCATCCGCTCAGACTAGGAGCGAATTTCGGTTACTGACGAGTCATGTGACGGGAAATGTGAGCGACCGGACCAACCTGCGCCGGGTCAGGAGACCTTCACGGTCCTCGGCGTGCTGTAGTGGGGATAGAACGTCGATGAGCCGCCGTACTTCACGGTGACCTTGAACGTTCCCCTCTTGGTGAAGCGCGGCATGGTGACCGTGATCCGGCCCTGCCTGGCCGCGCCGACCGTCGCCGTCCGCACCGTCCGGCCGTTGACTCGGACGTACACGGTCCCGGCGGGCTTGATCGCCGAACCCGGCAGGGTCATGGTCACACTGACCTTGACCTGCGTCTTCCTGACCTTGGCGTATGCGGTGCTCAGCCTGATCGTGACGGTCGGCGTGGCCTTCTTGACGATCACGGTCTTGGCCGCGGAGACACCGGGCTTGGTGGCGATGTCACCTGCATAGCTCGCCGTGAGCTGGCGCGTGCCGGGACTCAGGGTGGCCAGTGAGATCGCAGCGCTACCGCCCGACAGCGTGGTCGACGCGATGGTCCGGGCGCCGTCCTTGATCGTGACAGTCCCGGTCGGTGCCGGCCGTCCGGCAGGGGCCGCGACCGTGACCGTCGCGGTGTTGGTCTTGCCATAGGTCAGGCCCGATCCCACGGCGAGGCCGACGGTGGAGTCGGCAGGCTCCTCCGCGGAGAACGTGAAGTCGTCGACCGTCAGCTGGCCGTTGCCGATCAGGTTCAGCCCGAAGCTGATCCCGGTCGAGCCGGCCGGGACCGGCGGAGTCGTCCACGTCGCCGGAGCGTACGTCGGCGAGGCCGCGAAGAACGGGCTGGACGTCCAGTAGGACCAGCCGCCTGCCGTGTTCCGCAGGTACACGTCGTACTGGGTTCGAGCGGTCGCCGTGTACCAACCTTCCAACACGTACGTCCTGCCCGGCGTCACCGCCGGTGCGCACGTGCCGAGGTCCCGCGCCGTGATGAGCTTGGCGTCGCCGTCCGCGAAGTCGGTGACCGTCATCCGTCCGGCGATCTGGCCCGTGCGTCCGGGTGTGACGGTGTCGACGACCGCGGTGTTGGTGCCGTAGCCACCTGCCTGCCAGCACTGGGGCATGTTCGTGCCGGCCGGGACGGTCTCGAGACCTGGATTGTTGAGGCCACTCTCGTCCTGGGTCGGCACGGGATCGTCGACCGCCACGACGGGTTGTACGGCGCCGCCGATGACATCGCCGACCGTCTTGACGACGGTGTTGTTCGACGCCGCTCGGGGCCCGAGCCAGTCGAGGAACTGCGTGAAGACCTCCTCGCCGATCGACAGCTCACCGCAGCTCGTTCCGCAGAAGTTGTGGAACGTGAGCTGCACCCAGCCGCCTCCGGACGACTCGACGTTCGTCACGGCGTCCTGAAAGTCCTCGAGGGTCCAGGCGCCCTCGACGTCGTGCGACCGGGTCGCATACGGCTGGATGGGCGGCACGGGCTCAGCGAAGCTGCAGCCCTCGCATCCGAAGCGCGACCGGAGGCTTCCGACGTTGCGCCCGCTGTTGTAGCCGCAGTCCCGCACCAGGTCACCGACCGCAGGGGTGGCCTCCGCGAACGGGTACGCGAAGCTCCGCACGCTGAAGCCCCACGCGGTCAGGTTGGCTCTGTCGAGGCAGATCTGTCTCTTGGCCTCGTCGAGGGGCAGAGCCGGGAGGTTCACGTGATTGACCGTGTGGCCGCCGATCTCGTGGCCGTCCTCCGCCAGCTGCGTGAGCTGAGCTCTGGTGGCGTAGCCGGCCTTGCCGACCGAGCCTGAGTTGACATAGAACGTCCCGGCCATGCCGCGATCGTCCATGAGCCCGGCGGCCGCCAGCTGGCTGGCGCTGCCGTCATCGAACGTCAGGCTCACGATGGTCAGCGGGTCGTTTGCGGCGTGTCCGGGGGACGTCACGAACGCGCCTGAAACACCGCCGAGGATCATCGCGAGGCACAGCACGACGCGCGATCGACCGCCTCTCGGACGTTGGTGGTGTTCGGTGGGCGTTGCTGTCTGCGTGTTCATGTCGCACTCCTGATGGACATCTGGTCGTGAGGCGGATTGCTGAGTCCACACTCGGGTCCTGCATCCGGGGGTGTTCGACGAATGACCGTGGAATGCGGAGAGTCGCACCGATGCTGCGGGATCCCACAACGGCTCGCACGACCCGCCACGAGGGAGTCGATAGGCTCCGGGCATGGGATCCGTCCACCTCATCCGCCACGGCCAGGCGTCGTTCGGGTCCGACGACTACGACCAGCTCTCGCCGATCGGCATGCAGCAGTCGACCGCCCTCGGTACGTCGTGGGAGGCGTCCGGCTGGGCACCCGCGGCCGCCGTCGCAGGGTCGATGAAACGTCATGCCCAGACCGCGATCGCGGCGATCGACGCGTGCGGGCAGGGCGACGGCTACGACATCGACGACGGGTGGAACGAGTACGACCACCTCGCGATCGCCCGCGCGCACGACCCGGCGTCGCTGACGCTCGACGCGAAAGCGTTCCAACAGCACCTCAACGCCGCACTCGACGGCTGGATCGCCGGCGAGGGCGATCACGCCGAGACCTATCAGGACTTCGTCGGTCGGGTCATGACGTCGTTCGGCAAGGCCGCAGCTGATGCCGGGCCCGGACGATCGATTGCGGTCTTCACCTCGGGCGGGCCGATCGCGATGGTCGCCTCGCACCTGCTGACGGGCGACGACTCGGCGTTCCAGCGGATCAACGACGTCATGATCAATGCCGCCGTCACGACGGTCATCGTCGGTTCGACCGGCCCACGGTTGCTGGCCCTCAACGAGAGCACCCACCTCCCGCGAGACCTGATCACCTATCGCTGATTTGGGATACCGCTAGTATCTGAACATGTCGATCGCACCTGAGTCCCGCATCCTCGTCACCGGAGCGGCGTCCGGTCTCGGGCTCGCGCTCGTACGCCAGCTGGCCGACCGTGGCTGCCGCGTGCTCGCCACCGACGTGCACACCGAGCTCCCCGACCCGTTGCGCGGCCTCGATCGCGTCGCCTACCTCAGCCTCGACGTCACGCAGGACGTCGACTGGGCCAAGGCGCGCGACTGGGTCGTCGAGGAGTGGGACGGCCTCGACTATCTGTTCAACAATGCCGGCGTCGCCGCGGGTGGGCGCATCGAGCTGTCCGAGATGGATCAGTGGCAGTGGATCGTCGACATCAACCTGCTCGGCGTCGCGCGCGGCTGCCGTACGTTCGCGCCGATGCTCAAGGCGCAGGGCAGCGGCCACATCGTCAACACCGCGTCGGCAGCCGGACTGGTGCACCCGCCGCGGATGAGCGAGTACAACGCGGTGAAGGCCGGCGTCGTGGCGCTGAGCGAGACGTTGTTCCACGAGCTCAAGCCGTACGGCGTCAAGGTGTCGGTCATCTGCCCGACGTTCTTCAAGACCAACCTCACCGAGTCGTTGCGCGGCAAGGACGAGTCGGCCAACAAGTCGGCGGCCAAGCTGATCGACAACGCCAAGCTCAGCGCCGACGTCATCGCGGCACGGGTCATCAACGGCGTCGAGAAGGGCCGGCACATCATCCTCACCGATCGCGACGGCAAGATCGCGTACGCCGCCAAGCGGTTCGCCCGACCGCTGTACTACTCGATGATGGCCAAGGCCTCCGTCCAGATGTCGAAGAAGGACTGACATGCGCAAGAACGTTCTCATCACCGGCGCGAGCTCCGGGCTTGGCGCCGGCATGGCCCGCATCCTCGCCGCCAAGGGCCACCACCTCGCCCTCACCGCCCGGCGGCTCGACCGACTCGAGGCGCTGCGGGACGAGCTGCTGGCGGCGCACCCCGGCATCGAGGTCGTGGTGCACGAGCTCGACGTCAACGACCACGACCGGGTCTTCGCGGTGTTCAAGCAGGCGATCAAGGACCTCGGCGGGCTCGACCGGGTCATCGTCAATGCTGGCCTGGGCAAGGGCGGACGCATCGGCACGGGCAAGTTCCACGCCAACAAGCAGACCGCCGAGACCAACTTCATCGCGGCGATCGCGCAGTGCGAGGCGGCGATGGAGCACTTCTACGAGCGCAAGTCGGGGCACCTCGTCGTCATCTCGTCGATGTCGGCGATGCGCGGCATGCCGTCATCCATGACGACGTACGCGGCGACCAAGGCCGGCATCGCCGCGATCGCGGAGGGCATCCGCTCGGACCTGATCGGCCGCAAGGGGCTCGACATCAAGGTGACGACGCTCTACCCCGGCTACATCGCGTCAGAGATGAACGAGGGCGTTCAGCAGGAGGCCAAGATGATGGTCGACACCGAGACCGGCTGCCGGGCCCTCGTGAAGAACATCGAGAAGGAAGTCGTCGACGCTGCGGTGCCGGCCTGGCCCTGGGCTCCGCTAGGGCAGGTCATGAAGCACGCGCCGCTCAGCATCGTGCGGCGGATGGTCTGACGCGTCGGAGTTCTTCGGGCTCCACTGCTTCTGCTTGGGCCGGCCCGAGAACACGATCCTGCTGACGACGAACGCGACCGCCGCGGTATGCGTCGCCAGGAGCACCGCCGCGAGGGCGACGAGCCCGATCAGGATCCACTCGGTCATGGGCGCCATTTTACGTGGGCCGTGCACGGATGACGCCGGGTTCAGACATACGTCACACTGTCGGGACGCGAGACAGGTTGTGCACGCGTGTGCAGGATCCAGACGCCGATCGGAGACCGTTCCCATGAGCACGACACCGCCGCCGGGCTCGCTGCGCCTGGCTGTGAGCCTCATGTGGGCGGGCGCTGCCCTGACTCTTCTCTGGCCGGGGTGCTTCTCCTGTTGTCGATCGCGCCCCCAGTACGGCTGACGACTCCACGGAATGCCGCAGGCCTGAACGTTGTTGACAATGGTTGTCAATCAACGAGAGGTGGCCACCATGGCTCGTCATGCCGATCTCAGGCCCATCATCAAGCTGCGGTCGACCGCCGGCACGGGATACACGTACGTGACCCGCAAGAGCCGCCGGAACGACCCCGACCGCATGGGGCTGCGCAAGTACGACCCCATCGCCCAGCGCCATGTGGAGTTCCGCGAGGAGCGTTAACCCACGCGCACGGCACGCAGCACGGCATCGACCGCGACGGCAGCATGTCCGTCGCGGTCGATCCATTCCCGCTCGGGCCGCAGGGCATCGATCGTCGCCCACTCAGCCGGGTCCAACGTCGAGGCGACCTCGTCACCGGTGAAGCGGATGTCCTCGAACGCCGTGCCTTCGGGAGCATGACCGAGGTCGTCGGGGTGGTGCCCGACGATCAGCAGCGTGCCGCCCGGAGCGACGGATGCTGCCAGCTCCTGGTGGAGCCGGGTGAACGCCGGCCGCGGCAGGTGCATGAACTGCGCTGACACCAGGTCGTACGTCGGGCCGGCCGACCACTCGAACGCATCGGCCTGCTGGCCGGTCAGGTCGAGGCCCAACTGCGCAGCGCGGGCCGAGACGCCCTCGAGCGCCACCGGCGAGATGTCGATCGCGGTGACCCGCCAGCCCTGCTGCGCCAGCCAGATCGCGTCGGCACCCTCGCCGCTGCCGAAGTCGAGGGCGGTTCCCGGCCGCAGCTGCGAGGCGTACGTGACGAGGTGAGGGTTGGGGTTGCCGCTCCAGACCTGCTCGCCGGAGTAGCGCTCGTCCCAGAACTCGCGGGTGAAGTGATCCTCTGGCCGTTCGGTGTGCTGATGTGTCATGACACCAAGCGTGCGTGACAGCGCTGGACGGCGCAAACATTCTTGCCAGTCCAGCAACTAGCCCTGACGACCCTTGAACCGCGGGTTCTGCTTGTTGATCACGAACGTACGACCGCGGCGGCGTACGACCTGGGCGCCGGGCTGCTGCTTGAGCGACCGGAGAGAGTTGCGGACCTTCATGCGTGCTCCTTGGGAACGTATAGCCCGCGCTGGACGGCGCGGACGAGGCGACGGGGGACTCGGTGCTCGACGCCGTCGACGACGACCGGGACGAGTTGGACCGGGTGGGCCTTCCAGCTCGACCGGCGGTGACGGGTGTTGCTACGGGAGAGCTTGCGTTTGGGTACGGCCATGGAGTTCCTTTCGGGTCAGGCGGCGAGACGGGCGGGGCCCAGCCAGGGCTCGAAGCCGTCGTGGTCGGACTCCCAGATGACGCCCCGCGTGGCGAGCTCGTCATCTGTGAGCAGGCACTGCTCGAACAGGGCCTGCAGCGAGTCCCGGCCATCGTCGATGCCCGTGACGAGGATGCGGGTGTGCGGCTCGAGCGTGTCGTGCTCGCACGGGCCGACGCTGAGCTGACCGCCCGCGCCGTCCCACTGCGACATCGTGCCGGGCCTCGTCGGCAGCCAGAAGCAGCCGCGCGACCGACGGGCCCCGCCGCCGAGACCCTCGATGTTGGCCATCAAGCGGTCGGGATGGAACGGCCGGTCGGACCTCAGCTCGACGGTCCACACCTCGCCGATCTCGACCAGGCCGACGGGTTCGGCGTGCGCCGGGTCGACCCAGGCCTCGGCCTCCTCGTGCTGCCGGCGCCCGTCGATCAGCGCCGCGACGTCGATCGCGAGGTGATCGGTGACGACCGCAGCGCCGGGCCGGGCCATCGCCGCCGCCAGGGCGCGGTCGGTCTCGTCGATGTCGCCGACGACCACGACGGTGTCGGCGTACTCGATCATCGCGGCGTGCACCTCGGCGACGCCCCGGCTGTCCTCCGCGGACGTGTGCAGGTGGCGCTCGCGCAGCAGGTCGTCGCCCAACAGGTCGTTGCGTGCGGTCGGGCCGTTGACGACGGCCAGGACCGCAGCAACGTGCAGAACCGAGCCGATCGCGTGATCGCTGGAGAGGATGCGGCACACTTGGGTGGCCTCGGCCGCGACCGGGAGGTGCGCGATGATCGATCCCCAGCGCCCGTCGCGGGCCAGGCGCTCGAGCGTCGGCATGACGTCCTCGCGTAGCGCGCAGCCGACGCACGCGTGGTCGAGATCCACGTGCGTACGCTCGACGACTCCCGCGACGTCGCTGACGATGCGGGTCAGGACCTGCCGCTCGACGTCGATCGTGTGGCGCACGGTCACGGCATGCGGGGCATCCCACTGCAGCCCGATCATCGTGCTGGCCATGGCATCGGCGTCGATGCCCGTGATGAGCACGAGCGGTGTCGTCATGCCGTCGCCCCGTAGCGCCGGTTGAACTTCTCGACGCGTCCCTCGGTGTCGAGCACGCGGCCCTTGCCGGTCCAGTACGGGTGGCTCGCCGTGGAGATCTCGACATCGATGACGGGATAGGTTACGCCGTCGATCTCGACGGTCTCTGCGCTCGTGAGCGTCGACGACGAGACGAACAGGAGATCGCCCGACCTGTCACGGAACGCGACAGGCGCGTAGGGCGGGTGGATGCCGTGCTTCATGGTGCCGAATCCTTCAGGTAGGCTTAATGGGAATGATTGTCAGTCTACATAAGGAGTTGGAAATGTCGCGCGTGTGTCAGGTCACTGGGGCCGAGGTGGGGTTCGGCCGCAATGTCTCGTTCTCCCACCGGAGGACCAATCGGCGGTTCGACGCCAACATCCAGCGCAAGCGCTACTGGGTCCCCAGCCTCGGCCGGCATGTCACGCTGCGGGTCAGCGCGCGCGGCATCAAGACGATCGACGTGCGTGGCATCGAGGCCGTCATCGCCTCGATCCTCGCCCGCGGCGGGCGGGTCTGATGCGCAAGGGGAGCGAGCTGCGCCCGATCGTCAAGCTGCGGTCGACGGCAGGCACCGGCTACACGTACGTGACCCGCAAGAACCGGCGCAACGACCCGGAGCGCATGACGATCCGGAAGTTCGACCCCGTCGTCCGGCGGCACGTCGAGTTCCGCGAGGAGCGCTGATGGCCAAGGAGAGCAAGGTCGTCGCCGACGAACGGCGCCGGCGTCTGGTCGAGCGTCATGCCGAGCGGCGATCCACCCTGCGCGCCGCGAGCCGGGACACGGGTCTGAGCCTTGAGGCGCGGATGGCTGCGAGTCGCGCGCTCTCGCGGCTGCCGCGCGACTCGTCGCCCGTACGCGTGCGCAACCGCGACCAGGTCGACGGCCGGCCGCGAGGCTACCTCCGCAAGGTCGGACTGTCGCGCATCCGGTTCCGGGCCGCTGCGCATCGCGGCGAGCTGCCGGGGATCACCAAGTCGAGCTGGTAGTCACTCCTTCGAGCGGGGCTTCGCGCGTACGTGCATGCGTTCGCCCTGGGTGCCGAACAGGGTGAGCAGCTCGACCGGGCGCTTGCCGGGGTTGCTCAGCCCGTGCGGCAGCCGGGTGTCGAACTCAGCGGCCTCGCCGGGACCGAGCACGAGGTCGTGCTCGCCGATCCTCAGACGCAGGCGCCCCGAAAGGACGTAGAGCCACTCGTAGCCCTCATGGGTCTTGAGGTCGTCGTCCGGCTCGGTGGTGGGCGGGATGACGACCTTGTAGGCCTGCAAGCCACCGGCCTGCCGGGTCAGCGGCACGAAGGTGCGGCCGTGCCGGTGGATCGGGTCGGCCTGGATGCGCGGGTCATCCGTCGGCTGCGCCTCCACGAGCTCGTCGAGCGTCACGCCGTGGGCCTTGGCCAGCGGCAGCAGGAGCTCGAGGGTCGGCTTGCGCTGGCCCGACTCGAGCCGCGACAGGGTGCTGACGGAGATGCCGGTCGTGGCGGACAGCTGCGCGAGTGTCGCCTCCCCGAGCTGGCGCAGGGCGCGCAGGCGTGGGCCGACCGAGGTGAGGGCGGTGGCGAGGTCGTCAGTCATGCGGCCCATCTTGCCACAACGGCAACGACATTTGCTCTCCGCGCGTCGGCGACGAACACTGAGGACATGAACTCCTACGACACCATCGTCATCGGGGCCGGCGCGGCCGGCCTGTCCGCCGCCCTCGTCCTGGGACGTGCACGCCGACGCATCCTCGTGCTTGACGGCGGCCCACCGCGCAACGCCCCTGCTGCGCACGTCAACGGCTACCTCGGCATCGACGGGCTGAGTCCGCTCGAGCTGCTCGACGTCGGCCGTACGCAGGTCGAGAAGCTCGGCATCGAGATCCGCGCCGAGGCTGCGACGCTCGTCGAGACCGTTGACGATGGCTTCGTCGTCGATGCGGGAGACGAGCGGCTGCACGCCAAGCGGCTCGTGCTGGCCGCCGGCATCACCGACGCGCTGCCCGACATCCCCGGTGTCGCGGAAGGCTTCGGCGTGGACATCTTCCACTGCCCCTACTGCCACGGCTACGAGGTCGCCGGTCAGCGCCTCGCCGTCGTGGCGACGCAGCCGATGTCGGCTCACCAGGTGCGGATGGTGCGGCAGTGGACCGACGACCTCGTGTTCTTCACCAACGACACGATCGAGCTGGATGCGGCGGAGCGCCGGCTGTTCGCCGCTCGTGGCGTGGACGTCGTTGACGGGCCGGTCAGCCAGATCGTCCGTCGGGACGGCGCACTGCAGGGCGTACGGGCGGGCGGCGCGATGCACGAGGTCGCCGCGGTGTTCGTCGCGCCGACGATGGTGCTGAACCTCGAGGCGTTCGCCGGGCTGGACCTGGGGATGACCGACACCCCGATGGGTCCGGTCGTCGCGACCGACCCGATGGGGGCGACGAACGTGCCCGGCCTGTGGGCGGCGGGCAACGTCGCCGATGCCGGATCGCAGGTCATCGCGGCGGCGGCGCAAGGCGCACGAGTCGGCGCGATGATCAATGGGTCGCTCGTCGAGGAAGACTGGGCTGCGGCGGCTCAGCCCAGCAGCTGACGCGCCAGCTCGCCGACCTGCTCGGACTCGACGAGGAACCCGTCGTGACCGTGATCGGACTTCACCACCTCGAGCGACCCGGAGCCGGGTATGCCGTCGGCGAGCTCCTGCTGCTGATGCAGCGGGTACAACCGGTCGGAGTCGATGCCGGCGACGATCGTACGAGCTGTGATCCGCGACAGCGCAGCGGCGATGCCACCGCGATCGCGGCCCACGTCGTGGCTGTTCATCGCCGCGCTCAGCACGACGTACGAGTTGGCGTCGAACCGGCGCACGAGCTTGGCGCCGTGGTGCTGCAGGTAGGACTCGACGGCGAAGCGGCCGTCGTCCTGCACCGTGCGGCCGAACCGCTCGGCGAGCTCGTACTCGCTGCGATAGCTGATGTGCGCGATGCGCCGGGCCAGGTCGAGGCCTTGCAGCGGACCCTGCGGGCCGTCGTAGTAGTCGCCGTCGAAATAGGCCGGGTCGGCGCGGATCGCGTCGATCTGCGTTGCAGAGAGCGCGACCTGCTCGGCCGATGCGGCGGCGCTGGTCGCGAGCAGGAACAGGCGCTCGACGCGCTCCGGCCGCTCGATCGCCCACTCGAGGGCGCGCATGCCGCCGGCGGAGCCGCCGACGACGGCTCGCCAGCGATCGATCCCCAGCACGTCGGCGAGGGCGACCTCGGCGCGTACCTGGTCGCGGACCGTCAGCGCGGGGAACGAGCCGCCCCACGGCAGGCCGTCGGGATCTCGCGAGGCGGGCCCGGTCGAGCCCTGGCAACCCCCGAGAATGTTGGCCGCCACGACGTACAGCCGATCGGTGTCGATGGCCTTGCCCGGTCCGACCAAGGCGTCCCACCACCCCGCGGTGGGATGGCCGGCACGGGCGCGGCCGGCGACGTGGCTGTCACCGGTCAGGGCGTGCAGCACCAGCACCGCGTTCGCCCCGTCGAAGCGACCCCACGTCTCGTACGCCAGGCGTACGTCCGGGAGCGTCGCACCCGAGTCGAGCGTGATGTCGCCGATGTCCGCGAACTTCCTGGCGCCCAGCGGATCCCCCTCCCGCCACGCACCGGTGACGAGAGAGGAATCGATGCTGGGGCTGATCGTCACGCTCTGTCGATCACTTCGCCGCGCGGAAGCCGGCGTCGAGGTCGGCGAGGATGTCGTCGATGCCCTCGAGGCCGACCGCCAGGCGTACGAGTCCGGGGGTCACGCCGGTCGCGGCCTGCTCCTCCGCCGACAGCTGCGAGTGGGTCGTGCTCGCCGGGTGGATCGCCAGGCTGCGTACGTCGCCGATGTTGGCGACGTGGCTGAACAGCTCGAGCGAGTCGATGAACGCCTTGCCGGCTTCCAGACCCCCGGGCAGCTCGAAGGTCAGCACGGCGCCCGCTCCCTGCGGGACGTACGTGTCGGCCAGCGACTTGTACGGGCTGGAGTCGAGGCTCGCCCAGGTCACCGTGCTGACGTCTTCGCGTGCCTCGAGCCACTCGGCGACCCGGCGGGTGTTGGCGATGTGTCGCTCGACCCGCAGGCTCAGCGTCTCGAGGCCCTGCGCCAGCAGGAATGCGCTGAACGGGCTGATGGCGGCGCCGATGTTGCGCAGGTACTGCACGCGCAGCTTGGCGATGTAGGCCGCCGGGCCGAGCGCCGCGGCGTACTGGAGACCGTGATAGCTCGCGTCGGGCTCGGTGAACCCGGGGAACTTGTCGCCGTGCGCGCCGTAGTCGAACGTCCCGCCGTCGATCACGACGCCGGCGATCGTGGTGCCGTGGCCGCCGATGTACTTGGTCGCCGAGTGCACGACGGTGTCGGCGCCGTGCTTGAGCGGGTTGAGCAGGTAGGGCGTCGCGATCGTGTTGTCGACGATGAACGGCACGCCGACCTCCTTGGCGACCGCCGAGACGGCCGCGAGGTCAAGGATGTCGCCCTTGGGGTTGCCGATCGTCTCGCCGAAGTACGCCTTCGTGTTGGCCTTGGTGGCGGCACGCCACTGCTCGGGATCATTGGGGTCGGCGACGAAGCTGACCGCGATGCCGAGCTTGGGGAAGCTGTGGCGCAGCAGGCTGTCGGTGCCGCCGTAGAGGCTTGACGACGCGACGATGTGGTCGCCGGCCTCGGCGACGTTGGTCAGCGCGCCGGTCGTGGCGGCCTGGCCGGACGCGAACAGCAGCGCGCCGACACCGCCTTCGAGCGCGGCGAGCCGCTCCTCGACGACGCCCTGGGTCGGGTTGATGATGCGGGTGTAGATGTTGCCCGGCTCGGCGAGCGAGAACAACGCGGCGGCGTGGTCCGTGTCGCGGAACTGGAACGACGTCGTCTGATAGATCGGCAGCGCGCGGGCTCCGGTCGTCGGGTCAGGGGTCTGACCTGCGTGGATCTGCTTGGTCTCGAAGGACCACTGGTCGCTCATGATGGTGTCTCCCGTCGAAGGTCTGTGACCTCGACAGTGCCACCGGGATCGCGCGCCGAGACGCCATCTCACGATGCGACGAACGCGCGTACAGGAAGCGAAGAGTGCTACGCCGCAGCTCGCGTGGTGAGCCGCAGGGCTCGCTCAGCCTCGGGAGCTCAGCACATCGAGAACGGCTGCGCGGTGCTTTCGAGGACTGACAGCCAGAGGTCGCCGTCGGGCGAGACGCTGTGCGAGCCGGAGGTGACGAACGGGATCGGCACGTGCACGAACCGGTGGCGCCGGCGCCCGACGACCATGTCCGTACGTCCGGCCATCGCGGCGTGGACCGCGGTCTGGGCCAGACGCGCGCAGTAGACCGAGTCGGACGCATCAGCCGGCACGGAGCGGATCGCGTAGCCGGGGTTGAAGTAGCGCATCGTCAGCGGCTGGTTGCGGTTGGCGAAGTCCTTGCTGATCTGCTCGCGCAGGAACCCGGCGATGTCGCCGAGCACCGCGTTGCCGCTGGCATCACGGCGGTCGCTGGCCGGGATGAGGTCCTGGCCAGCAC
The DNA here is from genome assembly GCF_004134905.2 of Aeromicrobium ginsengisoli. Lineage (GTDB taxonomy): Bacteria > Actinomycetota > Actinomycetes > Propionibacteriales > Nocardioidaceae > Aeromicrobium > Aeromicrobium ginsengisoli. Next base: position 535,794 of record NZ_SDPQ02000003.1, on the reverse strand, counting down.
CTTCGGCGAGCACGATGACCGCGCTGCCGCGCTCGGCGACCCGTCGCTCGAGCAGAGCCAGCAGGCCGTTGTCACCGTCGAGCGAGAAGCCGACCTCGGGGATCAGGACGAAGTCGGCGTCGTGGTTGGCCAGCGCCGCGTAGCACGCGATGAACCCCGCGTGGCGACCCATGACCTTGACGATGCCGACACCGCCGACGGCCGCCTCGACCTCGACGCGGGCCGCCTTGATCGACTCGGCAGCCTTGGCGAACGCCGTGGAGAAGCCGAAGCTCTGGCCGATGTGCGGGATGTCGTTGTCGATCGTCTTGGGCACGCCGACGACACCGATCGACAGTCCGCGCGCAGCGATCTCGGCGCCGATGTTGTGGGCTCCGCGCATCGAGCCGTCGCCGCCGATGACCATGAGGATGTCGATGTCGAGCTCGACGAGCCGGTCGACGATCGCGGACGGGTCCTGGGCGCCGCGCGACGAGCCGAGGATCGTGCCGCCGCGCTCGCTGATGCGCGACACGAAGTCGGGCGTCAGCTCGACGACGTCGTGGCCGTTGGACTCGATGAGGCCGGCGTAGCCGTGCTGGAAGCCGACCACGTCGCGTACGCCGTAGTGGGTGTTGAGCTCGAGGACGATCGCCCGGATGACGTCGTTGAGGCCGGGACACAGGCCGCCACAGGTGACGACGCCGACCTTGGTCGTGGCCGGGTCGAAGAAGATCTTCTGGCGTGGCCCGCCGGACTCGAACGTCGGCAGCTCGGCGAGCGGCACGCCGCGCGACGCGATCAGCTCGAGCGTGTCGTCGTAGAGGATGCGATCGGTCTCGCCGACGTAGTACTCGTTGGTCGTGCGCCCCTCGACGTAGAGCGCGAGAGGCGAGTCGACGGTGCACGCACCGAGCGAACGGACCTGGAGATCGGAGAGGGAAACCACCCGACAATGGTATCCGAGGAGAACCTCACGTTTGACCGCAATTCCACGCCTTGGCCGTTGAGCCTGTCGAACCGTCAGGGAGTGAACACGAGACAGGTTGACGTCGCCGTGGCGAGCAGGCGGCCCGCCGCATCCTTGATGTCGGCCTCGACGAAGGCGGCACGCGAACCAGGTTTGGTGACCCGGCCCTCGCCCGTCACGAGCCCGGTCTCGGTGGTCATGCCGCGGAGGTAGTTGATGCTGAGGTCGAGCGTCGTGTACGCCATGCCGGCCGGCAGCGTCGACTGCACGGCGCAGCCGCACACCGAGTCGAGCAGCGTCGCCGCGAACCCGCCGTGGACCGAGCCGATCGGGTTGTAGTGCGACTCGTCGGGCGTCGCCGTCATGACCGCGACACCGGGCGAGACGCTGACCAGGTCGAGGTTGATGTGGCTTGCTATCGGCGGTGCGGGGAAGCGGCCGTCGATCATCGCCTGCAGGTAGTCGAGCCCTGACATCGTGAGCGCCTCCAGGGCCTGGGGCCGGGGATCGACCCAGGTGATGGTCTTCTGCTGGGCTGCCTGGTCGAGCGTCATGTCGCGCCTCTTCTCGTACGGGTCCCAGCAGCGTACCATCTGGGTATGGAATCCAAACCCAGCACTTCCGGGCCCGCGATGGCCGACTACGACTCCGGCACGTGCTCGATCGCGAGGACGGCGCAGATCCTGGGCGACCGCTGGTCCGTGCTGGTGGTCCGTGACCTGTTCAACGGTGTTCGTCGGTTCGACGCACTGCAGAAGCACCTCGGCGTTGCGCGGGACGTGCTCACCAAGCGGCTCGCGCTCCTGGTCGACGAGGGCCTCGTGGCGAAGCGCCCCTATCGGCCCGAGGGTGAGCGCGCCCGCCATGAGTACGTCCTCACGCCGGCCGGTCGTGACCTGCGCACCGTGATGGTGGCGCTGATGGACTGGGGCGACGCCCACCGTCCGGGCCAGGACGGCCCGCCGATGTCGCTACGGCATCGCGACTGCGGCGCCGAGATCCATGCGCACCTGACGTGCTCGGCGGGTCATGAGATCGACCCGACGACCCGCGCCGAGCTCGTCGCGCTCCCCGGCGCCAAGCTCGCGGGGTGACTCAGGCGTATGAATAGTCGTCGAGGGGGAAGCTGCCGGCCTCGCGGAACGCGTTGATCGTCGAGGTCGGCCGCAGCAGCGTCGCCATGCCGTGCTGGTTGAAGTAGTACGAGCGTGACGTGGCGCAGCTTCCGTTGACGAACACCGAGTCCTCGAGCCGATCCGTCATCCGGTCGAGGAACTCCGCGTTGGCGCGCTCGGTGATCTCGAACGTCGCCGCGCCGCGCCGGTCGACCTCGCGGAGCAGGCGCTTGAGGTGCTTCATCTGCGACTCGATCGTCGTGAAGTACGACAGTCCCGAGTACGAGTAAGGGCTGTTGAGCGACACGAAGTTGGGGAAGCCCGGCACGGCGACGCCCTCGTACGCCTGGAACTGCTGCTCGCGCCAGAACTTGCCGAGGTCCTTGCCGCCGCGCCCGATGACCTCGAACGCCGGGAAGTTGGTGTCCCACAGGTTGAAGCCGGTCGCGAGCACGAGCGTGTCGATCTCGGTCTTGGTGCCGTCCTCGGTGACGATCCCGTCGGGCTCGATGCGTGCGATCGGCGTGGTCTCCAGGTGCACGTTGGCGCGGTTGAACGTCGGGAAGTACGTGTTGGAGAACGTCGGCCGCTTGCAGCCGAACGTGTAGTCGGGCGTGAGCTTGCGACGCGTCTCTGGGTCCTTGACCTGCCGCGCGAGATGGCGCAGCGCCAGCTTCTCGACGCTGCGGTTGAGCAGCTTGGCGCGGCGATACTTGAGCACCCCGGCGACCATGATGAGCTCGAGGATGCCGCTGCCGATCGTCCGCACGGCGCGCTGGGCGAGCGGCACCCGGGCGTAGAGCTTCTGCACACCCTGGGGGATCGCGCGATCGCCCTTGGGTGTCACCCAGATGGCGGTGCGTTGATAGACCGTGAGCTCCGCGAGCCTGGGCGCGATCTCTGGGATCAGCTGCACCGCGGTCGCCCCGGTGCCGATCACCGCCGCGCGCCGGCCGTCCAGGTCGATCGAGTCGTCCCAGCGCGTCGTGTGGATCACGGTCCCGGCGAACGTGTCGATGCCCTCGATCGCGGGGAACGCCGGCTGCGACAGGAAGCCCGTGGCGGTCAGCAGCAGGCGGGCGTGCAGTCGCTCGCCGCCGGCGATGTTGACGGTCCAGTGCTTGCCGTCGTCCCAGACCGCGCCGTCGACGACGGTGTCGAACCGCATGTGCCGGCGCACGTCGTACTTCTCGGCGACATGTGTCGCGTACGCCTTGAGCTCGGCGCCGGGTGCGTAGAGCCGCGACCAATAGGGGTTGGGCTCGAACGAGTAGGAGTAGGTCGACGACGGGATGTCGACCGCGAGACCGGGATAGCGGTTGACGTGCCAGGTGCCGCCCAGGTCGCTCTCGCGCTCGAGGACGACGAGATCGTCGTGGCCGAGCCTCCGCAGCTGGATCGCCGCGCCGATGCCGCCGAAGCCTGCGCCGACGATCACGGCGTCGTGGATGGTCTCCGTCATGGTCTCCCGATCGATTCAGATAATCAGAATATCTGAATCCAGTGAACCACCTTCGTCGGCGCGTGACAACCCGCGTGGCGGCCGGCGATGCGGCAAGATGACCGCATGACGCTCGACATCACCGTGCGCGGCTCAGCCGAGCAGCACTACCCCGCCGAACGTGCGATCGTGTCGATGGCCGCGGCCGTCGAGGGGTCCGACCGGCAGCAGGTCTTCCAGGACGCCGTCGCGATCCACGATCCGCTGGTCTCGCAGCTGCGCGAGCTCGTCGAGCTCCGCGCGGTCGGCCCGTGGTCGAGCGACCAGGTGCGGGTCTTCAGCCACCGGCCGTGGGACGCCGAGGGCAAGCGCGGCGAGACCGTGCACGTCGCTCGGGTCCAGGTCGGCGCCGAGTTCACCGACTTCGAACGGCTCAGCGGATTCCTCGACTTCTGGTCGGGCAAGAACGGCGTCGAGATCGCCGGCATCGGGTGGGACGTGGGCGTCAAGAACCGGCGATCGTATGAGGCCGAGGTCCGCAAGGCGGCCGTCGACGATGCCGTCAACAAGGCCCAGTCGTACGCCAACGCCGTCCGGCGCGGCAAGGTCGTGGCGGTCCAGCTCGCCGACCCCGGCATGCTGACGCACCACATCGAGAGCCCGGCCGCCTTCCCGATGCTGGCCAAGTCGGGCTTCGCCGACACCTCCGACGGTGGTCCGCAGCTGGACCTGACGCCGGCCGAGATCGTCATCCACGTCGACGTCGACGCCCGCTTCGTCGCGGAGTGATCGGGCCGGTCAGTCGAAGAACACGATCTTGACCAGCGCCACGACGCCGATCACCAGGATCACCGCGCGGAGCACGGGCGGCGGGAGACGGCGGCCGATCTTCGCGCCCAGCTGACCACCCAGCAGGCTGCCGGCGGCGATCAGGCCGACGACCTCCCAGTCGATCTTGTCCCATGCCACGATCATGAAGGCGATGGCCGCGACCGCGTTGACGATCGTCGCCAGGACGTTCTTGATGCCGTTGATGTCCTGCAGCCCGATCGTGAGCAGGACACCAAGGAGGCCCACGAGCAGGATGCCCTGGGCGGCGCCGAAGTAGCCACCGTAGATCCCGGCCGCGTACACGCCGAGCGGCAGGACCCAGCGGGGCGTACGCGGCGCGGTGCCGGGCTCGGCCCGCCGGCGAGCCGTGCGGCGTTGCACCGCCGGTCCGGCGACGACCATGACGAGCCCGATCGAGATCAGGACCGGGACGATCGCGCGGAACGAGTCGGCGGGCAGGACCAGCAGCAGGATCGCGCCGGTCAGGGCGCCGAGCACCGAGGCTGGCGCAAGGCGCAGCAGGAGTGCGCGGTGGCGGAGCGCCTCGGCCCGATAGCCGTGGACGCCGGACAGCCCGCCGGCGACGAGGCCGATGTTGTTGGACACGTTGGCGGTGAGCGCCGGATAGCCGAACAGCAGCAGTGTCGGGAACGTGATGAGGGTGCCGGAGCCGACGATGACGTTGATCATGCCGGCCCACACCCCGGCCGCGAAGATCACGGTCGCCTCGATCACGCGCACACCTCCCGTAGCCCGCTCCGAGTCTCGCGCAGTCACATCTCGCGACCGGTGTCGGGCCCCACGAAGGGCCTCTGACCTGCGCAAACGTGGCCCGCTGATTTGGGCCGAGAACATACCGAGCGTACGCTCGAGGTATGTGGTCCTCGCTGTACGACCGGTTCGCGACGCTCCTCGGCGTCGCGAAGCTGCCGCGCCGACGGGTCCGCCTGAGCCTCCCTGGTCGCGGCCCGATGCGCGTCGTCTACGACAAGGCCGTGGTCCACGAGAGCTACAGCGTCAGGGCTCGCGTGCTCCAGCGGACGATCCGCATCGTCTTCAAGCCGGTGCTCCGCTTCACGCCGATCAGCGAGCGCACGTTCGCCGCGATCCGGGCGATCGACGGCCTCCAGTCGCATCGCAAGCGGTCGCCCCACATCACGTTCGAGGTCTACGAGCTCGGCGGGGTGCGGGTCGAGCAGATGCGCCACCGCTACGGCCCCGAGAGCAACATGACGCTGCTCTACCTGCATGGCGGTGGCTTCTTCTCCGGCAGCATCACGACGCATCGCCGCATCTGCGAGCGGCTCGCGCTCAAGACTGGCGCGACCGTCATCTCGGTCGACTACGTCCAGCTGCCCGAGGGCACCGTGGCCGACTCGGTGCAGGACGCCATCTCCGCGTACGCCGCACTGGTCGATACGACCGATCATCCGGACAAGATCGTGGTCGCCGGCGACTCGGCGGGCGGCTATCTCACGATGAAGGTCGCCGAGCTCGCGAGCCGTCGCGGGTTGCCGGCGCCGGCTGCCCTGATCGGGTTCTCACCCCTGCTGAGCGTCGACCCCGACCGCGAGGACAAGGCGGTCGAGCGCGTCTCCAGAGCCCGCGACGCCTACCTGCCGATCACCCGCATCGCCCACATCCGGGAGCGCTGGCTGCCCGAGGACGGCGCCGCGATCGAGGGCTATGCCTCACCCCTGCACGCGTCGGCCTACATCACCTCGCCGACGTTCTTCGTCGCGGTCGAGGACGAATTGCTGCGTCCCGAGGTCGAGGCCATGGCCCTGCTGCTGTCCGAGCGCGGGGTCGAGGTCGAGACGCATCTGTGGCGCAAGCAGGTGCACGCGTTCCCCGTGCTCGTCGACGTCCTGCCCGAGAGCGAGATGGCGATCCAGCTCGCCGCTGACTTCGCACGTCGCGCCGTCGGCGAGCTCGACCGGGCCCCGATCAAGGACCCGGACAGCCACGAAGAGGTCCTCACCGGCGAGATCGTGCCGGACGAGGACGACTCCGCGGCCTGACGGCTACTTCGCGAAGGCGACCCGCAGGCTGAACGTCGTGTGCGTGCCGTCCTTGCCGTACGACACCCCGACCGCCTTGACGGCCTTGGCCTGATCGATGTCCTCCGCGACGTCCTTCGGCGGATCCGCCTTGCTGATCTCGTCGAGGATCGTGTTGACGTCGACGAAGATGCCGTAGAGCGTCTTGTCGCCGTAGGGCATGACCGACGTGAAGGTCGGGTCCGAGCCGAGTGCACCCTTGCTCCCGAGTGCGTCGGCCGCGTCGGAGTTGGTGGCGATGATCGCTCCGGTGTCCGTCTGCTTCGTCGCCAGGTCGATCCCGACCGGGGTCGCCAGCCTGGCCAGGCGCGTTGCCAGGTCCATCGCCTTGTCGGGGTCGGTCGTCATGCGCAGCGCGACGTCGAGCGACGCGATGTCGCCGGGGCCGGAGAGGGTCGGGAGCGTCGAGAGGTTCTTCCGGCCGACCGCGACGGTGAGCTCGTCGCCGAACAGCGTCTCGAGGTCCTCGGGGACGTTGAGTCCGGTCGACCGCTCGAACTCTGCGATGAACTTCTCCGGGTCAGGCGCATTCTCCTTGAGGTATTGGTCGTAGGCGTCCTTCTGCTCCGGTGTCATGTCCTCCGTGATCGAGGGATCGTTGATGCCGCTCTCGAACTCGCGGGTGAACTGCTGCAGGAACGTGTCGTACTGGGTCTTGATCTGGCTGCCGAACCCACCGAACGAGAGTGCCGCGACAGTGTCCTTGGGCAGCGAGCCCATGTCGGCCGGCTTCATCGCGCCGACCGAGTCCGTCAGGCCGGCGAGTCCGGCGACCTCGAGGGTCGAGCCGTCCGTGCGTACGGTCATGGCCGCCGTGCCGAGCTGCTCGATCTCCTTGATGTCGGTCGCCGCGGCGCTGGCCATGGCGTCCTTGAACTCGGGGAACGCCTTGATGACCTTGCCGGTGTCGACCCACGCGGAGGCGACGCCCTGCTCGCCGAGGTCGTCGACGTCCTTGGCGAACGCCTTGTTGTCGGCGAGCGGCTTCTTCTTGGCGGCCGTGACGGCTGCGTCCGCCTGCTTCTGGGTCTCGGCGACGATCGCGTAGCCGTCGAGGAAGGCGATGGATGCCTTCTCGTCATCGCAGGCGAAGAGGGCCTTGATGCCCTTCTCGGCCTTCTTCTCGTCCGAGACCTGGATCGCGACGAGCGGGGTCACCTTCGAGTCGACGCCGACGCCGATGCGACTGCCGAGCCATGGCTTGACGTCCTTGTCGTAGGACAGGTCGCAGTCGCCTTCCTTGAGGATCTCGTCGAACAGCAGCTTGCGGACGTCCTGGTTCGCGCTCTTGATGCCGATCTCGTCGGCGGCCTTGGGGAACTTGCGGATGAGCTTGAAGAGCGCGATCTTCTGGCTCGCCGACGGGTCGACGTCGACCCGGGCGTAGGCGATGACCGAGGCCGGGAGGACGTCGGCTGGCTGGGGGCCACCGCCGTCGAGCTTCTTGACGACGGCGAAGGCGCCGCCGGCCAGGGCGAGGACGACGATCACGGCGATCGCGCCGATCACGAGCCCCTTGACGCTGCGACCACCCTCGGGGGGGTCGGTCGGAGTCGAAAGCTCGTAGGTGATCGGGGGCTGCTCGGTCATGCGTGTCCTTCGGAAAATTCGCGGGGAGTCAGAGGACTCTATCGGAATCACCGGTGTCCCGAGACCGAATCCGAACGGATTGGCACGCCCTGTCTCGTGGTCGGTGCAGGCGAGCGCGGCGACGGCCTGCTACGCAAGTCGGGCAGCGGGCCGTCCCCGGTGCTCAGCGGTCGATCTTGGTGACCGCGAACGCCTTGTCGAGCTCGACCGTCACGTCCTCGCCGCTCGGGAGCAGGACGTCGACCTCGTACTCGTGGTCGGCATCGTCGCTGCCGCTGGTCTCGGTGATCCTGCCGCCGTCGGTGGCCTTGAGGGCCGCGGCGGAGGCCTTCTTCAGCGTGGAACCGGTGAGCGGTCGGTCATCGTCGGCCGTGGCCTTCGGCGACGGCGCGGCCGCCGTAGCATCGGCCGAGGGCGCCGCGGGCTCGAGGTCCGACGCCTTGGCGGGGCTGTTGGTGACCGCGAACGCCTTGTCGAGCTCGACGTCGATGTCGGTGCCACCGGGCAGGGTGACCTCGACGCCGTACGCGTAGCCGTCATCGCCGTCGCCCCGCTCGGCGTCGGTCACGGCGCCACCGCCGACGTACTTCAGAGCGGCGGCGGAAGCCTTGGTGCGATTGCTGCTGCTGAGCTTCTCGTCGTTGTCGCCACCTCCGCAGGCGCTGAGTCCGAGGGCGGCGACGAGGGTCAGTCCGATGATGGCGCGAGGGGGTCGCATGTCACTCCTATGAGTCGATGATCAGGTGCTCACAGCACACCGCCCGGGCGTGAGGTGGGAGTGAGGGCGTCGTGAGAGAACTCTTACCCACAAACAATCAGGCTTGACTGTTTGTGAGAATGTCCGCATGCTGGGGACGTGACGACGGATTCGGGCACCTCGGTGCGTACGCCCCAGGGTGAGCGCACCCGGGCCATGCGGCTGCGGCTCATGGAGGCAACGGTCGACTGCCTCGTGGAGCTCGGCTGGGCCGGCACGACCACCACGGTCGTGAGCAAGCGAGCAGGCGTGAGTCGCGGGGCGCAGCTGCACCACTTCCCCAGCAAGCAGGACCTCGTGGTCGCTGCGGTCGGCCACCTGACCGAGCGCCGCCGTGAGGACATGCGACGGGCGGCCGCCGACCTGCCGGAGACCGGTCGCACCAGGGCGGTCCTCGAGATCCTCAGCCAGCAGTTTGTTTCTCCCATCTTCTTCGCGGCGCTCGAGCTGTGGGTCGCCGCGCGTACGGACGCCGGCCTCCGCGCCGAGGTCGCGCCGCTGGAGCGCCGGGTCGGCCGTGAGACACATGCGTACGCGGTCGAGCTGCTGGCGATCGACGAGTCGCGCGGCGACAACCGGCGCCTGGTCCAGGCGACCCTCGACCTGCTGCGCGGCCTCGGCCTCGCTGCCTCCCTCAGTGACGACACCAAGCGCCGGGCCGCCGTGCTCGACTCGTGGGCTGTCGTCCTCGACGACGAGCTGGAGGTCTCATGAGCGAGCGCCAGCGAGCGAATCATCAATACCCCATGCCACGGCCTCCTTGCCCTGGCTTCTTCGAGGAGGCTGTGGCATGACGATTCTCGATGGACTGCTGTCGGACCTTGCTGACGAGAGCCTGCAGCTCGACACGTGGGTCGCCGGCCTGCCGGCCGACGGGTGGGCGACGGTGACGACGCCCGAGGGCTGGACCGTCGCGCACCAGATCGGTCATCTGCACTGGACCGACGCCGCCTCGCTCGCGGCGATCACCGACCAGGACGAGTTCGGTCGCGGCATGAAGCGTGCCGCCGCCAACCCCGAGGGATATGTCGACGAGGGCGCCGAGGAGATGGCGTTGCTGCCGCCCGAAGAGCTGCTCGCCACGTGGCGCGAAGGACGAGTCGCCCTCGACGCGGCGCTGCGTGCGGTGCCTGACGGCGACAAGATCCCGTGGTTCGGCCCTCCGATGAGCCCGGCCTCGATGGCGACCGCGCGGATCATGGAGACCTGGGCGCACAGCCACGACGTCGGCGAGGCGCTGGGCCTGACGATCCCGCAGACCTCGCGGGCCAAGCACGTGTGCCACATCGGCGTGCGCGCCCGCGGCTATGCCTATCTCGTGCGCGGCGAACCGGTGCCGGAGGTCGACGTACGCGTCGAGCTGACCGGGCCCGACGGCGACCTGTGGACGTGGGGGCCGGAGGACGCCGCCGAGCGGGTGACGGGCTCGGGCTACGACTTCGCTCTGCTCGCGACCCGTCGCCGGCACCTCGACGACGTCGACGTACGTGCTGAAGGTGAGCACGCCGCGCACTGGCTGACGATCGTCCAGGCGTTCGCCGGGCTGCCCGGCAACGACCCAGCCAGGCTGGCTGACCGATGATGGCTTCGACGGGCTCAACCATCAGGGTCGGCAACTGCTCGGGCTACTATGGCGACCGGCTCTCGGCGATGCGCGAGATGCTTGAGGGTGGCGACCTGGACTACCTGACCGGCGACTACCTCGCCGAGCTCACGATGCTGATCCTCGGCCGTGACCGGATGAAGGACGAGTCGCTCGGCTACGCCAAGACGTTCGTCAGGCAGATGACCGAGTCGATGGTGCTGGCCAAGGAACGCGGCGTCAGGATCGTCGCGAACGCCGGCGGGCTCAACCCCGCGGGCCTGGCCGCGAAGCTGCGAGAGATCGCCGCGTCGCAGGACCTCGACATCACGATCGCCCACGTCGAGGGCGACGACCTGTTGGGCCGCGCCGACGAGCTCGTGTTCGGCAAGGTCATGACCGCCAACGCCTATCTCGGCGCCTTCGGCATCGCCGCGGCGCTGCAGGCCGGGGCCGACGTCGTTGTCACCGGTCGGGTCACGGACGCCTCCGTGGTCGTCGGCCCGGCGATCGCCGAGTTCGGCTGGGGCCGCGACGATCTCGACCAGCTTGCCGGTGCGGTCGTCGCCGGACACGTCATCGAGTGCGGGACGCAGGCGACGGGCGGCAACTTTTCCGGGTTCGCGAATGTCGACATGTCGACACCTTTGGGTTTCCCTGTCGCCGAGATCTCCGAGGACGGCTCGGTCGTCATCACGAAGCACGAGGGCACGGGTGGCGCGGTCACGATCGACACCGTCACGGCACAGCTCGTCTACGAGGTCGGCGGTCCGTCGTACCTGGGTCCGGATGTCTCGACCCGGCTCGACACCATGACGTTGACGCAGGAGGGCCCGGACCGGGTGGCGATCACCGGTGTGCTCGGTGAGGCTCCGCCGGCGACCACGAAGGTGTGTCTCAATGCGCTGGGCGGATTCCGCAACAGCGTCGAGTTCCTGCTCACGGGCCTCGACATCCCGGAGAAGGCCGAGCTGATCCAGCGGCAGATGGAGTCGGCGCTGGCCGCCGGCACGGTCCCGGAGAGCGTCGAGTGGCAGCTCGATCGCACGGACACGCCAGATCCTGCGACCCAGGCGCAGGCCACCTCGTTGCTGCGGTGTCACGTCAAGAGCGCGTCGCCCGATCCGGTCGGCCGGGCGTTCAGCGACGCCGCGATCCAGCTGGCCCTCGCGTCGTACCCCGGGTTCAGCGTCACGCGGCCGCCGTCCGCCGGTACGCCCTACGGTGTCTACCGCCCCGCGTACGTCCCACAGTCCGAGGTCCCGCACGTCGTCGTGCAAGCCGACGGAAGGCGCGAGGAGATCGAGCCGCCGTCGGTCGTCAGCAGCCCCGAGGACGACACCGCGTGGCCCGAGGCTGCGGTGCAGGAGTCGACTCCGCCGACCGGCGACTGGGTCGGCGACACCGTGCGGGCTCCGCTGGGGCGACTGGCGTATGCGCGCTCCGGCGACAAGGGCGGCGACGCCAACATCGGTGTCTGGATCCCCGCCGACCACCCGGCGCGCGACGATGCGTACGCCTGGCTCGCCGGCTTCCTCGACCAGTCGACGGTCCGCGAGCTGATTCGCGAAGCGGCGATGCTCGACGTCGAGATCCACCCGCTGCCCAACCTCGCCGCGGTCAACATCGTGATCCACGGACTGCTCGGCGAGGGCGTGGCCTCGTCCACCCGACTCGACCCCCAGGCCAAGGGCGTCGGCGAGTGGCTGCGGGCCCGCGACTGCGCGATCCCGGCGTCCTTGCTGCCCGACTCGATCGCTGAGGCCGCACTGTGAGCGCCTGGGACACCCCGGAGCGCCGGGCGCTGCGCGAGATGGTCACGGCCTTCACCGAGAAGGAGGTCGTCCCGCACCTCCCGGCCTGGGAGAACGCGTGCGAGGTGCCGCGCGACCTGCACCGGAAGGCGGCCGAGGCCGGGCTGCTCGGCGTCGCGTTCCCCGAAGAGGTCGGCGGCCAGGGCGGCGACCTGATCGACTCGGCGATCGTCAGTGAGGCCGTGCTCGAGGCGGGCGGCTCGACGGGTCTCATCGCCGCGCTGTTCACGCACGGCATCGCGCTGCCGCACATCGTCGCGTCCGGCAACGCCGACCTGATCGACCGCTACGTACGCCCGACGCTGGCCGGCGAGCTGATCGGCTCGCTGGGCATCACCGAGCCCGGAGGGGGCTCGGACGTCGCCAACATCCGTACGAAGGCGGTGCGCGACCCTTCGACAGGCTCAGGGACCGAAGGGGAGCTCGTCGTCAACGGCGCCAAGACGTTCATCACCTCGGGCGTGCGCGCCGACTTCGTGACGACGGCCGTGCGTACGGGCGGCGAGGGCTACGGCGGCATCAGCCTGGTGGTCATCGACAAGGGCGCGCCCGGCTTCACCGTCGCCCGCCCCCTCAAGAAGATGGGGTGGCACTGCTCCGACACCGCCGAGCTGAGCTTCGCCGACGTACGTGTGCCGGCCGGCAACGTCGTGGGCGAGATCGACGGCGGATTCGTCCTGGTGATGCAGCAGTTCGTCAGCGAGCGGCTGAGCCTCGCGGTGCAGGCCTACTCGACGGCCCAGCGCTCCCTCGACCTCGCCGTCGCGTACGCCCGGCAGCGGGAGACGTTCGGCAAGCCCTTGATCACCCGCCAGGTCATCCGGCACAAGCTTGTCGACATGCACCGCCGCACGGCCGCAGCCCGGGCGCTGACCCGGCAGGCCGTCGAGCGCGCGGTGGCGGGCGATGCCACGGATCCGGCCGTCATCCTCGACGCCGTCCTCGCCAAGAACCAGTCGGTCGAGGCGTGCGAGTGGGTCGTCTCCGAAGCCGTGCAGATCTTCGGCGGCATGGGCTACATGCGCGAGTCCGAGATCGACCGGCACTATCGCGATGCCCGCATCCTCGGCATCGGCGGCGGTGCCACCGAAGTCCTGAACGACCTGGCCGCCAAGCTGTTGGGATTCTGAAAATGCACACGACTGTCGACCCGACCACCGAGACGTACGAGACCAACCGGGCACTGATGCTCGAGCGGCTCGCCGACCTCGCCGAGCAGCACGCGCAGGCGCTGGCCGGCGGAGGTGAGCGCTACGTCCAGCGTCACCACGAGCGCGGCAAGCTCACCGCGCGTGAGCGCATCGAGCTGCTGATCGACCCCGACTCGCCGTTCCTCGAGCTGTCGACCCTGGCGGCGTGGGGCACCGACTTCGCGGTCGGCGCCTCGATCGTGACGGGCATCGGCGTGGTCGAGGGCGTCGAGTGCATGATCGTCGCCAACGACCCGACCGTGAAGGGCGGCTCGTCCAACCCCAGCACGCTCAAGAAGGGGCACCGGGCGGCGCAGATCGCCCACGAGTGTGGGCTGCCGACGATCAACCTCGTCGAGTCCGGTGGCGCCGACCTGCCGACGCAGAAGGACATCTTCATCCCCGGCGGCGGCTCGTTCCGCAGCATCACCCAGGCCAGCGCAGACCGCCGGCCCACCGTCGCGCTGGTGTTCGGCAACTCCACGGCCGGCGGAGCCTACATCCCGGGCATGAGCGACTACGTCGTCATGGTCAAGGGTGGCGCCAAGGTGTTCCTCGGCGGCCCGCCGCTGGTCAAGATGGCGACGGGTGAGGAGTCCGACGACGAGTCGCTCGGCGGCGCGGAGATGCACGCGCGTACATCCGGCCTCGCCGACTACCTCGCGGTCGACGAGCTCGACGCGATCCGCATCGGCCGCTCGATCGTGCGCCGGCTCAACTGGCGCAAGCACGGGTCGACGCCGGAGCCCATGTACGCCGAGCCGGTGCTCGACCCCGAGGAGCTGCTCGGCATCGTGCCGACCGATCTCAAGATCCCGTTCGACCCCCGCGAGGTCATCGCCCGGATCGTCGACGGCTCGGAGTTCGACGAGTTCAAGCCGCTCTACGGATCGTCGCTCGTGACCGGCTTCGCGCAACTGCACGGCTACCCGATCGGCATCCTCGCCAACGCCCAGGGCGTGCTGTTCAGCGAGGAGGCGCAGAAGGCCACGCAGTTCATCCAGCTCGCCAACCAGACCGACACGCCGCTGCTGTTCCTGCACAACACGACCGGCTACATGGTCGGCGCGGAGTACGAGCAGGGCGGCATCATCAAGCACGGCGCGCAGATGATCAACGCGGTGTCCAACTCGACCGTCCCGCACCTCTCGGTCGTGATCGGTGCGTCGTACGGCGCCGGGCACTACGGCATGAGCGGTCGGGCGTACGACCCGCGGTTCATGTTCAGCTGGCCCAACGCGAAGTCCGCCGTCATGGGTCCGGCCCAGCTCGCCGGCGTCATCTCGATCGTCGCGCGCGGGGCTGCGGAGGCGAAGGGCCAGCCCTACGACGAGGAGGGCGACCGGGCCATGCGGGCGTACGTCGAGGAGCAGATCGAGAAGGAGTCCCTTGCCTACTTCACGTCGGGGATGCTCTACGACGACGGGGTGATCGACCCGCGGGACACCCGCACGATCCTCGGCATCTGCCTGTCCGCGATCAACACGCGCCCCGTCGAAGGCGCCAAGGGATACGGAGTGTTCCGCACATGAGTGGACGTTACGGGGTCTCGATACTCTCGCTCGTTCCTCGCTCCAACTCGACCAGCGATGGTCGCGCGAGCATTCGACGGCCGAGCCGTATCGAGACCATGCAAGGAGCCCTCGCATGATCGCCAGCATCCTCGTGGCCAATCGGGGGGAGATTGCCCGGCGCGTCTTCCGGACGTGCCGGGAGCTCGGCATCCGCACCGTCGCCGTGCACTCCGACGCTGATGCGGGAGCGCCGTTCGTCGGTGAGGCCGATGTCGCCGTACGCCTGCCGGGCAGCTCGCCGACCGACACCTACCTGCGCGGAGACCTCGTCATCGCCGCGGCGCTCAAGGCCGGCGCCGGCGCGATCCACCCCGGCTACGGCTTCCTGTCCGAGAACGCCGAGTTCGCGCGCGCCGTCGCCGAGGCGGGCCTGACGTGGATCGGCCCCGCGCCGGAGACGATCGACGCGATGGGCTCCAAGATCCGGGCCAAGGAGCTCATGGCGGCCGGCGGCGTGCCGATCCTGTCGGTCGACGCCGCAACCGCGAAGGCAGGCGACTTCCCGCTGCTGGTCAAGGCGTCCGCGGGAGGCGGTGGTCGCGGCATGCGCATCGTCACCGACCCGGCCGACCTCGATGGCGAGCTGGCGGCTGCGGGTGCCGAGGCGCTGTCGGCGTTCGGCGACCCCACGGTGTTCGTCGAGCCCTACCTGCCGACCGCGCGCCACATCGAGGTGCAGGTCATGGCCGACACCCACGGCACGTGCTGGATCGTCGGCGACCGTGACTGCTCGATCCAGCGCCGGCACCAGAAGGTCGTCGAGGAAGCGCCGGCCCCGTCCGTGAGTGATCCCGTACGCACGACGCTCCACGACGCCGCGCGCGCCGCGGTCAAGGCCGTGGACTATGTCGGCGCCGGGACCGTCGAGTTCCTCGTCGCCGACGCGCACCTCGACACCGGCAAGGCGTACTTCCTCGAGATGAACACCCGCCTCCAGGTCGAGCACCCGGTGACCGAGGAGGTGTTCGGCGTCGACCTCGTCGCCGAGCAGATCCGGGTCGCCGAGGGCGCGCAGCTCGGCGAGGAGCCGACGGGTCCGAGCGGGCATGCGGTCGAGGTGCGGGTCTACGCCGAGGACCCCGCCGACGATTGGCAGCCCCAGACCGGCACCGTCCGTACGTTCGAGGTGCCGGCGGGTGTACGGGTCGACTCCGGCGTCGAGTCGGGCTCGGTCGTCGGCATCCACTACGACGCGATGATCGCCAAGGTCGTGGCGCATGGTGCCGATCGGACCACGGCGATCCGCAAGCTCGGCGACGCGCTGAGGCGCACGCGGGTGCACGGTGTGCGGACCAACCTCGACTTCCTGCGGTCGATCCTCGCCGACGAGGAGTTCGTCTCGGCGCGGGTCCACACGGCACTGCTCGACGAGCGGCTTGCTGACTGGACGAAGCCGTCGCTCGACGAGCCGGCCGTCCGCCGCTCGGCGGTCGCCGCCGCGCTCGCCGAGGCCACGACCGCCACGGCACACGCGAAGGTGCTCGGCCGCATCCCGACGGCGTTCCGCAACGTCCCGAGCCAGCCGCGCACCCGGGCGTACGTCGTTTCGACAAGCTCAAGGAACCACGACCTGACGGTCTCGTACTCGGCCGGGTTCGTGCAGCACGACCTCGACGGCGTCACGGTCATCGAGGCCGGCCCGACGCGCGTCGTGCTCGACGTCGAGGGGCTCACCGAGACGTACGATGTCGCGGTCGGTGACGGATGGGTCGATGTCGACGGGCCGTACGGCTCGATCACGCTCACGCCCGTGCCGACGTTCGTCGACCCGGCCGATGTCGTCGCCGAGGGCTCGCTCCTCGCGCCGATGCCAGCCGCCGTCATCAGCGTCGCGGTCGAGGACGGCCAGCACGTCAGCAAGGGTGACGTCGTCGTCGTCCTCGAGGCCATGAAGATGCAGCACACCATCACCGCACCGACCGACGGTGTCGTGTCCGGGCTGTCCGTCACGCCCGGCGCCCAGGTCGAGTCCGGCGCCGTACTCGCCATCATCGACATTTCGACAAGCTCAACGAGCGAAGGATCATCATGAACAACTTCACCGAGTCCGACGAGCGCCTCGCGCTGCGCAAGGCCGTGGCCGACCTGGGCGCGAAGTACGGCCGCGACTACTTCGAGAAGGCCGCGCAGGAGGGTCGCAAGACCACCGAGCTGTGGGAGGAGGCCGGCAAGCTCGGCTACCTCGGCGTCGCGGTGCCGGAGGAGTTCGGTGGCGGTGGCGGTGACATCGGCGACCTCGCGGCGGTGTGTGAGGAGCTGGCGACGGCCGGCAGTCCGCTGCTGCTCATGGTCGTCTCGCCGGCGATCGTCGGGACGATCATCACGCAGTACGGCACGCAGGCGCAGAAGGAGCGCTGGCTGCCCGGACTCGCCGACGGCACCTCGACGTTCGCGTTCTCGATCACCGAGCCCGACGCCGGGTCCAACTCGCACAAGATCATCACCACGGCCTACCGGGAGGACGACGGCTGGCGGCTCAAGGGCACCAAGACGTACATCTCCGGCGTCGACGAGGCGAGCCACGTGCTCGTCGTCGCGCGCACCGAGGACGCCAAGACCGGCAACCTCAAGCCTGCGCTGTTCCTCGTGCCGACCGACGCCGAGGGGTTCACCTACCAGCAGATCGACATGGGCATCACCTCGCCGGAGAAGCAGTTCACCCTGTTCTTCGACGACGTACGCGTGCCGGCCGACACCCTGATCGGCAGCGAGGACGCCGGCATCGACCAGCTGTTCGCCGGGCTCAACCCCGAGCGCATCATGGGCGCCGCGTTCGCCACCGGCACCGCCCGGCTCGCGCTGGCCAAGGCGTGCGAGTACGCCAACCAGCGCCAGGTCTGGAAGGCACCGATCGGCTCGCACCAGGCGATCGCCCACCCGCTCGCGCAGACGTTCATCGAGATCGAGATGGCGCGGCTCATGACGCAGAAGGCGGCCGCGCTCTACGTCGCTGGTGACTTCATGGCGGCGGGCGAGGCGGCCAACATGGCGAAGTACGCCGCCGGAGAGGCCGTGTGCAACGCGGTCGACCGGGCGATCCAGACGCATGGCGGCAATGGCCTGGCCAACGAGTACGGTCTGGTGCAGATGCTGGCCGGCTCGCGGCTGTCCCGCATCGCACCGGTCAGCAAGGAGATGGTGCTCAACTTCATCGCCCAGTTCTCCCTGGGCCTCCCCAAGTCGTACTAAGGACTCAACCCTTTGCCGGTCGAGTAGCCAGCGAGCTCTGCGAGCAGGCGTATCGAGACCCGGTGACGTGATCTCGATACACCGCCTCGTTCCTCGGCGGCACTCGATCACCGAGTACTCGCGAAAGGACCACACATGACTGAGCTGGTGCACCTCGAGGTGGCCGACCAGGTCGCGACGATCACGCTCGACAGCGAGCGCAACCGCAACGCGCTGAGCAAGCAGCTCGTCACCGAGCTCGCGGCGCACCTGACCACGGCCGATGCCGACGCGAGCGTCAAGGCGATCCTGATCCGCTCGGCCGGCACGGTGTTCTGCTCCGGCGCCGACATGACCGAGGCGGTCAGCGGTGGCATGGCCGAAGGCGCCAAGGCGATCGTCGCGCTGCAGCGCCAGATCGCGACCGCGGCCAAGCCCGTCGTCGTCGAGCTCGGTGGGCCCGTACGCGCCGGCGGCCTCGGCATCGTCGGCGCGGCCGACATCGTCATCGCGGCGGAGTCGGTGTCCTTCCAGCTGACCGAGGTGCGCCTGGGACTGGCGGCGGCGATCATCTCGTTGAGCCTGATCCCGCGGTTCAGCGACCGCGCCGCGGCTGACCTGTTCCTCACGGCCCGGAAGTTCGATGCCGCCGAGGCAGCCGACGTCGGCCTGATCACCCGGGCGGTCGCCGATGCCGAGCTCGGGGCCGAGGTCGCCCGGGTCCTCGCCGATCTCTGCAAGGCGTACCCGCAAGGCCTTCGCGAGAGCAAGCGGATCCTCAACCGGGACCTCGTGGCGCGCATCGACGAGCGGGGCGGCGAGGTCGCCGCGCTGTCGGCCGAGCTGTTCGCGAGCGACGAGGCGCGCGAGGCGATGACGGCGTTCCTCGCCAAGAAGGCGTAGTCCGGCAAACGAGACATCGGCAGGACCCGGGATTCAGGACTACTGTCACGTCTATCGGGGAAACCCTCGGTGGTTCACCACAGAGGAGACGCAATGCGCCATGCCGTGAGGCTGCTCGTGCTGGCGTTCGTGGGGTTGATCGTGCTGCCCGCTGGCAGTGCCACCGCGACCACGACGCACCTGGCCCAGGCCGACGACCGGCCCGTCGTACGCGTCGGCACCGAGGGCGTCTATCCGCCGTTCTCGTTCCATGACGCCAAGACCAACAAGCTCACAGGCTTCGACATCGACGTGATCAAGGCTGTCGCCAAGAAGGCCGGCTGGAAGCTCACGTTCGTCGAGACCACGTTCGACGGCATCTTCACGGCGCTCGACGCCAAGCGCATCGACGTCATCGCCAACCAGGTGACCCGCAACCCCGAGCGTGAGGCGAAGTACGGCCTCGGCACGACGTACACCTACTCGCGCGGCGTCATCGTGGTCAAGAAGGGCACCACGGGCATCAAGACGCTTGCGGACATCAAGAAGCGGAGCGATGACGATGATCCCGTGACCGCCGCCGAGTCGGTCACGACGAGCTGGGCCGATGTGGCCCGCAAGGCCGGGGCCAAGATCAAGGCGGTCGACGGCTTCTCGGAAGCCGCGGCGCTGGTCGTCCGGGGCGACGCGGACCTGCTGATCAACGACAACATCGCAGCCCTCGACTACCTCAACACCACCGGCAAGGATGACATCGAGATCGCCGGGGACGCCGGGGACGAGGTCAGCGAGCAGGTGCTGGCGTTCCGCAAGGACGACCCGCGCCTGGAGGAGTCCAACAAGGCGCTGGCCGAGCTGAAGGCCGATGGGACGCTCGCCAAGATCTCCGAGAAGTACTTCAAGACTGACGTCACGGTCGAGAACTCCGGCGACGTCGACGTCTCCGGCGGCCGCGCGGCGCGGAGCGACACCGAGGTCGCCAAGGACGCGGCATGGCCGATGCTCAAGAAGCTCCTGATCGCGACGATCCCGATCACGATCATCAGCTTCGCATTCGGGCTCATGGTCGCGGTCGCGGCCGCACTGGCTCGGATCTCCGGCAGTCGGGTGCTCAGTGCGATCGCGAAGGCGTACATCTCGATCATCCGCGGCACCCCGCTACTCGTGCAGCTCTTCATCGTCTTCTACGGCCTGCCCGAGATCGGGATCAAGCTCTCGCCATGGACCTCGGCAATCCTCGCGTTGAGTCTCAACGTGGGTGGCTATGCCGCGGAGGTCGTACGTGCGGCGATCCTCTCGGTGCCCAGGGGGCAGTTCGAGGCGGCATCCACCGTCGGCATGGGCTACTGGCAGTCGTTGCGGCGGATCGTGTTCCCGCAGGCTGCGCGCATTGCCGTGCCCCCGTTGTCCAACACGGCGATCTCCTTGCTCAAGGACACGTCTCTGCTGGCCGTGGTCACGGTCACGGAGCTGACCCAGGAAGCCCGATTCGCAGCAGCCAACAGTGGCGCTTACCTGGTGCTGTACGGAGTGGCAGCTGTCTACTACTGGGTCGTGTGCGTGGGCATGTCGGCCGTCCAAGGCAGACTCGAGACCCGACTGAACAGGTTCGTGGCCAGATGACCGACATCCCGCAGATCACCAACGACATGGGCGACCTCCGCGTACGCGCGAGGGGGCTGCAGAAGTCGTTCGGCGACAACCACGTCCTCCACGGCATCGATCTCGACGTCGCGGCCGGCACGACGTCGGTCCTGATCGGGCCCTCCGGCTCGGGCAAGACCACGATCCTGCGCTCGCTCAACGTGCTCGAACGCCCCGACTCCGGCACGATCCGCATCGACGACGTCGAGGTCGACTTCGCGACGTTGCCGGACAAGGGCGGCTCGGCCCGCCAACAGATCGCTGCCCTGAGAGCGCAGAGCGGCATGGTGTTCCAGGCCCACAACCTGTTCCCTCACAAGACCGTCATCCAGAACGTCATCGAGGGCCCCGTGCAGGTGCAGAAGCGTCCACTCGAGCAGGCCGTCGACGAGGCCAAGGCGCTCCTCGACCAGGTCGGACTGAGTGACAAGGCGGACCAGTACCCGTTCCAGCTGTCCGGTGGCCAGCAGCAGCGCGTCGGCATCGCCCGCGCACTCGCGCTCAAGCCGCGGGTCATGCTGTTCGACGAGCCGACCTCGGCGCTCGACCCCGAGCTCGTCGGCGAGGTGCTGTCGGTCATCAAGGAGCTCGCGGCCGAGGGCTGGACGACCGTGCTGGTGACACACGAGATCCGCTTCGCCGAGCACGTCGCCGATCAGGTGCTGTTCCTCGACGAGGGTGTCGTGGTCGAGCGCGGCCCCAGTGCGCAGGTCATCGGCGACCCACGCGAGGAACGTACGCAGCAGTTCCTCAAGCGGATCCTCGACCCGGCCTGAGTCAGCGCAGCGTGGCGGACGCCGAGCCCGGTTGCACGTGCTTGGTGCCGAGGTAGTCGACCCTGACCTTCTTGCTCAGCCTCGGCGACCCGTCGGCAGAGCCCAGCAGCGTGATGGCTGTGCGCCCCTTCGCGAGCGGCAGCTCGACGCCGAACTGCTTGGTCGTCACCCGCACGGAGCCGTTGGCGCGTACGCCCGTGGCGCGCTCGGTGACCCGGATGCCGACGATTGCCTTCTTCCTGCGGACCTCGACGTCGAGGTCAACGGCAGCGGCGGACGCCAGCGTGATGTCGATGTTGCGGCGCGTCCTGCCTTCCTTGACCTCGATGAACCCGGCCCTGGCGTGCGCGGAGCTGTCGTGCCACCCCGCACCGAAGTCACCGTCGAGCTCGTCGGTCGCCATCACGCGATAGGTGCCAGGGGGTACGTCCTCCGCGACGAACACCCCGTCGGTGCCCGTGACCGACGTGGCGATGACCTGCCAGTGCTCGTCCAGCACGACGACCTGCATGTCGCGAAGCCCACGGTCACGGGTGCTGCGGACCGTGCCACTGATGGCGCTGTGCTGGCGCCGATGCTTCCCGTGACCGGCGGCGCGGGGCGCGGGCTCCGCCGCGTCGGCGACCGGCCGCGCCTTGACGGGCGAGGCGGGATGCAGGACGCGTACGTTCGCGGCATCGGGCGTGCGGGCGTGCCTGGGCACGTACTCCTCCGGCACTGCATCCACGACCGGCGAGTCCGGCTCCGGCTCAAGCGCGACGGCCGCGACCTGGTCCCCGGCGTCCCCCGGTGGCTCGTCCGCGCCCTCGGCGGACCGGCCCTTGGAACGGAACCCGAGGCCGCGCGAGGGCGGGACTATCGGGACCGGACCGAACGTGTGCCGCGGGCCTGACGGAGTGACGACGACGGGAACATCGTCCGGGGTCTCGCGGTCGTCACCTGTCACCACGACCTCGCCTCGTCCACCACGCGCCATCGACATCCCTCACACCAGAATCCCCACCCCAGTATGGGCGGTCATTGCAGGCGCGCGGTGCCGCTTCGACCGTGTCGTACGTCCTACGGAAGCTGCTCCCCGATCAGCCGACCGTCGTGACGAACTGCCGGGTGACGGGAGCGGTGCTGCCCGATCCGCCGTAGGAGACGGTGAACGTGTGCTTGCCGGCCGCGATGTTGGTGAGCTTGATGGTCGCCTGGCCGTTGACCAGCGTCGCCGACGTGGTGTCGCCACCGAGCGCGGCGGTCACCTCGCCGGAGACCCGGCTGCCGGACACCTTGCGGGTGACCGTGATGGCGAACGTCACCGAGCCCCTGCCCGGCGTCACGGTGGCCTGCAGGACTCCCCGTGACTTGAGCTTGATCGCGACGTCGTCGAGCTTCTCGCCCGGGCTGAGGTCGAACAGCTGCGCCGTGGCGGCGCTGGTGCCGCCGACGTGCTGGGATGCCCAGATGCCGGCGGGATCCTTGGCATACAGTCGCCACTGCCCGGCGGGGAGCGGGCCACGGTTGAAGACGCCCGCAACCGTGGTGGCCTGGCCGTAGTCGCCCCACGGGCCGGAGTCCCCACTCACGGGGTACGGCGTGACGACGATGCCCTGGAGCGGGGCGTTGGCGCCGTTGGTGACCGTGCCGCCGAGGTAGGCAGCAGCGTGGTGAAGCACCTGGCCGTCGAGGGTCTTGGTCGCATTCGCCGTCACGGTGACGACCTCGGCAGCCGGGGCCTCGTCGCTGTCGCAGGTCGGTTCGATGCTCAGCGCCGCGACGGTGTCGTCGTAGCACTGGTCGAGGTAGGTGCCCTTGGTGTCGGTGTAGCGCACCGTGTACTCGCCGGCCGGCAGGCCGATGAACGTGTAGGTGCCGTCAGCGGCGACGCCACGATCGTCGTCGTACGCCGAGATGGGCTTGTCAGGGGTGCCGATGTCGAGCTTGGGACCGATGAGGTGGACGCGGGTCGTCGTCGGCGTGGCGCCGTCCTCGCGGAGGACCTTGCCGGTCAGCGCGCCGGCAGGGTAGAGCGTCGCGTCACGAGTCACGGTCTTGCCGGGCACGACCGTGAAGTTGCGCACCGTCGTCACGAACTTGCCCTTGGGGTCGCTGACCTTGATGCGGTAGCTGTACCAGTCACCCCACTGATCGGTCTGGGACAGTCCGGTGAACGAGTAGCCACCCGAGGCGTTGGTCGTCTTGGTCTCGATGGTGTCGAAATGGTCGCTGTCGTAGTCGGCTCGGGTCAGATCGACCTTGAGGCCCTGCAGCAGCACGCCTTGCGAGGAGATCGTGCCCTTGACGGCGCCGGTCGTCGCGGCCGAAGCCGGGGCGGTCAGTGCCGGCAGCAACAGGCTCAGGCCGGCCAGGAGCAGCGTGAGCAACGTCGTGACGGTCCGACGCACAGGCATGGATCCTTCGGGGCGGCGAGCTCGAGGTGAAGGCATGTCTCGAACGTACGTGCTCCCGTGGCGCGGATCAACCGCGCGGATGTCCGCAGACCGGGCAACTGCCTGCGGAATATTTCCCGCACGCAATAGACTTGTGAGTTCTCTAGGACGGAAAAGGAGTCGGGTGAGCTCGAACAACGCGGAACAGCGCGAGATCGACGCGGAGCAGGCGTACGTCGACGCTGTCTATGAGCGCCTCGACGCCTCCGCCAAGGTCGCTCAGTCCCTCGTCGTCGAGGGCATGGCGCGCGGTCACGTGGGCAACGAGGGTGGGCTCGTCGAGCGCGACGCGATGGTCTACCAGGCGTCGCTGCGGCTCTCCGCGCTCAACGCCGCCCACGACGGGCTGGTCTTCGGCCGGCTCAACATGCTCGACGGCGACTCGCGCTACATCGGCCGCATCGGCGTACGCGATGCCGATCGCGAGATCCTGCTGATCGACTGGCGCGCCCCGGCCGCCGCGATCTTCTACCAGGCGACCGCGCAGGAGCCGGCCGGTGTCATCCGCCGCCGCGTGCTGCGTTGCGCCAACGACAAGGTCATCGGCATCGAGGACGATCTGCTCGACGCCGACAACGCGCCTGACGACCTGGTCGTCATCGGCGAAGGCGCGCTGCTGGCGAGCCTGACCCGTGCACGCGACAGCTCGATGCACTCGGTCGTCGCGACGATCCAGAAGGAGCAGGACGAGGCGATCCGCGCTCCGAGCCGCGGCGCCACGACGATCGGCGGTGGCCCGGGCACCGGCAAGACCGTCGTCGCCCTGCACCGTGCCGCCTACCTGCTCTACACCGATCGCCGGCGCTTCGAGTCCGGCGGCGTGCTGGTCGTCGGCCCGTCGACGGTGTTCATGAACTACATCGAGCGGGTGCTCCCGAGCCTCGGCGAGACCAGCGTGACGCTGCGGTCGCTCGGCGAGGTCGTCGACGGGCTGCGTGCCATGCGCCACGACGAGCCGATCGCCGCCGCGGCCAAGGGCTCGTCGCGCATGCCGGCGTTCCTCAACCGCGCCGCAGCGGCGCCGATGCCGGGATCGCCGACAGAGTTCCGCTACTTCTACAAGGACGACGTCCTGCGGCTCGACGCCGACCAGCTCGCCCGCATCCGGCGCAACCTGCTCTCGGGCGGTAAGCGCAACCGGGCCTACCTCAAGGCGCCAGCCGCTCTGGTCGACGCGTTGTGGGCCCAGGTCGCCGGCGATCGTGCCCTCGAGAAGGGCGAGGAGGAGTTCGTCGAGACCGTCACGACCGACGACCGCTTCGTCGACTTCGTCGAGGACTGGTGGCCGCCGGTCGAGCCGATCGACGTGTGGCGCACGCTGCCCGACGTCATCGACGAGCTGGCCCGCGGCGCGTTCGACGCCGAGGAGCTGGCCGCGCTCAAGGCGTCGTGGCAGATCGGCGAGCCCAGCATCGAGGACGTCCCACTGATCGACGAGCTCCGCTACGTCATCGGCGAGGTGCCGTCGACCGGCGGCGACGAGGACGACGTGCCCAAGCAGCTCATGAGCTTCGAGCGACGTGAGCGCGAGGACCGCAACGACCGCTTCCGCTCGACCCAGAGCATCGAGGACGACGGCTTCGCCCACGTGCTGGTCGACGAGGCGCAGGACCTGTCGCCGATGCAGTGGCGCATGCTCGGTCGCCGTGGTCGTTACGCCAGCTGGACGATTGTCGGCGACGAGGCCCAGTCGTCGTGGCCGCACCCCAAGGAGTCCGCGGCAGCGCGCAAGGCCGCCCTCGAGGGCAAGCCCGAGCACGCGTTCCGGCTGTCGACCAACTACCGCAACTCCGCCGAGATCTACGACCTCGCGGCTCAGGTCGCCGCCGTCGCGGTCCCGCATCCTGACCTGGCCGACGCCGTACGCCGCACCGGTGAGCTGCCCGTGCACCTCACGGTCGGTGCCACCGAGCTCGTCGACACGGCCCGCCGCAGCGCCCGAGAGATCCTCGACCGCGTCGAGGGCACCGTCGCGATCGTCGCGGCGACGGATCGCCAGGCCGAGCTGGCTGAGCAGCTCGCCGACCTGCTCGAGCAGCACCCCGAGCGCCTCCGGCTGCTCGACGGCCTCGCCACCAAGGGCCTGGAGTTCGACGGTGTCGTCGTCATCGAGCCCGACGCGATCACGGCCGAGTCCAGTGCCGGCTGGCGCACCCTCTACGTCGTCCTGACCCGCGCGACGCAGCTGCTGACGACCGTCGGCACGACAGACGGCTGGTTGTCGCGGATCTGATGAACCGGGCTCTCAAGGTCCTGCTGCTCGTCCTCCTCGCGGTGGGCGTCGCACTGCCGACCGCGTACTCGACGTTCATCCACAGTGAGCGCAGCGTCGTCATCGGTGCCCACGAGGCCACGGTGCAGCCGACGTTCAGCGGCTACGCCCGCATCGACTTCGGCACGCTGATCCCGCAGATCCGGCTGCCGGCCGAAGCGCCGCTCGGCCTCGGGGTCGACGTACGCCTCGGCGACAGCGAGACCACCAACCTCGACCAGCTCGTCGCCCGCGACGCGGTGATCGCGTCGCAGCCGCAGGGCGAGATCGCGTCCGTACGCTCGACGATCATCTCGATGCTCGTTGACGCGGCGATGCGAGGCGCCGGCTCTGCACTGCTCGCCGTGATCATCGCGATGCTGGCCTGGCTTGCGATCGGCCAGGCGAGGCGCCGCACCATCTGGGCCGCAGCGCGTCATCCCGGCCGCAGCCAGGTCCTCGGTGCCGCTGGCGTGGCGATCGTCACGATCGCCGCCCTGGTTCTCGTCGCAGCGCCCGAGCGCCCGCGGCCCTCCGACGAGGCATGGGTCCCGATCGACACAGTGTTCCCGGAGCTGCCGTCGGACGACGTGCTCGACAACGTCGAGATCGCCCAGGGCGCTTCGACCAGCGGCAGCAAGGCCATCGTCGAGGGAGCCCTCGCGACCTATCGGACCTCGGTGGCGTTCTATGGCAAGCTCGCAGTCAGCGCCGCGACGACCCAGGTGCGTAAGCCGTTGGAGGGGGAGATGACGGCCCTCGTCGTGACCGACCGGCACGACAACATCGGCATGGATCCCGTCGCGCGGGCGATCGCCGACCGGGCCGGCGCTCGCCTGCTGATCGACCTCGGC
Source organism: Aeromicrobium ginsengisoli (assembly GCF_004134905.2). GTDB lineage: Bacteria > Actinomycetota > Actinomycetes > Propionibacteriales > Nocardioidaceae > Aeromicrobium > Aeromicrobium ginsengisoli. Next base: position 508,881 of record NZ_SDPQ02000003.1, on the reverse strand, counting down.
GACGACACGTCCAACGGGGCGAGCTGGGAGACGTTCAGCATCAACTCGCTGGCCCGCGAGTTCCGCGACTTCGACATCGTGTCGGTCGCCGGCAACCACGACACCGGGCCCACGGTGCGCCAGCAGATGAAGGACAAGGGCTTCACGGTGCTCGACGGCAAGCCGGTCACGGTCGCTGGTGTCCGGTTCCTCGGCAGCAGCGATCCGCGCAGCTCCGGCCTCACCGCCGGCTACAACGGCGACCCGTCCGACAACACGCACTCGCTGCGCCAGCAGGACGACGAGCTCGAGAAGGCCGCCTGCGACGCCGGCGACGTCAGCGTCATCGCCGTCCACTCGCCATCGTCGGCCACGCGGACGGCAGCCTCAGGATGCGCCGACCTCGTGCTCTCCGGACACCTGCACCGGCAGGTCGGGCCCACGACGATCAACGGCACCAACGGGCGTACGACCACGACCCTGACGACCGGCACGACGGGCGGCGCCGTGTATGCGTTCGCCCTGGGTAGCAAGCTCCGCCGTGAGGCACAGGTGACGATCGTGACGTTTGCCGACGGCAAGCCGGTGGGGCTGCAGCCGGTCAGCTTCGAGCCCGGCGGGATCATCCAGGTCGCGGACTACACGCCGATCACGACGTCACCGCGCTAGCGGCAGCGGGCCACGATCAGCTCGGCGTACGCGCGGGCACACGTGACGACCTCGGCGATGGCAACGCGCTCGTCGACGGCATGCGCGTTGGCGATCTCGCCGGGTCCGTACTGCACGGTCGGGATCCCGAGCGCGGCGTACTGCCGCAGGTCCGAGCCGTACGGTGCGCCCGTCAGGCGCGGCCGTGGCTCACCGGTCGCCACGACCGCCTCGACGACCTCGTCGCCGAACGGATCGCCCTCGGGCAGCCGTCCCGCGGCGAAGTGACCGCCGGGCCACGTGACGGTCGGTGGGTTGTCGGCCAGCCACGCATCGGCCGCCGCTGCTGCAGCGAGGGCGTTCTCGAACGCCGCCTTGGCGTCGGCGAACGACTCGCCGGGCATGACGCCGTAGCGTCCCTCGGCCACCAGCAGGTCGGGCACCGTGCTGGCCCAGTCGCCAGCGTGCACGATGCCGACGCTGATGGGCCACGGCAGCTCGCCGAACGGGTGGGGCGGCGCCGCATTGCGTACGCTCTCGAGCTCGGCGAGTGCGCGATGCAGCCGCTCGAACGCCGTGATCGCACTGTGACCGGTGGCCCGCATCGAGCCGTGCGTTGCCCGGCCGACGACCTCGATACGGAACGTCAACGAGCCCGCGTTGGCCGCCACGACCTGCCCGTCGGTCGGCTCGGCGATGACACACGCGTCGCCGACGTGCCCGCGACGCAGCGTCGCGTACGTCCCGATGCCGCCGTCCTCCTCGCCGATCACGGTGTGCACGGCGAACGGGCGGGCGAGCTCGATGCCGCTGAGCGCGCGCGCCGCCGCAATGATCGCGACGACGCCACCCTTCATGTCGCAGACGCCTCGACCGAACCAGTGACCGTCCGCCTCGCGGAGGAGCCATGGGTCGGAGTTGGTCCAGGTCTCGGGCTCGCCGGATGGCACGACGTCAACGTGGCCGTTGAGGACCAGCGCCGGGGTGCCGGGCCCGGAGACCCCGACACAGCCCAGCGCCTCGTCGCGCTCGACCTCCTCGCCGGGATAGTCGTCGGTGGCGCGTACGTCATCGAGGTCGATCGTCCACTGGTCGACGTCCATGCCGAGACCGGTCAGGGTCGCGGCGCACCAGCGCTGCACGGCTACCTCGGCGTCTGCGCCGCCGGTGCTCGGAATGTTGACGATCTGCGCCAGGTCGCGCCGGATCAGGTCGACATCGATGTCCAGGTCCGGGCTCATGGTCAGACGGTATCCCCGAGCCATGACGTACGACGGCACGAGGTGCTGCGCTAGGCTCGGGCCATGACAGTTCAGCCCTCCAGCTGGTGGCTCCACCTGTAGGTGGACTGTCGACTCGTGCCCAGACCGCCTCACGGCCGGCTCTGGGCATTTCTTGTCTCGGCCGGTCGAGACTTCTCCAAGGAATCCTCATGACCCAGCTCGACGAACTCCTCGCCCAACCGGCCTTCGCGCTGATCCGCGTCCGCGACTCCGACACCGTCACGCTCATCGGCGGTCCGCGCACCGACCTCGACCAGCTCGCGGACATCCCCCTGGTGCCGGGCAGCGATCGCGCGTGGAACCACGTGGTGCTGGTGCCCTACGCCCAGGTCCGTGAGCGCGGCTTCGAGGCGCACCAGGACGGTACGCCGCTGACCGCCATCGAGGCGGCGTACACCGCCGAGGTGCCGATCGCCGAGCTGCTCGACCTGCTGCCCGATGCGCCGATCGAGTTCGCCGATCGTGGCGGCTTCGAGTCGACCGACGAGGCGTACGCCGGCATGGTGCGCACGATCATCGACGAGGAGATCGGGCAGGGCGAGGGCGCCAACCTCGTGATCGGCCGGCACTACCGCGCCCAGGTCGCCGACTGGGGGCATGACGGCGCCCTGACGGTGTTCCGCCGGCTGCTCGAGCGCGAGCGGGGCGCGTTCTGGACGTTCTGCATCTTCACCGGCGACCGCTACCTGATCGGCGCGAGCCCCGAGCGGCACGTCAGCGTCGAGGACGGCCAGGTGCGGATGAACCCCATCAGCGGGACGTTCCGCATGCGCGGTCTCGAGACGCACGCTGACCGCAAGCGCGAGCTGCTGCGCTTCCTCAAGGACGAGAAGGAGATCTACGAGCTCTTCATGGTCGTCGACGAGGAGCTCAAGATGATGTGCGACATCTGCCACGAGGGTGGACTCGTGCTCGGGCCCTACCTCAAGCCGATGACGCACCTCGTGCACACCGAGTACCTACTCGCGGGCCGCACCAACCGCGACGTGCGTGAGGTGCTGCGCGACTCGATGTTCGCCGCCACCGTCACCGGCAGTCCCGTCGAGAACGCGTGCCGGCTGATCAAGAAGTACGAGCCCGAGGGTCGCGGCTACTACGCCGCTGTCGCCGCACTGATCGGCCGCGACGACGAGGGCAACCCGCTCGCCGACGCGCCGATCCTCATCCGTACGGCGGACGTCGACCTCGACGGCAACCTCAAGGTCACCGCCGGCGCGACGCTGGTCCGCGACTCCGACGCGATGTACGAGACCAAGGAGACGTGGGCCAAGGCGTCCGGCATCCTCAGCGCGTTCGGGCTCGTCGATGCCGCGCCCGAGCCGGTCGAGGGGTTCGACGCGTTCACCCGCGAGGACGAGGTGCTGATCGCCCTCGGGTCACGCAACCAGAGGCTCAGCCAGTTCTGGCTGACCGACCAGTCCGGCGCCGCGCCCGTCACGTCGTTGACCGGCAAGCGCGTCGTGATCGTCGACGGCGAGGACGACTTCGTCAACATGCTGTCCCACGTGTTCGGCGTGCTCGGCATGACGACCGACATCGTGCGGCACGACGCGTATGCCGACGGTGACCTCGACGGCTACGACCTCGTCGTGGTCGGACCCGGACCCGGCGACCCTCGCGACCTCGCCGACACCAAGATGGCCACGATGCATGGCGTCGTCACGGGACTCCTCGAGACGCAGAGGCCGTTCCTCGCGGTGTGCCTCGGGCACCAGGTGCTGAGCCACAACATCGGGCTCGACATCGTGTTCAAGGACATCGTGTTCCAGGGCACGCAGAGCCGGCTCCCGGTGCTGGGCCGCCCGGAGACCGTCGGCTTCTACAACACGTTCGTCGCCCGGGTGCCGGAGTCCGGCCTGCCGGACGGTGTGACGGTCGAGACCGACCCGGAGACCGGCGACATCCACCTCGTTGCCGGTCCGCACTACCGCGGCGTCCAGTTCCACGCCGAGTCGATCCTCACCCAGAACGGCTTCGGCATCCTCCGCGACCTGGTGACCGACCTCATCGGCTGAGGACCTCGGGTCAGCTGGCGGGGGCCTGCTCGTCGACCGGTGCGTCCTTGGGGGTCGACTTGAGGCGCGTGATCGCCACGCCGACGAGGCACAGCGCGCCGCCGACGAAGGCGAGCGCGGCCGGGACCTCGTCGAGGACCGCCCACGAGATCAGCGTCGCAACGGCGGGCACGAGGTAGGTCGTCGAGGCGGCTTTGCCGGTCGAGATGCGCTTGAGCGCGTAGGACCACGTGCTGAAGCCGATCGCCGTGGGAAACACCCCGAGATAGGCCAGCCAGAGGATGTCGTGCAGCGAGGCGCCGCTGAGCTCGTCGATCAGGGCGGGCGCGAACGGCAGGCACACCACGACGCCCACGAGGCAGCCGAGCCACACCGACATGATCGGCTGCATGTGCTTGAGGGCGGGCTTCTGCGCCAGCGCGCCGAATGCGTAGAACGCGGCGGCGGCGATGCACAGGACAACACCGGTCGTGCTCGCGGTGTCGACGGCGGACGAGTCGCTGTCGGCGCTGAGGGCGATCAGTGCGACGCCACCGAACGCGATGCCCATGCCGATCATCAGAGGCTTGGGGAAACCCTCCTTGTAGAGCACACCGGCGATGACCGCCGCGAAGATCGGCCCGACATTGACGATCAGCGCCGTGGTGCCGGCATCGAGGTCGCGCTCGGCGGCGTTGAGGGCGAGGTTGTAGGCGCCGAACCAGACGACGCCGTAGAGCACCACGAGCAGGAGCGGGCGGCCGGTCGGCAGCGCGGTGGTGCGGGGCCGGGCGAAGAACGTCAGTGCGATCGCGCCGACGACGAGCCGGCCCAACGTCAGGGAGCCGGGCGAGAACGTGTCGCCGACAGCGCGGATGCCGACGAACGCCGAGGCCCAGAGGACGACGGTGACGAGCATCGCCGGCAGGGACAGGTCGCGTTCGGTCTTCACCCCTCCACGGTAGTGAGGGTGACTGACAGTCACGAGCGAAATTCGGTCATCCTGGCGCACGATCCAGCCGAAAGTGGTGGGCGCCATCCCGTCCGCGTGTGGTTGACGAGATGGCGCCCGGTCTCAGGGCTGCGGGTGGGTCAGCTGCTGGCGCCGCCGTCCGAGCCGAGGGTCACCTGGACCTCGTTCTTCTTGCCGTCGCGGGTGTAGGTCAGCGTGACCTTCTGGCCGGGCTGGAAGCCGCGCACCGAGGCGACGAGCGCTTCGGAGCTGGCGACGAGGTCGCCGTTGACAGCCGTGATGATGTCGCCCTTCTTGAGCCCCGCCTTGTCGCCGGCACCACCGCCGGTGACGTCGTCGATCTCGGCACCCGTGCCGGTGATGCCGTCGTCGGAGACGGCCGGGCGTACGGTCACACCGATCTGCGCGTGCTGCACCTTCTCGCCCTTGACCAGGTGCTTGGAGACGTTCTTGGCCAGGTCGATCGGGATCGCGAAGCCGAGGCCGATCGAACCGCCCTCGCCGGAGCTCGACGCCTTGATCGCCGAGTTGATGCCGATGACGTTGCCGTCGATGTCGACCAGCGGGCCGCCGGAGTTGCCGGGGTTGATCGCCGCGTCGGTCTGGATCGCGGGGAACGTGTTGGAGCTGCTCGAGTTGTCGCCGTCGGACGAGGTCACGGGACGATTGAGGGCCGAGATGATGCCCTGCGTCACGGTGCTCTCGAGCCCGAACGGCGAGCCGATCGCGACGACCTCCTGACCGACCTCGAGGTCGGCAGAGCTGCCGAGCGTCGCCGGGGTGAGGCCCGACTTGCCGCTGGCCTTGATCACGGCGAGGTCGGTCTTGGGGTCGGCGCCGACGACCGTGGCCTTGGTGTAGGTGCCGTCGCTGAACGCCACCGTGATGATGCCGTCCTTGCCGGCGACCGCCGTGACGTGGTTGTTGGTCAGGATCTCGCCGTCGCTGCTGATGATGATGCCGGTGCCGGAGCCGGCCTCGTCGGCGCCCTTGACGTTGATCTGGACCACCGAGGGCAGGACCTTCTTGGCGACCTGCTCGACCGCGCCGGCCGGCACGTTGGTGTTGGTCGCGTCGTCGCTCGTGTCGAGCGAGCTGACCGTCGGGCCGCCGTTGTCGTCGTCGGAGAGCTTGTCCTGCAGCGCGGCGCCGCCGAAGCCCGCACCGCCCGCGAGCACCAGGAGCGCCACGGCGCCGACCAGGGTGCGGCCGCGCCGCCTCTTCTTGGCCGGCGGCTCGTCGTTGCCGCCACCCTCAGTGGGGAAGCCGACGGCCGGCGCGGCGAACGGCGGGAACGCGTCGGTCTGGGTCACGGCAGGTGCCGGCTCGGATGCCGCGGCGTCGGCATAGCGGTGCGTGTAGGCCTCGGCGGGCGGCGTCGGAGCTGCCGCCGGCGGTTCGGACGTCGTGGCGGCCGGCTGCTCGACCGTGGGCGGGTCGGCGGGGGGCGCAGGCGTGACCGGGATGGTCGGCTCGGCGTCTGAGCTGGCGTCCGGGCTGGACTGTGCTGCGGGCACGTCGACCGTGGGCTCCTCGGGGGCAGGCGGGGGAGCCTGCTCCGCCGGCGTCGCGTCGGCGGCTGTCGGCTCGGAGGAAGCGGGAATGGCCTCACCGGTGTCGCTGCGCTCCGTCGGGGGGACGTAGGGACGCTCGGAGAACGGGTCGTTCGTATCGGTCATGGAAGTAGATTCTCGCGCATCGCTGAGACGGGTCTAAGAGCGGCGTGTGAGCGATCGAAGAAACCCGCTGGTCAGGGCAGGTCCGAGCTCGGCAACGTGAGCGTGAACGTGGTGCCGCCGCCCGGCGCCGACTCGACGTCGACCGTGCCGCCATGGCGCTCGGCGGCGCGCTTGACGATCGAGAGGCCGAGGCCCGACCCGGGCAGTGTGCGGGCTTCGCTCGAGCGATAGAACCGGTCGAAGATGTGCGGCAGGTCGGCGGGGTCAATGCCCGGGCCCTCGTCGGTCACCGTCAACGTGCCGTCGGCGAGTCGTACGTGGACCGTGCCGTCGGCCGGGCTCCACTTGGCGGCATTGTCGAGCAGGTTGGTGACGGCGCGCTCGAGGAGCTGGGGCTCGCCGAACACCATCCACGACTCGACGTCGACGTCGAACGTCATGTCGTGGGCCCGCAGGCGTACGCGGTCGACCGCCTGGTTGATGACGTCGGCGAAGTCGAGCGGCTCGGGGTCGCGGGTCATCGGTTCGTCGCGGGCCAGCTCGACGAGGTCGCCGACCAGCGTCGTGAGCTCCTCGAGCTGCGACCGGACGTCGCCCATGATCTCGTGACGCTGCTCGTCGCTCAGGGAACGCTCGGCGTTGTCCGCGGCCTGCCCGATGAGCTCGATGTTGGTGCGCAGGCTGGTCAACGGGGTGCGCAGCTCGTGGCCGGCGTCCGCGACCAGCTGCCGCTGCCGCGTCTGCGAGGCGTCGAGCGCCTGGAGCATCGCGTTGAACGATGTCGTCAGCCGGGCCAGCTCGTCATGACCGGTGACCTCGATGGGGGTGAGCTCGGCGGTACGCGCGACGCGCTCGGTCGCGGCGGTCAGGCGTCTGACCGGGCGCAGGCCGTTGGCGGCGACGGCCCAACCGGCCATTCCGGCGAACGCCACACCAGCGGCGCTGCACAGCAGCAGGATGACCTTGAGGCGCTTGAGCGCGAAGTCGATCGACTCCATCGACTGCGTCATGACGAGAGCTGTGCCACCGTCGGCCTGCACCGCGACGACGCGGTAGGGCGTGCCCTGGATGCGTACGGTGCGCATCGACTGGGATTCCTCGCCGAGCGACACCTCGACCTCGCGAAAGCTCTTGAACGCCTTGGTGGCCTCATTCACGTCGCCGGTGGGCGAGAACAGCTCTCCGCCAGTGACGACGAAGATCTGCACGTCGGCGATGCGTTGCAGCGTGGTGTTCAGCTGCACGAAGTTCTGATACTCCGCGAGGTTGGCATCCACTGCCGCGTGAGCCCTGCGCAGCATCGAGTCGTCGAGCGACCGCTCGAACTCCGCGCGCACGACGACGAAGACGATCGCGCTGACGACGCCGAGCGTCGCCGCAACGGCCATCGTGGTGAGCACCGCGACCCGCAGCGCCAGCGACATCCGCTGGGTGAACGGCTGCAGCGAGCGGTGCAGGAGATCGATCACGGAGGCGTCTCGCGCAGGACGTACCCGACGCCCCGCACGGTGTGGAGCAGCCGGTCCTCGCCCTCGGCCTCGAGCTTGCGCCGGACGTAGCCGACGTAGACCTCGAGGGAGTTCGCGGTCGTGGGGAAGTCGAAGCCCCAGACCTCCTCGAGGATGAACGAACGCTCGAGGACCCGCTTGGGTCGCTGGAGGAACAGCTCGAGCAGGGCGAACTCCGTGCGGGTGAGGGACAGTGACCGCTCGCCGCGCTTGACCTCGCGGGTCACCGGGTCGAGCGACAGGTCCGCGAACACCAGCGGGGCCTCGTCCGGCTCGACCGCCGCGGCGCGGCTCGACCGGCGAAGCAGTGAACGTACGCGGGCGAGCAGCTCCTCGAGGGCGAACGGCTTGGTGAGGTAGTCGTCGGCACCGGCGTCGAGCCCGTCGACCCGGTCCGAGACGGCGTCGCGCGCGGTGAGGACGAGGATCGGTACGTCGTTGCCGGCGCCGCGGAGGGCTCGCGTGGCCTCGAGCCCGTCGAGCCGCGGCATCATGACGTCCATGATGATCGCGTCGGGGTTGATCTGGGGGACCCGCGCCAGCGCCTCGGCACCGTCGGACGCGAGGTCGACGGAATAGCCGTTGAACTCGAGGGACCGTCGCAGTGAGTCGCGCACAGCACGGTCATCGTCGACGACAAGGATGCGCATGGCCATCAGTCTGCCCCGGATCCCTGAGACTTGGCTGAACTAGTGAGATACCGGCCCGCTCGTCAGCGTTGGTGACGGTGTCGCAACTGGCGAGCCGGCGACGCGAACGCGGTGGCGCTACGAGGTCTTCCCATCCAACAGCGACTGCGCTGCCGCGGCAGCGCGTGCCCCATAGGTCCCGCCGAACAGCGTCGCGTGCACCAGCAAGGGGTGCAGCTGGTGCAGCCCGACCCGGTCGCGCCACCCCGCCGCCAGCGGCGTGGCCTCGTCGTACGCATCGATGACACGCTGCAGGTGTGGGATGCCGAACAGCGCCAGCATCGCCAGATCGGTCTCGCGGTGGCCGCCGTGCGCGGCGGGATCGATGAGCCAGACGTTGCCGTCGGATCCCCACACGAGGTTGCCCGACCACAGGTCGCCGTGGATGCGGGCCGGCGGCTCCTCAGGCCCGGCGAAGTCGTGGATGCGTCGCATCGCTGCCTCGATCGTGGCGGCCTCCTCACCCGTGAGCGCCTGCCGGTCGACGGCCGCGCGTACGTAGGGCATGACCCTTCGTGACGCGAAGAACTCCGGCCAGGTCGGCAGGGGCCGGTTGGGCAGCGGGGCGAGGCCGACGAATCCGTCCTGGTCGCCGCCGAACACGTCGGCACCGGCCTGGTGCGTCGCCGCCAGCGCGCGCCCGAACCGCTCGGCGACGTCGGTCGTCGGCTTGCCCGGCTCGATCCAGTCGAGGACGAGGCAGTCGTCGGCGACCGCAAGCACGTGGGGCACGTGTGCACCGTCGGCATCGGCGAGCCAGCGGAGCCCTTCGGCCTCCCGCTCGAAGAAGCCTTCGGGCGGGTGCGGGCGGGTCTTGATGATGGCGCCGCGGCCGTCGGTCAGCCGGAGCCGGGTCGACGTGCAGATGTCACCGCCGGCGACCGGGGTGGTGGAGACGACACCGAGGCCAAGGAGTGCCTCCGCCCGGGCGGCGGTTCCTGCCATACGTGCCATGACCACGACGTTACCCCGTGGAGGACCGTACGTTCAGCGGTCCATGAGGTCGGGCAGCCGCGCGACGAGCTCGTCGGTCGTTCGCTCGATCATCGCGAGCACCTCGGCGAATCCGTCGTCGCCGCCGTAGTAGGGGTCCGGCACGTCGAGGTCATCGCCCGGCGCCTCGGGGTCGAACTCCCGGAACATGCGGACCTGCTCGACCTGCTGCACGGTCGGCGCGTGGTCGACGACGTCGGCGTAGTTGCTCGCATCCATCGTGAGGAGCAGGTCGTTCTCGGCGTACCAGTCGGGCGAGAACGTACGCGCGCGGTGCCGCGACGGGTCGTATCCCGCAGCCGTCAGCGTGGCCGCCGCGCGCGGGTCCATGGGGTGCCCGACGTGCCAGTCACCCGTGCCGGACGACGCGACCTCGACGCGGTCGTCGAGCCCGGCTGCGGCGAGCCGGTCCTCGAGGACGACGTGCGCCATCGGCGACCGGCAGATGTTGCCGAGGCAGATCAAGGCGACGCGGTAGGTCACCGTGCGGGGTGCGGGTGGTTCTTGTTGGTGAAGCCGCCGAGCACCGCGTTGACGATCGAGATGACGATCGAGCCGAGCACCGCCCACCAGAACCCGTCGACGTGGAACTCGACGCCGAACTTGTCGGTGACCCACTCGGTCAGGAGGAGCAGCAGCGCGTTGATCACGAGGAGCGCGAAGCCGAGCGTGACGATGATGAACGGCAGCGACAGGGTCTTGATGACCGGAGCCACGAACGCGTTGATCGCCGTGAAGACCAGCGCCACCAAGGCGATTGCCACGACGCGCTCGCCGGTCGAGTCGCCTGACACGCCGATGTTCATGTGGTCGCCGAGCAGGCCGGCGGCCGCCGCGAGGGCGAGTCCGCTGAGGATCCAAGCAGTCACAAATCTGGGCATGCCCGATTGTTGCACTGATCCCCTCAGGTGCTCTCGACGACGCGTCCGTCGTGCAGCGTCAGCACCGCGTCCGCCCGCTCGACGAGCAGCGGGTCGTGGGTCGCGACGACCGCGGCGACTCCCGACCGGTGCACCAGGCCGACGATCAGGTCCATGACACCGCCGGCCGTACGGCTGTCGAGCTGGCCGGTCGGCTCGTCCGCCAGCAGGACCTGAGGCGTGACGGCGAGGGCTCGAGCGATGCCGACCCGCTGCTGCTGCCCGCCCGACAGCTCGTCGGGTCGTTGGGCGCCGTGCTCGGCCAGCCCGACCATGTCCAGCAGCTCCAGCACCCTCGCGTCACGATCGGCCGGCGCCATGCGACGGATGCGGAGGGGCACCTCGATGTTCTCCGCAGCGGTGAGGACCGGGAGCAGGCCGAACGCCTGGAACACGAAGCCGATCGAGCGCTGACGCAGCCCGGCGAGATCGTCCTCGTCGAGCGACCCGAGGTCGTGTCCGTCGATGACGACAGAACCGGCAGTGGGCCGGTCGAGACCGCCGAGCAGGTTGAGTAGCGTCGTCTTGCCGGAGCCGGACGGACCGCGCACGACGAGCAGCTTGCCGGGCTCGAGCTCCAGCGAGACGTCCTCGCACGCGGGCACCTCGCCTGCGGGCGTGCTGAACGTGCGGGTCAGCCCGTCGGCCTGCAGCACCGGGCTCATGCCGCAGCCTCCCAGAAAAGCCCACGACAGGCAGGCAGCGGCGTGAGGTGCCTGTCGTTTCGCTCGCTCCGCTCGCTCATGACGGCTCCTCGTCGTCGCGACGGGCGTCGGGCCAGACGCCGACGTGGTCGGTCTCCAGCGCAAGGCGCACGCGGTCGCGCATGTCGAGGCGCGAGGTGAACTCGTCGGGCAGCTGGAGCCGGCCGACGCGATCCAGCACCGCGAACTCCTCGGCGATGCTGTGCTCCTGTCCGTGCTGGTCGACGCGCGTACGTCGGAGGGTCTCGGCTGCAGTGCGGCCGTCACGGATCTGGACCGTGCGTTGCACGTGGCTCGACACCGTCGAGTCGTGGGTCACGATGAGCACCGTCGTCCCGTGCTCGCTGTTGACCCGCTGCATCGCCTCGAGGACGTCGGCGCTCGCGGCGTCGTCGAGCTCACCCGTCGGCTCGTCGGCGAGCAGGACCCGTGGTGAGTTGGCGATCGCGACGGCGATCGCGACGCGCTGCTGCTGGCCGCCGGACAGCTCGGCGGGCAGCCGCTGCGCCACGTCGGCGACGCCCAGCAGGTCGAGCAGCTCGAGCGCGCGCCGCGGTCGATCGCGCCGGGGGTGGCTGCGGCCGATCGTCATCGCGAGCTCGACGTTGTCGACCGCGGTCAGGTAGGGCAAGAGGTTGCGTACGGTCTGTTGCCACACGAAGCCGACGCTGCGCCGCCGGAACTCGATGCGCTCCTGGCGGTCCATCGTCAGCAGGTCGTGGCCGGCGACGTGGGCCAGACCGGCGGTCGGGGTGTCGAGCCCGGACAGGATCGTCAACAGTGTCGACTTCCCTGAGCCGGAGGCGCCCACGAGTGCGACCATCGATCCGGGCTCGACCGTGAGGTTGAGGCCTTGGAGGGCCTGCACCTCGACACCGACCGCGGTGAAGATGCGGACCAGGTCGTTGCACCGGATGTCGGCTTCGGTCTCGATGAGTGTCATCTGGTCAATCCTCCGTCATCCGCAGGAGCCGGGACAGCTCCTGGCGTCGAGTGGCCGCTGCGGCCAGGAACGTGCCGGCCGCGACGGCGACGAGCACGCCGGCCGCGATCAGGATCGTCGGCACCGGGTCGAGGTGAACCGGCGGCTGCACCGTGCCGGTCGTGAAGGCCCGCAGGTCGATGGCCGCCAGCACGATCCTGGGGAGCAGGAGCCCGAACAGGACGCCCGACGTGATCGCGAGGACCGCGAGCGGCCCCACCTCCCAGGCGACGAGCCAGCGGGACCGTCGACGCGGTTCACCCATCGCGTCGAGCAGGGCTGCCTGACGCGACCTGCTGGCCTCACCGCGTACGAGGGTCAGGGCGATGACCGAGAGACACAGGGCGAGCAGTGTGCCGAGGGCGATCTGCGCCGCATGGCGTACACCGGGCACGAGCGGCGAGTACTCGAGCCGGTTGGCAAGGTCCTGGGGCGTCTCGGCCTGCGCATCCCCCGGAAGGGCGCGCACCGCATCGCGCGCGGCACTGGCGGGTCCCGCGGTGCTCACGAGGAGACGGCCCGGTGGGCCGGGGTCGAGGCCGAGGCGCTTCGCCACCGAGCGGTCAATCAGGACCCACGAGCTCAGCGTGGTGAGCGGTGACGGCACGGATGCGGTGCCGACCACGTCCACCGGGGTGTCGCCGAGCCTCAGGTCGGCGTCGTCCTTGGCGAAGCCTTTCGACACCAGGATCGAGGCCCGGTCGCCGCTGGTCTCCTCGAGTGCCGGCGGCAGTCGCACGGCGCCCGGCACGTCCTTCTGGACCCGGCGGAGCGCGGCGACGTCGACGAACAGCACTCGCGCGAAGACCGGCTTGTTGTCGGCGAAGAGCGGCACGCCGGTCTGCTCGGTGATGCCGGCGGTCGCACGTACGTCCGCGCGCTCGGACAGCGTCGTCAGGATCCGCGGATTGAGCGGCCGGCCGTCGACAACGAGGTCGGCGCCCACGGCTTCCCTCGAAGCATCCACGACGCCGTGCTGCAGGGTCGTCGTGGCGACAGCCGAGAAGACTGCGATGCCGACGCTCGTGACCAGCGCGAGGGCGGCGGCGAGACCGGCGGCCGGATCGCGCAGAGCCCGCGCCGTGCCGATCAACGCCGTGGGTCCACGCCACCGTGCGGTGCGGGCCAGGAGGCGGTTGAGCACCCAGGGGTAGGCCCGCATCACGACGAGACAGGCCGCGAGGCTGAGCAGCAGTGGCGTGGCGGCGAGCAACGGGTCGACACCGCCGTCGGGCGTGGCCAACCCACGACCGTGCAGTGCGACGATCGCGGCTGCCGCCCCGAGCAGGACGAGCACGTCGAGGATCCAGCGCTGTGAGCCGGCACCGCTCGACGTCAGATCGGCACGTTCGGCGCGCGCCGAGACCGGAGGGCTCAGCGCCATCAGAAGTCCCGGTGTGATGCCCACCAGGGCTGGCCACCACCCTGCCGCGGCGCTTCCGTCGTGGGGCAGGATCACCGCTCCGATGACCGCGCCGACCAGAGCCATGGGCACGCCGGCCGCCAGCCCTTCCACCCCCACCAAGGTGCGTAGCTGGCTCGCCGACATGCCGCGAGCCGCGACGAGGGCCAGTGAACGGCGCTGCTGGCGGAGCGCGAGGCCCGCCGCCAGCATGAGCACGATCGCGGCGACGCCCAGCGGCCCGGAGGCGAACAGGGCGATCATGGCGAGCGCCGAGGTGCTGGCGGCGTTCGCCTCGTCGATGGCGCGGGGCACGTCGGAGGTGAACGCCAGCTCCGTCGCGCCCACGATCGTCGGCTCGCCCTCGGCGTCGTTGAGGTAGCCGTCGCCGGGCAGCAGGTGGCTGCGACGAACGAACTCGCGCAGCTGACCGGCGTACGCCTGTGCGTTGCCAGACGTCAGGGCCGAGGAGTCGAGCGGGAACCAGGCGCTCAGGATCGCGTTGGAGCTCAGCTGGACGAGCTGGGGCAGGGATCCGGGCTCGGCCCACCCGACCGCCGTCACGATGGGCTTGCCGCCATCGGGCTCGAAGACCGACGGGACCAGCGTGCCCGGCACCTGAGCCCAGACGGGATCGGCGCGATCCTTGGGCGCGTACGTGCCCGACAGCCTGGTCTCGATCGGCGGCCCTCCGCTGCCCCGGGTCACGCGCAGCTGACCGACGGGCCAGTGCATGGTCTTGGCCGCGGCGTCCGACAGCACGATGTCGACCGGATGACCGGCAGCGGGCAGGTCGGCGGTGACCTCGGCGGGCGCCCGGCCCTTGGTGATCCTGACGTGGTCGGCCAGGAACGGGTCGAAGCCGATGCTGAGGACGGCGTTGGCCTTGGTGCGCACGGTCGGGTCCGCCGGCGACGCCGGAGCGGTCGGGAGCGTCATGGCGAACTGGCCGGGGCCGAACAGCGACCGCAGCAGCGGCGGCATCTCCGCGCGGATCTCGCGCATCGTGTCGTCGAGTCCGCCCCACACGGGGTCCGAGGCGCTCGGCAGGTCGTTGGCGGCCGGGTCGGCGGCCGCGGTCGGCGTCGGCGTGCCCTGCTCGTGCGCGGAGAGGTCGCGCTGGTTGACCGTCAGGCTGTCGACCTGGTCGCGCAGGGCGTCGGTCAACAGGTGATTGGTCGCACGCGGGAGCAGCGCGGTGAGCGTCGACATCACGAGCACGATCGTGGCGAGGACGAACAGTGAGCGGGAGTGGTGGACCAGGTGGATCCGGAAGAGGCGCAGAGTCGTCATGGTCCGCCCTCCCGTCCGGTGCGCACCGCGTCGTGGCGTGTACGTCGCGCCTGTCGGATCGCGACGGCCAGGACCGCGGCAGCGAGGGCCGCCACGAGAGCCAGCAGACCCGCAACGGCGAACGAAAGCTCCGGCTCGACGGACGCGGGACGGTCAGGGGTGGCGCTGCGCGCGAGGTCGGCCACGGTCAGGAGGACCGCGATCGCGCCGGCCATGAGACCGACGGCCCCGCCGGTGGCCACCGCACCGCCCAGCTCCGTGGTCCGGATGCGGGCTTGACTGCCTGGGGTGACCCCCAGGGCGCGGAGCACGCGCAGCTCGTCGCGTCGGCGCCGGCCGAGGCTGGTCGACATCGCGGCCGTGGCGAGCGCCGCGAACACGATCACCGAGCCGGCCGCCCACCACCACGTGTCCAGGGCGGAGGCGACGACGTGGGCGCCGGCGCCGGGCGTGCCGGTCGTGGCGGCGGTCCTCACGACACTGGCCGACGTGGCGGCACGGATCACCCGATCAGGATGAGCGGAGGCAATCCACACCGCGTCGGGCGCCGGGATGGCGGCGTCGGCGCCGAGTGCGTACGACACGAGGGTCGGCAGGTCGGCCGCGATGCCGCGGGCGCCAGTCACTCCGGGGAGCGTGTCGACCACCGCAACGACCCGTGCGACGCCCTTGAAGCCCGAGTCCGGCAGGAGGAGGTCGAACGTGTCGCCGGTCCGCGCCTGGAGGAGTGCGGCGGCTTCGGAGGTGATGACGACCGGCAGCCGCTTGGGCCTGGGCCCCACGAGGGTGCTGCCACTGCTCTTGTCGTTGATGAGCTCGATGTCGTATCGATCTGCGCCGGGCAGTCCACGGACCGTGATCGTGGCGTCCCCGTCGACGCCGGTCGCATCGGTGTGGACGCCCAGCAGGCGCCAGTCGCGACCGTTGCGGGGGACGGTGACGGCGCGGGTCACCGGATCGGGTCCGGGGCCGGTGATCCGTCCCATCGGTCGTACGGCGATCTGTCCGGCGCTGTCGACGAGCCAGGCCGTGGTGTTGACGTCGCCCGTGATCGGGGCGCCGCTCACCGTGATCGTGACGCTGGTCGTCCCCGGGCTGATCGGCACCCCGTGCTGCCCGGCGTGGAGGGCCGACACCATGCGGGCGCTGTCGCCGGCGACCCGCGTCCCACGGGCGATGCCAGCGACCGTTGGTCCGGCGGCCAGGAACGAGACCTCGTCCTGGTCCTGGTCGACGCGTCCTGGCACCGAGACCACCGCAGCAGCGTCGTCACCGAGCCTCATGAGCGGAGCCGTTGCCGCCTCGACGCCGACGTCGGCTGCGGGGTCGACCGTCAGGTCGAGGCGTACGTCGGCGCCGGTGCGCACGCTGGCCGAGGTGGCGTCGAGCGAGGTCTGGGTGCCGTCGAGCGTCGCGACCACGATCGCGAACCCGAGGGCCAGCGAGGTGAGCGCGATCGTGACCCCGAACGTCGACAGCCGTCGAGCGAGCTGGCGTGCCGGGAGGGCCGGCCTGATGCCCGGGCGACCGGCCGCGTGGCGCTCGAGTCGCTGGAGCACCGGGCGTACGCCCGCCATGCCCAGAAGCGTCGCCGCGGCGAGGGCAGCCGCCGGCGCGAGC
This sequence comes from Aeromicrobium ginsengisoli, assembly GCF_004134905.2. Taxonomy (GTDB): domain Bacteria; phylum Actinomycetota; class Actinomycetes; order Propionibacteriales; family Nocardioidaceae; genus Aeromicrobium; species Aeromicrobium ginsengisoli. The sequence continues at coordinate 492,214 of NZ_SDPQ02000003.1, read as the reverse complement.
GACGTGATCGGGTCGACCTGCGTGCTGCCGCCGACCCCCACGCTCAGCGGTCCGCCGTACGACGTGAACTGGCCGACCGACAGTGCAGCCGCCCCGAGCACCAGGATCAGGAGGGCTCTCCGGGCACCCGGCAGGTCCCGCGATCCGGTGCGCTGCGACGCGGCGTGCCGGACCGCAGACGCGGTGGCGGCGGCCGTCAGCACGACAGCCACAAGGACGCAGGCGACGGCCGCCAGGACGGCGAGGCCGGTGTCAGGTGCTCGATCGAGTCGGGTGAACACCGCGACTGCGCCAGCTGTGCCGATCGCCGCTCCGGCGATCGCAGCGACCGCCGCCTCGGCAGCCGCGGCGGCGGTCATTGCGGACGTGCTCGAGCCGCGCGACCGCAGCAGTGCCGACTCGGTGCGTCGGGCCTCGGTCAGGAGCACCACGACCTGCCGGCAGGCCACGATCGCGGCCACGGCGAGCAGCGCGTAGGCGACGGCGAGCAGTCCGTCGGCCGCGGCCCGGGTGGCTTCGAGATCTGCCAGCCGTTGAGGGAGTCCGCCCGTCACGGTGGCCGAGACGTCGCTGTCGTTCACCGCCGTCATCAGCGTGCTGAGGTCTCGCCGGGTCTGCGACACGTCCGCAGAGGAGGGGGGCGCAAGGACGTACGCCGCCGTGGTCGGTGCGGGCAGCCGGCCGAGGTCGCGGCGAGAGACGACAAGTGGTCCCACCCCGTCAGGCCCACGACCTGACGCGGAGGCAGGGTCGCCGAACCACGCCGCGGCGTCGGGATCCTTGGGGCGCCACGTGCCGTCGACGACGATCTCGACGCGGTCGGCGCCGGTGCCTGCACCGAGCCGATCGCCGACACGGATCCCGAGCGATGACGCGGCCCGGTCCTGGAGGGCCGCGTGGATCACCGGCCCCGGCGCCGTCGCGGGCCAGTGTCCGTCGACCAGGACCGAACGGTCCCGCAGCCCGCCGTCGGCTCGAGCGGTGAACGTCGAGACCGCGCCGTCGTGGCTCGCCGGGAATCCTTCGGTGTGAGCGCTGCGCGTGATCGCGAACCGCGCAGAGCCGAGCAGCTTGTCGAGAGCCGGGGCGCGGTCCGCCGAGACCTCGAGCTGCAGAGCCGCCGACGTGGCGGGGCCCGCCCTGAGGGCGTCCTGCTGGGCGGTTCGGTCAGCCGTACGGTGCAGCGCATCGATCCCGACGATCGAGAACGTCGCCGCCAGCACGATGCCGGCGAGGGCGAGGAGGAGGCCTGGTTGCGCCCGTGCGCGCGCATACGCCAGAGCTCCAGGTCGCACCGCGCATCCCCCTGTCCCTGACGGACAGGCCGTCACCATGCCGTGAGTTGCTACACCCTACGGCTGCGGGAGGACCGTTTCCACCCTCCGCGACGTCTGTGCGAGGACGATGCCGGCCAGCACCGCGACCGCGCCGAGCGCCTGGACCGGCGTGAGCGACTCGCGGAACCAGGCCCAGCCGAGGACGTTGGCCAGCACGGGCTCGAGCATCGCGATCACCGTGACGATCGTCGCCGGGAGGTGGCGCAGGGCGAGCATCTCGAGGAAGAACGGCACGACGGTGCCCAGCACGACGATGACCGCGATGACGAGCCACGGGTTGACCGAGTGCTCCTCGAGCCGGCCCAGCATCGAGGTCGACCCCTTCAGAGTCGGCAGGTTCCACAGCGGCTCGACCACGTTCATCACGACGGTCGCCACGACGAACGCCCAGAGGATGACGCGGAGCGGGTCGTCGAGCCCGACGTTGTGCTCGCCGAGCAGGAAGTAGGTCGCGAAGCTCACGGCCGCGAGCAGGGCCATGACCACGCCGAGGCCGTCGAACGTCAGGCCGTTCCATACCCGGCTGACGACCGCGAGCCCGACGACGGCGAGACCCACCGCGAGCCACATCTGGCCGTGCACCGGCTCCTTGCGGACGAACCGGACCCAGAGCACCACGAGCACCGGCGCGAGGTACTCGATCAGCAGCGCGATGCCGAGCGGCAGCCGGTCGATCGCGACGTTGTAGGTCAGCTGCAGCGCCGCGACGCCGACCAGGCCGAGCGCGATGACGAGGAGCATCGCCGTGCCCTTGGGTCGACGCAGTGCCGATTGGCGGAAGCACGCGGCGTACGCGATGAAGACCAGCGTCGCGCCGGTGACGCGCACGGTCGTGAACGACTCGGGGCTGAGGCCGGAACCCATGGCGACGCGGGACAGGCCGCCGTTGATGCCGAACAGCACGGCAGCGGTGATGACCAGCACGTAGCCGAGTCGGGCATTGCGGGCGGTCACACGGTCGATCATGTCAGCGCCGTACGGTCTGGCCGCCCGCGGGCACGCCGCCGGGCCCTCGAGGAGCAGCTCGGCTGACCGAACGGTCAGGTATTACGCTCGGGGCATGACTTCTCCGCGCGCCCGCCGAGCACTCGACGAGATCCCGGTCTATCGCCCGGGCAAGGCTGCCGCGAGCGAGGACCACAAGCTCTCGAGCAACGAGAACCCGTACGACCCGCTGCCGGGCGTCATGGAGCGGGCGGCCGTCGAGCTCGGCCGGATCAACCGCTATCCCGACGCCGGCACCACGGCGCTCTACGCCGCACTGTCCGCCAAGCTCGGGCTCTCGCCGGACCACTTCGCCGCGAGCACCGGATCGGTCGCCGTCCTGTACGCCCTGCTCAACGCCCACCTCGAGGCCGGCGACGAGGTCGTCTATGCCTGGCGCTCGTTCGAGGCCTATCCGATCGCCGCCGACCTGACCGGAGCGACGACCGTGCGTGTGCCGCTGCGGACGGACGCGACCCACGACCTCGACGCCATGGCGGCCGCGGTCACCGACCGGACGCGCGTCGTCCTCGTCTGCACGCCCAACAACCCCACCGGGCCGGTGGTGAAGGCCGCAGACCTTGACCGCTTCCTCGCCACCGTCCCGGAGCGGGTGCTCGTCGTGGTCGACGAGGCCTACGTCGAGTTCGTCCGCGATGCCGACGCCGCCGACGGGCTCGCGGCGCTGGCCGCCCACGACAACGTCGTCGTGCTCCGCACGTTCTCCAAGGCGTACGGGCTGGCAGGTCTCCGGGTCGGCTACGCGATCGCCCGGCCCCCGGTCGCCGAAGCCATCCGCAAGGCGACTCCGCCGTTCGCCATCACCGATCTCTCGCAGGCGGCCGCTGTGGCGTCGCTCGAAGCGGAGGCCGAGCTGGCCGAGCGGGTCGAGGCGATCGTGCAGGAGCGTCACGCGATGGTGGCGGCGCTGCGCGACCAGGGCTGGGAGCTGCCCGAGACGCAGGCCAACTTCGTGTGGCTGCCGCTCGGCGACGATGCGATGGACTTCGCGGCGTGGTGCGACCCGGTCTCCGTGCGGCCGTTCGCGGGTGACGGCGTGCGCGTCAGCGTCGGCAGCCCGGCGGTCAACGCGGTCTTCCTCGACCGGGCCGCCGCGTGGCGCAAGGAACACTGACGCACCCAGAACGCCTCGAATCTTCACGACTTCGACCGTCATCGCAAGGTTTGATGCAACAGGTCGTCTGAAAATCGGCCGCCAGGGCAGCTCGAACGTGACCATCGGCCGTTCGGAGCGTTGTTTGGTCAGGCGGTCGTTGCCGGGATACGGTGTGTTCAGATGTGATGCCAGTCACGTCCATGTGAGCCCACCAACGTCCACCACCCCTGTGACACTGGTGTCTCGCATCTTCGACATCGGAGCGGCAATCCCGCGAACCGATCGATTGAGGGAGTCGCATTGAGCGCCACCATGCCCGACGCATACGTAGCCGACGATCCTGCTGGAGCCTTTCCACTGGTCCAGCTCCTGACCCCAGAGGGACAACGCGTCTCCCACGCGGACTACGCGTACGACGGGGACGACGACGCCATCCGCGGACTGTTCCGCGACCTCGTCCTGAGCCGTCGCATCGACTTCGAGGCGCACGCGCTGCAGCGTCACGGCGAGCTCGGACTCTGGGCGCCGGCCCTCGGCCAGGAGGCCGCGCAGATCGGCTCCGGCCGCGCGTTGCTCCAGCAGGACTTCGCGTTCCCGACCTACCGCGAACACGGCGTCGCGTTGTGCCGCGGCATTGACCCGGCGCTGCTCCTCGGCCTGTTCCGTGGCGTCGAGCTCGGGGGCTGGGACCCGGCCGAGCACGGCTTCGCGCTCTACAGCATCGTCATCGGCGCCCAGACCCTCCACGCGACCGGCTACGCGATGGGGCTGACGCTCGACGGCGAGGTCGGCCGCAACGATCCCGAGCGCGACGCGGCCGTCATCGCCTACTTCGGCGACGGCGCCACGAGCCAGGGCGACGTCAACGAGGCGTTCGACTGGGCCGCGGTCTTCAACGCGCCCGTCGTGTTCTTCTGCCAGAACAACCAGTACGCGATCTCGGCCTCGACCGAGCGCAACACCCGCGGCCCGATCGCCCAGCGCGCCGGCGGCTTCGGCTTCGACGGCATCCGGGTCGACGGCAACGACGTCCTCGCGTGCCACGCCGTCACGACGGCCGCGATGCAGAAGGCGCGCAACGGCGAGGGTCCGACGCTCATCGAGGCCTACACCTACCGCATGGGCGCGCACACGACGTCCGACGACCCGAGTCGATACCGCGACAGCGCCGAGGTCGAGACCTGGAAGCTCAAGGACCCCATCGAGCGGGTCAAGCGCTACCTCCTGACCCAGGGCACGCCTCAGGAGTTCTTCGACGAGCTCGACGTCGAGGCCGACGAGCTGGGCAAGCACCTGCGCGAGACCTGCAAGGCGCTGCCCGATCCCGATCTCGCCGCCCTGTTCGACCGCGTCTACGTCGACGGCTCGACTGAGCTCGAGGAGCAGAAGGCCCAGTACGTCGCGTTCAGAGACAGCCTCGAGCCGGAGGGGAGTGAGTCATGACCAACAAGATGCCGCTCGGCAAGGGCCTCAACGCGGGCCTGCGGGCCGCGATGGAGGCCGACGACAAGGTCCTGATCATGGGTGAGGACGTCGGCAAGCTCGGCGGTGTCTTCCGCATCACCGACGGCCTGCAGAAGGACTTCGGCGAGAGCCGGGTCATCGATGCGCCGCTCGCCGAGAGCGGCATCGTCGGCACCGCCGTCGGCCTCGCGTTCCGGGGCTACCGCCCGGTCCTCGAGATCCAGTTCGACGGCTTCGTCTACCCGGCCTACGACCAGATCGTCAGCCAGGTCGCCAAGCTGCACTTCCGCAGCCATGGCCGGGTCAAGATGCCGATCGTCATCCGCATCCCGTTCGGTGGTGGCATCGGCGCCGTCGAGCACCACTCCGAGAGCCCCGAGGCGCAGTTCGCGCTGACGGCCGGCCTCAAGGTCGTGTCGTGCTCCAACGCCAACGACGCCTACTGGATGATCCAGCAGGCGATCGCGAGCGACGACCCCGTCGTGTTCATGGAGCCCAAGCGGCGCTACTGGGACCAGGGCGAGGTCGACACCGACTCCGAGCCCCTCCCGCTGCACGCCTCCAAGGTCGTCCGCGACGGCACGGATGCGACTCTCATCGCGTACGGGCCGATGGTCAAGACGTGCCTGGAGTCCGCCGAAGCCGCCGCCGAGGAGGGCACGAGCCTCGAGGTCATCGACCTCCGAACGCTCTCGCCGCTCGACCTCGCGCCGGTCTTCGAGTCCGTACGCCGCACCGGCCACGCGATCGTCGTGCACGAGGCGTCGCAGACCCTTGGGCTGGGCGCCGAGATCTCGTCGCGCATCACCGAGAACTGCTTCTACTCCCTCGAGGCGCCGGTCATCCGGGTCACCGGCTACGACCTGCCCTATCCGCCGAGCCGCGTCGAGGAAGAGTTCCTTCCCGGGCTCGACCGCGTGCTCGAAGCGGTCGACCGTTCGCTGGCGTACTAGGAGTCGTTGATGAGTGAGTTCAAGCTGCCCGACGTGGGCGAGGGCCTGACCGAGGCCGAGATCGTGACCTGGAAGGTCTCCGTCGGCGACCAGATCAAGGTCAACGACATCATCGTCGACATCGAGACCGCCAAGTCGATCGTCGAGCTGCCGAGCCCGTATGAGGGCACCGTCGAGGCGTTGCTCGTCGACGAGGGCCAGACCGTCGACGTCGGCACCCCGATCATCCGCATCGCCTCCGGCGACGAGCCGGTGACCGACGGCCCGCACCTTCCCGAGGCGATGACCGCGGGCGAGTTCGCCGCCGCCGGCGACCTGGTTCCGGAGCCCGTGGCGACCCCGGCCATCAAGGCCAAGGAGGAGCGGCAGTCCGTCCTCGTCGGCTACGGCCCGCGCACCACGTCGACCAAGCGCCGTGCCCGCAAGGGTGCCGTGGCCTCGGTCGACACCGAGAAGGTGCCGCAGCGCTCGATCCGTGCGCTCGCCAAGCCGCCGGTCCGCAAGCTCGCCAAGGATCTCGGCATCGACCTCGACTCGGTGCCGGCGCAGGGCGACATCATCACCCGCGCCGACGTCGAGGCGTTCGCGGGTCTGCGCAGTGTGCAGCCCACGACCCCCGCGACCACCACGTCGACCTCGCTCGAGGACCAGCGCATCCCGATCAAGGGCGTTCGCAAGATGACCGCCGAGGCCATGGTGTCGTCGGCATTCACCGCGCCGCACGTCACCGAGTGGGTCACCGTCGATGTCTCCAGGACCATGGAGCTCGTCACGCAGCTCAAGACCGACGACCGGTTCACCGGCGTCCGCGTCTCGCCGCTGCTGATCGTCGCGCGCGCGGTGTGCCTGGCGATGCGCCGTACGCCCGAGCTCAACGCCACGTGGGACGACGCCGCACAGGAGATCGTGCTCAAGGGGGCGGTCAACCTCGGCATCGCGGCGGCGACGCCCCGGGGACTCGTCGTGCCCAACATCGTCGGCGCCGACTCGATGACGATGCCCGAGCTCGCTCAGGCGTTCGCCGAGCTCATCGCGACGGCGCGTGACGGCAAGACGCAGCCGGCGCAGATGAGCGGCGGATCGTTCACGATCACCAACATCGGAGTGTTCGGCATCGACGCCGGCACGCCGATCCTCAACCCCGGTGAGTCCGGGATCCTGGCGGTCGGCGCGATCAACAAGCGGCCGTGGGTCGGTGACGACGACGAGATCGTGGCTCGCTGGGTCACGACCCTGGCGCTGAGCTTCGACCACCGCGTCGTCGACGGCGAGCAGGGCTCGCGGTTCCTCGCCGATGTCGCCGCGATCCTGCGCGACCCGGCGCTCGCACTGACGTTCTGACGAATCGGCTGCAACCGCAGCAGATTTTTCAGGAATTTTTCAGATCCGGGACTTGATCGCGGCGATGCGTCGATCTATTTTTCTCTCGTACAGAGTTGAGTCCGGTGGACTCAAGTTTCGAGAGGAGATCTTGCGATGATGACCATGTCCTTTGATCCTTTCAGCGACCTCGATCGCCTGACCTCTCAGCTCGGCTCGCGGTCGACTCGCCTGATGCCGGTCGACCTGTTCCGGGAGGGTGATCGTTACGTCCTCGCTGCGGACCTGCCGGGAATCGACCCGGGATCGGTCGACGTCGACCTCGATGGCCACGTGTTGACCATCCGGGCCGAGCGCACGGCGGCGTCGCACGAGAGCGCCAAGTGGCTCGCGAGAGAACGCCCGTACGGCAGCTATGTCCGTCAGTTCAGCCTGGGTGACGGCATCGACACCGAGGGAATCTCGGCGCACTACGACAACGGTGTCCTCAGCGTCGTGATCCCGGTGAGTGAGCGCGCCAGGCCGCGCAAGATCGACATTCTCGGCAAGTCCGAGCAGAGCTCGATCTCGGCCTGACGCATCGAGCGGGTGTCGGACCAGCTGGCGTCCGGCACCCGCCGTCGCGTCCTCAGAGCCGTTCGCCGGCCTCGACCCGGGACGTGATGGTGTTGCCGGGCGGAGCCAGCGGGCACTGCCAGCGCGGGTTGTAGCGGCACGACGGGTGGTACGCGTAGTTGAGGTCGAGCGTCAGTGACTCGGCGTCGCCGCCGAGCCACGAGCCTTTGGCGGTGTCGAGCAGATAGCGCCCGCCGCCGTAGCTGCCGTCGCCCGACGTGCCGTCGCGCAGCGGGATGAAGATGCCGCCGCCGTACTGGTGGAGCCACCACACGTCGAGGCTGCCGATCGAGAGCTCGACCCGGCCGATGAGCTTCATCGTGATGGTGCCGTCACCGCCGGCGTCGACGAGTCGATCGTCGGTGGGCTCGACCGGCAGCAGCGCCACGTCGAAGCGCAGCTCCGGGTCGTACGGCCAGTACGGCAGACCCGTCTCGCGCAACGGGTCGTCGTCGAGCAACGGGCTCTGCGGGTGCGTACGGAAGAGCTCGTCCCGGGCCGCCCGCCAGCGCGCGTGACCGGTTGCGCGGTCGGGCTCGGCGCGCACGTCGGCGTACATCTCGTTGACGCGTCGGCGCCAGTCGACGAGGGTCAGGGAGTCGGCCATGGATCCACCGTGGCACATGGGCGGTGACGACGCCGCACTAAACTGGGTCGGTGAGCCAGCCTGCCGAGACCCGCCATCCCGGCGCGTACGCGGTCTGGGTCGTCGCCCTCCTGGTCTATCTGCTCGCGGTGTTCCACCGCTCGTCCCTGGCTGTCGCCGGGCTCGCCGCGACGGAGCGGTTCGACATCTCGGCGGCCCAGCTGGCGACGTTCACGATGCTGCAGCTGCTGGTCTACGCCGGCATGCAGATCCCGGTCGGCCTGCTGGTCGACCGTTTCGGACCCCGACGGGTGCTGCTGACCGGCGCCATCACGCTGACCGTGGCGCAGGCCGGCTTCGCGTTCGCCGACACGTACGCCTGGGCACTGGTGGCGCGCGTCTTCGTCGGCGTCGGCGACGCCATGACGTTCATCTGTGTGCTCCGGCTCGTCAACACGTGGTTCGCGCCGCGCCGGGTGCCGCTCGTGACCCAGCTGACCGGCGTCACGGGCCAGCTCGGCGCGATCATCGCGGCGGTGCCGATGACCGTGGCCCTGCGGGAGCTCGGCTGGACCAAGTCCTACCTCATCGCGGCGTCGCTCGGCGTCATCCTGACGTTCGCCCTCGTGGTCTTCGTCCGCGATGCACCGGCCGCGCGTTCCGTGAGCGGAGCGGCACTGTCCCGGAGCGGCATCCAGCGCAGCCTCGGCGCCTCATGGGCCCAGCCCGGCACGCGGCTCGGCTTCTGGATGCACTTCACGACCCAGTTCAGCGCCACGACGTTCGGGCTGTTGTGGGGCTACCCCTTCTTCGTACGCGGTGAGGGCCGGTCCGACCACGTGGCCGGTCTGCTGCTGACGCTGATGGTCGTCGCGGTCATGAGTGCCGGACCCGTGCTCGGCTGGGCGATCACGCATCACCCGTGGCAGCGCTCGACGATCGTGATCGGGATCGTCGCCACGATCGTCGTGGTCTGGACCGTCGTCCTGGCCTGGCGCGGTCCCGCTCCGCTGGGGCTGCTCGTGGTGCTCGTCATCGTGATGGGTGTCGGCGGCCCGGCGTCGATGATCGGCTTCGACCTCGCCCGCACGTCCAACCCGGCCGACCGGCTCGGCAGCGCCACGGCGATCGTCAACCAGGCGGGCTTCGTCGCGAGCCTCGTGCTGGTCGTCGCGATCGGCGTGATCCTCGACTGGCGTACGCCCGGCTCGTCGACGGCCTACACGCCGTCGGCCTTCCGGTGGGCGATGTCGTTCCAGTACGTCCTGTGGTTCCTCGGTCTGGTCCAGATCTGGCGCTACCGGGTCAAGGCGCGAGCCAAGGTCATGGCCGAGGAGCCCGAGGCCTACGGCCGCACGCGCGGCTAGCTGAGATCATGGGGCCATGGGTTCACGACTTGATGACGCCGACTGGCCCGTACGCACCGAGCGACTGGTGCTCCGCCGCTTCGCAGACGGCGACGTGCCACGGATCTTCGCCTTCCGATCGCGGGCTGACGTCGCCGAGTGGATCGGCGGACTCGCCACCGACATCGACTCCCTCGCCGAGCGCTTCGGCGACGGCGCGACGGCCGTGATCGTCGAGCACGACGGCCAGCTGATCGGCGACCTGATGGTCAAGGTCCAGGACGCCTACGCGCAGCGAGAAGTGACTGAGCACGCCGAGGCCACCGAGGCCGAGCTCGGGTGGGTGTTCGATCCCGCACACCACGGCCAGGGTCTCGCGACCGAGGCGATCCGGGCGCTGTTGCGGATCTGCTTCGAGGACCTCGGGCTGCGCCGGGTCGTGGCCATGTGCTTCACGGCCAACGAGCCGTCGTGGCGCCTGATGGAGCGGCTCGGGATGCGCCGCGAGGCTCACAACGTCAAGGACTCGCTGCACCGCGACCACGGCTGGCAGGACGGCTATGTCTACGCGCTCCTCGCCGAGGAGTGGCGCGCTCAGGCGTTGTAGACGACGATCTCCCGGCGCGCTCGCTCGATCGCGCCGGTCATGCCGGCGTACGTGATCGTCGCGAGGACCCACCAGTGGATCGAGTTGTGCACCGCCTCGACGGTTGGTGAGGCATCGGCGGGCAGCGTGAGCTCGAAAGGGATCTCAGTCGTGACGCCCTGCGCCAGCATGAGGTCCTTGGCCACCGTGACGTGCGGCCGGCTGAACCACTCGATGACGGGCGACGGCGGCTTCTCGAGCGGGTGCGAGACCTGCGGGCGGTAGAAACGTACGTCGGCAGTCGCCGACTTCGTGACCGGCTCGGTCGGCGTCACCGAGATCGTGCCGCGTACGACCGACCCGGCGCGGTACGCGAGTGCATCCGTGACGATCTCGAACCGGATGCTGTTGGCCATCGCCCGCTCGCCCTGCACGAGCCGCGTCTCGGTCGGGAGCGGGTCCGGTGCCGGCACGACCACCGTGAACGGTGCCTCGGCCTCGGGTGACTTGCCCTTGCGCTCGACCTTGAGCCGGGCCCGCCAGGCGATGGCGGGGTCGGAGGTGCCGGGCGACCACGACGGCAGCCGTACGGTCGCGGTGTGCGTCCCGGCCGCAAGGGTGCCGCCGGCGAACACGATCGGTGCGTCGCCCGCAGAGACCCAGTCCTTGGCGTCGCTGCGGCCGCCGGCGCTCGTCGGGCCGACCAGGTCGGTGGTGCTGTTGCGCGCCCATTCGTACGTGTACGTGTTGACGTAGCCGATCTCGATCTGCGCATCGGTGACGTCGTCGAGCGGCTCGTCGAGGGTCACGGTTGCCGTGATCGACTCTGTCGGCAGGAACGGACGGTCAGGTGTGACCGACAGCGTCGCCCCGGAGCGACGCCTCGGCAGCAGTCTCATTCGTACTGCTGGGCGTTGCTGTCCGCGAGCTTGGCCGCGCGCTCCTGGTCGATCTCGGCGCGGCGTTCCTTGGACGGCTTCTCGCCACCAAGACGCTTCCAGAACCACCCGGTGCAGAACCACCAGATCTGGAACAGGACCCATCCGACGGCCTTCAGGACGATGATGACCGGCCAGGCGATCACAACGCCGAGGAGCCAGAACGGGTAGAGGATGCCGAGGCACAGCCAGAGGAACTGCTTGATCCCGGCCGGGTACTCCTTGACCATGCCGAAGTAGTTCTTCGGGTTGGCGGCCGCGAGCAGCTTCTGCGGCACGGAACGGGCGTCGGCGACCTGGTGCTCGAGGTCCGTGAGGTCGGGGCCGCGCTCGGCGCCGGTGAGCCCGCGCTGGGGCGGGGGAGGCTCGTTGATGGACATGCCGATCACAGTAGGGCTCGCACCCGGTGCGCCGCCGAGAATTGGCGGAAGATCAACCACAAAGCGGGCCACCAACCGGCTTCCGGTTGATGGCCCGCCACGTCGTGGGGATATCGGTGAATCAGGCCCCGTCGGGCTCGCGGACCAGCATGAGGTTGGTCTTGCCGTCGTGCGTCAACGCGCCGACCTCTTCGAAGCCGCGGCTCTCGTGGAATGCGAGAGACACGTCGTTGGTCTCGTAGACCTCGAGCGCGACCGGGGTGTCACCCTCGATCTCTTCGTAGAGCTTGGAGGCCACGCCCTTGCGGCGGTGGTCGCCGGAGACCACGATGCGGTCCAGGTAGACGTAGTCGTCGACGAGCTTGTCCTCGAACCAGCGATAGCGGCTCGAGTCGTACTCGGCGCCCGGGGGCAACGTGATGACGAAGCCGGCGATGTCGCCGGAGTCCTCGGCGACGAGGGCCTGGTCGGACATCTTGACGAGGAGCGAGAGGCTCTCGTTGTCGAGTGGACCGACGCCCTCGAGGGCGTTCTGGTTGAGGTGGACGATGCTGTCAAAGTCGCTGTGCGTCATATCTCGGATCATCAGGCATTCGACGTTACGTCAACCTGGCGCGGAAGGCACGCGGGGACGGGGTGCATGTGGGCGATCCCACATCGCCTTGATTCCAGGGAGATCCGCGATTTCGCCCGGCATCGCAGAGCGGTTCGGCGTCAGACCTCGAACGTCGCTCCGATGGCCGACTCGGACGCCGACCACAGGTCGCTGGCGAGCTCCGCGTCCCGCGCCGCCCGGCTCGGCGTCACGACCTTGGGCCGGCCGCGCAGCCCGCGGATCCCGGACGGTCCGACGTACTCGCCACCGCTGAGGCCCGGATCCGTCGCCGCCATCAACAGCGGCATGGCGCCCGCCGCGGCGGACTGCGCGAGGATCCGGCTGACCTGGTGCATGCCCATGCCGGGCAACGACAGACCACTGCTCGCCGGCCCGGTCTTCGTGATGTTGGTGGCGGCATAGCCGGGGTGGGCGCCGACGCTCACCACGTCGATGCCGGCGGCCTTGGCGCGCCGGTCCAGCTCGAGGGCGAAGAGCAGGTTGGCGAGCTTGGACTGCCCGTACGACTGCCAGCGGCGATAAGGCTGGGGCGAACCCTCCGGCGTGAGCGAGGTCAGGTCGATGCTGCCGACCGCCGTGTGCGCCAGTGAGGCGACCGAGACGATGCGGGCGGCGCTGTCGCGCAGCACCGGCCACAGGGCGGCGGTCCAGGCGAAGTGACCGATGTGGTTGGTGCCGATCTGCAGCTCGAACCCGTCTGCCGTGGTCGAGTAGCGCGGCGGCACCATGATCCCGGCGTTGTTGACGAGGATGTCGACCCGCTCGTACGTCTTCGCGATCTCGGCGGCTGCTCGGCGTATGTCGGCGAGGTCCGCGAGGTCGAGCGAGACGACCTCGACGAGGGCACCCGGTGCCTTGTCGGCGATCCGGGCCAGGGCGGTCTCGGCCTTGCGCTCGTCGCGAGCCGTCACGACGAGCTCGGCGCCGGCGCGGCCCAGGCCGATCGCGGTGTGCAGGCCCAGCCCGCCGGTCACTCCCGTGATCACGGCTCGTTTGCCGGTGAGGTCAGGGATGTCGTGCGTGCTCCAGCTCATCGCGCCAGCGTAGAGGACGGTTCCCCAGTCAGGACATGATTGCCATGGCACCGAGGGTCGCCCGGGCGAGCTCCTCGTCGCCCTCGACCGCGACGTCGACCTGGTCGGGTGCGCGGCGTCCCGCGGTCAGCACCGTGAAGGTCTCGGTCGACATCGTCAGCGTCGCCGAGGGCTCGTCGAGCGTCTCGATCGCACTGGCCCTGCCGTCCTCGCCGATCCGCACGACGAGCTCGAGCGGCGTCTCACCGGTCACGTTCCAGCGCACGGTCGACGTTGCCGGCGGCCTGACCTTCTTGCCCAGGACGAACGGCATCGCGAACGAGAACGTCATGACGGCGACGTGTGCCCCGGTGCTGTCGAGGCCTCCCGGACGTCCGGTCGCGCGGCGGATGTCCTGCTCGTGGACCCAGACGTCGACCGAGCGGTTGCGCAGCAGCGTGTCCCAGCTCCAGGCGACCCCGCCGGGGGTCACCGGCGCGGGGGCAGCAGGGTCGTCGGGCAGGTCGGCGAGCCGGGCCGCGCGCAGGTCGACGGCCGCGGCGAACTCCTCGACGAGCTCGGCGGGCGTGCGGTCGCGGCGCGCCTCGACGCCGAGCGCGGTGTAGGCCGACACGACGTCCGACCCGCCAGTGCTGTCGTACGTGCTCTGCTCAGAGCGGCACAGCTCCGACTCGAGATGAGCGAGGTGCGCCAGCACGTCCTTGACGGTCCACTCGGTGCAGTCGGTCTGGCGCGCCCAGTCGGCGGCGTCGAGCTCGGCCGCCAGCGCCACGATCGACTCAGCGGACTCGTGCCACCCGCGGACGTAGGTGTCAAGCAGGTTCACGGGCGGTCTCCTGACGCTGTTGGCGACGACACCAGAAGACATACCCCGCGAACACCACGGCCACCGTGAGTCCGAGGATGCCGATGCCCTTGGCGTTGTTGGCGCGGGTCTCGAAACCGGTCACCGTGGCCCAGGCGTACGACGCGTTGTCGACCCGCCGGTCGCGCGGGGTGCACTGCACGCGCACGCCGTTCGCACCCGCGTCGAGCAGGCCGATCAGGTGCCACTGGTTGCCCTCGTTGTCGACCTTGATGTCGAGCGCGGCGCGGGGGATGCCGACCGGCTTCTTGTCGCGGCCGGTGGCGCGGCACGTGACGTTGCGCTCGGGCTGCAGGATGTCGGTGAACACCACGAGGGTCTTGCCCTGGGCATCGGCACGAACCGTTGTCGGCGTGACGGTGACCTCGCGAACGGGGTCCCATGCGCCGGCCGCAACGACGGTCGCGATCATCACGCTGCCCAGTGCGAAGAGGAACGCCGCCAGGTACCAGAGCGGATTGACCGGTTTCACGCAGCCACCTTGCCACACGGCGCCGCCCTGACCGCGCCTTGACGAGCGTTGCATCGTCACGGCTTGTCCCAGGTCACCGGGCACGCGGACCCTGTCGCTGCCACGAGCCCGGGCCAACACTCAGAACATGTGGACTGACGCGCGAGGGACCTAGGTCCCGCACTTCGGGGCGAACGTGCCCTACGGCCGGCGGGTCCTGTCGGCTGAGGTGGGAGCATCCCCTTCCACTTCACGAGGAGTCGTCATGAGAGCCGCCGTCGTCACCGCCCTGGGTCAGCCCCTCGAGATCCAGGAACGCCCCGTACCTCAACCGGGAGTCGGTGAGGTTCTCGTACGCATCGAGGCGTGCGGGCTGTGCCACACCGACATCCACGCCGCGCAGGGCGACTGGCCGGTCAAGCCGACGCCGCCGTTCGTCCCGGGCCACGAGGGTGTGGGCATCGTCGAGAAGGTCGGCGCGCAGGTCACGGCTCACGTGGTCGGCGATCGCGTCTCGATCGCCTGGCTCGGCCACGCCTGCGGGCACTGCCGCTACTGCATCGACGGTCGCGAGACGCTGTGCGAGAGCCAGCTCAACAGCGGCTACTCGATCGACGGCGCGTTCGCCGAGTACGCCATCGTCGACGCCAACTTCGCCGTGTCGGTGCCGGACGGCGTCGAGCCCTTCGACGCCGCGCCGCTCAGCTGCGCGGGGGTCACGGCGTTCAAGTCGATCAAGGTCGCCCACGTGCAGCCCGGCGAGATCATCGCGGTCTTCGGCATCGGCGGCCTCGGCCACCTGGCTGTCCAGTACGCGCGCCTGGTCGGCGCGGTCGTGATCGCGGTCGACATCGACGACGAGAAGCTCGAGCTGGCCACGGCACTCGGTGCCGACCACGTCGTCAACGCGGCGAAGGAGGATCCCGCGGCGGCCATCGCCGCTCTGGGTGGCGCCGATGTCGCCCTCGCGTACGCCGTGTCGCCGTCGGCCTTCGAGCAGGCCTTCGCGTCGCTCAATCGCGGCGGCCGGCTGGTCTGCGTGGCCCTCCCTGCTGACGGCACGATGAGCATCCCCATCTTCGACACGGTGCTCAAGGGCATCGAGATCATCGGTTCGATCGTGGGCACGCGCCAGGACCTGACGGAGGTCTTCGCGCTGCACGCGCGCGGTCGCACGCGGGTCATCGCCGAGGGCCGCAAGCTCGACCAGGTCAACGAGGCGATCGCCGAGCTGCTGTCCGGCAGCGTCGCGGCTCGCCTGGTCTTCGAGGTCTGAGCAAGCTCATTGGGACGCGGGACCTTGGGCCCTCGACACCCACTCACGGCACGTCAATACTGAGGTGACCGCCACCCACGAGGAGACCCGATGACGATCCGCGTCTTCTTGCTGGATGATCACGAGGTCGTACGCACGGGGCTGCGGCAGCTGCTCGAGAGCAGTGGCGACATCGAGGTGATCGGTGAAGCCGGGACGGCCGCTGCCGCGCTGGCCCGCATTCCGGCACTCTCGCCTGACGTCGCCGTGCTCGACGCGCGGCTGCCGGATGGCAGTGGCATCGAGGTGTGCCGCCAGATCAGCTCGGCGCATCCTGAGGTCCGGGCGATCATCCTCACGTCGTTCGACGACGATGAGGCGCTCTTCGCCGCGATCATGGCCGGCGCCGCCGGATACGTCCTCAAGCAGGTCACGGGCCAGGACCTGATCGCCGCAGTCCGCCACGTGGCAGCTGGGGGATCGCTGCTCGACCCGAGCGTCACGGCCAAGGTCATGGAGCGACTCCGTGACGGAGCTCCGCAAGAGCCCGATGAGCTCAAGAGCCTGACCGCCCAGGAGCGGCGCATCCTCGAGCTCGTGGCCGAAGGCCTCACCAACCGGCAGATCGGCGAGCGGTTGTTCCTCGCCGAGAAGACGATCAAGAACTACATGTCCAACGTGTTGTCGAAGCTGGGTCTGGAGCGGCGTACGCAGGCAGCGGTGTTCGCCAGCAAGCTGCTCGACGACCGCTGAGGCTCAGGTCGGGACGATCCACGACACCCGGGTGCCGCCGCCGGTGGCCTCGTGGATCTCGAACTCACCGCCGCGGGCCTCGGCCCGCTGCCGGAGGTTGGACAGGCCGCTGAGCCGTGGGGACGACCCCGGCCCCACGCCGTCATCGACGACCTCGATGCTGATCTCGCCCGACACCGCGGCGATGGTGACCGCGACCTGAGCCGTGCCGGCATGGCGTACGGCGTTGGCGAGTGACTCGGTCACCACGGCGGCCACGTCGTCGGTGAGGTCGCCAGAGACCATCAGGTCGACCGGGCCGAGGAACGTGACGCGGGGCCGGCTCGTGAGCTGGTCGGACACCCGATCGACGATCTCGAGGATCCGGGCGCGAAGGCTCACCGTGGTCGTCTCGGGGTCGCGTTGCATCGCGAAGATGCTCTGCCGGATCTGGGCGATGGCATTGTCGATCTCGGTGATCTGGGCCGTGATGCGCGCAGCGGTCTCGGGATCGGCCGCGGCAGCCGCGGCCTGGAGGCTGAGGCCGGTCCCGAAGAGCCGTTGGATCACGTGGTCGTGGAGGTCGCGGGCGATGCGGCTGCGGTCCTCCAGCAGCTCGACGCGGCGGCGTCCGCGCCGCGACTCGGCCCGGTCGATCGCGACGCTGATGTGGCTGGCGAACGACGAACCCATGTCGAGGTCGCGGGCACTGAACGGAGGGCGGCCGACTGACCGCGAGAGCGTGAGCACGCCCGCCGCGACGTCACCATGGGCGAACGGGATGACCACCGAGTTGCCGAGCAGGGCGTGCTGGGCGAAGCCGTGGGGCGCGAACTCGTTCGACTCGCTGACCAGGATCGGCTCGCCAGAAGCGATGGCATCGCCGGCGAACGTCCCTGCGACCGGGAAGGACATCGCCGCCAGGTCGTCCGCGCCGATCCCCGACGCGCGATCGACGAAGATCTCATCACCGGACTGGGTGATCCGGCCGATGCTGACCAGATCCGCCTCGGCGAGCTTCCGGACCTGCTCGACGATGACGCCGAGGTGTTCTTCTTCCTCCTCGTCGCGCATGAGCCGGCGGGCGGTGTCCGCCAGAGCCGACGACCACCGCTCGCGATAGGCCGAGTCGTCGAACAGGCGGGCGTTCTCGATCGCTATGCCCGCGGTCGCAGCCAGCGCCTGCGCGAGCTCCTCGTCCTCGGCCGAGAAGGCGCCGTTGAGGCTGTCCGTCAGGTAGAGGTTGCCGTAGACCTCGTCGCGTACGCGGATCGGCACGCCTAGGAAGTTCTCCATTGGCGGGTGATGCGCGGGGAAGCCACTCGATCGACCGTCGTCGCTGATCTTCAGCAGTCGCACGGGGTGCGGGTCGTCGATCAGCGCGCCCAGGAGGCCCTTTCCCTCGGGGAGGTGGTCGATCTGGGTGACCACGTCGGGGTCCATCCCGATGTGGATGAACTGCTCGAGGCGCCGTTCGTCGCCGATGACGCCCATCGCGGCGTAGCGGGCGTTCAGCAGCTCCATGCCGATCTCGACGATGCGGTGCAGGACCGTCGGCAGGTCGAGCTTGCTGGTCAGGTCGTTGTTGACCCTGATCAGGTCGCGCATGCGTGCCTGGGAGGCGATGAGCTTCTCCGCGCGCTCGACGAACTGGGCGAGAACGGCCTCGAAATCGAGTGTCGGCCCGGTCGCGCGTTCGTCGGTCATGACCCTCCCGGTCGATGTCTCGTCACACTACGCCCGAAGGGGGCGAGGACCTAGGTCCTCCGGACCGTGGACGGTGGCCCATGCCGCTGAGCGGCCCGAGAAGCGATCGTGGAAGGACAAGCCGAGCGGGAGTCGCCATGAACAGTGTGAAAAGCCCAGTCATCATCGGGCTCGCCGACAAGCAGCCGACCGCCTTGCGGTTCGCGCTCCGGGAAGCGCTCCGTAGCGGCGCAAAGATGCGAGTCGTGCACGCAGCCAGCATCCCCGTCCAAGCCGTGTATCCCTACCTGGGTCCGGTCGAGCTCGACGGCATCAAGGCGGCGGGCCAGAAGGTCCTCGACGACGCGCGGGAGTTCCTCGACCAGGAGGTCGCGCTGCCGCCGGTGACCTTCGTGCTGTCGATCGCCAGCGCCGTCGACGCGCTCCAGGAGGCGGCGTCGGGTGCGCAGCTCCTCGTCATCGGAGCCGACGACATCCCCTGGTACGACCGCATGCTCGGTGGCGGAGTCGCCCGACACATGGCCAGCCACGCTCCATGTCCCGTCGTGGTCGTGCCCGAGGTCGCCTACCCGGCCACGCCGAACGGTGGTGTCGTCGTGACCCTCGACGGTGGCACGTCCGCGGCCGGGCCACTGACGTACGCGTTCGAGCAGGCCAGCGCCCGAAGGCACGAGCTGCACGTCCTTCACGCGACGCCTCCTGCGACGTTGGCGGCCGACGCCGAGGCGATCAGGGCCAACATCGCGGAGGTCCTTGCAGGATGGTCCGAGACCTATCCGCACGTGCGCGTGATCCGAGCGTTCGTGGTCGACGGGACCGAGTCGGCGATCGTCGCCGCGAGCGCGCACGCGGAGCTCATCGTCGTGGGCCGGCCGCACTCCAAGAATGTCTCGTTCGCCCTGACGCGCCCCCTCGCGATGCAGGTGCTGCGGCGGGCCGGCTGCCCGGTCGCGATCGTTCCATCCGACTATCAGGGAGCCTGACATGCAGGCCTGTCGCTCACTCGTCGTTGCCGCCGCCAGCCGCCATGGCGGCACCTGCGAGATCGCCGATCGTCTCGCGACCACGCTCGCCGAGGTACTTCCCGAAGGCTGGACTGTCGTCCGGTCGGACCTCAGCGACCTGCGGACGCTCGACGGCGCAGACGCCGTCGTCCTCGGCAGCGCGATCTACTTCGGCCATTGGATGCACTCCGCGGCGCGAGCCCTCTCGTACGTCAAGGATGCCGCGTTGTTCGACCTCTGGCTCTTCAGTACCGGGCCGATATCCGAGATCGAGAGCGAGAACGCCCAGATCATCTCGGCGAATGCGATGGTCACGTCCGGGCAGGCCATCGAGCACAAGGTGTTCGGCGGCCGGCTCGACACGTCCCGGCTCAACTGGATCGAGCGTGCCGCGGCCACGGCTGTCCATGCCCTGCCTGGCGACCATCGTGACTGGGACCAGGTCGACGAGTGGGCGCGACACATCGCCGAACAGCTGGGTGTCGTGCCGGCCCGACCTGGAGGAGCCGCGGCGTCGTGATCAGGCGGTGTTGCCGCTGACACGCCTGCCGGCCATCGAGCTCGGCGTGACCCGGATGATGAGTGGCCGGACGCCGCCGGCCCACGGCCGGAGCCGCTTGTGGCCGAGGACCACGTTGATCGTGGCGCGATCCTCGACCCCCACCGCGGTGCCGCGCACCGTGACGTTCCACCCGGTGCGGAACACATCGTGGTGGTTGATGCCGAATGCCACGTCCGGGTGACCGCTGGCGAGCTGCGAAAGAATGCTCCCAGGGGCGGTTCGGAGGTAGATCACGCCGTCGAGGACGGCGAAGTTCGCCGGTATGAGTTGCTGCCCGTCCCGATCGACGAACGCGATGTGTCCGACCGTCGTCGTCCCGAGCAGCTCACGGCACTCCTTCTCCGACAGTGTGGACAGTGTGGACAGTGAGCCGGTCGTGGGGTCGTCGTTCCGTGTCGTCATGAGAGCTCCCTCTCGTTCGGTCTGGGTCGAACCTGTGCGGTCCTGCTCCCACGCTCTCACTTGCAGGCATCCGCGCCCATGGGCGAGCTGCCCTGGCACTCGGGACCTTGGTCCTCGCGTGCGGGACGGCCGGAGGGATGGACCTAGGGCCCATCCCTTGCGGACGCATGGCCCTGACCCGCACGGCAACCGCCCGGGATGCTGAAGGCAATGCACCACCCAACCGAGGAGTCAGCATGACCGCGACCTTTGCCGCCAATCACGCACGAACCATCCCCGTCACCGCGGAGCGGACGGCACCGATGTCGCTGCTGCTCGGCGTGATCCGACTCGCCATGGGCTGGACGTTCCTGTGGCCCTTCCTCGACAAGACGTTCGGACTCGGCCACGAGACGGCTTCTGCGGATGCCTGGGTCAACGGGGGCAGCCCCACGAGCGGCTTCCTGGGCCACGCCACCAAGGGCCCGTTCTCTGACATGTACCAGGGCTTCGCCGGACAGGCTTGGGCCGATTGGCTCTTCATGCTCGGCCTGCTCGGCATCGGCGCCGCGCTGATCCTGGGTGTGGCCGTCCGGGCTGCCGCTGCCGCCGGCGCGCTGCTCCTGGTCCTGATGTGGACCGCCGTCCTGCCGCCCGACAACAACATCTTCCTCGATGACCACCTGATCTACGCGATGGTTCTCGGCGTGCTTGCCCTCGCCGGCGCGGGTCGTACGCTCGGCTTCGGCAAGATCTGGGAGAAGCTCCCGATCGTCAAGAAGCACGCAGTCCTCCGCTGACACGGGAGCTCAGCGGTGGCAGGGTCCGGCGCCTGGAGGGACGTCGGGCCCGTGCTGCGTTGCTTGACGCGTCGCACGAGGGAGGGCCAGACTGCCCGATTGACGACTCAATCACCTGAGAGGCACCTCATGGACGAAATCTTCCTCATCGGACGCATCTTGTTCGCGTACCTGGTCATCGGATCCGGAATCGGCCACCTGACGCAGACAGCGGCGATGGCCGGCTACGCGGAGTCACGTGGCGTGTCGAACGCCAAGCTCATGGTCCAGATCAGTGGCGTCACCTTCATCCTCGGCGGCGTGTCGATCGCGCTCGGCATCTGGGGTGACATCGGTGCGCTGGGTCTCGCCATCCAGCTGCTCATCACGGCCGTCATGATGCACGCGTTCTGGAAGGAGACGGACGCGACCAACAAGATGATGGAGATGGTCCAGTTCAACAAGGACGTCGCCCTCGCCGGCGGCGCGCTGGTCATGTTCACGATTCTTTCGAGCGACTTCGCGCCCTACACGATGGTTGACTCGCTCTTCAACTGGTAGCCGTACGCACGAGGCCCCCGCGACCGACTGGTCACGGGGGCCTCGTCGTGTCACAGGTCAGAACAGCAGCACGTACGCCGCGGCCGTCGGGACCAGCGCGACGGCCGACCACACGAGCGAGAACGGCCGGGCGCCGAGGATCGCGCGGGTCGCGGCACAGACGATGAGGGCGACGACGCCCGACATGAAGGTCAGCAGACCGGCATCGGATCGCCGGCCCTGGTCCAGCAGGACGTACGAGACGCCGATCAGTCCCAGGACGCCGTGGATCGTGACGGCGAGGAACCCGATCGCCGCGACCCTTCGGCGTACGCGGTCGAGGGCGACGGCCTCGGTGGTGCGGGCGGTCATGCCGGCACCGCCTCTGCCGCGTCGATGATGCGGTGGAGCACGGCGTTGGTGGCCCGCAGGTCGTCGACGGTCATGCCGAAGCGCGCCAGCATCGTCGTCGGCACCTTCAGGGCGTTGCGGCGCAAGGCACGACCCGTCGCCGTCAGGGCGACCTCGATCTGCCGCTCGTCGGTGCTGGAGCGCGTACGCGTCACGAGCTCGGCCTGCTCGAGGCGCTTGACGAGCGGCGAGACGGTCGCGGGCTCGAGGTGCAGCAGCTCGCCGAGCGCCTTGACGCTGAGCGTCCCGTGCTCCCAGAGCGCCAGCATCGTGAGGTACTGCGGATGCGTGAGGCCCAGCGGCTCGAGCACGGTGCGATAGCTCGCGATGACGCTGCGGGAGGCCACGGCCAGCGCGAAGCAGACCTGCTCCTCGAGCGCGAGCGGATTGGTGTCGTCCATGCGCCAAGTGTACGAATGATTAGTGCACTAATCAAATGGTCAGACGAAGGGCCCCCACCGTGACGGTGAGGGCCCTTCGCTTGGTCTCAACGCAGAATCAGAACGCGGACTCGTCGAGCTCCATGAGCGAACCGTCGATGTTCTCGGCGATCGCGCGCTCGCCGGCGAGCTGCGGCAGCACGTTGCGGGCGAAGAACTGCGCCGCGGCGACCTTGCCCTCGTAGAAGCTCTTGTCCGAGGCCGAGACCTCGCCGCCCAGCTTCTCGAGCGCAACCTCGGCGCCACGCAGCAGCAGCCACGCGACCGTCAGGTCACCGAGGACGTAGACGAGACGCGTCGTGTTGAGGCCGACCTTGTAGATGTTCTTGAGGTCACCCTTCTCGTCCGCGGGGTTCGACGACATGAGATCGGTGAACACCGCGCCGATGATCGCCGTCGCGTCGTCGAGGCCCTGCTTGAGCAGCTCGCGCTCGACCTTGAGGCGGCCGTTGCCGGCGTCGCCCTCGGCGAACGCGTTGACCTGCTCGGACAGGTAGCCCAGTGCGACACCCTTGTCCTTCACGATCTTGCGGAAGAACAGGTCCTGGCCCTGGATCGCCGTCGTGCCCTCGTAGAGCGTGTCGATCTTGGCGTCACGGACGTACTGCTCGACGGGGTAGTCCTGGAGGAAGCCCGATCCGCCGAACGTCTGCAGCGACTCCGTGCCGAGCAGCACCCAGGAGCGCTCCGAGCCGTAGCCCTTGACGAGCGGCAGCAGCAGGTCGTTGATCGACTCGGACAGCGAGGCGTCCTCGCCGGCGGCCTGCTTGATGATGACGTCGTCCTGCCACGTCGACGTGTACATCGCGAGCGAGCGGAGGCCCTCGGCGTACGCCTTCTGGGTCATCAGCGAACGGCGGACGTCGGGGTGGTGCGTGATCGTGACGCGAGGCGCGGCCTTGTCGGAGGCCTGCGTGAGATCGGCGCCCTGGACGCGCTCCTTGGCGTACTCGAGCGCGTTGAGGTAGCCGCTCGACAGCGTGGAAGCGGCCTTGAGGCCCACGAACATGCGGGCGTTCTCGATGACGCGGAACATCTGGTTGATGCCGTCGTGCACCTCGCCGAGCAGCCAGCCCTGCGCCGGTGCGCCGTCGCCGAACGTCACCTCGCACGTCGTGGAGACCTTGAGGCCCATCTTCTTCTCGACGTTCGTGACGTAGGCGCCGTTGCGCTCGCCCGTGAGCTCGCCGGTCTCGTGGTCGAAGTGGAACTTGGGCACGAGGAACAGGCTGAGCCCCTTGGTGCCGGGGCCACCGACGCCCTCGACGCCCACGGGGCGGGCGAGGACCAGGTGCATGATGTTCTCGGCCATGTCGTGCTCGCCCGAGGTGATGAAGCGCTTGACGCCCTCGATGTTCCACGAGCCGTCCTCGTTGGGGAACGCCTTGGTGCGGCCGGCGCCGACGTCGGAGCCCGCGTCAGGCTCGGTCAGCACCATCGTGGCGCCCCAGCTGCGATCGACCATGTGACGCGCGATCGTCTTGTCGCGGTCGATGCCGTTCTCGAACACGATGCGTGCGAACGCGGGACCGCAGGCGTACATCCAGATGGCGGGGTTGGCACCCAGCACGAACTCGGCGCTGCCCCAGATCAGGGAGGCCGGTGCGACCTGTCCGCCGAGCTCCTCGGGGATCTGCAGGCGCCACCACTCGGCGTCCATCCAGGCCTTGTAGGACTTGGCGAAGGCCGGGTTCATCGTCACGGTCTTGGCGGCCGGGTCGTAGACCGGCGGGTTGCGGTCGGCGTCCTCGAACGATGCGGCGAGGTCCTCGCGCGCGATGCGGTCGATCTCGGTCAGGATGCTCTTCGCGGTGTCGGCGTCGACTTCCTCGAAGGGTCCGGTGCCGAGGACGTCCTGCCGGTTGAAGAGCTCGAACATGTTGAACTCGACGTCACGGAGGTTGCTCTTGTAGTGGCTCATGCCAGCAATCCTTTGGGGGTACGCGCTGCACATGGTCAGCTTGCTACTGGGTAGTAACTTAAGTATCCGTCCGCAGGCGGGTTAAAACAAGTCAAACTCCGAATGCGCGACTGTCTGCCCTGTCACACATTGCCGCAGGTCAGCGGCGGTCGAGCCAGCCCGGGAAGTCCTCGAGCGACGTCAGGACGGTGTCGGCGCCGGCGTCGCGCAGGTCGTCGGCGGTGCTGGGCCCGGTCGTGACCCCGACGCCGACGACGCCGGCGAAGCGCGCCGCGTCCATGTCGTGCACGTGGTCGCCGACGTACGTCGTGGCGCCCTGCTCACGCAGCACGACGCCCTTGGCCTCGCGCCACGCGCCGCCGTAGACCTCGCCGACGGGCAGTCCGAGGCGGTCGACGTGCATTCGGGCGTTGGGCGCGTGCTTGGCGGTGAGCAGGAGCGTCCGGCCGACCTTGTTGGCGGCCTCGACCGCGTCGTGCGCACCCGGCAGCGCCTCGACGAGGTCCAGCGCGATCAGAGGGTAGAGCTCGCGGTAGCGGTCGGCCCAGTGCTTGACCTCGGGCTCGGGCAGCCAGTGCTCGAGCTCCCACTCGACAGGCGGGCCGAGCCGCGACACGACGAGGTCGGTGTCGATGTGGGCGCCGGACTCGACGACGAGCTGGTCGTACACCGCCTTGATGCCCGGTCGGGAGTCGATGAGCGTCATGTCGAGGTCGAAGCCGGTGATCACACCGTCGACCCTATCGACCTCCGCGAACGGCGGCCGACGTCAGCCAGCGTGCTTCTTGTCGTACGCGTCGATGTTGGCGTCGACGTCCTTGACCAGCTTGACCGCGGTCGCGGTGGCGTCGCCCTTGGCATCGGGGCCGGGCTGATAGGAGAGCCGCACCAGCCGCTTGGGGAGCAGGACGTTCAGCTGGACCTGGCCGTCCTCCCGTGTGCAGACGTAGCCCGGACCGAGCTCGGTGATGCTGGCGGGCTGCGAGCAGTCGGTCTTGCCCGCCAGCTCGTTCGTGAGCATCGTCTCGGTCGACGCGTGATCGCTCGCGTCAGGTTGCTCTGCGACGATCACCTGGATCGTGGACGCGACTCGTCGGTCATCGACGACGTCGCAGTCGATCGTGTCGTCCGTCCGTTTGGTGACGTCCCCGATGCCGGTGCCGCGAACCTTGATCTCGTCGTGCCCGATGACGGACTTCACGAGATCCGGGTCGAACAGGCCACAGACCTTGCCGTCGACGAGCGTCGAGTCGATCGGCGGCTTGGGGCCGTCCGAGCCACCGTCGCAGGCGGCGAGACCCGTGCCGATGACCAGCACGACTGCAGCGGTCCGCAGGCTGTGGATCAGGCGGGGGTGCAGGGTCACTCGCGGACCGCGCGATCGAATCCGTTGAGGACCGAGGCGCTGAGCGTCTCGGAGAACGCGCGAGGATCGCTCTCCTGCCAGGTGCGCCAGTCCTCCTTGATCTGTGCCACCTGCGCGGCGGTGAGGCCCTTGGTGTCGAACTTCTCGATGCCGTCGGCATCGTAGAGATCGGGGCGGATGGTCTGGTGCCCCTCGGGCCCGGTCAGCAACGAGTCGGGTATGCCCGCGTAGTCGCCCTGCTTGCCGAGGTAGCCACTCTGGTGCAGCTGGTTGACCAGCCCGTACTCGATCTGGTTGGGCAGTGCCTTGGTCTGGTCCTCGGTGTACTTCGTCGAGAGGGCGTCCGGCGCCGCACTGACCTTGTCGCCGAGCAGGCTGAGCGCCTCGCCGCTGAGCGTGTCGTAGGTGGTCTTGCTGACCTCGCTCGCGGTCGCGCTCAAGACCTTGTCCGCGCCGGGAGCGAAGCTCGTGGCGATGTCGAACGCCTTGGCAACATAGGCCGCGCGGGTCTCGGCCAGCTTCTCGTCGTCGACGTCGACGAGCACGGACTTGTCGAGCAGGTGCTTGAGGATCTCGCCGTTGGTCGAGCCCCGGCCCTCGAGCAGGCTGCCCAGGCCAGACTTGGACAACGCCTCCATCGTGAGCGGCTCGCCGGGGTGGTCCTCCTGCCAGTCGCGGATGTGCTCGCCGATGCGGTTGTTGCCCTCCATGACGGCCGCCGCGGTGAGCGTCTCGATGCCGCTCTTGTCCTCGCCGCGCCCGATCTCGCCGAGCAGCTTGTCGAGGTTCTCCTGCGAGATCTGCAGGTGCGGGCCGTCGCCGGGCGGGTTGTTGTCGATCGTGTCGTAGATGTCGCCGACGTAGCCCGCAGCGATCGTGCCGAGGCTGTCGGTCAGGCCCGGCCAGGTGTGCCACTTGCCGTCGACCGGGCTCCAGCCCGAGTCGCCGCTGCCGCTCTTCTCGGCGATGATCGTGAACGCGTCGGAGGCGAGGTCGGCGCCGAGCTGGTTGCGCGTGTCGTGGCCGATCGTCGCCGCCTCGAGCGCCAGGCCCAGCCCGTCGCCCTCGTCGCCGGACTTCCAGTCGGCCAGGTCCTTGCTGAACGACCGCTCGGTGAGGAGGTACTCGAGGCGGCTGTTGTCCTTGGAGGTGTCGCCGTCCGGGTAGCCGTCGGCGAAGAACATCTGTGCCGCGTCGGGGCTCTCCTTCATCGCGCCGAGGACGTTCGCCATGGCGTCGAAACTGCGGACGCCCCAGATGTTGTCGTCGTTGTTGCCGATCTTGGCGTCGGGGTCGATGACCTGCGAGCCGCGCGAGCCCCACGGCTGGTCGTCCTCGTGGTCGCGTTCGTACGTGTAGACGGTGTCGGCGACGTCGGACAGGAACTTGCCGTCGAACTCGTGGTTCTCGCCACCCTCGCGCAGCAGCAGGCTGAGCGCGCCGGCGTTCTGGGGGTGGTCCTCGTCGGTGATCGCCTTGCCCCACGTGATCCCGGCGTCGGCGGGCGGTGCGTACTCGCCGGTGCCCTTGGAGTACGTCGCGAGGGTTCCGCCGGCCGCGGAGAGGAAGTTCTTGTAGAGGTCGATCTTGCCCTTGTCGAGCGGATCGGCGCCCGTGCTGCCGACGCCGGCGTGGAACGGGCCGTTGGGGTAGGCCTCGCTCGAGAGCTTCTCGATCGCGCCGGTCATCTGATCGGGTGTGACCTGGCTGTAGAACGCGTGCGCAAACGGCGCCGAGTTCTGCATCAGGCCCAGGATGCGTACGGACTCGGCGTCGATCGTCTTGTTCTTGATGTCGTCGGCGACGTCGCTGGCGAGGATCTTCTGGGCCTCGGGGGAGATGACCTCAGCGGTCTTGGCGTCGATCTCCTTGTGGTCCTTGACGTACTGCGCCTGTTGCTCCGGCGTCATGCCCTTGATCGTGTTGGCGAGCGCCTGCTGCTTCTCGGAGTCCGTCAGCGTGACGCCCGGGAACACGCTCGCAGCGCTGAGCGGGATCAGCCCGGCGATCATGAGCTCCTTGACGTTGGCGTCAGTGGGGCCCTGCTTGAACATCGACGCGATGGTGTCGGCGGCGTCGTCGATGACGCCTTCGGCCTTGTGGTAGCGCGCCATCAGGTCGGCCTTGATCGAGGCGGCGACGGCGGCGTAGTCGATCGTCTCCTCGCCGGTGCGGTACTCCGGCTGGTGGTGCATGCCGAAGATCGTGTTGTCGTAGCGCGTCTTGTAGTCGATGTTGATCTGGTTGACCGTGGTGTCGAACGTGTCGACGTCGGCGCCGAACTGCTTGAGCAGGCCGACGGCGTACTGACCCTTGGCGGCGAGGTTCTGAGCAGTCGTCTTGGCGGCCGTGGTGTTGGCGGTGACCCCCGCCTCGATGTCGCCCTCGATCGCGTTGGCGGCGCGGGTCTCGTCGCCCTCGAGCTCGCCGGCCAGCGACTGGATCACGTCGGCGTTGGAACCGGGCGCCTCCGCCGCAGAACGCACGGCATCGCCCGTGACTTCCCAGTACTCGAACGGTCCATCAGTCCGCGCGACCATGTCTATACCCCCGTGTTCGGCATGTCTGTCGATCAGTCTAGTAGTAGCCCTCGGCCCCGTCGGCCCGGCATGCGACAGGGTGACTCGTTGCCACTTCTCCAGTGAATGACTGACGCCAACGAGACGTGCGTCCCGTTGGCGTCAGTGTCGTACTTTGCGGTCCGCGGACCGGCCGGAGCCGGTGTCAGACCTGGCGGTTGATGCGGTCGCCGACCTCAGAGGTCGTGCTGATCGGCGCCGCGAGGTTGGCGCCGCCCTGCTCGTCGCTGTTGCGCGCGGTCGACGCGACGTTGGACACGTTGTGGCCACCGTCGGTGAGCAGGTTGCCCAGCTTGCCCGAGTCGTCGAGCACGTGGTCGTTCACGAAGCTCGTGAGAGCCGTGCCGACGATGGGGTGCCCAAGGCCGCCCGACGCGCTGTCGAGGCCTTCCTTGAGTCCCTTCGCCGCGGCATGACCCGACGTCGAGCGTCCCGAGACCGTGGTCCCGACCTTGTGCAGCTGACCGACTTCGACGCCGGTGACGTCGCTGGATCCACCCATGGCGAGCCTCAGTTGATCGTGTTGAGCGACTTGTTGGCCGCGCTGCGGACGTTGGCGATGAACTCGTCGGTGTTCTCCGAGGTCTTGCCGGCGAGCTTGTTGACGTTGGTGTCGATCTCTTCGCCGTGGTGGCGGCTGACCGAGCGCGTCTGGGCCTGCAGGTCGGAGCCGACGCCACCTTCCATCTGGTTCTGGAGGTGGGCCTGCTGGCGATCGGCACCTTCACCGGTCTCGCGGAAGTTGGCCATGTTGGAGCGGGTGTCGTCGACGTGCTGCTGGACGGACCCACGGTCTACGCGAAGCTGATCACTCATGATGTCTCCTTGAAGTCGGAAAGGGGCTGTCAGGCCCGGTTGATCTTGGCGGTGAGGTCGGACGCGGAGTTCTCGACGTTGCGGGACTCGCCGGCCTGGTCGTGCGACGCCGTGTCCTCGTGGCCGGCGGTGCGGCGCAGGTAGTCGGCGCCACCAGCAGCGTTGTTGGTGTGCATCAGCGCACCGGCCGAGAGGCTGTTGGCCGCGGCGGTCGAGCCGTTGCCGGCCTGCGTCGCGAGCGCACCCTTGTTCTGACCCAGCAGGTCAGCCGTGTGGTTGTGCTGCTTCTTGGAGAGGCCGTGCGCGTTCTCGCCTTCAGTGGCGAGGTTCTTGTTCTGCTGGAGGGCGCCCTCATAGCCCTCGGACAGTGATACGCGATCTGAAGTCATCGTGAATTACCCCCTGTTTGAGTCAGTCAGTTTTCTCAGGATATGGCATGGACCAGATTTGCGACATCCTTGCTCATAGTGGACGGTTCAACTGCCCTGCTGGTCATCGTCGACCCGCGCGGTCTGGACCAACGACGTGGCGCCGTCCCGGGTGACGTACATGGCCCGTCCCTTGGGCAGCCTGCGTGATGGGTGGCCGCCCACGAGTCGGCCCTCCAGGCGGTCGCCGGAGAACATGAATCCCGGTGCGCTGAGGTCGATGAGGCGCTGGATCATCGGCTCGAACACGGCGCGCGACATGCCGCCCGTGCGTCGGGCGAGCACGAGGTGGAAGCCGAGGTCGCGGCCCTGCGGCAGGAGGTCGACGAGTGCCGCCAGCGGATCGCCCTGGGACGTGGCGACGAGGTCGTAGTCGTCGACGATGACAAACACCTCGAGGCCGGACCACCACGTACGGTTGCGCAGCTGCTCGGACGTGACATCGGGGCCGGGTACGCGGGCGCGGATGGCGCCGGCGACGTCGGCCGCCATCGCAGCCGCCTGCTCCATGCCGGTCGCGTACGTCAGGAGGTAGTCCTCCGGGACGACGTCGAGCAGCGAGCGGCGGTAGTCGACCACGACGATGCCGATCTCGTCCGCCGTGTGGCTGGAGACCAGGTTGTGGATCAGCAGCTTGAGCAGGTTGGACTTGCCGGTCTCGCCGTCGCCGTAGACCTGCAGGTGCGGGTCGGCGCCGAAGATGTCGATCTCGGCCGGTCCGAGGTTGAGCTCGGAGATGCCGACCAGGACGCCCTTGTCGCCGAGCTCGACCGGGGGCAGGTCTGCCAGCGTGACGAGGCGTGGCAGCACCTCGACCTTGGTGACGCTGCGGTCGCCCCACTTGGCGAGCACGGCGTCGATCAGGGTCTGCTGGGCCGTGTCGTCGGCCGATGCGTCCGGCACCTCGAGCACCGGCAGCGCGGCCTGGAACAGCAGCGCCGAGTTGCGGGTGCCGGTGATGCCCCGGCCGTTGGCATCCTTGGGGATCTGCTCCATGACCTTGCGGTCGAACTCCGAGTCGTACGCGTCGTTGATGCGGAGCTCGAGCCGGCCGCCCATGGAGCCCTGCATGCGCATGCGGACCTGCATGTTCTGGGTGACCGTGACGATGACGTGCACGCCGAAGTTGGTGCCACGGGCGGCGATGTCGGCGATCGCGTAGTCGAGGTCGTCGAACTCGTCGCGGAACGTGCCCCAGCCGTCGACGATCAGGAAGACGTCACCGGGCTCGTCGTCAGGCACGGTGCCGGCGGCGCGAGCGCGGCGGAACGCGGCCATCGACTCGAGGCCGTGCTCGCGGAACATTGCCTCGCGGTGGTTGAGGGCTGCGCGTACGTCGTTGACGGTGCGGCTGATGCGCTCGGGATCGACCCGGGCCGCGACCGAAGCGACATGAGGGACGCGCTGCAACGCGCTGAGCGACCCTCCGCCGTAGTCGATGCAGTAGAAGATGACGTCGCCCGGCGCGTACGACATCGACATCGACAGGATCAACGTACGGATGAGGGTCGACTTGCCGGTCTGGGGCGATCCGGAGATCACGAGGTTGGCGCCGCCGCCCGTGAAGTCCCATGCGAGGGGGAACTGGCTCTGGTGGCCGGGGTCGTCGACCTGGCCGAGCACCGCGACGCAGGTCGTGGGGTCGGATGTGTCGTCGAGCGAGAGCAGCTCACCGAGGGCGAGCTTGGCGGGCAGCGGCTCGAGCCAGACCGGCCGGACCTGCGCCGAGCCCGACGCCGTGATCTGGTCGCACAGCACGTCGAGGACCGTCGCGTTGGAGGTGGCCTTGTCGACGCGCATCTCGCCGTCGAGATCGTCGAGCGCGGCCTGTTGGGCGGCGATCCAGGCACCGAGGCCGTTGACCGCGACGTAGGGGACGACCGGCACCGACGTCTTGGGCCCGTCGCTCGGCGGCACGTACGGCGACGACACGAGTGCGGCCTTGAAGCGGTCGAACACCGTCGTGTCGACCTTGAGGTAGCCCGACCCCGGCTCCGGCGGCAGGTGGAATGCATCGGGTACGCCGATCGCGTCGCGGCTCTCGCCCTCGGAGAACGTCCGCAGGCTGATCCGGTAGGACAGGTGCGACTCGAGGCCGCGGATCTTGCCCATCTCGAGCTTCTGGGTCGCGAGCAGCAGGTGCACGCCGATCGATCGGCCGATGCGCCCGATCGCCACGAACAGCTCGGCGAAGTCGGGCTTGGCGGTCAGCAGCTCGGAGAACTCGTCGACGATCACCAGCAGGTGCGGCAGCGGCTCGAGGTCCTCGCCGGCGTCGACGCTGTCCTGGTAGACCGTGACGTTGGGCAGGTTGCCGGCATCCTTGAGGATCTCCTGGCGGCGCTGCATCTCGCCGTAGAGCGCGTCGCGCATGCGGTCGACGAGGGTGAGATCGTCCTGGAGGTTGGTGATCATGCCCGCGATGTGCGGGATGTGCTCCATAGCGGCGAACGTCGCACCGCCCTTGAAGTCGACGAGCATCAGGGCGAGCCGGTCAGGACCATGGCCGATGACGAGGGAGCTGACGAGCGTACGGAGCATCTCGGACTTGCCCGAACCCGTGGCGCCGACGACCAGTCCGTGTGGCCCCATGCCGCCGTGCGCGGACTCCTTGAGGTCGAGCACGACGGTGTTGCCGGTCGCGCCGACACCGATCGGGACCCGCAGGAGGTCGCGGAGCGCTCGCGGCCGCCAGGAGCGTACGAGGTCGAGCCTGGCGGGGTCGGCGACACCGAGGATGTCGGGCAGGCCCACCGTGTCGGTCAGCCCGTCGTCGCTCGCGTCCTCGATCGTGAGGCGGAGGGCCGACAGGACCCGGGCGACGGAGGAGGCGACGCCCTCGGGCGCGATGTCGAGGGTGAACGGCGCTTCGCGGGAGTCGAGGACGACCGAGCCGTCGTCACCGAGCTCGATGCGCTCGTTGACCGACTCGGGCTCGTGCCGAGCGGAGTCGAGCAGCGACACGACGTGCACGCCGAGGGCTGCGAGCGACACCTGCGGGTCGGGCGACGTGAGGTGCTGCCCGGGCTGCAGGCCCTCGCCGTCGACGATCACGACGAGGTGTGAGGACGGTGCCGACGAGCCACCACGCGATCGCTGGGCCCGGTCGAGGCGGGCCTCGAGGTCGGGGGCCAGCAGCTCGGCCATCGCCGGCACGTCCGACGTCACGCGTCGCGCCGGCAGGTCGCCGTCGAGGGCGCTGCCCGACTGCGTGTGGGGCAACCACTTGATCCAGTCCCAGGCGGCGGCGGTGTCGTCAGAACGTACGAGCGCGATCTCGACGTCGTTGGGGCTCTGCAGCGTCGCGAGCTGGAGGACCAGGTTGGTCGCCAGGGCTCGGCGCTGGAACGGCCGGCCGATGACGCTGGTCTGGCCGATGTCGCGCAGGTTCAGCGTGATGGGCTGGGCGCGCAGGGACGAGTAGCGCTGGGTCAGCTCCTGAGCCGCCTGCAGGCACACGGGGTCGAAGTCGTTGAGGGGGCCGGTGTCGGCATCGAGGGTCAGGCCCGAGGCGAGCGGGACCTCGCCCGTGCCGAGCCGTACAGAGAGGAAGTCAAGGTGCGACGGGCGACGCTCCCAGCGGCGGGTGTCGTCGCGGCAGATGTCGAGGAGCTCGTCGGTGCGGGGGTAGCGCCACGCCTGCTCGGCGCGCTGGCTCGCGATCTGGTCGCGGGCCGTGTGACGGAGCGCCTCGATGTAGTCGAGGTAGCGCTCCCGGCCCTCGCGCACCTGGCGCTTGGTGCCGCTGCGCTGGCTGATCATCATCATGACGCCGATCGCGATCGACCCGATCAGTGCCAGCAGCGCCGCGACCGCCACGATGGGCCGACCGCGCTGTGTGATCGCGACCGTGACCGAGCCGGTGCCGCTCATGATCGGCATCATCATCATGCTGGCGCCGGCCATCGCCGGCGCGGCCTGGCCCTTCATGGGCGGAGCCTCGATCGACAGCGGCGCGGACTGCGTGCTGGGTGGCTCGATGCGGGCCGGACGTTTCACCAGTGCAGTCGTCATGAGTCCCCGGGTTCGATGAGCGGATGTGTGGTGGCGTGGGTCAACGATATGCTCGCTAGCGCCATCTCGAGCCCGCAAGGTGCGGCCACTGGCATACCGTGACGTCAAGGGGGTTGACCGTTGCTGACTGCATACAGCCGGGTCACGGTCGTCACGACCGATCGTACGATCGACCTCGCGCTCCCCAATGCCTTGCCGCTGGCCGACGTGTTGCCGCAGGTCATGCGCTACGCCGCACCCGACAACACCAACGGCTCGCCGACGAGCTGGACCCTCGCCCACCTGGGTGGCGCCTCGCTGTCCTTGGCGCAGACGCTGGGTGACGCCGGCGTGCTCGACGGCGACATCCTCGAGCTGCGGGCGCAGGACGACGACGTCCGCCCGGTGGCGGTCGAGGACGTACGCGACACCGTCGAGGACAGCGTCGACGCGTCGGGCGGCGTCTGGTCGACGCTGACGACGCGCTCCTTCACGGTGATCCTCGGCGTCGCGGTGCTGACTGCGCTCGGCGTGATCGCCTGGGCTGCTGGACAGCTCGACGAGGGTGGCCGCCTCGATGACGTCGTCACCCCGACCGCGACGCTGCTCACG
Organism: Aeromicrobium ginsengisoli; assembly: GCF_004134905.2. GTDB lineage: Bacteria > Actinomycetota > Actinomycetes > Propionibacteriales > Nocardioidaceae > Aeromicrobium > Aeromicrobium ginsengisoli. The sequence goes on along the minus strand of NZ_SDPQ02000003.1, from coordinate 458,096 downwards.
ACTGCGATCCTGCTGTTCGTCACCTGGTGGTCCTCCCGGTTCGCGCGCGTCGTCGACGCCCAGGTCGCGGCCGCCGGCGCCATGGTGTTCGCCGCCCTTGCGGGGGCGGTGCTGGGTGACCGCGCCGACGTCGACAGCTGGGAGGTCCTCGCGATCACCGTCGTGTCGGTCGCCCTGGTCGCCGGAATCGCCCGCCTCCTGACTCCCGCAGCGACCGGCCACCTCGCGGTCGGCGCCGTCGTCCTGGTCGCGGGGCTCAGCTATGCGATCGTCGGCTGGACCGACGTCCCGGTCGACCACTACCGCCGCATCCTCCCGGTCGTCGTCCTCATGGTCGTCGGCGTCATCCCACTGGTGTCGCTGTCGGTCGGCGGTCTGGCCAGCGCGGACTACCGCGTACGCCACGTCGGACGGCTCGACCTCGTCACGCTGCGGGCCCGCTATCGCGCGAGCAACGCGGTCCTGATCGGCTCGCTCGTCGGCATCTCGTTGGTCGTCGCGTGGGGCGGCATCGCCCTCGACCTGGCCGGCAGCTCGTGGGACCGCACGCTGGCCCTGACGCTGGCTGCCGCAGCCATCCTCCGGTCACGGCTGTTCTCCCGTACGCCGCACATGCTGCCGCTGCGCGTTGCCGGCATCGCGGTCGTCGTGTTCGCGGCGGTCCGCTTCGCCGTCGAGGAGGAGTCCACGACGCCGTGGCTCGTCGTCGCCATCGCCCTGGTGTTGCTGGCGGCGGTTGCGCTGTCGACGCTGCAGATGTCCGAGATCACGCGGGCCCGGGTCAAGCGCTGGCTCAACGTCGTCGAGTTCCTCGTCGTGGTCGACCTCCTCGTCGTGCTGTTCGGTGCCCTCGGCATCTACGAGAAGATGGGAGGGGTCTTCTGATGTCCGACGACGACCAGGACCAGCCCGACCAGTCGCTGCGTGATCGCCGTCAGGCGCAGTCTGCAGCCAGCGATCTCAGCCGCATGGGCATCGACCCTCGCAGTCTCGGCCTCGGCGATCCCGAGCCGCGCACGCCGCCACGCGCGGAGCCGGATGACGTCGACGAGCCGCGAGCACGGGTCGTGCCGATCCGTCCCGAGTTCGACGCGCCGCCTCCTGAGCCGGAGCCGGTGCCGGACGATTCCGTACGTTCGCCGTCGGCCGCCGAGCAGCTGCTGTCGCGCACCGGCACGCCCGAACCCGCGCCCCGGCAGACCGGTCGCCTGCTGCGCACCGTCGCCAAGGGACTCACGACGCCCGACGCAGCGCTGGCCGTCCAGGGTGAGCGCCAGGCCGTCGACGCGATCCGCCAGCGACAGACCGATCGCCGCATCATCGCCTTCGTCGCCGGCAAGGGCGGTGTGGGCTGCACCACGATCGCCGTTGGCGTCGGCACAGCGTTCATGGCGATGCGTGAGGACCACAGCGTCGTCGTCGATGTCCAACAGGGCTCGCCGTCCCTCGGGCGTACGTTCGGCGCTGCGGAGCCGCGCACGGTGACCTCGATGCTGTCGGAGGTCGAGGCGACCACGCCGCCGGCCGCGGCCACCGGCCTGGGACTCGTCGACGGATCGGGCTGGGACCAGGGCCTGACCCGCGCCGACGTCGCCGGGGTCCTCGACCGGTTGCGGTCCGACCACACGTTCAACCTGCTCGATGTCGGCGACGAAGCGGGCGAGGGTGGCCACTCGGCTCTCGCCAGGGCCGACCAGGTGGTCGTCGTGACGAGCCCGGGCGAGCTCGGCGTCCACGCCCTGCGGGCGGCGCTCGACCGCATCAAGGTCGTCAACCCCCAGGCCGCCGCATCGGCGATCAATGTCGTCGTCTGCTCCCACGAGCAGTCCCACCGCGACGCCCAGCGCGAGTTCGGCGGAGCACCCGGCGCTGCAGTCGTCGTCGTCCCACCCGATCCGCACCTGCAGAGCGGTCACGCGTACGACCCGGCACATGTCAGCCCGGCCACCCGCGAGGCGATGCTGCGCGTCGCCGGGCTCGTGGCCGGTCGCAGGTCGAGGCATGACTGAGCAGGACGGCCACCGGCCGCCTCCCGTCGGGCCGCGGTCGGCGATGCAGAACACGCCCAACGCCGAGCGCTACGTCCTCGAGGCCGACGCGATGCGGCGTCGGCAGCTGCGGTCGGCCTTGCTGCACGGCAGCCGTCGCACTTGGCGCGAGCACCGCCGGGTCTGGCCGGCGCTGGTCGTCGGGTTGATCGTCGTCGCGGTCATCGTCGCAGCCCTCGCCGTGACCGAGGCGTTCCGCAAGACCGAGGCGAACGAGAAGAAGGAACAGCAGCAACAGGACCGCACGCCGTCCTCAGCTCCTGCAACGCCCGGCCCCAAGAGCTCTCGCTGACGGTGCCGTCCGCCGTCAAGCGGCATACGTGAGTCCGTGTACCGTTTGTCCCGAGATCCACGTCGGGGGACGGATCCTGCTGTCCCTCGAGGATGACCAGATACCCCCGAGAGGTGCACCACATGGCACGACCGAGCGCGAACCAGGCCACCGTCTCGCGGCTCCCCTCGACCCGGGAGTCCCGTCCGGCCCTGATCGGCCTCGCCGTCCTGCTGATCTTCGGCGGCGCGCTGGCCTCGGCCTGGCTGGCGATCCAGTCGGGCAACCGCTCGTACTTCGTCCAGGTCGACCAGGAGGTCGCCCAGGGCGCGACGATCTCCAAGGACGACCTGACCCGCGTCAGCCTGCCCGAAGGGTTCAAGGGCGGCGTCCCGTCGTCGGACTCCGACAGCATCGTGGGCAAGTCCGCCGCGGCCCGGCTGCTGCCCGGCACGGTGCTGATGCGCTCGATGGTCTCGGACAAGTCCGGCCTCAGCGAGAACCAGACCCGCCTCACGGTCACGGTCGACGCGTCGCCGTTCATCAGCGGCCTGCAGTCGGGTGACCAGCTCGCGCTCGACATCGGTACGTCCGACGGCGGCAAGCGGCAGACCGTGCGCGCCGAGCTGATCTCGGTCGGCGACGAGCAGGGCGGAGCGATCGCCGGCTCGGGTGGCGACGAGGTCGCGATCGTCGTGTCGATCGACCTTTCGTGCCTATCGGTCGTGTCGCAGGGCATCGAGGACAGGTCCATCACGCCGGCGTTGATCGGCGGCGAGAGCACCCTCGTCAAGCAGACCTGCGAGGCCTGACGCATGGGAATGGTTGCCGTTGCCTCGGCGAAGGGATCGCCCGGCGTGACCACGGCGGCGTTGTTGTTCGCCGCCCTGTGGCCGCGGCCCAGCGTCATGGTCGAGTGCGACCCGTCGGGGGGTGACGTCGCGCTGCGCATGCCCGGCATCGACGGCGAGCCGCTCGATCCCAACCCGGGCCTGCTCAACCTCGTGGCCGCCGGCCGCAAGTCGCTCTATCCCGAGCTGGTCTCCCAGCACGTCGAGCAGATCGTCGGCGGGCTCGACGTCGTCACCGGCATGACGGCGCCGGAGCAGGCGTCGGGGTTGGGCCAGTGGGGCCAGCTCGGCCTGCTGTTCGCGCACCTCCCCGGCACCGACACGGTCGTCGACCTCGGCCGCATCGGAGCCGAGACGCCGCAGAACGCCCTGCTGGCCTCGGCATCGGCAGTGGTGATGCTCGTCGACACCGTGCCGAGCAGCGTCGTGCATCTGCGCGAGCGCCTGCGCAAGGTCAGCGACACGCTCGGCGGGGCCGCCGGTGCGCCGATCTATGTCGTCGTGGTCGCGCCTCCCAAGCGTTCGCGCACCGTCAACGAGATCCGTGACGCCATCGAGCGTTCAGCGACGCCGGTCGCGGCGGTCCACCACCTGGCGACCGACGAGACCGGGGCCGGCTTCTTCCTGGGCCAGGTCGTCGGCAATCCCGCCCGCACGCAGCTCGTACGCTCGGCGCAGCCGATCGTCGACGAGCTCGCGGCTCGCACGATGGGCGCGTTCCGGCCGGTCGAGCAGTCCAGCCCGGAGGTTGCCTCATGATCGACCACGACCTCGTCCGTGCGCTCCGCGGCCAGGTTGCCGACAGGCTCAACGAGCAGCGTCGCCGCGACCAGATCAGCGGCGTCGCACCGATGAACGTCGACGACGAGCGCGAGTACGCCCGGTCGTTGATCATCCAGGTCCTCGAGGACCACGCCCGCTACGAGGTCGCCGAAGGCCGTTCGCCGATCCCGGCCGACATCGAGGGCCAGGTCGCCTCCGCGATCCACTCGGCACTGTTCGGCGTCGGCCGGCTCGAGCCGCTGCTGTCCGACCCCGACGTCGAGAACATCGACATCAACGGCTGTGACCACGTGTTCGTCCAGTACGCCGACGGGCGTGAAGAGCGTCACCCGCCCGTCGCGGAGACCGACGACGAGCTCGTCGAGCTGGTCCAGGTCCTGGCCGCCCACACCGGCCTGTCGAGCCGGCCGTTCGACTCGGCCAACCCGCAGCTCGACCTCCGGCTGCCCGACGGGTCGCGTCTGTCCGCCGTCATGAACGTGTGCGCGCGACCGTCGATCTCGGTGCGCAAGGCGCGCCTCGGCCGGGTGTTCCTGCACGAGCTCGTCGCCAACGGCACGATGTCGCCCGAGATCGGCTCGTTCCTGACCGCCGCGGTCAAGGCGCGCAAGAACATCATGATCGCCGGAGCGACCAACGCCGGCAAGACCACGATGCTCCGCGCTTTGGCCAACGTGATCCCGGCGTCGGAGCGCCTCATCACCGTCGAGCGGGCCCTCGAGGTCGGCCTCGGCGAGTACGAGGACCTGCACCCCAACGTCGTCTCGTTCGAGGAGCGGCTCGGCAACTCCGAAGGCCTCGGCCACGTCTCGATGGCCGAGCTCGTACGCCGCTCGCTGCGCATGAACCCCTCGCGGGTCATCGTCGGTGAGGTGCTGGGCGACGAGATCGTCACGATGCTCAACGCCATGAGCCAAGGCAACGACGGCTCGCTGTCGACGATCCACGCCAACTCCTCGCTCGAGGTGTTCAACCGCATCGGCACCTACGCGATCCAGAGCCGCGAGCGGCTGCCGCTCGAGGCCACGACGATGCTGATCGCCGGCGCCCTCGACTTCGTCGTGTTCATCCGCAAGCACAACGACCACGCGACCGGCGGCGGACAGGTCCGTGTCGTCGAGAGCATCCGCGAGGTCGTCGGTCACGACGGCCAGGTGCTGTCCAACGAGGTGTTCGCGCCGGACGGCGACGGCCGGGCCGTGCCGCACTCGCCGATCGGCTGCATCGCCGACCTCCAGGACCACGGCTACCAGCCCATGGTCCACGGCAGGTGGACCTAGACCATGTTGGAGGACTACCGGATACCCCTCGCGGTCACGACGGGAGCACTGCTCGGCCTCGGCTGCGTGCTCCTGGTCTTCGCGCTCCGGGGCGGGGAGTCCGGCACGGTCGAGGGCGCGACGCCGCAGCGCCGCAGGGTGTCCTCGCGTACGACCCGGCGCCGCGGGCAGCAGCTGCTCGCCGGAGCGCTCGTGGGCGTCGTGATCCTCGCGCTGACCCGCTGGGTCGTCCTCGCCGTGGTGCTCGGCGCGCTGGTCGCCTTCTGGGACCGCGTGTTCGGCGGCGCCCGCCACGAACGAGCGGCGATCGCCCGCATCGAAGGGCTCGCAGGCTGGATCGAGGCTCTTCGTGACACGATCGCCGGTGCCGTCGGCCTGGAGCAGGCGATCCCGGCGACCGCGGTCAACGCCGCCCCGTCGATCCGCCCCGCGCTCAACCTCCTGGTCGACCGCCTGCGCGTACGCGAACCTCTGCCCGACGCGCTCATGAAGTTCTCCGAGGATCTCGACGACCCGTCCGCAGACCTCGTCGTCGCGGCCCTGATCCTCAACGCCCGCCTCCGCGGTCCGGGCCTGCGTGACGTCCTCACGGCGCTGGCCAGCTCGGCCCGCGACGAGCTCGACGTACGTCGCCGGGTGGAGTCGAGCCGGCGCAGCACCCGCCGCAGCGTCCAGGTCGTCGTGGGCGTCATCGCCGGCGTCGCGACCCTGCTCGTGCTCTTCAACCGCGAGTACGTCAAGCCCTACGGCACCGTCGAAGGTCAGACGGTCCTGGCCGTGGTGCTCGCGGTCTTCGGCCTCAGCGTGTTCTGGCTCCGCAGCCTGTCCGGTGTGAGCGAGCCCGAACGCTTCCTCATCACCCCCACGACGAAGGTGCCGGAAGCATGATCCTCGAGCTGCTCGCAGGCGCCAGCGTCGGCGCCGGCATCCTCATCATCGTGGTGCTGCTCAGCCGTCCTGTGCCCGGTGTCGCCGCGACCCTCAGCAGGCTCGACCGCACGCGCCATTCACGTCGGTCGCTCACGGCGAGCGCTGCCGGGGCGGGCGCCGACGGCCGACTCGAGCGCATCCGCGAGACCGTCGGCGAGCGCATCGAGGCCGAGGTCTCGGCTCGCGGCTGGCAGCTCATGCGTACGCGTGAGGATCTCGCGGTCATGAACCGGCCGATGACCACGCACCTCGGTACCAAGGCACTGCTGGGCCTGACCGCGTTCATCTGGTTCCCCGCCGTGGTCTTCCTGTTCGGGTTCGGCGGCAACGGTGGGCTCCCGATCGTGTTCGCACTCATTGCGGGCATCTTCGCCTTCTTCCTGCCCGACCTGACCCTGCACCGCGAGGCCGAGTCGCGTCGCCGCGACTTCCGTCACGTGACCGGCGCATTCCTCGATCTCGTGGCGATGAACCTCGCCGGTGGACGAGGCCTCCCCGAGGCGCTCATGGCGGCGTCGTCGTTCGGCGACCACTGGGCGATGGTGCGCATGCGCCAGGCGCTGTCCAACGCCCGCATCATGGGCTGGACCCCGTGGGAGGGCATCGCGAGGCTCGGCCGTGACCTCGGCGTCGACGAGCTGCGCGACCTGGCGTCGGCCCTCGCCCTGGCCGGTGACGAGGGCGCGAGGATCCGCCTGTCCCTCATGGCACGGGCCGAGAGCATGCGTCGCAAGGAGATGGTCGACATCGAGGGAGCGGCTGGCGAGAGCTCGCAGTCGATGTTGATGGCACAGCTGCTGATGTGCATAGCGTTCTTGGTATTCTTGGCCTATCCAGCCGTCAGCCAGCTCAGGTAGGCGACGGTTTCCATGCGTCGGGGGAAGATTTCGTGTCAGCAGAACTGTTCTACGCCAGGGCAATCATCGCGTACGTCCACGCCCGCGCAGACCGGGCACGACGTGCAGGCTTCAACGAGCGCGGCGCCTCCGCGATCGAGTGGGCCATCATCTCGGCGGTCGTCGTCGTCCTCGCGCTCGTGGTCGCCAAGGTCATCCAGGGCGTCGTCGAGGACAACTCCAACAAGATCCAGCAAGGTTCCAACACCTGAGCTGCGCGTTCGTCGTGAGCGCGGCACCAGCGCGGTCGAGTTCTCGATCATCGCGCCGGTCTTCCTGCTCCTGATCTTCACGATCATCCAGGCGGGTCTCTATCTCTATGCGCGCAACACCGCGCAGTCGGCGTCGCGCGAGGGCGTCTCCTACCTGCGGCTGGCCGGCAACAACTCCGACCCGCGCGCGTTCGTCAACGCTGCCGAGGACGTCACCGAGGGCTATGCCACCAAGATCGGCCGGCTCAAGAACGTCACCGCGGTCGGCTCGATCGACACCAAGACCGGGCGCGTGACGATGCTCGTGATCGGTGACGCCGTGCTTCCGCTGGGCGGTTCCGTCGAGATCCAGCAGTCCTCCGAGGCGACGCTCGAGCAGTTCAGGGGCGACACGAGGGACTCGCCGTGAGGCGCGAGGACCGCGGCTCGGCCAGCCTCGAGCTGGTCATCGTCGCCCCGTTCCTGCTGGCGCTGATGATGCTGATCATCGCGTTCGGCCGCTACGCCCAGACCGAGAACCTCGTCGACCAGGCAGCCCGCGACGCGGCCCGCGCGGCGACGGCCCAGAACGTACGCGCCGACGTCCCCAAGACCGTCAACGAGGTCATCGCCGACGCCATGGCCGATGCGCCGTCGTCGTGCCGCGACACTGCGGTGGCCGACCCGCCGGTGTTGAGCAAGACCGCGTTCGACCTGCCCGATCCCAACAACCCCTTGGCGATCGACACCGTCTCGGTGACGGTGCACTGCACGCTCGACCTCAGCGATCTCGCCGCCCTGCCGCTCAAGTCGGTCCACATCACGCGTACGTTCACGAGTCCGCTCGACCGCTACCGGGGCTACCGATGAAGCGCCGCGACGAGACCGGCTCGATCACACCGTTCGTCGTGATCGTGTCGCTCGCGATCATCCTGCTGGCAGCGCTGGTCGTCGACGGCGGGCGGCAGCTCAACGCCAAGGGCCGCGCCGTCGCCTACGCGCAGGAGGCGGCCCGGGCGGGGGCGCAGGCGATCGACGTCGCCGACCCGCGCCTCGACCTCGTGCCCGAGGACGCGCTCAGGGCGGCCCAGCAGTACTGCCAGCAGGCGATGGCGGCCGATTCGCAGCTCGTGAAGTGTCGCGCCGAGATCACCCGGATCGACGATCCCGGGGGTGCGTTCAATGCCGTCACGGTGTCCACCCAGATCAGGATCAAGGCGATCCTCCTCGGCATGATCCGCAAGTCCGTGCTCAACGCCTCCGGCGCTGCGCTGGCGCGCCCGGTCAGCGGCATCTCCGAGCCCGACAGCGGCAAGGTGCCCACCGTCGGACCGCCCTCGGTCGCGCCCCCGGCAACCGGCAACCCGACCGCCACGGCGCCGCCCACGCCACCCGAGGTCGAGGTGACGCCGTGCACCCCCAAGCCGACGGACAAGCCGACGCCGACGGACAAGCCCGACGACGACAAGGACGACAAGGACAAGCCCGACGAGTGCAAGAAGCCGGACTGAACCTGCTCCTTCACCCACCCCTGCTTGCACCGCCGACCGAGGCCTTGCCGAGGTCCCGGCGATATGGCGGTTCGGGGGCGACTGGTTCGTTTACCGGCCCTGTTCATTTCTCGGTATGCTGATGGGGTTCTGCAACAGGATGTCCGGGGGGAATCTTTCGTGAGTCGGCAATCGTTGGTGGCCAGCGTCGCAGTGCTGGCGCTGCTCTTGGGCGTGTCTGCCTGCGGCAGCGACGACGACAAGGCCGACCCGAAGCCGACCAGGACAACGGCGTCACCCACGCCGACCACACCGACGCAGCCCAAGGGTGCCGACGGCGTGACGGTCGAGATCCAGAACTGGGACGCCCATGCCGATGATCCCGCTGTGCTCGCGTGGAAGCAGGCGACCGAGGCATTCAGTGCGTCGAGCAACAACCGCAAGGTCCTGCCCGGCATGCGCACCGCATACAGCAAGCCCATCTTTCGCCAGTACGTCCGCAATCTCCAGACGTACGTCTGGAAGAACGATTGGCACGTGACCCCGAGGATCCCGGCCAAGGTTCAGCAGTCCCGAATCTCAGGATCCAAGGCCACGCTGGTGACGTGCTTGTGGGCGCCGGCCTACGCGCTCCGCAAGGAGAACGGCTCGCTCGTCGCCAAGACAGCCGAGAAGTGGAGTCGTGAGAACGTCGAGCTGAAGTCGGTCGACGGTCGATGGGTCATCACGAAGGACACATTCAAGGGCTATTGCTCAGGAGGCGCACCCGCATGATGACGATTCGGCGAGCGATGGCGGCCGTCCTGCTTGCAAGTGGGCTGGGCGCCGCCGGTCTGATGACCTCCCCCGCGAACGCTGGTGAATGCTCGCAGGCCACGCCTCAGTTCTGCGATCCGGTCGTGACCGACCCAGATCCCGAGCAGGATGACCTCAGCACCCGCACGCAGGTCGACGACTTCAAGACCGACACGACGTCGTGCTCGGTGTATGCCAACGGCACCGGCATGGGGATGTACTGCAACACGTTCGGCGGCGGCGACACCAAGACCCTGCGGGAGAAGTACGGCGACCAGAAGTTCCAGCAGTGCCGCTACAGCGAGCTGCCGCCGACGGTCAAGGAGCCCTACAACGCCAACCCCGACAAGGGCCGGTTCATGTTGATGACCTGCCTGGACAACATCGACTTCGACACTTACAACGGCGGCCCCAACCGCACACTTTCGCTGTCGATCGTGTTCGTCCCGTTCGGCACCGACACGAGCGACCATCACAACGGCATCACGGACTTCCTGTGGAACCAGATCGACCGCAACAAGCCCATGCCGGTGCCGTTCCTCGTGGCGCGGCCCAACTCCACGCCGTTGGTCGGCATTCCGACGTTCTTCACGTTCCAGTGGATGGATCCGGCCACGCAGACTCCGATGGAGGAGACGAGGAACGGCGGAGCCTACCGCGAGGTCACGGCCGGTGACGTCGTCATGCGGGCCCGCGCGACCAAGGTCGTCATCAATCCGCAGCAGCAGGGCATCAAGGCGACGACGTGCTTGGCGGACGCTCCCTACCGGGAGGGCGAGCTGCCCCGCAACCAGCCTGCTGACGCCTGCTCGATCATCTTCCCGCGGTCGTCGGCGTCGGCCCGCAAGTACGCCACCAAGCCGATCCCGGCCAACATCAAGGACGCCTTCTACGCTGACGTCACCGTCACGTGGGAGGTCACCTACGGCGAGGTCGGCGGCGAGAGCCACACGCTCGGCAACGGATTCTCGATGCGTATGCGTCAGGTCCTGCCGGTCCAAGAGGTCCAGGCGCCCAACCAGCCCCCCACCGTCATCTACTGAGTCGACAACAGGAGAGAACGATGACATCCACCATCGAACGATCTCCGCACAACCGGCTGCCCGCGATCACCGAGGAGCCCAGCCGGTTCCGGCAGGTCGCGACCGGCATCCTCGCGCTGCTCGGCACGCTCGCCATCGTGTTCGGCGTGCCCGTCGCACTGCTCGCGGCGTTCGGCACCCCGTGGCCCGACCAGAAGCCGAGCGTCGAGTGGCTCAGCACGCCGACCACTGGTGAGACGGTCCTGAGCGTGCTCGCTGTCGTCGTCTGGCTCGCCTGGGCGCACTTCGTCGTGTGCCTGGTGGTCGAGGCGGTCGCGGAGCGTCGCAAGAGTGGCCTGGCGCCCCGCATCCCCGGTGGCGGCATCGGCACGCAAGGCCTGGCTCGCCGGCTGGTCAGCTCGATCGTCCTGCTCGCCGCAGCGACCTCGGTGGGCATGTCGTCGGCCTCGGCCGTCGAGGCGTCGGCACCCACGCAAGCGTCGCAGAGTCACCTCGTCAGCGCCGCGCTGGAGTCGCCGGCCGTCCCGCAGGCCGATCGAGCCGAGCTGGCCGACGGCACGCTGCCGGCGGTCAAGACGCTCGACGACGCCACCCCGGTCGACCTCGCAGAGGGCGTCACGACCTACTACGACGTCAAGCCGCCGGACGGCCGTCACTACGACACGTTGTGGGACATCGCCGACCGCTACCTCGGCGACGGCTTCCGCTACAAGGAGATCTGGGACCTCAACAAGGGCGTCACCCAGCCTGATGGCCGGGTGCTCCAGAAGGCCGACCTGATCTATCCCGGCTGGGTCATGAAGCTGCCCAACGATGCCAAGGGCCCCGGCCTCAAGGTGATCGACCATGCGGCCGACGCCAAGGTCGACGAGCCGGCTGCTGACGTCGATCAGGCCGCGCCGATCGACGAGGTCGACACCGCCGCCGTCGCCGACCAGGCTGACGTCGCCACGGCCGACGACGCGGGTGGCGGCATTCACCTCGGTTCCTGGTCGCCGCTGTTCGGCGTCGCGGGCGGCCTGGTCGTCGCCGGCGCATCGCTTGCGCTGCGGCGTCGTCGCAACGCGGCACCGGCTGCCGCCTGGTGGTCGGCGCGTACGCCCACGGACCCCGACCCGCACCACCCCGATCCGGGCTCGCCGCCCCCTGGCGCCAAGCTCCGCGACGAGGCCGACCTCGAGACTGCGAGCTGGCTCAACCGCGCCCTGCGCTCGCTCGGCGGTGCACCGGGCATGCCGGCGCCGTTGCGTGCCTCGGTCAGCGGTGGCGGCATGGCGATCGCGTTCGACGTGGTCCCTGACGTCGCGCCACCGGCTGGCTGGTCGGCGCGAGCCAAGGTGTGGACGCTCGACCGCGATCACGACCCGGAGTCCCCGGGCCTGTCCGCGCTGCCGGGCATGGCGAGCGTCGGTCGCCGCGACGACGGCAGCATCCTCATGCTCGATCCCGAGTCGATCAGCGGCGTCCTGTCGCTCGACGGCGACAGCGAGACCGCTCGAGGAGTGGCGCTCAGCATGGCGATCGACACCGCGACGCACGCGTGGGCCGATGATCGCCTGGTCACCCTCGTCGGTTTCGCCGGCGACGTCTCGACCATCGGCGAGGGTGCGATCCGCCGCACCGACGACCTCGAGCGGGTGCTCGAGAGCCTCGACAACGTCGCGCGGTTCCAGCGGGCCGCCTGCCGTGAGGCCGAGTCCCGCACGATCCGCGAGGCCCGCGCGACGGCGCCGACCGCGGACTGGACCTATCACCTGGTGGTCTGCTCGGGCGTTCCCAACGCCGACGAGCTGGCGCGTCTCGAGGCGCTGGCGTCCGACCCGCAGGTCGCGCTGGGTGTCGTCATCGTGGGCGGCGTCCGCGACGCGGCCGTACGCCTGACCGCTCGTCCCGACGGCCGCATCTCGTCACCCCTGCACAGCGTCGACGTGGCCGCGCAGGTCATCACGCCGGCGGCGGCCGACGCGCTCGCGAGCCTCTACGAACCCGTCCAGGCCGCCCGCCGCGTCAGCATCGACCAGCTGGTCGACACTCTCGAGGCCGAGCAGCAGATCACCGCAGCCCACGAGGCCGTCGCGAGCATCCGGGTCCTCGGACCGGTGCAGGTCGAGGCGTCCGGCGAGGTCGAGCCCGAGCGGGTCGCGTTCCTCACCGAGCTCGCCTGCTTCCTCGCGTTGCATCCGGCCGGCGTCCACGCCAACCGGATCAGTGCCGCGCTGTGGCCGCGCGGTGTCGATCCGCAGGTGCGCGACGGCGCCCTCCGTCAGGTCGCCGACTGGCTCGGCACGACCGCCGCAGGCACCGCCGCGCTGGAGCAGGAGTCGGGCGTCTGGCGCCTGGCACCCGGCGCCGTCGACCTCGACTGGGACAGGTTCCGCGAGGCGCTCAACCGCGCCGCCGAGGACGGCACCCGTCGCGAGACGCACATGCGTACGGCCCTTGCGCTCGTCGCCGGCCTCGCGTTCAGTGGCGTGCCGGTCGGTCGCTACGGCTGGCTCGAGTCCATGCCGGTCGAGGGCGACATCGCGATGGCGGTCAGCCTGACGGTGCAGGCCTGCGCTGAGGCGGCCGCCGCCCGCGACGACGAACCCGCGGCCCGCGCCGTGCTCGCCCAGGGACTCACGCTCCTGCCCGCGAGCGAGGAGCTGTGGCGCTCCAGGCTGCGTCTCGCTGCGCACTTCGGTGAGCGCGATGACCTGCGGAGCGTCGTCGACGAGATGTACGCCGCGATCGCCGAGCACGGTTCGGTCGTCGGCTCGTCCGCCGAGACCGACGTGCTGGTCGACGAGCTCGTGCCGGGCTATCGCACGCACGTCGCCTGACAGCCACCCCACACGACGAAGCCCCCGCGAGATCCTCGCGGGGGCTTCGTGGTGGCGCTTGGTGTCAGCGCAGGTTGAACGCGTGCGGGTGGACGCGGGTGGGCACGCGACCCTGGCCGTCGGTGAGGACGGTCCGGATGGTGCGGCCGACCCCGATCACGGTGATGGCGGCAATGGAGATTCCGAGGGCGATCATGGTGGCCTCCTTCAAGGCTTTGGGCGAGTTCGTACCTCAAGTATGGAACCGGCGATCGTCAAGCACAAGCGAATAGATCTACACCTAACGTGTAGCATTGCTACATGGACGTCTATCGACTCACTCTGCTGCGGGAACTCGCCGAACGAGGCACGGTGGGGGCGGTCGCCGACGCGATGAAGGTCACACCCTCGGCGGTCTCGCAGCAGCTCAAGGTGCTCGAGAAGGAGGCCGGCTACACCCTCGTCGAGCCCGCCGGCCGCGGTGTCGCGTTGACCGTGGCGGGTCGCGCTCTGGCCCAGACCGCGACGGAGATCGCCGTGGCGATCGAGCGCGCCGAGGGGCAGTGGCGCGAGTTCATGCGGCAGCCAGCCGGGCAGGTCACCCTCGCGACGTTTCCGACCGGCGGCGAGATGTTGCTGTCGGGCGTGCTGACCCGGCTGGCGGACGTACCGGAGGTCGAGCTGCTCTGCTCCGACGAGGACGGCATCACGACGGACTTCGCCGACCTCACCCCGGACCACGACATCGTCCTCGCGGACTCGCCGACGACGGCGGCGACGTGGCTCGAGCGAGGGCTCCAGGTCGTACCGCTGATGAGCGAGCCGCTCGACGTGGCGCTGCCCGAGGGGCATCCACTCGCGCGCAAGGCGAGCCTGTCGCCCAAGGACGTCGTGGCCGAGACGTGGATCGGCGTGCCACATGACTATCCGTTCGACCGTGTGCTGAGCCAGGTGGTGGCCGCGACCGGAGAGCCCGTGCGTGTGGCCCAGCGCATCTCTGACAACGGCATCGTGGAGTCGCTGGTCGCCGGGGGGCACGGCATCGCGATCCTGCCGCGCTTCACGACGCGTGAGCACGGCAACGGCCTCGTCACTCGGCCGCTGGTCGGCATCCGTGCCAAGCGGGAGATCTCGGCCCTGCTGCGGCCGGACCGGTTCGAGCGGCCGTCCGTGCGCCTCGTCGTGCAGGCGCTGCGGGACGAGGCGCGGGCCGTCGCCGACGCGCACGAAGCGGTCTGAGCCGCACGAGGTTGCAGACCCATTGTCTCGCGGGTCGTCACGCCATACGCTCACGTGTGTCGGGGGGTTCCGACGACACCAGGAGCACCTCATGGCGGGCACGTTCGAGCTCAAGACAGCGAAATCAGGCCAGTTCCACTTCAACCTCAAGGCTGGGAACGGGCAGATCATCGCCACCAGTGAGATGTACGAGAGCAAGGCATCGGCACTCAACGGCATCGAGTCGGTCAAGGCCAACGCGCCGGGTGCCGCGATCGACGACCAGACCTGACGGCCCGCTGCCATCAGGGCGGCTGCGCTGACCTTGGGCAACTCTTAGGTCCCCTGCGTTGCGCGGGGGTTGACGGATGATCATGGCGAGTGAGACCGTCGTCACACCCCAATGTTTACGCAAACAGGAAGGCTCTTCCCGACGATGTTTACGCAACCATCACTCCAATCGCAGCGTGCCCACCGATGGAGAAGGGCCTGTCACCGCATCGCCTCGGGGGCGATCGCGGCGACCGTCCTGGCAGCTGGTGCCGTGGTGGCGAGCGCGGTCGTGGCTCCGGCCGATGCAACGCCGGCGACCCACGGGCGCGGGACCACGAGCGACTTCCGCGGCGTCAACTGGGCGGATCCTCGTGACAACTACGCCTCCGACGAGGTCGTCCCGTCCGGGCTCAGCACCACCGACAGCTACGCCACGACCTACCGCAAGTCCACGGCGATCGTCTCGCAGTTCCGGCACAAGCTGAAGGCCAACACGATCCGGCTGCCGATCAACCCGTCCAGCGTCGGGACGAAGTGGTGGAAGTCGTACCAGGCCGCGATCGATGCGTCGACAGACCGCGGCTTCAAGGTGATCCTCAGCTACTGGGAGGCCAACGACGCCAAGGACGGACGGGTCGACAACACGGCGGCGTTCAACGCCATGTGGGACACCGTCGTACGGAAGTACCGCAACAACCCGCACGTGTACTTCGAGCCGATGAACGAGCCGTTCGGCTACTCCCTCGACGAGTGGGTCTCGCTGACCTCGTCGTGGCTGGCCCGGCACGGCGACGTCCCGCGCAAGCGCGTCGTCATCTCCGGCACGGGCTACAACGACAACGTCACCGGCGTCGGTGCGGCGCCGGAGCTCAAGGGCACGCTGCTGTCGCTGCACTTCTACGGTTTCTGGGCCTCCGACACGACCGAGGCTGCCTGGCTGGCGAACCTCAAGCCTCGCATCGGCTCGTACGGATGGCGCACGATCATCGATGAAGCCGGCTCGCCGATGACGACCGGGCTCAACTACGGCAACCACGAGGGCAACGTCTACACGTCATACCTCGGCGCGCTCACCCAGACCGCGCGCGAGCAGGGCATGGGGTTGGTCTACTGGCCCGGCCTGCGCGACGGCGATGCGTACTCGATGACGACGCGAGTCGGCGACCAGCTCGAGGTCAACAGTGAGAGCGGCTTGGCGCAGGTGCAGTGGGGCTGGGGCCTGCTGAAGACCGAGCCGACGAACGCTCTGCCGCCCGCGCCTCCGGGTGAGGTGCTGCGTGGTGTGGAGAGCAACCGCTGCGCCGATGTCCCCGGCTTCTCGACGACGAACGGCACGGCCCTCGATCTGTGGGACTGCAACGCAGGTGGCAACCAGCTGTGGAACTGGACCGCCGAGAAGCAGCTCACGGTGTACGCCAACAAGTGCCTCGCGATCGGTGGCGACGGGGCGAGCGCCGGCAGCCCGGTCGTCATCGCGGACTGCACGGGCGCGGCCGACCAGCAGTGGGAGCTGAACGCGAACCTGTCGGTCAGCAGCGTCAGCCACCCCGGACTGTGCCTCGAGGCTGCCGGCACCGGGAACGGCTCGGCGGTCACCGTCGAGTCCTGCAGCGGCGGGTCCAACCAGCAGTGGGCTCGTACGTAGCACCAGATCGTGGCCGCCCCCGAGTTCCTCCACTCGGGGGCGGCCGCACGTCCGGGCGAGCCTCCGGCGCCGCAGGATCGCGCCGGGAGATCATCGGGGGATGCCCGACGACTTCCTCATGCGGATCGACAGTCCCGAGTTCTCGGCGATGTCCGAGCGAGTCCTCGAGGTCACGGCACTGACGTCGCGCCTCAACGCGTTGCCGTTCGAGGACGAGGTCGGCAAGGCGGAGCTGTTCGAGCAGATCCTGGGGCGACCGCTGGCGCCGAGGGTGACGATCTATCCGCCGTTCTACACCGATCACGGCCTCAACCTGGACATCGCCGAGCGGGTGTTCATCAACCAGGGCTGCACGTTCCTGGACTACGCCGGCATCCGACTCGCCACGCGCGTGATGATCGCCCCGAAGGTCACGTTCATCACCGGTGGCCACCCGGTCGACCCCGCGGATCGGCGGGTGTGGCTGACCGGTGAGCCGATCGACGTGGAGGAGAACGTGTGGATCGGTGCGGGGGCCACGATCCTGCCCGGGGTCACGATCGGCCGGGACTCGGTGATCGCGGCGGGGGCCGTCGTTGCTGACGACGTACCGGCGCAGTCGCTGGTGACGGGTGGCAAGGCGACGGTGCAACGTACGTGGTGAGGTAGGCGCTCGACGCCGGAGCAGAGAGCCGATGACGGGATCCCTTCATGGGAGCCACTGACGGGATCCCTTTGAGGGAGGGGCTGGTGGGGCGGCTTCGCCGGGGGCAACCCCTCGACGGAGGGGCCCACTCGATTCCGCGGGATCGGCTCTCTGGCGTAGGCGCTCCGCGCCGGAGCAGAGAGCCGATGACGGGAATCGAACCCGCGTGTCTTGCTTGGGAAGCAAGCGCTCTGCCATTGAGCTACATCGGCGAGGCCGCAGAAGCGACCGAGACCAGACTACCGAAGCGGGATGCGTTAGTTTCGACTCGTGCTCCTCTCCGACCGCGACATCCTCGCCGAGATCGACGCCGGGCGGGTCGCCCTCGACCCCTTCGACCGCGAGATGATCCAGCCGTCCAGCATCGACGTACGGCTCGACAAGTTCTTCCGGGTGTTCGACAACCACAAGTACCCGCACATCGACCCCGCTGCCGACCAGTCCGACCTGACGCGTGAGGTCGAGGTGGGCAGCGACGAGGCGTTCATCCTGCACCCCGGCGAGTTCGTGCTCGGTTCGACGTACGAGCTGGTGACGCTGCCCGACGACATCGCTGCGCGCCTCGAGGGCAAGTCGTCGCTCGGCCGGCTCGGGCTGATGACGCACTCGACGGCCGGATTCATCGACCCCGGATTCTCCGGGCACGTGACCCTCGAGCTCGCCAACGTGGCGACGCTGCCGATCAAGCTCTACCCCGGCATGAAGATCGGCCAGGTCTGCTACTTCCGCCTGACCTCGCCGGCCGAGAACCCGTACGGATCGGCGAAGTACGGCTCCCGCTACCAGGGCCAGCGCGGACCGACGGCGTCGCGTTCGCACGCCAACTTCCACCGCACCGAGATCTGACGTACGCGAAAGGGCCCCGCACCGAGTGGTGCGGGGCCCTTCGTCGTACGGATCAGGCGCTGTGGCTCTTGCGAGCACGGAGCGCGATTGCTGCGCCCGACGCGGTCACGAGGGCGCCACCGGCGAGCAGCCAGACGAGCTCGAGGCCGCCTTCGGTCTGCTCGTCCGCCAGCCCGGCGTCGATCCGGGTGGGCAGCTTGACGGTGTCGGTCGACGGGACCTCGGCGACATCGGCGACCGGCTCGGTCTCGTCGGAGCTGTCGTCCTTGCCGCCGCCGTTGTTGGGGCCGTCCTTGTCGTCGTTGCCGCAGGTGCCGTGCGTGGGGCAGGGCTCCGGGTTGGTGATGACGTCCGGTCCGTCGGGGTGCGTGGGCTTCGGCTTCGGGGCGACCTTGTCCTCGGGGTCGACCGGCGGCTTCGGCTCGGGGAGCGCGACCTTGTCCTTCGGGTCGACCGGCTTGGGCTCGGGGATCGCGATGTCGTCGATCGGCGGCTGCGGGTCGGTGTGCGGCTGCGCGATGATGACGGGTCCGTCGGTGGCCATGGCGCTGGTCGACACCATCGTCAGGGCGGCGGTGGCCAGCGGTGCGGCGACGATCAGGTTGCGGATGATGCGGTTCATGTCGTTCTCCTGGTGGTGTGATGCTGCTGTTGGAAGTTGGTGGTGTTGCTTGCTCAGAGGTAGGAGCATCGGCGCCACCAGGTCTTGCAACTTTTCGAGAACCTTTTTTCGGAGCAGCGTTGTGAGCGGTGACCTGGTCGCCTTTCGGCAGGGCGGATGGGCGAGCAAGTCACCGCCCGGCGAGAGGGCGTGGCTAGGCTGGCGCGGTGAGTCTTCCCCTGAGCGTCTCCCCCGCTGTCGCCGCTGCTCTGGAGGCCGGTACGCCGGTCGTCGCGCTCGAGTCGACGATCATCTCTCACGGACTGCCGCGCCCCGACAACCTCGAGGCGGCGCGCGGGTTCGAGTCGATCCTGAGCGGGATGGGTGTCGTGCCCGCGACGATCGCGGTGCTCGACGGTCAGCTCAAGGCCGGACTCACGGACGACGAGCTCGTACGCATCGCCGGCGAGGACATCCCCAAGCTCAGCGTGAGGGACCTGCCGATCGTGCTGGCGCGTGGCGGCAGCGGCGCGACCACGGTCGCCGCGACGTCGTACATCGCCGACCTCGCGGGCATCCGGGTGTTCGCGACCGGCGGGCTTGGCGGGGTGCACCGCGGCGCGGCCGAGACGTTCGACGAGTCCGCCGACCTCAAGGTGTTGTCCGAGGTGCCGATCACGGTGGTCTCGGCCGGCGTGAAGTCGATCCTCGACATCCCCGCGACGCTGGAGCGGCTGGAGTCGCTTGGCGTGATCGTGCTGGGGTTCGGGACGGACACGTTCCCGAGCTTCTGGCTCACCGACTCAGGCTTCGAGCTCGACTGGGCGGTGCCGGATGCAGCGGCGGTGGCCGAGGTCATGGCGTCCCGCGACGAGCTGGGGCAGCCCGCTGCGATCCTCGTCGCCAACCCGCTTCCGGTCACCGAGCAGCTCGACCCCGCGGTGCACGACCGGGCTCTCGCCGATGCCCTGCGCATGGCTGACGAGCAGGGCCTGTCCGGCAAGGAGGTCACGCCGTTCCTCCTGCAGACGATCGTCGGGCTGACCGGCGGCGAGAGCCTCGCGGTCAACCTCAAGATCGCTGCGAACAACATCCGTGTCGCCGGTGAGATCGCCCGGTCCTGGGCGTCGCGATGATCCTCGTCGTCGGTGACCTCGTCGACGACATCGGCGTACGCCCGCTCGGCACGGTCAACCCGGCGAGCGACACGGTCTCCGAGATCCGCATGACGGCCGGCGGTTCGGCGGCCAATGTCGCAGCGTGGCTCGGGCATCTCGGCGCCGACGTACGTTTTGTCGGTCGGTGCGGTGCCGACGGCGTCGAACGGCACACCGCGGCCCTCGAGGCGTACGGCGTGGACGCCCGCATCAGCGGCGACCCCGACCTGCCGACGGCGACGATCGTCCTGACCCTCGACGACGATGCCGACCGGACGATGTACGTCGACCGGGCTGCCAACACGACCCTGACCGCCGCTGACCTTCCCTCCGACGTCTGGGACGCCGTGAGCTGGCTGCACCTCACGGGCTATTCGTTCTTCGACGACGGCGTACGCCCTGTGGTGCAGGAACTCGTCGCCGAGGCCAGGAGTCGAGGTGCCGGGGTCAGCATCGACCCCAGCTCCCTCGGGTTCCTGGAGGCGGCCGGCCGCGACACCGTGCTCGACTGGCTCGAGGGCGCCGACCTGGTGTTCCCGAACGGCGACGAGCAGGGCTTTCTCGCGCTCGACGGTGACCGCGTGGTGCTGACCCGCGGTGCCAAGGGTGCGGTGTTCCGCGGACATGACGTGCCGGCGTTGCCGACCGACGTCGTCGACACCACGGGGGCGGGTGATGCGTTCTGCGCCGGATTCCTCGCCACATGGGTCGTCAACGCCGATCCCGAACGAGCCTTGACCACCGGTGCTCGTGCCGCCGCGGCATGCGTGGCCGTACGCGGGGCGCGTCCGGTCTAGACGAGGTCGCGGATGCGGGCCTCGAGCGAGGCCTTGACCGCGCCGGTGACGGCGACCTCGATCTGCTGCTCGAGCGCGTCCTGGTCGTCGAGGTTCGCCAGCACCGTGCGCAGGTCGAGGTCGTCGACCGCGCGGGTGAGGACGTCGTCGGTCTTGAGGGCGGCGTCGATCGACGAGTCCGGCAGTGCTCTGATCAGGCGCTTGACCAGGTCGTTGAGATCTGTCGAGTCGAGTGACTCATCGACCAGCGCCGAGGCCGGGGGCAGCGTGCCGTCGGCCTTCATGCGCATGACGGCGGACTTCAGTCCTCCGCGCAGCGCGTCGATCTGGGCGTCGGTGGGGTCGTCGGTCTGCGCTAGCTCGAGGGTGAACGCCTCGCGGCTGACGTGCAGGCGGCAGGCCGCACCGTCGATGCCGAGCAGCACGAGCCGTTCGGTGAGTGCGTCGATGCCCTGGGCCTGCGACGTGACCGTCCGGGCGGCGCACGGGTCCGCCGGCCGGAGCGGTTCGTACTCGCCGCCGCCGTTGGCGAGCTGCACCCCGACGACGCCGCAGACCAGGAGCACGGCGGCCACGGGCAGCCCGACCCAGCGATGCAGCCCGGTCATTGGGGCCTCCTGCGGCCGACCGGGATCAGCGTCACGAGCGCCAACAGCGCGAGGCCGGCGCCGATGAGGAACGAGTCCCGGAACGCTCTGGTGGCCGCGCGCTCCACCTGTGCGTTCAGGTCGCGCTCGAGCTGTGCGGCGGCGGGTCGCTCCGCAGGATCGAGGTCGAGCTTGGCGAACGCCCGGTGCAGGTCGGGCACCTGCTGGGCCTGCGCCGACAGCTCGCTGCCCAGTGCTTCGGCGACCGCGATCTTGTCCTGAGGCGGGAGTGGAGCATCGAGCACCAGCGAGGTGATGGCCTGCTGAGCCGGCACCTGGGCGTCCCTCAGGTCAGCGGTGAACACCGGCGTGAGGATCGCCAGGCCGATCACGACGCCGAGGTGCCGCGCGCCGATCGTCCAGCCGGCGTGATGCGCTCGGGGCAGGCGCATCTCCATCGCCCGCGTGGTGAGCTGGTCGACGGTCAGCCCGAGACCGAGGCCGACCAGCGCTTGAGGCGCGATCGTCCAGGCCAGCGACGCCGACGGCGGGATCGCCAGCCCGACGAGACCGCCGGCGACGAGGAAGCAGCCGACAGCGACCTCGACCTCCGGCGGTGGCCGCAGGAGCCGTGCGAGGGGCCGAGCCGCGATGGCCGCGAGGGGCACGACGGAGACGGTCACCGCGGCGGTCGCCGGCGAGCGGCCCCAGCCCTGGACCAGCAGCAGCACCAGCAGGAACAGCGCCGCCGTGAGCGCCGCTGACATCAGCGCGAGGGTGATGTTGGCGCGTACGGCGGGGCGATGCCGGTCCGGCACGCCGACCGGGACAGCGCGTACGGCGAGGGCAGCCGGCACAGCCAGCACCGCGAACGGCACCTGCACCACGAAGATCGCCTGCCACGAGATCGCCTGGGTCAGCAACCCGCCGACGACCGGTCCGAACGCGGTGCCGACCACCCCGGCCGTGACCCACGAGGCGACGCCGCGCCGTTCGCCGTACGCCGCGACGAGCAGCTCGAGGCAGCCGATCAACGCCAACGCACCCCCGACCGCCTGGAAGCAGCGCGCGGCGATCAGGACGTCGATCGAGTCCGCGACGGCGCACACCGCTGACGAGCCGGCGAACACCGCGATGCCCGCCGCGCTGAAGACGCGTGGCTGCGCGCGCGAGAAGCCCATCGCCGCGGGCACGGCAGCGAGGCCCAGCACCAGGTTGTACGCGATCAGGACCCACGCGACCTGACCGACGGATGCGTCGAGGTGCACGAGGATGTCGGGCAGTGCGAGTGTCACCACCGCGGAGTCGGCGAGCACGAGCGCCACCGTCACAATGAGCAGGGGAGCCACGGCGCGACGCATCACCCCATCGTGGCAGGGCGCGACGTCAGGGCGTGAGGTCGGCGGTGCGCGGCGGGTCGGCCCCGGGCCGGGAGCAGGTGATCGCCGCTGCGCTCGAGGCGTACATCCCGAGGTCGGTGAGCTCCGTGAGGTCGAGCTCGCCAGCCGCCGGCCACGAGTACGCCGAGCACCACGCGAGCATCGCCGCCATGAACGAGTCACCGGCGCCGATCGTGTCGACGACCGAGACTGTTGCCGGCTCGATCGTCGCGACGACCTGCGCGTTGGCGACGACCGCGCCGTCGCCACCGAGCGTGATCGCCACGAGTGCCCCGTCGGCGGCGAGCCGCTGGGCGAGTGCTCCGGGCGCCTCGCCGGGGAACAGCGCGGCGGCGTCCTCATCACTCATCTTGATGATGCCGGCGTGCGGCGCGATGGCCTCGAACGCACGCCGCCACGCCTCGGGATCCGGCTCGACCGTGAGCCGGACGTTGGGGTCGTACGACACCGGCACGCCGAGGGCGTCGGCCATCACGACGAGGTCGGCGACCAGCGCGGCACCAGGCTCGAGGGACGTGCCGAGCGAGCCGACGTGGACGACCTCGAACTCGCCCGGATCCGGCAGGGCTGCGGGATCCCACGTGAGGTCGAACTCGTACGACGCACTGCCGTCCTCCGCGAGCGTCGCCCGTGCGCTGGACGTACGGGCGGGAACGGGCTCGAGCACGTCGAGGGCGACGTCGGACTCATGGAGCCGGTTCCGCAGCAGGTCACCGTACGCGTCGTCGGCGAGCTGGGCAGCGAGCCGGGTCGGCACGTCGAGGCGCGAAAGCCCGACCGCGACGTTGAACGGTGATCCGCCGGCGTGCGGTTCGGGCTCCGCACCGGGGCGCTGCACGACGTCGACGAGCGCCTCGCCGACGATCAGCGCGGTCATGCGCCGGCCCCGAGAGTGAGGGCGGCCGACGGCGCGAGCGGCAGGTCAGGGAGGGTCAGCGCGTTGAACGCGTGATAGGCGTCGGGCTTGCCCCGCCACGTGCGTGTCGTCTGGTGCATCGCGGGGGAGAGCTCGTGGTGCCACGCCCCGGTCTCGTGGTCGATGTAGTGCTCGTCGATCTCCGACCACCAGCGCTCGGCGAGACCGGCGTAGATCTGCTTGCCGGTCCACGTGTGCAGCGCCTCCGCAGCCAGCACCGCCTCGGCGATGACCCAGTGGAACCGCTCCTCGACGATCGGCTCGCCGTGCCAGTTGGTCGTGTAGGGCAGCCCGGGCTCCTCGTCGCTGACCGCGTCGTCGACGGCCTGGGCGAAGAGCGCCTCGGCGGCCTCCTCGATCCACGGCCGCGGCGACTCGAGTCCGGCGGCGAGCTGGAGCAGCAGGCGGGCCCATTCGAACGCGTGACCCGGCGTCGAGCCGAAGGGCCGGAACGGGTCGGCCGGCTGGTCCTCGTTGTACGACGGCAGCGGCGTCCAGTCGTGGTCGTAGTGCTCGGGGATGCGCCACTCGTGCGCACGGGCATGGATGCCGATGATGCGCTCGCAGATCGACAGGGCCCGACGCCGCCAGACGTCGTCACCCGTGACGTCGGCGGCAACGAGGTAGGCCTCGACGGAGTGCATGTTGCTGTTGGCGCCGCGATAGCCGTCGACCGTGGACCAGTCCTCGCTGACCTCCTCGACGCAGCGACCCTCGTCGGGATCCCAGAACTTCTGCCCGTGGATGCGCGCCGCCTCGGTCAACAGGTCGTCGGCCCCGTCGGCGCCGGCGGCCTTGGCGCTTGCCGCTGCGAGGAGGACGAACGCATGCCCGTAGCAACCCTTCGTACGCTCTGGCACGTCACCGTCGAACTCGACCCGGTCGTACCAGCCACCGTTGACCTCGTCGTGGAACACCGTCGACAGCGCGCGTACGCCGTGGCCGGCCAGCCGCTGGGCGTCGTCGTCCCCTGCGAGGTGCGCGAGCGAGAAGACGTACGTCATCCGGGCGTTGATCCAGAGCTCGAGGACCTTGTCGCGATCAGGTGTTCCGGAGTCGTCGAGCCAGAAGAAGCCGCCCTCCTGGCGCCAGGACTGGCGGGAGAACGCGAGCAGCTTGGCCCGTGCTTCATGTCGCCACGCTGGACTGCCGGGATCGCTCTGGGTCATGGGCCCAACCTATCGACCTTCAGGGTGCGATCAGGGGTCGGCGGGGGTCGGTCCCTGATGTCCGCAAGGGGTCAACGCCAGCAGGCTGGCGTCATGACATCGACAGCAGACTCGGGGCGGCGATCCGCATGATCCGCGCCCAAGGACTCACCAAGACGTACGACGGCAAGAACGCGGTCAACGGCATCGACTTCACGGTCGAGCCCGGCCGGGTCACCGGCTTCCTCGGCCCCAACGGCGCCGGCAAGTCGACGACGATGCGGATGATCCTCGGCCTCGACGCCCCGACCAAGGGCAGCGTCACGGTCAACGATCACCGGTACGTCTCGTCGCCCGCACCGCTCCGCGAGGTCGGTGCACTCCTCGAGGCGCACGCCGTCCACCCCGGGCGCTCAGCCCGCAACCACCTCCGCTGGCTCGCCGCGAGCAACGGCATCCCCACGACGCGCGTCGGCGAGGTGCTGGAGCTCGTCGGCCTCGACTCGGTCGCCGCGCAGCGCGCCGGCCGCTTCTCGCTCGGCATGGGCCAGCGCCTCGGCATCGCCGCCGCGCTGATCGGCGATCCGCCGGTCGTCATGCTCGACGAGCCGGTCAACGGTCTCGACCCCGAAGGTGTGCGCTGGGTCCGCTCCCTGGCCCGGCAGCTCGCCGACGACGGCAAGACGGTCTTCGTGTCGAGCCACCTCATGTCCGAGATGGCACTGATGGCCGATCACCTGATCGTCATCGGCCGCGGCACGATCCTCGCCGACAGCCCACTCCAGGACTTCATGGCCGAGCACGCATCGGCGTACGTACGCGTGAAAGCTCCGCAGTCGACCGACGTCGAGGCACTTCTCGTCGGTCGCGGCCTGGACGTCACCCGCGTCGACGACGAGCTCCGCGTGCAGGGGCTCGACGCCCCGGCGATCGGCGAGCTGATCGGCGGCCACGGCCTGTTCCTGCACGAGCTGACCCTCGTACGCTCCTCGCTCGAGGATGCGTTCATGGAGCTCACCGCCGACAGCGTCGAGTACCACGCGCGCACGGAGGTGGCGGCATGACCGAGCTGATGGCGGCCCCGACGAGCCCGTCGCTCGGGCGCGCGGTCAAGGCCGAGTGGATCAAGCTCGCCAGCATCCGGTCGACGTGGTGGACGACGCTGGCGATGATCGTCCTCGGCGCCGGCTTCACCACGATCATCTCCGGCGTGGTCGCCGGTGACATCGCGAGCGGCAAGAGCCATGACTCACCCGGCGAGTACATCACCCAGGGCCTGATCTTCAGCCAGATCTCGGCTGTCGTCATCGGCGCGTTGGTCGTGACCTCGGAGTACGGCACCGGCCTGATCCGCGCGACCCTGGCGGCGACCCCGGTACGTTCGAGGGTCCTCGCGGCGAAGGCGATCGTGGTGAGCGGATTCCTGTTCGTGGTCGGCACCGTCACTGCGTTCCTCGGCTACTTCGGCGGCAACGGATTCTTCCGCAGCGAGGGGGTCGGCATCTCCCTCGGTGACGAGCACATCCTGCGGTCGATGTTCGGCGCCGGGCTCTACATGGCCGGCCTCGGTCTGCTGGCCGCCGCCATCGGACTGCTCGTCCGTCACACTGCTGCGGCGATCTCGATCGTCCTCGCACTGGTGTTCATCATCGGCCAGGTCGTGCAGCTGATCCCCGGGACGTTCGGCGAGTGGGTCATGAAGCTCATGCCCGGCAACGCCGGCCCCGGCATCGTCGTGCCGGTCCCGTTCGGTGACCACATGCTGACGCCGTGGACCGGCTTCGCGGTGTTCGTCGGCGAGATCGCCCTGCTGGGCCTCGCCGGACTCGCGCTGTTCCAGAAGCGCGACGCCTGACGGTGACGCCTACTTCACGACGGGCAGGGTCAGCGCCTGGCTCGCGCTCCCGGTCGTGATGCTGACGGCGTTGGGGGTCAGGCCGCCGCGGTAGTTGGTCGACCCGCCGGCGACCATGAGGCGCAACTGGTGACCCGTGGCGAACCGGTGGGAGATGGCTGGCAGGGTCACCGTGAACGGCTTGGTGACATCCGGCACGCGCACCGGCGCGATGAGGTTGTGGATCAGCGTCGCCTTGCCGGCCGGGTCCACGTCGAGCACCTTGACGAAGACCACGAGCTGGCCGGTCGACCCGAGCGCCTGTGTCAGGGCCGCGGTCGGCGACTTCACCTGGAGTCGCAGGCTCGGCGAGCCGACGACGTCGACGTTCGCGGTCAGTGCAGCGGTCGTCCACGTCGCCGTCGTGCCGGGCAGGTCGATCTCGGGCAGCGGCAACGCGCTGCCGATGACGTCGAGCGGATCGGTCGAGGTCGGCACGCCGGCGACCGGGGTCAGGAAGTTCTGCGTCGCGGCCTTGAGGCCCAGCGGATTCGTCGTGAGTGCCGAACCGGACAGGTAGTACTTGGTGGCCGTGCCGACGGGATAGCTCGACGCCGAGCCGTACGCGGGGGTGGCGATGCCGGTGTAGGGCACCCAGTCGCGGAAGTAGGCGAACTCCGGGCCGGTGCCGACCGACGAGCCCTTGAGGTAGTGGTCGAGCCAGTCGGAGACCCGGCGTGTCACGTGCTCGGTTGCGGAGTTGGGCGAGCTGAAGCTGAACTCGCCCGGAGCATTGGGTCCGGAGTGGCCACCGCTGAACCAGATCATCTTGGTCGGTGTGCCCTGGGCCTGGAGCGCGCGATAGTTGGCGATGCCTTCGTTGAGGTTGAACAGCGTGTCGTTCTGGCCCTGGATCACCAGGGTCGGGACCGTGACCTTGGAGACGTAGCTGCTGACCGAGGCGTGCCGCAGCGACGCCGTGGTCGTCGCGTCGACCGTGCCGGTGACGCCGGCGACGACGAGCGCAGGGCACACGAAGAACGCGAAGTTGGGGCAGCCGATGAGACGCCCGGGATCGCCGGCGGCGTTGGCCACACCGTCGGCGATCCCGATCCCCGAGAATCCGAGGGCCCATACGAGCTTCGCCGCACCGGGGGTCGACGTCTGGACGCCCACGGTCTGTGAGGTGTTGTTGGGCGAGAGCGAGTACGAGAGGTCGCTCCAGGTGATGACCGGGACAATCGTGTCGACGCGCTTGTCGACGGCCGCTGCGGCGTACTGCACCTGCCCGCCGTACGAGCCACCGACCATGCCGACGCGAGGGTCGTTGGCGACGGCATGCCCCGCGTGGTCCTTGGCGTCGCGCTGCACGACGTCCAGGACGGGAGCTGCGACGGTGTGCTTGGCGTCGGTGAAGGCGATGCCGCTCTTGCCGCCGAGGTAGCTGACGAGCTGGCTGGCCGCCTTGCCGTCCCAGTCGGGGTCGTCGAGCGTGATCTTGCAGCCCGAGCCGCCGAAGCCGAGACCGGAGTAGCTCAGCACGGCGTAGCCGCGGCCGGCGAACTCCGTGCCGATGCCGGCCTGGTCGTCCTTGGAGCCGCCGAAGCCGTTCGTCGTGAGGATCGCCGGTACGCGGTTGGTGCTGCTCGCACTCGCGGGGAGGTAGAGGTCGCCGACGATGTCGCACACCTCGGAACCGGTCGGGCCGATGTCGACCTTGAAGTGCAGGGGCGTGACCGTCACCGTCTCGGCCGCCTGCGCCGTGGTCGGTGCCGCGACGAGGGCGGCGGCGGTCAATGCTGCTGCCGCGAGGGCGAGGACGGAACGGCTCGTACGCATGGGACTCCTTGAGGTACCGGTGAGTAACCCAACGAGCCAGGTGTGGTCCAGGTCACGTATGGCGCAGGCGCCGGGCGATCTCCGCAGCGGTCGCGCGTACGTCGTCGACGAGGTCGCCGACCGCTGTCCGGCTCTCCCACGTCACCGCGACGGATGCGTGGATCGTGCCGGCGTGGATGGGCGCGGCGATCGACGCGAACCCCTCGGTGACCTCGCCGTCCTCGGTCGCGTAGCCGCGCTGGCGGGTCGTGACCAGCAGCCGGCGCAGCTCGGTTGGCGACTGCGGACCGGCGCCCGTGCGGGACGTGAAGGCGCCCTTGCCCGGATAGAGCGCGGTGACCTGCGGCCCCGGCAACGCCGCGAGGATCGCGCGACCCGACGCGGTGAGGTGGGCCGGCAGGCGTACGCCGACATCCGTGACGAGCGGCGGCCGGCCGGGCGCCCGCTCCTCGATGACGTAGAGCACGTCGGCGCCGTGCAGCACCACGAGGTGCGCCGACTGGCCGACCCGGTCGACGAGCCGGGCCAGCGGCACGCGGGCGAGCCGGGCGAGGGGTTCCTGCCGGGCGAAGCCGTGGCCGACCTCCCATGCCGCGATCCCCATGCCCCAGGTGCGGTCGTCGGGGTAGTGCACGACGAAGTCCTCGTCGGCCATCGCGGCCAGCAGGTGGTACGCCGAGGAGCGCGGCAGTCCGAGCTCGCCGGCGATGCGCGTCGCCGAGACCGGGACGGGCTGCCCTGACAGGAACCGCAGCACACGGAGGGCGGCGGTGGCAGCGGGGACGGAGCGGGGCATGGACCCATTGTCTCGCATGCGAGACAGGATGGGGCGGAAGAGTGTGGCGCCGGGGTGCGTGGAGGCGTGGAATGGAGTCATGGCTTCGGTGACCGTGGGAGTGGGCGCGCTCGCGCCGGAGGATGTAGTGCGCGTCGCCCGCGAAGGTGCCTCGGTCGAGCTGAGCCCCGAGGCGCGGGACGCGATCAAGCGTGCCCGGGCGTACGTCGACGAGCTGGCTGCGTCGGACGTGCCGGTCTACGGCATCTCGACGGGCTTCGGTGCCCTTGCCACGCGACACATCGAGCCAGGCCTGCGCACGCAGCTGCAGAAGAGCCTGATCCGGTCGCACGCCGCAGGCACCGGTCCCCGCGTCGAGGACGAGGTCGTGCGCGCGTTGATGCTCCTGCGCCTCTCGACCCTCGCGAGTGGCCACACCGGCGTGAGGCTGGAGACCGCCGAGGCGTACGCGTCGATGCTCAACGCCGGGCTGACGCCGGTCGTGCGGGAGTACGGCAGCCTGGGCTGCTCCGGTGACCTGGCGCCGCTGTCCCACTGCGCGCTCGCGGTGATGGGCGAGGGTGACGTCGACGACCACGGAGTCGTACGCCCTGCGGCCGAGGCGCTCGCCGCGCACGGTCTGCAGCCGGTCGAGCTCGCCGAGAAGGAGGGCCTCGCGCTGATCAACGGCACCGACGGGATGCTCGGCATGCTGGTGCTGGCGCTGCACGATCTGCGCAGGCTGCTCGACACCGCGGACCTCGCTGCCGCGATGAGCATCGAGGGCCTGATGGCGACCGATCGCGTGCTCGCGGCCGACCTGCAGGCGCTGCGCCCGCACCCCGGCCAGGCCGAGTCGGCGGCCCACATGGCCGCGCTGCTCGCGGGCTCGCCGATCGTGTCGAGCCATCGTCACGGCGACGGACGGGTGCAGGATGCGTACTCGCTGCGTTGCGCCCCGCAGGTGCACGGCGCTGCGCGGGACACCCTCGAGCACGCCGCGACGGTCGCCGGGCGTGAGCTCGCATCGGCGATCGACAACCCGTCGGTGCTCGACGACGGCCGCATCGAGTCGCACGGCAACTTCCACGGCGCGCCGCTGGCGTACGTGCTGGACTTCCTCGCGATCCCGGTCGCTGACGTCGCGAGCATGAGCGAACGACGTACGGACCGATTCCTCGACGTGACGCGGAGCCAGGGGCTGCCGCCGTTCCTCGCCGACGATCCCGGCGTCGACTCGGGTCACATGATCGCGCAGTACACGCAAGCCGCGATGGTCGCCGAGCTCAAGCGGCTCGCGGCGCCGGCGAGCGTCGACTCGATCCCGTCGAGCGCGATGCAGGAGGACCACGTGTCGCTCGGCTGGTCGGCGGCGCGCAAGCTGCGCACGTCCGTGGACCTGCTGACCCGCGTGCTGGCGATCGAGATCCTCACCGCTGCTCGCGGCATCGACCTGCGGGCCCCGCTCGAGCCGTCCGCCGCGACGGGTGCCGCGATAGCCGTGTTGCGTACGCGGGTCGCCGGTCCCGGACCCGACCGCCACCTCTCACCCGACCTCGAAGCCGCCACGGAGCTCGTCCGCGACGGTTCCCTGCTGGAAGCTGCCCATTCGTCGCTGGTTGAGCTTGTCGAAGCCACGGATGTCCTTTCGACAAGCTCAAGGACCGAAGGAGATCACTCATGACCCGTCCCACTGTTCGTGCTGCACACGGCTCGACCCTGACCGCGAAGTCGTGGCAGACCGAGGCGCCGATGCGCATGCTGATGAACAACCTCGACCCCGAGGTCGCCGAGCGCCCTGAGGACCTCGTCGTCTACGGCGGCACCGGCAAGGCGGCGCGGAGCTGGGAGGCGTACGACGCGATCGTCCGCACCCTCGAGACGCTCGAGGACGACGAGACGCTGCTGGTGCAGTCCGGCAAGCCGGTCGGCGTCTTCCGTACCCACGAGTGGGCCCCGCGGGTGCTGATCGCCAACTCCAACCTGGTCGGCGACTGGGCGACGTGGCCGGAGTTCCGCAAGCTCGAGGCCGAAGGCCTGACGATGTACGGCCAGATGACCGCCGGGTCGTGGATCTACATCGGCACGCAGGGCATCCTGCAGGGCACCTACGAGACGTTCGGCGCCGTGGCGCGCAAGAGGTTCGGTGGCACGCTGGCCGGCACCCTGACGCTGACCGGTGGCGCCGGCGGCATGGGTGGTGCGCAGCCACTGGCGGTGACGATGAACGAGGGCGTTGCGCTGGTCGTCGACGTGGACGAGACCCGGCTGGAGCGGCGGGTCAAGCACGGCTATCTCGACGAGTACTGGACCGACCTCGACGAGGCGGTCGACCGTGCGGTGGCCGCCAAGAACGAGGGCCGGGCGCTGTCGGTCGGCATCGTCGGCAACGCGGCGACGGTGTTCACCGAGCTGCTCGAGCGTGGCACGCCGATCGACATCGTGACCGACCAGACCAGCGCCCACGACCCGTTGAGCTACCTGCCCGAGGGCATCTCGGTCGCCGACTGGCACGCCGAGGCCGAGCGCGACGCCGCCGGGTTCACCGACAAGGCTCGCGCGTCGATGGCCAAGCAGGTACGCGCGATGGTCGGCTTCATGGACGCCGGCGCCGAGGTGTTCGACTACGGCAATTCGATCCGCGAAGAGTCCCGGCTCGGTGGGTTCGAGCGCGCCTTCGAGTTCCCCGGCTTCGTGCCGGCCTACATCCGGCCGCTGTTCTGTGAAGGCAAGGGTCCGTTCCGCTGGGCCGCGCTGTCGGGCGATCCCGCCGACATCGCCGTGACCGACCGGGCGATCCTCGAATTGTTCCCCGAGGACGAGCACCTGGCCCGCTGGATCACCAAGGCGCAGGAGAAGGTGCACTTCGAGGGCCTGCCGGCTCGCATCTGCTGGCTCGGCTACCAGGAGCGGCACCTCGCGGGGCTGCGGTTCAACGAGATGGTGGCGTCGGGTGAGCTGAGCGCCCCCGTCGTGATCGGCCGTGACCACCTCGACTCCGGGTCGGTCGCCTCGCCCTATCGCGAGACCGAGTCGATGGCTGATGGCTCGGACGCGATCGCCGACTGGCCGCTGCTCAACGCGCTGCTCAACACCGCGTCAGGTGCCACGTGGGTCTCGATTCACCACGGTGGCGGCGTCGGCATCGGCCGGTCGATCCACGCCGGTCAGGTCATCGTCGCCGACGGTACGGAGCTGGCGGCGCAGAAGATCGAACGCGTGCTGGTCAACGATCCGGGCACGGGCGTCATGCGGCACGTCGACGCCGGCTACGACCGCGCCGCCGAGGTCGCGAAGGAACGTGGCCTCCGAGTCCCGATGCTGGAGGGCAAGGCCACCTGATGCTCGACGACATCGCCGTCATCGGGCGAGACTCGCGGACCGGGGGATATCGGCGATTCGCATGGAGCGACGCCGACATGGAGCTGCGCGAGTGGTTCGCCGGCGAGGCAGCAGGGCGTGGCATGGAGCTCGTCGAGGACGGCAACGGCAACCAGTTCGCCTGGTGGGGCGCCGGCGACGACGCCCTGCTGATCGGCTCGCACCTCGACTCGGTACCTGATGGTGGAGCGTACGACGGCCCACTCGGCGTCGTCTCGTCGTTCGCGGCGATCGACCAGCTCCGCGCCGAGGGCTTCGCACCGAGCCGGCCGGTCGTCGTCGGCAACTTCGCCGACGAGGAGGGTGCCCGGTTCGGCATCGCCTGCGCCGGCTCGCAGCTCATCACCGGCGCGCTTGACCCCGCCAAGGCGCTCGGCCTCAAGGACCGTGACGGGCTGACCCTCGCCGAGGTCCTGACCGCCCGGGGGCGCGACCCGCGGGCTGTCGGGCGTACGGACCTCCTCGACAGCATCGGGACGTTCGTCGAGCTGCACGTCGAGCAGGGCCGGTCGCTGATCCACTCCGACGCGGCCGTCGGCGTCGCGACCGCGATCTGGCCCCATGGGCGCTGGCGCCTCGACTTCTGCGGCGAGGCCAACCACGCCGGGGCAACGCTGATGGAGGATCGTCACGACCCGATGCAGGCGTACGCGGCGACGGTCCTGGCATCCCGCCGGCTCGCCACCGACGCGGGTGCGCGGGCGACCTTCGGCCGGCTCGAGGTCGAGCCCGGTGGCACCAACGCGATCCCCTCGCGCGTACGGGCCTGGCTCGACGCGCGCGCCGCGGACGAGGGACAGCTCGACGACCTGGTCGACGCGCTGGTCCACCAGGCCCGCGCGGCCGCTGACCCCGACGGCACCACGGTGACGCTGACGACGGAGTCGGTGAGCCCTGCGGTCGAGTTCGACGCGCCGTTGCGCGACCGCCTGGCGGCGCTGCTGGATGCACCGGTGCTGCCCACGGGCGCCGGGCACGATGCCGGCGTGCTCAGCCCGCACGTGCCGACCGCGATGCTGTTCGTCCGCAACCCGACCGGCGTCTCGCACTCGCCGGAGGAGTTCGCCGAGGACGCCGACTGCGCGGCCGGCGTCGATGCCCTCGCCTCGGTCGTGCGAGGCATGGCATGACCACGGTCCCGGCGTTCGCCAACTGTCACAGCCACGTCTTCCACCGGGCACTGCGCGGGCGGATCACGGGCGCCGACTCGTTCTGGACCTGGCGCGACCAGATGTACGCCCTCGCGGGGGTCCTCGACCCTGACCTGCTGTTCGACCTGGCGCGGGCGACGTACGCCGAGATGCACGCCGCAGGCATCCGCAGCGTCGGTGAGTTCCATTATCTGCACCACCGACCCGACGGCCGAGCGTACGACGACCCGAATGCGATGGGCGAGGCGCTGATCGCCGCTGCCCGCGAGGCCGGCGTACGCATCGCGCTGCTCGACACGTGCTACCTGGCGGCGGGCTTCGGCCTTTCGACAGGCTCAAGGAGCAGAGCAGTCGAAGGTGTCCAGCAGCGGTTCACCGACGGCGACGCCGACGCGTGGGCGGCGCGAGTCGATGATCTGGCGCGCAAGCACGCCGGTGAGTACGACGTCGTCATCGGTGCCGCCATCCACTCCGTCCGCGCCGTGCCGCGCGACCAGCTGGCGACCGTTGCCGGCGCGTTCCCGGACGCGCCGCTGCACGTGCACGTCTCCGAGCAACCGGCTGAGAACGAGGAGTGCCTCGCTGCCACGGGACTGACGCCGGTCGCGCTGCTCGCCGAGGCCGGCGCCTGGACGCCCCGCACGACCGCGGTCCACGCGACGCATCTGACCCCCGACGACGTCGCGACGCTGGGCGACGCCCGGTCGTACGTGTGCTTCTGCCCGACGACCGAGGCCGAGCTCGCGGACGGCATCGGGCCGAGCGTCGCGCTCCGTGACGCGGGGGCGCGGCTGACACTGGGCTCGGACAGCAATACCGTCATCGACATGTTCGCCGAAGCTCGCGCTGTCGAGATGCATCAGCGGCTGGCCTCTGGCGTACGCGGTGCGTGGAGCGCCGGGCAGCTCTGGCAGGCGGCGAGCTCGACCGGTCACGAGTCGCTGGGCTTCGCCGGGGGTGACCTGATCGAGATCGAGGAGTCCGTACGTACCGCAGGCGCCGACGAGGTGCTCTGGGCGGCGAGCGCGGAGGATGTCCTTTCTACAGGCTCGAGGAGCGGGGCGGGCTCTCGGACCGACGCCGCCCGTGACCTCCAGGCCGCGATCGATGCCTGTTGGAGCCGCACATGACCGCGCACCTGGTGACCAACATCGGCGAGCTCGTGACGTGGGACGCCGACCGGCCGATCCTGCACGACGCGGCCTTCGTCGTCGAGGGCGGCCGCGTGGCATGGTTCGGGCACCGGACGGACGCGCCTGCAGCCGACTCGTCGAGCGACGTGGGCGGTGCCGCCGTGATCCCGGGCTTCGTCGACTCGCACACGCACCTCGTGTTCGCCGGCGACCGCTCGGCCGAGTTCGAGGCGCGGATGACCGGTGAGCCCTACGCCGCAGGTGGCATCCGTACGACCGTCGCCGCGACGAGGGCCGCGCCGGACGAGCAGCTCCGCGCCAACGTGGCCCGCCACCTCGCGGAGATGCGGGCCCAGGGCACGACGACGGCCGAGATCAAGAGCGGCTACGGCCTCACGGTGCTTGACGAGGCGAGGTCGCTCGCGATCGCCGGGGAGTTCACCGACGAGACCACGTTCCTCGGCGCCCACGTCGTCCCCGAGGGGAGCGACATCGCGGCATACGTCGACCTGGTCACCGGGCCGATGCTCGAGAAGAGTGCCCCGTACGCCCGATGGATCGACGCGTTCTGCGAGGACGGCGCCTTCGGCGAGGACGAGGCGCGCACGGTCCTGACGGCCGGCATCGCCGCCGGCCTGCTCCCGCGGATTCACGCCAACCAGCTGGGTCACGGGCCCGGCGTGCAGCTCGCCGTCGAGCTCGGCGCTGCGGCAGCGGACCACTGCACCTACCTGAGCGACGCCGACGTCGATGCCCTGGCGGGTTCCGACACGGTCGCCGGACTGCTCCCGGGCGTCGAGTTCTCGACCCGTCAGCCCTATCCCGACGCACGCCGCCTGCTCGATGCCGGCGTCACGGTGTCCCTCGCGACGGACTGCAACCCCGGCAGCTCCTACACCTCGTCGATGCCGTTCTGCATCGCCGTCGCCGTGCGCGACATGGGCATGAGTCCCCGCGAGGCCCTGTGGGCGGCGACCCGGGGCGGGGCGCAGTCGCTGCGCCGCGACGACGTCGGTCATCTGTCGGTCGGCGCCAGGGCCGACCATGCCGTGCTCAGTGCCCCCTCGTTCGTCCATCTCGCCTATCGCCCCGGTGTGCCGCTCGTGGCGAGCGTGGGCTGACCCGGGCAATCTGGCCAATCGCGAGCGCCACCCTGTCTCCGTGGTTCATCCTGTCGGGGTGAAGGGACGATCCGGTCGAGGCGCCGACGACGGTGACGAGCGTATGCAGCGCCGCCTGCGCGAGATCGCCGAGCGTGCGGAGCGGGAGGAGCGTGCACTTCCGCCGATGACTCCCCGGGCGCCCGACCCGACTCCGCCGACGTACGCTTCACAGCCGTCGCGCGCGTACGCTCCCTCAACGCCGCCACCGCCACCGTCCTATCCGGCGATGCCGTTCCCCGTGGTGACGACGAAGCGACGGATCCATCGCGGGTGGCTGTTCACCCTCCCGGTCCTGGTGATCTTCTTGTTCAGCCGGATCGTGTCGGGCATGGGCGGAATCGGCGGCGACGGGCCACAGGGTTGGACCTCCACGACCGATCGCGACACGAAGTTCTCGAATCTCGTTGCTCCGGTCGGCACCGCCTCGAGCCCCTTGGGGCGGCCGCCGACCAACGTGCCCGATGCCGACACCTACATCTTCATGCACAAGCAGCCCGGCACCGGGGAGCCCGTGACGTACGATCCGTGCGCCCCCATCCACTACGTCGTCAACGACCGGACAGCTTTCGCAGGTGTTCGCGACGAGCTCGACGCCGCGATCGACCAGGTGGAGAAGGCGACCGGTCTCGTCTTCGTCGACGACGGCGAGACTGACGAGGCGCCGATCGACGATCGGGGCCCGCGGAACGAGGAGCACTACGGCAAGTCGTGGAGCCCGGTGCTCGTGAGCTTCAGCGACGCCAAGGAGTACCCCGGGCTGGACGGCAGGATCGTGGGCCGCGGCGGGAGTGTCGTCATGAGCCGGGGTTCCCAGTTGTGGAACGTCTCCGGCCAGGCGGTGTTCGACGGGCCGGAGCTGCGCAGGATCTACCGGGGCCTCGACGGTCCGGCGCAGGTGCGGGCGATCCTCATGCACGAGCTGGGGCACGTCGTGGGTCTCGGCCACGTGAGCGACCGCCGCGAGATCATGAAGCCGGTCATCTCGCGCAAGATCACGACGTGGGGTCCCGGCGACCGAGCCGGCCTGGCCCGGCTCGGCCTCGGCAACTGCATGACCTACTGACTCAGCTCCCTCTGGCGCCCGTCGGCCAGTCTCGGTTCGAGCGCGGGCTGGCG
Source organism: Aeromicrobium ginsengisoli (assembly GCF_004134905.2). GTDB lineage: Bacteria > Actinomycetota > Actinomycetes > Propionibacteriales > Nocardioidaceae > Aeromicrobium > Aeromicrobium ginsengisoli. Next base: position 421,052 of record NZ_SDPQ02000003.1, on the reverse strand, counting down.
GTGCACACGCGACGCGAGGAGCAGGCAGGCGTACGCCAGCAAGGTCGCGCCAGTGCGTACGGCGTGGGCGACCTGCCAGCGGTCGCGGTCGGTGGCCCAGTCGTTCGGCGGGCTGCCGATCGACCAGTCCCGCTGATCGGCGTTGATCGGCAGGTTGACCACGATCGTCGTGATGAACACGACGAGCAGCAGGACCAGTGCGACCGACATCAGCCCGAGGCCCGGACTGCCCCGTCGCAGGCCGAGACCGACCAGCACGATCGTGGCCACCGCGGTCGGCAGCAACGTCACGGTCGCCAGGGTGTCGAGGCGGTCGAGCTCGACGTGCCGCACCTGGGTGTAGGCCGAGGCGCCCAGGTCGCGCATCGACAGCTCGAGCACCATGACGGTCACCAGGAATCCCGCGAACACCCCGCCGAACGCCACCGCGACGATCCGCCCGACACCTTCGACCTTGTTCGTCATGCCGCAGCCTCCTGGAGCTCGTGGGTGTTGGTCGTCCGCAGGCCGATCACGGCGCCGGCGGCCAGGAAGATCGCGCCGACCAGCAGGCCGCGCTGGAACCCCTCGACCATCGCCTCGGGCGCCGCGGCGTGTGCCTCCAACAGGCTGTTGGTGCGCGACGTGGCGATCGCGGACAGCACCGCGAGCCCGAGTGCGCCGCCGACCTGCTGCGACGAGTTCAGCAGCGCCGCGGCGAGCCCTGCCTGGTGGCTCGGCACGCCGGCGTTGGCGGCGTTGATCACCGCGACGAACACGGCTCCGATGCCCAGCGACATGATGATCATGCCGGGCAGCAGGTCCGCGACGTACGAGCCGTCGACCGGGATGCGGGCGAACAGGCCGACTCCGACGGCGGTGACCAGGGCGCCACCGACGACCAGCGGCCGGGTGCCGACCTTGGTGATGAGCTGCGACGAGACGCCGGCGGAGATGCCGATCACGAAGCACACCGGCAGGTACGCCAGCCCGGTCTCGATCGAGGAGTAGCCGAGCACGCTCTGCATGTAGAGCGTCAGGAAGAAGAACATCGCCAGGAATCCTGCGAACGCGATCAGCTGCGTGGCATTCGCGGCAGCGAGGCCCCGGACCCGGAAGATCGACAGCGGCATCAGTGGGCTGCGGTGGCGCGTCTCGTTGACGATGAACGCCACGAGCAGCGCAGCGGCACCGATGAGGCTGCCGATCGTACGGACGGAGCCCCATCCCTCGTCAGGTGCTTCGACCAGGGCGAACACCAGAAGCAGCATCCCGCTCGTCGCGAGGAAGGCGCCGGGGAGGTCGAAGCCCGTACGCTTAGCGGCCGGCTCGTCGTTGTCGATCAGGCGCAGGATCGCGGGCAGCAGGACGGCGCAGATGACGGGGTTGATGAACATGACCCAGCGCCAGCCCGGGCCCTCGGTGAGGGCGCCACCGGCCAGCACGCCGACGGCGGAGGCGAGGCCGCCGACTCCGGCCCAGACGCCGAGCGCCTTGTGGCGGTCGGGACCGTCGGTGAACGTCGTCGTGAGGATCGAGAGCGTCGCCGGCAGCGTCATGGCGCCGCCGATGCCCTGCACGAGGCGGGAGCCGACGAGCACCTCGGAGCTGTCGGCAAAACCGCCGATCAGCGATGCGATCGCGAACACCACGATGCCGGCGACCAGAAGCCGCTTGCGGCCGAGCAGGTCGGCCGCGCGACCGCCCAGCAGCATGAAGCCGCCATACGTCAGCAGGTAGCCGCTCGGCACCCACTGCAGCTCCTGCACGGAGAAGCCGAGGTCGTCGCGGATGGCCGGCAGCGCGATGTTGACGATCGTCGCGTCGACGAAGTCGAGGAAGCCGACGGAGCACAGCAGGAAGAGGATGAGCTTGCCCCGCGGTGTGGCGAGGACTGAGGGTTCAGCGGTGACTGCAGACATGTTTACCCCTTTATTGAGTCGTTACTCAGATAAAGATGACACATCCTGAGTAAAAACTCAATAAAGATGGTCAAGGCTGACGCGGACGCTAGGGTGATGGGGATGACCGAGACCGGGAAGCGCCGCGGCCGACCGCCCTCCGGAGGGCGCGAGGAGATCCTGCGTGCCACCAAGGACCTGCTCCGCGAGAAGGGCATGGCCAAGGTGACGACGCGTGAGGTCGCCGCGCGCGCCAAGGTCTCCGAGGGCAGCGTGTTCTATCACTTCGAGGACCGGTTCGGCCTGCTCAAGGCCGTCTTCGAGCACACGCTCGAGCCGATGCACCTCGACGGGATCGACCCGGAGGATGACGACCTCCGGAGCACCGTGACGGCGATGTCCGAGGGCATCGAGGCGTTCCTCAACGGCAGCCTCGACGTCATGATGGCGGCGCAGTCCGATGCGGGTCTGCGCGACTCGCTGCACGCCTACATGCACGAGAGTGACTACGGACCTCATCGCGGCATCGCCTACATCGCGCTCTACCTCACGGCCAAGCAGCAGGCCGGCGTCGTACGCGCCGACGTCGATCCCAAGGTCGTTGCCGCGATGATCGTCAACGACGCCTTGCAGCGCGCCGCGGTGCCCAAGCTGATCGGCAGCCGCAAGGGCATCCAGCCGCGCCCCGCGTTCGTCGACACCCTGATGGCGATGCTGACGCCTCCGGCCTGACGCTCCGCTTCAGTCCCGGCCGACGACGATGCCCAGGACGCCGGCGGAGAGCAGCAGCGAGACGAGCGCGCCGGTGGACGTGGGGGAGATCAGGATCGGAGCGGTGGACAGGATCAGCACGTCGAAGCCGCGGAGCAGGCTGAAGGCGAGTCCGGGCGGGATGCCGCCGGCGGGCGACGACAGCAGGCCCTGGGAGTAGTTCGGCGGCGGCGCCAGGAGCCAACGCGCCATCGCAGCGAGCGCCGCCATCGCCATGGCCACGGCGATCGAGATGCTCGCGCCCCAGGTGGCGGACGTCCCGGCGTGCACGGGCGGGAGCGCGGCGAGCGACCAGAGCACGGTCGCTGCCGCCGGCACGACGAGGCAGGCGCCCCGGACCGTCGACGCCGGCATCGGGAAGCACCGCACGAGTCCGGGATTGCGGCTCGTCGTACGCAGGGCGGAGCACAGCGGCACGCCGGTGACGAACAGCGTCAGCGCGCCGGCGAGCACCACGAGGGTGCCGAGGTCGACGGCATCGACGAGATAGGGCACGACGACCGCCGATGCCAGGATCAGCAACGAGGGGACGGATCGCCGAAGCCGGATGACGTCGCGCCACACCAGCGCCCACGGGCCCTTCGGGCCGCTGCGCACGGGCCGGACCGTGGCGCGCACGAGCCACTTCTGGGCGACGAGGATGTCGTACATCATCGTCAGGTCGAGGCCGGCGAGGGCGCCGGACAGGTTGGCCAGGAGCGCGCCGCCCGGCACGAGCCGGTTGCGATGGATCCGCGACAGGGCGCGGGCCCCGGCGATCACCAGGGCCAGTGCGCCGATCCAGAGTGCGCCGGTGACCGCGGCTCCGGCTGCGGTCGTCCAGGGGGCCGACGTCGGTGCCGACGGCATGACGTCAGCGGCGATGAGCACCAGGGCCGCCCACGTGACGCCGCCCAGGACCCAGGTGAGGATGCGGGTCAGCCAGCCGTTGCGGGGCTGGGCCAGTGCGGCGAGCATCGCTGCCCCGAGCCCGCTCGCCATCGCGCCGGCCGCGACGAGTCCGATGGCCGGCGGACCGAAGCCGGCAAGCGTCGAGGCGATCGCGCCGACCCCGCCGGAGGCGAGCGCACCCACGACGGCGACGAGCGCCAACCGGGGGCGCAGCACGGCGGCGCGGTCGATCGGCGTCGAGAGCAGCCACGATCCCTCGGCGGGCGACACCTGGACCGGCCCCACGACGCGGCCGACGGCCAGCGTCACCGCGAGCATGGCCGCGATGCACACCCATGCCGAGGAGAAGCGGGCGTCCGAGCACTCCGCCGTCGTGCAGCTGTCGGTGATGCTGAGACGGGTCTGGTGGATCGCGCTGATCGCCATCGCCGACAGCATCGTGGTCGCGAAGAGCGCGATGTAGGCATCCGACAGGACCTCCATCAGTGTCGTGTCAGCACGTCCGCGTCGCCACTCCCGCGCCTGGCGGCGCAGCTCGAGGACCTCGCGCCGGGAGGCTCGCGTCACCGACCCTCCAGCGCCAGCACGTCGTCGGCGACGGCTTCGACCAGCGACGTGTCGTGGCTGACCAGCAGGATGCCGAGGCCCTGCCTCTTCTCGGCGTTGAGCCGGTCGGCGAGCCACGCGAGGCCGCCGGCGTCGAGGCGCTGCTCCGGCTCGTCGAGGATCAGCAGGCGCCGTGGGCGTACGAATGCGGTGGCGAGCGCGAGGCGGCGGCGTTGGCCCGACGACAAGGTCCCGGGCAGCTGACCGGCCTGGGCCAGCAGGCCGACATCGGTCAGCACGGCGTCGACGACGCTCTCGACGTCCTCGATGCTGTGGGCCCGCGCCAGCAGGTCGAGGTGCTCGACGACGCTGAGGTCGGGAAAGAAGCTCATGTCGTCCATCACGACGGCGAGGTCACGGCGTACGACCGCCGAGCGTTCGTCGAGCGCCGCGCCGTCGAGCTCGATCGTGCCGTCGGTCGGCTCGTCGGCGCCGGCGATGCACCGCAGCGCCGTCGACTTGCCGGAGCCGTTCGGGCCGGTGATCGCCAGGGCACGGCCCGCTTCGACCTCCAGGTCGAGACCGGTGATGACGTCGAGGTCGCCGAACCGGCGGTGCAGGCCGCGGACGCGCAGCAGCGGAGGCGTCTTGGACATGCCGCCACGCTATCCCCAGACCCGCAGCGCAGAGCTCCCCAGGACGTACGAAGAGCGCCGATCCCCTGCGTCGGCGCTCTTCGTGTGGTGCTGCTCAACGAACGTCGAACAGCTCCGCGTCCGCCGCGTGGTCGGCCGCCCCGAGGCTCGCGATCGACAGCACGGCGAGGACGATGATCGAGCCCATGACGCTGAGGGCGGTCCAGTCGGGCAGCACCCCGGCGAGCGGGCCCTGGTCGACGAGTCCGGCGGCGGCAGCAGCGGCGAGGGCGATGGCGGCGATCGCGACGAGCCGGGTGAAGACGGCCCAGGCGACGCGCCCGGCGGTGTGGACGGCGTGTCCGGTGACGGAGGTGAGCGGGTAGTGGATGGTGGCCATGATGATCTCCTGGTGTCGGGGTGATGTGGACACCATTCGGGACGGCCCTTGAGACAACGTTGCGAAAGGTTTGAGACGCCCTACGCGGCCATGTCCTCCCAGCTCATCGACGGCACACCGATCTCCCGCATCCGCAGCACGTACGCGTGATGGTGCCGCCGCGCCTCCCCGTGCCGGCCCGCTGTCGAGAGCACCCGCATCAGCGCGGCGTAGATCGACTCGTCGAACGGGTCGTACGTCAGCAGGCGGGCGAGCCACGGCACGGCGCGCTCCGGCTCGGGGCCGTCCTGGAGGGCGAAGGCCAGCACCCGGATGACCTCGTTGCCCAGGGTCTCGACCTCGTCGCGCATCTCGGCGGGCCAGTCCTCCGCGAGGTCCTCCTCGAGGAACTCCCCGGTGTGCATCGCGGCTGCGGCTTCGAGCATGCCGATCGCGTCGGCATCACCCGTGCGAGCGGCGGAGAGCGACTCCTGCGCCGCGACGACGAAGTCCGCGACATCGACCGACACGTTGGCCATGTCGAGGCGGACGCTGACCCGGTCCGTGTGCACGAAGTGCTCCGTCCCGTACGCCTTGTCGGGATCCAGCACGCGTCGCAGCTGGGACAGCGCGACGGAGAGCTTGCTGCCGGGATCGGCGTCGTCGGGCCACAGCAGGTCGGCCAGCGCCTCGCGCCGGATGCCGCGAGAGCCGCGGCCGGCGAGCACCTTGAGGATGTCGCGGGCCTTGCGCGACGGCCACTCCGAGCTCGTGACGGGACGACCGTGCAGCGACAGCACGAACGTACCCAGCACGTGGACGTGCACGGGATGATCGCCGGTGCGCGGGCTGATCGCGTGGAGCGGCCCCGCGATGCCGTACGCATCCTCCTGCACGCCGAGCGACCGCAGCCCCGAGCGGGCCAGCTGCTCCGTGAACGGGCTGCCGAACAGGTGCGCCTGCACGATGCGGTTGACCTGCAGGCGGATGGGGTTGCCGATCTCGGACCAGATCGTCGCCGCCTCGCGCAGCTGCGCCTCCCGGTTGTCGCTCGTCGACAGGGCCGACAGCTCGAGCGCCTCGGCGAGCCACGCACGAGCGTGCCGCTGGGAGGCCTCGGCGAGCGCCTCCTTGGCGTACGCCGCAGCAGCCTCCGCATCGCCGGCGGCCAGCACGACCCAGCCGACCGTGAGGTTGCCGGGCAACAGCCCGACCGCTGACGGCAGCGAGAGCAGGCGCCGCGCGGTCTGCTCGGCGCCGGCCGGATCGGTCGCAACCTGGATCAACGCCGACCCGGTGAGCGCCGGCACGAGCGTCTGGGTGTCATCGGACTCCTCGGCGACGGTCACGGCCTCCCGGTACGCCATGGCGGCCTGTGCTGCGTTGCCGCGCGCCCGCTGGATGTCGGCGAGGAGCTGCCAGGCGGCTCCCACCATCGGCGACTCGAGCCCGGCCCAGATCGCCCGCGCCGCCTCGACCTCGACGAGCGCCTCGTCGATGCGCCCGAGGTTGAGCATGACGTCCGCGACGTTGTGGCGGATGAGGGCGATCGACGACAGGTGCCCGACACCGTTGGCCAGCCGCAGGGCGTGCTCGAACTGCTCGAGCGACTCCGCGTACCGTGCCTGGTCGAACAGCACAGAGCCGAGGTTGTTGCGGATGCGCGACTCCATCAGGTCGTCGCGCGCCGCCAGGGCGTGGTCGAGGGCGCGTTGGTGGGCGTGCAGGTTCTCCCGCGGCTCGCCGTGGATCGACGCGAGCATGGCCCGGCTCTCCCACGCCCACGTCAGAGCCGAGTCGTCCCCGCAGCGCTCGGCCGCCTCGAACGCCTCCAGGCCCAGCGCCTCGCTCCGTTCCGCGTCGCCGGAGCCCCACGCACTCGACGCCCACGCGGCGCAGAACTGCGCGCGTTCCGCGTCGTCCAGCTCGTCGCGGTCGGCGTTCTCGAAGAAGTGCTCGGCCCGCTCGGTGTGGCCCAGGTGATACAGCGTGTAGCCGGCGCGCCATGCGATCGCGGCGGGGTAGCGGTCGCCGGTCCGTACGACGGTCGCGACAGACTCCCAGTCGTCCAGCGTGCTCGTCGCAATCGCATGCGGGCCCAGCTCGATGACCGCGAGGACGAGCGGATCACGGTCCCGGTGCAGGTCGAGGAGATCGCGCACGGTCGGCCGCTGCACGTCCGGCATGGGCACCTCCTGCGCTGCCCTCCCGAAATCAGGGTAGGGCGCTCCGACGGTGTCTTGCCGTGAATCAGCCTGTCTTCTCAACGAATTTCGCTAGCCTGCACGCAAGAGGGACGAAGAAAGGTGCGTCATGAGCTCGTCGCCGTTCTCCCGCTTCCTCCAAGGCCTGGCCACGTCCCCCATCATCGGGAACCTGTTCTCCGCCCGTCGCCTGTCCGTCTCGGCCCCGGATGTCGTGGTTCCTGACTCCGAGGTGCCGGTCACCGTCACCGGGGTGCCGTCCGGCGCGCAGTGCGTTGTCGCGATCGGCACCGTGGCGACCAAGACCGTGACAGCGCCGGCCTCGGGCCCGATCGACGTGAGTCTCACGCTGGCGGCACTGGTCGCGCCTGGCGAGTACACCGTCACGGCCACGTTGCCGGCGTCGAACCGTACCGCCAGCTGCGACCTCACGGTCGTCCGCAACCAGCAGACGTACACGAAGCAGAAATAGCGTCAGCCGACTCCGTCGACGTACAGCCAGCGGCCGTCCTCGCGGGCGAATCTGCTGACCTCGTGCTGGCTGCCGTTGCCGCCGGGCGAGCGGTGGTACGCCCGGAACTCCACGATGCCCTCGGTGTCGAACGGGCCGCCGCGCTCGGTGCGGAGGACGTCGAGCCGGTACCACCGCCGGTCCTCGTCGAGTGTCAGCTCAGCGGGTCGGGTGCTGGGGTGCCACGTCGCAGACAGGTAGCCGGCGTCACCCACCGCGAACGCGCTGTAGCGCGAACGCATGAGCTGTTCGGCGGTCTGCGCGACAGACGTGCCGGCGTGCAGCGGGCCGCAGCACCCCTCGTACGTCAGCCCGCTCAGGCAGGGGCAACGGATCATGGTGCTACGACTTGGGCTGCTCGTCCTCGTCGTCTGCCGTGTCGCCCGCTCCGGCCGCCTTGCTGAGGTCGGCGCCGCTGGGGTTGGCGTCGCTCAGGGGAGCGGCGTCCTCGGACACCGGATCGGCGGTGGACTCGACGTCCTCGACCGCGATGATGCCGGCCTCCTCCTCGCGGGCGTCCTCCTCGACCGGCTCGGTCTCGTCGGGCGCACCCGTGACCGTCTCGGCCGGCATCTCGTCGGGGTCCTTCGTCGCCGGCAGCTCCGGCTCGTCGTCGGACTCCTCGGGGACGAGCTCGGTCTCCGGGTCGGTCGTGTCGCCGGGATCCTTGTCGCCGGATGCCTTTGCGGACGCCGAGCTGCTCTCCTCGGACGTTGAGCCTGTCGAAGCGTCGTCGCTCGGGGTCAGGTCGGCGTTGACCGGGCCGACGTTGGCCCAGGCCGCCTGCTCCTTCTCGCTGGCGTCGCGGTCGTCCGCCGGCTCGTCAGGCGTTGCGGTGGCTTCGACAGGCTCAGCCGGCGTTTCGTCGGTGGTTGCGGTGGCTTCGACGGGCTCAGCCGGCGTTTCGTCGGTGGCCGATTGATCGGACGTTGCGGTGGCTTCGACAGGCTCAGCCGGCGTTTCCTCGGTGGCCGAGTCGTCGGGCGTTGCGTCAGCAGCCGGCGCGTTGTCATCGGAGCGAGCCTCGGGTGCGTCGCCCGTACGCGATCCGGCGTCGTCGACGTCGATGTTGCTCGCGGCCGCAGCGGCCTTGTCGATGTCGGTGACCTCGTCAGGTCCACCCGAGCCGGAGGACGCACCGGCGACGGATGACGTCGCGGCCTCGGCCTCGGCGACGACCGCAGCGGTCTCCTCGGCGGACGGCGCACGCTTGACGCCGGCGAGCAGCATCTGCGCGACGTCGAGCACCTCGACCTCCTCGCGGGCGGCGCCCTCGGACTGCTTGAGGGTCAAGCCGTCCGACAGCATGACGCGGCAGAACGGGCAGCCGACGGCGATCTGGTCGGCGCCGGTCGCGATCGCCTCTTCGGTGCGGTTGACGTTGATGCGCGAGCCGAGGGTCTCCTCCATCCACATGCGGGCACCGCCGGCGCCGCAGCAGAACGACTTCTCGGAGTTGCGGGGCATCTCGGTGAACTCGGCACCGGGGATGACGCTGAGCAGCTCACGCGGCGGCTCGTAGACCTGGTTGTGGCGGCCCAGGAAGCACGGGTCGTGATAGGTGATCTTCTTGGTCTCGGTCTCCGCTGTCGGTGCGACCGGGGTCAGCTTGCCCTCGCGGACGAGCCGGTTGAGCAGCTGCGTGTGGTGCACGACCTCGAGCTCGACGCCGAACTCGGCGTACTCGTTCTTGAGCGTGTTGAAGCAGTGGGCGCAGGTGGAGACGACCTTCTTGACCTTGGTCTCCTTGAACACCTCGGCGTTCTGCATCGCGAGCTGCTGGAAGACGATCTCGTTGCCGGCGCGGCGAGCCGGGTCGCCGGTGCAGGTCTCGCCATCGCCCAGCACCGCGAACGTCACGCCCGCCATGTCGAGCAGCTCGGCGACGGCCTGCGTCGTCTTCTTGGCCCGGTCCTCGAACGCGCCGGCGCAGCCGACCCAGAACAGCCACTCGACCTCGTCGAGGTCCTCGACGTCGACGCCGACCTGCTTGACCTCGAAGTCGAGCTTCTTGGCCCAGTCCATGCGCCCCTTGGGGTCCATGCCCCACGGGTTGCCCTTGCGCTCCAGGCCCTTGAAGATGTTGTTGAGCTCGGCCGGGAAGTTGGACTCGACGAGCACCTGGAAGCGGCGCATGTCGTCGATGTGGTCGACGTGCTCGATGTCGACGGGGCACTGCTGCACGCAGGCGCCGCAGTTGGTGCAGGACCAGAGCACGTCGGGGTCGATCACGCCGTACGCCTCGGCGTTGCCGATCAGCGGGCGCTCCAGCTCGGTCTTCTGCTCGTCGGTCAGCGTGTCCTCGTCCTGGCCGAGGATCGGCAGCTTGGCGTACGCGTGGTCGCGCAGCCCCATCATCAGGAGCTTGGGCGACAGCGGCTTCTCGGTGTTCCAGGCGGGGCACTGGCTCTGGCAGCGGCCGCACTCGGTGCACGTCGTGAAGTCGAGGATGCCCTTCCACGTGAAGTCCTCGACCTTGCCGACGCCGAGCTTGGCGAAGTCCTCCTCCTCGAGGTCGTCCATGTCCTCGAGGTCGAGCGCCTTGCCCTTGATGTAGATCGGCTCGAGGCCGCCCAGAGCGGTGGAGCCGTCGGACTCGCGCTTGAACCAGATGTTGAACCACGCGGTGAAGCGGTGCCAGGCGACGCCCATCGTGATGTTGCGGGCGATCGTGATGAGCCACGTCATCGACACGACGATCTTGATCATCGCGATCGTGTAGACGAGCGTCTCCATCGTGTCGACCGAGAGGCCGTCCCACAGGTCGCCGAGGAAGAACGTCATCGGGTAGTGGAACGTCAGGTCGTCGGCGCCATGCGCCTTCTCCATGGCGTACTCGAGCGTGCGGAGCGTGAAGCCGCACAGCACGACGAGGAAGATGATGGTCTCGACGAAATAGGCCTGCCAGAACGTCGAGCCGAAGAATCGTGACTTGCGGCCGAGGCTGCGCGGGTGGTTCTTCTGGCGTACGGCGATGAGGTAGACGATGCCGATCAGGGTCAGCCACGACAGGAGCTCGGCCGGCCATTCCCAGATGACCCAGTGCCCGATGATCGGCAGCGCCTGGTGCGCGTCGAAGATCTGGAAGTAGGCCCCGAGCACCATCGAGCTCAGGAAGATGAAGCCGGCGAACACGAACCAGTGCATGACGCCGATCCACGTCCACTGGAGCATGCGGGTGTGGCCCAGCGTCTCCTTGAACATGTTGGCCCAGCGCGCGCCCTTGTTGTCCGTGCGGCCGATGGCGGGCTGACCCTTGCGGATCACGGCGACCATGTCCTTGACGGCCTTCACTGCCAGAGCCACCGCGACCGCGGTGATGGCAAGTGACACGACTATGGCGACGACACGCATGGGAGCCCCTTCGAACCGTGACAGTACGGCTGACATTAACCCGTCGGTAACCATGATGCTCAGTTAGGCCAACCAAAGCGAGGTCCGTGCGGCATACGTCACAGAGGCTGTCGGGTGTGCTCCCCGCGCACCGGGACCAGCGGAATTGCCAGCAACGGGAACACCGAGACCAGCGCGAACGCGAAGCCGTACCCGCGACCCGAGACCAGCGCGCCGACGACGGGCGGGACGAGAGCGGAGGCGATGTACTGCCCGGTGTTCTGCACGCCCATGGCGCGTCCCGACCAGTACGGCCCGCCGATCTCGGCGACCGCCGTGAAGGCCAGGCCGTTGTCCGCGACGGTCACGGCTGTCGCGATGACGATGAGGGCGATCGCCAGCGGCGTGCCGGACAGCAGGCCCAGCGAGAGCATCGTGGCGGCCGCCGCGATCGCGACGGTGCGCATGGGACCGAGACGGCTGCCGACGCGGTCGGACCACCAGCCGGCGCCGATCCGGCCGGCCGCGCCGAGCAGCTGCGTCGACGCGACCAAGGCGCTGGCGGCGAACGTCGACCAGCCCTTGTCGTCGATGAGCCACACCAGCATGTAGGTCCACACCGTGAACTGCGGGACGACCAGCAGCGCCGAGGCGAGGTGGATCCGCCAGAGCCGGGAGTCGCGTGTGTACGGGTTGTCGAGGTGCCCGAGGTCGGCTGCCTCGCTGCGGGTGGGCCGCGGCGGGTCGACGATCAGCACGGCGGACAGGACCGTGGCGACGGCGCAGATCGCGGTGATGAGCAGCAGGGTCGCGAACAGGTCGTGCGCCTTGACGACGTTGGGGACCAGCAGGGCGGCGAGCCCGACGCCGAGGGGCAGCCCGGTCTGGCGGATGCCCATCGCGGTGCCGCGGCGATGCGCCGGGAACCAGCCGACGACGACGCGGCCGCTCGCGGAGTTGGTGCTGCCCGCACCGATGCCGCCGACCGCGAACCACAGGCCGAGGCCGAGCAGCGAGTCGCTCTGGCTCGCGCCGAGCGCCCCGATCGTGACGATCGCCAGGCCGGCGGTCATCGATGCCCGCTCGCCGATGCGGTCGACGATGACGCCCCAGAGGACGAGGGTGAACATCGTCCCGGTGAGCGGTGCAGCGGCGATCGTGCCGGCCTCGACGAGGCTCAGGCCGCGCTCCAGGTGCAGGTAGGGGATCAGGAACGGCGCGCCGTTGACGAAGATCGTGCCGGCGATCTGGCCCACCATCGAGACGCCGAGCATGAGCCAGCGGTTGGGTACGCGCTGTTCGGCCATGTCCACATCCTGATACGAATCGTCTCAGTATGCAGACTACCGTATCCGGTCCTTGAGCTTGTCGAAAAGACCTTTCGACAAGCTCAAGGTGCGGTGGCAGGGCTCACGATGCGTGGGTCAGAGGTACTTCTTCATGCCGATGTGGCTGCCGAGGAAGCCGAGCCGCTCGTAGAACGCATGTGCCCGTACGCGTTTGCGGTTGGTCGTCAGCTGCATCCGCGCGGCTCCGCGGCGGCGCGCCTCGTCCTCGATGTACGCCATGAGGGTCGCGCCGATGCCGTGACCGCGGCGGGACGCCGAGGTGCGTACGGCCTCGACCTGGCAGTAGAGCCCGCTGTCGGCGGCGAGCATCCGCATCCAGGTGATCTGCGCGGTGCACACGACGGCTCCGTCGAGCTCGCCGACGAGCAGGTCCTGGTGCTGATCGGCGATGATCTCCTCGATCGCCGCGCGCTGGTTGGCGGTGACCTCGGCCGGCTCGTCGTAGTAGTGCATCGAGTCCTCGGCCGTCAGCGCGAGGATCGCCTCGAGGTCATCCGGCGTGGCCGGCCGGATCCTCAGGTCGGTCACTGTGGCAGGGCGCCGACCGACGCCAGGGCTTCCTTGAGCAGCGCGCCGCGGCCGCCCTCCATGTCGGCGAGCACCTCGGGGTTCGCCGCCTCCTCGGGCGTCAGCCAGGTCAGCTCGAGGGCGTCCTGGCGCGGGTTGCACTCACCGCTGACCGGCACGACGTACGCGAGCGACACCGCGTGCTGCCTCGGGTCGTAGAGCGTCGAGACGCCGGGCAGCGGGAAGTACTCGGCGACCGAGAACGGCACGGTCGACGCCGGCAGCTGCGGGAACGCCGTCGGGCCGAGGTCCTTGGCGAGGTTGCGCAGCAGCGCCTCGCGTACGGACTCGCCGTGCATGACCCGGCCGGACACGAGCGTGCGGGTCATGACGCCGGTCGTCGACGAGCCCCGCAGCAGGATGCCGATCGACTCGACCTGGCCGAGTGCGTTGATGCGGACCGGGACGGCCTCGACGTAGAGGATCGGGACGCGAGCCCGGGTCTCGTCCAGGGCGAAGTCCGGGAGCCAGCCCGGATTGGGATCAGGTGTGCGCACGGACATGCGCACATTGTGTCGTACGCGTCGAAGTCGCGGGTCAGCTCGACCCGGCTGCGCCGGCCGTGGCGGCGACCATGATGCCCGCAGTGACGGCCGATTGCGCCGCCTGGATCGCCTTGCGCACGCCCTCGCTGGCCCAGTCGCCCTCGGCGATGACCTTGGCGCGTTGCTTGGCCAGCTTGCGCTCGGACTTGTCCACCAGCAGCTTCGTCAGGTCGGCCGCCGACAGCAGACCGATCAGCGGCCCGGTCTCGGCATCGGCAGGCTGATCGTGGAGCAGGCTCGCGCGGACGCGGTTGATGAGGTCGTTGCGCCGCGCGCTGTCGACCACGTCGTGGCGGCTGAGCGGGAAGATCCCGAGCGCCTTCGCCGGCCGCTGCTGCATCTGCCGCTTGGCGACCAAGGCGGCGTAGACGTGCTTGCGGCCCTGCTTGCCGAGCCGGGTGACCGCATTCTGTGGCGTCTGACGACCGCGGTTGCGGATGCGGGAGAAGGCCTGGGCGAGGACCGGATCGTCGACCGGTGCGTGGCTGGCCACGACGACCCGCGCCCTGCGCCCTTGGCCGTCGAGTGTGAGCCGGCCGGCGGCGACCAGGTCGAGCAGGTGGGCGCCGCCGATCACGGGGTCGGCCTTCATCGAGTCGAGCTGAGCCTTGCCGCTCACGGGGTCCGTCACGATCAGCAGCAGGTCCTCCGCAGTGGTCATGCCATCACCTCCGTGGAAGAGCAAAGATACGCAGGCGATGGCATGAGTGCCCCATGATTCCCGCCCCTACTCGTAGGACTCGTGGGGGGACCCCCAGCTGGCGCTCGGTCATGCAGCCACGCTAGCCACGGATGGTGTCAGCATGGAAGCGTGATCAACGGCGGCGTCTCGTTCTGGTGGCAGCAGGTCGGCATCCCGGAGCCGCGCCCTGGCCTCGACGGTGACCTCGACTGTGACGTCTGCATCGTGGGCGCCGGACTCACCGGACTCTGGACGGCGTACTACCTGTCGGCGCTCGACCCTGACCTCGACATCGTCGTGCTGGAGGCCGAGTTCGCGGGGTTCGGTGCGTCCGGGCGCAACGGCGGCTGGCTGTCGGCCGAGCTCTCGGGCAGCAAGGAGCGGTATGCCGCCACGCACGGCCGCGAGGGCGTGCAGGCGCTGGTCTCGTCGATGGAGTCGGCGGTCGACGAGGTCATCGAGGTCTGCCGCTCCGAGGAGATCGTCGCCGACATCGTGAAGCGCGGCGTCCTGTACGTCGCCCGGTCGGCAGCGCAGCTGAAGCGCATGCACGAGGGCCTCCTGAGCGATCGCGCCTGGGGCATCGGTGAGGGTCACCAGCGCGAGCTGACCGCGGCCGAGGTGGGCGACCGGCTGCGGGTCGAGGGCGCGCTCGGTGCGACGTTCAGCCCGCACTGCGCGCGCGTGCAGCCCGCCAAGCTCGTGGCCGGGGTCGCAGCAGCGGTCGAGCGTCGAGGCGTACGCATCCTCGAGCAGACCCGTGCGACCAGCATCGAGCCGGGAGTCGTGACGACCGAACGGGGTCGCGTACGCGCCGGGCGAATCCTGCGTTGCCTCGAGGGCTACACCGCGGGCATCCGTGGGCAGAGGCGTACGTGGCTGCCGATGAACTCCGCGATGATCGTGACCGAGCCGCTGAGCGATGCGGTGTGGGACGAGATCGGCTGGCGCGGCGCCGAGCTGCTCGGGGACCACGCGAATGCGTACTGCTACGCCCAGCAGACCGCCGACGGCCGCATCGCGCTGGGCGGCCGCGGCATCCCCTATCGGTTCGGCTCGGCGACAGATGTCGACGGACGTACGCAGGACTGGACCGTCGAGTCGCTGACCGGCATCCTGCACGGGATGTTCCCGGCCGTGCGCGAGGCCCGCATCGATCATGCGTGGTGCGGCGTCCTGGGGGTGCCCCGCGACTGGTGCGCGAGCGTCACGTTCGATGCCTCGACGGGGCTCGGCTGGGCGGGTGGCTACGTCGGCAGCGGGCTCACGACGACCAACCTCGCGGGCCAGACGCTCGCCGACCTCGTGCTGGGTCGCGACTCGGACCTCGTGCGCCTGCCGTGGGTCAACCGCGACGTGCGCCGTTGGGAGCCCGAGCCGTTGCGCTGGCTGGGCGTGCGCGCGATGTACGGGCTCTACCGCGAGGCGGACCGCCGTGAGAGCAACGGCCTGGCCCGCCCGAGCCGCCTGGCAAGGATCGGCGACAAGCTCACGGGGAGATAGCGGTACAGTCGACTCACCAAGACAGGGGAGCGCCACGCAGAGGGCGCTGAGAGTGCGGATCAGCCGCAGACCCTTGAACCTGCACCGGTTAGTACCGGCGAAGGGAGTCACGATGAGTTCTGCAACCACGTCCAAGACCGGGTTCAACGTGCATTACCGCACGATCGACCTGGTCACCATCACCACGCTCGCAGTCGCGTTCGGCGTCATCTTCTGGGGCTGGGGGAAGCTCTACGAGCCGCTCAGCGGTCTCGCGGTGTTCTCCTATCCCCCGAGCTCGGGCCTGCTCGCCGGCCCCTGGCTCATCGCCGGGGTCGTCGGCGGTCTGATCGTCCGCAAGCCCGGGGCGGCGTTCGCCACGGAGTTCCTCGCCGCCGCCGTCTCGACGTTCATCGTCGGCGGTACGCAGTGGGGCTTCAGCGTCTTCGCCTCCGGCTTCTGGCAGGGGCTCGGCGCCGAGGTCATCTTCCTGTTGATCTTCTACGGGCGCTTCGGCGTCGTCATCGCGGCGGCGGCCGGCGCGCTCGCCGCGACGTTCGAGTCGGTCTACGAGTGGAACTCGTACTGGACCGACTGGGACATGGGCTACAAGCTCGCCTACCTCGGCTTCTTCGCCGTGTCTGGTGCGGTCATCGCCGGTGTCGGTGGCTTCTACCTCGTGAAGGCTCTGGCCAAGGCGGGTGTCCTCGACGCCTTCCCGGCGGGCCGCGAACAGGTCGCCGAGGTCTAGATGAGTCTCGGTGGGGCCCGGTTCACGGGCTTCACGTGGCGCCCTCTCGGCCGACGCAACCCTGTCGTCGCCGGGCTCGATCTCGTGATTGAGCCCGGCGAGCGGGTGCTGCTGGTCGGGCCGAGCGGTGCCGGCAAGTCGACTCTGTTGTACGGCCTGGCGGGCGCCCTCGGCACGACGATCGCGGGTGAGCTGAGCGGCACGGCCGAGGTCGAGGGGCGGCTTGGGCTGCTCCTGCAGAACCCTGCCGACGCGATCGTCGCCGAGCGCATGGGTCGCGACGTGGCCTTCGGACCCGAGAACGCCGGTATGTCCCGTGCCGAGATCTGGTCGCGGGTCGACGAGGCCTTGGCGTCGGTGGGTCTGACGTATGGGCGCGACCACTTCAGTGCTGCCCTGTCCGGCGGCGAGCAGCAACGCCTTGCCCTGGCCGGTGTGCTGGCGATGCGGCCCGACGTGCTGCTGCTGGACGAGCCGACCTCGATGCTGGACTCCGACACGTCGGCCAGCGTGCGCGACGCGATCCTGTCGGCCGCCGAGGGCCGGACATTGCTGATCGTCGAGCACCGCATCGAGCCGTGGCTCGACCACGTCGACCGGGTCGTCGTGCTGTCGGCCGACGGCTCGATCGTGAGCGACGGCACGGTGCAGGCGTTCCTCGACGGGCCACCTCCGGCCGGCGTCTGGATGCCGGGCATGGCGACGCCGACACCGCTGGACCTACCGGCCGACCTCGTCGCCCCCGACGTCGACGCGCTGTCGATTGCGGCCACCGACGTGTCGGTCGAGCTCGTCACCCGTACGCTCCGCGGCATGCAGCGCACCCAGGCACTCACGGGCCTGACCGCCGCGATCACCCCCGGACGTACGACGGCATTCACCGGGCCGAGCGGCGCCGGGAAGTCGACCGCACTGGCTGTGCTCGGCGGTCTGCTCAAGCCGAACGGTGGCACCGTCACCCCCGAGCTGCGCCGGTGGCGCTCGCCGCGTCTCGCCGGAGCGGTCGGCTGGGTGCCGCAGAATCCTGAGCACGGCTTCCTGACCTCGACGGTCGGCGACGAGGTGCGCCACAGTGCGCGCAAGCTCGGCCGCGAGGTCGACGTGGATCGGGTGCTCGAGGTGTTCGGACTGGGCCGCTTCGCGACCTCCAACCCCTACCGGCTCTCAGGCGGCGAGCAGCGTCGGCTGGCCCTCGCGTCAGCGTTGGCGCACCGGCCCGGTGTCGTGCTGCTCGACGAGCCGACGGTCGGCCAGGACCCCTCGACGTGGGCGGCGGTCGTCGGCTGGATCACCGCGGCGCGCTCCACCGACGCGACTGTCGCGCTGTCGACGCACGACGCCGACCTGCCAATCGACGCCGAGCATCGGATGCGCGACGGAGTGGTGGCATGAGCGAGCGCCAGCGAGTGAATCATGAGGCAGGGTTCATCGCATGAGAACTCTGGTGCTGCGGGCCAACCCGCTCGTACAGCTCTCGGTCGGGCTGTTCTCGCTGCTCGGCTCGTTCTGGATCCGCAGCCTGCCGGTCGCGCTGATCGCCCTCGGTGCGTACGTGCTGGTGGGGCTGCTGCTCCTGCCGGGCTGGCGCTATCCGCTGGTGTGCCTCGGCTTCACGGCGATCGCGGCGGTGACGATCGTGTACTCGACGTGGCGCCTCGGGGGTCGCGACACGGAGGAGGCGATCACCGCCGGACTGCGGATCGTCGTGCTCGCCGGTCCGGGATCGGTGATGGCAGGGTACGTCGACCCGTCGCGGCTCGCCGACTACCTCGCCCAGACTCTGCACCTGCCGGCCCGTCTGATCGCCGCCTTCGCCGGCGCGCTGCAGAAGTTCACCGGGTTCGGGCTCGCCTGGCAGCAGCTCGAGCGCGTACGCCGGGTGCGCGGTTTCGGCCCGTCCCGCAACCCGCTGGCCAACGGTGGCTATGCCGCCAACATGTCGTTCGCGCTGCTCGTCCAGGCCCTGCGCGGCGCATCGGCGACGTCGATCGCGATGGATGCGCGGGGGTTCGCGACGGCGCACGAACGTACGTGGGCCGAGCCCGCACCGTGGACCCGACTCGACCGTTGGGCCGTGGTCGTCGCTGCTGTGCTGGGCTGCGCGCCGATCATCGCCCGCCTCGCCGGGGCTTGACCTCGGAGGTCATGGACACGTGTCGGCGTACGCGCGAGCCTGAGGCATGACCGTTGTCATCGCCGTCGCACTGGTGCTGTCCGGGGCGATCCACCTGCTGCCGCTGATCGGCGTCGCCGGCCCTTCACGGGTTGCCCGTATGTATGACGTACGCGTCGACGGCCCCGACCTCGCCGTCCTGCTGGTGCACCGGGCGGTCCTGTTCGGGCTGCTCGGGGCGCTGCTGATCGCGGCAGCGTTCGTCGACGACCTGCAGCCGTACGCGATCGGCGCCGGACTGGTCAGCGATGTGGCGTTCGTGGCCGTCGCCAGGGCTAATCCGGGGATCAACGCCGCCATGCAGCGGGTCGTGCGCGCAGACGTCGTGTCGATCGTGCTGCTGGTGGTTGCCGCGGTCAGCTGGACTGCTGCTCGCTGAGCAGTCGGATCTGGGTGATGACGTCCTGACCGGCGTGGAACAGCGGCGACAGCGGATGGCGCCCGTTGCCGAGATCGTCCTCGGCGGCCTCGGCCGTACGACCGCCGCCGACCGTGAGCAGCTGGAACCGCACGCGCCCGACGCCGGGCAGGTCGAAGGCCGTGGTCGGTGCGGTCTGCCCGACGAGGACCTGCGCCATGGCGACGAACGCCCGCGTGGCCTCGGCGACCGGCTCGTGCTCACCGGCGCCGATCGTGCCACCGCCCGTGCTGATGTACATGCTCGTCGTGCCGTCGATCAGCGAGACGATCGTGACGACCGCGGCGACGTACCCGGTCTCCATGAGCACGCCGTAGACCCGGTCCGGATCGCCGTCGACCGTGAGGCCGAGGTCCTCGGGGGAGATGGAGAGCGCGAGCCGCCGGAGACCTGCGCTGCCTTCGCTGTCGTCGTCGGGTGTCGGTGGCGTGTCCCGCTTGCGTCCCCACATGCGGCAGGAGCCTAGCCCGGACAGGGGAGGCGGCCCCTCTGGCGCGCGGGCTGTCGGACGTACTAGGGTGCCAACTAAGCAAGCGCTTAGTGACCCCGGAGGTACTTCATGCCACGCGTGTTCGACAGTCTCGACGACTTCAAGGCAGCCGCCGGGGAGGTGCTCGGCACCAGCGGCTGGATGACCATCACGCAGGAACAGGTCGACACGTTCGCGGATGCGACCCACGACCACCAGTGGATCCACGTCGACCCGGAGCGTGCCGCCACCGGCCCGTTCGGCGGGACGATCGCGCACGGCTACCTGACCCTCGCGCTGCTGCCGGCGTTCGCCGAGGAGATCTACACGATCAACGGCCTGGCGTTCGGGATGAACTACGGCGCCAACAAGCTGCGCTTCCCCAACCCCGTTCCGGTCGGCGCCAAGCTGCGCGCCACCGCGACGCTCAAGGAGACGTCCGACATCGCGATCGGCACGCAGGGTGTCGTCAGCTTCGTGATCGAGATCGACGGTGCGGACAAGCCCGCGTGCGTCGCCGAGGTCGTCTACGTCATGGCAGGTGCGTGAGATGGACTTCGCCTACGACGCCAAGACGCAGGACCTCATCGGTCAGATGGAAGCGTTCATGGACGAGGTCATCTATCCGGCCGAGCCCACCGCGCACGAGCAGATCCAGGCCGCCATCAAGGACGACACCTGGTCGCCGCCCGCGATCCTCAAGGACCTGCAGGCCGAGGCCAAGAAGCGTGGGTTGTGGAACTTCTTCCTCCCCGGTGACCAGGGCGCCGGGCTGACCAACCTCCAGTACGCCCCGCTGGCCGAGATCACGGGCCGCAGCATCCAGCTCGCCCCGGCCGCGGTCAACTGCGCCGCCCCCGACACCGGCAACATGGAAGTGCTGCACATGTTCGGCACGCCGGAGCAGAAGAAGCAGTGGCTCGAGCCGCTGCTTGCCGGCGAGATCCGGTCGTCGTTCGCGATGACCGAGCCCAAGGTCGCCTCGTCGGACGCCACCAACATCGAGACGGCGATCGTCAAGGACGGCGACGACTACGTCATCAACGGCCGCAAGTGGTGGATCACCGGCGCGATGAACCCCGACGCCAAGATCTTCATCGTGATGGGCAAGACCGACCCGTCCGCCGACCGCCACCGCCAGCAGTCGATGATCCTCGTGGAGCGCGACACCCCGGGCTTCGACATCGAGCGCGGCATGCACGTGTTCGGCTACAACGACCGTGACCACGGCGGCCACGCCGAGATCTCGTTCACGGACGTACGTGTGCCCGCCAGCAACCTGATCGGCGCCGAGGGCGAGGGCTTCGCGATCGCGCAGGCCCGCCTCGGGCCGGGACGCATCCACCACTGCATGCGTTCGCTGGGCATCGCCGAGCGGGCCGTCGAGATGATGAGCAAGCGGGCGCTCGACCGGGTCGCGTTCGGCAAGCCGATCGCCGATCAGGGCGTCGTCCGCGACTGGATCGCCGAGTCGCGCGTACGCATCGAGCAGCTGCGCCTGCTGGTGCTCAAGACCGCGTGGCTGATGGACAC
Organism: Aeromicrobium ginsengisoli; assembly: GCF_004134905.2. Taxonomy (GTDB): domain Bacteria; phylum Actinomycetota; class Actinomycetes; order Propionibacteriales; family Nocardioidaceae; genus Aeromicrobium; species Aeromicrobium ginsengisoli. Next base: position 399,933 of record NZ_SDPQ02000003.1, on the reverse strand, counting down.
CGCCGGCAACCGCGGCGCCCACACCGAGATCCAGGCCATCAAGATCGCGACCCCGCAGACCGTGGAGTGGATCCTCGACAAGGCGATCCAGGTGCACGGCGCCGGTGGCCTGAGCCAGGACTTCCCTCTCGCCGAGTGGTTCGCGGGCATCCGCACCTTGCGGTTCGCCGACGGGCCCGACGAGGTGCACAAGAACTCGCTGGCTCGCGCCGAGCTCAAGAAGCACGCCTGACGATGGAGCTCTCCGGAGCGAGCACGATCGTCACCGGTGCGGCGAGCGGCATCGGTGAGGCCGTTGCCCAGCGCCTGCTCGAGCAGGGTGCTTCGGTGGTCATCGGCGACCTCGACGGTGGGCGGCTCGCGGAGACGGCGGCGCGGCTCGCTGGTCTGGGGCGCGTGTCGTACGTCGCGGGCGATGCGTCGGATGCTTCGCATGTGGCGGCGCTGATCGAGGCTGCTGGAGACGTCGATGCGTACTTCGCCAACGCGGGCGTCTTCAAGGGCTTCGGGCTGGAGGCGACGGACGACGAGTGGGCACTGTCGTGGGACGTCAACGTCAAGGCGCATGTCGTCGCGGCTCGTGCGCTGGTGCCGGGCTGGGTCTCGCGGGGCAGTGGCTGCTTCGTCAGCACGGCGTCGGCCGCCGGCCTGCTGACGCAGCTGGGCTCGCCGACGTACTCGACGACCAAGCACGCTGCCGTCGGCTTCGCCGAGTGGCTCGCCGCGACCTACGGCGACCGGGGCGTGCAGGTCTGCTGCCTGTGCCCCATGGGCGTACGCACCGACATGCTCGTCGAGGGCGAGACCAGCGCGGTCGGCGATGCCCGGCTCGGCATGAAGTCGGTCGTCACCGCGGGCGAGACGCTGTCGCCGCTGGCCGTGGCGGACGCGCTGCTGGAGGCGGTGGTGGCGGGTACGTTCTTCGCCCTTCCACACGCCGAGGTCGGCGCCATGTATGCCCGCAAGGCCGCCGACACGGATCACTGGATCGCCGGCATGCAGCGGTTCCGCTCCAGCCTGGAGTGAGTCCGGAGTGCCTGCCTGACCCGCTCCTTGAGCTTGTCGAAAGGGAGTTGTCCACAGCTGGGATTGCAGCCGAAAAGACGTGTCAGTGGTGGCGTCTAGGTTGGAAGTATGTTCACCGGAACCGCTCCCGAGGCCGTTCTGGCCGACGTGCGCGGACATGATTTCGGTGCCGACCCGGGCCCGAAGCTCGGGGCCAACCGGATCGACGCGATCGTGGCTCTGGACCGGGCGATCAGCGCCGCCCAGGCCGAGCGGATGGCCCAGATCGCCGCACTGCATGCCGAACGAGCCGACCTGACCGGTGTCGGCAGGCCAGACCCCACCATCTCGGTCATCGGTGAGATCTCCATGGCCCGCAAGGTGGGTTTGGCTGCCGCCGGCACCCAGGTTGGAACCGCCCTGGGTCTGGAACACCTCCCCGAGATCCAAGCGTTGTTCCTGGCCGGCCGACTCACCGAACCCGTCATCCGGGCCGTGGTCAACGAATCGGTGACGCTGTGCGCAGATGACCTGATCGTGCTCGAGGGTGAGATCGCCGCCCAACTGATCGGGTTGACCCGCCACGAAGCCGCCCGCCTCACCGCACGCGCCGTCATCAGGATCGATGCAGAAGCCGCCGCCGACCGCGCCGAACGCAACCGCGCCGACCAGAGGGTGTCCCTGTTCCCCGACTCCGACGGAGTCGCACACCTGCATGCTCGTGGGCCTGCTGAACAGATCGTCGCCGCCCACACCGCGCTGGACCAGCACGCCCGCGCCCTGCGCGCGGCCGGCGACCCCGCACACTCGGCCAGATCATGACCCAAACGTTGGTCGAGAGGGTCACCGGCCAACAGTTCGCCGAGGACACCAACGTCGAAGTCCACCTGGTCATGGACGCCGAGACGTTCACCGGACAAGACACCGGCGAACCTGTCGACCTCACCGGCTACGGACCCATCTCCCCCTCAGTCGCCGACGACATCATCGCCGGCGCACCCAACGCCTGGATCCGCAGACTTCTTGTCGACCCCGTCGACGGCACCCTCATCGTCCGCGAACCCCGCCGCCGCCACTTCGACACCACCACCGCCAGCCACATCCGAGCCCGCGATCAAAGGTGCCGCCAGCCCGGTTGCGACCTGAAGATCCGCCACCACGACCACATTCACGCCCACATCGACGGCGGGGAATCCACCGTCGCCAACGGTCAAGGCCTCTGCACCAGATCCCACACGTTGAAACATGTGCCCGGCTGGACGGTCACCGCCCAAGGCCGAGACACCATCTGGCAAACCCCCACCGGCCACACCTACATCTCCAAACCACCACCACTCCTCCCCAAAGACCAACCCCACCACCTCCGCCAATAGGGCCGGAGAAGCAGCGGTATGGACACACGTGGGCGGTGACTGACCCACCGCCAGTTGGCGGGGCGCTTAGCCACGTCCCGACTCAACCACCCAGCAGGCCCCGGTCGTACGCCGTGGCCACCGCAGAGGCTCGATCGTTGACGCCGAGCTTGGTGTAGATGTGCCCGAGGTGGGTCTTGACGGTTGCCTCGCTGACGAACAACGCCCGGGCGATCTCGCGGTTGGACCGCCCCTTGGCCACCAGCGCGAGGACGTCCGTCTCACGACCGCTCAGCGCCTCCGAACCCGTAGTCCGTACGCGCGAGACGACTCGGGTCGCGACGGCGGGTGAGAGCACCGACTCCCCGGCAGCGGCGGCGCGGATCGCGGCAAACAGGTCCTCGCGCGGGGCGTCCTTGAGCAGGTATCCAGTCGCTCCGGCATCCAGCGCGGCCATGATGTCGCGGTCGGTGTCGTACGTCGTGAGGACCAGCACGTGGGCCCGACTGCCGCCCGACGCCAGCGCGGCGATGGCGTCGAGCCCGCTGCCGCCCGGCATCCGCAGGTCCATGAGCACGACATCGGGATCGAGGTCCGCAGCCAGCGCGACGGCCTCGACGCCGTCACCAGCCTCACCGACGACCAGGAAGTCGGGGGACGACTCGCACATGCCTCGCAGGCCGTCACGTACGACCGGGTGATCGTCGACCAGCAGCAGCCGGATCGCGTCAGCCATGTGGCACCACCGACGGCACCCGCAACGAGATCGCCGTGCCGGCTCCGGTCTCGGACTCCACCACCAGCTCCCCGGCGACTCGCGCCGCGCGCTGCTGCATGCCGTGCAGCCCGACGCCGTGGCCCGCGGGGGCCGGCGCCGCATGGGGATCGAAGCCGATGCCGTCATCGCGTACGTCGAGGACGAGCTCGTCGCCGGTGTACGACAGCGTGACCCCGACCCGCTGCGCGCACGCGTGCTTGCCGACATTCGTCAGCGCCTCCTGCGCGACGCGGAGCACCGTCGCCTCGATGTCCGGGTGCTGCGGCTCGACATCGCCGGTCACCACGACCTCACCCGGGATGCTGGTCGCCGCCGACCAGTCGCGGGTCAGGTGGGTCAGCGCCTCGACGACATCCGTGCTGTCGAGCCGCAGCGGCAGCAACCCCTGCACCGAGCGGCGGGCCTCGCCCAGCGCCTCACGAGCCAGCGCCGCGGCGCGCTCGACGTGGACCCGGCCCGCTGCGTCATCCGTCGTGTCGGTGACGGCCTGCAGCTGGGTCACGATGCCGGTCAGGTTCTGCGCGATCGTGTCGTGGATCTCGAGGGCGAGCCGTTCGCGCTCGTCGTGCACGCCGGACTCCCTCGCCTGCTGGACGAGCTGCGCCTGCAGCCCGGCGTTCTCCGCGAGCGCCTGCTCGAGGCGTACGTTCGCCCGCTCCAGCATCGCGATCGTCGTGTTGCGCTCGGCGGCGAGCTCGGCCTCGTGCACGTCGGCGTTGGTCATCACCACCGTCAGGACACCGTTGAGCACCAGCAGCCCGAGGAACAGCGCGAGCTGGAGTGCACCGTCGGGTGGCAGGCCGCCCGACTGCGCCCCGGCCATCGTCACCGCCGTCGTCAGCAGGACGACCACGGCCCAGCGCCGCGGGACGTAGAGCTGATTGTCGAAGTAGCCGATCAGCGCGAAGATCGAGAAGAACGGGTTGAGCCACGTCATGACGAACGCCACGACGGTCCGCGTCGTGGCGTAGAACGCGCCGATCGTGTCCTGCAGGTCGCCGTCCCACCTCCGGTCGGCGCAGATCCAGTGCAGCGCGGCCAGGGTCGGCACGAGCAACGTCATCACGACGATCCCGGTCTCGCTCGTGCCGATGCTCTTCACGCTCAGGGCGGCGGCGATCGAGCTCAGGCCCAGGAGCGCGTACGGCCCGCGCCGCAGGAACAGCGCGAGCTGCACGTTGGTCGGCCGGCCGTTGGGGAGCGCCGGAACGGCAGGATCGTTCGACACTCGCATCACACCCCGTCCCTCACTCCCACCTGAAGTATCGCGCGGCCGCCCCAGCCGCGACGAGGGCCCACACGACGAGCACGAGCACGAAGTGCGCCGACGGCCAGTGACCCAGCGCCGCCTGGTCCAGCCCGCGGGCCGCCGCCCCACCGGGCGTGAGCTCGACGACGGTGCGCAGCCCGTGCGGCATCGTCTGCACCGGCGCCCAGAGCCCGGCCGTGAACATCATCGGGAAGAAGACCAGCGTGCCGATCGCCGTCGAGATGCGCGCGGTCGGCGCGACGCCACCGATGACCCCACCGATCGCCAGGCAGGCCGCCAGGGCGAGCGTCAACACCAGGACGTACGCCCCGGCAGATCCTGGTGACTTCACGTCGAACGCGATGCGGCCGACCAGCAGCACCAGGACCGCCGAGACGACGACGGCGGCGCCGTGCAGGACGTACTGCGCGGCGAGCAGGTCGAACGGCCGCGCCGGCGTCGTGGCCACCCGGCGCAGGACCCGCTGCTCGCGGTATCCCGCCATCACGCCGGGCATCGACTGGATCGACGCCATGATCGCCGAGAGCAGGATCGAGATCGGGACGTAGAGGTCGATCACGCGCGCCCCGTCGAGGCCCTTCGAGGGGTCGCGGAACGACGGGATGCTGCCGAGAATCACCACGAGCAGCGTCGGGAACGCCATGATCCAGAACATCGCGCCGGGCTCGCGCAGGAACAGCTTGGACTCGGTACGCAGGATCGTGCGTGCGGGGCTGGACATGTCAGTTCTCCTCCGTCAGGACCGGATCTCCGGTGAGGTCGAGGTAAGCGTCGTCGAGGGTCGACTCCGTGACCCGAAGGCGGCCGACACGTACGTCGTGGCGGGCGAGCCAGCCGAGTGCCGCCGTCACCGAGTCGTCGTCGCCGGCCAGCTCGATGCGTTCACCGTGCTGGCGTACGTCGGTCACCCCGGTGAGGTCCCACAGCGCGCCGGTGTCGACCGGTTGCGACGGCGTGAACGCCATGATCGTCGGCGCGGCCGAGCGGGCGACCAATCCTTCAGGGGAGTCGATCGCCGTGATCCGGCCGTGGTCGATCAGCGCGAGCCGGTCGCACAGCCGGTGGGCCTCCTCCATCAGGTGCGTCACGAGGATCACGGTGGCGCCGCCTTCGCGAGCCTCCTCGACGAGTCCCCACACGTCGCGTCGGGAGCGGGGATCGAGGCCCGTGCTCAGCTCGTCGAGCAGGGCGATGCGCGGCCGGCCGATCAGCGCGAGGGCGATTGCGAGCCGCTGCTGCTGGCCGCCCGACAGCTTGGCGTACCGGACGTCGATCGACTCGCTCAGCCCCAGCCGCTCCGCCAGCTCGAGCCCGTCGCGAGGATGGTCGTAGAACGAGGCATACAGCTCGAGCGCCTCACGCACCGTCAGCTTGGCCTGCAGCCCGGCCTGCTGCAGCTGCACTCCCATCAGGGGCGTGATCGCCGTGCGGTCGACGTACGGATCGAGGCTCGCGACCTGCACGCTCCCCTCGCCAGGCCGCCGCAGGCCGGCGATGCACTCGACCGTCGTGGTCTTGCCGGCGCCGTTCGGGCCGAGGATGCCGAGGATCTCGCCCTCGGCGACGTCGAGGTCGAGACCGTCGACGGCGACCTTGGTGCCGTACGTCATGCGGAGTCCACGGATCTGGATGATGCTCATGGCTCCACCCTCGTCGAGCCGCTGTGCGCGGCGCATCGACCGATCGGCCGTGATCGGCTCCACCGAATGGCTGGCCGGGACCCCCGGCGTACGCTTGGCGCCGATGAGCCGACACCAGGAGCAGGACGTATGACGGGCAGTCGCGCCGTGGGCGCAGCGACGATCGCGGGAGCCGTCGTGCTCGTGGCGTACGTCGTCGACCTCGTGGCCGGAGGCGACCTGAGCAAGGGTGCCGCCGGTGCCGGTCGCGCGCTCGCCATCGTGGGCGCCGTCGTCTGCGCCGGCATCGTCTACCAGTCGTGGAGCACCCGCCGCGACCACACGCCGCGGGAGCACGCCGCTGTCGCCGCTGCGCTGCTGGGCGGTGCCCTTGCGGCGTCGTCGGCGTTCAGCGCCCCGTCCGGCCAGATCTTCGGCGGCTCGGTGACCGCTGCAGCCGGGGTCGCCGGCCTGGTCCTCGCGCTCGTCGGCTCCCGTCCCACCCCGATCCGCACCGAAGGCCCACGATGATCGAGCTCCTCACGCCCACCCAGATCGACGAGATGCGCCCGGCTGGGAAGTTCGTCGCCTCCGTCCTGACCGCGGTCTCCGAGGCCGCCGACGTCGGGGTCGACCTGCTCGACCTGGATGCCCTCGCCCACCAGATGATCCGCGAACGTGGCGCCGAGTCGTGCTACATCGACTACCACCCGTCGTTCGGCGCGATGCCGTTCGGCAAGGTGCTCTGCACGTCGGTCAACGATGCCGTGCTGCACGGCCTGCCGCACTCCTACAAGCTGCGCGACGGTGACCTCGTGAGCTTCGACTTCGCCGCGTCGGTCGACGGCTGGGTGTGCGACTCGGCGGTGAGCGTCGTCGTCGGCACGCCGCGCGAGGAGGACGTACGCCTCATCGCCCACGCCCAGGAGGCCCTCGACGCCGCCATCGCGGTGGCGCACGCAGGCAACAAGGTCGGCGACATCTCCGCCGCGATCGGCGAGGTCGGCCGCTCGCACGGGCTCAAGATCAACACCCAGTTCGGCGGCCACGGCGTCGGCCGGACGATGCACGGCGACCCGCATGTCGCGAACGACGGTCGGGCCGGGCGCGGGTTCCCGCTCAAGCCGGGCCTCGTGATCGCGATCGAGCCGTGGTTCCTGCACACGACCGACGAGATCGTCATGGACGAGGACGGTTGGACGATTCGCAGCGCCGACGGCTCCCGCGGAGCGCACGTCGAGCACACGATCGCCATCACCGAAGGCGATCCGATCGTCATGACCGCACGAGGCTGAGCCGCCCGGAAACGCCTCCGATACACCCTGTTTCGGCCGTACGCTGACGCTCATGCGTACCCGCCTGGCGCTCGCCGCCGTGTTGTCCTGGTTCGTCGCGGCGACGCTCGTCGGCCCGGGACCGGCCATGGCAGCGCCCACCGCAGCGGCACCAGCAGGCCGGCACTACGAGGATCCGCGCTACGCCGACCACGCCGCCGTTGCAGTCGACGGCACGCTGATCCAGACGGAGATCGACCAGTTCGGGACCAGCCCGGCATCGTCCACGGCGTACGCGGTGCGGATCGACGACGGGACGCTCGTCCCGGTCTCGGTGACCTCGGAGCTCCCGGCCAACAGCCGGTTCCGTGGCGAGCTCGCGATCACCGGCCACGCATCGAAGGCGCTCAAGGCCAAGGGACTCATGCCGGCTGCGGGCCGCACGATCGACGAGGACACGTCGGCCGGCAGCATCGCCCTGACTGCCGCGGCACAGGGCGCGGCCCTGCCGGTCGCCGAGGCCACCGTGACCGCACCCGCAGTGGCGGCTGCACCGACGCCGCAGACCCACCGGGCGTACGTCGCGAAGCTGACCGACCAAGGCTCGGTCGACGGCAGCGACGCGGAGATCGGCGCCAAGGTCGACGACATGCTGGCCTATTGGACGACCGAGTCCGACGGCGCGATCACGTCGTTCAGCCGCGTCGGCACCATCAAGGCGTTCGACTCGACGGCCGACATCCCGGCATCGCAGGGGTGCGGCATCAGGACCCCGGACACCCTCTGGAACCAGGCGCGGCTGCTGTTTCCCGGCGTGGACTTCTCCACGCCCGGCAACCACCTGATCGTGCTGCTGGGCGACGAGTGCGGCAACGCCGGGCCTGTTGGCCAGGCACAGGTCGGCACGTCGATCGCGAACGGCGGCATGAGCATGGTGACTGTCGACGACACCTTCAAGCAGGTCGGAGTGCACGAGCTCGGGCACAACTTCGGCCTGGAGCACGCCAACCTCGACACCTGCCCGACGCCGTCGGTCTGCGAGTACTACGACCTCTACAGCCCGATGTCTCTCGCCGTCAGCGGCGGCGCCTTCGAGCCTCCGGCGCTGGGGACGCTCTTCCGCTCCGAGCTGGGACTCACGGACACCGTCACCACGGTATCGCTGCCTGCCGACAGCCTGTTGCACACCCAGGCCGTCGCCCTGTCGCCTCGATCGTCGGCCGACGGGACTCGCGGCCTTCTGGTCACGGACCCGGTCACCGGCACGACCTACTCGGTCGACCTGCGCTCTCGCACCCTGCGCGACGCCGATACCTTCTATGGCTCGGGCTTCACGATTTCCGACGACCTGCGATATCCCCTCGGCGTCGTCATCGAGCGGCAGACCACGATCGCCGGCACGCCGAACGCCACCTACCTGATGACGCACTCGTTCGGTGGGCGTGACATCGGCGCCTTCGCGGCGGGAGAGGCATTCGAACCCTCGGCTGGGCTCAAGGTCGCGGTCAACGCCCTGAGCTCGACGTCAGCCAGCGTGACGGTCACGGTGAAGCGGCCGACCGTCGCCAGCTCCGCCCCGACACTCAGCAGCACGCCGAAGGTCGGCGTGCTGGTCACGGCGATCGAAGGCACGTGGGACAGTCAGGCGTTCAACTACCAGTGGCGGTTGGATGGGGTAGCGATTCCAGGCGCCACCCAACGGACGTACAAGCCAACCGTCGCGGGCAAGACCCTCGCGGTCGAGGTGACGGGCACACGCACGGGTTACCTGTCGGCAACCCGGACCTCGTCCGGGACGGTGGTTGCCCGCGGCACGTTCACGACCGTGCTGCCCACGATCACCGGCACGCCCAAGGTCGGCTACACCTTGCGCGCGCACCACGGGATCTGGTCACCGACGCCGACGTGGCGCTATCGCTGGTACTCCAACGGGTCACCGATCAGTGGCGCCACGAGCTCGTACTACGTCGTCACCAAGCCGCGCGTCGGCCAGCGCATCACGGTCAAGGTCACCGGCAGCAAGGCTTACTACGTGACGGCGTCGCGTACGTCCGCCAGGACCTCGACCGTCACGCGCTAGGCGAAGCCCGGCGGCCGTCGGTCATGCCACGGCGCGGCCGCCTCGACCTGCGCGCACAGGCTGAACAGCGGCCCGTCCTGCCCCGGCAGTGCCGCGAGCATGACGCCCATCGGGAGACCGTCGGCGGTCCAGTGCAGCGGCAGGCTCGCGGCCGGCTGCCCACTCATGTTGTAGAGCGCGGTGTACGGCGTGAACAGCAGCTCGCGGTGGTGGTCCTCGACGGGATCGCCCGACTCGTTGAACCACTCCACAGGTTGCGGCGGCAACGCCAGCGTCGGGGTCAGGAACGCGTCGTACGCCTGGAGGTCCGTGACGACCTGGCGGGTCGTCAGCTCGAGGAACTGCAGGGCCTGGGTCAGCTCGATCGCCGTCGACGCGCGACCGCGGTCGCGCCAGTAGCGGGTGTTGGGCCGCAGCACCGCCTCTGCCTCCGGCGGGATCGCCGCCGATGCAATGCCGCTCGACCAGATGACGTTGAACTGCGGCTCCAGCTCGGCCGGGAACGGGTTGTCGATGTCGACGATCTCGTGCCCCAGTGACTCCAGCAGCCGGCTCGCCGACTCCCACGCGTCGACCGCGTCCGCGCTCGGCCGGATGCCCTCGAGGTGCGTGCGCGACCACCGCGCGATGCGCATCCGTCGAGGCGGCCGGCGCGCCCAGTCGGCGTATGGGACGGATGGTTCGGGCAAGGGGCGCACGTCACCGGGCTCGGGGTGCGCCATCGCGTCGAGCAGCGTCGCGGCGTCGCGGACCGTTCGGGTCAGCGGGCCGTCACCCGCCAGGCCGCTCCAGTCCGAGCCGACCGGCCCCGCACTGACCCGGCCACGGCTGGGCTTGAACCCGAAGATGCCGCAGGCGCTCGCGGGTATGCGGATCGAGCCGCCGCCGTCGCTGCCCTGCGCCACCGGCACGAGTCCCGCGGCGACGGCGGCCGCCGCCCCGCCGCTCGACCCGCCGGCGTTGCGGGCCGGGTCCCACGGCGTACGGGCCGGGCCGATGACGTCGTTGTCGGTGTAGGACGACAAGCCGAACTCCGGCGTGTTGGTCTTGCCCAGGCTGATGAAGCCGGCCGCCTCCACCAGGTCCACGACGTACGCGTTGACGCCCGGCACGAAGTCGCGCATCGCCGCCGAGCCCATCGAGGTCGGGGTGCCGCGGGTGAACGTCAGGTCCTTGAACGCCGTCGGCACCCCGGCGAACGGGGGAGCGTCGCCGGAGGCGATCTGTGCGTCTGAATCCGCGGCCCGTGCGAGTGCCTGCTCGGCCGTGACGGTGACGAACGCGCCGAGCTCCGATGCGTACGAGGCGATGCGATCGAGGTGATGCTGCACCAGCTCGACCGACGACACCTCGCCGGAACGGAGTGCAGCCGCCTGCGCCGTGGCATCGAGCTCGTGGAGCTCGCTCACGCGGTGAGGCCGGACCGGCGCTTCACCGAAGTGAGCAAGACCGTCGCATCGCTCTTGGCCAGCAGGTGGTGCCTGGCATCGGGCACGTCGAGCAGATCGCCCTCGGACCCCAACCACGCGGAGTCGCCCGAGCCGAGCTCGACCTCGCCGGACAGCACCAGCACCGTCGCCTCGCCAGGGTTCTCGTGCTCGTCGAGCTGGAAGCCGCCCACCAGCGCGATGATCGTCTGGGTCATCTCGGTGCCGGGGCCACCCACGGGCATGTAGGCCGCGCGTCCGGCGGTGCTGTCCCGCGCTGTCTCGAGGAGCTCGGCTGCCTGGGTGCGCACGTTGAAGGGGTCCATGGCCTCATCTAACTCCCCCAGGGCCCGAACGGCCACGCACCGTCAGCCGGCTCGGCCGTGGACGCCGTCCCGGCCCACTAGAATCGAGCCCGTGGCCACCCCGAAAGTCCTGCTGTTCTACGCCTTCACCCCGCTGGCCGACCCCGAGGCGATCCGCCTGTGGCAGCACACCCTGTGCGACTCGCTCGACGTACGTGGCCGCATCATCGTCACCAAGGACGGCATCAACGCGACGCTCGGCGGCGACGTCGTCCAGCTGAAGAAGTATGTCCGAGGCACCCGCGCCTATGCGCCGTTCAAGGACATCGACTTCAAGTGGAGTGAGGGCCGCTCTCGGGGGGACGGAACGACGGCGGACTTCCCGAGGCTCAGCGTCCGGGTGCGTGACGAGCTCGTGACGTTCGGCGCCGCCGATGAGCTCGAGCTCGATGAGCACGGCGTCGTCGACGGCGGCACCCACCTGACTCCGGCCGAGCTGCACGCGCTCGTCGAGTCCAAGGAGGTCGTCTTCTTCGACGGCCGCAACCAGATCGAGTCGGCGATCGGCCACTTCGCCGGAGCGGTGCGCCCGCCGGTCGAGACGACGCGCGAGTTCGTCGCGGCGCTCGACAGCGGGGCGTACGACCACCTCAAGGACAAACCGGTCGTCACCTACTGCACCGGCGGGATCCGCTGCGAGGTCCTCACGCCGCTCATGAAGCATCGCGGGTTCCAGGAGGTCTACCAGCTCGACGGCGGCATCGCGACGTACGGCGAGGCGTACGGCGACGACGGTCTCTGGGAGGGCTCGCTCTACGTCTTCGACGACCGCATCACGATGGACTTCTCCGACCACACCGCACTCGTCGGCAGCTGCGACACCTGCGAGGCGCCGACCAACCACGTGGCCGACTGCGGCGACGTCTCTTGCGTACGCCAAATGGTCCGCTGCGACGGCTGCCTGCAGGGCGACCGGATGTGCGACGCCCACGCGAGCGCAAGCGCATGACCGACCGTTTCCCCAAGCACGTGTTCGCCGAGGGCGAGGAGCCCGATGCCCGCCTGACGCTGGCCAACGAACGTACGTTCCTCGCGTGGATCCGCACGTCGCTCGCGCTGCTCGCCGGGGCGGTCGCGGTCCACACCCCCGCCCTGGATCTCGACGGGTGGGTCAAGACCACCGCGTCGCTGTGCCTGCTGGCCGCGGCCGGACTGGCGATCACGCAGTCCTGGACCCGCTGGCGAGCCACCGAGCGCGCGATCCGCACGGGCGGGCCGCTCCCGGGGTTCGGCGGTCCCGTGATGCTGGCGTCGGTGGTCGGCGTCCTGATCGTCGGCGTGGCCGTCGGGGTCATCGTCGTCGCCGTCCGCTGACGCTCGCCCTACTGTGAGGGCATGCGGATGCCGCGCACCTCACGGGAGCTCGTGAGGTCGACCCTCGACCTCGCGATCGTCGGCACGTGCCTGTCGGTCGTCGCCGCGCTCGTGGCGCGCTTCCTCGGCTCCGCAGGCGGAGCGCACGAGACCTTCGTCATCGCGTTCTCGGTCACGATGCTGTGCTGCGTCATCGCCCTGGTGCTGGCCGTCGTCGCCAAGCTGATCGAGGTCGCCGACCCGTCCTAGGGACGGATCATGTGGATCAGGCCGACGATGTCGTCGACCACACCGCGTACGCCCGGCAGGCGCGTCAGCCGCAGCATCCGGTCGATGATCGGCACCGACTGTTCGACCAGGTCCCGCGTGCGCTTCTGGCCCGCGCTGGTGTCGTGCACCCAGAACAGCACGATGCCCATCTGCAGCAGCCACAACAGCTCGGGCAGCTCGTCTCGCAACCCCTTGGCGAGCTTGAGGTCGGAGTCGTCGATGACCCGGCGGTGCAGGTCGATCGCCGCCTCGCGCGCCGCCGCGGAGTCCTCGCTGAACGGCGACAGCGGGCTGCTGGGCTCCGCGGCGTTCTTGAAGAACTTGCCGGCGAACTCGTGATAGGGCTCGGCGACGTCGACCCAGGCGAGGAGCACGCCGCGCAGCCGGCCGCTGAAGTCGGTCTCACTCGCGAGCGGCTGCTCCGACGCCTCGGCGTGCGCGTCCTGGATCTGGTCGTAGTACGCCTGGACCAGGTGCTCCTTGGACGAGAAGTAGTAGTACGCGTTGCCGACCGAGACCCCGGCCTCCTCGGCGATCGCCCGCATCGTCGTCTGGTCGTAGCCTCCCGACCGGAACAGCCGCATCGCCGCGTCGATGATCGACTGCCGGGTCTGCTCGGCCTTGCTGGAGCGGGGGGCGGTGTCGGTCACGGTCGCCAATCTAGTCGCCCGCCCCCGCTCAGCGTTGCGGTGCCGTCGGTGCGTACGGCTGCGGGGTCTGCTGCATCCACTGTGTGCGAGCGGCGTCGTGGCGGCTGCGGCGGCGCATCGACGAGAACACCATGACGTTGACGAAATGGATCACGCCGAGCACCAGCATCACGACGCCGATCTTGACGCTCAGCGCCTCGAACAGCTCCGTCAGGTCCGCGACCTCGCCGCCACCGCGTACGTAAAGGATCACGAAGCCGAGATTGAGCAGGTAGAAGCCGACGACCAGCAGCTGGTTGACCGCGTCCGCGAGCTCGGGACTGCTCTCGAAGACATCGGCGAGGAAGACCCGCCCGTTGCGCGACAGGGTCGAGGCGACCCACACCGTGATCGGGACGGCGATGAGGAGATAGGCGACGTACGTGCCGACGGTCCAGGTCATGGGGCAACTCCATCTTTGAACGTGTTCAACTATGACTGATGCCGACTGTAGTCACATTTCTGAACATGTTCAACTATGGGCCCCCACGGCTCGCCGCTCAGGAGGAGCAGTGAACCTGCGGGCTGCCATAGCCCATCCACGACCCGGTGAGGCTCGACGAGTTGAGGCCGGGCAGGAACCTGATCGTGGCGGTCGCGAGCGAGACCAGGACGTAGCGCGCGCTCTGGCCCTTCTCCAGGTTGTACTCGGAGTTGATGACGTCGAGGCCCTGGTCGGTGATGAAGGACGTGCCCGTCGTCCCGCTGATCGAGTCGTCGTCGATCCCGATGTAGACCTTGAGCCGGTTGCACCCCTTGCCGGCGAGGTTCCAGTCGGCGTACTCACCCTGCTTGATCGACAACGAGTTCGGGAAGTACGTGCCCTTGACGTAGAGGTAGCCCTGGAAGATGGTCGGCGGCGTGTACGTGCCGGGCAGGTCCACCAGGTTGCGCCAGCGGTAGATCGTGACGGTGCGCGTCGCGCTGATGCCCAGGGCGCGCGTGCTGCTCGCGGTCTTGACGGCGCGGTACTTCGTCGGTCCCGCGCGGGTCGGCTTGATCGTGGCCGAGTACTTGCTCGTCGAGGACAGCGTCTTGGTCAGGATCGTGGTCCACGACCCGCCGGCGTACTGCCGCTGGATCTTGACGGTCTTGCCCTTGGCGTTCGGCGAGACCGTGCCCGACAGCACGAACGTCTTGCCGAGGTCGATCGTGCTGGTCGACACCGCGGACGTGACGCCGTACTTGGGGAGAGCGGCCTCGGCGGCCTGCATGGGTAGGAGGATCGCCGCGGCCGCGACGAGGATGACGAAGAGTTTGCGCATGACGGGGCCCCTGTGACGGTCGTGGCGATGGACGTACGTCGTCACCGTAGGGCGGCCTGACCGCGCCCAGACCCGGATTCGAGCGATGTGAGACCAGCGTGAGACTGGCCGATCCTGGACGCCCCCAAAGTTTTTTCGGGGTCGTGTCGAAATCGGGGTTCGTCGTGCGACGTACAGGTGAAAGGCTGGCCCGGACGGGCCGCCACCGACACAAGGAGACGTCATGCGATTCCTCAGCTACATCGAGTCCGATCCCGCCCAGCCGTGGGGCCCGCCACCGCCTGAGCTGTTCGAGGCGATCGGTGCTTTCGGCGTCGAGGCTGTCGCCGCCGGGGTCGTCGTCGACCAGGGCGGCCTCGCCGCGATCGAGACCAGCCCGCACATCCGCATCTCGGGCGGCAAGCTGACGATCACCGACGGCCCGTTCACCGAGGCCAAGGAGGTCATCGGCGGCTACGGCATGTACGAGGTGCGCTCCGTCGAGGAGGCGATCGAGTGGTCGCGGCGCTTCATGCAGATCCATCTCGACACGTGGCCGGGCTTCGAGGGCACCAGCGTCGTGCGCCAGGTCTTCGGCCCGGACATGGAGGGCTGAGTCATGCGTTATCTCGTGCTGATCCACGTCGACGAGAACGTCGCGGAGCCGCCCCCGGAGGGCTTGATCGACGCCATGTTCGCCCACGTGGCGGACGAGTCGCACGCCAAGGTCGTCACCGATGCCGGCCTCGCGCCGACCTCGGCCGCGATCCGTGTCGCGTCGCAGGGCGGCGAGGTCATGATGACCGACGGGCCGTTCGCTGAGACCAAGGAGGTCGTCGGCGGATTCATGCTGATCGAGGCGGCGACCCCCGAGGACGCCCTGGCGTGGACGCGTGGCTTCGTCGACCTGCATGCCGAGCACTGGCCCGAGCTCGCGGTCGTCACCGAGCTGCGCCAGGTGGCCGGCAGCCTGACCGACAGCTGACGGAGCCCCGCAGAGCAGTACCCGCCGCCGGGCGGTGATGGTTGGATCGGTGTCATGACCGCTGACGACCTCCACCGCTCGGTCGAGGCGGTCTGGCGCGTCGAGTCGACCAGGCTCATCGCCGCGCTCGTACGCATCACCCGTGACGTGGGCCTGGCGGAAGACCTCGCGCAGGACGCCCTCGAGGCGGCGCTCGCCCAGTGGCCCGAGTCCGGTGTGCCGGACAACCCGGGAGCCTGGCTGATGTCGGTCGCCAAACGCCGGGCGATCGACATGTTCCGGCGCCGCGAGCGGCAGGACCGGGCCTACGGGGAGATCGGGGAGCGGAAGGAGGACGTCGTGGCCGGCATCGAGTCGTCGATCGACCACGTCGAGGACGACGTCCTGCGGCTGATGTTCATCTGCTGCCACCCGGTGCTCTCGTCCGACGTGCAGATCACGTTGACGCTGCGGCTCCTCGCCGGGCTGACGACCAAGGAGATCGCCCGCTCGTTCCTGACGTCGGAGGCCACGATCGGAGCCCGGATCACCCGGGCCAAGAAGGCGCTGGCCGAGGTCGGGGCCCCGATGGAGGAGCCTGCTGAGGACGAGCGGGGGACCCGGCTCGCCGCGGTGCTCGGCGTCCTCTACCTCCTGTTCAACGAGGGCTACTCCGCGACCGCCGGCGACGACTGGCTTCGGCCGGCGCTGTGCGACGAGGCCGTACGCCTGGGCCGCATCCTCGCGACGTTGGCGCCTCGCGAGCCCGAGGCGCACGGCCTGCTCGCGCTGATGGAGATCCAGTCGTCGCGAGCCGCAGCGCGTACCGACAGCGATGGTGCCCCGGTCCTGCTGCTCGAGCAGGACCGGTCGCGGTGGGACCAGCTGTTGATCCGCCGCGGCCTCGCCGCCCTCGAGCGCGCCGAGTCGCTCGGGCGCCCACCCGGCCCGTACGTCCTGCAGGCCGGCATCGCCGCGTGTCATGCCCGCGCCCACACCGCCGAGGAGACCGACTGGGCACGCATCGCGCAGCTCTACGAGTCGCTCGCGATCCTCTCCGGCTCGGCGGTCGTCGAGCTCAACCGTGCCGTCGCCCTGGCGATGTCCGAGGGCCCCGCCGTCGGCCTCGCCCTCGCCGACCAGCTGATGGGCATACCTGCGCTCGAGGGCTACCACCTGCTGCCGAGCGTGCGTGGCGACCTGCTGGCCAGGCTAGGCCGGACCGACGAGGCCCGGGTCGAGTTCGAGCGGGCAGCGGGCCTGACGCAGAACCAGCGGGAGAAGGCGCTGCTGCTCGAACGCGCTGCAGCGATGCCTGATTGACGCTGCCATGACGGGGGTAACGACGACCCATGTCCACCGCCGAGAAGTCGTCGAAGAGCCCTGAGATCGGTCGCATCACCACCGACATCCCCGCCCGGATGGACCGGTTGCCGTGGGCCAGGTGGCACTGGCTGATCGTCATCGGGCTCGGCACGGTGTGGATCCTCGACGGGCTCGAGGTCACGATCGTCGGCAACCTCTCCGACGTGCTCAAGGATGGCGACAACGGCCTGGGCCTCAGCAGCTCCGACATCGGCATGGCCGGCGCGATCTACGTCGCCGGCGCCTGCCTCGGCGCGTTGTTCTTCGGTCAGCTGACCGATCGGTTCGGCCGCAAGAAGCTGTTCATGCTGACGCTGCTGGTCTATCTCGCCGGCACGGTCCTCACGGCGTTCTCGATGAACCCGCTCTGGTACTTCGTGTGCCGCTTCATCACCGGCACGGGCATCGGCGGCGAGTACGCCGCGATCAACTCCGCGATCGACGAGCTCATCCCGGCGAAGTATCGCGGCCGCATCGACATCGCGATCAACGGCTCGTTCTGGGTCGGCGCGATGGGTGGTGCCCTGCTCACGATCCCGTTGACCGACCCCACCGTCATCGATCAGGGCATCGGCTGGCGCTTCGCGTTCGGCCTCGGCGCGATCCTCGGGTTCGCCGTGCTGTGGGTGCGCCGCCACGTTCCTGAGAGCCCGCGCTGGCTCTTCATCCACGGCCGTGAGGAGGAGGGCGAGCGCATCGTCAAGGAGATCGAGCGGACCGTCGAGGAGGAGGACCACCTCGAGCTCGAGCCGGTCGACGAGACCATCACGATCCGCCAGCGCAAGACGATCCCGTTCACGACGATCGCGCACACGGTCTTCGCGCTCTATCCCCGCCGGACGATCCTCTGCCTGGCGCTGTTCGCCGGTCAGGCGTTCCTCTACAACGCGTTCTTCTTCACGTACGGCGACACGCTCTCGACGTTCCTCGACGTCAAGCAGACCGGGTGGTACGTCGCGGTGTTCGCGTTCAGCAACTTCGTCGGCGCCCTCGTGCTCGGCCCCTTCTTCGACAAGGTCGGCCGGGTGCCGATGATCGCCGGGACCTACATCGTGTCGGGCGCTCTGCTGGCGATCGCCGGGATGTCGCTCGGCCACCTCACCGCCACGACCCTGACGATCTTCGGCGCTGCCGTGTTCTTCATCGCGTCGGCCGGGGCCAGCGCGGCCTACCTGACCGCCAGCGAGGTGTTCCCGATGGAGACCCGTGCGCTGTGCATCGCGTTCTTCTACGCCGTCGGCACCGCGGTCGGCGGCATCGCCGGGCCGCTGCTGTTCGGCCGGCTGATCGACGACGCGACCGAGTCCAAGGACATCACGCAGATAGCGATCGGCTACTTCATCGGCGCCGGGCTGATGATCGGCGCCGGCGTCGTGGCGATCTTCCTGGGCGTCAAGGCCGAGGGCCAGTCGCTCGAGAACATCGCCCGGCCCCTCACCGCCGAGGAGAGCCGGAGCTGACCTCAGCGGCGGGACTCAGCCCTTGTAGGTGACGCAGGGGGCGACGCCCTCCATGACACCCGTACGGAACGCCTCGACCCGGCCGTAGCCGGCGCCCTGACGGTCCACATCGCCGTCGCCGCGGAAGACCAGCAGCGACTTGATGCCTTCGTCGAGGTCACCGGGCGAGAGGCTGAACGAGCTGGTCTCCGAGCGGTCCTGCAGGGCCACGCTGGCCGTGTAGGCGCCGGCGAAGCAGTCACCCTTGAGCGTCGCGACCTTGGCGTCGGACTCGTCACCGAGCCTGGCCAATGCCGCCAGGCCCCATTGAGTCGCGAGCAGTGTGGTGACCGCGTAATCGCCGCCCTGCCGGTAGACCTCGGGCATCGTCGTCACGTTGTCGAAGCCGATGTAGTCCTCGGGCACGCAGTAGAACAACGAGAAGTCGGCCGTCGACTCGCCATTGCAGGTCGGCGCCTTCGTGGGGTCGAACGGCTCATAGCCCTTCAACGGGGTCCACGCCTTGCCGTTCGAGATCTTGGGGAAGACCTGGGTCCAGTAGTCCTCGATGTCGTAGGGCACCTTGTTGACGATCGTGTCGTACGGAGCGTCCCCACCTCTGGCAGCGTCCTCGGCGTCGGTGAACGGCAGCTCCAGCACGACCGGAGTGCCGTCCTGGTACGACTTGCACTTCGTGAGTCCGCTGTCGAAGCCGTCCTGGAACGCGGTGACGCGGTCGAAGCCGCTGCCGTGCGCCGAGGCGTCCGTGGCGCTGGTGCCGGGGGTGTCGCGCAGGTCCAGGAAACCGGCGAGCGCGTTGTCCAGGTCTGCCGCGGTGACCTTGAACTCGTTGGTCTTCTGGGCGTGCTTGGAGAAGGCGCCGGCGAAGCAGTCCGCCTGGAGCTCTGACGAGACGGTCAGCTTGTTCGCGCTGAAGAATCCGGATCGCTGCTGCATCGCGTGGCCCCACTCGTGGGCGAGGATCACGGGGATGACGAAGTCGCCGTACTTCTTCTGCAGATCAGGCAGCAGCTCCTGTGCGTCCCAGGCGACCGAGTCGTCGAGCTTGCAGTAGAACGCATTGCCCTGGACGTCCGAGTAGCTGTTGGCGCACTCGGGGCCCGCTGTCGAGTCCGGGGTCGAGGCGTACAGCCCGCCCTTGACCGGCTTGTACTTCTTGCCGTAGAGCTTCGGGTACTCGTCGGTCCAGTACGCCTGGAGGTCGGCGATCGACTGGATGGCGAGCTTGTTGACCGGAGCTGACGCATCGCCGTCGATCTTGACCTTGCTGATGTCGGGCTTGGTGGCCTTGGGCTCGTCCTTGTCGGACGAACCGCCACTGCCGCCGCAGGCCGCCACGAGCGCAATCGTTGTGACAGCGGTCCACCGTCTCAGATTCATGCGCAAAACCTAGCGACCCCGCACCGAATTGGTGCGGGGTTTCAGCAAATGTGATGAACCAGGTTCAGCTCTCGCCGTACTCCGGCTCGCCGACCTCGGACTCGTGGCCGTAGGTGCGCTGCATCGCGGCGTTGAGCGCCGACACCATGTGGGCGATCACGACGGCGACGTAGTCGTTGACCTGCCCGCGGGCCTGGGCGGTCGGCTCGGGCTCGAGGTCGGAGGCGGAGAGCTCGAGCACCCGGTCGCTGCCGACGCGGGTCAGCAGCACGGCCGGCTCGTTGGACTCCTTGGCGACCCAGACGGCGACGCGGGTCTCGACCGCGGCCTCGGGCACGTCGCGTGAGCGGGCGAGCACGTGCGTCGTGATCACGCCTGATGCCGGCGCCTGGTAGCCCGGAGGCGGCGAGACGGCGTGTACCCCGTGGCTGTCGACCTCGATCTCGGCAAGGTGCGCGATGTCGCGGGAGATCTGCCTGGATGCGGTCTCCGTGACGAGCTCGTGGGCCGTACGCGCCCAGGCGTCGCTGCGGTCGTCGGCCTCGCTCATGCGGTCACAGTAGACCCACGGAGGGGCACAACCGACGGCGGAGGCTACGAGTCCCACTTCCAGCTGGCCAGGATCGACTCGGCGGTGTCGACGCGTTCGGCGGTGGAGGTGTTGGTGCCGTAGGAGAACGTGACGACGAATATCTGGTCGTCGTGGAAGACGTAGTACTGCTCGCCCACGCTCTTGTTCGCGTCGACTGTCTGGTCGAACGAGATGTGCATCGCCTGCTCGCCGTCGATCGTTGACCGGTCGCGGACGTCGACCGAGGTGAACTGGGTCTTGGGCAGCTGGTCGGGCAGCTGTTCCTCCAGCACGTCGAGGTCGGGGGTACCCACACCCGCCTTGCGGACGACGTTGAAGTTGCTGCTGAATCCGTCATGGTCGCCCAGGTCTGCGGCGAACAAGTCGGTCTGCTCGGTGCCCGGGATCTGCTGCGAGGGATTGCCCCAGCCCTTTGGCACGGCGACCGAGTAGCCCGTGCCGCTCATCCGCTTGCCGTCCGCCGGCTTGACGCTCGGCGCCGTTGCCTTCGAGGCCGCCGTCGCCTTCGGCGAAGCCTTGCCGTCGCTGCTGCCCCCGCCGCAGCCGGCGAGCGTGAGCCCGATCATGACGAGGACTACGACCGAGCGCGGCAGTGACTTCATGTCCGAAACGTACCGGAATCTCTTGCCCGTACCCGGAATGATTCGGCCTTGGGCAAAGTTGATAACATCAGACTCAAGTCAGTTGACACACATTCTTGAAGTCACCACAGGCACTCAACAGCAGGAGGAAACATCATGGCCAGAGCGGTCGGAATTGACCTCGGCACGACCAACTCGGTCGTCGCCGTACTCGAAGGCGGCGAGCCCACCGTTATCGCCAACGCCGAAGGCGCCCGTACGACCCCGTCGGTCGTCGCGTTCGCCAAGGACGGCGAGGTGCTGGCCGGCGAGGTCGCCAAGCGCCAGGGCGTGACCAACGTCGATCGCACGATCCGTTCGGTCAAGCGCCACATCGGCACGGACTGGAAGACCGAGATCGACGGCAAGACGTTCACGCCGCAGCAGATCTCGGCATTCATCCTGCAGAAGCTCAAGCGGGACGCCGAGGCCTACCTCGGTGAGCCTGTCACCGACGCGGTCATCACCGTGCCGGCCTACTTCAACGATCACCAGCGTCAGGCGACCAAGGAGGCCGGCGAGATCGCGGGCCTCAACGTCAGCCGCATCATCAACGAGCCCACCGCGGCGGCGCTGGCCTATGGCCTGGACAAGGCCGACGACCAGACGATCCTGGTGTTCGACCTCGGCGGCGGCACGTTCGACGTGTCCCTGCTCGAGATCGGCGACGGCGTCATCGAGGTCAAGGCCACCAGCGGTGACAACCACCTCGGTGGTGACGACTGGGACGAGAAGATCGTCGACTGGATCGTCACGAAGTTCAAGAGCAGCACGGGCCTCGACCTGACCAAGGACAAGATGGCGATGCCGCGCGTCCGCGAGGCCGCCGAGCGCGCCAAGATCGAGCTCTCGAGCTCGTCCTCGACGTCGATCAACCTGCCCTACATCACGGTCGACGCCGAGAAGAACCCCGTGTTCCTCGACGAGACCCTGACGCGTGCGGAGTTCGAGAAGATCACGCACGACCTGCTCGAGCGCACCAAGGCGCCGTTCAACAGCGTCATCAAGGACGCCGGCATCGCGCTGAGCGCGATCGACCACGTCGTGCTGGTCGGCGGCTCGACCCGCATGCCCGCCGTCACCGCGCTCGTCAAGGAGCTCACCGGCGGCAAGGAGCCCAACAAGGGCGTCAACCCCGACGAGGTCGTCGCGATCGGCGCCAGCCTTCAGGCCGGCGTGCTCAAGGGCGAGGTCAAGGACGTGCTCCTGCTCGACGTCACCCCGCTGAGCCTCGGCATCGAGACCAAGGGCGGCGTCATGACCAAGCTCATCGAGCGCAACACGACGATCCCGACCAAGCGGTCCGAGGTCTTCACGACGGCCGACGACAACCAGCCGTCCGTCGCGATCCAGGTCTACCAGGGCGAGCGCGAGATGGCCTCCGGCAACCAGCTGCTGGCCACGTTCGAGCTCACCGGCCTGCCCCCCGCGCCGCGTGGCGTGCCGCAGATCGAGGTCACGTTCGACATCGACGCCAACGGCATCGTCAACGTGTCCGCCAAGGACCGGGGCACCGGCAAGGAGCAGTCGATGACGATCACGGGCGGCTCGGCGCTGTCCAAGGACGACATCGACAAGATGGTCAAGGACGCCGAGCAGTACGCCGAGGAGGACCGCAAGCGCCGCGAGGCGGTCGAGGTCCGCAACCAGGCCGAGTCGCTGTCGCACTCCACCGAGAAGTTCCTCGCGGAGAACGGTGACAAGGTCGGCGACGACGTCAAGGCCGAGGTGCAGGCTGACCTCGACACGCTCAACGAGGCGCTCAAGGGCGAGGACGCGGACGCCATCCAGGCGGCCGTGACCAAGCTCGGCGAGTCGAGCTCCAAGATGGGCGAGGCGATGTACGCCGCAGCCGCTGCGGAGGCCCAGGCCGCCGGAGCCGACGCCCCCACCGCCGACGACTCGGCCGACGACGACGGTGACGTCGTCGAGGCCGAGATCGTCGACGACGAGGATGACGCCGCCAAGAACGATGGCGACGCGAAGTGACCCAGCCCGACGAGGGCTCGGTCCCCGAGCAGGAGGCTTCGGCAGGCTCAGCCGGCGATGCGCCGGTTGAGCCTGTCGAGACCCCGACCGAGCCCAAGGAGCCGACCCTGGAGGAGCAGCTTGCCGAGCGCACGGCTGACCTCCAGCGGCTCCAGGCGGAGTACGTCAACTACAAGCGCCGCGTCGACCGCGACCGTGAGCTCGTACGCGCCCAAGGCGAGGCCGCCGTCCTGCAGTCGCTGCTGACGGTGCTCGACGACATCTCCCGTGCCGCCGATCATGGCGAGCTCGAGGGTGGCTTCAAGGCCGTCGCCGACGCTCTGCAGCAGGCCGTGGCCAAGCACAAGCTCGAGGCGTTCGGCGCCGAGGGCGAGCCGTTCGACCCGGCTCACCACGAGGCCGTGTTCCACGCCGGCGAGTCGGCCGAGGTGGACACCACGACGGTGCACAGCGTCATGCGTACGGGCTACAAGCACGGAGACCGCGTGCTCAGGCCGGCGACCGTCGGCGTGGTCGACCCCGCAGCGGCCGTGGTACCGGAAGAATCAGAAGCAGCACAGGACGACGTCCTCACGGACGAAGCGCCTGACGAATAACCAGGAAGGAGGACGGGATGGCAGCCAGTGACTGGGCGACCAAGGACTTCTACAAGGTCCTCGGCGTCAAGAAGGATGCGTCGCAGGACGACATCAAGAAGGCCTATCGCAAGCTCGCGCGCGACAACCATCCCGACTCCAACCCGGGCAACAAGGCGGCCGAGGAGCGCTTCAAGGAGGTCTCCGAGGCCTATGCCGTGCTCTCGTCCAAGGACAAGCGCAAGGAGTACGACGAGCAGCGCACGCTGTTCGGGCAGTTCCGTGGCGGCAACGCCGGGTTCCGTCCCCCGGGCGGACCTGGCCAGCCTGACTTCGACGTCAGCGACCTCCTCGGCGGCCTGTTCGGTGGCCGCTCCCGCGGACGTCAGCGCCAGCCGCAGCCGCGCAAGGGCGACGACCTCGAGACCGAGGCGACGATCACGTTCGAGCAGGCCGTCGAGGGCGCGACCCTGCCGTTGCGGATGACGAGCGACGAACCGTGCGCCAACTGTCACGGCACCGGCGCCAAGCCCGGCACGGTGCCCAAGGTGTGCTCCAAGTGCCAGGGCAGCGGCATGCAGACCGGCACGGCCGGCGGCCTGTTCGCGATGACCGAGCCGTGCGACCAGTGCCGCGGGCGCGGACTCATCGTCGAGCACCCGTGCGACGTGTGCCGCGGCTCGGGCCGGGCCCCGTCGAGCCGCACCCTCAACGTCAAGGTGCCGGCCGGCGTCAAGGACGGCCAGCGCATCCGGCTCAAGGGCAAGGGTGGCAAGGGTGACGCCGGCGGTCCGGCAGGCGACCTGTTCCTCGTGGTCCACGTCGAGCCGCACAAGCTGTTCGGCCGCAAGGGCGACCACCTGACGATCACGGTGCCGGTGGCGTTCGACGAGGCGGCCCTGGGCGCGCAGATCCAGGTGCCGACGCTCGACGGCCCGCCCGTACGCATCAAGATTCCGGCCGGCACGCCCAACGGGCGTACGTTCCGGGCCACCGGCAAGGGCGCCATGAAGAAGGCCGGCGGACGCGGCGACCTGCTCGTCACCGTCGAGGTGCAGGTGCCGACCGAGCTTCCCGACGAGGCCAAGGCCGCGATCGAGACGTTGCGAGACCTGCGCGGAGCATCCACGCCCCGCGATGGATTGTTCGAGGCGGTGACCTGATGAGCTCCACTCCGTTCAGCCCTCCGGGGCCTGAGGCCAAGGTCTTCGTGATCAGCGTGGCGGCCGAGCTGTCCGGGCTGCACCCGCAGACCCTGCGCACCTACGACCGCCTCGGCCTCGTCGAGGCCGGCCGCACGGGCGGTGGCGGCCGGCGCTACTCGCTCCGTGACATCGAGCTGCTGCGCACCGTGGCCCGGCTCACCGCCGAGGGACTCGGGCTCGAGGGCGTCAAGCGCGTCATCGAGCTGGAGAACCAGGTGCTGGCCCTGCAGGAGAAGGTCGCCGAGCTGCAGGCCGCGCTTGCCCAGACCAAGCTCCCGCAGAACCTGCCCGCCCTGATCGCCGACCAGCACGTCGTGATCTGGCACAAGAAGCGCCGCTGAGACATCCATCGCCGGGATTCGCGATTTCCCCGACGCCGCCCGCACTTTGGGGCTAGTTTGACGGCTCCGGGAAATGACAGGAGTTCACGAATGTCTCAGCAGTACTACCCGACCTGGCCGTCCAGCCCGAAGTTCGCCGGATGGGGCGCACGTGTCGGCGCGTCGATCCTGGACTCGGTTCCGACGCTCATCGTGTTCGTCATCTGCATCGCGACGTTCGGCACGACCGACACCGCAGACGGCAGCTTCTCGTTCCAGCTGTCGGGTGCGGGGGCGGCGGTCTACTACCTGTTCGGAGCCGCCTGGTTCTTCTACAACACGGTCTATCGCCAGGGCACCACCGGCGCGTCGCTCGGCAAGTCGATCCTCGGCATCACGCTGGGTCGTGCCGGCAGTGGCGAGCCGATCGGGGCCGGAATGTCGTTCGTCCGCCAGATCGTCCACATCCTCGATGCTCTCCCTTGCGGCCTGGGATACCTGTGGCCGCTCTGGGACAGCGAGAAGCGCACGTTCGCGGACATGATCCTCTCGACGCGGGTCTATCAGTCCTCCTCGCTGAGCAAGCGCTAGCCACCAACGGGGGAGACGATGGCCGAGCACCAGGACTTCCACGTCAGGCGGTACGCCGCGTGGCACTGGACTTCCTGCCGTGCTTCCTCGGCTACCTGTGGCCGGCGTGGGACTCCGAGAAGCGGACCTTCGCCGACATGATCATGGGCTCGCGCGTGCACCAGGTCGGGTCAAGGCGGCTCTGAGCAGCAGCTCCGCGCCCGGTTAATCTGGCACGACATGTTCGGGTGGGACGACGATCGGGGATGCATGTGAGCCAGATGCGCGTACGACTGGGAGTGGCGGCCGTCGCAGCCACGCTGCTGGCGGGCTGTGGAGGAGGATCGGACGACTCGCCCGCCGACACGACCAAGGCATCGTCATCCGCACCGGCGGCCACGAGCGACGCCCCGGCGGAGCCGAGCACGAGCGGCACGTTCAGGGTCAGTGGCTCGCTGGAGGGCCAGGGCAACCTGTCGGAAGTCGTCTGCGTGCCGGTCGAGGGCGGCATCCAGGTGACCGCGAAGTTCGCGGCGTCGGGCAAGACCGGGTCGTTGAGCGTGATCTCCGGGCCCGCACCCAGCGACCACGAGCGGGGCGACTCGTTCACGGTCAAGGGAGACAAGATCCTGATGTTCACGAGGATCTCCGCGGACACCCTGCCGTACGACATCAAGGACGACGGTTCGAAGGTCACTGGATCGGTCACGCTCGCCGAGATGGGGGACATCGCCAAGCCCGACGTCAACGACCGCAAGCAGGTCAAGCTCACGGTCGACATCGACTGCGGGACGTAGCGGCGCTCAGCGTTCGTCGAACGGGGTCATCGGCGGGTGGATGTGGGTCAGGTCCGCTGCGCGGTGCGCCCAGGTCTCGGCGTTGCGGAGGCGCTCGCCCATCGCCGTGCGCTGGCCGTCGGCCCACAGCCGCGACCCGTGGCGCGCGACGCTGAGTGTTCCCGCAGCCACCAGCATCGCGGTGGCGATCGTGCGCCGGCGCCAGGTCGGGGAGACGTAGATCTGGTCGACCTCGCCCGTGTTCGGGTACCACCGCAAGGCGCCGAGCTGCTCATCGCTCGTGGCGCCGAGCTCGCGCAGTCGTAAGCGGTCGACCAAGGTGCCAGCCGGAACGTCGTAGCCGGTGAAGGCGATGACGGTCGCGGTCGGCGGCGTGGCGGTCGGGTCCGGCAGGTCGGCGAACCACAGGGGCGGTGCCTTGGGCGCGACGTCTGGTGACACGACCAGCTCGGCGACCTGCCCGTCGGCGTAGCGGGCGACGCACATCACGTGCGGGTCGAGCGCCTCGGACGCCTGGGGTTCGGGCAGCTCGACGAGCACGCCGTCACCGTGCTCGGCCGTCGCCGGCATGATCGCCAGCCAGGCGGGGGTGCCGTCGCCGTTCAGCGCGAGGCACCGCCACCAGCCGTCGAGCCCCTCAGTCGGTAGGGGCATGGGCGCCCGGGCGCCGTCCTCGAGCCGTCAGCCAGCCACCGGCGACCAGGAGCAGCGCGCCGAAGCCGAAGAGCCGTGGGTCCGCGCCGCCGGTGTCGGGCAGCGCCTGGTCGGCGTCGGCCACCTCCTGCGGCCGAACCGTGACGGTCACCGTCGCCGTGGCGGAGCCGTTGGGCGTGTTGTAGCGGTAGTCGAACGTGTCCGTGCCGGTGAAGCCGTCGTCGGGCGTGTAGGTGATCTCGCCGCTGCTGACCTTCGCGGTCCCGTCACTCGGGTCCGACGTGACGGCCAGACCGCTGACGGGCGCCCCGTTGACCGGGTCGTCGTTGTCGAGGACGTCGATGTCGACGGCGCGTCCCTCACGGGTCGTGGCCTTGTCGTCGACCGCGATCGGCGGCAGCCCGGGATCGTTGAACAGCGCCGACAACCCGCCGACCTGCGGGCAGGCATCGCCGTCTCCCGAGAACACGCAGGGGTTGATCGTCGCCGTCGTCGTGTCACGGAGCAGGTTGGGCATCACGGTCGTCTGCTGGATCGTGACGGTGCTCCCGGGGGCCGCGATGAACATCTGGTCCGTCGGGATGATCGCGGGGGTGACCGTGACGCCGCTGGCCTTCGCCTTGGCGAGGGTGGGTGCGCCCACATCGCCATGACAGTAGGTCGCCGTGCTGCCCGGCTGCTGCGTGTCAGCGGCCGTCGTGCACGTGAAGGTTCGGCTGCCACCGTCGACGTTGGGTCCCGTCTCCGTGATCGTGATCGTCGTACCAGCCGTGGTCGTGCCCGCCGGAACGTACGACCCGTCGGCGACCTGGACGCCGACGCGGTACTTCTGGGTGCCGAAGTTCGGCTCGACATCGACCTGTACGGCTGCGTCCGAGCCGGACTTGAGCGCGCCCGACGTCGTCGCGCCGCCGCGGATGTCCGCGTGAGGCGTACGCGTCGGCGGTGCCTCCTCGGTCGGCTGGGTTGGCTGGGTCGGTTCGGTCGGCTCGGTGGTCTCGCCACCGGGCGTACCGGGATCCTCATCGGTCGTCGGTGGCGTGGGGGTGGTCGGCGTGGGATCGGTCGTCTCGGTCGGATCGGGGGTCGGCGCGTCCTCGGCGAGGGCCGCCGGCGCGACGACGAGCAGCGACGCGAGCCCGGCTGCGCCACCGATGGCGAGCCTGGCGGTGGTCGCCCGGAAACCGGACGGACGAGTGGAACGAGACATCGGAACTCCCCTGGTGCTGTGGCGATCCGCCTGTCCGCGAATCTCCCTGATCATCGCCGGGCCCGGGGGTTTCGGCAACCAGAATGGGAAATTGCGTGGTTCGTACGCGAGAAGTTGTCCGTGGATGGCCGCCATCTCACGGACTGAACATGAGGGAACCCTCGCAATGTGCTCGTGACATCCGAGCGATAGGTTGACCCCGACGCTTCCGCCGAGCAAGGACGATCCCGTTGTTCCAGAAGATTCTCGTCGCCAACCGTGGTGAGATCGCGATTCGCGCGATCCGTGCTGCCCACGAGCTGGGCGCCCAGACCGTTGCGGTCTTCCCCCACGAGGACCGTGGCTCCGAGCACCGCGTACGCGCGGACGAGGCGTACGAGATCGGGGAGCGGGGGCACCCCGTGCGGGCCTACCTCGACCCCGAGGCGATCGTCGAGGTCGCGGTCAACGCCGGTGCCGACGCGATCTATCCCGGCTACGGCTTCCTGTCGGAGAATCCCGACCTCGCCGAGGCGTGCGAGCGGGCCGGCATCACGTTCATCGGCCCGTCCAAGCAGGTCCTGGAGCTGACCGGCAACAAGGCGTCGGCGATCGCCGCGGCCAAGGCGGCCGGAGTCCCGACGCTCAAGTCCGTCGAGCCCTCGGCCGATGTCGACGAGCTGATGTCGGCGTCGGACGTGCTGACCTATCCCTTGTTCGTCAAGGCCGTCGCCGGTGGTGGCGGCCGTGGCATGCGCCGGGTCGACGACCCGGCCAAGCTGCGGGAGTCGATCGAGGCGGCGATGCGCGAGGCCGACGGTGCGTTCGGCGACCCGACCTGCTTCATCGAGGAGGCCGTGGTCGACGCCCGGCACATCGAGGTCCAGATCCTGGCCGACCAGCAGGGCAACGTCGTGCACCTGAGGGAGCGCGACTGCTCGGTGCAGCGGCGGCACCAGAAGGTCGTCGAGATCGCCCCGGCGCCCAACCTGGACCGGGCGACCCGCAAGGCCATGTGCGCCGACGCCGTGAAGTTCGCGCAGTCGATCAGCTACTCGTGCGCCGGCACGGTCGAGTTCCTGCTCGGTGCTGACGGCCGCTACGTGTTCATCGAGATGAACCCGCGCATCCAGGTCGAGCACACCGTGACCGAAGAGGTCACCAACGTCGACCTGGTGCAGGCGCAGATGCGCATCGCGGCAGGCGACTCGTTGGCTGAGCTCGACCTGGCGGACCAGTCGACGATCAAGGCGCGAGGCTTCGCGCTGCAGTGCCGCATCACGACCGAGGACCCGGCCAACGGCTTCCGCCCCGACACCGGCACGATCACGTCCTACCGCTCGCCCGGCGGCCCGGGCGTACGCCTCGACGGCGGCACCACGTTCACCGGCGCCGTCGTCAGCGCGCACTTCGACTCGATGCTGTCCAAGCTGACCTGCCGCGGCCGCGACTTCGAGGCGGCGGTGACCCGGGCCGAGCGCGCACTCGGAGAGTTCCACGTCGGCGGCGTCTCGACCAACATCCCGTTCCTCAAGGGGCTGCTCGCCAACCCCGACTTCCGCGCCGGGCACGTCACGACGACGTTCATCGAGGGCCACCCCGAGCTGCTCGAGGCGCATGGTGCCTCGGACCCCGCGGGCAAGATCCTGTCGTGGCTGGCCGACGTCACGGTCAACAAGCCCAACGGTGCCGCCCCGACGGTGATCGACCCGCGCTCCAAGCTGCCCGACGTCGACCTGTCGATCGCGCCGCCTGACGGTTCGCGGCAGCTGCTCGTCCAGCTCGGGCCTGAGGGCTTCGCCGCGGCACTGCGCCAGCGCGACACTGTCGGGGTCACCGACACGACGTTCCGCGACGCGCACCAGTCGCTCCTGGCGACTCGCGTACGTACACGCGACCTCGTGACGGTCGCGCCCTATGTCGCGCGGACGATTCCGCAGCTCCTGAGCATCGAGGCATGGGGCGGTGCGACGTACGACGTGGCGCTGCGGTTCCTCAAGGAGGACCCGTGGGACCGGCTCGCGGCGATGCGCGAGGCGGCGCCCAACATCTGCCTGCAGATGCTGCTGCGCGGCCGCAACACCGTGGGCTACACGCCCTATCCGACGGAGGTCACCGACGCGTTCGTGGCCGAGGCGGCGGCGACCGGCATCGACATCTTCCGCATCTTCGACGCGCTCAACGACGTCGACCAGATGCGCCCGGCGATCGAGGCCGTACGCGCGACCGGCACGGCTGCCGCAGAGGTCGCGCTCTGCTACACCGCCGACCTGTCGGACCCCGACGAGAAGCTCTACACGCTCGACTACTACCTGCAGCTCGCCGACCGGATCGTCGAGGCCGGCGCGCACGTGCTGGCGATCAAGGACATGGCCGGACTCCTGCGGGCCCCCGCTGCTCGTACGCTCGTCCGAGCGTTGCGTGAGCGGTTCGACCTGCCGGTGCACCTGCACACCCACGACACACCGGGCGGGCAGCTCGCCACGCTGGTCGCGGCGATCGAGGCCGGGGTCGACGCGGTTGACGCCGCGTCCGCCGCGCTGGCCGGCACCACGTCCCAGCCGCCGATGTCGGCGCTGGTCGCGGCCACGAACCACTCCGAACGTACGACCGGCCTCGACATCGACGCGGTCAACGCGCTCGAGCCCTACTGGGAAGCCACCCGTCGGCTCTACGCACCGTTCGAGTCCGGCCTGCCCGCGCCGACGGGTCGCGTCTACCGCCACGAGATCCCCGGCGGCCAGCTGTCCAACCTGCGCCAACAGGCGATCGCGCTGGGGCTCGGCGAGAAGTTCGAGCAGATCGAGGACATGTACGCCGCGGCCAACGACATCCTCGGCAACGTCGTCAAGGTGACCCCGTCGTCCAAGGTCGTCGGCGACCTCGCCCTCCACCTCGTCGCGGTCGGCGCCGACCCCCAGGCGTTCGCCGAGGACCCCGCCTCGTTCGACATTCCCGAGTCCGTCATCGGTTTCCTGTCCGGCGAGCTGGGTGACCCGCCCGGCGGCTGGCCCGAGCCGTTCCGCACCAAGGCGCTGCAGGGCCGCAACGCCAAGCCCAAGGTCACCGAGCTGACCGACGACGACCGCGCGGGCCTGGTCGGCGACCGGCGACACACCCTCAACCGGCTGCTGTTCCCCGGCCCGACGCAGGACTTCGACAGGGCGCATGCGGAGTTCGGCGACCTGTCGGCCGTACCGACCGGCGCCTTCCTCTACGGCCTGCGCAACGACGACGAGACCGAGGTCGAGGTCTCCGAGGGCAACCTGCTGCTGTTCGGTGTCGAGGCCATCGGCGACGCGGACGAACGCGGCATGCGCAACGTGCTGGGCACGATCAACGGGCAGCTCCGGCCGACGGAGGTCCGTGACCGCTCGGTCGACTCGAAGGTCGCCGCCTCCGAGAAGGCCGACACCGCCAACCCGCAGCACGTCGCCGTCCCGTTCGCCGGCGTCGTGCACGCGATCGTCGCCGAGGGTGACACCATCGAGGCCGGCCAGACCGTCGCCACGATCGAAGCCATGAAGATGGAGGCCTCGATCACCAGCCCCAACGCCGGCACAGTCTCCCGCCTCGTCATCCCCGACACCCGCCAGGCCGAGGGCGGAGACCTGCTTCTGGTCCTGGGCTGACCCTCAGGTCCGGGGCGATGGATGAGTCGCCCTTCTGACGTCGCAACGGTGCGTGGGTCGCCTATCCGGGTCCCGAATGGGCGACCACGTCACCGCTCAATCGTGCGGGGCACCCCTCCGACCTGCGGCGATGACGTTCTCGCAAAGTTCACAGGTTCTGGAGGGGCCGATGGCGCGTGTGCGTGGGACGATGGAAGTGCGTAGACAGTTTGCGGCGGTAGGCCCGATGATGCGTGCACGGTCCTCAATGGAAGGGGCCGCACATGACGCAAGAAGCCCAGACAGACTCTGCCCCCAGTGAGCAATACGTCAGTCACTTCACCGAGTTGATGCAGGACGTCAAGGCGTCCGGGCTGCTGGAGCGGGCCCACATCTACTACTGGCTCCAGATCGGTGCCCACGTCGGCGCGTTCTTCGCCATCTGGGCCGGCTTCTTCTGGCTCGGCAACTCGTGGTTCCAGCTGATCCTGGCGGCGGCACTCGGCGTCATCGTGACGCAGTTCGGCTTCCTCGGCCACGACGCGGCGCACCGCCAGATGTTCACGTCCGCGGCGTGGAACGCCTGGACCGCCCGCATCCTCGCCGGCGCCTTCGCCGGCCTGAGCTTCGCGTGGTGGCGGGCCAAGCACAACATGCACCACAAGGGCCCCAACCTCGAGGGCTACGACCCCGACATCGGACCCGGCGCGATCGCGTTCACGCCCAGCATCGTGGAGCAGCGCACCGAGGGGTTCGCCGGCTGGTTCGTCAAGCGGCAGGGCTGGCTGTTCTTCCCCTTGCTGACGCTCGAGGGTCTCAACCTGCATGCCGAGTCGATCCGCGCCGCCCGCGACAAGGACTCCGGCCAGCCGTGGCGCCGGGTCGAGCTGTTCCTGGTCGTCACGCGCCTCACCGCGTACGTCGCGGTGCTCCTGACCTTCCTGCCGCTCGGCAAGGCGTTGTCGTTCTTCGCGATCCAGATGGCGGTCTTCGGCTTCTGCCTCGGTGCGTCCTTCGCGCCGGCCCACAAGGGCATGCCGATCATCCCGCCGGAGATGAAGCTCGACTTCCTCCGCCGCCAGGTCATGGTGTCGCGCAACGTCCGCGGCAACCCCGTGGTCGACTGGGCGATGGGCGGCCTCAACTACCAGATCGAGCACCACCTGTTCCCCAACATGCCGCGCTGCAACCTCAAGAAGGCGCAGCCGCTCGTACGCGCGCACTGCGAGCGCGAGGGCATCGACTACATGGAGGTCGGGCTCTTCCACTCGTACGCGATCGTGGTCGACTACCTCAACAACGTCGGCCTGCGCGCCCGAGACCCGTTCGACTGCCCGTTGTCAGCCCAGCTCCGCGCGCCCAGCCTTTAGTTGACCTGGCGGTCCCGACCCTCCCAGTAGGGCTGACGGAGCTTGAACTTCTGCAGCTTGCCGGTCGCCGTGCGGGCCAGCTCGTCGCGGAACTCGATCTTCTTGGGGCACTTGTAGCCGGCGAGGTGCTGGCGGCAGTGTGCGATGAGGCCGGCCTCGTCGACCGGCTCGGCATCGGGATCCAGCACGACCAGCGCGGTGACGAGCTCGCCCCACTTCTCGTCGGGGATGCCGATCACGGCGACCTCGCGGACCGATGGGTGTGAGCTCAGGGCGTCCTCGACCTCGATCGACGAGACGTTCTCGCCGCCGGTGATGATGACGTCCTTCTTGCGGTCGGCGATCGCGATGTAGCCGTCCTCGAACGTGCCGCCGTCGCCCGTGTGGAACCAGTTGTCGGCCTGCGCCTCGGCGGTGGCCTCCGGGTTGTCCCAGTACGCCTCGAGGTTGTGGTTGGACTGCGCCAGCACCTCACCCTCGTCGTCGATCTTCATGCGTACGCCGATGACCGGCGCACCGGCCCGGCCGAGGTTGACTGCCTGCTGGTGCGGGTCGAGGTCGTCCCACTCGGCGCGCATGCGGGCCATCGTCAGCAGGGGTGCGGTCTCGGTGAGGCCGTAGATCTGGATGAACTCCCAGCCCAGCTCCTCGCGGACGCGCTCGATCGTGCGTGTCGGCGGCGGCGCACCCGCGACGATGATGCGTACGCGGTCGCGGCCGGGGATCTCGCCGTCCCACGTCTTCGCGCCGTCGAGAGCGGCGGTCACGACTGCCGGGGCGGCGCACAGGTAGGTGACGCCGTGCTGCTCGATGCGCTTGAGGATCTCGGTGCCGTCGACCTGGCGCAGCACCACGTGCGTGGCGCCCATGCCGGTCGCCGCGAACGGGTGACCCCAGCCGTTGGCATGGAACATCGGCAGCGTGTGGAGGTAGACGTCGCGGTCCGACACCGACGCCTGCCAGCCGAACACCGTCGCGTTGAGCCAGTTGTTGCGATGGGTGAGCTGGACGCCCTTGGGTCGCGCGGTCGTCCCGGACGTGTAGTTGATCGTCGCCGTCGCGCCCTCGTCACCCGCCCACGGCTGCGGCTCGGCAGTGGAGCCCCAGATCGCGTCGTCGTCCTCGCCCAGCACGAACGTCCGCTTGCAGTCGACCTCGTCGACGAGGTGCCGCAGGGCGGGGTCGACCATCAGCACCTCGGCACCCGAGTGCTCGACGATGTAGCGGATCTCGGCGGTCGCCAACCGGAAGTTGACCGGGACCAGCACGCGGCCCCAGCCGGAGACGCCGAAGAACGACGTCAGCAGCCGCGCGGAGTTCTGCGACACGACCGCGACCCGGCCACCGACCGGCACGCCCATCTCGTCGAGCGACGCGGCCTGCGCGCGCGCTCGCCGGCCCAGCTCGGCATACGTGATCTCGCCCCACGACTCGGCCGGCTGGTCGGGCTCGTCGATCACGGCGACGCGATCGGGATAGACCGTGACGGCACGATCGAGGAAGTCCATGACGGTCAACGGGTAGAACACGAGTGCCTCCTGGGCGTGGCGTGGGTCATGTCTATCGTGCACCCCGCTGCGAGGAGGTTGCACCCCCAAAGGGAGATGTCAGACGTATGGGCGAGAGTGGGTCAGTGCCCACGACCTCCCTTCGCGCGTACGCATGAGCACCGCCGACGCCGAGCCCCATCGCCCGCCCTTGAGCAGCTTCTGGCGGGACCTGCCCCGCGAGGGCCGGCTGCTGCTGTCCGTCGTCGCCTTCCAGTTCATCGGCACGGGGCTCGTCCTCCCGTTCTGGGTCGTCTACCTCCACGAGATCCGCGGCTTCAGCCTCGACACCGTCGGCCTGCTGATGGCGCTGCTGTCCCTGGCGGGGTTCCTGGTGCTGGGCCCCGGCGGAGTCGTCATCGATCGCATCGGCGCGCGCAAGACCATGATCGCCGCGCTCCTGTCGGCGTTCACGGGGCAGCTGATCATGGCCTTCGCGACGACGGTGCCGGTGGCTGCGTTCGGCCTCACGCTGGTCGGCGCGTCGTTCGGCCTCGCCTGGCCCGCGTCACAGTCGATGGTGGCGACGATCGTCCCCTCCAGGATCCGGCCGCGCTACTTCGGCATGAACTTCGCCCTGCTCAACCTCGGTGTCGGTGTCGGCGGCATCATCGGTGGCTTCGTCGCCGACGTGTCACGACCGGTGACGTTCCAGGTCATGTACCTCGTCGAGGCTGCCAGCTATCTGCCCGCCCTGGTCCTCCTCCTCGGGCCCTTGCGCCACGTCGGAGGTCCGCATCGCGGCGAGGTGCACGAGCACGCGCATGCCGACGCGGCCGGGGTCAGCTATCTCGCCTTGCTTCGTCGCCCTGCCGTGCTGTCGTTGACCCTGCTCTCGTTCGCCGCGGCATTCGTCGGTTACGCCCAGCTCAATGCCGGCATGCCGGCCTACGCGCGGGCGGTGAGCGAGGTGTCGACCAGGGCGCTGGGCTGGGCCTTCGCCGCCAACACCTTGGTCATCGTGCTGCTGCAGCTGTTGGTGCTGCGCCACATGGAAGGCCGGCGGCGCACTCGCGTCGTCGTGGCGATGGCGCTCATGTGGGCGGTCTCGTGGCTGCTCCTCAGCGCCTCGTCGTGGATTCCGGGCACCCTCGGGGCATCGCTCCTGGTCGCCGCCTGTGCGTCGGTGTTCGCGCTCGGCGAGACGCTGCTCCAGCCGACGGTGCCCGCCATGGTCAACGACCTGGCCCCCGACCACCTGCGTGGTCGCTACAACGCCATCAGCTCGGCGGGCTTCCAGGCGGCTTCCGTCACGGGGCCGCCCGTCGCCGGCCTGCTGATCGACCGCGGACTGGGTGCGGCCTGGATCGGGATGCTGCTGGTCGGGGTGCTGGTGGTGATCGTGGTCTCGGTCCTCTGGGTCGAGCCGCAGCTACCGGCTGCGGCCAACGGGCTCGAGCCATCGGCTGATGTCGGCGACAACGTCTGACGCATGCTGATCGAGCATGGCGGAGCCAGCGCGAGTTCGACTTCGGCACGGTCTACGGCGTGCCCAAAGGTTCGGGCATGCGCGACATCATGCGCCAGCAAGCCGAGTTCTTCGCCGCGCACCGCGACGACCGCGTGATCGAGTGAGCGGCTACTTCTCGTAGCCGTAGAACCCTTGCCCGGTCTTCTTGCCGAGCAGGCCGGCGTCGACCATGCGGTCGAGCAGCGGCGGCGGCGAGTAGAGCGGCTCCTTGAACTCGTCGTACATCGACTTGCCGATGGCCTTGAGGGTGTCGAGGCCGATGAGGTCGGACAGGGCGAGGGGGCCCATGGGGTGGCCACAGCCCAGCACCATGCCGCGGTCGATGTCGGCGGCTGAGGCATAGCCGGCTTCGTACATCCGAATTGCCGAGAGCAGGTAGGGCACAAGGAGGCTGTTGACGACGAACCCGGCGCGGTCGGTGGCGTCGATCGGCTTCTTACCAAGGGTGTCGGTGACCCAGGAGCGCATACGTTCGAGCGTCTCGGGGGACGTCGTGAGCGAGGGGATGAGCTCGACGAGCTGCATGACGGGTGCGGGATTGAAGAAGTGCACGCCCATGACGTGGTGGGCGCGTCCCGACACGGCACCGAGCTTCACGATCGGGATCGAGGAGGTGTTGGACGCCAGGATCGCGTCGTCCTTGGTCAGGATCTGCCCGATGCGGCGGAACAGGTCAAGCTTGGTCTGCTCGTCCTCCGAGGCGGCCTCGACGACCAGGTCACGATCGGCGAGCTGCTCCAGGTCGTCGGTGAACGTGATGCGGTCGAGCACCGCGGTGACCTCGGCGGCGTCGATCTTGCCGCGGGACTCGGCCCGCCGCAGCGACCCCTCGACCCGTCCTGATGCTGCCTTGACCGCGTCGGCGTTGATCTCGATGACCACGACGTCCAGGCCGGCGCGTGCGGCGACCTCGGTGATGCCCGATCCCATCAGCCCGCCGCCGATAACGCCAACGCGTTCGATCCCGCTCATGGTGCTCCCTCAAAGTTAGTAGGACGTCATAGTAATTGGTCGCGAGCTGCGGGACGACATGGCCCTCCTGGACCAGTCATTTCGAGTCAAGTAGAGACGAGATGTCCCGGCGTAGCGTCCGCGGTGGGGCACGTGTGGAACGCGCTCCTGATGTGGATCTCCTGGAGCCGGAGTTCCTGGCGCATGGCGCTGGGGGGCGAGAGAGCGCACGCGCATACCCGCACGATCGCTCACCTCTCCAAGGAAGACCCACCATGATTTCACGGCGAATTTTCTCTGTGATTGCCGCTGCAAGTGCGGCTCTCCTCTTCATGTCCACGGCCGCACAGGCCGGCAATGCCCACTTCATCGCCAGCCAGACCTCGGCCTCGCAGTCGGGGACCACGTTGACGGTCAAGTTCAAGGAAGCCGGGCTCGAGTCCGGCTCCCAGGAAACGGTCCAGGTCAGCGGCCACCTCGACGCCACGTACTCCTGCGTCAACGGCGGCAACAAGGTGCCGTCCGACCCGAAGAAGACGACGGTCAGCGGTGACTTCCAGCAGAGCGGCACGTTCACGGCAGGGAAGAACGGCAACCTCGTCGGCTCGCTCAGCGTCACGGGACCAGCGGCATCGACCGTGCTCGACTGCCCGCCGGGGCAGAAGGCCACCTTGGTCGCCGCGGTGTGGTCGAGCATCTCGATCGATGACCTCACCAGTGGAGCGCACCTGGACCTCTGATGGCCTGAGTCCAGTGCGACAGGAGATGGTTCGGAGCCCCTGTGCCGGGCCATCTCCTCGTCGAGGAGCGCGCCTCCGACCCGGCACGGCCGACGCGTGATGGGATGACCCCATGCGTACGCTCGCGGTGGCCCTGCTCCTGGTGCTCGCGGGCTGCGGCGGTGGCTCGGACGATCCGCCGGCCACGAAGGCCACGACCTCCGCGCCGACCCAGGCCGTGACCACGCCGACCGTCGCGCCGCCCAAGGGAACGCCGGCGCCCGAGGCGTTGTCGAAGTTCCGCTGCGCCAAGACGCCCAAGGGCGTCTGGAACTCGTCGGGCTTCATTGCCAACGCCGGCAAGAGCAAGGTGACCTATCAGGTCACGGTGTACGTCGGCGAGGCCGCCGGCGGCGCGGAGAAGGCCAAGACGCGTCAGCTGGCCAACGTCTCGGCTGGTGGGTCCACGCGCTTCGTGATCAACAACCTCCCGGCGCCCGAGAACGGTGGCAGCTGCCACGTCCAGGTGCTGGCCCAGCGCTGAATCCGCGTCCGGACAGCCCACGACCCGCCCGGCTCATGCCGTGACGGGTCGCGGGCAACGGATGGCGCGGTCAGTGCGCCAGGACGGGTGCCGCGTCGGGGTCGACCGCGATCGGTCCGGGGCGGAGCAGCAGGCCACAGATGACGGCTCCGACGGCGAAGATCCCGGCGCCCCACCAGAACACGGTGGTGTAGCTCTCCATCGCGGCGAGCGCCTGGTTGTGCGGGTTGGGGGTCTTGCCGGCGAGGTAGTTCGACGCAGCGGTCGCGGCGAACGCGCTCAGCACGGCCGTGCCGATCGAGCCACCGATCTGCTGGAACGTGTTGACGGCTGCCGACGCGACACCGGCATGCTCGGCGTCGACGCCTGACGTCGCCGCGCTGAACGCGGGCGCCATCGCCAGGCCGACACCCAGTCCGGTGATGATCAGCCCCGGCAGGATGTTCGCGGCGTACGTGCTGTCGAGGTCGAGCTGGGCGAACAGCACCAGGCCGAACGAGGCGAGCAGCATTCCGGCAAAGACCGGGATCTTCGGGCCGATGCGAGCGACCACGCCGGAGAACCCGGTTGCCGTGGCCATGATGCCGAGGATCATCGGGATGAATGCGAAGCCGGTCTTGAGCGGGGTGTAGCCGAGCGTCAGCGAGACGTAGTAGGTCAGGAACAGGAACACCGCGAACAGGCCGATGCCGATGATCGCGACCGTCAGGAACGAGCCGCCGCGGGTGCGGTCCCAGATGATGTGCAGCGGGAGCAAGGGGTTGTGCACGCGGTTCTCGATCACGGCGAACAGTGCGAGCAGGGCGAGACCGACAGCGACGCAGACGAGCGTGACGGTGCTGGACCAGCCGTCGGACTCGGCGTTGGCCAGGCCGTAGACGAACGAGACCAGGCCGGCGACGACGACGGCGGTGCCGGGGATGTCGAGCTTGGGCGGGTTCTCCTCGCGGGCCTGCTTCTTGAGCAGGAGCGTGCCACCGATCACGGCGAGCGCGGCGAGTGGCACGTTGACGTACAGGCACCAGCGCCAGGAGAGGTACTCGGTGAGCGCTCCGCCGAGCATGAGGCCGATGGCACCGCCGCCACCGGAGATCGCGCCGAAGATCGCGAACGCCTTGGCGCGCTCAGCGGCGTCGGTGAACGTGACGGTCAGCAGCGAGAGAGCGGCGGGCGCCAGCAGTGCGCCGAAGATGCCTTGCGCCACGCGGGCGGAGACGAGCATCTCGAAGTTCTGGGCGGCGCCGCCGATCGCGGAGGCGGCGGCGAAGCCGATCAGGCCGACGATGAACATCGGCTTGCGGCCGACCAGGTCGCTCAGCCGGCCGCCGAGCAGGAGGAGCGAGCCGAACGCCAGCGCGTACCCGGTCACGATCCACTGACGGTTGTCGTTGGAGAAGCCGAGTGACTCCTGGGCGGTCGGCAGCGCGATGTTCACGATCGTCGCGTCGAGGACGACGATGAGCTGCGCCAGGGCGATGACGCCGAGGATCAGCCAGCGTGTCGCGTGGTGCGGGTTGTCTGCGTGATCAGGCGGCGTGGCCTGTGGGCGGTCGACGACCAAGGTGTCAGTCATGGGAAGCTCCGAAAATCAGTAAGTGGAAAGTCTCTTCCGTTTCACTGTAGACCATAACCGGAAAGAACTCTCCATTTGCTCGTGTGACATGTCCCACGAAACGGAAACTTGTCTCCGGTCCGCTAGTATGGCTGCATGACCACTGCCAGCACCCCCATGCAGGAAGCCGAACGGCCGCTGCGCAAGGACGCTGCGCGCAACCGTGAGCTGATCCTCGAGACCGCCGCGGAAGTCTTCGCCGAGCAGGGGCTGGAGGCCGGCTACGACGAGATCGCCCGCCGCGCCGGCATCGGCGTCGGCACGGTCTATCGCCGGTTCCCGGAGCGCTCGGAGCTCGTCCAGGCCTTGTTCGAGACGCGCATCGACGAGATGGTCGCGGTCGGTGAAGAGGCCGCAGCCATCCCCGATGCCTGGGACGGCTTGACCTGGTTCTTCGAGAAGTCGGTCGAGAAGCAGGTCGCCGACCGCGGGCTCAAGGAGGTCATGGTGCAGACGCTCAGCGAGAGCGGGCACATGACCGTGGGTCGCGAACGCATCGGTCCGATCGTCGAGAGCCTCATGCAGCGCGCGCAGGCCGACGGGGCGCTCAGGAAGGATGTCGAGGTCACGGACCTCGGCATGCAGCTCATGCTGATCGGATCGCTGTCGACGCCCGAGCAGCCCGATCTCTGGCGGCGCTACCTGGCGCTGCTGTTCGACGCGCTGCGGGCGCGCCCGGGCATCACGCCGCTGCCGCTCGAGGCGCCGCCTGACGAGGCGATGCACATGCTGATGTGCAACCTTCAGGGCCGCCGCACCTGATCACCCCGCCAGGCTGAGCTGCGAGGCGGGCCGGGCCACCAGGACGTTCAGGCGCGGCCTCGCTGCGGAACACCTTGGCGGCGATCGCCTGAGCGGTGACGTCGTGATGACTCCAGAGCTCGTCGAACTCGGCGGACGCCTCACGCAGGCCCGTGACGAAACCCGTCCACACCGGGTCCTCGAGGTGAGGGGTCATGGCGCCGCGCAGCGAGTTGACCAGATGGTGCGCGGCCGACTCGCGATCGACGCACAGCCGCACCCAGGGCTCCTGATCGCCGGCCTGACCCGCAGGCTCGAGGCGCGTCGCTAGCTGCGGGAGATGCGCACCATCTCGTCGCGCGGGACGACCTTGATGCGCGTACGTCCAGCTGCTTCGCCGAGCGCGAGCTCGTGCTCGTCGAGCTGCTCCCAGCCCTCCCACGTCGTGAACTCGATGCCGCGTCCCGCGAGGTAGCGGTCGACCGCCTCGCGCTCGGGCTCCGGCGGTGCGACGAGGGCGTCGACGTCGGAGAGCAGCAGCTCGATGGTCTGGGCGGCATCGGACTTGGTGTGGCCGATCAGGCCGACGGGGCCGCGCTTGATCCAGCCCGTGACGTATGCGCCGGGCAGCGGCTCGCCCTCGATGTCGATCACACGCCCGCCGTCGTTGGGGACGGTGGCGCTGTTGTTGTCGAACGGGATGCCGGCGAGGTTCTCCGAGCGGTAGCCGACGGCGCGGTAGACCGCCTGGACCGGCCAGTCCCTGAACTCGCCGGTGCCACGCACGTTGCCGGTGCCGTCGAGCTCGGTGACCTCGGTTCGCAGACCGACGACCCGGCCGTCGTCACCGAGGATCTCGACGGGGTTCTGGCAGAAGTGGATGTGGATCCGGTGCGCGGCACCGGTCGGCTCCTTGGCGAGATAGTTCTGCAGCACGTCGACGACCAGCTTGACCGACTTGGAGGCCCGGATCGCGTCCATGGATCCTTCGTCGAGCTCGAAGCCCTCCGGGTGGATGATGACGTCGATGTTGGGCGAGTGCGAGAGCTCGCGCAGCTCCATCGGGGTGAACTTGACCTGTGCCGGGCCGCGACGGGCGAAGACGTGCACGTCCTTGGTGGCGTTCGCCTTGAGGCCGGCGTGGACGTTGTCGGGGATCTCGGTGACGAGCTGCTCGTCGGCGGTCTTGGCGAGCATGCGGGCGACGTCGAGGCCGACGTTGCCGACGCCCAGGACGGCGACGGTCTCGGCGTCGGGATCGAAGGCCCAGTCGCGCGGGGCGTCGGGGTGGCCGTCGTACCAGGAGACGAAGTCGGCGGCGCCGAACGAGCCCTTGAGCTCGATGCCCGGGATCTCGAGGTCGCGGTCGGCGCGGGCGCCGGTCGCGAAGATGACGGCGTCGTAGAACTGCTGGAGGTGGTCGAGCTTGAGGTCGGCGCCGTAGTTGACGTTGCCGAAGAACCGGATGTCGTCGTTGGACAGCACCCGCTTGAGTGCCTTGACGATCTCCTTGATGCGCGGATGGTCGGGGGCGACGCCGTAGCGGATCAGGCCGAACGGCGTGGGATCGCGGTCGAGGATGTCGATCGTGACATCAACCTCGGACTTGGTGAGGATGTCGGCCGCGTAGATGCCCGCTGGTCCGGCGCCGATCACGGCGACACGCAATTGCCTGCTCATACACAACTCCTGGGGGAAGATCGCCACGATGTCTTAGGCAAGGCTAAGGACGCTGATCAAGGCCACTTCGGGCGTCTTGCGATGCGAACGGCAATCGTGTGGGGTGGGTCACACCTGAACTGAGTTCAGGTGTGACGGAAGTGTATGCGGGACAGGGCTCGGGGTGCCGGGGTTGTGGCGCGGCTCACATGTCGAGCGGGTGTCTCACAACGTAGTCGTCGACCAGCGCATTGACCTGGTCGGGCACCTCCAGCGCAGCGAGGTGGGCGGCGCCGTCGATCACGACGAAGTCTGCGCCGGGGATCGACTCGGCCATCGCGCGGTTCTCCGCGACCGGGAACGTGGCGTCCTCGTCGCCGGCGATCACGAGCACCGGAGTGCTGATGCGCGCGAACAGCTCGCGTTGGTCGGGCCGCTCGGGGACCACGCTGCGTACGGCCCAGGTCGCCGATGTCATGTCGACCTTTGACAGCGACGTCCGGACGGCGCGTACGACGTCGCTGCGTGTGCGCAGGCTCGTCGGTCCCAGGAAGGCCTTGAGCACCGAGCGGGTCAACGGCGGCTTGATGCCGTGCAGGAGGCGGGCAGTCTGCAGCATCGCCGCGTACTCGATCCGCTGATAGCGGCCGGCGGTCGTCGCGGTGGCGTTCATCAGCACCGAGGCGCCGACGCGGTCGGGGTGCAGAGCCGCGAATGTGCCGCCGATCATGCCGCCCCAGGAGTTGCCGAGGACGTGCGCACGCGTCACCCCGACGTGGTCGAGCACCTGCTCGATGACCGTGGCGCACTCGTCGAAGCTGAACCCGCGAGTGAGCGGCTCGCTGTCGCCATGCCCGGGCGGATCGACGACGAGCACGGTGAACCGGTCGGCGAAGTGGGCGGCCTGTGCGGCCCACAGGCTGCCGTCCATCAGGAGGCTCGGCCACATCAGCATCGCCGGCCCGTCGCCGTCGGTGCGTACGCGGATCCGGCCCAGGATCGTCGGTACATCGTGATCGACCAGCATCCAGTCACCCTAGGGCCGTACGGCCTCGGACGATGGCGACTACGTTGAACACATGACCACTGCCGTTGTCGTGGGTTCCGGGCCCAACGGGCTGGCCGCCGCTGTCGTGCTGGCGCGTGCCGGGATCGACGTGACGGTGCTGGAGGCCGAGGACGAGATCGGCGGCGGCACCCGGTCGGCGGAGCTCAACGTGCCGGGCGTGCTGCACGACATCTGCAGCGCGACCCATCCGACAGGGGTCGCGTCACCGTTCTTCCGGTCGCTCGACCTCGAACGCCACGGCCTCGAGTGGCTCTGGCCGGAGGTCGACGCGGTGCATCCGCTCGACGGCGGCCGGGCCGGCGTGCTGTTCCGCGATCTCGACCGCACGGTCGAGGGTCTCGGCGTCGACGGCAAGGCGTGGCGCAAGCTGTACGCCCCCTTGGCCGCGGCGAGCGACGAGCTGATCGGCGAGCTGT
Source organism: Aeromicrobium ginsengisoli (assembly GCF_004134905.2). Taxonomy (GTDB): domain Bacteria; phylum Actinomycetota; class Actinomycetes; order Propionibacteriales; family Nocardioidaceae; genus Aeromicrobium; species Aeromicrobium ginsengisoli. The sequence continues at coordinate 355,856 of NZ_SDPQ02000003.1, read as the reverse complement.
TCCGGCCGATCGTGCACGTCCCGAAGCATCCGATCATGATGGCCAAGTTCGGCATGCGTGCCCTGCAGCCGGCCTCGTGGATCGCCAAACGTTGGCAGACCGACGAGGCGCGCGGGCTGTTCGCCGGGTTGGCGGCGCACGCGATCTATCCCTTGAACCGGCCGACGACTGGCGGCCTCGGTCTGATGTTCGGCCTGACCAGTCATGCGTACGGCTGGCCGGTGGCCAAGGGTGGCTCTGCGGCGATCGCCCGCGCTCTGGCGGCCGACGTCGTCGAGCACGGCGGACGCATCGAGACGGGTCACGAAGTCAGCGAGCTGCCCCAGGCCGACATCGTCATCTTCGACACCTCGCCGGCAGGAGCGCTGCGGATCGCGGGCGACGCGCTGCCCGGTCGCGTACGCCGGCCGCTCAAACGGTGGCGGTCGGGCCCGGGAGTCTTCAAGGTCGACTTCGCGGTCGAGGGCGGTGTCCCGTGGACCAACGAGTGGGCGCGCAAGGCCGGCACCCTGCACCTCGCCGGCACCCTCGAGGAGCTCAACGCCGCCGAGCGCGAGGTCCATGCCGGCCGGATGCCTGACCGCCCGTTCGTCCTGGTCTGCCAGCAGTACCTCGCCGACCCCGGCCGCTCGGCCGGCGACGTGCACCCCGTGTGGTCGTACGCGCACGTCCCGAACGGCTACACGGGCGACGCCACCGAGGCGATCACCGACCAGATCGAGCGCTTCGCCCCCGGCTTCCGCGACCGCATCGTCGCGACGACCACGGCGGGTCCGGCGCAGCTCGAGGCGCACAACGCGAACTATGCCGGAGGCGACATCGGCGGCGGCGCCAACGATGCGTGGCAGCTCGTCATGCGACCGCGGTTCTCGCCCAATCCCTACTCGCTCGGGGCCAAGGGGCTCTACATCTGCTCGGCCTCGACACCTCCCGGCGGTGGCGTCCACGGCATGGGCGGGTTCCATGCGGCCACCGCGGCTGTGCGGAACCTGTGAGTCTGTAACAAGACTCACAGGGTGGAACTCCCCCTGCGAGGGTCCCGTTCATACGGTTGAACGTTCAGCCAATCTGATCCGTTCTACCCATTGCACGCTGATTCCATACCCTCGAGCCCAGGAGCCCGACCGATGAAACTCCCAGCGCACAAGAAGATGCTCTCCGCGGCAGCAGCCGCCTCAGTCATGCTGCTCACCGCGGCCTGCGGCAGTGGCGGCAGCGACGACGCGTCCAGCACGCCCAGCTCGTCCGCGGCGCCGTCCGCCACCACCGACGACTCGTCGGACGCGGCAGCATCCACCTACAAGAACGGCGACTACGAGGCCGAGGCGAGCTACGTCAACCCCGGTGGCGAGTCGAAGGTCAAGGTTGAGCTCACGCTCGCCGACAACGCGATCAGCAAGGTCGAGGTGATTCCCGAGGCCACGGACGGCACGTCCAAGAGCTTCCAGGAGAAGTTCGCCAGCGGCATCTCGGCCGAGGTCGTCGGCAAGAGCCTCGACGACGTGAAGGTCGACAAGGTCGCGGGCTCGTCCCTGACGCACCTCGGTTTCGACAAGGCGATCGACGAGATCAAAGCCGATGCCAAGGCCTGAGCCGGCCGCCTGGCGTTTCGCGGCGATCGGCACGGCGTGGCAGATCGACACCGCCGAGCCGATCGCCCGGGACGTCGCCGCGGCCGTGACCGCCCGCATCGATGACTTCGACGCGGTGTGGTCACGGTTCCGGAGCGACTCGGTGGTCTCCCGGATCGCCGTCGAGGGCGGCACCTGGGTGCTGGACCCCGATTCGCGGGCCCTGCTCGACCTCTACGTCGCCCTGCACGAGGTCACGGACGGTGCGGTGACACCGTTGGTCGGGCGTACGCTCGCCGATCTCGGCTATGACGAGACGTACTCGCTGCGCCCCGTCGCCGTGCCTGCCGCGGTGCCGGCGTGGGACTCGATCGAGTGGAGCTATCCCTCTCTTGTCACTCGAGAGCCGGTGCTGCTCGACGTCGGCGCCGCCGGCAAGGGACACCTCGTCGACCTCGTCGCGGGTGTGCTGATGTCGCACGGCGCCGAGGACTTCACGATCGACGCGAGCGGCGACCTGCTGCACCGTCTCGGTGACCCGTTGCGGGTCGCCCTGGAGCATCCCGGCGACGTGACCCGCGCGATCGGGATCGCCGAGCTGTCGCACGGGCAAGCCCTGTGCGCCTCGGCCACCAACCGGCGCGCGTGGGGCGACGGGCTGCACCATGTGCTCGACGGGCGTACGGGCCGGCCAACCCGCGACATCGTCGCGACCTGGGTCGTCGCGGACTCGTGCCTGCTCGCCGACGGTCTTGCCACCGCCCATTTCCTCGCCGATCCGGCCCGCCTCGTGTCACGCTTCGACCACGAGTTCGTACGCATGCACGCTGATGGCCGGGTCGAGCAATCCCCCAACTTTCCTGGAGAGGTGTTCTCATGACCGCCGCGAAGCTTGACCCGCGCGACCTGCTCGACCGCCAGCTCGGCCGGGTGACGATGTATCGCCTCGTCACGATCGTGCTCCTCGCGCTGGCCGCCGTGATGATCGCCTACACCGCAGGCGGGACGTTCACCGATCCGTTCACGGTCAAGGCCGAGCTCGTCACGCTGGCCGTGCTGCTCGTCGCCTCCTACGTCAGCAACCGCGCGTGCGGGCTCATCTGGCACATCAGGCCGCACGGGGAGTCGTCGATCATCACGGCGCTGCTCCTGTGGTTCCTGTTCTGGCCGACGACCGACGGGGTGACCTTGCTGTGGCTCGCCGGCGGCGCCGTCCTGGCGAACCTGTCGAAATACGCCCTCGCGTGGCGCGGGCGGCACATGTTCAACCCCGCCGCGGCCGGGGCGTTCCTCATCGTGGTGCTCCAGCACGTCGTGAACCGCGAGACCACGGTCGACCCGACCTGGTGGGCCGCCTCCAAGACGCTGCTGCCGTACGTCGCGGTCGGCGCCTTCCTCATCCTGTGGCGGACCCGTCGCCTGGACCTCGGTGCGGTCTTCATCGTCATCGCCGGTGCGTTGACCGTGTGGGGCTTCGCGTCCGGCTACGACCAGCCGTTCGACGCGGCCCTCAAGACCACGGCCTACTCCGTCGCCCTCGTCTTCATCGCCGGGTTCATGCTGAGCGAGCCGCTGACGCTCCCGCCGCGCCGCCGCCAGCAGCTGATCGTCGCGGCCGTCGTCGCCGTGGTGATCTCGTACCCCCAATGGATCGCGCTGCTCGACAAGACGCCCGTCAACGTGGACGGAATCGGGGTGAGCCAGCAGCTGGCGCTGCTGATCGGCAACCTGCTGGCGTTCGCCTTCGCCCGCCGGCACGGCGTCACGTTCGTGCTCGAGGGGAGCCGGGTGCTCACGCCCGAGACGCGCGAGCTGACATTCCGGGCCAAGCGGCCGGTGTCGTTCGAGCCCGGCCAGTTCGCCGAGCTCACCGTGCCGCACTCCGGGGTCGACGGGCGCGGCAGTCGTCGCTCGTTCAGCATCAGCTCGCCGCCGAACGCCGAAGGGCGGGTCTCGTTCGCGCTGCGCGTCCCGGAGGATTCGTCGAGCTTCAAGAAGGCGCTGCTGGCCCTCGAGCCCGGCGACACGGTCCACGCGACGGGCATCGGCGGCGACTTCCTGCTGCCGTCGGACTCGTCGGAGCCGCTGTTGATGGTCGCGGGTGGCATCGGCATCACGCCGTTCCTCAGCCAGCTGCGGCACGAGTCGTCGCGTGACGCGGTGCTGGTCTACGGCGTCTCGTCGCCCGACGAGGTGCCGTTCGTCGAGGAGCTCGCAGGCGTCCGGGTCGTGCTCGTCGGACCCGCCGCGCCGAGCGGACTGCCGGACAGCTGGACGTACGTCGAGGCGCCGTTCCTCTCGCCCGAGCTGATCGCCGAGGCCGTGCCGGACCTGGCCGACCGCACGGCGTACGTCTCGGGGCCGCCGGCGATGGTCAACGCCGTGCGCCCGGGTCTGGCGAAGCGGTGCAAGAGCGTCAAGACGGACTACTTCACCGGCTACTGACCGGGCGGTCCTTGCTGGCAGCCCCGCGCCGACCTAGTGTGATGCAGGACACATCCTTGCGTCCCAAGGAGGGGCATGTCCGAGATGCCAGCCGAGTTCCTCGAGCCCGAACGGCAAGAGGCGCACGACGCGCCCAGCGTGCGCGACCGCGGGGGTGACGAACCGGTCCGCGATCCGCGGACCTCGAGCCAGCCCGAGACCGATCTGCCGTACGGCGACGGCTGAGCCGGAAACCCGAGACCAAGGTCCCTTGGCGCCGCTTCGGTGAAGTTGATAGGAATGGACTCAACTTTGCGGGTGTTGAGATGAGTGACATTCGTTCCATTCCAGGAGAACCACCATGGACCTTGCCACGTTCACGACGCGCAGCCAGCAAGCGCTGGGCAGCGCGATCTCTGCTGCCGCCGCCGCGGGCAACCCCGCGGTCGAGCCGGCCCACCTTCTGTCCGCCCTCCTGACGCAGGACGGCGGCACCGCTGGTCCGCTCATCCAGGCGGCCGGCGTCGACGCCCAGGCCGTACGTGCCGGGCTCAAGTCGGCGCTCGACACGCTGCCGTCGGCCAGCGGCGCCAGCGTGCAGAACCCCGGCCTGTCGCGCGCGAGCCACGAGGTGCTGCAGCGCGCCAAGGACCTCGCCGACCAGCTCGGTGACGACTTCGTCTCGACTGAGCACCTGGTCGTCGGCATCGCAACCGTCGAGTCGGCGGCGAAGGCCCTGCTGACGGATGCCGGCGCGACCGCCGAGTCGCTGCAGGCCGCGTTCGACGCCGTCCGCGGTGGCGCCCGCGTGACCAGCGCCGATGCGGAGGACACCTACCAGTCCCTCGAGAAGTACGGCGTCGACCTCACCGCGGTCGCGCGCGAGGGCAAGCTCGACCCGGTCATCGGCCGCGACAGCGAGATCCGTCGCGTCGTGCAGGTGCTGTCCCGGCGTACCAAGAACAACCCCGTCCTGATCGGCGAGCCTGGCGTCGGCAAGACCGCCGTCGTCGAGGGCCTGGCGCAGCGCATCGTCGCGGGCGACGTGCCGGAGTCGCTGCGCGGCCGCCGGCTCATCTCGCTCGACCTGGCCGCGATGGTGGCCGGCGCGAAGTATCGCGGCGAGTTCGAGGAACGCCTCAAGGCCGTGCTGACCGAGATCAAGGAGTCCGAAGGCCAGGTCATCACGTTCATCGACGAGCTGCACACCGTCGTCGGCGCGGGTGCCGGCGGCGACAGCGCGATGGATGCCGGCAACATGCTCAAGCCGATGCTGGCTCGCGGCGAGCTGCGCATGATCGGCGCGACGACGCTCGACGAGTATCGCGAGCGCATCGAGAAGGACCCCGCCCTCGAGCGCCGCTTCCAGCAGGTGTTCGTCGGCGAGCCGAGCCCCGAGGACACGATCGCGATCCTGCGTGGCCTCAAGGAGCGCTACGAGGCGCACCACAAGGTGTCGATCTCCGATGCCGCCCTGGTCGCCGCCGCGACGCTGTCGGACCGCTACATCCCGGGCCGCCAGCTGCCCGACAAGGCGATCGACCTGATCGACGAGGCCAGCAGCCGGCTCCGCATGGAGATCGACTCGAGCCCGATCGAGATCGACGAGCTCCGCCGTGCCGTTGACCGGCTCCGCATGGAGGAGCTGCACCTCGACAAGGAGGCCGACGCCGCCAGTCGCGAACGCCTCGACAAGCTCCGCGTCGAGCTCGCCGACAAGCAGGAGGCGCTGCGGGCGCTCGAGACCAGGTGGGAGCGCGAGAAGCAGGCCCTCAACGCGGTCGGCGAGATCAAGGAGCGGATCGACGAGGTCCGCAGCCAGGCCGAGCGCGCCCAGCGCGAAGGTGACATGGACACCGCGAGCCGCCTGATCTACAGCGAGATCCCCGCCATGGAACGGCAGCTCGAGGACGCCCAGGCCGCCGAGGCGGCTCAAGAGGGCGACTCGATGGTGCACGAAGAGGTCGGTGCCGACGACGTCGCCGAGGTCGTCGCGGCGTGGACCGGCATCCCCACCGGGCGTCTGCTCGAGGGCGAGACCGGCAAGCTGCTGCGCATGGAGGACGAGCTCGGCAAGCGGCTCGTCGGCCAGCGGACCGCGGTCGTGGCGGTCTCCGATGCCGTACGCCGTTCGCGTGCCGGCATCTCCGACCCCGACCGGCCGACCGGCTCGTTCCTGTTCCTCGGCCCGACCGGCGTGGGCAAGACCGAGCTGGCCAAGACACTGGCGGAGTTCCTGTTCGACGACGAGCGCGCGATCATCCGCATCGACATGAGCGAGTACTCCGAGAAGCACTCGGTCAGCCGACTCGTCGGTGCGCCTCCGGGTTATGTCGGCTACGACGAGGGCGGCCAGCTGACCGAGGCCGTGCGCCGCCGGCCCTACTCGGTCGTCCTGCTCGACGAGGTCGAGAAGGCGCATCCCGAGGTGTTCGACATCCTCTTGCAGGTGCTCGACGACGGGCGCCTGACGGACGGCCAGGGTCGTACGGTCGACTTCCGCAACGTGATCCTGATCCTGACGTCCAACCTCGGTTCGGCGTTCTTGAGCGATCCTGCGCTGGACGATGCCGCCAAGCGTTCGGCGGTCATGGACGTGGTCAAGGCGTCGTTCAAGCCGGAGTTCCTCAACCGGCTCGACGAGATCGTGATGTTCGACGCCCTCGGCACCGACGAGCTGGCCCACATCGTGGACCTGCAGGTGTCGGCGCTGGCCAAGCGGCTGGCGGCCCGGCGGATCACGCTGGACGTCACGGCGGCGGCGCGGGAGTGGCTCGCCCTCACCGGGTGGGATCCCGCGTACGGCGCCCGGCCGCTGCGCCGGCTCGTGCAGCAGGCGATCGGCGACCGGCTCGCGCGGTCGCTGCTGGCCGGCGACGTGCGGGACGGCGACACCGTCGTGGTCGACCGCGCTCCCGACGCGGACGAGCTGACGGTCAAGGCCGCCTGAGGCGCGTCACCACCGTGATGGTGGGATGGAGGGCATGACCGAGGACCGTCCCGCGCGCCCGCACCGGCTGGTGTCGACCTGCCTCTATCTCGGTGCCATCGGGGTCTTCCAGGTCGTGCAGGCCCTGCTGGTCCTGACCGACTGGTACTCCACCGAGGGCCAGGAGCGGGTCGCGAGGTTCACCGACCCGTTGGTCAAGGACGGGGTCGACCGCGGCGACGCCGAGCTGATCTTCCGGATCTTCCTCGGCGTCTTCGCGTTCCTGGGCGCCGTGGTGCTCGTGTTCGCGATCTACACCGCGATGGGTCACGCCGTCAGTCGCATCATGTTGACGATCGTGACGCCGATTCTCGCGGTGGTCGGGATGCTGCAGGACTCGATCGCCTCAGTCGTCGTGAGCCTCCTCGCGCTGTTCTGCGTGTTCCAGCTCTGGCACCCCGACGTCCGTCGGTGGTTCGACCTGCTGAGCGGCAAGGAGCCGGCGCCGGCGCGCTCGACCGAGTGGCCGCCCCCGCTCCCACCGACGCCTCCCGCAGGACCTCCCGCAGCGCAGGACCCTGGCGCGCCACAGCAGTGGCCGGCTCAGCAACCGCCGCAGTGGGCGCCGCATCCACAGGCGTACGCGTCACGTCCGCCGGCCCCCACCGACCCGATCAAGGTCCTCTCGATCATCGCGCTGATCATCTCGTCGATCGTCGCCGCTGGCTGTGCGTTCTTCCTCGTCATGTACGGCGTCGCGCGCGAGGAGCTCGTCCAGCAGCAGCTCGACTCCGGCATGAACTGGATGAATCTCTCGGAGGCCGAGGTCCGCGACAGCTACCACGATCTCGCCGTGCTCTCATGGGTCGTGCTGCCGCTCTGCCTCGTCGCGATCCTGGTCTCGACGGTGCTTCTCGTACGCCGCCGTCGCCGTGACTGACCCTGCCACTTTGTCCAGACATGAGAGTGGTCACAGAGCCCGCCCGCGATGTGCGTCGCCCACCTCCGGGTCGATAGACTGAAGGCATGCCAGACAGCACCGCTCCCGGTCAGAAACGCCCCCACGTCGTCGTGGTCGGAGGCGGATTCGGCGGCATCGCTGCGGTCCGCAAGCTCAAGCGCGCCGACGTCGACGTGACACTGATCGACCGTCACACCTACAACACGTTCCAGCCGCTGCTCTACCAAGTGGCGACCGCGAGCCTCAACCCCGGCGACATCACGTGGTTCCTCCGCGCGATCCGGTCCAAGCAGAGCAACGTGCGCTTCCTCAAGGGCCTCGTCGAGTCGATGGACCACGAGGCCAAGACGCTCAAGCTCGACGGCGGGGTCGAGGTCAAGTACGACTACCTGGTCATCGCCGTGGGCGTGACCGCCAACTTCTTCGGCATCCCCGGCGCCGCCGAGCTCGCGATGCCGCTCTACCGCCGCTCGCAGGCACTCGCGGTGCGCGACAAGATGTTCGCCGCCCTCGAGGACGCCGCGGTCAACGGCCAGGACCGCGACCTGCGCATCATCGTCGTGGGTGGCGGCGCCACCGGTGTCGAGACCGCCGGCGCGTTCGCCGAGCTGCGCAACAACGACATGCCGGTCACCTACCCCGAGCTCGACCGCAAGCGCGTGCACATCACGTTGATCGAGATGATGCCGCACGTGCTGGGCCCGTTCCACCCCAAGCTGCGTGACTACGCCAAGAAGTCGCTCAACAAGCGTGACGTCGACCTGCGCCTCGAGACCGCCGTCAAGGAGGTCCGCGAGGACGGTGTGCTCGTGGAGCACAACGGCGAGCAGGAGTTCCTCCCCGCCGGCATCGTCGTGTGGGCCAGTGGCATCACGGCGCACCCGACGGTCCAGGACTGGGCCGTGCCGCAGGGTCGCGGTGGCCGCATCGAGACCGACGAGCACCTCCGGGTCAAGGGCATGCAGGACGTCTTCGCGATCGGCGACGTCTCGATCAGTCCCGACGAGCCGCTCCCGCAGCTCGCGCAGCCGGCGATCCAGGGCGGCAAGCACGTCGCCAAGGTCATCAAGGCCGAGCTCGCCGGCAAGACGGTCAAGCCTTTCAAGTACAAGGACAAGGGCACGATGGCGACGATCGGGCGGTCGTCCGCTGTCGCCGAGATCAAGTTCCTGCCGCGACTGACGGGCTTCCCGGCCTGGGTCATCTGGGTCGGCCTGCACGTCGCGACGCTGCTCGGCAACCGCAACCGGTTCGCCACGATGATCAACCTGACGGCCAAGTACCTCGTCTGGGGCAGCCACAACGCGATCGTCGGCGAGACGCCCCCGGTCGTTGCGCTCAAGCCCGTGACGGTCGAGGCGCGCGAGCCCCGCAAGGCCGTGTCGCGCGCGGCCGCCCGCAAGGCGACGGCCAAGAGGCCCTAGTCCAGCGCCCTAGTCCAGCGTCGACTCGAGCTCGGCGCGGGCGGTCAGCATCGACGGCCCGTACCAGGTGAGCGATCGCCCGGACACGAGCCGGGTCGGCGTGTGGCTGAACGCCTCGGGCCCGTCGTCGGCGGTGAAGACGTACGGCTCGTCGGGCAGCAGCACGAGGTCGACGTCGGGAGAGTCGATGTCGGCGAGCTCGACCTTGGGATAGCGCTCGTCACCGTCGCTGAACGCGTTGACGAGCCCGAGCCGGCCGACCAGGTCGCCGGTGAACGTACGACCGCCCACGACCATCCACGGGTCGCGCCAGATCGGGATCGCCACCCGTCGGCCGGAGTCGGGCGCGGGCTCGGCCCACACCGCCCGGGCCTCGTCGAGCCAGTCCGGGGTGCCCCAGCCGAGCGCCTCGGTGAACATCCGCTCCATCGACGCGAATGCCTCGTCGACCGTCTCGATGACCGTGACCCACACGGCGATGCCCGCGTCGCGGAGCCGTCGTACGTCGAGCTCGCGGTTCTCCTCGCGGTTGGCCAGCACGAGGTCCGGCTCGAGGGCCACGATCGCGGCGCGGTCGGGGTTCTTGGTGCCGCGGACGCGGGTGACGTCGAGCTCGGCGGGATGCGTGCACCAGTCGGTGGCGCCGACCAGCGCTTCGGGCCGGGTCGCCGCGACGGCCTCGGTGAGCGACGGGACGAGTGAGACCACGCGCCGCGCCGGACGGACGACCTCGACCACGTGGCCGAGGTCGTCCGTCGCGCTCGTCATGGCTTCACTCTAGGCAGCCCTACGGGACGTCGCGGTGGGTGTCGCGCACGTGGTCGCCGGCGGGCCGGTCGTCGGTGAGCTGGTCGCCGGCGGCCTGATCGTCGTTGAGCCGGTCGTCGGTGAACCGGTCATCCGCCAGGTCGTTCGTCCTGGCGCCGGCCGGGTCGCGGTCCGCGAGGCCGTCGTCGTCGATGTCAGGGTCGATCTGGTCCGCCTCGGCGAGCCGTTCGCCGGCCTCGGCGCGCACCTGTCCGGCGTCGCGCTCGTGCCCCTGCGCCTGGCGTTCGAGCTGCTCGGCGGCGATCCGGGCCTGCTCCGCCTCGGCACGCGCCGCGGCGGCATCGGCCTCACGACGGCTGGCCTCGACGGCGCTGACCTCGGCTTCTTCGCGGAGCTGACCCGCGCGGAAGCGGTCGCGCTGCACCGCCTTGACGTTGGCGCGGTTGCGCAGCGTGACGCCGATGATCGCGATCAGTGCGATGACGGCGATGGCGATGAGTACCCACACCCACCAGTTGATGTCGTCCATGTCGGTCTCCCTCTCTCGAGCGGCGCGCGTCCTGAAGGCGTACGTGCCGCTATCCCCAGGGGAATACCCGGTTCTGGGTCGATCACACGTCGAGCCCGGCCGCGAGGTCAGCCCTCGAGCGAGCCGACCGCTCGTGCGATGACCAGCAGCGAGGTGAGCAGGGCGGCGGTCGCCTCGGCGCCCATCAGCACCTTGGCCCGCGAGCTGAGTGGCATCGTGTCGGTCGGGCTGAACGCGCTGGAGTTGGTCAGCGAGACGTAGAGGTAGTCGACGAACGTCGGGATCCAACCAGAGTTGCGGCTCGCGGTCGCGGCGACCTCTTCGACGGCATCGTGGTTCTCGTCCTGCGAGAATCGCCAGTCGGCCGCGGCCATCTCGTGATGAGTCTTGACGCGTCGGGCGACCGGACCACCTCGATCCAGCTCCCAGAACAGCAGCCCGAAGCCGATGACGTTGGTCACCCACACCTGCATCGCGGCCAACAGGAGCGGCTCACCGGACGAGCTCTTCTCGGTCATGGAGTGGACCAGCATGCCGAGCGCGACCATGTTCGCGAGGATCATCAGACACGCAAGGGTGATCGAGGCCGCCCGGGACCACCGGGTCTCGCGGGTCATCCGGCGCGGATTCGTCGCGATGAGGGCGACGAGGAGCGCGACCTCGATGCCGGGGATGACGAACCGCGGTGCCACGAGCAAGGACGCCGGCAGCAAGGCGTACGTCAGGACAGCCGTGATGATGGCCGCTGCGGGCGGCAGGCGGTTCTCGCCGTTCGCGTTGCGCCGCGCCTCGAGCTCCTTCTCCGCGGCTGACTTGGGGCTGGCCATACCCGAACGCTAGACCTCCGTGGGAGGGTTCGCTCGTCAACGAGGCAGCCGTAGTCTGGACTCGCCCGCTGACCTGATCAAGGAGCCACATGCCCGCCACTCGTCTGATGCCGTCCGAGGAGTCCGCTGACCTGATCGCGTTGACGCGGGACATCGTGGCCAAGGAGCTCGCGCCCAAGGTGGCGCAGATCGAGGCGTCGGGGGAGTTCCCACGTGAGGTCTTCCGGACGTTGGGTCGTGCCGGGTTGTTGTCGTTGCCGTATCCCGAGGAGTTCGGCGGCGGCGGTCAGTCGTACGAGGTCTATCTGCAGGCGCTGGAGGAGATCGCGACGGTCTCGGCGTCGGTCGGCGTCGGGGTCAGCGTGCACGCGTTGTCGTGCTTCGGCCTGTTCACCGCGGGCACCGATGAGCAGCGGGAGACGTGGCTGCCGCAGATGCTGTCGGGCGAGCTGCTCGGGGCGTACTGCCTGTCCGAGGCGCACGCAGGGTCGGATCCGGCGGCGATGCGGACCCGCGCGGTGCGGGACGGTGACTCGTACGTCCTCAATGGTGCGAAGGCGTGGACGACACACGGCGGCAAGGCCGACTTCTACAAGGTCATGGCCCGTACGTCCGACGACGGCGGCCGCGGGATCTCCTGCTTCCTGGTGCCCGCGGACACCCCCGGGCTGACCGCGGACCACCCCGAGCAGAAGATGGGCCTGATGGGCTCGACCACCGCGACGATGCTGTTCGAGGACGTATGCATCCCGGTCGAGCGGCGACTCGGCGACGAGGGCCAGGGCCTGCCGATCGCGTTGGCCGGCCTGGACTCCGGACGCCTGGGCATCGCCGCCGTCGCGACGGGCCTGGCGCAGGGCGCACTGGATGCCGCGATCGCGTACGCCAAGGACCGCCAGACGTTCGGCAAGGCGATCATCGACCACCAGGGACTCGGCTTCGTGCTGGCCGACATGGCCGCAGCGGTCGAGTCGGCACGCGCGACCTATCTGGCGGCGGCGCGGATGAAGGATGCCGGGCAGAAGTTCTCCCGGCAGGCGTCGATCGCCAAGCTCGTGTGCACCGACAACGCCATGAAGGTCACCACCGACGCCGTCCAGGTCTTCGGCGGTGCCGGCTACACCCGCGACTTCCCGGTCGAGCGCTACATGCGCGAGGCCAAGGTCATGCAGATCTTCGAGGGCACCAACCAGATCCAGCGCCTCGTCATCGCCCGCGACCTCGCCCGCTGATCATCGGCCCCGAGCCAGCTCCGACTCGATGCCGGCGGCGAAGCGGCCCGCGAGGGTCAGCGCGAACGTTCGCGTGAAGTGCAGCTTGTCGCGGTAGACGACGACGTTGCCGACCACCGGCAGGCACCTGCTGCCGGGGCACGCCGTGGCGTTCGCCTCGACGAGGTCGACCTCGCCGGGCATCGCCTGGGCCGCGGCAGCCATGACCGACGGCTGACGGTCGAGCGGGAACGTGCACCGGGCGGCGTCGCGGGTCTTGGCCAGGCAGCTCGTGGGGAAGAACGGTGCCCGGTTGGGCGAGTCCGACAGCACGACGCCGATGTCCGCGGCGCGGAGCCGTTCGATGGTGCGCTCGAGGCCCCGCGTCGCGAGGTCCACCGCATCGCGGCCGTCGGCCACGCCGTCGTCGGTCGCCAGCTCGCCGGTCGAGAGCCGGCTCATCGCCAGCACGACGACATCGGGATGCCGCTGCTCGATCGCCTGCAGCGCGGCAGCGCGGAACGTGTCGCACGCGGTGTAGGCGCCGCCGAGCTCGGGGTCGTACTTCGTGACGTCGGCCATCGGGCAGCGACTCTTGGCCCATACGGTCACCGCCCAGCCGTGCTGCCTGCCGGCCTCGACGACGGCGGGAGCGATGGCGCCACCGATGGAGTCGCCCAGCACCAGCACGCTCGTGCGGGCCTCCGGGTCGCCGAACGTGCAGGTGCCCCAGTCCGGGAGCGTGACCTGCTTGAACCCGACGTGACAGCCCAGATCCTTGTACGGACCAGCGTCGGTGGCGGCCGCCTCGAGCGATGGCGTGACGTGTCGCGAGACGAGCGGCGTGCTTGCGGATGCGCGCTCGGGCGCCACGAGGACGTGATCGATCGTTTCGGTCTGTGATGCGTACGCGACCACCGGCACGGTCGCGGCAACGAGCGCAGCACCGATCGCGATGCTGAGCCGCGGCCGGCGTGCGAGGACACGCGCGCGGCGGACGGGTTCCTCGAGGAGCCGGTGACTCGCGACGCTGAGACCGAGCGCGAGCGCGATGAGCCCGAGGCGTACGGGCAGGGCGCGCGAGTCCAGCGCCACCATGCCGATGACCAGCACCGGCCAGTGCCACAGGTAGATCGAGAACGGCAGGTCACCCACGTACGTCAGTGGCCGGATCGAGAGCAGTCGGTTGAGGCGGGAGTACGGACCCGTGCCCGAGACGACAAGCAGGACACCGGCGAGGGTCGGGGCGACCGCGAGCCACGACGGATAGCCGAGGCCGCCCGTGCCGGACTCGTCGAGCAGCCACACGCTCAGGGCGAAGAGCGCGACGCCCGTGGTGCCGAGGACCGCGCGGACCCGGCCGGACAGTCGCAGGAGCGCCGGCACCGCGACCGCGACGAGCGCACCCGCTGCGAGCTGCCAGGCCCGAGCGGGCGTGCCGAAGAACGCATACGGCTGATTCGTCGCCGTCGTGTGCACGCAGTACGCCAGCGACGCGACGATCAATGCGGCGAACGCGCCACCGAACATCACCGCGTACGCCCTGCGGCTGCGGCCCGCGAGCCGCCAGACGACCGCGATGGTGACCAGCAGGAGGGGCCAGACGAGGTAGAACTGCTCCTCGACGCCGAGGGACCAGTAGTGCAGCACCGGCGACGGGTCGCGGTCGCTCGCGAGATAGTCGGTCTGTTGCTGTGCGAACCGCCAGTTGCCGGAGAACAGCGCCGACCACAGCACATCCGTGCCGATCGCCTTGCGGTCGAGCGGGCTCATGAACGCCCGCACCGCGAGCATCGTCGTGACCAGCACGAGGGCCGACACCGGGATGATGCGGCGGGCCCGGCGCGCCCAGAACTGGCGCAGGCTGACGGTGCCGGTCGTGGTGACCTCGTGCAGCAGCAGCTGCGTGATGAGGAACCCCGACAGCACGAAGAACAGGTCGACGCCGACGAATCCACCGGGCACGAACGGCATCCCCGCGTGGTAGGCCACGACCGTCGTCACGGCGACTGCCCGCAGCCCTTGGATGTCGTCCCGCCGCCACGGCCTCGCCGTGGGCGTCCGCGCGGGGATCGCCCGCCGCTCCGCCACCACCGTCATGCTGCAACCTCCCGAGATCGACGTCGTCACCTCGAGAGATGCGCGCCGACCCCGAAAGGTTGTGGCGGGTGGAGCTAGACGTTGCGGCGGTACTGGCCCCCGACCTCGAAGAACGCCTCGGTGACCTGCTGCAGGGAGCAGACCCGCGCCGCGTCCATCAGCACCGCGAACACGTTCTCGTGGTGGATCGCCGCCTGCTTGAGCCGTTCGATCGCCTCGGCGGCCTCATCGCGGTGGGTCTGCTGGAACGTCTGGACGCGTTCGAGCTGCGAGGACTTCTCGGTCTCGGTCGCCCGGGCGAGCTCGACCGTCGGCGGCTCGAGCTCGTCGGCGTGCGGGTTGCGGAACGTGTTGACGCCGACGATCGGCAGCGAGCCGTCGTGCTTGCGCTGCTCGTAGAGCATCGACTCGTCCTGGATGCGGCCGCGCTGGTAGCCGGTCTCCATCGCACCGAGCACGCCACCGCGTTCGTTGATGCGGTCGAACTCGGCGAGCACGGCCTCCTCGAGCAGGTCGGTCAGCTCGTCGATGACATAGGCGCCCTGCGTCGGGTTCTCGTTCATCGCCAGGCCCCACTCGCGGTTGATGACGAGCTGGATCGCCAGCGCCCGGCGTACGGACTCCTCCGACGGGGTCGTGACGGCCTCGTCGTACGCGTTGGTGTGCAGGCTGTTGGCGTTGTCGTAGATCGCGATGAGCGCCTGCAGCGTCGTGCGGATGTCGTTGAAGCTCATCTCCTGCGCGTGCAGCGAGCGCCCCGAGGTCTGCACGTGGTACTTCAGCTTCTGCGAACGTTCGTTGGCGCCGTACTTGTCGCGCATCGTGATGGCCCAGATGCGGCGGGCGACCCGGCCCAGCACGGAGTACTCGACGTCCATGCCGTTGGAGAAGAAGAACGACAGGTTGGGTGCGAAGTCGTCGATGTCCATGCCGCGCGCGAGATAGGCCTCGACGTACGTGAACCCGTTGGCGAGCGTGAACGCCAGCTGGCTGATGGGGTTCGCCCCGGCCTCGGCGATGTGATAGCCGGAGATGCTGACGGAGTAGAAGTTGCGCACCTGGTGCTCGATGAACCACTCCTGGATGTCGGCCATCATCCGCAGGCTGAACTCGGTGGAGAACAGGCACGTGTTCTGCCCCTGGTCCTCCTTGAGGATGTCGGCCTGCACCGTGCCGCGCACGTTCTGCAGCGCGTAGGACCGCAGGACGTCGTACTCCTCGGCGTCGGGCTCGCGGTCGTGCTCGGCGCGGAACACCTCGACCTGCTGGTCGATCGCGGTGTTGAGGAAGAACGCGAGGACCGTCGGCGCCGGGCCGTTGATCGTCATCGACACCGAGGTCGACGGCGCGATCAGGTCGAAGCCGTCGTAGAGCGCCTTCATGTCGTCGAGCGTTGCGACCGAGACACCGGACGTGCCGACCTTGCCGTAGATGTCGGGACGCAGGTCGGGGTCGCGACCGTAGAGCGTGACGGAGTCGAATGCCGTGGAGAGCCGGGTCGCATCGCCGTCCTCGGACAGCAGCTTGAAGCGGCGGTTGGTGCGGAACGGGTCGCCCTCACCGGCGAACATACGGGCCGGGTCCTCGCCGTCGCGCTTGAACGGGAACACGCCGGCGGTGAACGGGAAGTGGCCCGGCAGGTTCTCGGTGCGCCAGTAGCGGACCAGGTCGCCGTGGTCGGTGTGCTTGGGCAGGCTGACCCGGCGCACCTTGGTGCCCGACAGCGACTCGCGGGTCAGCGCCGTGCGGTTGTCGGTCTCGCGGATGCGCACGACGAGCTCGTCACCGGCGTACGTCTCGACGACCGCGGGCCAGCCCACGATCTGGTCCTTGACCTCGTGCGGGAGCTGCTTGCGGGCGTCGTCGACCAGAGCCGCCAGCTCGTCCCTCGAGCTTGTCGAAAGGTCTTCGGATGCGACGGCCTCGAGCCGCTGCAGCCGACGCGCCTTGGCGACGAGGTCGTCGGTCGTGGCGTGATAGGCGCGTACGGCCTCGGTGATCTCGGCCAGGTAGCGCGTGCGCTCGGGCGGCACGACCTGGTCGATGCCGCTGGAGAACTTCACGTCGGCGCGCGGGAGGATGCCCTCGGAGACCGCGAGTCCTTGGGGCTCGAGCACCGAGACGAGGTGCTGGAACAGCGCGGTCACGCCGTCGTCGTTGAACGTCGCGGCCGACGTGCCGAACACCGGCATGTCCTCGGGCTTCTTGCCGAATGCCTCACGGTTGCGCACGAGCTGGCGGCCGACGTCACGCAGGGCGTCCTTGGCGCCGCGGCGCTCGAACTTGTTGATCGCGACGACGTCGGCGAAGTCGAGCATGTCGATCTTCTCGAGCTGCGAGGCGGCGCCGAACTCCGGCGTCATGACGTACATCGACGTGTCGACGTAGGGGACGATCGCCGCGTCGCCCTGGCCGATGCCCGGGGTCTCGACGATCACGAGGTCGTGGCCGGCGGCCTTGAGCAGGTCGATGACGACCGGCAGGCAGTCGGGCAGCTCGTGGCTCCCACGCGTCGCGAGCGAACGGAAGTAGATGCGGTCGCCGTCCAGCGAGTTCATCCGGATACGGTCGCCCAGGAGCGCACCACCGCCGCGGCGCCGGGTCGGGTCGACGGCGATGACGCCGATGCGCAGCTTGTCCTGCTGGTCGAGGCGGAACCGGCGCACGAGCTCGTCGGTCAACGAGGACTTGCCGGAGCCGCCGGTGCCGGTGATGCCGAGCACCGGCGTCCCGGAGGCGTCGGATGCGGCGCGGATCGTGTCGATGAAGTGGGCGTCGAGCTGGCCGAGCTCAGCACCCGTGACGGCGCGGGCGAGGGCGCCGCGGTCGCCCGACAGCACCGCGTCGGCGCCGATCTGGCGGTCCTCCCAGAGGTCGACGTCGCACGCCTCGATCATCGTGTTGATCATGCCGGCGAGGCCGAGTCGCTGGCCGTCCTCGGGCGAGAAGATCGTGACGCCGGCCTCGCGGAGGCGGGTGATCTCCTCGGGGACGATGACCCCGCCACCGCCGCCGTACACCTTGACGTGTCCGGCGCCGCGCTCACGCAGCGACTCGACGAGGTACTCGAAGTACTCGACGTGGCCGCCCTGGTAGGAACTGACCGCGACACCTTGGACGTCCTCGTCGATCGCGGCGTCGACGACTTCCTGCACCGACCGGTTGTGCCCGAGGTGAATGACCTCGGCGCCCTGCGACTGCAGGATGCGGCGCATGATGTTGATCGATGCGTCGTGGCCGTCGAACAGGGCTGATGCGGTGACGAAACGTACGGGATGCTTCGGCGTGTGCATGTCGTGCGCGCTCATGGTCCTCGATCTCGGTGCAGCGGTGAATATTCCTAGGTCTTAAAATAGTCGGGCATCCAACTAATTGCCACTCGGTGTGATGCATTCCGCTTACGATGGTGCCCATGCCAGGGGATCCCAAGCTGCCATTCGATCCGATCGAGCGCGCGTCCGAGCTGTGGACGAAGCACATCGGCGACCCGACCTCGATGCGTCTCGCGACCTCCATCATGCGTGTGCAGCAGCTCATCATCGCCGAGCTCGATGCGGCCCTGAAACCGTACGGCATCACGTTCGCGCGCTACGAGGTCCTGGTGCTGCTGTCGTTCAGCTCGACCGGGCGGCTGCCGTTGAGCAAGATCGGCGAGCGCCTCATGGTGCACCCGACGTCGGTGACCAACGCGATGGACCGGCTCGAGGCGCAGGGCCTGGTCAAGCGTGTCGCCGACATCGAGGACCGTCGCCGGACGTTCGCCGAGCTCACGCCCGAGGGTGAGGCCGTGCTGGCCAAGGCGACGAAGCAGATCATGTCGATCGACTTCGCGATCAACGGTCTCAACGCCGAGCAGCAGGACGAGACCTACGACCTGCTCCGCAACCTCAGGTCCTCTGCCGGAGACTTCTCCGAAGGCTGAGTGGCATGACAAGACCCCGTCCCTGTTGGGACGGGGTCTTGTCAGTGCTGATGAATCAGATGCTCGGGCTGGTCTCGCTGTAGGAGCCCTGGGCCGTGTCGGTCGTCGAGATCAGCAGGCGGTAGCGACGCTTGGTCGAGTCCGTCCGCCAGTAGTAGCCGGTGCCGTACGAGTTGAGCGACATCGTCTTGAGCGTCGAGTACGTGCCGTTGGAGTGGCGGTACTGCAGCTTGATCGAGCCCAGGCCGACGTACTTGCCGGTCGACGGCTGGAAGATCTTCCAGTTGTTGGCGGTGAACTTGATCTTGCCGCCGACACGGTAGATCTCGAACGGGTACTTCGTCGACGGTGCGGTCGAGCCGGTCGCGCGGCGGATGTAGAACGTGCCACCGATCGTGTCGTCGGTCTGCGGCGCCAACCCGTCCCATGTGCCGGGAGTCGTCTGGGTGTAGATGTCCGTCGGACCCAGGTTGGCCTTGCCGAGCGGGATCGTGAACGTGTTGACCAAGAGTCCGGCCAGGGGATCTCCGGTTTCAGAGTCCACGTAGGGCGGGAGGGCGCCGAAGAACGCGACCTCGTGAGGACCGCGGTTCACGCCGCGCACGGTGAGGTCCGACATGAGGGAGTACACCGTCCCAGGATTGGTGACGATCGGATTGCCTTCATAGATGAAGTCTTCGCCCGGCTCGCTGAGCACGATGTGCTTCTGACCGAACGCGGTCAGGTCGTGCTCCGCCTCGGTCACGGAGGGAGCAGCGGCCCTCGATGAACGGCCGATGGGCGTCTTGGCGAGCTGGCGGGCGTCCGAGAGCTTGATCTTGGGTGCGCCGGTGTCGGTCTTGACCATGCCGAGCTTGGCGGTCTGCGTGGGCGTGCTGGTGCTGCTGTCCTCAGCAGTGGCGCTGCCGACGCCGAGCGACAGGGCGAGAGCTGAGGCAGTGAACGCGGCGCCGAGTCGGACCGCTGTGGTTGTGCGCATAAGAGTTTCCCCGGGAGGTTGAGACAACGTGGAGCCTCAGTGTTCCAGACGACTGGCGCTTGCGGACACGGTTTCGCGTATGTTGCGCCGGTCAGTCGTCGAGCATCGCCGCGTTGAGCGTGCCCACCGGGACGCCGAAGCCTTCGATCAGGGTCAAGGTGTGGGGGCGCAGCTTCTCCAGGAGCTCGTTGACCAGCGAGGTGACGGTCTTGGCGCGGGTGTCGGCGAGCCGGTTGTGGCCCATGAACCACGCGAGATCCTCCTCGATCGAGGTCAGCGCGTAGAGCGAGCACACGTCGCGCAGCAGCTCCTGTGCCTCCGGGCTCTCGGTGCGGGCAATGCCGGCCGTGAACGCCTCGAGCACGACCCGCTCGATGTGGACCCGGCCGGCGCGGATGACGTGGTCCTGCGCGGCGTTGAACACCGCGAACGCCTCGGCCTTGTCGCCGCTGTTGGCCCGCCGCAGCCGCCGCGCGGCGGTCTCGAGCACGTGCTCCTCGCGGTCCTCGAACAGGCTCAGCTGGGTGCCGCGGTCGAGCAGGTCGTGGTTGTCGTCGCTGCGCCCGGGCCGGGCGTCGATCAGCCGCTGGATGAGCTGGGACGCTGCGGTGCGCTCCTTGACGACATCGGCGACGGTGCCGGCCGCGAAGCGTACGAGACCGACGGGGTCGAGGCCGCCGACCTCCTGGGCGTACGAGGTGAGCAGCTCCTTGGCGACGAGCTGGAACAGGACGTGGTTGTCGCCCTCGAACGTCGTGAAGACATCGGTGTCGCCCTTGAGCGTCGTGAGCCGGTTCTCGGCGAGGTAGCCGGCGCCGCCGCAGGCTTCGCGGGCCTCCTGGATCGCCCGGGTCGCGTGCCAGGTCTGGGCGGCCTTGAGCCCGGCGGCGCGGCTCTCGAGCTCGCGCTGCTGGTGCGGGGGCGGCGGCTCCTCGGCGCTCTGGACCGTGTCCATGCGGGCGACGAGCTGGTTCTGGGCGAACCGATAGGCGTACGACCGGGCGATCAGTGGCAGCAGGCGGCGCTGGTGCATGCGGTAGTCCATGAGCAGGATCTCGTTGCCCGGCTCGGGGCCGAACTGGCGGCGCTTGAGGGCGTAGCGGCCGGCGATGCTGAGCGCCACCTCGGTCGCTGCGCTGGCCGATCCGCCGACGCTGATGCGGCCGCGGATCAGCGTGCCGAGCATCGTGAAGAACCGTGCGTTGCTGCTCTCGATCGGCGAGGAGTAGGTGCCGCCCTGGTCGACCTGGCCGTACCTGTTGAGCAGGTTCTCGCGGGGGACGCGGACGTGGTCGAACACGATGCGGCCGTTGTCGACGGCGCCGAGCCCGCCTTTGTGGAAGTCGTCGGACGTCGTGATGCCGGGCAGGTCGTTGCCCTGGTCGTCGCGCAGCGGCACGACGAAGCAGTGCACGCCGTGGTTCTCGCCCTTGGTGATGAGCTGCGCGAAGACCGCCGCGACCTGGGCGTGCGCGGCGGCGCCACCGATGTAGTCCTTGCGCGACGACGGCGTCGGCGAGTTGATCACGAACTCCTCGGTCGCCAGGTCGTACGTCGCGGTGGTCTCGAGGCTCTGCACGTCGCTGCCGTGGCCGGTCTCGGTCATCGCGAAGCAGCCGAGGATGTCGAGGTTGATGAGGCCGGGGATGTACGCCTTGTGGTGCCGCTCGGTGCCGAGGTTCTCGATCGCGCCGCCGAACAGCCCCCACTGCACGCCGGCCTTCACCATCAGCGAGAGGTCGAACTGGGCGAGCATCTCGATGCCGGTGACCGCCATGCCCGGATCGCCGGTGCCGCCGCTCTCGACGCGGAACCCCGCCGCCGGGATGCCGGTCGGCACCAGCTTCTTCATCTGCTCGAGCACCCGGGCGCGAGCCTCGTCGAGCGTCAGGTCGTGGTCGTACGCGAGGTCGAGGTCGGCGAGCTCCTTGCGCGACTGTTCCCTGACGTGGCGCCACTTGCCGTCGAGGGCGATGCGGACGTCGTCGCTGAGAGCCATGGTGATCAAGGTACTCGCGTCAGGCGTGGTCGGCACGGGTCGCGCAGCCACCCTCGGCGGCCGGCTGAGCACATACATTGGCGGCGGGATGTCACGATTCGCGATTGCGGGACATTACTGGGCATGGCTGGTGGAAGGAGCGCGCGATGACGGCGGTCATACGCGACGAACGCGCGTTCGAAGAGTTCTACGATCTGCACGCTCCTGCGGTCGCGCGGTTCGCCTGGACGCTCTCGCCCACGGCTGAAGGGGCGCAGGACATCCTGCAGGAGACGTTCCTGACGGCGTGGAAACGCCGCGGATCGATACGCCTCGTGGCGGGCTCGGCGCTGCCGTGGCTCCTGACCACGTGCCGCAACCACGCGCGCAATCATGCACGCCGCGAGCGGCGATGGAATCAGCTGCTCGAGCTCCGCGAGGAGTCGATCGCCGCAGATGCGAGCGAAGGTGCCGCGGCGGCTGATCTCCGATGGGCTCTCGAGGCGATCGCCGGTCTCCCGGAGGGTGAGCGACACGTGTGCGAGCTCTGCCTGCTGCAGGGGCTGACCTACGCGGAGGCCGCCGAGGTGCTGGGCCTCACGGGGGCCGCGGTGGGCAAACGCTTGCAGCGGGCACGGACACGACTGCGAGAGGAGGCCGGGGAATGACCGAGCAACGTCTACGACCTGACGACGCCGAGATCGCCGCGATGGTGGCCGGCGTACGTCCGGTGGTGCTGCGCCATGCCGCGTCGCGGCGTTGGTGGCGCCGGCTCAGTCGGCCCGCTGTGCTGGCCTCGGTCGCCGGTGCGGTCGCGGTCGGCGGGATGGCCTACGCGGCTGTCGAGCGTACGACCGGGTCGGCACCGGAGACCCACACCGGAGACTCGGTGCTGTCGATCGGCAAGCCCGGCCCGAAGGACAATTGGCTGAACGTGTCAGTGACGTACAGGTGCGCACCGGGGGAGTCGTTCGAGCTGCGGGACGCGAAGAAGGAGATCTTCTCGCGCGACTGCGGCACCGAGTCGAGCTCCGAGGGTGACGACGGGCGCCGGGGCATGCTCAAGAGCATCCCGGTCGACGAGGTCAACGGGACGAGGCTGGTGATGACCTCCGACTTCTCCCACGACTATCGGCTCACTGCCACCTTCGGGCCGCGAGCGGCGATGGCGCAGGCCAACGTCCTGCCGCCGACGGGCCCTGACGGCAAGCCGGCGTGGGACATCCCGGACTACACGGTCAACGAGTACGGCCTGACCGTCGGTGCGCCGCGCGTCAGCACTCCAGAGTCGGCCTATCCGGACCTCTATCCGGTGCAGTTCGAGGGCCGCGAGGCCTACATCCTCAAGAAGGACATGCTCGGGGAGGTCGCCGGCAATCCGACCGAGGCGGTCCGGCAAATGAAGGAGCGGCGGCGGCTGGGTCTGATCGATGCCAAGGGCAACGTGTACCAGTTCGTATATGCCGCTGACGGCAAGACCAGGTTGGGCAAGGTGCTCATCGGCACGGTGCATGAGGGGTAACGCCCCCGACGCAACGGCGCGTCGAGGCCGGAGGCCGGCCAGTCCTAGGCTGGTGGCATGTCCGGGCCCGTCACCGTCTCCATCACGCGACAGGTGGATCCGTCGCAGGAGGACCAGATGCTCGCGTGGCTGCGCGCCGGCACGGAGCTGGCTGAGCGGTTCGACGGGTTCCTGGGCTCGGGTTGGGTGCGCCCTGAGGAGTCGTCGTCCGAGTGGCACATGCTCTACCGGTTCTCGTCGCAGGAGTCGCTCGAGGCGTGGGAGCTCTCGGCGCAGCGCCGCTGGTGGCTCGACTCGGCGCAGGGCTTCGTCGACGAGTCGTCGCGTGAGCACCGCACCGGCATCGAGGGCTGGTTCGACGAGCCGTCGAGCGTCGACGTGCAGGACCTGCGCAGCACCGCGCCCCCGCCGCCGCGGTGGAAGCAGATGTGCGCGATCTTCATCGTGTTCTACCCGCTGAGCCTGGCGGCCAACTACGTCGCCAAGGACTTCGCCGCCGACTGGTGGCTGCCGCTGCGGGTCCTGGCGATCGTGGCGGTCATGACGCCGCTCATGACCTATGTCGCCCTGCCATGGATCACCCGGCTGTTGCACGGCTGGCTCAACGCGGCGCGTACGCCATGAGCGGTTCGCTGCTGGTCGCCGGCACGACCTCGGACGCCGGCAAGAGCATCGTCACGACGGGCCTCTGTCGCGCGTTCGCCCGTCGTGGGCTCAAGGTCGCGCCCTACAAGGCGCAGAACATGTCCAACAACTCGATGGTGTGCGCCGACGGCGCCGAGATCGGCCGCGCCCAGTGGATCCAGGCGCTCGCCGCCGGTGCCGTCCCGGAGGCCGCGATGAACCCCGTGCTGCTCAAGCCGGGCGGCGACCGCAAGAGCCACGTCGTCGTCATGGGCCGGCCGGCGGGCGAGATCTCGTCGGCGGAGTTCATCGGCGGGCGTACCCACCTGGCCGCCGCGGCCCACCAGGCGTACGACGAGCTGGCCTCGCGGTATGACCTCGTGGTGAGCGAGGGCGCCGGCAGCCCGGCGGAGATCAACCTGCGGGCCGGCGACTACGTCAACATGGGCCTCGCCCGGCATGCCGACATCCCGACCGTCGTGGTCGGTGACATCGATCGCGGTGGGGTGTTCGCCGCGATGTACGGCACGGTGGCGCTGCTCGAGCCCGACGACCAGAGGCTCATCGCGGGGTTCGTGGTCAACAAGTTCCGTGGCGACGAGACCCTGCTCAGGCCCGGGCTCGACCGGCTCGAAGCGCTGACCGGGCGGCGGGTGTTCGGCGTGCTGCCGTGGAGCCCCGACGTGTGGCTCGACTCCGAGGACGCACTCGACCTCGAGGGTCGGCGCTCGACGGATCGCGATGCTGCGATCCGGGTCGCGGTGGTGCGCATGCCGCGCATCAGCAACTTCACCGATGTCGACGCGCTCGGCCTCGAGCCGGGGCTCGACGTCGTGTTCGCCGGCAAGCCGCAGGATCTCAGCGGTGCCGACGTCATCGTGCTGCCCGGCACGCGCGCCACGATCTCCGACCTCGCCTGGCTGCGGTCGCGGGGGCTGGACCGGGCCGTGCTCGATCACGCGGCGGCGGGCCTGCCGGTGCTCGGCATCTGCGGCGGCTTCCAGATGCTCGGCCGCGCGGTGAGCGATCCCGACGGGGTCGAGGGCGAAGCGGGTGCGTCGGTCGACGGGCTCGGCCTGCTCGACGTCACCACGACGTTCCACGCCGACAAGGTGCTGAGGTTGCCGACGGGTTCGGCACTCGGCACCGACGTGACGGGCTACGAGATCCACCACGGCCGCATCGCGCGCGGCGGTGACGAGGAGTTCCTCGGCGGTGCCCGGTCGGCGAACGTGTTCGGCACGATGTGGCACGGCAGCCTAGAGTCCGACGGCTTCCGCCGCGCGTTCCTCGGCGAGGCCGCGAGCCTGAGCGGTCAGGCGTACGAGCCGTCGGACGTCAGCTTCGCTGCTCGCCGCGAACAGCGGCTCGACCTGCTCGGAGATCTGGTCGAGCGGCACCTGGATGTCGACGCGTTGCTCGCGATCGCGACCGGCGGTGCACCGCCGGTGCCGATCCTGCCGCCAGGGGCCCTCGCATGACGGTGCTGGTGCTCGGCGGTACGGCCGAGGCGCGCGAGCTCGCGGTGCTGCTGCAGGACGCCGGCGTACGTTTCGTGTCGTCGCTGGCCGGCCGCGTCGCCCGCCCGCGGCTGCCGGTCGGTGCGGTGCAGATCGGCGGGTTCGGCGGCGTGCCGGGTCTGCGGGCGTACCTCATGGAGATGCGGATCTCGGCGGTCGTCGACGCGACGCACCCGTTCGCGGAAGGCATGAGCGCCAACGCCGCGGCGGCCTGTCATGCCGACGGCGTGCCGCTGCTGAGGCTCGAGCGGCCGGGCTGGTCCGACGCGCCGGGGTCGGATCACTGGCACTGGGTCGACGACCATGACGAGGCGGCCGGGCTGACCGCGACCCTCGGCGACCGGCCGTTCCTCACCGTCGGGCGCCAGTCGCTCCACCGGTTCGTCGATGCGCTGGCCGGCAAGGCCGCCCTCGTCAGGGTCGTCGACGAGCCGGACTTCGAGCTGCCCGAGGCTTGGTCGCTGCTGCTGAGCCGTGGCCCCTACGCGCTGGAGGACGAGCGCCGGGTCATGGCCGAGGTCGACGTGCTGGTCACGAAGGACTCCGGCGGCGCCCACACGTGGTCCAAGATGCAGGTCGCCAACGAGCGCGGCCTCGAGGTCGTGGTCGTCCGGCGCTCGGCGGTGCCGGCCGAGGTCGAGCTGGTCAGCGATCCCGCGGCTGCCGCTGCGTGGGTCACAGCCCGCCGGTGACCACCACCGTCATCGGCGGCGTTTGAGGGCGACGACGACGCTGACGGCGAGAGCGCCGAGGCCGACCGCGTCTGCGAGTCGTACCGAACGATCGATGTCGGTCGGCAGGGCGACCGGGCCGTCGCCGAGAGTCGGGCGGTGCTCGACGCGCTCGCCGTAGACGTTGGTGCCGCCGAGCTGCACGCCGAGGGCACCGGCGAATGCCGCCTCGACGGGTCCGGCGTTGGGGCTTGGGTGGCGGCGCGCGTCGCGGGTCCATGTGCGCAGTGCCGCTTCTGGTCTGCCGCCGACCACCGGGGCGAGGACAGCGGCGAGGAGAGCCGAGACGCGGGCCGGCACGAGGTTGAGCACGTCGTCGAGCCGGGCCGATGCCCAGCCGAACTCGCGGTAGCGCGGGCTGCGGTGGCCGACCATCGCGTCGAGGGTGTTGGCCGCCCGGTAGGCCGCGATGCCGGCGACCCCGCCGACCGCACCGGCGAGCAGGGGGGCGACGACGGCGTCGGAGGTGTTCTCGGCGACGGACTCGACGACGGCTCGCGAGATCTCCTGCTGGTCGAGGTTCGACGGGTCGCGGCCGACGAGGTGCGTCAGCTGTTGGCGAGCCTCTGGCAGGTTGTCGGCGTCGAGCCACGCACGCACGTACGTCGCCTCCTGCGACAGCGAGCGGCCACCGAGCGCGGTCCACGTCGTTGCGGCCGTGAGGAGCGTACGCATGACGGGTCGTCCGGCCACCACGCGCTCGGCGAGCAGGCCTGCCGTTGCCACGCCGCCGACGAGCACCGAGGTGTAGGCGAGGCCCATCGTGCGGTGGTTGCGGTAGACCTGTCGCTCGACATCACGGGCCATCAGGCCGAAACCTGCGACGGGGTGGAAGCGGGCCGGGTCGCCGAACATCCGGTCGGCGGCGAATCCCAGGGCGAGGCCAGCGGCACGTGCGCGCATTCGGGCTCCTCAGGGAGCGGTCGGGGTCGGTAAGGTGATGTCGACAGTAGCGAGGTGCGATGAAGGTCCTGATCACGGGCGGCGTGCGCTCCGGCAAGTCGTTCCACGCCGAGTCGTTGCTGCTGGCCGAGCCGACCGTCACGTATGTGGCGCCGGGGCCTCCGGCCGATCCGGTGTCGGACCCTGAGTGGGCGGCGCGGGTGGCGCGGCACCAGAGCCGGCGTCCGGCGTACTGGACGACCGTCGAGACGAGCGATCTCGGTGCGGCGGTGCGGTCCGCCGACGGTGCGGTGCTGATCGACTGTCTCGGCACGTGGGTCACGTCGATCATCGACGAGCTCGACGGCTGGGACGCGGTGCTCGAGGACTGGGAGCCCGTGCTGTTCGAGCGGCTGGATGACGCGCTGGCTGCGATCGCCGAGCACGAGGGCACCGTCGTGGCGGTGACCAACGAGGTCGGCATGAGCGTCGTGCCCGAGCACCGGTCGGGCCGGGTGTTCCGTGACCTGCTCGGCACGGTCAACCAGCGCGTCGCCGAGGAGTGCGACGACGTCATGCTCGTCGTCGCCGGCCGGGTCCTGCGCCTCTGACCTGTGGTGGCGGTTTACCAAGAGGTCACGGCAAACAGCCACTCCTCACGGTGCGCGCGCCTTGAGGAGTGGCACAACACCCTGACCTCTTGGTAAACCGACGACGCGGTCAGAGGTCCTTCGCGAAGCAGAGGGAGATGTCGCTGTCGGCGTAGTGGCCGAAGTTGGGGATGGCACGGTAGCCGGCGGAGGTGTACAGGCCGACGGCCTCGGGCTGGCGGTCACCGGTCTCGAGCAGCAGGCGGCTCCAGCCGAGTGACCGGGCGTGCTTCTCCAGCCCGTTGAGGACGATCCGGGAGAACCCGCGACCGCGGTGCTCGGCGGGCACGAACATTCGCTTGATCTCGCCGCTCACCGCGTCGATCGCGCGCAGGCCGCCGCAGGCCACGGCCTCATCGCCGTCACGCAGCAGGAAGAACGCCGTGATGTCGTCGGCGGTCGGCGCCGGCCCGGGCTCGCTGTCGGGCGTGCCATAGCGCGCCTCGATGTCGATCCGCTGGGCGGCGCGCAGGGCCACGGCGTCGGGGTCTGACCAGTCGCAGGGGGTGAGCTTCACGCCGAGAATTGTTCAGGACGCGGCGACCAGCATGGCCGCCAGGGTGACCTCGATCGCCGCCCCGAACACGTCGCCGGTGACGCCGCCGAACCGGCGGACGCAGCGATACGTCAGCACGGCGCCGATGAGCAGCCCCGCACCCGCGACGACGAGCCCGCGCCACCACGGCCAGTCGGCCCAGTCGAGCACGCCGGCGCACAGCAGGGCGACCGCGAGCCACGTCGCCACGGTCCACGTACGCCCGACGGTCCCGGCGTACGTCACGGCGAGACCGTCCGGTCGCGCGGCCGGGACCCCACGGGCGCAGCACACCGACAGGATCGCCCGCGAGCAGCAGACGAGCAGGCCCGCGACGACGGGACCGCGGTCTGCGCACAACAACGCCGAGAGTGACGCGACCTGGCTGCCGAGCACGATGACCAGCGCGGCGGCACCGGCGGGCCCGGCCGTGCCGCCCTTCATGACCTCGAGCGAGCGCTCGCGGTCGTACGACGCGGTGAGCCCGTCGGCGACGTCCGACAGACCGTCGAGGTGCAGCGCCCGGCTGCCGAGGGCCAGCGCGCCGACCGCGATGAACGCGACGGCGAGGGGCGCCAGGTCAAGCTCCCGGCCGCCCCAACAGATCACCCCGACGAGCAGGCCGAGCGGTACGACCGCGAGTGGTGCGAGCAGCATCGCCCGGCCGGCGACGTTCCGGTCGACGACCGTCGGGTGCCGCCACCGCAGGGCGGTCAGCGTACCGACGGCCAGCCGCCAGGAGTCGGTCACATCAGGTCGGCGAGCAACGCCACGTCGGAGAGCAGCAGGGCTGCCGAGCGTACGAGCGGCACCGCCGCGACCGCGCCGCTGCCCTCGCCGAGCCGCATGCCGACGTCGAGGATCGGCTCGAGGCCGAGCTTGTCGAGCGCCAGCGTCTGCGCGGGCTCGGTCGAGCGGTGGCCGGCCGCGAACCACGCGGCCGCACCCGGCGCCAGCCGGTCGGCCATGACCGCCGCGGCGACCGAGATGACGCCGTCGA
Organism: Aeromicrobium ginsengisoli; assembly: GCF_004134905.2. GTDB lineage: Bacteria > Actinomycetota > Actinomycetes > Propionibacteriales > Nocardioidaceae > Aeromicrobium > Aeromicrobium ginsengisoli. The sequence continues at coordinate 326,769 of NZ_SDPQ02000003.1, read as the reverse complement.
GCAGCACGGGTACGCCCGCGCGTGCGGCGGCGGCCATGAAGCCGGCCGCTGCGGCGAGGTCGGCACTGCCGAGCGCCGTGAGGGTGTCGATCGGGTCGCCCGTACGTTCGCGGGTCCGGTCGAGGGCCTGCTGGACGACCGCCATCTTGTGCGCGAGGGCAGACTCGTCGATGCCGGTGCCGCGGCCGGTGACCTCCATGGCCGGCAGGCTGAGCGATGCGGCGATCAGGGCGGCCGCGGGCGTGGTGTTGCCGATGCCCATGTCGCCGCTGATCAGCAGCTGTGCGCCGGCGGCGATCTCCTCGGCCGCGATGGTCTCGCCGGCCGCGATGGCCTGGAGCGTCTCGTCCGTCGTGAGCGCGTCCTCGAGGTGGATCGCGCCGCTGCCGCGCCGGACCTTGAACCGCGTGACCTCTGGAGCCACGCCCTCGAGGTCGTCGTCGACGCCGAGGTCGAGCACGCGCACGGAGACGCCGTGCTGGGCGGCGAGCACCGAGACACCGGCCTTGCCCATGAGGAACGTGCGGACCATGGCCGGGGTGATGGCTTTGGGGAACGCCGAGACGCCGTGGTCGGAGACCCCGTGGTCGCCGGCGAAGATCACCGTGCGCACGTGGGTGACGGGCGCCGGCGGGACCATGCTCTGCGTCGCGGCGATCCAGACAGCCAGGTCGCCGAGCCGTCCGAGCGCGCCGGGCGGGGTCGCAAGACCCGCGAGGCGTTCAGCAGCGGCGGCACGGACGACCTCGGACGGTGCCGAGACCGCCTCGTAGCGGCTCACAGGCTCGCCGCCAGATCGCGGCGGGCCTGCGTCGCCGACTCCTGGACGTAAAGCTTGCCGATCAGGCCGGTGAGCGCGATGCCGATGACACCCCAGAGGGTGGCGAGGGTCATGAGGGAGCCACGGCGGAAGTACCAGAGCGTGTCGCCCGGGAAGTCGCCGATCTCGTTGACGGTCGGCATCAGCGCGCCGGCGAGGATCACGACGGCGAGGTAGGCCGCGGCGCTCGTGAGGACCGCGGTGTAGGTGCCGAACCGGTCGAGGAGCTTGCGGAACAGCAGGACGGCGGCGATCATCGCGAGCACCGAGATCGCGAGCATCACGAAGTACTGCGTCGTGCGGGAGCCGATCGTGTCGGCGTTGCCGACCGCCGGTGGGGTCGCCGGGTACTTGATGAACGGCACTAGGGCGACCGACACGAAGCCGAGAGCCGCGACGAGGGCGGTCGACTGGCTGGGGCGGAGCCGGCCGATCCGGCCGAGGGCGAACGCAGCGGCCAGCGCGACGATGCCACCGAACGCGACGCCGGTCGAGATGGTCGCGGTGGCGAGGCCCCACGTCGACTGGTTCTGACGCGACACGACGGTGCCGTTCTCGTCGTGGTGATCGCCGCCATGCGTGGCGGGAGCTGACTGGCCGTGTGCGTGCGGTGTTTCGCCGGCCGACTCGACCTTGATGGCGGCGTCGACCGAGGGCTCGCCGGCGATGTAGGCCACGGCGAACGTCAGGATGCCGGCGATCAGGCCGGCGAGGAGTCCTCGTACGAGGAAGTTGCGGGGGGTCATGTCAATCCGTTCGGGTATGCCGAGAAAGCCGGACCGCTAGGAGCGGATCCGGCTGGGTCGGGGCAGGTCAGTGGCAGGGGAATCCGAGCAGGTGGCGTCCATCGTGGACCCACTCGTGGATGGCCGTGCCGGCCGGGATCGACACCGCGCCCTGGTCAGCGCTGATGAAGAAGAGGATGAAGGCCCCGATGAGGCCGAAGAACAGCGCCCAAGGGGCGAGCTCGCGGAGCGGGATCGACGGGATCTCGATCTCGGGTGTGGCGGTGGTGACCTGTGACATGAATTCTCCTGACGGGATGATTGCGTCCCTTGAATGGATGAAATTCCGAGGGTTTGGGTCTGGCTCCACTCGCTGGTGCGGGTGTCACAGTAGCGCTACTGCGCCGGAGTCTCACCGGCTTCCTCGACCTCGGTGAAGTCATCCTAGGGCATCGAGATGGCGACCTGTCGAGTGTCGGGATCGACGTGGGTGATGGAGCCGTTGGCTGGCAGCTCTGGCCGCTGGCCGCTGAGCAGTCCGACCGCCAGACCGATGGTGTCGCCGTGGCTGACCGCGACGGTGTGGCGGGGCAGGTCCTGCTCCAGGAGCTGCTGCACGCGGACCAGCACCGAGGCGTAGTCCTCGTCGAGACCCTTCTCCAGCAGCAGCGGATCCTCGACGACCTGGAGGCCGAGGCGCTCGGCGATGATGTCGGCGGTCTGCCGCGCACGGACGGCGGGGGAGCTGAGGATGCGCACGACCTCGCGGTCGGCGAGCAGCTCCGCCGTCTGGGTGGCCTGCTGGCGGCCGAGCTCGGTCAACGGCGGGCTGAGCTCATGGCCCTGCATGCGATCGATGACATTCCATGTCGACTGCCCGTGGCGCACCCAGAGGATCACGCGAGGCCCTCGATGTCCGCGACCTCGCCGATGACCGCGACCGCGGGGGCGCCGAGATCCGCGGCCGCCTCGGCGATCGTCGCGAGTGTCGCGCGTACGACCTGCTGGCTCGGCAGCGTGCCGTCGGCGATCACCGCAGCCGGGGTTTCCGGGTCGAGGCCGCCGTCGACGAGAGCAGCGCAGATCGCGCTGAGCGTGCGTACGCCCATCAGCACCACGATGGTCGTGCCGGAGGTGGCGAGGGCTTGGTGGTCGAGCGTGGACTCGGGGTGCCCCGGCGGGACGTGGCCCGAGATCACGGTGAATCCCTGCGTCAGGCCGCGATGCGTGACCGGGATGCCCGCGAGGGCTGGGGCGGCGATCGCGGAGCTGACCCCGGGAATGACGCGGGCTTCTATGCCGGCGTCGAGGCAGGCGAGCAGCTCCTCGCTGCCGCGGCCGAACACGAAGTTGTCGCCGCCCTTGAACCGGACGACGTTCTTGCCGGCCTTGGCGTGCTCGACGAGGAGCTGGTTGATCTCGTCCTGGCTCGTCGACCGGCCGCCGGGGATCTTGGCGACGTCGATGATCTCGGCGTCGGGACGCGCCCAGGCCAGCGCTGCCAGTGGGGCGAGCCGGTCGGTGACGATGACGTCGGCGCGCTCGATCGCGGCGCGGCCGGCGACGGTGACGAGACCGGGATCGCCCGGGCCGCCGCCGACGAGCGTGACGCTGCCGACGTCGAGGATCTGGTCGGGAGCGCCGCGGTCGGCATGGCCGGTGAGGACGATGCCGGCGCTCTGCACGTCGGCGATGTGGGCCTCACGGGCGTGCCAGGTGATGAGTCCGCGCTCGGCGAGGTCCTCGATCGACGCGGTGGCGATCGGGGCGACGACAGTGACGACGGCGTCGGCCTCGAGCAGGGCGGCGACCTGGGCGGCGGCGCGGGCATCGCCGCCGATCACGAGGGCAGCGGTGCCAGGGGTCAGGTCCATGGCCCCTCGATCTGCAGCGTGGCGAGGAGCTTGCGGGTCGTGTCGGGCCTGCGCACGGCGATGCGTACCCACGTGTCGTCGAGGCCCGGGAACGTGTCGGCCCGGCGTACGGCATAGCCCGCGGCCCGGAGCCGGTCGTGCGCGCCGGTGCCGACCTTGGCGAGGACGTACGGCGCAGCGGCGGGCACGTGATGGATGCCGAGCTCGGTCAGCCCGTCGGTGAGGACCCGGCGGTGCTGGCCGATCCGGGTCGTACGCTTCGCGGCCTCGGCGAGTGCCTCGGGCGTCGCCGTCGCGATCATCGCGGCGATCGCGACGGATGACACCGACCACGGCGCCTGATGGGCCTTGAGCTCGGTGAGCAGCTGCGGCGACCCCAGGACGTACCCGGCGCGGATGCCGGGGATCGACCAGAGCTTGGTGAGGCTGCGGACGACGAGGAGGCCGGGGTCGGTGATCGCAGCGAGGGAGTGGCGCTCGTCGGGGACGGAATCCATGAACGCCTCGTCGACCACGACGACCCGGCCGGGCCGCACGATGCGGCGCAGCGACTGCTCGGGGTGCAGGACGCTCGTGGGGTTGGTCGGGTTGCCGATCATGACGAGGTCGGCGTCGTCGGGGATCTGCGCCGGGTCGAGGACGAAGCCGTTGGCGGGGTCGGTGAGGACGTGCTCGGGGTGGTGGCCCGCGGCCGTGAGGGCGACGTCGGGCTCGGTGAACTGCGGGTGCACGACGACCGGGCGACGCCAGGGCCGGGCTCGCGCGATGAGCCCGAACGCCTCGGCGGCGCCGGCGGTCGGGAGGACCTCGTCGATGCGGCGGCCGTGGCGCTGGGCGATGGCGTGCTGCGCCGCGTCGGCGTTGGGGTAGGCGCCGATGTCGTCGAGGCTCGCGCGGAGCGCTGCGTCGAGCCACTCCGGGCGTACGTCGTCGTGGATGTTGACCGCAAAGTCGATGAGTCCCTCGGACAGCTCCCGATCGCCGTGCCAGGTGAGATCCGGGACCCGCTGGGCCTGACGTTTCTGCACGTTCTCGCGCCGTGTCGCAACAGAAACGTCAGTCTCAGCGGGAAGGTGAGTCGGCACGTACGCGTGAACTGCATCGGCGAAGCGTTGGGCCATCTGCGGGTGGCCGGCCCAGTGGGTGTGGAGGTACGACGCGTGCAGCGTCGGCGAGCCGAAGCCGTGCGGCTGGCCGTCGACGAGCCAGGCAGGGGTGGTTTCGACAGGCTCAACCAACCCGGTCCGGTGGAACTCGTGGCCCGTGACCCGCGTGCCCGCGACCCCGGTCAGCTGGTCGGCCGGGACGATCGCGGTGCGATACGACAGCGTGAGCCTGGGCGTCATCACCGCCTCGGCCTCGAGCGCGCCGACCATCGGCAGTCCGTCGACGGACCGGCAGAGGTAGAGCAGCCCGGCGCACTCGGCGTACGTCGGCATGCCGGAGTCGACCGCCGCACGCAGCGCCGCACGCAGCGGCGCGTTCGCCGACAGCCCGGCGGCGTGGACCTCGGGGAACCCACCGCCGAGGTAGAGCCCTGCCGTGCCCTCGGGCAGGGCCACGTCGGTGAGCGGGTCGAAGGTCACGACGTCACAGCCGGCTGCGCGGAGCAACTCCTCGGTCTCGGCATAGCGGAACGTGAACGCCCGACCCCCAGCCATCGCAACGACGGGTCGTTCTTCGCTCGGCACGCTGATCTGCTCGCTCGCCTCCCACGGCTCGGCCTCGAGGTCCGGCGCCGATCGGGCCAGCGCCAGGAGGTGCTCGAGGTCGATCTTCTCGGCGATCTGCGCGGCCAACCGGTCCAACGCATGGGCGGCGTCGTCGCGCTCGGCAGCCGGCACGAGCCCGAGGTGCCGCGACGGCGCGACGATCCCGTCGTCGCGCTGCAACACACCGAGCACCGGCAGACCGGTCGACTCGAGCGCGCTGACGACCTCGCCGGCATGCCGCGGCGAGCCCGCCTTGTTGAGGATCACGCCGACGATACGTACCGAAGGATCGAACGCGACCATGCCCTGCACCAGCGCGGCGATCGAGCGCGACGCGTGCGAGATGTCGACGACGAGGACGACGGGCGTACGCGTGACGGTGGCGACATGTGCGGTCGACGCGAATCCTTCGCCGCCGATCTGCCCGTCGTACAGGCCCATGACGCCCTCGACGATCGCGAGGTCTGCGCCGCGGGCACCGTGCAGCAGCAGCGGGACGAGGCGCTCCTCGCCGACGAGGTGCGGGTCGAGGTTGCGGCCGGGCTTGCCGGTGGCGAGCGCGTGATAGCCGGGGTCGATGTAGTCGGGGCCGACCTTGTGGCCCGAGACGTCGTGGCCGGCGCGGGACAATGCCGCCATCAGCCCGGTCGCGACGGTCGTCTTGCCGTGGCCAGAAGCCGGGGCGGCGATGACGAGTCGGGGGAGGCTCACCATTCGATGCCCCGCTGACCCTTCTGGCCGTTGTCGAACGGGTGCTTGACGTGCTTCATCTCGGTCACGAGGTCGGCGATCTCGACGAGCTTGGGGTCGGCGCCCCGGCCGGTGATGACGACGTACTGTCGGCCCGGCCGGTTGGCGAGGGTCTCGACGACGTCGTCGACATCGACCCAGCCCCACTTCATGGGATAGGTGAACTCGTCGAGCACGTAGAGGTCGTGCGTCTCGGCGGCGATGCGGCGCTTGACCTCGGCCCAGCCCTCGGCGGCGTCGGCGGCGTGGTCCTCGTCGGAGCCCTCCTTGCGCGACCATGACCAGCCCGAGCCCATCTTGTGCCACTCGACCGGCCCGCCCTCGCCGGTCTCGGCGTGCAGCTCACCGAGCCGCTCGAGGACGGTCTGCTCGCCGATGCGCCACTTGGCGGACTTGACGAACTGGAAGACTCCGACGTTCCAGCCCTGGTTCCACGAGCGGATCGCGAGGCCGAACGCGGCGGTCGACTTGCCCTTGCCGTCGCCCGTGTGGACCATCAGCAGCGGCCGGTTGCGGCGCTGCCTGGTGGTGAGGCCGTCGTCGGGGACGGCGACCGGCTGACCCTTGGGCATCAGGCGGCTCCCGTCTCGTGGAGGCCGGAGCGTACGACGTCGGTGAGCGCCGAGGCGCTGACCTCGCCGAGCGGGACGTACTCGGCCATCAGGTGATCCGCGAGCTGCGACGCGAGGCCCATGCGGAACTTCCCGGTCTCGCAGTCGATGACGAGACTCGCAAGGCCGGTGGCGCCGAGGTGCTTGGCGACGTGGTGCGCCCGGGCGAGGGCGTTGTCGCCGTACGTCGCCCGGCCGTCGGTGATCACCACGAGCAACGGTCGGCGGCGCGGATCGCGTACGCGCTCCAGGCGCAGCACGTCGGCGGTCTTGAGCAGCGCCTCGGCCAATGGCGTACGTCCACCGGCCGGCAGCTCGGCGAGGCGGGTCGCGGCGATGTCGATCGAGCCGGTCGGCGGCAGCGCCAGCTCGGCACCGTCCTGGCGGAACGTGATGAGGCCGACCTTGTCGCGGCGCTGATAGGCGTCCATCAGCAGTGACAGGATCGCGGTCTTGACCTGCTCCATGCGCTTGCGGGCGGCCATCGAGCCGGACGCGTCGACGCAGAACAGGATGAGGTTGGACTCGTGCCCCTCCTTGACCGCGAGCCGCAGGTCGTCGGCGCGGAACTCGAGGCTGCCCGTGCGGCCGCGGGCGTGCTGGTGCGGTGCCGCGGCGCGGATCGTCTCCATGAGGTGGATCGAGCCGCCCTGGCTCGTACGCCTCTGGGCGCCGATGCGCCGGCCGGTCTCGGTGATCGCCCGCGAACGCTTGCCGGACTCGCCGGCACCCGTGCCGCCGACGGTGAACAGCTTGGGCCGATAGGGCTGCTGCGGAGCCGCGACGGTGACCTCGGACGTGCCGCCCTGCTGCTGCTCGGCTTCCCGTTGAGACTGACGTTCTTGCTGTGACTCGCCGCGATCCTGCGCAGAAACGTCAGGCTCAGCGGGATCGGAGCCGGGCTCGGAGGGGGAGTCGGACTCGGAAGGCTCGGACTCCTGGGTCTCGACGTCGTCGGTGCCGTCACCTTCGGGCTCCGGCGGCGGCTCGTCGTCGCCGAGGATCTGGTCGAGCAGGTCCTCGTCGATGCCGGGTGCGTCGAACGGGTTGCGCCGGCGGCGGTGCGGCAGCGCGAGCCGGGCGGCGGCGCGGATGTCCTCGCGCAGCACGCTCGTACGTCCGTTCCACGCGGCATGAGCAGCGGCGGCACGAGCGGTGACGATGTCGGCGCGCATGCCGTCGACCTCGAACGCGGCGCACACCTCGGCGATCTTGAGCAGCGCCCATTCACTGAGGTCGACCTGGTCGACGAGCTTCTGTGCAGCCTGGATGCGGTCGGTCAGCGTCGCCTCGTCCTCGGCGTACGTCGCCGCGAACGCGTCGGGATCTGCCTCGTACGCGAGCCGGCGGCGTACGACTTCGACGCGAGTCTCCGGATCACGCGGCGCCGCGACCTCGACCGTCAGGCCGAACCGGTCGAGTAGCTGGGGACGGAGCTCGCCCTCCTCAGGGTTCATCGTGCCGACGAGGACGAAGCGCGCAGCATGCTCGACCGAGACCCCGTCGCGCTCGACCGTCGACCGGCCCATCGCGGCGGCGTCGAGCAGCAGGTCGACGAGGTGGTCGTGCAGCAGGTTGACCTCGTCGACGTAGAGGATGCCGCGGTGCGCGCGGGCCAGCAGCCCGGGCTCGTACTCGGTGACGCCGTCCGACAGCGCCTTCTCCAGGTGCAGCGAACCCAGCACGCGGTCCTCCGTGGCGCCGACCGGCAGCTCCACGAGGCGTACGGGCCGGGTCTCGACGTCGACGTCCGCGGCGAACGGGCCGTCGGGCGACAGAGGGTTGGACTCGCGGGGGTCGGTCGAGAACCTGTCGCCGGCGATGACGTCGATCGGCGGCAGCACCGAGGCCAGCGCGCGGACCATGGTCGACTTCGCGGTGCCCTTCTCGCCGCGCACGAGCACGCCGCCGATAGCGGGCGAGATCGTCGAGAGGGTGAGGGCGAGCGCCATGTCGTCGGATCCGACGACGGCGCTGAACGGATAGTGCTGTGGCATATGGGGCTCCCGCTCGATCTGCCATCGATGACGGGCACGGTTGCGTCCGCCAGTCAGCCTCGAGGCCGGTCTTCGGACTTCCCAGGTCGGGCCTGGGTCACCGCAGCGGGCCCTGTGCCGGATTTTCACCGGCTTCCCGATTCTCCCCGTGAGGGGCACCTCGAGACTGTGATCGCAAGACTAACGGTTGTCGTCGTATGCCAGTAGGTCGCCGGGTTGGCAGTCGAGCACCTCGCAGATGCGGGTCAGCGTGCTGAAGCGGATGGCCTTGGCCTTGCCGGTCTTGAGGATCGACAGGTTGACCAGCGAGATGTCGACCGCGGCGGACAGCTCGGTGAGGGTCATGCCGCGGCTCTCGAGCATCTCGTCGAGCGTGATGCGGATGCGGTGGTCGCTCATATCGTTGCGTCGGAGTCCGCCTGCAGCGCCGCCGCGTGGCTCATGATGCGGCCGATGCTGACCAGACCGTACGCCCCGATGATGCCGGGGACCGAGACGCTAAACGAGCCGCTCGACCAGCCGGAGTCGCGCAGCATGGCTGAGAGCAGCTGCCCTTCGGCGAGCCACTCGATCAGTGCGGCGCCGAACAGGCCGAACAGGAGAAGCCAGCCCAGCCGCTCGATCCGCTCGGCGAGCGCCACGGAGAACAATCCGTGCTGCCTGGCATGACGGATGGTGCGGCGGGTGAGCAGGAGGAACCCGAGGAACACGACGTAGGTCGGGAGCGCAGTCAGGACGCTGAACGTGTGTGCCTTCGTGCCGGGCTCCTGGTCGCACATCAATGTGCCGCTGGAGACGACACTCACGTGCTTGCGGATGCCCAGGCCCTGACGCTCGAGCTTGTCCACGCCCACCGGCTCGCCGCCTGACACTCTGTTCGTCGTGACGCAGACCTCGTCGCTGCCGATGTCCATGACGCTGACGTCGTCGCCGATGATGGTGAACGCCACCCCGAAGACCAGCAAGGTCAGCAGGAGGCCGGCGAACATTCTCGTGATCGTGTCGAGGGGGCCCAGCGGATCGCGCACTTGGGGCTGCTTCACGGCGAGTCCTTATCGATAGTCGTTATTAACGACAAACGATAAGCCCATCGGCCGACTCGTGTCACGCGTTCGGCAGATATCGTCAGCCGCATGAGCACACAGGTCACGGTCGTCGGGATCGGCGCGGACGGCTGGACCGGTCTGAGCGCGCGAGCGCGGGAGCTGGTCGAGGCTGCTGACGTCGTGCTCGGCGGTGAGCGGCACCTCGCGATGCTCCCTCCGACAGGCTCAGCGGGCGGGGGTGCAGGCTCAGGGGCGGACGCGGACCAAACGCGTGAGCCCTGGCCGTCGCCGCTCCGTGAGGGCCTGCCCGCGCTGCTCGAGCAGCACCAGGGCAAGAACGTCGTCGCGCTGGCCTCCGGCGACCCGCTCGTCTCCGGCATCGCCACAACCCTCGTCGACCTGCTCGGCAAGGACTCCGTCGAGGTCGTGCCCGCCCTCTCCTCCGTCGCCCTCGCCCGGGCCCGTATGCGCTGGTCCGCCGAGTCGACGGAGGTCGTGACGCTCGTCGGCCGCGATCCGCACCTCGTGGCCCGGTCCCTCGCGCCCGGCCTGCGGCTGCTCGTGCTCTCCTCCGACGGGTCGACCCCCGCCGAGGTGGCCGGACTCCTCACGGCAGCCGGATACGGCGCCAGCCCGCTGACAGTGCTCGCCGATCTCGGGTCGGAGACCGAGTCACGCACGGACGGCGTCGCGGCGTCGTGGGGTGACCAGTCGGCGCCCGACCTCAACGTCGTCGCGGTCGAGCTGGTGAGCTCCGGCGCAACGGTCCTCGGGTTCACCGCCGGACTGCCCGAGGGCGCCTTCGACCACGACGGCCAGATCACCAAGCGGGATGTACGCGCTTCGGCCCTCGCCCGCCTCGCACCGCTGCCGGGGCAGCTCCTCTGGGACGTCGGCGCCGGCGCAGGCTCCGTCGCGATCGAGTGGATGCGTGCTCACCCGACCTGCCGTGCGATCGCGATCGAGGCCCGCGAGGACCGCTCGTCACGCATCGCCCGCAACGCCGACGCGCTCGGCGTCCCTGCCCTGCAGGTGCTGACCGGCCACGCCCCTGAAGCGCTGACGGACCTCGAGGCTCCCCACGCGATCTTCATCGGTGGCGGCGCGACCGAGGAGGGTGTGCTCGATGCCTGCTGGTCAGCGCTCCGCCCCGGCGGACGCCTCGTGGTGCACGGCGTGACGCTCGAGACCGAGGCCGTGCTCGCGGTCCGCTACGCACAGCTCGGCGGCGAGCTGACCCGCCTCCACGTCGAGCACGCGGCGCCGATCGGCTCGTTCACCGGCTGGACCCCGGCCCGCGCCATCACACAACTGGCCGTCACGAAGGCCGACGTATGACAGTGCACTTCGTGGGTGCCGGGCCGGGTGCCGCCGACCTCCTGACCCTGCGCGCGGTGGCGCTGCTCAACGCCGCCGACGTCTGCGTCTATGCCGGCACCTACATCGACCACGCCGTGCTCGACCACTGCCCCGACGGCGCTCAGCTGGTCGACACCCAGGACCTCGACCTCGACCAGATCACCGCGCACATCGTCGACGCCCATGCCGCCGGACTCGAAGTCGTACGCCTGTGCTCCGGCGACCCCTCGATCTACTCCGCCCTCCACGAGCAGGCCAAACGGCTCGACGCGCACGGCGTGCCGTGGGACGTGACACCCGGTGTTCCGGCATACGCCGCAGCGGCCGCGCTGCTCGGTGCTGAGCTGACCGTGCCGGAGGTCGTGCAGTCCGTCGTGCTCACCCGTACGCAGGCGCGGTCCACCGCGATGCCGTCGGGCGAGGCGCTGGCCGGGTTCGCCGCGACGGGCTCGACCCTCGTCCTGCACCTGGCGATCACCCGTACCCGTACGCTCGCCGCCGAGCTCGCCGAGTCGTACGGCGCCGACTGCCCCGTCGCCGTCGTCGCCAATGCGAGCCAGCCGACCCAGGTGGTGCTGCGAGGCACTCTCGGCGACATCGCCGACCACGTCGAGGCGGCCGGGCTCCGGCAGGCCGCGGTCATCCTCGTCGGCAAGGCGCTGGCCGAGGACGTACGCGGCGGCGAGTCGTACCTCTACGACCCGGCCCGCGACCGTTCGGCCAAGCGGCGCTGAACTAGACGACGGCGTACAGGCGACCGTCGGGATCGACCACGGCACCGAGGGTGGTGCCCACCTCCAGGCGCGAGCCGCCGTCGCGGGTGTGGCTCGCCTCGAACGGCTCGACGCCCGGTGCGTTGATCCAGAGCCTGAGCTCGACGCGGGTGTTGCTGTCGTACGTCGTGGGCCTGACCGCGATGACCTCGGCCGTGGCGGGTACGCCGGCGGCGGTCAGTCGGCGCATACGGCGTGCTGTGCTGCGGACGTCGCTCCACATCGCGACGCCGAGCGGGACGAGGATCAGGGTCAGCAAGGCGCCGATGAGCAAGCCCGCCCAGAGATCGGCGTGCAGCAGCAGGCTGAGGGCCAGGAAGCCGGGGCCGCTCGACGCCATCACGACGCACAAGGCGTACATCGCCAGGCGTGCCACGCGCCCTGCCGGTGTGACCTCAGTCATGAGTGACATCCTGTCAGACGGCCCCCGGGTCTCGTTCAGTCGGTGAAGCGCGGGGTCCAGACCTGCCCTGCACTCGTCGCCATTGTGCCTGAGGCGCCGATGATCAGGAGGCACTTCATGTCGATCGAGGCCGGGTCGAGGTCGGCCAGAGTGGTCACCGTCAGCGACTCCTCGTCGCGGCCGACATCGCGCCCGATGACGACGACGGTGCCGGGCGCGCGGTGCTCGAGCAGGATCGCCTGGGCGTCGGCCACCTGCGTCGTGCGCGAGCGGGACGCCGGGTTGTAGAGCGCGAGCACGAGGTCGGCGTCGGCGACGGCACGGAGCCGCTTCTCGATCAGCGCCCACGGCTTGAGCCGGTCGGACAGGCTCATGACCGCGAAGTCTCCGCCGATCGGCGCACCGGCCCGCGCTGCGACGACCTGCACCGCGGAGAGCCCCGGCAGCACGTGGATCGGCACGTCGGCGTACGCCTCGTCGCCGGCCGCCTCGAACACAGCGGCGGCCATGCCGAAGATGCCCGCGTCACCCCCGGACACCACGGCGACCCGCTCGCCCTTGAGCGCCAGGTCGAGGGCGAGGCGGGCACGGTCGACCTCAACGGTGTTGCCGGAGGCGTGGCGGGTGAGGCCCTCACGCTGCGGGACGCGGTTGACGTACGGCGCATAGCCGACGACGTGGTCGACCTCGGCGAGCGCCTCGCTGACCTCGGGGGTGATCCAGCGATCGGGGCCGGGCCCGAGCCCGATGACGAGGAGGGTTGCTGCGGTGTTCTCGCTGGTCTCGATACGGGGCTCGTTCCTCGCCCCACTCGACCGGCGAGAATCACTCGTGTCGCCGGGGACGACGATCAGGGAGAAGTAGGGCACCGTCGCCGGGTCGACATCGGCGACCGGCAGCCAGCGCTCTTCGGGCATCGAGGCGCGTTCGACGTAGAGCGCACCGTCGAGCCGCCCGGCCTGACGCAGTGCCGAGACGACTTTGGAGAAGGTGCGGCCGAGCTTCATGATGATCGCGCCGTCGGTGTCCGCGAGGCGGCGCGCCAGCTCGGGCTCGTCGAGGGTGCCGGGCAGGATCGTGAGGACGTCGGTCTGACGTACGAGCGGCGATGCGGTGGTCGCGGTGGCTGCCGCGAACGACGTCACGCCGGGCACGACCTCGGTCTCGAAGCGGTCCGAGAGTCGGTCGTGCATGTACATGTAGGAGCCGTAGAACAGCGGATCGCCCTCGGCGAGGACCACGACCGTACGCCCGGCCTCGAGGTGCACCGCGAGCCGCGCCGCCGACTGCTCGTAGAACTCCGCCATTGCTCCGGCGTAGCCACCGGTGTGGGCGGTCTCGCCGGTGGTCACCGGGTAGCGGAGCTCCTCCTCGACGACTCCGTCGGGGATGAGCGAGGCGGCGATCCGTCGTGCGTTCGACTGCTTGCCGACGCCGGCGTGATAGGCGATGACGTCCGCGTCGGCGATCAGCCGGGCGGCCTTGAGCGTGATGAGCTCGGGGTCGCCGGGGCCGAGCCCGACACCGTAGAGGCGGCCGGTCACTCGCGCTCCTGGGCCAGCGCGTTGAGCGCCGAGGCGGCCATCGCCGAGCCGCCGCGACGGCCGTGCACCGTGAGATAGGGGATGCCCAACGAGAACGCCGCCAGCGCCTCCTTGGACTCGGCGGCGCCGATGAACCCCACCGGCGTGCCGATGATCGCGGCCGGTCGGGGTGCGCCGTCGAGCAGCATCTCGAGCAGGTGGAACAGCGCCGTCGGGGCGTTGCCGAACGCGACAACCGCCCCTTCGAGCCGGTCCTCCCACAGCGACACCGCGGCGGCGGAGCGGGTCGTCGCCCACTCCCTGGCCAGCGTCGGCACCCGCTCGTCACGCAGCAGGCACAGCACCTCGTTGTCCTTCGGCAGCCGGGCGCGGGTGACGCCCGACGCGACCATGGTGGCGTCGGTCAGGATCGGGGCGCCTGACTCGAGCGCGTCGCGCGCTGCCGAGACGAGGCCGGGATGGATGTCGAGGTCGCGCGTCAGGTCGACCTGTCCACAGGCGTGCACCATGCGTACGGCGACCTTCTCGGCGTCGGCCGGGATGTGCGACAGCTCGGCCTCGGCGCGGATCGTTGCGAACGAGTCGACGTAGATCGCCGGTCCGTCGGCGACGTAGTCGTAGTGGCGCGTTGGTCGTTTCATACCTTCTCCAGGTCGGGGATGACGATGCTGCGCCACGGCGTCACGATCACTTCGGTGCCGGCGCGATCCAGGATCGTCGCCGCGAGCTCAGGGGTGAGCAGGCCGTCGGGCACCGCGAGATGTTCGGCGCTGCGGCCGTCGTCCTGCGCGATGATGCCGTACGGCGGCGGGAGCGCGCTGACCTGGGTCCGGAGATCGCGGGCGTAGTGCGTGCCGAGCAGCTCGGCGCCGCCTTCGGGCAGCTCGTCGAGGTGCCACAGGGCGGTCTCGCCCTCGCCGCGATGCCGCAGGAACCCCTCGGCGTACGACAGCAGGGCCTCAGGTGCCTCGTCGAGCGACGCCAGGGGACCCCAATGCTTCGAGCCGACACGCAGCTGCACGGTCTCGGCGTCGACGGCCATCAGGCCGAGGTCGAGCGACCGTGAGGCGATGTCGCCGCGGCCGTCGTCGAGGACGAACAGGAAGCGCCCGGCCAGCCCCGCGAAGTCCGGCTCGGCGCACAGCTGTCGGTCGAGCTCGTGCGCCAGATGACGCAGGGCGGCTCGGCCACCGACGCGTCCGGTCAGCGGCGACACCATGACGTTGCGCACCAGCTCGTGGCTCGGCGAGGGCAGCAGTCCGGACTCGGCGATCGCATCGACCAGCACCGCCGGCACACAGCCATCGGCGTGCTCGATGCCGCGGAGCTGCAGGTTCGTACGCTTGGTCAGCAGCAGCGTGCCGTCGGCATAATCCGCTGCGATGCCGATCAGGTCTCGCAGCGCCGAGGTCGGCAGCACGCCGCCGATGAGACGCAGTCGTACGATCGCGCCGTCGTCCGCGATCCAGGGTCGCAGGACGCCGGGACAGCGGTCGGGATGGGAGCGGTTCGTCACCCCGTCATGGTGTCACGCGGGCTTCGGAGCCTCGTCGAGCACGCAGTCGCCGCAGATCCCGGCGCCGGGCACGCGGTAGAACAGGCAGCACGAGCGGCGTACGAATGACGGCCCCGCCGGGTCGAGGTCGCCCGTCCCGGCGAGCGTGCCGTGGTCGAGGAGCTGTCCGACCAGTTGCGTGGCGGCTTCCGCGCGATCGGGCCGCGCGGCGCGGAGCATCGTCAGCGCGCCCGCAAGGCTCGAGGCGACGTTGCCCCACAGCACCTGCGGCGAGACCGCGTACGTGCGACCGAACGCATCGAGCACCGGCGCGACGATCGGCTGCAGGATGCGGGCGTCGAGGTCCTCGGCGAGCTCGCCGGCGGTCGACTCGCCGACCGAGCTGCGAGCCAGGGGCCACGGGCCGCCGACGACCGGCCGCCACCAGAGCTCATCGAGCAGCAGATGCGGGACCCGTTCGGCGAGCACCGCCGAGGCGAAGGCGGGCGACACGAGTCGGGCGGCAAGGCCGAGGAACACGATCGACGCGGTCGCGCGTTCCTCGATCTCGGCGACGGCGACGCGTGACCGCTCGGCGAGCATCTCCCGGGCCGCCGCCACGCGGCCGGCGATGACATCGGACTCGGTGAGCTCACGCAGCGGCCGCCACCCCGCGTCAGGCGCCCAGCGATCCAGGACGAAGAACGGCCCGACCTCGGCAGCGAGGTCGAGCGCCGCGTCATCCGGGCCGGTGGTCATCCATTCGTGCCGCTGAGCAGCCCTGTCGTACGAACTTCAGAGACGTCGCCCCGCGCAGCCCGGGCCGAGGCCTGGCCCGCGAGCGCATCGGCGGCGACGTTGAGCGGCCAGACCGTGAGGTCCGTGAGGTGTGCCTTGACCTTCTGGAAGAACACCGGTGCACCGGAGTCGCGGCGGGCCTGCATCAGCGCGTAGATCGCCTGCACGATCTCGACGTTGGCGACGATCTCCTTCTTGGAGTTGCGCCAGCCGTTGCGGGCCCAGCCGCTGGCCCACGTCGTGGAGCAGCCGATCGTGTAGGACGAGTCGGCCTGGATCACGAGCGGCCGGTCGGCGAAGTCGCGGAGCGCGTTCTCGACCGCCAGCAGCTCACCGATGTTGTTGGTGCCCTGCAGCAGCCCGCCGCACGCCGAGGCGCCGTCGTCCGCGACGTACGCCCAGCCGGTCGGCCCGGGATTGGTGACGCACGAGCCGTCGGTGCCGACGACGATCGCGCTGCCGAGCTCGAGCACGTCGGTGTGGGTCCTGGCGAGTGTCACTGGGTGCTCCTGGGTGGTGTCGGGGGGAGTGTCACATCATCCTCGCGGATAGCCGCGGCGCACGGTCCGGTCGAGGATGCCGAGCGTGCCGCTCAGGTTGGTCACCGAGACGACCGGGAAGATGCCGGAGTCCTTCCAGTCCTGGCTGACGTCGGACCAGTCGTAGAACGAGGTGACGAGGGTGCCGCCGTCGGCCGGCTCGAGGCGATAGCCGTAGGTGTGTCCCATGCCGGGACGGACCTTGCCGAGGATCGACCACGAGATCAGGCGATCGCGCTGGAACTCCTCGATCGTGACCGTGACGTCGTACTTCCCGTAGTCGGGGATGTCGTTGAGCGACTCCCGGTCCATGTGGACGACGAACGTGTCGCCGGCTGCCTCGACCACGTCACCGTCGGCGTCCTGCAGCATGCCGGAGGCGTCGATCGCGACGTGACCTTGCGGGTCGCACAGGACTGCGAAGACCTCGGCGGCGGAGGCCGGGATGAAGCGCTCGGCCTCGATGCGCTCAGTCATGCACCGACCCTACCGACCGGGCGGTCTGCCGGGTCGAGCCCGGGCGGTGGGCCGGTAGGCTGAGCCCATCCGTTTGCCGCGGATGCAGGAACTCCGGTGCAAGCCCGGGGCGGTTCCGCCACTGTGAGTCTTCGGACGAGCCAGACACTGACCGCGGCGACTCCCACCACAACGGGGCGAGAACCCCGAGGAGGAACATGACGCGCATCGCGTTGCTGTCCACGTCCGACACCGACCTGCTGTCGGCCCGCGCGAGCGGTGCGGACTACACCTACGCCAACCCGGCTCGCCCCGGGCACCAGGAGATGGCTGCGGCGATCGAGTCGGCCGATCTGGTGGTCGCCCGCATCCTCGGCTCCCCGCAGGACCTGTGCGAGGGCTTCGAACGCATTCGGGCCACAGGCAAGCCGATGGTCGTGCTGGGCGGCGAGCAGAGCCCGAACGCCGAGCTCATGGAGCAGTCGACCGTGCCGATCGGCGTCTGCGCCGACGCGCACGTCTACCTCGCGGAGGGTGGTCCGGCCAATCTCGCCCAGCTGCACGCGTTCCTCTCCGACACGATCCTGCTGACCGGTGAGGGCTTCGAGCCCCCGGCCGTGCTGCCGGAGTTCGGACTCGCGGAACGTCCGGACGTTGCGCCTGTCGAAGCGTCCTTTCGCGCCCCCGACGGCTACGCCCCTTCTGTCGGGGGGACCCCCAGGGCTCAAGGAGCGAAGAGCAGGATCGGCATCCTGTACTACCGAGCCCACGAGGCCTCCGGCAACAGCGCGTTCGCACACCAGCTCGCCGACGCGATCGACGCGACAGGTGAGGCGTACGGCGTGCCGATCTTCTCCTCGTCGCTGCGTGCGGCACCCGACGAGCTGTTCGCCGAGCTCGGCAAGCTCGACGCCCTGATCGTCACGGTGCTGGCGGCCGGCGGCACCAAGCCCGGCACCGTGAGCGCCGGCGGCGACGACGAGGCCTGGGACGTCGAGCGCATGAAGGCCCTCGACATCCCGATCCTGCAAGGGCTCTGCCTGACCTCGAGCCGCGAGGACTGGGCGGCGTCCGACGACGGCGTCACCCCGCTCGACTCGGCCAACCAGATCGCGATCCCCGAGTTCGACGGCCGCATCATCACGGCACCGTTCTCGTTCAAGGAGATCGACGAGGACGGCCTGCCGCGCTACGTCGCCGACCCTGAGCGCTCCGCCCGCGTCGCCGGCATCGCCGTCGCGCACGCCCGCCTCCGCCACACGCCGCCGTCAGAGCGCAAGATCGTGTTGATGCTGTCCGCATACCCGACCAAGCACAGCCGGGTCGGCAACGCCGTGGGCCTCGACACCCCTGTGTCGACGATCCGCCTGCTGCGCGAGATGCGCGACGCGGGCTATGACCTCGGTGCGCCTGGCGAGATTCCCGGTCTGGAGCTCGACGACCTCACCGAGGCCGGTGACGCGCTGATCCACGCGCTCATCGCGGCCGGTGGCCAGGACGAGGAATGGCTCACCCAGGTGCAACTGACCGAGAGCCACGTGCGCATCCCCGCCGCGCAGTACGCCGAGTGGTTCGAGGGCTTCCACCCCGACCTGCGCGACGCGATGCTCGAGGCGTGGGGTCCGGCCCCGGGCAAGCTCTTCGTCAACGACACTGCGTCTGATTCCGGGGGCGAGATCGTGCTCGCCACGATCCGCGCCGGCAACATCGTGCTGATGATCCAGCCGCCTCGCGGGTACGGCGAGAACCCCGTCGCGATCTACCACGATCCCGACATGGCACCGTCGCACCACTACCTGGCCGCCTACCGGTGGGTGGAGCAGGCATTCGGCGCCCACGCCGTCGTCCACCTCGGCAAGCACGGCTCGATGGAGTGGCTGCCGGGCAAGAACGCGGCCCTTTCGGCGTCGTGCGGCACGGACGCCGCGATCGGCAACCTGCCCCTGATCTATCCGTTCCTCGTCAACGACCCGGGCGAGGGCGCGCAGGCCAAGCGCCGTGCGCACGCCACGATCGTCGACCACCTGATCCCGCCGATGGCGCGCGCGGAGTCGTACGGCGACATCGCCAAGCTCGAGCAGCTGCTCGACGAGTACGCCAACATCGCCGCGATGGACCCGGCCAAGCTCCCGGCGATCCGGTCGCAGATCTGGACCCACATGCGGGCCGCAGAGATGCACCGCGACCTGGGCCTCGACGACATCCCCGACGAGGACGACTTCGACGACTTCATCTTCAACGTCGACGGCTGGCTCTGCGAGATCAAGGACGCCCAGATCCGGGACGGTCTGCACGTGCTCGGCCAGGCCCCCCACGGCGATGCGCGGGTCAACCTCGTGCTGTCGATCCTGCGGGCGAGCCAGATCTGGGGCGGCGAGACCGGAGCGGTCCCCGGGCTCCGTGCTGCGCTCGGTCTCAAGGAAGGCTCGCAGCTCGGCGACATCGACCAGATCGAGGAGCAGGCGCGCGCCCTCGTGCAGGGCATGGAGGACGCGGACTGGGACGCCGCGGCCGCGCGAGACCTCACCGACGTGCCCGACGTCGTGCGGGTCCTCGAGTTCGCCGCCACGGAGGTCGTGCCGCGTCTGACGAAGACCACCGACGAGCTCGACCACGTGCTGCACGCCCTCGAGGGCGGCTTCATCCCCGCCGGGCCCTCGGGCTCACCGCTGCGTGGACTCGTCAACGTCCTGCCGACCGGTCGCAACTTCTACACCGTCGACCCCAAGGCCGTGCCGTCCCGCCTCGCGTGGGAGACCGGTCGGGCCATGGCCGACTCGCTGATCGAGCGTCACCTCGCCGACACCGGCGAGTACCCACCCTCGGTCGGTCTCTCCGTCTGGGGCACGTCCGCGATGCGTACGTCCGGCGACGACATCGCCGAGGTCCTCGCGCTGATCGGCGTCGAGCCCGAGTGGGATCCCGCATCACGCCGGGTCAACGGCCTGCGGGTCATCCCGCTCGACGAGCTCGGCCGTCCCCGCATCGACGTGACGGTGCGCATCTCCGGCTTCTTCCGAGACGCGTTCCCGCACGTCATCGGCATCCTCGACGACGCGATCCGCCAGGTCGCCGAGCTCGACGAGCCCGACGACCAGAACTACGTGCGTGCACACGCGCAGCGCGACCTCGCCGACCACGGCGACCAGCGCCGGGCCACGACTCGCATCTTCGGCTCGAAGCCCGGGTCGTACGGCGCGGGCATCCTGCAGGTCATCGAGGCCGGCAACTGGCGGGACGACAAGGACCTCGCCGAGGTCTACACCGCGTGGGGCGGCTTCGCGTACGGCCGCGACCTCGACGGTGCTCCGGCCGCCGACGACATGCGCGCCAACTACAAGCGCATAGCGGTCGCGGCCAAGAACATCGACACCCGCGAGCACGACATCGCCGACTCGGACGACTACTTCCAGTACCACGGCGGCATGGTCGCCACCGTCCGCGCGCTGACCGGCACCGACCCCAAGGCGTACGTCGGAGACTCCACGACCCCCGACGCCGTACGCACGCGGACCCTGCAGGAGGAGACGACGAGGGTCTTCCGCGCCCGCGTCGTCAACCCGCGGTGGATCGGCGCGATGCAGCAGCACGGCTACAAGGGCGCGTTCGAGCTCGCCGCCACAGTCGACTACCTCTACGGCTTCGACGCGACGACCGGAGTCGTCCACGACTGGATGTACGAGACCCTCGCCAAGGAGTACGTGCTCGACGAGGTCAACCAGGAGTTCATGAAGAAGTCGAACCCCTGGGCGCTGCGCGGCATCATCGAGCGGCTCAACGAGGCCGCCGACCGTGACCTCTGGGCCGATCCCGATCCCGAGGTGCTGGCCGCGATGCAGCAGGTCTACCTCGACATCGAGGGCGACCTGGAGGACCGGGGATGAGGCGCATCCGGGTCATCGGGATCGGACCCGGCGACCCGGACCAGGTGACCCTCGAGGCGGTCGCCGCGATGCACTCGGTGGCCTACTTCGTCGTCGCCGACAAGGGTCCCGACGACCCGTTGCTGGAGGCGCGCCGCGAGCTGCTGAAGCGGCACGTCGGCTCGGCCGCCCAGGTCGTGGCCGTACGTGACCCGGAGCGCGACCGCGCTGACCCCGCTGACTATCGCGGCGCCGTGAGCGACTGGCACGAGGCGCGCGCCGAGGCGTACGAGCGCGTGATCCTCCAACAGCCCGGCGACGTCGGCTTCCTGGTGTGGGGCGATCCGGCGTTCTACGACTCGACGATCAGGATCGTCGAGCGGGTCCTGGCGCGGGGCAACGTCGAGGCCGAGTGGGACGTCATCCCCGGCATCTCGAGCCTGCAGCTGCTCGCCGCCCGGCACCGCATCGTCCTGCACGAGATCGGCCAGCCGATCACCGTCACGACGGCCCGCAAGCTGCGCGAGGCAGTCGATGCCGGCGCCGACAACATCCTTGTGATGCTCAGCGCCCGGATCGACCTCGACGGGTTCGACGAGTGGCACATCTGGTGGGGCGCCAACCTCGGCACGGAGCACGAGCGGCTCGTCGCGGGCCCGGTGGCCGACGTGGCCGCCGAAATCGACGAAGCCCGCGCCGCCACCAAGGCTGACGCGGGCTGGGTCATGGACGCCTACCTGCTGCGCCGCTGATCAGGCGAGTTCGTCGACCACGCGCGAGTTGCTCAGCGTCAGTGCGCCGAGGGCGCCGATCAGGCCGACGACGACCGCCAGCACGGCGTACGTGATTCGCTCTCCGTGGAAGAACGACGCCACCAGGTCGCTGCCCCACGTGCCGGCCGGGAGCCGCGTGGTCACGAGCAACGCAATCATCGTGCCGACCACGGCGGTGCCGACGCTGGTGCCGACCTCCTGAGCGGTGTCGTTGAGCGCTGTGCCGATCGATGTACGGTTCTCCGGCATGGCGCTGACCAGCGCGACGGCGCAGATCGTCATGACCGTGCGCAGGCCGACGGTCATGACGACCATCGAGACGGCGATGGCGAGATAACCGTGCTCGACGCCCCAGGCGAGACCGCCGAGTGCACCTGCGAGCAGGCCGGCGCCGACGAGGCACGCGATGCGGTGACCGAACCGCCCGGCGAGCCACTCCGACACCGGCGTCGCGACGATCATCGTGACGATCAGCGGCAGGTTGGCCAGTCCGGACCGCACAGGGCTCCACCCGTACGCGTACTGGAAGTGCAGGATCAGGCCGAACATCACGCTGGCCATCGCGATCGACGTGCCGATCTGCGCGATCGCGGCGCCGCGGACCGTGCCGTTCGAGAACAGGCCGAGGTCGAGCATCGGCGACGCGGTGCGACGCTCGTGCCGTACGAACGCGGTGCCCGCGGCGAGGGCACCGAGTATCGACCCCAGGGTGATGGCCGACAGCCAGCCGTGCTCGACGCCGCTCGTGAGCGAGAAGCAGGCGAGGCCGATCGCGGCGATGCTCAGCACCGCACCGGGCAGGTCGAGCGCATCGTCGGTCAGGTCCTCCGGGCGGTCAGCCGGTACGCCCCGGCGTACGCCGACGAATGCGATCACGGCGATCGGGGCGTTGACGGCGAGCAGCCATTCCCACCGCACGTGGGCCAGCGCCGTGCCGCCGAGCAACGGTCCGAGGATGAACCCGGACATGCCGACGACGATCATCACGGTCATGGCGCGCATCCGAAGCGCCTGGTCGTCGAAGAGCCGGAACACCAGCGAGTTCGTGATGGGTGCCATCGCAGCGGCGGTGATGCCGAGTGCGGCGCGCAGGCCGATGAGCTCACCGGCGGTGCTGACGGCGACGACGCACAGGCTGATCAAGCCGAACGCGGCCAGCCCGACCAGCAGGACGCGGCGACGGCCGAGCCGGTCGGCAGCGGACCCGGCGGTCAGCAGCAGCCCGCCGAACGTCAGTGAGTACGCGCCCGTCACCCACTGGAGGGCTGTGGTGCCACTGCCGAGGTCGCGGCCGATGGTCGGCAGGGCGATCGTCAGCAGTGTGTTGTCGACCATCTCGACGAAGAATGCGAGGCAGAGGGCCGAGAGCGGGATCCAAGCGGCGCGCAGTGACGTGTAGGTCCGCGGCGGGGAAGTCGTGGTGGGGGTCATGGCGACACCTCCTATCGAACGCTGTTCGACTATCGAACAACGTTCCACAGAATAGAACAACGTTCGATAATCCACAACATCTGGTTGGATGGGAGTCATGGCACCTTCGCGAGAGCGCCCGGCAGCACGTCGGTCCGGCGGACGGCAACGTGCCTCGCACTCCATGGAAGCCGTCCTGACGGAGGCCGTCGCACTGCTCGACGAGGCCGGGGACAGTGCACTGACCTTCCGCGCCCTCGCGGCCAGGCTGGGCGGCGGCGTCGGCAGCATCTACTGGTACGTCGCCAGCAAGGACGAGCTGCTCGACCGCGCCACCGACCACGTGGTCGGCCAGCTCCTCAGCGATGTCCAGGAGCGCACGAACGGTGACGACCCGGTCGACGACCTGAGGGTCCTCGCCCTCATGATGTTCGACGCGATCGTTGCTCGGCCGTGGCTGGGTGCCTACTTCATGCGCAACTCGCTGCTCCAGCCCAACACACTGCGCCTCTACGACCTGCTGGGTCAGCAGGTGTTGCGGCTCGAGCTCACGCCACGCCAGAGCTTCCACGCCGTCTCGGCGGTCGTCGGATTCACGGTCGGCACCGCCGCCGACCTGGGCCAGGAGCCGCCACAGGAGATCCTCGACGGCCGTGTGGGCCGCGAGGAGTACCTCGCCCGGTTCGCCGACATGTGGCGGGCACTCGACCCAGACGAGTACCCGTACGTCCACCAGATCGCGGACGAGTTCGCGCACCACGACGACGCCGACCAGTTCCGCGCGGGCCTCGACCTGCTGCTGGCCGGACTCCGGCAGCAGGCCGGTCGCTGATCAGGCGGGCTGTGCCGCCAGCTGCGCGTAGACCGCCTCGATCGGCAGGCCCGGCGCAGCCTTGGCCTGGTGGCTGACCTCGTCGGCGAGCACCTCGAAGTCGCCGGCCTCGATGCCGTCGAGTGCGGACTTGACGACGTCCGCGGGGTCGGACTTCGGCGCGTCGACGCCGGCGACCATGTCGGTGTCGACATAGCCGACGTGCAGCCCGACGACCTGGACGCCGCGAGGCGCGAGCGCCAGGCGCAAGCCGTTCGTCGCGCTCCAGAGCGCCGCCTTGGTCGGCTCGTACGTGCCGCCGAACGAGATCCAGGACAGGGCCGAGTGCACGTTGAGGATGACGCCGTTGCCGTTGTCGGCAATGCGGTCAGCCAGGAGTGAGGCAAGGCGGAGCGGGCCGAAGTAGTTGGTCTCGAACTCCTGGCGGATCGCCGTCTGGTCTGCGGTCAGCAGCGGTCCACCGGCCACGATCCCGGCGTTGTTGATCAGGACGTTCACGTCGGGCGTCGCGGCAACCACGGCATCGACGGAGTCGGCGTCGGTCACGTCGAGCTGGAGCGCGACGACCCTCGGGTCGCTCGTGTCGATCGTCGAGGCATCGCGGGCACCCGCGTAGACCTTCTTCGCACCGCGCTCGAGCAGCTGGCTGACGTACTCCTTGCCCATGCCGCGATTGGCTCCGGTGACGAGAACGGTCTGGTCGGCGAGTGAAGTCATGATGAGTCCTATGGGGAGAAGTAAACAGATTGGTGTACTTCCCGCAGGGTACACAGATCAGTTTACTTTTCGCAAGCGGGCCTCTATTCTGGTGTCGTGACGACGACCACGAAGGCCAAGCCCCGCGAGCGGCTGCTGGCTGCCGCCGAGGAGCTGTTCTATCGCGAGGGCGTCCACATCGGCGTCGACCGGTTGTGCGAGGTGGCCCAGGTGTCGAAGCGGTCGATGTACCAGCACTTCGGCAGCAAGGACGAGGTTCTCGTCGAGATGCTCAAGTCGCGCGCGTCGCACGTCATGGCCGGGCTCGACACCGCGCCGGACGCCCTGCCGCGCGATCGGATCCTGACGGTGTTCGACTCGCTCCACGCGCAGGCGCTGACGCCGGACTTCTTCGGCTGCCCGTTCGTGAGCGTCGCCACGGAGCTCAAGGATCGCGAGCACCCGGCGAGCGTCGCCGCGAGGCGCTACAAGCTCGAGCTCACAGCATTCTTCGAGGAGCAGGCCAAGCTCGCCGGCGCGGCTGATCCCGAAGTGCTGGCGGTCCAGCTCACGATGATGTTCGACGGTGCGGGCGCCTTTAGCGTGGTCCGCGGCGGTGCGTCGCCGGCGGCTCGCACGGCAGTCGAGGCGCTGCTCGCCTCGCAGGGGATCTAGACACGCCCTAGCGGCCGATGACGGCGCGGCTCGCCGTGACCAGCGTCGCGGCGACGGCTTTGGGTGAGCCCCCGACGTAGCCGGCGACCATGGCACCGTCGCGCAGCATCATGAGGTGCTCGGCCTTGCCGGCCGGATCGTCGACGCCGAGCTGGTCGAGCAGCTCGCGGAACTGGCCGATCAGCCAGGTGCGATGATCCCGCACCACGCGACTGCCCGGGTGGTCGTGGGGCAGCTCGGCAGCGGCGTTGATGAAGGCGCAGCCCCGGAAGCCGGTCGCGCACATCACCGAGCCGACGGCTTCGGCGTACCACTCGAGGACGCCGGCCGGATCGTCCGGGAGCTCGGCTCGCTTGGCGGTGAGGCTGTCCTCGACGGCTGCCACCTGCTGGGCGAGATAGGTCGTGACGAGCTCGTCCTTGGTGGGGAAGTGCCGGTAGAACGTGACCTTGGAGACGCCGGCCTCGGCGATGAGCCGGTCGGCGCTGACCGCGCGGATGCCGTCGGCGTAGTAGCGACGGCTGGCGGCGTCCAGGATGCGCTCGCGCACGGGGGCTGCGGTGGTCGACATCGTCACCCTCCTTCGGGTTGTCATCGTCCCATGATCGTGGTTTGATTCATGTAGACGTACTAGTTAGTCTACCTCAACCTCCAGGAGTTCACATGCCCGAGCAGATCCTCTACACCGCAGTCGCCACCTCGACCGGAGACGGCCGCAACGGTCACGTACGTTCGACCGACGGACTCGTCGACACCGACGTCCGCATCCCGGTCGAGATGGGTGGAGCCGGCGGCGCGACCAACCCCGAGCAGCTGTTCGCCGCCGGCTACGCCGCGTGCTTCCACTCCGCGCTCAAGGCGAGCAAGTCGCAGCACGGTGTCGACCTGACCGACTCGGCCGTCACGGCCGAGGTCGGCATCGGCCCCAACGGTCTCGGCGGATTCGGCCTCGCCGTGACGCTGCGCGTCGAGCTGTCGGGCGTCTCGCAGGAAGACGCTGAGAAGGCTGTCGCGGTGGCACACGAGGTGTGCCCCTACTCCAACGCGACCCGCGGCAACATCGACGTCGTCCTCGACGTCGAGGTCGCCTGACCTCTCGCAAGACGAGCGAATCGGGTCTTGTCCGGCTATAGGCGGACAAGACCCGATTCTTTCGTCCCAGCTCAGTCCTCCGGGTCGACCGGCGGCGCGGCACCCTCGTGCTCGTCCCGGTCGGCCCACTCCAGCAGCGGAGTGAAGTCGAAGGCGGCTTGGTCGATGCCCCCGTGCAGGTCGCCGAGGTCGGCGAAGCGTGCCGGCACCGTGGCGATCGTGAAGTCGTGCGGGTCGACGTCGTCGACCTCGTCCCAGCGGATCGGCGTCGACACGCGGCCGTCGGGGAAGCCACGCACCGAGTAGGCCGCCGCGATGGTGTGGTCGCGGGCGTTCTGGTTGTAGTCGACGAACAGCTGCGCCGGGTCGCGGTCCTTGCGCCACCACGTCGTCGTGACGTCGTCGGGCGCCCGACGCTCGACCTCCCGCGCGAACGCGAGCGCCCCACGGCGTACGTCCTTGAACTCGTGCTCGGGCTTGATGCGGACGTAGATGTGCAGGCCGTTGCCGCCTGAGGTCTTCGGGAAGCCGGTGGCACCCAGATCGTCGAGCACCTCCTCGGCGACCCGGGCGACGCGCTTGACCGTGGCGAAGTCGCACTCCGGCCCAGGGTCGAGGTCGATGCGCCACTCGTCGGGCCTCTCGACGTCGGCCTTGCGACTGTTCCACGGGTGGAACTCGACGGTCGACATCTGCACAGCCCAGACCACCGAGGCGAGCTCGGTGACGCAGAGCTCGTGCACGTCGCGGTTGTAGCGCGGGAAGTGGACGCTGACGGTCTTGACCCACGGCGGGGCGCCCGACGGCAGCTTCTTCTGGTGCACCTTGTCGCCGGCAAGACCCTTGGGGAAGCGGTGCAGCATGCACGGTCGTTCGTACAGCGCGTTGACGATGCCGTCGCCGACCGCGAGGTAGTAGTCGACGAGGTCGAGCTTGGTCCAGCCGCGCTCCGGGAAGTAGACCCGATCGGGGTTGCTGACCCGCACGACCTTGTCGTCCACCTCGATCTCCACCGCGGGCGACGATGCCTTGGCCATGCCCCCACGTTAGGGGCTACGGCCGACGTACGCCTGTGGGATTGGGGTACGTGACGGCGCCGGACGCCTCGACGGCGCGGGCCAGGGCGAGCAAGGGCTTCTCGATCGTGATCATCCGACCGGTGGCCTCGCGGTCGATGCCGGCGGCGCACACGCGATCCGTCGTGTCCTCGATCTGCTGGCGGGCCGAGCGGCCGGTCTCGGTGATCGCGCCGTCGGCGTCGACCCAGCCGCGCGTCGCCAACCGGCTGATCGCCGCTGCCCACTCGTCCTCGGTCCAGCCGCGCATGCTGCGCTGCTGGTCGCCGGCGAGACCTGCGGCGACGGCCAGGGCATTCGCCGCGGCGCCGTCGAGCCCGGCGGAGGTCAGCACCGCGACGTGGCAGTCGCCCCGATACTCGCGCAGCGCCGTGGCGGCGTGCCAGAGGCGGCCGAGGTCGTCGGCGGGCTCCGGCAGGGAGTGGTGCGCCGCGGCGAGCGGCTTGCCGGCGAAGTCGATGCCGCGGGTGATCGCCGCGAGCTCCTTGGCCAGTCGCCCGGTGTCGACGCCGTCGACGGCCCGGGCGAGTGCGTCGCGCGCCAGGGCGTACCTCGTCGACAGCACGTCGTCGCGCGATGCCATCGACCAGGCGTCCGGCAGCGCGCGGGTCACCATGCGCGGGGCGAAGCCGTGGAACAGCGCCACGACCAGCTCCGGCGCGGGGGTCCCGACGGCGGCCGAGCGCGAAGCCATGTAGCCCATCCAGTAGCCCTTGAGGCCGATCGCCTCGTAGCGCTGCTTGGTGTCGGGGGCGAAGTAGACGACGTCGTGGACCGCCTCGGTCGAGCGCCAGAAGGTCGTGCCGTGGGTCATGCCCCCATCCTGTCAGCACCGCTGGGAGTCGCCGGTACGGTCGACCGTGATGACTGACATTGCGCCGAACACCCGCGTCCTCCTGGCCTCCCGCCCGCACGGGGAACCCACCTCGGACAACTTCACGATCGAGTCCGGCCCGATCCCCACGCCCGGTGAGGGTGAGGTACTGCTCCGCACGATCTATCTGTCGCTCGACCCCTACATGCGCGGCCGCATGAGCGCCGCGAAGTCGTACGCCGCACCGTTTGAGGTCGGCGAGCCGATGCAGGGTGGGATCGTCGCCGAGGTCGTCGAGTCGCGGGCCGACTCACTCCGGCCCGGTGACGTCGTGCTGGCCTACGGCGGCTGGCAGACCTACGGCGTGGCGGTGGCCTCGCACGTGCGCAAGCTCGACCCCGCCCAGGCGCCGGTCTCGACCGCGCTGGGCGTGCTCGGGATGCCGGGCTTCACGGCGTACGCCGGACTGCTCGAGATCGGCAAGCCGCAGCCGGGCGAGACCGTCGTGGTGGCCGCCGCGGCCGGGCCAGTCGGTTCGGCGGTCGGCCAGATCGCGCGCATCAAGGGCGCTCGCGCGGTCGGCATCGCCGGCGGTGCCGCCAAGGTGGCGTGGCTCGAGGAGCTCGGGTTCGACGTCGCCCTCGACCACCGCTCGCCGACGTTCGCCGACGACCTCAAGGCCGCGGTGCCCGACGGCATCGACGTGTACTTCGAGAACGTCGGCGGCCACGTCTGGGATGCGGTCCTGCCGCGCCTCAACACGTACGCCCGGGTGCCGGTGTGCGGGCTGGTCGCGCACTACAACGAGACCGAGCCGCCGGCCGGCCCGGATCGATCGGTGCGGCTGATGACCTCGATCCTGACCAAGGGCCTCACGGTACGCGGCTTCATCCAGACCGAGTTCGTCAAGACGCACCAGGCCGCGTTCCAGGCTGATGCCGCCGGCTGGCTGCGCGACGGCTCGCTGCGCCATCGCGAGGATGTCGTCGAGGGGCTTGAGCACGCACCCGCGGCGCTGATCGGCCTGCTCAAGGGCAAGAACTTCGGCAAGCTGCTCGTGCAGGTCGGCCCCGACCCGACCCGCTGACCCGCTGAGCCTGACGTTTCTGCTGGGAAACGCCGTGGCGACCCGACCGAAACGTCAGGCTCAGCGTGCTCGCTACTGCAGGGTCATCTTGGGCTCGCCGGCCGAGGTGAGGCCGGTGCCCGTACGCACGCAGGAGCCGCTCTTGGGCGTACCGGCGTTGTAGGCCTGGCGGACGCACGAGCGGGTCGCGAGCTGGCCCCAGTAGTTGGGGTGCAGCGACTCCTGGATGTAGTAGGGGCTGCTGCCGGCCGTTGTCACCGTGCGGATCTGGTTGACCCATTCCGTACGGTCGACCGCCGTCGGCGCCGTCCAGCTGGCCAGCCCGACCTCCTCGTACAGGCCGACACCGCCCTCGCACAGCCGCCGGCCGTTGAACGTCGACGACAGGTTGAGCGTCTTGGCGTTCGTGATGCCGGCCTGGCTGATCGCGCCGGTCACGGTGTTGTTGATCGTCGGGAGTGCGGTGTTGTTGGCCCAGTCGGCGTCAGCGTTCCAGAAGCCACAGCCGCCGGTGTTCTGCCGCGTGTAGCCGCTCTCGCTGTAGCGGAAGCCCGAGCCGCCCGGCACCGGCGACGGGTAGTTCTGCACGAGCAGCGTCCACGAGCTGTCGGCATAGCCGGCGTTGCGCATCGCGGTCCGGATGTTGGTGTACGCGTTGGCGATGCGCGTCTTGACCGCAGCGACGTTGCTGGTCGTGAAGTTGGCGACGACGCTGCTGTCGTCCTTGCAGTAGTCCTTCCACCAGCTCGGCGACGTGAGGAAGTCCGTGACGCACGACTGCACGACGCTGGCGAAGTTGAAGTCGTTGCCGCCGATCGACACGGCGACCATCTTGACGTTGTGGGTCGCGGCGAACTGCTGCAGCATCTTGGCCTGGCCCTGCTTGCCCGCCCCGTTGTCGTAGAAGTCGAGGCCGGGCTTGAAGTCGGTGCCGTCCGATGTCGCCGTCTTGGCGCCTGAGCACGCGAGGTTGAGGCCCTGCACGCCGCCGCCGATGTAGATCTCGGCGCTCTTGCTGCGGTGGCACCGATTGATCTGCTCGGCGGTGTTCGTGGCGTTGTCGAAGTACGCCGTGTCGCCGCCCGCGTCGGCCCGCGCGGAGCTGTCGTTGGACGAGCCGGCCCAACGTCCGGCCTCGCCGGAGATGTAGGAGTCGCCGACCGACACGACGTACGGCGTGCCGCTGCCGGGACCGTCGGCATGGGCCGGCGCGGCCACGACGGTGAGTGTGGCGAACGCGAGACTCAGTGCTGCGACGAGTGGACGTGCTCGGGTGACCAGCGACATACGGTGCCTCCTAGGTGGACGTGCTCCCTCCGACCCAGCGGGCCCGGACTGAACCTAGTGGCGCACGTCACACTTTGGGAAGACCTAAATTACTTTCGGGTAGCCGTCAGCGGCGCAGCGGCCGGGTCAGCACCTTGGCGATGCACGCAGGTACGCCCTCGTCGTCCCCGTGATCGCGGGCCCGATAGGCGCTCGGGCTCTCGCCGACGAGCTCGGAGAACCGGGTGCTGAACGTGCCGAGCGAGGCGCAGCCGACCTCGAAGCAGACCTCCGTGACCGACAGGTCGCCGCGCCGCAGCAAGGCCATGGCGCGCTCGATGCGCCGGGTCATGAGGTAGCCATAGGGCGTCTCGCCGAACGCGGCGCGGAAGCTGCGGGAGAAGTGGCCGGGCGACATCAGGGCGACCCGGGCGAGGGCCTCGACGTCGAGCGGCCTGGCGTACTCACGGTCCATCGTGTCGCGTGCCCTGCGGAGCAGGACGAGGTCCTCGTTCGCCACCGCACCATGATCGCATCCCGCTGCCGCTCCTTGAGCCTGTCGAAAGGATTTGACCTGGAGTGCGCTCCAGGGTTCATGCTGAAGGCATGACTGTGACAGAGGTTCCCGCTGGTGGCGTGACGATCAGCGCGGCCGCCGAGCTGAGCGGGCTGAGCGTCGACACCCTGCGCTACTACGAGAAGGAGGGGCTGTCCCTCCATCGTCCCGAACGCTCCGCGTCCGGGCAGCGCCGCTACACCGAGGAGGACGTGCGCTGGCTCGGCACGCTCGTCATGCTGCGCCGCACCGGGATGCCGATCCGTGACATCCGGCGCTTCGTCGACCTCTACCGGATCGAGGGCAGCGAGCCGCAACGGCTGGCGATCCTCGAGGCGCACCGCGAGCACGTGCTCGAGGAGCTCAACGAGGTGCAGACCCACCTGGACGCGATCAACCGCAAGATCAACCACTACAAGGAGATGGTGAACGAATGAGGACCACCGCATGGGGGACCCAGGGCCTGGAGGCCAGTGTCGAGGGACTCGGCGCGATGGGGATGTCGGCGTTCTACGGCGACCGCGACGACACGGAGTCGACCGCGACGCTCAACCGCGCTCTCGACCTCGGTGTCACGATGATCGACACCGCCGAGATCTACGGCCCGTTCCTCAACGAGCGGCTCATCGGCCAGGCGATCGGCAGCCGCCGTGACGAGTTCGCGCTCGCGACGAAGTTCGCCACTCACATCGAGGACGACGGCACCATGGGCCCACCCGACGGCAGCCCCGCCTATGCCCGCAGGGCGCTCGAGCGTTCGCTGAAGAACCTCGGCATGGAGACGATCGACCTCTACTACCTGCACCGCGTCGACCCGACCATCCCGATCGAGGAGACCGTCGGCGCGATGGCGGAGTTCGTCGCCGAGGGCAAGGTTCGCCACCTCGGGCTGTCCGAGGCGGCGCCCGAGACGATCCGGCGCGCGCACGCGACGCACCCGATCACCGCGATCCAGACGGAGTACTCCCTCTTCGAGCGCAGCCCCGAGGTCAACGGTGTCCTCGACACGACGCGCGAGCTCGGCATCGAGTTCGTGGCGTACTCCCCGCTGGGTCGTGGCGTGCTGACCGGCGCGATCTCATCGCCGGCGGACCTGCCGGAGGGTGACTGGCGCCGCAACATGCCGCGGTTCGGTGACGAGAACATGACGCACAACCTGACGGTCGTCGACAAGGTTCGGGCGCTCGCCGGCGCCAAGGGCGTCACGCCGGGACAGCTCGCGCTGGCCTGGGTGCTGCACCAGGACGGCGTCGTCGCGATCCCGGGCACGAAGCGTCGGACGTACTTGGAGGAGAACGTCGCCGCGGTCGATGTCGAGCTCACCGACGAGGACCTGGCCGCACTCGCCGATGCGGCCCCCGTGGGCGTGACCCTCGGGGACCGCTATGACGAAGCGGGCATGCGGGCGGTCCACGTCTGACCCCGCCCAATGTGGGCGGGGCGGCTAGGCCTTGGCGTAGCGCAGGACCCACTCGACGAACGGCGTCGCCTCGCGCCAGTCGGTGCGGACGTGCTCCAGCAGCTCGGGCGTGTGGATGAACGGCTCGAAGCCGTAGCTCTTGCCCAGCGTCATCGACTTGTGGCGCAACAGCTCGATGCGCGGGTGGTCGACGTCGAAGCCGCGCGGCGCGGTCTTGAGCCGGTCGCCGCCGAGCTCCCAGCCCGACGCCTGCATCGTCGCGAGGATCTCCTCGAGCTCGCCGCCGCGCCGCGTGTCGACGATCGCGTCGCGAATACTGGCGAGCCGGGGCGACGACGCCTCGTAGAAGCCGACGCCGACACGTACGCCCGGTGCGCCGACCTGCACGTAGTAGCCGGTCGCCGGGCCTCTGGGCACGAACGCACCCTGGTGCGTCTTGTAGGGCGTCTTGTCCTTGGCGAACCGCACGTCGCGGTAGGGCCTGAAGATCTTGGCGTCGCCGAACTCGTCGGCGAGCGACGCGACGAGCGCCTTCATCGGCGCGGCGACCGCCGTGTCGTACGTCTGCCGGTGGGCTTCCCAGTACGTCTTGGTGTTGTCCATCTCGAGGTCGTCGTAGAAGTCGAGGGCCGCGACGGGAAATCCGGTGAACTCAGGCACCCTGCGAGGTTACTTCGTGGCTGCGGGAGCCGGCTCGCCGAGCGGCTGCTCACCCAGGACGTGCAGCAGCTGCAGCTTGCCGTAGGTCTCGGTGCCCGGCGCGGCACCGAGGATCACGAGGGTCTGGCCCACCTCGGCCGTCGCCATCGTCTCGCAGTCGACCTCGAGCAG
Organism: Aeromicrobium ginsengisoli; assembly: GCF_004134905.2. GTDB lineage: Bacteria > Actinomycetota > Actinomycetes > Propionibacteriales > Nocardioidaceae > Aeromicrobium > Aeromicrobium ginsengisoli. The sequence continues at coordinate 293,476 of NZ_SDPQ02000003.1, read as the reverse complement.
CCCGACCCTCGGGTGCACGAGCCGCTTCGAGGTGGGGTGGCGCAGGCCGACCTCGTGGCGCGCCCAGATCTCGGCGAACTCGTCGCCGGTCGCCATCAAGGCGTCGATCATGGCCGTGACGTCCGCATCGTGAGGACGCCGGGACCAGGTCGCACGGAGGTCGGCAGCTCGGATGCGACTCTGCTCGGGCTGGTCCTCGACGGGCGCAGGACGGGACTCCGGGTGGGCGAACCAGCGCCACGTCATACTCGCCTCGACTCCCGTGAGTCCGCCGCGGTCGCCCTGCAGGAGCTTGGACAGCCGGTTCTGCGCGAGCACGACCCCGAGGTCGGACACCACGAACGCGGCACAGTCCTCGAGCTGGTCGATGACGCGGAGCAGGACCGGTCGTACGTACGGCGACGAGCCCGTGCGATCGGGCGCGGCGTGACCGGCGAGCCGATGGAGGTGGTCGGTCTCGTCGTCGGACAGGCGGAGCGTACGCGCGAGGGCGCGCAGCATCTGGACCGACGGTTGCGGGCTGCGAGCCTGTTCGAGCCGGGCGTAGTAGTCGACCGACATCCCGGTGAGGTGGGCCACCTCCTCGCGGCGCAGCCCGGTCGCGCGCCGGCGCGGTCCGACCGAGAGCCCGACGTCGGCGGGCTGCAGGGCCTCACGCCGGCGGCGGAGGAAGTCGGCGAGAGAGCTGCGATCCATGCCTCCATCATCGCGCGCGCTCGCAACCCCAAACAGGGATCGGCAGTCCGTGGCTGAACGCTCCTCTTTTGCCGCCGCAGAGCCCGACGCAGGCTGGACGCATGACGACTTCGACACTGACCACCAAGACACTCGGCACGCTCGGCTCGACTCCCGCGATCGGTCTCGGCCTCATGGGGATGTCGGCGCTGTACGGGCCCACCGACCGCGACGAGAGCATCGCGACGATCCACGCGGCGCTCGATGCCGGGGTGACGCTGCTGGACACGGGCGACTTCTACGGCATGGGGCACAACGAGCTGCTGCTGGCCGAGGCGCTGAAGGGCCGCGACCGTGACGCCGTCGACATCAGCGTGAAGTTCGGTGCACTCCGTGGGCCGGACGGCGCATGGTTCGGCTTCGACGCGCGCCCGGCTGCGGTGAAGACCTGGCTCGCGTACTCGCTCGTGCGGCTCGGCACCGACCACGTCGACATCTACCGGCCCGCGCGGCTCGACCCGAGCGTGCCGATCGAGGAGACCGTCGGCGCGATCGCCGAGCTGGTCGAGGCCGGGTTCGTCCGGCACGTCGGTCTCTCGGAGGTCGGCGCCGACACCATCCGCCGGGCCCACGCGGTGCACCCGATCAGCGACCTGCAGATCGAGTACTCCCTCATCTCGCGCGGCATCGAGGACGAGATCCTCGAGACCTGCCGCGAGCTCGGCATCGGCATCACGGCATACGGGGTGCTGTCGCGCGGACTGATCAGCGGGCACTACGACCCGTCGAAGACGGGTGCGGGGGACTTCCGTTCGCACACGCCGCGCTTCCAAGGGGACAATCTGGACCGCAACCTGCAGCTCGTCGACGCCCTGCGTGGCATCGCGGAAGAGGCCGGAGTCTCGGTCGCCCAAGCGGCGATCGCATGGGTCGCGTCGCGCGGTGATGACATCGTCCCCGTCGTCGGTGCGCGCACGCGCGAACGTCTCGCCGAGACGCTCGGTGCGGCCGAGGTGACCCTCAGCGCCGCGCAGCTCGCGGCGATCGAAGCCGCGATGCCCGTCGACCAGGTCGCCGGCACGCGCTACGCCGAGGAGCAGATGGCGATGCTCGACAGCGAAAAGTAGTGGGCGCTGCCTCAGGCCCCGGCGGCGTGGCCGCCGGGCAGGCGCAGGTCACGGGCGCGGTGGTTGAGCACGAGGGTCTGCGCCACGAGCGACAGACCGAAGAACAACGACAGCGTCGCCGCGCCCACGCCCGGCGGCAGCAGCTCGTCGACGCCGATGTGTTGCGCCAGAGCGGCCAGCCACAGCACCACGGTCAGCGCACCGCCCTGGCGTACGACCTGGCCCGCGTCGTCGCGCCCGAGCCGCATGATGCGCCCGCGCGCGACGGCGAGCGCTGTTGTGGCGATCGCGCTCGCGACGAGCAGGGAGTCGTCGGCGAGGCTCGTGACGTGCTTGACGACCAGGATCGTGCTCGCGGCGACGCCGAGGGCGGTGAGGAACATGCCGAGGTGGGGCCACCTCCGCAACCGGCGGAGCCGGACCTGCCGACGCAGGATCAACACCACGACGACGGCCGCGACGACCTGATCCGTCGTCACGCGTCGATCCCGCCAGCCCCACGCAACGGCTAGTTGCGGCGTGACTGCCGGCGCTCGGCGACGAAGGGATAGATCGCCCACGCGATGAGGAGCGCGAGCACCTCGACGAGCGCTCCGACCAGCATCTCCAGATTCGACATTGTTTCCATGGCTCTGCCCTTCCCCCGATCCGCATGACACACGCGTCTCACCTTCGAGTGTGTCGCGGCAGGCCAAATCCACAAGGGCGCCGCCTGGAAGTCTCCCGGCTCAGAAGTTGCCGCGCAGTGCCTGCTCCCGCTCGATGGCCTCGAACAGCGCCTGGAAGTTGCCCTTGCCGAAGCCGAGCGAGCCGTGCCGCTCGATGAGCTCGAAGAACACCGTCGGCCGGTCACCGATCGGCTTGGTGAAGATCTGCAGGAGGTAGCCGTCCTCGTCGCGGTCGACCAGGATCCCGCGCTTCTGGAGCTCCTCGATCGGCACGCGTACGTTGCCGATGCGCTCACGCAGCTCGGGGTCGGTGTAGTACGACTCCGGGGTGTCGAGGAACTGGATCCCGGCGGCGCGGAGCCGGTCGACGGTGTCGAGGATGTCGTTGGTCGCCAGCGCGAGGTGCTGCGCGCCGGGACCGCGGTAGAACTCCAGGTACTCGTCGATCTGCGACTTGCGCTTGCCGACGGCCGGCTCGTTGAGCGGGAACTTCACCCGGTGATTGCCGCTGGCCACGACCTTGCTCATCAGTGCGCTGTACTCGGTCGCGATGTCGTCACCGATGAACTCGGCCATGTTGGTGAAGCCCATGATGCGGTTGTAGAAGTCGACCCACTCGTCCATGTGGCCGATCTCGACGTTGCCCACGACGTGGTCGAGCGCCTGGAAGATCCGCTTCGGCGCATCGGCGGGACGTACGTACGTCGACCGCCGCTCGACGTAGCCGGGCAGGTAGGCGCCGGTGTACGCACTGCGGTCGACGAGCGTGTGGCGGGTCTCGCCGTACGCCGCGATCGCTGCGATGCGCACGGTGCCGTGCTCGTCGGTCAGGTCGTGCGGCTCCTCGAGGATCGTCGCGCCCTGGGTGCGGGCGTGGTCGATGCACGTGTCGACGTCGGGCACCTCGAGGGCGATGTCGATGACGCCGTCGCCGTGCGCACGGTGGTGGTCGAGGATCGGGCTGTCGGGGTCGACGCCACCCTTGAGGACGAACCGCACGGCACCGCTCTCCATGACGTACGCGTGGTGGTCGCGGTTGCCGGTCTCGGGGCCGGAGTAGGCGACGAGATCCATGCCGAAGGCGGACTGGTAGAAGTGCGCGGCCTGCGTGGCGTTGCCGACGGCCCAGACGACGGCGTCCCAACCGGTGACCGGGAACGGGTCGGTCGCGGTGTCGTACTCGACCAGGCCGACGAGCTGCTTGAGCTGGTCGAGATCGAGGTGGGCGAGGCGTTCTGCGTCAGTCAGGTCGAGGGTCATGGACCCACATCAACGCATCGTGGCGAGATGGGCAAGCGGCGCAGTCACCGGTGGTCACATGTGCTACATGAGGCCGGTAGGATGAGACATGTCTTGGCAATCTGCATACTTCGGAGGCGGCAATGGATCAGCTCGACATCGCACTGGTGGAGGCGATGCGTGAACATCCTCGCGTCGGCGACCTCGAGCTGTCCCGCATCACTCAGGTCGCCCGCGCGACGGTGCAGTCCCGGCTCGCCAAGCTGGAGCGCGCCGGGGTCATCACGGGCTACGGACCCGACATCGACCTCGTCGCGGCCGGACATCCGGTGCTGGCGTTCGTGACGCTCGAGATCGCGCAGGGATCGCTCGACGCAGTGACCGACGAGCTCGACTCGCTGCCCAACGTGCTCGAGGCCTACGTCACGAGCGGCACGGCTGACGTGGTGTGCAAGATCGCCGCGACCTCGCACGAGGACCTGCAGGCGACGCTGCTGCACATCAGCCGGTCGGGCTCGGTCGTGCGGTCGACGAGCGTCATCGTGCTGTCGGAACTGGTACGCCCGAGGGTCCTGCCGATGCTGAAGAAGGGCGCCGAAGGCAGCACCTCCAGAGCCCCCGCGTACAGGTGATTCGAGATCCTTTCGACAAGCTCAAGGAGTGGTGGTGGCGAGGACCTGCAACCTCTCGAGGGCTTGTTCGATGACTGCTGGTTGCTTGCAGAACGCCCAGCGGACCAGAGGGCGACCGGCGGCGACGTCGTCGTAGAACACCTGGTGCGGGATAGCGACGACGCCGGCGAGCCCGGGCAGTGTGCGGCAGAACTCGACGCCGTCGTCGAAGCCCAGCGGTCTGATGTCGGTCGTCGCGAAGTAGGTGCCCTCAGGCACGTACACCTCGAACCCGATCTCGGCGAGCCCGTCGCACAGTTGGTCGCGCTGCGCCTGCAGCCGGCTGTGGAACGTGTCGAAGTACGCGTCGTCGGCACCGAGCGCGTGCGCGATGGCCGGCTGCAGCGGTGAGCCCGAGGTGTAGGTCAGGAACTGCTTCGCCCCGATCATGGCCTGGACGAGCGACGCCGGACCGGTGGCCCAGCCGATCTTCCACCCGGTGAACGAGAAGCTCTTGCCGCCGCTGGAGATCGTCAGCGTACGTTCGGCCATGCCCGGCAGCGTCGTGATCGGGATGTGCGGGATGCCGTCGAACGTCAGGTGCTCGTAGACCTCGTCACTGATCACCACGAGGTCGTGCTCGACCGCCACGGCGGCGATCGCGTCGAGCTCCTCGCGTCGCAGCACCGTCCCGGTCGGGTTGTGCGGTGAGTTGAGCAGGATCGCGGTCGTCTGCGGCGACACCGCGGCGCGCAGCTCGTCGATCGGCAGCCGGAAGTCCGGCGCGCGCAGCGTCACCGGCCGGCGCACGCCGCCGGCCATCTGGATGACCGCGACGTACGAGTCGTAATAGGGCTCGAGGACGATGACCTCGTCTCCCGGGTCGATCAGCCCGAGCAGAGCCGAGGCGATGGCCTCGGTCGCTCCGGTGGTGACGCCGACCTCGGTGTCGGGGTCGACGTCCACACCGTAGAAGCGCTTCTGGTGGGCCGCGATCGCGTGCCGCAGCTCCGGCACTCCGGTGCCCGGGGCGTACTGGTTGCGCCCGCCTCGCAGCGCGTCGACCGCGACCTCGATCACCTCGGCCGGGCCGTCCGTGTCCGGAAAGCCCTGGCCGAGGTTGACCGCGCCGGTCCGCAGCGCGAGCGCGCTCATCTCGGCGAAGATCGTGGTGCCGAGACCTGACAGGCGGGCGCTGGAGGTCTTCATGCGGTCGATCCTAGGTGGCTAGGTACGGACCTCTTCCGTGCCCGGGACGTCGGCGTGCTGGATCTCGTCGACGAGGTCGTCCGGTGGTGGCGCCGTGGTCGACGCGTCCTCGGACCCTGCACCACCGCCGACCGACGTGCGCTTCTTGTTCCAGACGTCGAACGCGACCGCGGCGAGCAGCACGAGGCCCTTGACGACCTGCTGCCAGTCGATCGAGATGCCCCGGAGCGACATGCCGTTGTTGAGGACACCCATGACGAAGCCACCGATGATCGCGCCGACCACGGTGCCGACACCGCCCGTGACCGCGGCGCCACCGATGAACGCGGCGGCGATCGCGTCGAGCTCGAAGTTGGTGCCGGCCTTGGGGTTGGCGGCGGTGAGGCGGGCCGCGGTGACCATGCCGGCCAGGGCGGCGAGCAGTCCCATGGAGGGACCTCATCTGAGAATTCGCTGAGTGACATCCTGTGCCGACGCGGGGTCAGCGCGCAGCGGGCGGTGCGGTCGAGCTGCGGACCACGAGGGTCGTCGGGACGAGGTCGACCGTGGGCTCGTCCTCGCCGTCGAGGACGCGGGAGAGGACCTCCATGACCCGCTGCCCGAGCGCGGGAAAGTCCTGGCGCATCGTGGTCAAAGGAGGCAGGAAGTAGCCCGCCTCGGGCAGGTCGTCGAAGCCGACGACGCTGACGTCTTCGGGCACCCGGCGGCCGGTCTCGCGGAGCGCTCGCAGCAGGCCCAGCGCCATCTGGTCGTTACCGACGAAGATCGCCGTGACATCGCGTTCGCGGGCCAGGGACAGGCCGGTGCGGTAGCCGCTCGCGGCGCTCCAGTCGCCGCCCCAGCGCAGCGGCGGGATGCGGCGCTTCTGGCTCTCCAGCTCGGCGCGCCAACCGTCGCGGCGGGCGTGCGCCTCGGCCCAGCCGTTGGGGCCCGACAGGTGGATCACCGTCTCGTGCCCGAGGTCGAGCAGGTGCCGTGTCGCGAGCCGGCCACCTTCGAAGTTGTCGAAGCCGGCGGTCAACGGCGTGCGCGACATGTCGCCCTCGACGACGACCGTGGGGATGTCGAGGTCGAGGGAGTGCGCCTCTCGCAGGATCGTCTCGTGGGGCACGATGACGACCATCGCCTCGACGATCCGCTCCTGCAGGTCGGTCACGGCTGCGCGGAACGCCTCGCGCGACATCGACTCGACGTTGACCGTCGCAAGCCGGTACTCGGACTCGCGCGCCGCGGCCTCGAGCGCCAGCAGGACGTTGGCCGGGCCGAACTGCTCGGTGCCCCAGGTCACGACGCCGACGGTGCGCGACCGGCTGGAGGCCAGCAGCCGGGCGGCCAGGTTGCGGCGGTAGCGGAGCTCCTCGGCCGCCTTGAGCACCCGGTCGCGGGTCTCCGGGCGTACGCCGGGCATGCCGTTGATGACCCTGGAGACGGTCTGGTGCGAGACCCCAGCGCGCTGCGCGACGTCCGCCATGCGCGGAACCCTTGGGCCGTCAGGGGACGTCGGGGTCATGCGCAGATGCTAGTCGGTGGACAGTGCAGGCATTTCCGATGTTGCGAACAACCGCGTGTTTCCGTCGTCAGCGGGCGAAGCCCATGAGCTGGTCCTGCAGCCGGCCGATGCGTCGAACCGCTGCCAACCAGAGCACGAAGGCACCGACGAGGATCGACGCGTCGATCGTCTCCATGATCCCCAGCGCCGAGACAGCACCCGTGTCGATCTCTGAGCCGGTGACGAGGGCAGGGCCGATCTGGTCGGTGATGCGGGTGATCAGCCACAGGGCCCACCACCAGCCGAGCACAGCGCTGCCGCTGAACTGCCGCGGGTCACGAGATATGTCGCGGACGATCTGGAAGGGGAACCAGAGATTCACCACGGGGCAGACCCAGCTGCCCCAGACCCAGCCCTTGCTGCGGGCCAGGTGGGCCCCTGGGAAGAACGCCTCGTAGTTCGTCCGGACCTTGTAGAGCCACAGGCACGTGACGACGTATGCCGCGATGAGCAGCGGGAACTGGGGGAGTGCTGCCAGGTCGTACGGGGTCCATACGTCGTACGCCCTGGTCCCGTTGTCCGCAGCCTCGAGGTAGGTGTGCTGAGCCGGCCACGCCAGTCCGGCCTCGATGACCTGGACGGCAGTGACGAGTGAGGCCATGACGATCGCCGCGATCATCAGGCCGTGCGCGGGTTCCGGCTGCGGAGGGTAGTAGTACCCCGGCGGAAGTGGCGGGCGCTCACCCTGGGCGGCGGTCGGACCGTATCGCGGGAAGCCCTCAGCCGCTTGCGGATCGCCGGGGTACGGCGGGTAGGACATGGTTCCCCCAGATGGTCGAGCGGTCGGCGCAACATAGCACCGGCGCAAGGCCTGTCGTGGCGGTTTGCCGATCTGCGTCGGCGACCCCCGTGCGGCCCTACGATGTCGACGTGACGAGCCTCAGTCGTACGCGCATCGCGGTGGCTGCGGGCTTCTCTCTGCAGGGGCTCGTGTTCGCGGCGATCGTCACTCAGGCGCCGCGGATCAAGGACAAGTTCGACATCGGCGACGGCGGCCTCACCGGCATCCTCGTGCTCGTCGCCGTGGTGTCCGGCGTCGGCAGCGTCATCGCCGGGCTGGTCGCGGAGCGCCGGACCAGCGCCGCCGCCTACCGGCTCGCGCTCCTGACGATCGGCCTCGGTGCCCTGCTCGTCGGGATCGCGCCGACGCTGCCGTTGGTCATCGCCGCGTTCGTCGTCTACGGCCTCGGCGTCGGGGCGGTCGACGCCGGCATGAACATGCAGGGCGTCCGCGTGCAGCAGGCGTACGGGCGCAGCATCATGGCGAACTTCCACGGCATGTGGTCGATCGCCGGCATCGCGGGTGCACTGTTCGCCGCCGGAGCTGCTGAGGTCGACCTGCCGCTGGCGGTCTCGCTCGTCATCATCGCGGTCGTCACGTGGATCACGGTTGCCGTCGCGGCGCCCCACTTCATCGAGGCCCAGGAGCACGACCCCGGCCTGTCGGCGAAGGGTCTCGACCTGCCGTGGCGCCCGATCCTGGTGTTCGGCCTTGTCATCTTGCTGTTCTACGCCGCCGACACCGGGATCCTCACGTGGAGCAGCGTCTACCTCGAGGACGCACTCGACTCGACCAAGAGCGTGGCGCCGCTGGCCTACGGAGCGTACGAAGCCGGTGCGCTGATCTCGCGGTTCGGCGGTGACTTCCTGGTCCGCAGGGTCGGTGCCACCAAGGTCGTCGTGACGGGTACGACCGTCGGCGTCGTGGGACTCGCGGTCGTGGTGACGGCGGCCGTGCCCGCGATGGCGATCGCCGGGTTCTTCGTGACGGGGCTCGGGCTGGCGATCCTGGCGCCGCTGTCGTTCGCGGCGCTGGCCGGCGCGGTGCCGGCGAAGTCGCTCGACGTGGCGATCGCGCGGATGAACATCGCGAACTACCTCGGCGCGATCCTCGGTGGCGGACTGATTGGGGCGGCCGCCTCCGCGGACCACTTGCGCTGGGCCTTCGTCATCCCGCTCGTGCTGATCCCGTTGGTGCTGCTGTTCGCCCGGTCGTTCCGCACGGCGGATGCGGCGACGTTGGATGCGGTGTGACGCGAACCGCGCCGGGCAACTGACTGAAGACATAAGTCGCCCCACCGTTCTCGGGGGGTGAAACGGTGGGGCGACAACAGGCGCCAACAGCATGAACGCGCATTGACCCTGCAGTCATAATGTTACGCCAGCAAGACAAGCGTGTGGAGGTTTTGGTCGAATAATCAACAATTCTTTCCGGCGCCGTGTCTCGGTGTCTTGGTGAGTCGGCCCCGGATCCAGCCCGTCGCCCTGCAATCACGGTGCCGGATCCCGGCCAGGTCTTCGGCTGACGGTTTGCTGAGTTTTCCGCAGTAGCGCAATCGGCATACCGGTGGGATGACACAATCTCCTGCATGACTGCCACGATCGCACCGGCGCGCCCGCCGGGCCGGCCGCGTCGCCGCATCGCGACCGCGATCGGCGTGCTCCTGTTGCTCGGCGGTCTCGCGGTCATGGGCTACTTCGCCTGGCAGTACATCGGCACCAATGTCGTCGCCAAGCACAAGCAGGCCCAGATCAAGGCGGAGACCCTGCGCCAGTGGGACAAGGGTGTCGAGGGCGATGCCATCGCGATGCTGCGGGTCAAGCGGTTCGGCAAGGACTACGAGGTGCCGATCGTCAAGGGCTTCGACAAGGGTGCCCTCGCGCGCGGCGTCGGCTGGGACACCAAGAGCGCGAAGCCGGGTGAGATCGGCAACTTCGCCATTGCGGGCCACCGGGTCACGCACGGCGAGCCGTTCAGCAAGTTCCCCAAGCTCAAGAAGGGCGACCTCGTCGTCGTCGAGACGCGGCGCAACATCTACACCTACCGGCTGCGCAACTCCGGCACCTCGATCACGGTGTCGTTCACGACACCGTGGCCGCTCTGGCGCGTCCCGGACCCGGCCGCCCGCAACAGGAAGCCGACCGAACGGCTCATCACGATGCTCACGTGCTCCGAGCTGTTCCACACCAACAACCGCAGCGTCGTGATCGGCGAGCTCGTGAAGACGTACGACAAGAAGCAGCGGACGACCGCGACCAACTGACCGCGCCCTAGGCTTGCTGCCATGCATGACTACCAGCGTGAGTTCATCGAGTTCTCCCTCGAGCACGAGGTGCTCCGGTTCGGTGAGTTCACGCTGAAGTCGGGGCGCACGTCGCCGTACTTCTTCAACGCCGGGCTGTTCAACACCGGCGCCCGGCTCGCCGCGCTGGGTCGGTTCTATGCCGCGGCGATCGATCGCAGCGACATCGATTTCGACGTGCTGCTCGGCCCGGCCTACAAGGGCATCCCGATAGCCTCGGCCACCGCGGTCCAGCTCTTCGAGCAGCTCGGCCGCGACGTGCCGTGGTGCTTCAACCGCAAGGAGCCGAAGGATCACGGCGAGGGCGGCCTGATCGTGGGCTCGCCGCTGCAGGGCCGGGCGCTGATCGTCGACGACGTCATCACGGCTGGCACCGCGATCCGCGAGGTCATGGACATCGTCGACGCGGAGGGTGCCCAAGTGGCCGGCGTCATGGTCGCGGTCGACCGCCAGGAGCGCGGCACCGGCGAGCTGTCGGCGATCCAGGAGGTCGAGCGTGACTTCGGCGTCCCGGTCGTCTCGATCATCGACTTCGGCCAGATCGTCACGTACGTCGAGGAGTCCGGCCGGCACGCGGAGCACCTGCCGGCGATCCGCGCCTATCGTGACGAGTTCGGGATCGCGTCGCCCTCGTGACCGAGCCGGAGGCCGACGTGGGGGTCGGCCCGTGGGAGGGCGAGTGGCCCGTCGGTGACCACTACGACGAGGAGCTGCTGCGCGAGGGCGATCGGCGCAACGTCGTCGACCGCTACCGCTACTGGACGCTCGACGCGATCGTCGCCGACCTCGACCTGCACCGCCATCCGTTCCACGTCGCGATCGAGAACTGGCAGCACGACTTCAACATCGGCTCGATCGTGCGCACCGCCAACGCGTTCGCGGCCGCCGAGGTCCACATCGTCGGCAAGAAGCGCTGGAACCGTCGCGGCGCGATGGTCACCGACCGCTACCAGCACGTACGTCATCACGCCTCGGTCGCCGAGCTCGCCGCATGGGCGGCCGCTGCCGGACTCGTCGTGATCGGGATCGACAACGTGCACGACTCGGTGCCGATCGAGACCGCCGAGCTGCCGAGGGACTGCGTCCTGGTGTTCGGTCAGGAGGGGCCCGGGCTCTCCGACGAGGCGCGGGCGGCCTGCGAACGTACGCTCTCGATCGCACAGTTCGGCTCGACCCGGTCGATCAACGCCGGCGCGGCCGCCGCGATCGCGATGCACACGTGGATCCGCCAGCACGCCGACCTCGAGTCTTGACCGCCCCAATAACCTCTGACTAAGGTCAGACAATGGTCGACGATCCTGTGGCAACACTCCGCCGGTTCAACCGTTCGTGGTCGCAGCGCGTGGGGGTGCTCGACGAGTCCTTCCTCGGCTCCGGCCGTCCGCTGGGGCCGTCCCGGCTCCTGTTCGAGCTCCGGGGTGGTGGCAGCAGCGTGCGTGAGCTGCGGGAGCGGATGGACCTCGACTCCGGCTACCTGAGCCGACTGTTGCGGCAGCTCGAGTCCGAAGGGCTCATCGCGGTCACCCCCGACCCGGCCGATGCCCGTCGACGGATCGCGACCCTGACCAAGCGCGGCGTCGCGGCGCAGCAGGACCTCGACGACCGGTCCGACTCCCTCGCACACGGCCTCGTCGATGCGCTGTCGGACCGTCAGCGCGTACGCCTCGCCGAGAGCCTGGACCAGGCCGATCGCCTGATCCGCGCCGCCACCGTCTCCCTCGACCTCGTCGATCCGGGTTCGGAGCACGCGCGGACCGCTGTCGCCGCGTACTTCCAGGAGCTGGACGAGACGTTCGAGGGGGGCTTCGACGTGGCGGCCGGCGCTGCCGATGAGCAGACCCTCGGCGGTGCGACCGGTCGGTTCCTCGTGGCGGTCAGTGGGGGAGTCGTGGTCGGCTGCGGCGGCCTGCAGTCACTGTCGGACGACGTCGGCGAGATCAAGCGCATGTGGGTGCACCACGACTGGCGCGGCCTCGGCCTCGCGGGCCGGCTCCTGCGCCGGCTCGAGGAGGAGTCCCTCGCTCTCGGCCATCGCGTCGTCCGGCTCGACACCAACAGCTCGCTGGCCGAGGCGCTGGCGATGTACCGCGCGGCCGGCTACGTCGAGATCCCGCGCTACAACGACAACCCCTACCCGGACCACTGGTTCGAGAAGAGGTTCTAGGCTCGCGGCATGAGTCAACGCGTGGTGGTCATCGGGGGAGACGCGGCCGGCATGACCGTCGCGTCGGCGCTGCGCCGCACGCTGCCCCAGGACCACGAGGTCGTCGTCCTGGAGCGTGGGAGCTGGACGTCGTACTCGGCGTGCGGCATCCCCTACTGGATCTCCGGTGAGGTCGGATCGCCCGAGGCGCTCGTCGCGCGCAGCGTGCAGGCGCACCTCGACAACGGGATCGACGTACGGATGGGTGCCGAGGCGACCGCGATCGACCCGGTGGCTCGCACGGTGTCGATCCGCGACGCGGACGACCTGGCGTACGACCGGCTCGTCATCGCCACAGGTGCTGAGCCCGTACGTCCTGACCTCCCCGGCATCGACGGGTCGGGCATCTACGGCGTCCAGACCCTCGACGACGGGCAGGCGCTGATCGACGGTTTGGCGAAGCGGCCGGACAAGGTCGTGGTCGTCGGCTCCGGCTACGTCGGCCTCGAGATCGCTGAGGCCTGCGTGGCTCGCGGGTTCGACACGACCGTCGTCGACCGGTCGCCCACGCCGTTGTCGATCATCGAGCCGCAGCTCGGCGAGCAGGTCGCCGCCGCCATGCGCAAGCACGGCATCCGGCTGCTCGCCGACACGGCGGTCACCGGGTTCGGGCTCGACGACGACGGCCACGTCGGCGCGGTGGACACCGAGGACGAGTCGATCGAGGCGGACCTCGTGGTCCTCGGGCTCGGCGTCACGGCCCGGTCGACGCTGGCGGCGGCCGCCGGCCTGCCGCTCGGCGCCAAGGGCGGGATCGTCGTCGACGAGCACCAGAGGGTGACCGGCTTCGACGACATCTGGGCGGCGGGTGACTGCGTCGTCACCCAGGACCGGTTGACCGGCGACCTGATCCACGTGCCGCTCGGCACGCACGCCAACAAGCAGGGGCTGGTCGCCGCCGACAGCATCCTCGCCGACGTGACGGGCCAGCAGCCCCGGATCGACTTCCCTGGCGTCGTGCGTACGGCGATCACGAAGTTCTGCGCGCTCGAGGTGTCCCGTACGGGGCTGGGAGCACGGCAGGCACGCGACGCCGGGTTCGATCCCGTGACCGTGAGCATCGAGACGACGAACTTCGCCGGCTACATGCCCGACCCCGAGACGATGACGGTCGTGATGATCGCCGACCGCTCGACGCGTCGCCTGCTCGGCGCGCAGATCGTCGGCGGCGAGGACTCGGCCCTGCGGATCGACGTCGCTGCGACGGCGCTCGCCGTGGGGATGTCGGTCGACGACATCGTGATGCTCGACCTGGCGTACGCCCCGCCGTTCTCCTCGGTGTGGAGCCCGATCCAGGTCGCCGCCCGGGCCGCCGTCAAGGCTCTCGGCTGACGTTGGGGTGACTCGCCAGTAGTAGGACGGACTGGGATACTGGTCTCCGCACCCCTCGCCAGCCATCCAGGAGATTCGCATGCCCGTCGCCACACCCGAGGTCTACGCCGAGATGCTCGACAAGGCCAAGCGCGAGTCCTTCGCGTTCCCGGCCATCAACGTCTCGTCCTCGCAGACGCTCAACGCGGCACTCGCAGGCTTCGCCGAGGCGGAGAGCGACGGCATCGTCCAGGTGTCGACCGGCGGCGCGGAGTACTGGTCCGGCCCGACCGTCAAGAACATGGTCACCGGTTCGCTGGCGTTCGCCGCGTACGCCGCAGAGGTCGCCAAGAACTACCCCGTCAACGTCGCCCTGCACACGGACCACTGCCCCAAGGACAAGCTCGACGGCTTCGTGCGCCCGCTCGTCGCGGCGTCCGAGGAGCGGGTCAAGTCCGGCGGCCTGCCCTACTTCCAGTCGCACATGTGGGACGGCTCGGCGGTGCCGCTCGAGGAGAACCTCGAGATCGCCAAGGAGCTGCTGGCCCGCTGCCACGCCGCCGGCATCATCCTCGAGGTCGAGATCGGTGTCGTCGGTGGCGAGGAGGACGGTGTCGTCGGCGCGATCGACGACAAGCTCTACTCCACGCCCGAGGACGCGCTGGCCACGGCCGAGGCGCTGGGCCTCGGCGAGAACGGTCGCTATCTGACCGCGCTGACGTTCGGCAACGTGCACGGCGTCTACAAGCCCGGCGGCGTCAAGCTGCGTCCCGAGGTGCTCGAGACGGCGCAGCAGGTCGTCGGTGAGAAGTACGGCAAGGACCACCCGTTCGACCTCGTGTTCCACGGTGGCTCCGGCTCGCTGCCCGAGGAGATCTCGGCGGCGGTCGACTACGGCGTCGTCAAGATGAACGTCGACACCGACACGCAGTACGCCTTCACGCGCCCCGTCGCCGGGCACATGTTCACCAACTACGACGGCGTCCTCAAGGTCGACGGCGAGGTCGGCAACAAGAAGGCGTACGACCCGCGCGCCTGGGGCAAGGCTGCCGAGGCCGGCATGGCGTCGCGCGTCGCCGAGGCGTGCGCCAACCTCCGCAGCGCCGGCACCAAGCTCTGACGCAGGCTCAGCGGTCGGCGGGCAGCAGCACGCCGGCCGCGAGCTGCGTGCAGTCGCCGGCCTCCTCGCGGAGGATCTTGCGATGCGTCGGTCGGGCCGCTTCGTAGCGCTTGCGGCCGGCCGGGGTGATCTCGGTCCACTGGGCGCGACGGTCGTCGGTGCACGTGTTGCGGCACACCAGCCCGTCGTTCTCCAGCCGGCTCACGAGGCGTGACAACGCGCTCTGGCTGAGATGCACCTGCTCGGCGAGGAACGCCATGCGCACCTTCTCGGCGGCGTTGTGCAGCAGCTGCAGGACCTCGAACTCGCTCGAGGTCAGTTCGTGCTGCGCGCCGAGCTCACGGTCGAGTCGGCAGGTCAGCTGGTTGTAGCGACCCATCAGCTCGTGCCACGACTGGGCGAGCTTCTCATCGGACACCTTGGACACGTGTGAAGCATATCACCGCGTGTGCATAAGATGTTCTTGCATTAGTTGCTTGCGCATTAGATGCACGTGCATGAGACTGGTGGACATGACCTCAGTCCTGACAGGCACCAAGCCTGACTCCACCAACCTCCATGTCACCGAGGGCACCGGGTGGTCGAGCCGCACCTGGGTGCTGCTCGTCGTCCTCGCCGGTGCGCTCTTCCTCGACGGCCTCGACATCTCGATGGTCGGCGTCGCCCTCCCGTCGATCGGCGAGGACCTCCACATGTCGCCGTCGGCGCTGCAGTGGATCGTCTCCGGGTACGTTCTCGGCTACGGCGGATTGCTCCTCCTCGGCGGCCGCTCGGCCGACCTGCTCGGCCGTCGTTCGGTGTTCCTCTTCGCTGTCGGCGCGTTCGGCATCGCCTCGGTCGTCAGCGCCTTCCTCAGCAACGACCTGGCGTTGATCGCCCTGCGCTTCGTCAAGGGCGTCGCCGCCGCGTTCACCGTGCCGGCAGGTCTGTCGATCATCACGACGACATTTGCCGAGGGCCCGGCCCGCAACCGTGCCTTGAGCATCTACACCGTCTGCGGGGCCAGCGGCTTCTCGATGGGTCTCGTTTTCGGCGGACTGCTCACCGAGCTCGGCTGGCGCATGACGTTCCTGCTGCCTGGTCCGGCGGCACTGCTGCTGTTGTTCGCTGGCCTCAAGGTCGTCCCGCGCGCCGAGCGTCAGGCCTCGTCGCTCAAGCACTTCGACCTCGTCGGCGCGTTCACCAGCACGGCATCGCTGCTGATCCTCGTGTACGCCGTGGTCGAGGCGCCGGCCCGTGGCTGGACGAGCGCCGCGACGCTCGGTCTGCTCGCTGCGGCCATCGCGTTGGCCGCGCTGTTCGTCGCCGTTGAGCTGCGGCACGACCACCCGCTCGTACGCCTGGGGATCCTGCGCTCGGCTCGCGTCGTGCACGCCAACCTCGCCGGTGCCGTGATGTTCGGCGCGTACGTGTCGTTCCAGTTCGTCGTGACGCTCTACCTGCAGAACGCGCTCGGCTGGTCGCCACTGGCCATGGCCCTCGGCTTCCTGCCGGCCGGCATCCTGGTCGTCGCGAGCGTCGTCAAGATGGGCTCGGTGCTGCAGCGCTTCGACACGCGTCTGGTGATCGCCGCCGGGCTGACGTCGTTCGCCCTCGGGTACGCGCTGTTCCTCCGGGTGTCGCCCGGCATGGCGTACGTCAACTTCCTGCTCCCGACGATGCTGCTGCTGGGGCTCGGCTTCGCGCTGTGCTTCCCGTCGATCAACTCGCAGGCCACGGCCGGCGTCGCCGATCACGAGCAGGGGCTGGCCTCGGGGTTGGTCAACACCAGCCTGCAGATCGGTGGTGCCGTGATGCTCGCGGTGATCTCGGCCGTGATCGGCGCCGGTGACGGCGTCGCCAAGCCCGACGCGCTGCTGCCGGGCATGACAACCGCGATCCAGGTCATCGTCGGGCTGACCGTGGTCGGTGTGATCAGCACCCTCGCCGTGGTCGGTTTCCGCCGCCCGGCGCCGCAGCTCGCGCCGGTCGCGGTCAGCCGCGAGCTCGAGGACTGCGTGGCCTGTTGAGCCGAGGCCGTAGGGTGCGGGCATGACCAACTTGTTCGGTGAACCGCCCGCAACCCTGCTGCCCGAAGACCCGGGCGCAGCGTCCCTGGCCGAGGGTGACGACCCCAAGAATGTGGCCGCCACCCACCCGGACTCGGCGCTCGCCTGGGTCACGCTCGCGGAGCTGGCCCTGGCCGACGGACTCGACCTCGAGGGCTACGCGTTCGCGCGTACGGGTTACCACCGCTCGCTCGACCTGCTGCGTCGCAACGGCTGGAAGGGCCACGGCCCGCTGCCGTGGAACCACGAGCCCAACCGCGCGTTCCTCCGCTCGCTCGTGGCTCTCGCGGACGCGTCCGAGCGGTTCGGCGACGACGGCGAGGCGCACCGCTGCCGCGAGTTCCTGCACGAGTCGAGCCCCGAGGCGTACGCGGAGCTCGTCAGCCCGAAGGGCTGAGCGACGGCACGAGTTGCCCCAAGACGGACTAAGGCACGTACATCGTCAGCGCGGCGGGCTCGAGGCGCCAGGAGTGCTCAGCACGCGGGCCGCTGAGCTCGCCGTCGCTGGTGCAGGCCAGCGCGTCGCCGCGCACCGAGACCGTGGTCCCGCGGAGATAGACGACGTCATCGCGCCGATGGTGGTCGCCGCGGCGGACGTGCCAGGCGTACGCGATGCGGCGCCTCGGTGACTCGGTGTAGGACACCGCGATGTCGAGCTCGCCGTCTGAGGGATCAGCCTCGGGCAGCAGTGCCGTGCCGCCGCCGACGTAGCCACCGTTGCCGACGGCCACCTGGATCACCGGTTCCTTGCGCGGCAGGGTCTCGCCGTCGACCGTGATCTGCAGGTGGGCGCCAGGCTGGGTCAGCCCGCGTACGCCGGTGAGCACCGCGCCGACGACGTAGCCGACGGGTCCGAGGGCCTTCTTCCACGGCCGAGCCGCCTTGGCCGCCTCGGCGCCGATGCCGATGTGCGCGGCGTTGACCACGACCTCGTCCCGGTCGTCGATGATCAGGTCGATGCCGCGGGTGCGCCCGGCGGCGATGACCTGGGCGGCCTCGACCGGGTCGTCCGGCAGGCCGAGCGTCGCGGCGAAGTCGTTGCCGGTGCCCAGCGGCACGAGACCGATGACGACGTCGGTGAGGCGGCCGGCCGATCGCAGGGCGTCGACGACGGCGTGCAGGCTGCCGTCGCCGCCGAGCACCACCACCCCGTCGACGGCCGGGTGATCGGCGAAAGCTTTGGCGAGATCCTCGGGCGACGACGTGGTCACCAGGTCGACGTCGAGCCCGTGCAGCGCATCGATGACATCCGTGATCGTCTGCGCGTCGGCGGTGCCGGCATCGGCGTTGGCGATCGCGAGGAGTGAGGTCATGAGACCGCAAGCCTAGGGTGCGGTGGCCTCCGGGGCATGCTCAGTCGCTGGCTCGCCCAGGCGTACGGCGATGACGCCGAGCAGGATCAACAGGCCGCCGGCGAACTGGATCGCCCGGGGCGCCTCGTCCAGCAGCAGCCAGGCGAACAGCACGCTGGCGACGGCCTCGGTGAGCCCGACGAACGACGCCAGCCGTGAGCCGAGCCGCCGGGTCGCGGCGATGCCCAGCACGTACGCGAGGCCGGCCGTGACGATGCCGAGCGTCGCCACCGGGAGCCACCACGGCCACTCCGAGCCCGCGAGCGTGACGTCCGCCCGCGAGGTGGCGAGCGGCACGATGCCGACGAGCCCAGCCAGCAGGAGCGCCACTCCGCCGAACAGCAAGCCTCCGGCAGCGAGCACGATGCCCGGCAGTCCGTTGTCCTCGTCGGCGGAGATGACCCAGTAGAACGCCGCGCCGGCCATCGCGCCGAGCGCCCAGAGCATGCCGATCGGGTCGATGTCGGCGCCGGAGACCAGGTCGAGCACCAGCATGAGCCCGCCGATCGCGAGCACGGCCCCGGTGATCGTCAGGCGGCTCGGCCGCTGCCCGTGGCGGAACCACATCCAGCCGATCACCGCGACCGGGGCGGTGAACTCGATGAGGATCGCGACGCCGACCTGCATGTGGTCGACCGCGTTGAAGTAGGCCAGCTGGCAGCCCGCGACGGCGATCAGGCCGTACGCGACGATCAGCCCGGCGTTGCGGCGTACGAGGGACCAGCGGCCACGCAGCACGATGACGGCCGGGACGACCAGCACGCCGCCGGCGATGAGGATGCGGACCGTGACGGCCGAGCCGGCGGTCCAGCCCGAGTCGATCATGGCCTTGGCCAACGGACCGGACAGCGCGAAGAAGGCTGCAGCCAGGACGGCGAGGCCGATCCCGGACGTACGACGGGAGAGCGGCGTCCGGGCGGTGTCATCAGCCAAAGCGGTCATGACACATGACACTACGATCAACGATGTAAGGTGTTAACATGGTCTTTGCCTATGACACGGAGGCGGCGCTCGTCGCTGCGGTGGCCCTCGTCAACTCGGCCGAGCCGCCCGTCACGATGACCACGACCGAGGAGCTGGCCGCGTTCTTCGCGCAGCACAACTACACCGGCAAGCTCGACGGCGGCCAGGCCGAGCTCGACGCCGTGCACGGGATCCTCCCTCGACTCCGAGAGCTGCTCACGAGTACGCGCGATGAGACCGTGGACCAGGTCAACGAGATCCTCGCCGAGGCGAAGGCGCTGCCGCGCCTCGTACGCCATGGCGACACCGACTGGCACCTGCATCTTGTCGAGGACGACCGGCCGCTGCACGTGCGCATCCTGGTCGAGACCGCGATGGCGATGGTCGATGTGATCCGCGCGGACGAGCTGTCACGTCTCGACATCTGCGCCGACGGCGACTGCGAAGCGCTCGTGCTCGACCTCTCACGCAACAGGTCGCGCCGGTTCTGCAGCACGACGTGCGGCAACCGCGCGGCCGTCGCGGCCTACCGCGCCCGCCAGGCCAACTGAGCCGCGCCCGCACCGCTGATTTCGGCTAGACTGCCTCGGTAAGAGCCCCGCGAGAACGGGGCTTGTCGCATGTGTGAGGGGTGCATTCCCATGCCCGCAGTCGTGATCGTCGGTGCCCAGTGGGGCGACGAAGGCAAAGGCAAGGCCACGGACATCCTCGGCAGTCGCGTCGACTATGTCGTGAAGTTCAACGGTGGCAACAACGCCGGCCACACGGTCGTGATCGGTGACCAGAAGTACGCCCTGCACCTGCTGCCCAGTGGCATCCTCAGCCCCGGCTGCGTCCCGGTCATCGGCAACGGCGTCGTGGTCGACCTCAAGGTGCTGTTCGAGGAGATCGACGGGCTCAACGAGCGCGGCATCGACACCTCGAAGCTCGTCATCAGCTCCAACGCCCACGTCATCGCGGACTACAACCGCACGATGGACAAGGTCGCCGAGCGCTTCCTCGGCAGCCGCAAGATCGGCACGACGGGTCGCGGCATCGGCCCGACGTATGCCGACAAGATGAACCGCCTCGGCATCCGCGTCCAGGACCTGTTCGACGAGAAGATCCTGCGCCAGAAGGTCGAGGGTGCCCTCGAGCTCAAGAACCAGATCCTCACCAAGATCTACAACCGTCGCGCCGTCGAGGTCGACGAGATCGTCGAGGAGCTGCTGACGTACGTCGACCGGCTCCGCCCGATGATGGCCGACACCCCGCTGCTGCTGCACGAGGCGCTCGCCGCCGACAAGACCGTGCTGCTCGAGGCCGGCCAGGCCACGCTGCTCGACGTCGATCACGGCACTTATCCGTTCGTGACCTCGTCCTCGGCGACGACTGGCGGCGCCTGCACGGGCTCGGGCATCGCGCCGACCGAGATCACCCGCGTGATCGGCATCGTCAAGGCGTACGCCACGCGCGTCGGCGAGGGTCCGTTCCCCACCGAGCTGTTCGACGACGACGGCGAGCAGCTGCGCAAGAACGGTGCCGAGTTCGGCACGACCACCGGCCGGCCGCGCCGGTGTGGCTGGTACGACGCACCGATCGCGCGCTACGCCGCCCGCATCAACGGTGTCACCGACTTCGTGCTCACCAAGCTCGACGTGCTGACCGGCTGGGACCGCATCCCGGTGTGCGTCGCGTACGACGTCGACGGTGAGCGGGTCGACGAGATGCCGATGACGCAGACCGGGTTCCACCACGCCAAGCCGGTCTACGAGTACTTCGAGGGCTGGCACGAGGACATCTCCGGTGCGCGGACGTTCGAGGACCTGCCGCAGGCCGCCCAGGCGTACGTGCTGGAGCTCGAGAAGATCTCCGGCGCCCGGATCTCGACGATCGGTGTCGGCCCGGATCGCGAGCAGACCATCGTCCGGCACGACCTGCTCTGAGCAGCCCGAACAGTGAGGCATCACCCGTGAAGACGCTTGTCATCGGCACCGGCGGCCGCGAGCACGCCCTGGCCCTCGCGCTGTCCCGCGACCCGCAGGTCACCGAGGTGCACGCCGCCCCGGGCAACCCCGGCATCGCCGCCGTCGCGACCCTGCACGACGTCGACCCGATGAGTGGCGCGGAGGTCGCTGCGCTCGCGACCGAGCTCGGCGCTGACCTCGTCGTGATCGGCCCCGAGGCGCCCCTGGTAGCTGGTGTCGCCGACGCCGTACGCGGGGTGGGCATCGCCTGCTTCGGTCCGTCGAAGGCCGCGGCACAGCTCGAGGGCTCCAAGGCGTTCGCCAAGCAGGTCATGGCCGCCGCCGAGGTGCCGACGGCGCTGGCGCACGTGTGCGAGACCGCCGAGCAGGTCGAGGCGGCGCTCGACTCGTTCGGTCCGCCGTACGTCGTCAAGGACGACGCGCTCGCAGCCGGCAAGGGCGTCGTGGTGACGACCGACCGACAGGCCGCGATCGACCACGCCGCCGCGTGCGACCGGGTCGTCATCGAGGAGTTTCTCGACGGCCCCGAGGTGTCGCTGTTCGCCATCACCGATGGCGAGACCGTGCTGCCGTTGCAGCCGGCGCAGGACTTCAAGCGGGCACTGGACGGCGACGAGGGACCCAACACCGGCGGCATGGGCGCCTACACGCCGCTGCCGTGGGCGCCCGACGACCTGGTCGCGGAGGTGTCGCGGCGGGTCCTCGTGCCGACGGTGCAGGAGATGGCCCGTCGTGGCACCCCGTTCCAAGGCCTGCTCTACGCCGGCCTCGCGCTGACCAGCCGCGGCGTGCGGGTCATCGAGTTCAACGCCCGGTTCGGCGATCCCGAGACCCAGTCGATCCTCGCGCTGCTCCGCACTCCACTGTCGGCGCTGCTGCACGGCGCGGCGACCGGTGGTCTCGCCGAGGTCGGCCTGCCGCAATGGTCGAGCGACTCGTCCGTGACGGTCGTCGTAGCCTCCGAGGGCTACCCCGAGTCGCCCAACACGGGCGACCCGATCGAAGGGCTCGACCGCGTCGCCGAGCTCGACGGCGTCGACGTCATCCACGCGGGCACGGCGCTTCGCGACGGCACGATCGTGACGGCGGGCGGGCGCGTCCTGTCCGTCACCGCTGTCGGCGCCGATCTCGCCGAGGCCCGCCGCAAGGCGTACGAGGGCGTCGATCTCATCAGCATCCGCGGCGCCCACCACCGGACCGACATCGCCCTCGCGGCGGAGCAAGGGACAATAGAGCTGTGAGCACACCGAACGTCCTGGCCAGCCGCTACGCCTCGCCCGAGGTGGCGCGCATCTGGTCGCCGGAGCACAAGATCGTGCTCGAACGCCGGCTCTGGATCGCGGTGCTCAAGGCCCAGAAGGACCTCGGGGTCGAGACGCCCGACGGCGTCATCGAGTCGTACGAGTCGGTCATCGACCGCGTTGACCTCGCCTCGATCGCCGCGCGCGAGAAGGTCACCCGTCACGACGTCAAGGCTCGCATCGAGGAGTTCGCGGCGCTGGCGGGCACCGAGCACATCCACAAGGGCATGACGTCGCGCGACCTGACCGAGAACGTCGAGCAGCTGCAGATCAAGGCGTCGCTCGAGCTGATGCGCGACCGTACGGTCGCCACGCTCGGCCGCCTCGGCCGGCTCGCGACCGAGCACGCCGAGCTGGTGATGGCCGGTCGCAGTCACAACGTCGCAGCCCAGGCCACGACGCTCGGCAAGCGGTTCGCCACGGTCGCAGACGAGCTCCTGGTCGCGATCGACCGGCTCGACGACCTCATCGCCCGCTACCCGCTGCGCGGGATCAAGGGGCCGGTCGGCACGAGCCAGGACCAGCTCGACCTGCTCGGCGGCGACGAGGCCAAGCTCGCCGAGCTCGAGGTGCGCGTCGCCCGCCACCTCGGCTTCGACAAGGTGCTGACGAGCGTCGGCCAGGTCTACCCGCGCTCGCTCGACTACGACGTCGTCACGGCACTCGTCCAGCTCGTCGCTGCCCCCTCCAACCTCGCCACCACGATCCGCCTGATGGCCGGCAACGAGACGGTCACCGAGGGCTTCCGCCCCGGCCAGGTCGGCTCGAGCGCGATGCCGCACAAGATGAACACCCGCTCGTGCGAGCGGGTCAACGGCCTGGCGGTCGTCCTGCGCGGCTACGCCTCGATGGTCGGCGAGCTCGCCGGCGACCAGTGGAACGAGGGCGACGTGTCGTGCTCGGTCGTCCGCCGGGTCGCGCTGCCCGACGCGTTCTATGCCGCTGACGGACTGTTCGAGACGTTCCTGACGGTGCTCGACGAGTTCGGCGTCTTCCCGGCCGTCATCCAGCGCGAGCTCGACCGCTACCTCCCGTTCCTCTCCACGACCAAGGTGCTCATGGCGTCGGTCCGCAGCGGCCACGGTCGCGAGACGGCGTACGACGCGGTCAAGCAGCACGCCGTCGCGGTCGCCCTCGAGATGCGCGAGAAGGGTGCCGCCGAGAACGACCTGTTCGCCCGCCTCGCCGCTGACGAGCGGCTCGGGCTGTCCGAGGCCGACCTCGCCAGCCTCGTCGCCTCGCCGATCGATTTCACGGGTGCCGCGGTGAGCCAGGTGCAGGCGGTCGTCAGCCGCATCGAGCAGATTCTGGCCGCAAACCCCGAAGCCGCGGCCTACACTCCAGGTTCGATCCTGTAGTTCTCGCGGAGGGGCGCCATGTCCGACTTCCTGGGTGCCGTCCTGACGCCGTTCGACTACGTCGTCTCCGCCCCATTGCTGGCCTGGCACGAGATCTTCGGTGCGCTCGATCCCGGCTGGGCCTGGGCCCTGGCCATCGTTGGCACGGCCGTCACGGTCCGCGTGCTGCTCATGCCGTTGTACGTCTCACAGCTCCGCATGCGTCGGGAGCTGCGGAAGCTCGAGCCGCAGATCAAGGCGTTGGAGCAGACGTACGGGCACGACCGAGAGCTGCTCGCGCAGGAGCAGATGAAGCTCGTCAAGGCAGTGGGGTTCAGGCCGGTGCTCTCGCTGCTGCCGTTGGCCTTGCTGGGCCTGGTCCTGGTCGTGCTGGCCCGGATGATCGACGCGGTGGACAAGCATGCGGCGGCGGGTGAGTCCTTCCGGCGAGGCTTCCTGACCGACGGCGACGCGTCGTCCCTGTCGCGGGCCAAGGTCGCCGGAGGGAGGATCGCGGACTCATTGATCGGCAGCGCGGAAGACGGGACGACGGTCGTGGCCGCGGTGCTGATCGCCGTCATGTGCGTCACCCACGTCATCGCCCAGCGGCAGGAGGCTGTCCAGCTGCCGACACCTGTGACGCCGACGGGTCTGGTCGAGCAGAAACGGCAGGTCACGCTCTGGGTGCTGCTCGTCGGCATGGCCGCGGTCAGCCTCGTGCTGTCGGTCGGCGTCCTGATCTTCTGGGCGACGTCGAAGCTGTGGACCGTGGGGCAACAGCGGCTCCTGCGCGACGACCCCGGCCCGACGCCGTAGCCGGTCGTCTGCCCATCATGCGACGGGTCGGCGCGACCCCGTCAGTGCGCCACTAGTCTGACCTTGTGCCACTCGACATCCCCGGAGCCCGCCACCTGCACTCAGGCAAGGTGCGTGACCTCTACGAGGTGCAGGACGGCCATCTGCTGATGGTCGCGTCCGACCGCATCTCGGCCTACGACTTCCTGCTGACCCCGGGCATCCCCGACAAGGGCGAGATCCTCACCCGGATGTCGCTGTGGTGGTTCGACCAGCTCAGCGACATCGTGCCCAACCACGTCGTGTCGACCGTGGTGCCTGAGCGCGTACGTGGCCGCGCCCTGATCGTCGAGAAGCTCGAGATGTTCCCCGTCGAGTGCGTGGCCCGCGGCTACCTCACCGGCTCCGGCCTCAGCGACTACAACGCGACCGGCCAGACGTGCGGCGTGCCGCTGCCGCCCGGGCTCGTCGACGCCTCGCGGCTGCCCGAGCCGATCTTCACGCCGGCGACCAAGGCCGAGCTCGGCGAGCACGACGAGAACGTGTCGTTCGAGCAGATCACCGAGACGATCGGCAGCGAGAGCGCCGAGGCACTGCGCGAGCTGACGCTTGCCGTCTACGCCCGGGCCGAGCAGATCGCTCGCGAGCGCGGCATCATCCTGGCCGACACCAAGCTCGAGTTCGGCGCGCGCCCCGACGGCACGGTCGTCCTCGCCGACGAGGTGCTGACCCCCGACTCCTCCCGCTTCTGGCCCGCCGACTCGTGGCAGCCGGGCCGGCCGCAGCCGTCGTACGACAAGCAGTTCGTCCGCGACTGGATGACGTCGCCGGAGAGCGGCTGGGACCGCGCGAGCAACCGGCAGCCCCCCGCACTGCCGGCCGAGATCGTCGAGAAGACCCGTGAGCGCTACGTCCAGGCCTACGAGCAGCTGACCGGCGAGACGTTCTGACTCAGCCGATCAGGTACCACGTGGCCGCGGCCGACGCCGCGAACACCAGGATGGCCAGGGTGATGGCGAGACCCGGCGACACTTCGCGACGTACGCGTCGCACGTGACGCACCTTGGTGCCGCCGGCGATCTGCTCGAGCGCATCCGCGAACGCAGCGGCCGACTCGGGCCGGTCGTCCGGTCGGGTCGCGAGCGACGATGCCAGCAGGTGATCGAGGTTGCGCGGCACCTTGCCCGAGCTGGCGAGTGGGGTCGGCCGGCTGTCGTTGGACCGGTGCAGCAGGGTGCCGGGATCGGACACGTCGTAGGGCGGCCGACCCGACAGCAGCTCGTACGTGACGGCGCCCAGCGAGTAGACGTCCGACCGCGGGCCCACCGGTGCGCCGCGGGCCTGCTCGGGCGCCATGTAGGCCGGCGTGCCGGTGGTCACCGTGACGCCGCTGGCCTCCGCGAGGCGCTTGGCGCTGCCGAGATCAGCGACCAGCACCCGGCCGTCCTCGGCTATGAGGAGGTTGCTCGGCTTGACGTCGCGGTGCAGCATCCCCTCGTCGTGCAGCACTTGGACGGCGCGCGCACACTCGATCGCGAGCCGCAGGGCGTCCTCGGTCGAACCGGGCGGCTCCACCCGGTCGGCGACGGTGCCACCCGACACGTAGTCCATGACGAAGAACGGTCGGTCCTCGTGCGTCCCGATGTCGTGCACGCGGACGACGCGCGGGTCGTGGATCTGCCGGAGCAGGCGAGCCTCGGCGAGGAACCGTTCGCGGACGTCGGCATGGTGGGCCCAGTTCTCGGCGAGCACCTTGACCGCGACGGGAGTCTCGAGCTCGACGTCGAATCCCCGCCAGACCGTGGCGAACGCGCCGAAACCCTCAACCTCGTCGAGGCGGTAGCGACCGATCTGTTTCATCACGCACAGTATGCGCGACAACCCGTTCAGTATCGTCTGGGGGCATGGACGTCGACGAGGAGCTGATCGCCCGGGCACGTGCCGGTGACGCGTCAGCGATGGAGGAGCTCCTCGCTGCGATCCGCCCTCGCGTCGTGAGTCGCTGCGCCCGCTTGCTGCCGCACACTCTCGACGCCGAAGAGGCCGCCCAAGACGCATTGCTGTCGATCGCCACGCACCTGCGCGACTACGCCGGCACGGGCTCGTTCATGGGCTGGGTCACGGTCATCGCGTCGAACTCGGCGCGCCAGACCTATCGCACGCTGAAGGGCCGGTTCGCCGAGCGCTCGGTCGACGAGCTCCCGGTCAGCCCCGACCCGCGCACCACGAGCGTCATCGCCGGCAGCCGGATCGACCTGCTCGACGCGATCGAGGCGCTCGAGCAGGCGCACCCGGCCACGGCCGAAGCGTTCGTCCTGCGCGATGTCGGCGGGCTGCCGTACGACGAGATCGCCGTGCTCACCCAGACGCCGCTCGGCACGGTCAAGGCCCGCATCCACACCGCGCGCGGTTTTGTGCGGGAGAGGCTGGGAGTCCATGAAGGCAACTTCTGACGGCTCCCCGGCATCTCTGTCTCCGAGGTGTGTCCCGTCCGGGACACCAGCAGCGCGGAGGCACGCATGAAGCAACAGATCGCAGCCGGCATCCTGGCGATCAGCATGGTCGGGGGCGTGGGCACGGGTGTCGTGGCGCACCAGCTCAAGCCGGACCCCAAGGCGGATCCGCGGACCACGCCGTCGGCGACCGCGACGACCAAGAAGACCGACAAGCCGAAATCGACCAAGACGGCGAACCCGCCGCCGGGCACGGGTGGCCGCACCAAGACGTCGGAGCCGCCGAAGCTGCCGCTCGCCCCTGTCGGCGCATTGAGGATCATCCCCGGTGCCGTCGGGCCGGTGCGCGTCGGGATGAGCAAGCAGGACGCCTACGCGACGGGCTACTTCGACGCGGACGTGTCGGTCCCTGCCTGCAACCGCACGGACGACCTGGCGTGGAAGGCCGGCTACAGCGACCAGCTCGACGTACACACCAACGACGACGGCTCGGTGTCGGCGATCGGCATTCGCGGCGCCGGCCCGCGTACGCGCTCAGGGCTCGGTGTCGGCAGCACCTACGAGAGTGTCCAAGGGGTTCTCGGTCAGGTCGCGCCCGAGGCGGCAGGGTTCGACCAGACCGGCCTGTTCGTCAGCGAGGGTGCCGGCTGGATCGGGTTCTTGTTCAACGCGACGCCCGATGCCGTGGCGCCGACCGACACCGTGACGTTCGTCGAGGTCACGAGCGGCGAGCGGCCCGGCCTGACGCGCAGCGGCTGCTGAGAGCCGCCGGGTCAGACCGGGCCGGGTCAGCTCACTTCGTCGGCAGCGCCATGTTGATGCCGGTGATGGTCGATCCGTCCTTCACGGCGATCGCCGTGCCGTGCGCGAAGTCGACCGCGTTCTTGTACCAGGTCGTGCGGTAGGGCTGGCCGGAGTAGGTCCGGGCCACGACCTTGATCCTGCCGACCCAGTCGACGCTGTTCACGGCCCACGTGCCGTCCGCCTTGGTGGTCGAGTCGTTGATCTGGCGATTCGTGTCGGTGTAGACCGCGACCTGGATGCCGCTCAAGGGCGCGCCGCTGGTGTCGGTCACCTTGCCACTGACCTTGCTGTTGGGGTGATCGAGCACCTGGGGGTTGATCGTCGTCGTGCGGCCGGCGATCACGGTGACCTTGGTCGAGCGTGAGCAGCTCCCGTGGAACGGTGCGCGGAGGTTGTCGTAGCACTGGTAGGCGAAGGCGCTGTCCAGGAACGTCAGGGTGTACGTCCCCGGCGGGAGCTCGCCGATGCGGAACGTGCCCTTGGACGAGACATGGGCGCCCTCGGCGGCGTCCTCGGACTCGGCGGAGACGAACGCCTTGGTGGCTCGTTGGGCCGGAGCAGTCCCGATCTTGGTGGAGACCTTGCCCTGGATGAAGCCGGCGAGCCGCATCGTCGCGTTGCGTGTCGTCGTGGTGCCGGTCAGGTCGAACGTCGAGTCCACGAAGACGTGACCGCCGGACTCGTCGGTGCCCTCGACCCGGTACGAGTCGCCCGTCGTGCCCTCGACGCCGTTGAAGCGATAGCGGCCGGCGTCGTTCGTCCTCGTCGTGTCGACCAGGGTGCCTTCGTCGGGGCCGTCCCGGAAGAGCCGGACCGTGATGCCGGTGAGCGGGTAGCCGCTCGGGTCGAAGATCGTGCCGGTGACGACGGCGCCGGCGGGAGCGGCCGATGCCGTCGCGATCGCGGCCGTGGTGCCGCCGGCGACGAGGACCACCATGGCGCAGATGGCGGCCACGGTGGTCCTGGTCAGTCGTGCGAGTCGTGCGGTCATGCTTCCCCCTCGGGTTCGGTGATGTCGTGAGGGGAGATGCCCGGTCGGCCCAAAAGGTTGTCTCGTTCTGTGACGGGTCTGATCACCGTGTCGGCAGGGCTCGGTCCTCGATCGTCGTCGTACGGCCAGCCGTGACCGTGACCAGGGTCGGCGGGAGGTCGGCGAGCTTGGGGTTGCTGGCGTGGAACGTCACGGCGTACTCCCCGGCCGGGAGTCCGCCGATGCGGAACCTGCCCCTGGCCGACACGTTCACCGCCTGGACGGCGTGCTCGCCGGTCGCGGTCACGCACACCTCCGTGCCGGACTGCACACGCGCACTGTCGTCCTGGGCCCTGACGATGCCCTGGATGTGGCCGGCAACCTGGATCGTCCGGTGATGCGTCGTCATCGGGCCGGAGGTGATCGTGACGATCGATTGCGAGAAGACGTGGGCGCCCGAGGGATCGGTGGTCTCGACCCGGTAGTCGTCGCCCACCGTGGCGTGCATCCGGGTGAATCGGTATCCGCCGACGTCGTCCGTGGTCGTGGTGTCCACGCGGACGCCTTCGTCGCGGCCGTTGGCGAACAGGGCGACCGTGATCCCGGCGAGCGGAAAGCCCTCGGGGTCGGAGATCGTGCCCGTGACGGCAACGGTGGATGATGCGAGTGTCATGGTCAGTCCTACGGGAGCGGTCATGCTTTTCCCCTCAGCTCGATGTGGTGTCGAGGGTTAGATGCCAGGAGCGGCCGGAAGGTTGTCCCCGGCGTCCAGATACTGCGGGTATGGTGAGAGCCCCGTCACACCTGGAGGAGACCCGTGGCCAATCTTGCCGCCTTGTTGGAGCAGTCGACCGAGAAGTACGCCGACCGTACGGCGATCGTGTTCGGTGACACCCGGTTGACGTATGCGCAGGTCAACGGTGCTGCGAACCAGGTGGCGAACCTGCTGGTGTCGCGCGGCATCGAGCCTGGCGACAAGGTCGCGCTGTCGTGCCCCAACCTGCCGTACTTCACGATCATCTACTTCGGGATCCTCAAGGCCGGCGCGACGGTCGTACCGCTCAACGTGTTGCTCAAGGGCCGCGAGGTGGCCTATCACCTGGCCGATTCGGACGCCAAGGCGTACTTCGCGTTCGAGGGCACGCCGGACCTGCCGATCGGCGACGCGGCGTGGGAGGGCTTTCAGGCGACGGAGTCGTGCACGGAGTTCTTCCTGATCAAGCTGGACTCCCAGCAGCCTGAGCCGATGGAGCCGCCGGAGTTCTACGGCCCCCTCGTGGCGCAGCAGCCGCCGACGTTCGACACGGTCGCGCGCGATGACGACGACACCGCGGTGATCCTCTACACGTCGGGCACGACGGGTCAGCCCAAGGGTGCGGAGCTGCGGCACCGCAACATGCGCGACAACGCGCTGGCCGGCGCGGACCTGTTCGGCGCGGACGCGGCGCGCCCCGACACCTACCTGTGCGTGCTGCCGTTGTTCCACTCGTTCGGGCAGACCGTGATCCAGAACGGCTCGATGGCGTACGGCGGCACGGTCGTGATGCTGCCGCGGTTCGAGGCGCAGTCTGCGTTGAAGCTCATGCTGGCCAACGGCGTGACGTTCTTTGCCGGCGTCCCGACGATGTACTGGGGCCTGCTCGGCGCCCTCGACGAGACGGTCGACGTGGAGACGTTGGCGGCCAACCTGCGGGTCGCCGCGGCCGGCGGCTCGGCGTTGCCGGTCGACATCCACCGCCAGTTCAAGGAGCGGTTCGGGGTCACGATCCTGGAGGGCTACGGGTTGTCGGAGACCTCGCCGGTGGCGTCGTTCTCGCGGTTCGGGGAGGAGCCGCGGGTCGGCTCGATCGGCGTACCGATCCCAGGTGTGGAGATGAAGCTGATCAACGACGACTGGTCGGACGTACCGGACAGCCCGGACGCGGTCGGCGAGATCGCGATCAAGGGCCACAACGTCATGAAGGGCTACTACGGCCGGCCCGAGGCGACGGCCGAGGCGATCCGCGACGGCTGGTTCAGGTCCGGCGACCTGGCCAAGAAGGACGAGGACGGCTTCTACTACATCGTCGACCGGTCCAAGGACATGATCATCCGTGGCGGCTTCAACGTCTATCCGCGTGAGCTCGAGGAAGTGCTCATGGAGCACCCGGCGGTGTCGCTGGTCGCCGTGATCGGGGTGCCGCACGAGTCGCACGGTGAGGAGATCAAGGCTGTCGTGGTCAAGAACAAGGACCATGACGACGTGTCCGAGGCTGACCTGGTGGCCTGGGGCAAGGAGCAGTTCGCGGCCTACAAGTACCCGCGCGTCGTGCAGTTCCTCGACGAGCTGCCGATGACCAGCACCGGCAAGATCCTCAAGCGCGAGCTGTCGTAGGGCGCAGCCCGGGACAGCGACGCTGAGGAGAGACTTACGGCTGGCCTGCGAGGCTGAGCTTGTGGGTTGTCGCGCTTGTCCGAGGCTTGCGGGTCGGCCGTAAGTCTCCCGTCAGCGCGATTAGAATGAAGCCACACCCCCGAAATAGGAGCGTCCGTGGCCCGCGTCATCGTCGATGTCATGCCCAAACCCGAGATCCTCGACCCGCAGGGCAAGGCCGTCCACGGCGCACTGCCGCGCCTCGGCTATCACGCCGTGACGGACGTACGTCAGGGCAAGCGGTTCGAGCTCGAGGTCGAGGTCGCCGACGAGGCCACCCTCGCCGAGGTCCACGCTCTGGCCGGCACGCTGTTGTCCAACCCAGTCATCGAGGACTACTCGGTCAGGGTCGATCAGTGAGCGAGCGGCAGCGAGTGAACCGACAAGGACAATTCATGCGGGATCTCCTGCGTGCCGCACTTTCCGCAGGGGAGCCCGCATGAAGGTTGGCGTCGTCACGTTCCCGGGGTCGCTCGACGATGTCGACGCCCAGCGCGCCGTACGCATCGCCGGTGGTGAGCCCGTCGCGCTGTGGCACGGCGACCACGACCTCAAGGGTGTCGACGCGGTCATCCTGCCCGGCGGCTTCTCCTACGGCGACTACCTGCGCGCCGGCGCGATCGCCCGGTTCGCACCCGTCATGACCGAGGTCATCGCGGCGGCCCAGGGTGGCATGCCGGTGCTCGGCATCTGCAACGGCTTCCAGATCCTGTGCGAGTCGCACCTGCTGCCCGGCGCCCTGATCCGCAACGACCACCGCACGTTCATCTGCCGCGACCAGACCCTCAAGGTCGAGAGCTCCTCGACCGCGTGGACGTCGGACCTCTCGGTCGGCGACGAGATCGTCATCCCGCTCAAGAACGGCGAGGGTGGCTTCGTCGCTGACGAGGACACGCTCGACCGGCTCGAGGGTGAGGGTCAGGTCGTGTTCCGCTACGTCGACTTCAACCCCAACGGATCGCTGCGCGACATCGCCGGCATCACCAACGAGTGCGGCAACGTCGTCGGGCTCATGCCGCACCCCGAGCACGCGGTCGAGGACCTCACCGGCCCCGGCACCGACGGTCTCGCGCTCTTCACCTCGGCCCTGGCCACCCTCACCTCCGCCTGAAGCCAAGCACCCGCTGAGACTGACGTTTCTGCTGCGACACGCCGCATGACCACGACAGAAACGTCATGCTCAGCGGGTTCCCGAACTACTCCGCGGCTTGGGAAGGGTGCACCCGGCGCAGCATGAAGCTCGTCGGAGCCACCGCGGCGACCGTGGCGATGACGAGACACGTCGCGCCGATCGCGCCGAGGCCGAGCCACGGCACGTCGACCGGCATGCTCTCCAGACCGCTGCCGAGCGACCGGCCGACCAGCACCGCGACCGTCGCGCTGATGATCGCGCCCATCGTCAGCGACGTGGCGGTCACGAGGGCGGACTCCCAGAGGACGACCTTGCGGACCTGTCGCTCCGTCGCGCCGATCAGCCGCGTCGCGACGAACTCGCGGTGCCGCTGCAGGCTGCCCATCAGCAACGTGTTGGCGATCGCCAAGGCCGCGTAGAACCCCGACGGGCCGAGCAGCACCCACAGCGCGAACGTGTTGTTCCTGCGCAGGTCGGCATCGGTCGCGGCGAGCCACGCATCGGCGGACTCGGCGTGTCCCGAGGTCCCACGCAGCTCGGCGTTGATCGTCGACACCGGGTCGGCGACACCGGACTGGGGGACGACGAACCAACGGTCGGGCTTCGCCTTCACCAGACCCGGTGGCAGCAGCAGGTCGCCGTACAGCGACGGCGCCGACTCGACGATGGCCACGACCTTGAGGTCGATCGGCTTGCCGCTGCCGAACGCGACCCGCATCGTGCTGCCGAGGTGATAACCGCTGTCGAAGGCGTACGACGTCGACATCGCGATGGTGCGGCCGTGGAGCTCACTGAGTGATCCCTTGTGGGCGGTCAGTCCGCGGGCGGCGACCGCATCGGGGACGTTGATCGTCTGCGCATCCTCGAGCTCCCGCTCGCCCTCGCGGTCGATCAGCGTGATGCTGGTCGCCGCTCCGGCGTCGGCAACCTTGACGGCGGGCGAGCTCGCGAGCGCCTCGCCCGTACGTTCATCGCCCTGCACGACGACCGGTGCCTTGAGGTACTCCTGGTTGATCGCGTGGTCCCAGTCCGCGGCGATGCCGAGGGTCAGGAGCAGCGATCCGCCGATCGCCGAGATCGCGAGGGTCGGTGCCGCTAGCGATGCGGTGCGCTTCGCCGAGGCAGCGACGTTGTCGCGCGCCAGCCGGATCGTCACGTCGCCCCGGCGTACCAGCGGCCAGGCGATGAGCCGCGCGAGCGCCGGGAACAGCCACGGGCCGAAGCACACGGCGGAGATCACGAGCATCTCCGGCGCGAAGATGCCGAGGACGAGGGACAGCTCGCCGGTGACGGCGCCCATCGTGACGAGCATCGTGAGCGATCCGGCGAGGCAGACGAGCCCGACGACGAATCGCCAGAAACCCATCCGCCGACGCTCGACGGCGGCCTCCCGCATCGCATCGACGGGCGGGATCCTCGACGCCCGGCGCGCGGCGGAGCGGACACCGACGAGGGCGACGACGGCGCCGATCGGAAACGCGATGGCAAGCGTGGGCCAGAAGGTCGGCGGGTCCAGCTTCATCGGCGTCAGGCCGCGCTCGTGCGCGAGCCAGAGCGTCATCGGGGTGATCAGATGGGCGAACGCGCAGCCCGCGAGCGAGGCGGCGGCCGCGACGATCAGCGACTCCCCGAGGATCATCCGGCGGACCTGACGCGGGGTCGAGCCGATCAGGCGCAGCAGTCCGAGCTCACGGCGACGCGACGAGACGACGAACGAGAACGTGCTCGCGACCACGAAGATCGCGATGAACCCGGAGAAGCCGGACATCACCCCGAACATCGAGGCCAGGTCATCGAGCTGCAGGCGGGTCTTGGCGTCACCGGGCTCGAGCCGCGACGTGGCCTCGGCGACGGCGGTGATCATCTCCACCGTCAGTCCGATCAGCGTGACGCCGAGGAACAACGCGACGAACGATCCGACGTACGGCGCGACGTTGCGCCGGACGGTGTGCCGGCTGAGGTCGAGGAGCATCATCGTTCGAGCTCGCTCATCATCGCGGCGATCTGGGACGCGGTGCCGTGCTGAAGCTGCCCGACGAGCCGGCCGTCCTCGAGGAAGATCACCGCGTGGGCGTACGACGCCGCGACCGGATCGTGCGTGACCATCGCGATCGTGTGGCCCTGCTCGTCGACGGACCGTCGCAGCAGCTCGAGCACCTGGTGGCTGCTCGTACGGTCGAGGGCACCGGTCGGCTCGTCGGCGAACACGACCTGCGGCCGCGCGATGAGCGCGCGGGCGATCGAGACCCGCTGCTGCTGGCCGCCGGAGAGCTCGGCGGGCCGGCGTCCCTGGTGCCCTTCGAGGCCGACCTCTGCGAGCGCCGTGAGGATGTCGCGGCGACCGGGTCGTACGCCTGCGAGCCTCAGCGGCAGCGCGACGTTGTCGAACACCGTGAGGGCCGGCAGCAGGTTGTAGGACTGGAAGACGAAGCCCATCGTCGAGCGGCGCATCGTGGTCAGCTCGACCTCGTTGAGCTTCGCCAGGTCCGTGCCGGCGACCAGGACCGTGCCCTTCGTCGGGCGGTCGAGGCCGGCCGCGCACTGCAGCAGCGTCGACTTGCCGGACCCCGAAGGCCCCATGACGGCGGTGAACGTCGACGCAGCGAAGGTGTGGGTGATGCCGCGCAGCGCGTCGACCTTGCCGGCCTTGGACGCGTACGTCTTGGTGACGCCGTCCAGGACCACGGCGTCGGTACGGGTGGTGGTTCGACCGGGATCGGAAGCGGTGAGAGTTGTCATGACTCCATGACATCGTCGGCGAGCCCGCGCCGTCTCTGGCCTGCGAGCGACTCTTGGGGTAGCGCACGCGCTACCCCCAGAGTGGACCTGAGGTCACTGTCATCGCCGGTCCGCGCCCCTACGCTGGGTCATCATGACCTCCGCGACGCGTACCTCCCCGGTGTGGTCGGTCGTCGGCGGCAATCCCGTACGCCTCGTGCTCTCGCCGTGGCCATGGCGCTCGCTCGCCTACCTGCTGACCGGTGCCGTGATCGGCCTGGTCTCGCTCGTCGGATTCTTCGTGACGATCGGCGTGGGTGTCGTGACGACCCCGCTCATCATCGGCTTGTTCATCCTCGGCGCGCTGCCCAAGCTCGGCGCCATGATCGCCGTCGTGGAGCGCCGACGGCTGCCGCTGATGCTGGGGGAGGCCGCGGCGCCGGGGCCCTCGGAGACACCGTGGTGGCGGACCCCGCGCGACGCCGCGTCGTGGCGTGCCCTCGGCTACGCCGTCCTGCTCGCGCTGATCCTCTGGGCCGTCGACGCCCTCGTCGTCGTGGTCGTGGTGACGACCGTCGTGGTGTCGCTGCTCTCGCCGCTGCTCGCCCACTACGACACGGTCGGCATGCTCTGGTGGCAGCTCGACTCGACCCGCGAGGCGCTGCCGTTCGCGATCATCGCGACGCCGGTCGGCCTGGTCCTGGGCTCGTACGTCCTGACGGTGCTCGCTGCAGCCCAGTCGTCGCTGGCGCGCATCCTGCTGAGCCCGCGCGAGGAGGAGCTCGAGGCCCGCGTCACCGAGCTGCGCCGGTCGCGGATCGACCTCGTCGACGCGTTCGAGACCGAGCGCAAGCGCATCGAGCGCGACCTGCACGACGGGGTGCAGCAGCGCATGGTCGCGCTGACGATGCTGCTCGGTCGCGCCGAGCTCGACGTGCCCGAGGGCGAGGGGCTGGCCCTCGTACGCCAGGCGCACAGTGAGGCCGAGGCGGCACTCGCCGACCTGCGCGAGGTCGTACGCGGCGTGCATCCCCGCGTCCTCACCGACCTCGGGCTCGGCGCCGCGATCCGCGAGGTCGCCGACCGCATGCCGATACCCGTACGCGTCGACGTGTCGCTCGACGAGCGGCCGCCGGCGCAGGTCGAGGCCGCGGCCTACTTCGTGGTCAGCGAGGGGCTGGCCAACGTCGCCAAGCACGCCGAGGCCCGCAGCGCCGCGATCCAGGCCCGCCGAGCAGGCGACTCGTTGGTGCTGGTCGTCAGCGACGACGGCCACGGCGGCGCGGTCGTCGGGGAGGGGACCGGCCTGTCCGGGCTCGTCACCAGGCTCGACGCGCTGGGTGGCACGCTGACCGTCACGAGTCCCGCCGGAGGACCGACCGAGTTGCGGATGGAGAGCCCATGGCACGTCGACCGCTGAGGATCGTCCTGGCTGAGGACTCGGCGCTGCTCCGTGAGGGACTGATCGGCATCCTCGAGCGTGCCGGTCACGAGGTCGTGGCGAGCGCGACGGACCCCGACGAGCTGGTGGCCGCGGTGCGCGCCGATCGGCCCGACGTGGTGATCACGGACGTACGCATGCCGCCGGGCCACTCCGACGAGGGGCTCCGTGCCGCCGCCGCGATCCGCGAGGAGCAGCCGGCGCTGCCGATCCTGGTGCTGTCGCAGTATGTCGCCGACGCCTATCTCCCGGTGCTCATGGACTCCACCGGGACGGCTGGAATCGGCTATCTGCTCAAGGACCGGGTCGGCCGGGTCGCCGACTTCCTGGTGAGCCTCGACCAGGTCGTCGAGGGGCAGACCGTCGTCGACCCCGAGGTCGTACGCCAGCTGCTGGCCCGCCGCAGCGACGACGGTCCGCTCGCCGCACTGACCGCCCGCGAGCGCGAGGTGCTCGCATTGATGGCTGAGGGACGCACCAACGGGTCGATCGCGGCGGCGCTGTTCGTCAGCGACGCCGCCGTGCGCAAGCACGTCGGCAGCATCTTCGCCAAGCTCGACCTCGGCGACGACCACGACCGCCGCGTCTCTGCCGTCCTCACCTACCTGCGGGGACAGTGAGGATTGTCTGACCTGGCGGCGAGGATGGGTCCATGACCGATCTGATCCAGCGCTACTTCGACCTTGCCGTGTCCGATCTGGAGGCGTGGTTCGAGCTGTTCGCCGACGACGTCGTCGTCGAGGACGACGGACGTACGCACCGCGGCATCGCCGAGGTCAGGGCATGGCGCTCGGACGTGCCTTCCGTGTCGTACACCGTCATCGACGTGTCGACCGATGACGGCTACCCGATCGCGACGGCCGACATCGCCGGTGACTTTCCCGGCAGTCCCATCGCCCTGCGCTACCACTTCATCGACATCGACGACGACCAGATTCGACACCTCGCGATCCGCCCCTGACCCCCGACTGCTCCACTCCCAGCGAGGGCTGCTCACATCGGGACGGGGGTGAGGGACTCTCGTACGGCGGCGCGCTTGCGGGACGAGCCGAGGATCCACGACAGCACGGCCGCGACGGCGCACAGCCCCGCACCGCCGAACCACGCCAGCGAGTAGCTCCCGGTCTGGTCGCGGATGACACCGGCGACCAAGGCGGCCGCAGCAGCGCCGAACTGGTGCGCGGCGAACACCCAGCCGAACACGATCGTGCCCTGCTCGCCGAAGATCTCCCGGCACAGCGCCACGGTGGGCGGCACCGTCGCGACCCAGTCGAGCCCGTAGATCACGACGAACGCCACGATGCTCGGCCGTACGCTCGACGACAGCAGCGACGGCAGCAGCACGAGTCCGACGCCACGGAACGCGTAATAGCCGACGAGCAGCATCCGGGGGTCGTAGCGGTCGGTGAACCAGCCCGACGCCACCGTGCCGGCGATGTCGAAGATGCCGACCACCGCCAACAAGCCCGCCGCCGTGGTCTGGGCCATCCCGTGGTCGTGCGCCGACGGGATGAAGTGGATGCCGACCAGGCCGTTCGTCGTCGCACCGCAGATCGCGAACGCGGCCGCGAGAGCCCAGAACGCCGGGACTCGGGCGGCGGCACGCAGGGCATCGGTCGCCCGCTTGGCTGCCCCGCCGGTCTCACGTACGGGCGGCCGCCAGTCGGCCGGTGCGCCGTAGGGCGCGAGGCTCCGATCCTCGGGGAAGTCGCCGATGAACCGGATGACCAGTGGTACGACCAGCAGTGCGGCGCCGGCGATCGTCAGCGACGCCGTGCGCCAGCCGACGTTGTCGGCGAGGGCGGCGACGATCGGCAGGAACACCAGCTGGCCCGTCGCACCGCCGGCGGTGAGGATGCCCATGACGAGGCCGCGCCGCTCGATGAACCAGCGGTTGGCGATCGTCGCGGCGAACACCATCGCCATCGATCCGGTGCCGAGGCCGATCAGCACGCCCCACGTGATGAGCAGCTGGAACGACTCGGTCATGAACACCGTGAGCCCGCTGCCCAGCGACACCATCAGCAGCGCCACCGTGGTGACCTTGCGGATGCCGAACTTGTCCATCAACGCCGCGGCGAACGGAGCGGTGAGGCCGTAGAGCAGCAGGTTGATGCTGACCGCGAGCGACATGATGCTCGTCGACCAGCCGAACTCGTCGTGCAGCGGCACGAACAGCGCACCCGGCGCGGCGCGGAAGCCGGCAGCGCCGACCAGCGCGACGAACGCCGTCACGGCGACGAACCAAGCCGGGTGGACGCGCGTACGAGTCATGGGACCTGACTTTCTTGAGGAAAGTTGACCAGTCGACCATACTGGTGCTGGCTTTCCTGGAGCAAGGCGATATCCAGCCACAATCGAGGTGCATCATGCCATTGCGATCCGACTGGTCCGAGGATCTGTGTCCCGTACGCCGCGGGCTCGACGTGCTCGGCGATCCGTGGATCATGCTGATCATGCGCGAGGTCCTGCACGGGCGTCGCCGGTTCGACGAGATCCGCGAGAGCATCGGCATCTCCGACGCGGTCCTGAGCCGGCGTCTGCGGCTGCTGGTCGACGAGGAGCTGCTGCGCAAGGTCGAGTACCGCGCCGACCGGCGTACGCACTTCGAGTACGTCGCGACGGAGGCCGGCGCCGACCTGCTGCCGATCATGCACGCTGTGTCGATCTGGGCCGAGAAGCACACCCGGATGCCCGAAGGCGGTGCGCACATGGCCGTCATCCATGAGACGTGCGGCGCCGAGACGACGACGGCGGACGCCTGCAGCGAGTGCGGCGAGGCGCTCCGGCCCGGAGACGTCAGCTGGGACAAGCCCTGGAAGGCGACACGCGAGCGCCTGGTCGGCGCTCCCTAGGACTCGGTCCGCAGGCCGACTCGACCGGGCAGACTGGCTCTGTGCCTGACATGACCCGCCTTCGCGAGTCCCTCGTCGCATGGGCTGCCAGTGGTGAGGATGCCGCCGTGCACGAGCTGGCCACCGGGCTGCGCACGGTCGCGCTGGTCGAGGGTGTGAGCGACCAGGCGGCGGTCGAACGCCTCGCCGTACGTCGCGGCCGGGACCTCGATGCCGAGGGTGTGTGCGTCGTGCCGATGGGCGGGGCGACCAACATCCGCCGGTTCGTCGACGTCCTCGGTCCGCACGGACTCGGCACCGCGATCGTGGGCCTGTGCGACCGTGCGGAGCTGGGGTTCTTCGAGCGAGCCCTCGCGCGCGCCGGACTCGGGCTCGACGGCTTCTTCGTGTGCGATCCCGACCTCGAGGGGGAGTTCATCCGCGCCCTCGGGCCGGAAGCGGTGGAGCAGGTCATCGCACTCGAGGGCGAGACGCGGGCGTACGACATCTTCCGCCAGCAGCCGGCGCAGCGGGAACGCAGCGCCGAGCAACGCCTGCACCGGTTCATGGGTACGCACAGCGGGCGCAAGGAGCAGTACGGCCGGGCGCTCGTCGACGCCCTGGACCTCGACCGCGTACCCCAACCCCTCGACAACCTGCTCGCGGAGCTCTGACCTTTCGACTGGCTCAAGGAGCACGGCTGAGAGAATGGCCGCATGGATCTCCCCGTCGCCTGGTCGCTCGTGCTCATCGTCACCGCGATCTGGAACTTCGTCATCTGGCCGCCGTTCCTCAAGCGCGTACGCAAGGACGAGCGGTCGCGTGACGCCGCGGGCAACGCCACGACGTTCCTGCGCGTCCACACGATCCTCATCGCGATCTCGCTGGCCCTGGCCGTCGCGGTCGGCGTGCTCGGAATCGTCACGCTGTTCTGAGCGTTGACCCACGCATGAGCAACCTCGTCACCCACAATGCCGACAAAGACCGCTACGAGATCCACGTGGACAACATCCTCGCCGGCTTCACGCAAGCGTTCGAGGACGGTGACGTCGTGACGTTCCCGCACACCGTCGTGTTCGACCAGTTCGAGGGTCAGGGCCTTGCATCGCAGCTGGTCACCGGCGCTCTCGACGACATCCGCGTGCGCGGCAAGAAGATCATCGCGACCTGCCCGTATGTCGCACGGTTCGTCGAGAAGCACCCGGACTACCAGGACCTCCTGGCGTGACCACGCGCACACCGCTCGATTCGTTGGGCGCGGCAACGGACTGCTAGAATGTGAATACGTGAACGCGCCAGTCCGGTGCTGTTCCGGCCCGACGAAGTAGCGCATCTTGCGTGAAATGGATATCGGGCATTCATCCCGAATCGTCTGTGAGTTCCTTGAATCAGCCTGAAGGCAGCTCTGTGCTGCCCACCTTTTCCACCCTCGACCTCCCCGCCTCGCTGGTATCCGCGTTGGCACGCCAGGAGATCGTCAACCCCAGTCCCGTCCAGCAGGCGGTGATCCCCGATGCGCTCGCGGGACGCCACGTGCTGGGCCGCGCGCGCACCGGCTCCGGAAAGACCCTGGCCTTCGGCCTCCCGGTCCTCGTCCGGCTCGCCGGTCGCACGAGCCGCCCCAAGGCCCCTCGTGGCCTGATCCTGCTCCCGACCCGTGAGCTGGCGACCCAGGTGCGTACGGCCATGGAGCCGCTCGCGCAGAAGATGGGCCTTCGCCTGACCACGGTCTACGGTGGCGTGCCGATCAACAAGCAGATCAGCACGCTCCGCAGCGGCGTCGACATCGTCATCGCCACCCCGGGCCGTCTGACCGACCTGCTCGACCGTCGCTGCATGACGCTCGACGACATCGAGATCACGGTCCTCGACGAGGCCGACCACCTGTGCGACCTCGGCTTCTACAAGCCGATCGACGCACTGTTGACCAAGACCCCCGAGTCGAGCCAGCGGCTGCTGCTGTCGGCGACGCTCGACGGCGACGTCAACAAGCTCGTCAAGCGCCACCTGCCCAAGCACGTCCTCCACGAGGTCGACTCGGGCGAGAGCGCGGTCGACACGATGGAGCACCACGTGCTCGTCAGCGCCGCGACCGAGAAGTCCAAGACCGCGTTCGACCTGCTGCGCGCCAACCCGCGCAGCATCGTCTTCACCCGCACGCGTCGCGGAGCCATGCGTCTCGCGCGCCAGCTGACGCAGAACGGCATCGAGGCCGTCGACATGCACGGTGACCTCTCGCAGCGTCACCGTGAGCGCAACCTCGAGGCGTTCAGCAGCGGTCGCGCCAGCGTCATCGTTGCCACGGACGTCGCCGCGCGCGGCATCCACGTCGACCGCATCGGTCTCGTCGTGCACTACGACGCACCGGCCGAGCACAAGGCCTACCAGCACCGTTCGGGCCGCACGGCTCGCGCCGGAGAGTCCGGGTCCGTCGTCACGATGACGACGCCCGAGGCGCTGCGCGACGTCATGCAGCTGCAGAACAAGGCCGGTGTCACGGCGCGTCATCACGACGCCCGCACGGCACCGTCGCCCATGACCGCAGAGGCACTGTCCGGCGCCGGCACCGAGGCTCCGCACATGTCGTCCGTACGCCAGGGTGCTCGCACTCCGGGCAACGGCGGCGGCCGCGGAGGCAACAGCGGCGGAGGGCGTCCCCAGGGCGGCTTCCGTGGCAACGGTGGCGGACGCCCGCAAGGGGGCGGCGGCAACCGTGGCGGTGGCGGCGGACGCCGTCGCAGCGGTGGGTCCGGCGGATCCACTCGGGTCTACTCCTCCTCCTGACGGCCAGCACGACACTGGAGCGGCGTCATCCCCGGTACGCCCGGGGGTGGCGCCGCCAGTCGTTTCGGCCCTCTCGGCGGTGGATTCTCCACCGTACGATCCCGCATCAGGTGGAACATCCACCGCCCACGAGCATGAGGCGAGCCTGCATACGCTGTGGATGTGAGCATCCTGATCCAGGCGCCGGAGCTGATCTCCTCGACCGGTCGCATCGTCCTGCTCGACGTCCGATGGAAGCTGGGCGGCCCTCCAGGTCGTGACGACTACCTCGCCGGCCACCTGCCCGGTGCCGTGTTCGTCGGGCTCGACACCGAGCTGGCGGCGCACGGCGAGCCCCAGGACGGCCGGCACCCGCTGCCCTCGGTCGAGTCGCTGCAGGCCGCGGCCCGACGCTGGGGCATCGGCGACGGCGACGCCGTGGTCGCGTACGACGACAGCGGCAACCTCGCCGCTGCACGCGCGTGGTGGCTGCTCCGCTGGGCCGGATTCGACGACGTACGCCTCCTCGACGGCGGGCTCAGCGCCTGGGTGGCTTCCGGTGGAGCGCTCGAGACCGACGATGTCGTGCCGGAGCCGGGTGACGTGACCCTCGACGGTGGACACCTGCCGACGATCGACATCGACGGCGCTGCGTCGTACGCCGGCGTGCTCCTCGATGCCCGTGCCGGCGAGCGGTATACCGGCGAGACCGAGCCGATCGATCCCCAGGCGGGTCACATTCCCGGCGCCGTCAGTGCCCCGACGACCGACAACCTCGACGACACCGGCCACTTCCGAACCGTCACCGAGCTGCGCCGCCGGTTCGAGGCACTCGGAGTCCGCGACGGAGTTGACGTCGCGGCCTACTGCGGCTCCGGTGTCACCGCCGCGCACGAGGTCGCAGCGCTCGCGATCGCCGGTTTCGACGCGGCGCTCTATCCCGGCTCGTGGTCACAGTGGAGCAACCATGACGACCGCCCGGTCGCGACGGGGACGACGCCGCGCTAGACGCCCGGCACCATGACGTGCCACGGGCGTACGCGCAGCACGAGCAGGTCGCCGGCGACGGCCGGGTCGTCGTGGGCGGCGTCGATGTAGCCGGCCGCCTCTGACGCCGGTACGCGGATGATCGTCTGGCCATGGCCCGGCTCGTCGGGCAACGGTCCAGCCGCCACGAGCACGCCGTCGGCCTTGAGCTTGTCGATGAACACGAGGTGCTCGGCGAACAGCGGATGCGCGAAGACCGATCCGGTGGCGGCCAGACCGGGCGCTGCTTCGAGGATCAGCCACACGTCCTCGGCGCCGCCCGACGATGGCGGCAGGGCGGCGCGGAGGTTCGCGAGCACGCCGACCCAGCCACCGCGGTACTCCTCACGTGCGTCGAGGGGCTCGGCGAACACCTCCCAGCCCGTGTGTGTCAGGCGTACGAGGGTGCGGTCGGCGCCGATCGGCACGAAGTCGACCGTGACCGTGCTCGCCCGCTCCGCGCCGTGACCCGGGTGCCACGTGAAGGTCAGGCTGCTGGGCGGCTCGGCGCTGATCACCGTGCCCCAGGTCGCGGTCTCGCCGGTCGACGAGGTCTCGACGATCTGGTCGTCGACGAACGCCACCGAGGTGTCCTGCTTGTAGACCGAATGGCGCTGGAGCGGCCACCACGTGCCGATCTGCCGGGTCCACGCGGCATAGGCATCCGACGCCGACGCGCCCACCACGACCTGGCGCACGATGGGAGGAATCGTCATGATGCTGCTCCGTTCTCGACGTGCCTGGCGAACGACGACAACGCGTCGTCCCACGTCTCGGTGAGCCACACCTGTACGGCCGCGAGACCATCGGGCGCGAGCGCGTAGAGGTTGCGGGTGCCGACGCTCGTGTGCTGGACGACACCGGCGTCCTCCAGGACCCGCAGGTGCTTGCTCACGGCCGGCCGGCCGATCGGCAGCCGATCAGCCAGCTCGCCGACGGGCAGGGCGCCCCTGCCGAGCGTCTCGGTGATGCTGCGTCGCATCGGGTCACCGAGTGCGTCGAGGATGGCGTGGGCTGATGAATGGTTGCTCATGGGTAACCGTTACTGTAGAGCAACCATAGGGCTGTGGTCCAGTGCGCGATCGACTGCACCCATACGAGATGCTGGGCACCATGCTCGTGAAGGGGAGGCTGCCGCGGATCGGCCTGCTTGGCCCTGCGTTCATCGCCGCCGTGGCGTACGTCGATCCGGGCAACGTCGCGACCAACGTGACCGCCGGCTCGAAGTTCGGCTACACCCTGGTCTGGGTCGTCGTGATGGCCAACGTCATGGCCGTGCTGGTGCAGTACCTTTCGGCCAAGCTCGGCATGGTGACCGGCATGTCGCTCGCCGGCCACATGGGTCAGCGGCTTCCCACCGGGCCGCGCATCGCGTACTGGCTGCAGGCCGAGGCCATCGCGATCGCGACCGATCTCGCCGAGGTGGTCGGCGGCGCGATCGCGCTCTACCTGCTGTTCGACCTGCCGCTCGAGCTCGGCGCCGTCATCACCGCTGCGGTCGCGATGGTCGTCCTGCGCATCGGTGACCTGCGCGGTCAGCAGACGCTCGAGCGGGTCATCGTGGGATTCCTCGCCCTGATCGCCGTAGGGTTCATGGCGGGCCTGTTCGTCGACCCGCCAGAGGCCGGGCCCCTGGCGACGGGTCTGCTGCCGACGTT
The DNA here is from genome assembly GCF_004134905.2 of Aeromicrobium ginsengisoli. Lineage (GTDB taxonomy): Bacteria > Actinomycetota > Actinomycetes > Propionibacteriales > Nocardioidaceae > Aeromicrobium > Aeromicrobium ginsengisoli. Next base: position 248,706 of record NZ_SDPQ02000003.1, on the reverse strand, counting down.
CGACGGCACCGACAGCGTCCTGCTCGCCTCAGGCATCATCGGCGCGACGGTCATGCCGCACGTCATCTACCTGCACTCCAGTCTCACGATCACCCGCCTCGACCGCCGCGGTGAAGGACTCACGGTTCGCGAGCTCCTGTCGGCGACGCGCACGGACGTCGTGCTCGCCCTGATCCTCGCCGGCATCCTCAACCTGTCGCTGCTCGTCGTCGCCGCCTCGAGCCTCGACGGCCTGCCGGGCACTGACACCTTGCAAGGGGTTCACGCCGTGGTGACCTCGGAGCTGGGCGCCGGCATCGCCCTCCTGTTCGCGGTCGCGCTGCTCGGGTCCGGGCTCGCCTCGACCTCGGTCGGCAGCGCGGCAGGCGCCGAGGTCATGAAGGGTCTGCTGGGCGTACGCCTGCCGATCCTCGTCCGCCGGGTCGTGACGCTGATCCCGGCGCTGGTCGTGCTGGCTCTCGGCGCCGAGCCCAGCCGGGCGCTCGTGATCTCGCAGGTCGTGCTCTCGATCGGCATCCCGTTCGCGCTGGTCCCGCTCGTGGTGCTGACCGCCCGCAAGGACGTGATGGGTGAGTACGCCAACGCGCGCCGCACCACCGCCGCCGCGTGTCTCGTGGCCGCGATCGTCGTCGCGCTCAACGTCTCGCTGCTCTGGCTGACCTTCACCGGCTGACCCGCATCGACCGACGTGCGAGCGGCGGCCACCGGTGCGACGCTGGCGGCATGAGTCCAGGCCCCCTCGCCGTCCGATCCATCGTGCTCGACAGCACCGACATTCGTACGCTGGCCGAGTTCTATCGCCACCTCCTCGACCTGACGTACCGCTCCGGTGACGAGCCTCCGCCGCCTGGCGAGCCGGACCCGCAGGGCACCGACTGGCTCGTCCTGCGCGGCGGCGACGGCGGCGCGCAGCTCGCGTTCCAGCGCGTCGACGTCCTGCCCGCAGCGACTTGGCCCGAGGGACGGGTGCCGCAGCAGCTGCACCTCGACCTCACCGTCGCGACGATCGCCGACCTCGATGCGCACCACGATCGGGCGCTGGCGCTGGGCGCCCGACTGCTCCTCGATCGCCACGACGATCCCGATGAGCCGCTCTACGTGTACGCCGACCCGGCGGGCCATCCGTTCTGCATCTTCGTGGCCGATCCGCTGACGACCTGAACACCCACGGCTCTGGAGAACTGACTCGCGAACCCCGATCATGGACTCATGCCTGAGCTTCCCGAGGTCAATGCGCTGGTCGAGTTCCTCGACAAGGAGACCGCCGGCGCCGTCGTGGTCGGCATCGAGCTGGCGTCGTTCGCGGTGCTGAAGACGTTCGACCCGCCGGTCTCCGCGCTGTCCGGGCTCGCGGTCACCGGGGCCAGTCGGCACGGCAAGTTCATCGACATCGACGTCGACGGCATCCACATCATCGTGCACCTGGCCAAGGCCGGCTGGCTGCGCTGGTCGGAGCAGCTGCCGGACACCAAGCTCAAGCTCGGCGCCAGCAACATCGCCGCCCGCGTACGCCTCGACCGCGGCGACGGTCCGCACATCGGCTTCGACGTCACCGAGGCCGGCACCCGCAAGGGCCTGGCGATGTATGTCGTCCGCGACCCGTCCGAGGTGCCCGGCATCGCCGCGCTCGGACCCGAGCCGCTCGAGCCGGGCTTCGAGCTGCGCCCGCTGCTGGCTCGACGCATGCAGGTCAAGCGGCTGCTGCGTGACCAGAAGATCATCGCCGGCGTCGGCAACGCCTACAGCGACGAGATCCTGCACGCAGCGAAGCTGTCGCCGTTCGCGATCGCCGAGAACCTCAGGGAGGACGAGATCGTACGCCTCGAGGCCGCGGTGCAGGACATCCTCCGGGAGGCCGTCGAGGAGGCCCGCGGCAAGCCGGCCGAGGAGCTCAAGGACGACAAGCGCACGCGGATGCGGGTCCATGGGCGTGCGGGCGAGAAGTGTCCCGTGTGCGGCGACACCGTGCTCGAGGTGACGTATTCGCAGTCGGCGCTGCAGTACTGCCCGACCTGTCAGACCGGCGGCAAGCCGCTCAAGGACCGGACCACGAGCAAGTTCCTCAAGTAGGTCAACCCGCTGCGACGAGGCCCACGGCCAGCGCGGCGAAGACCAGGCCGACGGCCTGCCAGCGCAGGATCCTCTCGCGCAGCAGCACCGACGCGAGCAACACCGTGCTCGCCGGATAGAGCGACGAGATCACCGAGACGATCGACAGCAGCCCGTGGTGCGTCGCATAGAGGAACGCCCCCTGAGCCGTCGCGCCGAGCGGACCCATCACCACCGCGCCCCAGACCCGGCGACCCCGCGGCACCCAGGCGTGTCCGAGCACCGTGGCCGTGACGACGACCCCGAGCACCGAGGTGAGCTGTGACAGCGCGAGCGGGTAGAGCCCGGCGTCGTCGCCGACCTGTCCGAGGAACGTGAACAGCAGGCCGAACCCGACACCGGCCAGGATGCCGTCGATCACGCCGCCGCGGTGCACGCCGTCGTCATGGCCGCCGTCGTCGACCCGTGAGATGAGCGCGATCGCCGGGAACGCGAACACCACCCCCAGCATCGCCATCCACGACGGTCGGTCGCCCGTCGCCAGCCCGACGATCACGGGGATCAGCGCCGTGCCGATGGCGGACAGTGGGGCGACGACCCCCATGCGGGCGGTCGAGAGTCCGCGATAGAGGAATGCCACGCCGAACCCGCCGCCGAGCCCGGCCAGCGCGCCGTACGTCAGGTCGGTGCTCGTCGGCGACCCGGCGATGATGAGCGCGGCGAGCAGGCTGAGCACGCCGGACGAGGTCTGGCCCACGATCGCGACCTGCCACGGCGACGACCGCTTGGCGAAGATCCCGCCGAGGAAGTCCGAGACGCCGTACGACAACGCGGACAGGAGGGACAGAGCGATGGCCACCTGCGCAGCCTAAGCGCGGTCGCCGACAACGGGCGACCGCTGGCCCCGCTACGTACGATTGAGGTATGAGGTTCGCCAAGTCGTTCGGGTCGCAGGCCAACTCCGCCGTCGGCGGGTTCGCCTCGCGCGTCGACGGCCAGACCGGAGAGGTCGCGCACCGCGTCGCCGGCGTCATCACCGTCGCGGTCCGCGTGCTCCGGGTGCCCACGGCGATCCTGCAGGCCGTCCCCGTGCCGTTCATCGCCGCGACGCTGGCGCTCGGTCTGGTCGCCGACGGTGGCGTACGCATCGTGGTGCTCGTCGCGGGTGCCGTGATGGCGGCCGTCAGCGGCGCGTTCTGGGCTCGTCGACGGGCGATCCTGCGGGCCGTCGAGGAGCCGAACAAGCTGGCGACCGAGCTCGGCATCGCGATCAGCCTCAGCGACAAGGTCGACGAGACCCGCGGAGCGCTGGAGCGGGTCGCGGGCGGCGGTGGCTGGCGGCTGTTCGACCGGCTCAAGGGTGCCTGGGGCGGCATGTCGATGACCGGCCGTTGGATCGACGGCATCGGCGACCTGCCCCGCGCGCGCTACTTCGTGCCACCGAGGATCGGCACGACCGTCACGATCACGATCGCCGCGCTCTGGCTGGTGCCGATCTCGGTCGTCGTGGCGCTGTTCGCCCTGATCGGGACGATCGCCGGATCCCTCTGACCTGTCGTGCCCGGCACCGTCAGGATCGGCATCTCCGGGTGGACGTACGCGCCATGGCGCACGGTGTTCTATCCCGAGGGCCTGCGCCAGAAGGACGAGCTCGCGTATGCCGCGAGCAAGATGACCAGCATCGAGATCAACGGGTCGTTCTACTCCCTGCAGCGGCCCGAGAGCTATCAGGCGTGGCGTGAACGTACGCCCGAAGGTTTCGTGTTCGCGGTCAAGGGCGGCCGGTTCATCACGCACATGAAGAAGCTCGCCGACGTCGAGACGCCGTTGGCCAACTTCTTCGCATCAGGCCCGCTGGCGCTCGCCGAGAAGCTCGGTCCCGTGCTTTGGCAGCTGCCGCCGACGCTCGGCTTCGACGCCGAGCGACTTGAGAGCTTCTTCGGCCTGCTGCCCCGCACGACGGCGGCGGCCGCAGAGCTCGGGTCGCGCCACGACGAGCGGGTCGCCGGGCGGTCCCACCTCGACGTCCCCGTGGTGCAGGCGATCCGGCACGCGGTCGAGGTCCGCCACGAGTCGTTCCTCGCCCCGGAGTTTCTCAGCCTGCTCCGCGAGCACGGCATCGGGCTGGTCGTCGCCGACACCGCCGGCAAGTGGCCGCTGATCCGCGAGGTGACGGCCGACTTCGCGTACGTACGCCTGCACGGCGACACCGAGCTCTACGCGAGCGGCTACTCCGACGCGGCTCTCGACGAGTGGGCAGCTCTGATGCGCGGCTGGGCCGAGTCCGGCACCGACGTCTACGCGTACTTCGACAACGACATGAAGGTCCGCGCCCCCTTCGACGCGATGGGCCTGATCGAGCGGCTCGCCGATCTCGGCCCGTGGCGTCCGGAGGCTGGGTGATGTGGCAGCGCAGGCCCTAGGTCACCGATCTGCCGCAGCGTCGATCAGCACCTGCATGGCGGGGCCGTAGAGCCGTACGACATCCTCGATCGCGGCGTCGGCGACCGGCGGCATCTGCACGACGTAGCGCAGCGTCGCCATGCCGATCAGCTGGCTGGCGATGAGCGTGGCACGCAGCTCGCGGTCGTCGCCCTCGAGCACCTCCATCAGGGTGCTGACCAGCACCTCGCGGGCGAGCTGCAGCATCGGTGCCTGGGAGTCCTGGGCGCTCATCGTGGTCCGGTACATCGAGCTGAAGACGTCCCGATGGGGATCCCAGGCGGTGAGGAACGTGCGCAGCAGCCGCTCGGCCATGCCGTCGGGGCCGTCCTCGATCACCCCGGCGATCTTCTCGATCGGGTTGACCGGCAGCTCCATCGTCGCGACGAGCAGGCCTGCCTTGTCGCCGAAGTAGTGGCTGATCAGGCTCACGTCGACACCGGCTTCGCGGGCGATCGCCCGCATCGACGTGCCGCTGAATCCTTGCGCTGCGAACTTGGCGCGGGCGGCGTCGAGGATCGCGGCGCGGCGGTCTGCGGCGTCCCCGGCCGGCGGGCGCCCCCGCGTACGTTTGACGGTCATGGCGTGCGGCGCCGGAGAGTCAGTGACGCGCCGATCAGGGCCAGCGCGCAGCAGCCGAGGAGAATCACGAGGTCCTTGCCCAGGCTCGAGGTGGAGTCGCTCGTCGATCCCAGCTCGCTGAAGGCATCGGCCGCGTAGCTCATCGGCAGGGCGTCGGACAGCCAGCGCAGGATGTCGGGCATCGAGTCGCGTGGGGCGAGCAGGCCGCACAGCAGCAGCTGGGGCACCACCACGAGCGGCATGAACTGGACCGCCTGGAACTCCGTGACCGCGAACGCCGACATCAACAGGCCGAGGGCGGTGCCCAGTACGGCGTCGACGACCGCGAACAGCACGACGGCCCACGGGGTGTTGACGTCCATGTCGAGCAGCCAGATCGCGACGGCCGACGTGACGAGCGCCTGGCCGAGGGCCGCTGCGCCGAACGCGACGCCGTAGCCGCCGATGAGCTCGCCGCGTCGCAACGGGGTCGTCAGCAAGCGTTCGAGCGTCCCGGACGTCCGCTCGCGCACCATCGTCACCGACGTCACGAGGAACATGACGACGAACGGGAAGATGCCGAGCATCTGGGGGCCGACGCGGTTGAAGATCGCCGGGTTGCCGTCGTAGACGTACTTGAACAGGAGCAGCAGGACCGAGGGCAGGACGACGATCATCCCGATGCTGCGCGGATCGTGGGCCAGCTGCTGCAGCACCCTGCGCGCGGTGGCGATGGTCCTCGTCATGCTGCCCCCTCGGCCAGGGTGAGGAAGGCCTGCTCGAGGTCGTCCTGGCCGGTGTCGGCGCGGAGCTCGTCGGGTGTCGAGTCGGCGATGATCCGGCCCTCACGCATCAGGAGCACGCGGTCGCAGCGGCCGGCCTCGTCCATGACGTGGCTCGACACCAACAGCGTCTTGCCATCGGACGCGAGACGCTTGAAGAGCTGCCACAGGTCGCGGCGGAGCACGGGATCGAGGCCCACGGTGGGCTCGTCGAGCAGGTAGAGCTCGGGGTCCGCCAACAGCGCCGCCGCCAGCGAGACCCTCGTGCGCTGCCCGCCGGAGAGGTCGGCCACCAAGGCGTCGGCCTTGTCGGCGAGGCCGACGTTGTCGACCGCCTCGAGCGCCGCCGCCTCGTCGCTCCCGGTGAGGGCGGCGAAGTAGCGCAGGTTCTGCATGACGGTCAGGTCCGGATAGACCGAGCTGGCCTGGGTGACGTAACCGACCCGCCGTCGGGCTTCGGGGCGACCGGCTGGACCGTCGAGCACCGTGACGGTGCCGGCCTTGACGACCTGGATGCCGGCGATGGCACGGATCAGCGTGGACTTGCCGCAACCGCTCGGACCCAGCAGTCCGGTGACGGAGCCGCGTGGCACCGTCACCGTGAGGTCGGGGAGCACGGTGGTCTTCCCGCGGATCACGGTGAGGCGGTGGATCTCGACCGCTGAACTATTCAACATGTGTTGAATATAAGACCGTGCCCTCCGTTCGGTCAAGCCACTACGTGACATCGCCGATGTCATGGTCCTACTGTTCACGCATGGACATCCGAGGACTGGCCCTGCTCCCCGTACGCGTGACGGTCGCCGCGACCCAGGCGACGTTGGGGCTCGGCCAGCTCGCGTCGCCACAGGGGCCGATCCTGCGTGAGGGCGGCTACGGCACCCGGCTGGCACAGATCTTCGGCGAGGGCGGCCTGCTCGACCAGCTCAACCGGATCCTCGCCGACGAGCGCGGACCCATCGGCCTCGCCAACACCCTCGCCGACCTGACCGCCGACGACCGGCCCGTAGGCAAGGCGCTGGCCCGGGACGGCCTGCTCGACCGGATGGCGGATGAGAACGGCCCGTTCGTACGACTGCTCGAGGCCGACGGCCCGCTCGACCGGGCCTTGAGCGAGGACGGCCCGCTCTATCGGCTGCTCGCACCCGGAGGGCCCCTCGACCGCTTGCTCGCCGAAGAAGGCGCGATCGACCGCATCCTCGCGGAGGGCGGCCTGATCGACCAGCTGCTCGCCGAGCAGGGGATCCTCGAGAAGCTGCTGGCGCCCGGCGGCACGCTGGACCAGCTCATCGAGCTCGGCGCCACGTTCGACGCGATCGTCCCGCGGCTCGAGGCGCTGGGCAACGCGATCCCCAACCTCAACTCCGCCGTCAACATCCTGAGCGGCGCCGTCGAGCCCTTGGGTGCGCTCGCGGGCCGGCTGCCCGGCGGCCGGCGGCGGCCGGCGGTGCTCGACCCCACTGTCAGCGACTAGCAACCTCGGCTTGAGTCCCGGAGCATGATCGAAGCAGGACCACTCCGGAGGAGAGCCACATGAGCAGCACGCCAGGGATCGTCGTCGTCGGGGCCGGGCTGGCCGCGGCCAAAGCTGTCGAGTCCATGCGGGAGGCCGGGCACGCGGGCACCATCACGTTGATCGGCGAGGAGCCGGAGCGTCCGTACGAACGGCCGGCACTGTCCAAGGACTACCTCCAGGGCAACGGGTCCAAGGACGACCTGTTCGTCCACCCGGAGGAGTGGTACGCCGAGCACGACGTCGTGACCCGGTTCGGCGAGACCGCGACGTCGATCGACCGGGACGCGCGCACGGTGTCGCTCGCGTCGGGAGACACCGTGCCGTACGAGCGCCTGCTGATCACGACGGGTTCGCGGCCGCGAACGCTCGAGCTCCCCGGTGCGGACCTCGACGGCGTGGTCTCGTTGCGTCGCATCGGCGACAGCGACCGCATCCGCGAGGCGTACGCGCGGGCTTCGAGCGTCGTGATCATCGGCGCCGGCTGGATCGGCCTCGAGACCGCGGCCGCAGCGCGTGCCGCCGGTCTGCCGGTCACGGTCCTGGAGTACGCCCCGCTGCCGCTCGGCCGGGTGCTGGGTGACGAGCTGGCGACCTACTTCGCCGACCTGCATCGCCGCAACGGTGTCGACCTCCGCACGTCGGTCGAGGTCACCGCGATCACCGGCACCGACGGACGGGTCAGTGGCGTGCGGGTGGGTGAGGAGGAGATCGCGGCGGACCTCGTGATCGTCGGTGTCGGCATCAGCCCCAACGCCGAGCTCGCTGCCGAGGCCGGTCTCGAGGTCGACAACGGCATCCTCGTCGACGAGCACCTGCGTACGTCGGACCCGGCGATCTATGCCGCCGGCGACGTGGCCAACGCCTACAACTCCACGCTCGGCGACCGGCTGCGGGTCGAGCACTGGGACAACGCGATCCGCCAGGGCCAGCTCGCCGGGCGCACCGTGCTGGGCCGGGACGACACGTACGACTGGCAGCCCTACTTCTACACCGACCAGTTCGACCTCGGGATGGAGTACGTCGGGCGCGGCGGCGCCGCCGACGACGTCGTGATCCGCGGCGACAAGGCCGGCGGCGAGTTCATCGCGTTCTGGCTCGACGGCGACCGCGTCACCGCGGGCATGAATGTCAACGTCTGGGACGTCAACGACGACCTGCGCGCGCTCGTCGGGAGTAGCGTGGATCGCTCAAGGCTCGCCGAACCCGACGTGCCGCTCACCGAGGTGGTGACGACATGACGCCCGACCAGGACCGCTTCAAGCAGCTGCCCAAGCGCGTACGCCTCGAGGACACCATCACGACGGCCGAGACCGACCCGGTGCCCGACCCTGACGGTGACCGGGATCCCGACCGCGACTTCCTGATCCGCTACGGCCTCGGCGGCGTCTGACGGAGCGCGTGACCGGCTGCCTAATGTTGTCGGTGTGCCTCAACTCTTCGAGCCCCTGACGCTGCGCGGCGTCACCGCCCGCAACCGCATCTGGCTCGCGCCGATGTGCCAGTACTCCTGCTTCGACCGCGACGGGATGCCGAACGACTGGCACCTCGTCAACCTCGGCCAGCACGCGACCGGAGGCTTCGGCCTCGTCATGACCGAGGCGACCGCCGTGGTGCCCGAGGGCCGGATCAGCCCCGAGGACACCGGCATCTGGTCCGACGCGCACATCGAGCCGTGGCGGCGCATCGCGGAGTTCGTACGCGGTCAGGGTGCGGTCGCCGGGATCCAGCTGGCGCATGCGGGTCGCAAGGGCTCGACGTGGGCGCCGTTCGCTGACGGCGACGGGACCGTGCCGGCAGCCGATGGTGGCTGGCCGGCGATCGGGCCGTCGGCGCTGGCGTTCGAGGGCTACGACGTGCCGCGGGCCATGACGACCGACGAGGTGGCCGCGCTGCCGCAGGCGTTCGCCGACGCTGCGGTGCGTGCCGACCGGGCCGGGTTCGACGTCGTCGAGGTCCACGGCGCGCACGGCTACCTCCTCCACGAGTTCCTCTCGCCGCTCGCCAACCAGCGCACGGACCGTTACGGGGGTTCGTTCGACAACCGCACGAGGCTGGTCGTCGAGATCGTCGACGCCGTCCGCCAGGTCTGGGACAAGCCGTTGTTCGTACGTCTGTCGGCCTCGGACTGGGCCGACGGCGGCTGGAACGTCGAGGAGACCGCCCGGCTCGGTGCCGTGCTCGAGCAGCACGACGTCGACCTGCTCGACGTGTCGTCGGGCGGCGCCGTGGCGCACCAGAAGATCGACATCGGACCGGGCTACCAGGTGCCGTTCGCCCGTGAGGTGCGCGAGGTCAGCGGCCTCCCGGTCTCCGCGGTGGCCTGATCACCGACCCTGCGCAGGCCGAGCAGGTGCTCCGGGACGGTTCGGCCGACGTCGTGATGCTCGGCCGGGTCGCGATCCGCGAACCCGCGTGGCCGCTGCGTGCCGCCCATGAGCTCGGCGTCGCCCCGAAGGACGCGCCCTATCCACCGCAGCACGCTCGCGGCGCCTGGCGGTGACCTGGCGTCCACCCCCACGTGTGAGCGGTGACCTGGCGTCCACCCAAGAGGCGTACGTGGACGCCAACCCACCGCCCCGCCTGCCGGCTGGACGCTGTTCCACCGCTCAACGGGCGGTACGGGGACGCCGGTACGACCGATAGGATCAGGGTGTGAGCGAAGCCCCCCGCCTGGACACTGTCGCCGTAGCCGAAGCCACCCCGGACAAGCCGCAGCCGTGGTCCGAGCTGGGTCTCCGTGAGGAGGAGTACGACAGCATCCGCGAGATCCTCGGCCGCCGCCCGACCGGCGCCGAGCTGGCGATGTACTCCGTGATGTGGAGCGAGCACTGCTCCTACAAGTCGTCCAAGGTGCACCTCAAGAAGTTCGGCGACCTGCCGCAGGAGACGCCGCTCGGCAAGACCCTCGCCGGCATCGGCGAGAACGCCGGCGTCATCGACATCGGCCAGGGCTACGCCGTCACGTTCAAGGTCGAGTCGCACAACCACCCGTCCTACGTCGAGCCCTACCAGGGCGCCGCGACCGGCGTCGGCGGCATCGTCCGCGACATCCTCGCGATGGGCGCGCGCCCGATCGCGGTGATGGACCCGCTGCGCTTCGGCCCCCTCGACGCTCTCGACACCCGCCGCGTCATGCCCGGCATCGTCGCCGGCGTCGGCGGCTACGGCAACTGCCTCGGCCTGCCCAACATCGGCGGCGAGGTCGTGTTCGACGACACCTACGTCGGCAACCCCCTGGTCAACGCGCTGTGCGTCGGCGTGCTCCGCCACGAGGACCTGCACCTCGCATTCGCCAGCGGTGTCGGCAACAAGGTCGTCCTCTACGGCGCCCGCACCGGCGGCGACGGCATCGGCGGCGTCTCGGTCCTCGCGTCCGAGACGTTCGACGCCGACGGCCCGGCCAAGCGCCCCAGCGTCCAGGTCGGTGACCCGTTCATGGAGAAGCTCCTGATCGAGTGCACGCTCGAGCTGTTCCGCGCGCAGGTCGTCAACGGCATCCAGGACCTCGGCGGCGCCGGCCTCTCGTGCGCCACCAGCGAGCTCGCCTCGGCCGGTGACGGCGGTATGCACGTCGAGCTCGACACCGTCCCGCTGCGCGACTCGACGCTCTCGCCCGAGGAGATCCTCATGAGCGAGTCGCAGGAACGCATGATGGCCGTCGTCGAGCCGCACCACCTCGACGCGTTCATGGCGATCTGCGCCAAGTGGGACGTCGAGGCGGTCGTCGTCGGCGAGGTCACCGACGGCGACAACCTGGTGATCGACTGGCACGGCCAGACCGTCGTCGACGTGCCGCCCCGGTCGGTCGCCCACGACGGTCCGACGTACGACCGGCCCTATGCACGCCCTGAGTGGCAGGACGCCCTGCAGGCCGACGGCGCCGAGCAGCTCGCCCGCCCGGCCTCCGGCGACGAGCTCCGCGACCAGGTCGTCGCGGTCGTCACGTCGCCCAACCTGGCCGACAAGTCATGGGTCACCGACCAGTACGACCGCTACGTCCAGGGCAACACGGTCCTGGCCCAGCCCGAGGACGCCGGCGTCATCCGCATCGACGACGAGACCAACCTCGGCGTCGCGGTGTCAACCGACTGCAACGGTCGCTTCGCCAAGCTCGACCCCTACGTCGGCGCGCAGCTCGCCCTGGCCGAGTCCTACCGCAACGTCGGCGTGACGGGCGCCCTGCCGCTCGCCGTCACCGACTGCCTCAACTTCGGCTCGCCCGAGAACCCCGACGTCATGTGGCAGTTCGAGCAGGCGACGCACGGCCTCAAGGACGCGTGCGAGGTGCTGGGCATCCCGGTCACCGGCGGCAACGTGTCGTTCTACAACCAGACCGGCGAGACGCCGATCCTGCCCACGCCGGTCGTCGGCATCCTGGGCGTCATCGACGACGTACGCACGCGCATCACACAGGGCTTCGTCGCCGAGGGCAGCCACGTGCTGGTGCTCGGCGAGACGCGTGACGAGCTCTCCGGGTCGTCGTGGGCCGACGTCGTCCACGGCCACCTCGGCGGCCGGCCGCCGATCGTCGACCTCGAGGCCGAGCGTGCCCTGGCCAACCTCATGGTCGAGGCAGCCAAGACCGGTGTCGTCGAGGCGGCGCACGATCTCTCGGACGGCGGCCTGGCGGTCGCCCTCGCCGAAGCCACGTTCCGCCACGGCGTCGGCGTCACGGTCGACCTCGACGACCCGTTCCTCGACCTCTTCAGCGAGTCGGCGGCCCGCGCGATGGTCGTCGTCGCCGAGGGCCGCCACGACGAGTTCGTGTCGCTGGCCGAGAAGCATGGCGTCGAGCTGGCCTCCGTCGGACGTACGGGCGGCGACGTCATCGAGGTCGCCGGCCAGTTCAGCGTGCCGGTGGCCGAGCTCAAGGCGGCCTGGCAGGCGACGATCCCCGCGGTCCTGGGCGCGCACGTCGCCTGATGGCACGCAGGCCGTCGCCGCTGTCGCACGAGGAGTTCGTTGCGATCTGCCGCCGGCTCGACGAGGGTGACCCGGCGCGGGCCGACCTCAAGGCGGCGACGATGCACCTCGTCGCGCTGCTCGTCGCCAGGGCGCCGGGCGCCAGCGTCGAGGTGCGCATCCCGCCGTTCGCGGCGGTCCAGTGCATCGCGGGCGCCCGCCACACCCGCGGCACTCCGCCCGCGGTGGTCGAGATGGACGCGCCGACCTGGATCGCCCTGGGCCGCGGCCGGCTGCAGTGGACGGACGCCAAGGTGCGTGCCTCGGGCGAGCGGTCCGACCTCTCGCCACTGCTGCCGCTCGACGAAGCCTGAGATTTCACCCAGTTCCGGCGAAACCGGCGCAACAAGACACACCGTCCCGTTATGATCTTGCGGTCAGGGAGGGAACCCGACATTCACCATCAGGCGCACTCATGACGAATGGCAACACCGATCCTGCACAGCAGTGGTCCGACCTGCTCTCGAGCCTCACGGGGCAGCGACGGGAAGCCGTCGTCGCGGCGCTGCGGTCATCAGCCGAGCAGGGCTGGCCGGCCGACCGCGAGGCCGTACGCCTCCTCGTCGCCTACGCCAACGGTGAGATCGACGCGCAGGACTACGCCGTCGGGATCGTGGTGTCCCTCGGCGGCCACGAGAACGCCGTACAGCCGCAGAGCCCGCCACCGTTCGAGCGCCCGTGGGCGCAGCAGCTCGCCGAGCAGTCATGGGCAGCCCCGCAGCAGGCCGCGCCCCAACCCGCCGCGCCGGCCGCGCCCGCACCGGCTCCGCCGGTTGCCTCGTTGACGCCTGAGAACCGGCTGACCCGCGAGGAAGCCGTCGCCGCCTACGTCTCGGGGCGCATCCCCGTCGAGGAGTTCCTCCGCATCACCCGCGGCGTCTCCGCCTAGCGCCGCGCCGCCATGGCGCGAGCCGGATAGTTCGTCGTCACCATCCAGACGTCCGGGTCGTTCATCCAGCGCTCGAGCTCGTCCTGACGGTCCACGGTCCACACCAGCAACGGCAGCCCGCGCTTGCGTGCGTACGTCTTGAGGGTCAGCCGCGCCACGACCTTGTGCGACACCACGAGGTTGGCGCCGCTCAGCAGGACCCGCAGCCGTGGGAACGCCGACTCGATCCGCACGAGCTTCCTGACGAGCCAGTTGCTCGTGCCGGCCCGGGCACTCGAGGACAGGCCGACCAGCAGGTCGGGCGCGTGTACCTTCGACCACCGGCGTATGCGCCTGACGGAGGAGTCCTCGGCCGTCGTGATGATCGCCTGGTCCGTGCCGAGCGCGTCGACGATCTGCTCGACCAGCGCGATCTCGTCACCGCGCACCTTGAGGTCGACGTGGGCCCTGATCCGGCCGCGGATCAGGGCGAGCACCGCGTCGAGGTCGACGAGCCGCGACGGTGAGAACTCGTCGTGGCGGTGCTTGGCGATCGAACGGCGCACCGAGTCGTCGTCGATCTCGTCGTCATGGAAGATGACCGGCCGGCCGTCGGCGGTCAGGCGTACGTCGAACTCCACGAAGTCGCAGCCGAGGGCGATCGCGGACTCGAACGCCGCCAGGGTGTTCTGCGCCGGGTGGTCGTCCGCGGCCCCACCGCGGTGCGCCGACACGAGAGCCATGCGAACGGCTAGCCGAGCTTGCCGCGCTGGAGCAGCGACCAGACCGACTCCTCGGCCGTCGAGTACTGCGTCAGCCCGTTGGCCTTCCGGTACTCCTTGACCGCGGTGATCGTGCTGGAGTCGAAGATGCCGGTCAGTCGCGGGTGCAGGCCGGCGGCGATCAGGGCCCGCTGGATGCGCCACACCGACAGGCCGACGGTGCCCTGCTTGAGCACGTGCGGAATCGGTCCGGCCGCGTGCAAGGCGGTCCAGGTCGGCCGCGTGGTGTGGCCGGCGGGCGCCCAGCCCTTGGTCTTGCGGAACGCGTCGATGGCCTTGGCCGTCGCGGAGCCGAACGTCTCGTTGACCGTGGTCAGGAAGCCCTGCTCGTGCAGGAGGCACTCCAGCGCCGCGACCTCCGGGCCCTGGCTGCCGACCGAGAGCGCCGGATAGGACGTGAACGACATGGCCACGCCGCACGGCCGCACATCCTTGACCGCAACCGATCCCTTGCCGACGTCGAGGAAGTCCTTGTCGATGTTGATCGACTTGCCGCCGTACGTCATCGTCACGCCGTTGTGGTACTGGTGGATGCGCTGGTGGTTGGCCCAGCCGTCGTCGGCGAGATAGGGCCCGCCGTCGGTGTTCGCGATCTTGTTGGTCCACGCGATCCAGAGCTGGTCCGGCTTGGTGAAGTTCGGGCGCCCGGCGATGCGGGCGGCATCGATCGCCGCGATGGCCGCCGAGCCGCTGGAGTAGACGCCGGACTTGTAGCCGTGGTTGTGCAGGTACTCGGTCCACGCGTCGACGAACTCCAGCACGACGTTGTCGCACTTGGCCGTACGGGCGTACCACTCGAGGTCGAGGTAGGAGTAGCTGCCGGTCCCGAAGCCGTACTTGACCAGCGCCGCGATCGTCTCGGCAGCATCTTGGCGGGCCTGCGAGCGGGCCAGCGAGACGGTGTAGGACATCCGCTTCTTCTGGACCCGGCTGTCGGGGTTGTTGACGAAGCACGGTGCCTGCCGGCCCACGTGGATCGGCATGAAGCGCCAGCCGTTGGCGGCGTTGGTGGCGACCCATGCCTTGCTGAGGTTGGGCTGGTAGGCGTCGCCGCAGTAGCGGGAGCTGCCCGAGACGTAGATGCCGATCGCCGTGAAGGGCGAGCGGAGGTTCCACGCGTCCATCGTCGACTGGTTGGGGGCGACGCACGCGTCGAAGCCGTGGCCGGTGAAGTCACCGGGGGCTCGCGGGGCCGCCACAGCGGGTGAGGACAGCAGAAAGGTCGCGGCCAGGCCGGTCAGGATGCCGGTGATCGTGAGCCGCGAGGTGGGGGAAGGCACCAGGCGCATCCTTAGAGGGTACGGCCACGGGCCTGCCAAGTCAGGGATATCTGGCTCGGGGGTTGCCGCGGTGCGCGCGACCGGGGCTAGGCTTGGGCCGGGCGTGGTCCCGGTCCCTCCCCTGGATGATCGGGGCCACGTTCACCTCACACCTGCCGGGCACATCCGCCGGTTGAGCCTGTCGAAACCTCACACCTGCCGGGCGCGATCGCCCCAGTACGGCTTGCGCAGGTCCCGCTTGAGGACCTTGCCCGAAGGATTGCGCGGCAGCGCATCGACGATGTCGATCGAGCTCGGCGTCTTGTAGCCGGCGAGTCGCTCCCGGGCGAACGCGATGAGCTCCTCGGCCGGCACGGCCTGATCGGGCTTGAACGCCACGACCGCCTTGACCGACTCGCCCCACCTGTCGTCCGGGACTCCGATGACGGCGAGCTCCTGGACCGAGGGGTGCTCGGCGAGGACCCGCTCGACCTCGGGGGAGTACACGTTCTCCCCGCCGGTGATGATCATGTCCTTGATGCGGTCCTCGATGAACAGGAAGCCGTCCTCGTCGGCCCGGCCGAGATCGCCCGTACGGACCCAGCCGTCAGGCGTGATGAGCTCGGCGGTGGCTTCGGGCTTGCCCAGATAGCCGATCGTGGCCTGCGGCGTACGGAACCAGACCTCGCCGGACTCGCCCTGCGGCACGTCCTCGAGCGTGACGGGGTCGACGATCCGCATCTCGGTGTGCGGGACCGGGCGCCCGGCCGACACCAGCCGCTCGGGGTGGGCCGCGTCGCGGTGCGCCGCGTCGTTGAGCACCGTGACGACGCCGCCGAACTCGGTCATGCCGTACACCTGCTGGAACTCGGTGTCGGGCCAGGCCTCCATCGCCGCGCGGAGCACCGGCAGCGGCATCGGCGCCGCGCCGTAGCCGAGCGACTTCAGCTTGCTGAACAGACCCATCACCTGGGGACCTGCAGCGATCAGGGCGGTGACGACGGCGGGCACGAGGAACGCATGCGTGCAGCCGGCCATCACGCCACCCGCCAGCAGCGCCCCGTCGACCTCGGGCACGATGTAGGCCGTCGCGCCGATGACCGGAGCCTGCAAGGCGTACGAGGTGCCGCCGACGTGGAACATCGGCATCGCGACGAGCAGCATGTCGCCCTCGCCGTACGTCGCGTCGCCGAGGCCGTTGACGCTGTGCTCGACCATGGCGTGCTGGCTGAGCTGTACGCCCTTGGGTCGTCCGGTCGTGCCGGAGCTGTACATCACGACGCAGATGTCGTCGGGCTCGACGGCCGGATCCCGGTCGGTCGGGGTCGCCGCAGACTGCCAGGCCTCGAGCTCGTCGTGGTCGCCGCCGATCACGATGACCTTCCTGACGTGTTGGAGTCGGTCACGCACCTGGGCGAACTGCTCCAGGAGGTGGTGCCCGACGAGGACCACCTCGGCTCCGCAGTCGTTGAGCACGTAGTCGAGCTCGTCGCCGGCCAGACGCCAGTTGACGACGGTTGTCGCGGCGCCGAGCTGGCAGCCGCCGAGGATCACCTGGAGGACGGCGGGATCGTTCTTGGCGAGGATCGCGACCCGGTCGCCGCGGCCCACACCGTCGGCCCGGAGCGCGCCGGCGGTCCGGCGTACGGACTCCCACGCCTCGGCCCACGACCACGTGCGTTCGCCGAAGATCCAGCACGGCTTGTCGGGCCGCTCCTCGGCACGATGGGCGAGGAAGTCCGGCAGATAGGTGGCGGGCGGGATGGCGATCGACATGGCGCTCCTCGACGACGTGACGTGGATCACGACAGCGTAGGCGACCCTGCAAACGTATTGGGTGCGGAAGGGCTGCGGCCCCTACACTTGGAGCGTGCCCCGCGGAGATGGACGCCTGACCCACGACCTCGATCCCCAGGACGCCGGACCCCAGGACGCGTGTGGCGTCTTCGGAGTCTGGGCGCCCGGCGAAGAGGTCGCCAAGCTGACCTACTTCGGCCTGTATGCGTTGCAACACCGGGGGCAGGAATCTGCCGGCATCGCGGTCAGCAACGGCCGGCAGATCCTCGTCTACAAGGACATGGGACTCGTCTCCCAGGTGTTCGACGAGGCCACGCTCGAGTCGCTCAAGGGCGAGATCGCGATCGGGCACGCCCGCTACTCCACGACCGGCTCCAGCGTGTGGCACAACGCCCAGCCGACGTTCCGCCCGACGGCGGCCGGCTCGGTCGCCCTCGGCCACAACGGCAACCTGACCAACACCGCCGAGCTCATCGAGCTGCTGCGCGAGCGTGACCTCGAGCTGGGCCGGTCGGCCGGCAAGGGCGAGACCGCGACGTCCGACACCTCGGTCATGGCCACGCTGCTGTCGTCCTATCCCGACCGCTCCGTCGAGGAGGCCGCCCTCGAGGTGCTCCCCAAGCTGCGCGGCGCGTTCTCGCTGGTCTTCATGGACGAGAACACGCTCTACGCCGCGCGCGACGCCCAGGGCATCCGCCCGCTCGTGCTCGGCCGGCTCGAGCGCGGCTGGGTCGTCGCCAGCGAGACCGCGGCGCTCGACATCGTCGGCGCATCGTTCATCCGCGAGGTCCAGCCCGGCGAGTTCATCGCGATCGACGAGAAGGGCCTGCGCACCGAGCACTTCGCCAAGCCCGAGCCCAAGGGCTGCGTGTTCGAGTACGTCTACCTCGCCCGCCCCGACACCACGATCTCCGACCAGCGGGTCTTCTCCGTCCGCGCCGAGATCGGCCGTCGCCTGGCGCGCGAGTTCCCCGTCGACGCCGACCTCGTCATCCCCGTGCCGGAGTCGGGCACGCCCGCGGCGATCGGCTACGCCGAGGAGAGCGGCATCCCGTTCGGCCACGGCCTGGTCAAGAACTCCTACGTCGGCCGCACGTTCATCCAGCCCTCGCAGACGCTGCGCCAGCTCGGCATCCGGCTCAAGCTCAACCCGCTCCGCGACGTCATCGCCGGCAAGCGGCTCGTCGTCGTCGACGACTCGATCGTCCGCGGCAACACGCAGCGTGCCCTTGTTCGTATGCTCCGCGAGTTCGGCGCCGCCGAGGTCCACGTCCGCATCTCGTCGCCACCGGTCAAGTGGCCCTGCTTCTACGGCATCGACTTCGCCTCGCGCGCCGAGCTGATCGCCAACGGCATCTCGGTCGACGAGATCTGCCGCTCGATTGGCGCCGACTCCCTGGCCTACGTCACGCTCGACCAGCTCGTCGAGGCGACCAACGTGCCCAAGGACAACCTCTGCCGGGCCTGCTTCGACGGCATCTATCCGGTGGCGCTGCCCGAGGACGATCTCATCGGCAAGCACCTGCTCGAGGTCCAGGACACCCTGCCCCTCGAGGTCATCTGATGGGTGAGCCCACGTCCTACGCCAGCGCCGGGGTCTCGATCGAGGAGGGCGACCGCGCGGTCGAGCTGATGAAGGAATGGGTCGAGAAGGCCCGCCGCCCTGAGGTCGTCGGTGGCATCGGCGGCTTCGCCGGACTGTTCGACGCGACGGCCCTCAAGTCGTACGCGCGACCGCTGCTGGCCACCTCCGCGGATGGCGTGGGCACCAAGGTGCAGATCGCGCAGCGCATGGACAAGCACGACACGATCGGCTTCGACCTCGTCGGCATGCTGGTCGACGACCTCGTGGTGTGCGGCGCCGAGCCGCTGTTCATGACCGACTACATCGCGTGCGGCAAGGTCGTCCCTGAGCGCATCGCCGACATCGTCAAGGGCGTCGCCCAGGCGTGCGCCGAGAGCGGCACGGCCCTGCTCGGCGGCGAGACCGCGGAGCACCCGGGCCTGCTGGCGCCCGACGAGTACGACATCGCCGGCTCGACCACGGGCGTCGTCGAGGCCGACAAGCTGCTGGGCGCCGAGCTCGTACGTCCTGGAGACGTCGTCATCGCGATGGCCTCCAGTGGCCTGCACTCCAACGGCTACTCGCTGGTGCGTCACGTGTTCTTCGAGCAAGCCGGCTGGGAGCTCGACCGCCATGTCCCCGACTTCGGCCGCACGCTCGGCGAGGAGCTGCTGACGCCGACGCGCCTCTACACCCTGCCGTGCCTCGCGCTCGCCGATGCCGTCGAGGTGCACGCGATGTCGCACATCACCGGCGGCGGTCTTGCCGCCAACCTCGCCCGCGTCCTCCCCGACACCGTCTCCGTGCTTGTCGACCGCACGACCTGGTCGCCGCACCCGGTGTTCGGGCTCGTCGGATCGCTGGGCGGCGTCGCCCAGGCCGACCTCGACCAAGCGCTCAACATGGGCGTCGGCATGGTCGCCCTCGTCGCCCCCGACGCGGCTGATGCCGCCATCCGCCTGCTCGCTGAGCGCGGCATCGACGCGTGGATCGCCGGCGATGTCGCCGCTGCAGGCGTCCACGGCGAGGGCGGCAGCGTCACCCTGAGCGGGGCGCACAACTGAGACACGCCGTCTCTGGGGGGTCGATGACGGATTTGTTGTCACCTTTGGGTACGCTTGTCGCACGACATACTGACTACTTTTCTGCGAGGGGGTCGACCCATGGGGCGCGGCCGTGCGAAAGCCAAACAGACCAAAGTCGCGCGCGACTTGAAGTACCGGACACCTGATACGGACTTCAACACTCTGCAGCGCGAGCTCCACGGTGAGTCGGGCGAACCGATTCCCGCTCAGTATCGTGACCTGGATCGAGAAGACCCGGCCGCCTCCTAGGCGACCGGACCCTCACTCTCGTTCCATCTGACCTGACAGGTCCATGCCCCCGTTGGCGGATAACCTGTCTGGATGTGCCGTCGATCCCGCGCGCGCTCCAGGCTGCGCCAGCGCGGCACGCTGACGATGCCGAACGGCCGACGACTCCCGCAGGATGCGGTCGTCGTCGGCCGTGGCGCGGAACTGCACGCGCTGGTGGGCTCCGAGTGGCTCAGTCGGTCCGTGGCGGACCTGGCCTGATCAGCTGGTCGGCAGCCAGACCGAGCGCAGCCGGCCGACTTCGCGCATGCGCTGCTCGGCCATGCGGTCGGCGGCGATCGACGGCGGCACGCCCTCGGACTTCGCGCGCTCGAGCACGCCCAGCGTCGTGTCGAAGATCGTGGTGGCCCGCATCTTGGCGCGGTCGAACTCGAAGCCCTCGAGCTCGTCGGCGACCTGGATGACGCCGCCGGAGTTGACGCAGTAGTCGGGCGCGTACGTGATGCCTCGCTCGTCGAGCCGCTTCTCGATGCCCTCGTGAGCCAGCTGGTTGTTGGCCGCCCCGCAGACGATCGTCGCGGTCAGAGCCTCGATCGACTCATCGTTGAGGGCGCCGCCGAGGGCGCAGGGTGCGTAGATGTCGAGCGGCTCGCGGATCAGCGCGTCCGTGTCGACGACCGAGGTGATCGAGGGGTACGTCTGCCTGAGCGCGGCGACGGCGTCGGCGTTGACGTCGGTGACGACGACCTGGGCGTCCTCCTCGACGAGGTGGCCGACGAGGTGCTTGCCGACCTTGCCGACGCCGGCCACGCCGACGCGCTTGCCGGCGAGTGAGGTGTCGCCCCAGAGGTGCTGCGCCGAGGCGCGCATGCCCTGGTAGACGCCGAACGCGGTGAGCACCGAGGAGTCGCCGGCGCCGCCGTGCTCGACCGTGCGGCCGGTCACGAAGTCGGACTCGCGGGCGATGATGTCCATGTCGGGGCTGAACGTGCCGACGTCGCACGCGGTGTAGTAGCGACCGCCGAGCGTCTGGACGAAGCGGCCGTACGCGCGCAGGAGGGCCTCGGTCTTGATCTTCGTCGGATCACCGATGATGACGGCCTTGCCGCCGCCGAGGTCGAGACCAGCGAGCGCGTTCTTGTAGGCCATGCCCTGTGACAGGTTGAGGACGTCGGTCAGGGCGTCCTGCTCTGAGGCGTACGGGTAGAAGCGCGTGCCGCCCAGCGCTGGGCCGAGGGCGGTGGAGTAGATCGCGATGATGGCCTTGAGGCCGGAGGCCTCGTCGTGGCAGAAGACGACTTGTTCATGTCGGCTGCCGAAGGCGGAGGGCGCGTTGCTGCTGGAGTCGGTCACGGTAGTGCTCTCTGTCGTGGATGGCGGAGGTGCGTTGGTGGGCACTTCCATCGGCGAAGCCGCGGGGTGGTGCGGCTTGGCAGAGACTCTACCGCTCAGCGGGATGTCGCGAGGACGTACGCGACGAGGTCGTCATGTCGGGTCGTTGTCGCCGTTCGACTGGTCGTCGCTGCCGGACTCGGGGCCCTGGCCGGGCCGGCCACCGCGCTGACCGCCCTCGTGGTTGCGGTCGCGGAAGTCCGGCCGGCCGTCGCCCGGCGCGAACCGACTCATCCGTCCGTCCCGGCCACCGTCATCCCCGCTCGCGGTGGCGTGCCCGATGCCGAAGCCGAGCACGCCGCCGGCCAGCGCGAGCCCGGCACCGCTCGTCAGCAGGATGTTGCGCGTGCGCGGGCTGGAGAACACCTTGGCCTTGGCATCCTCACTCGGAGTGGCTTCGGGTGCCGGTGGCGCCGCGGCCGGCTGCTCGATCGTCGCCTGCTCGGCAGTGGGCTGCTCGTCCTCGGGGGTCTTCTGCTCGTCGTTCATGGGTGCTCCTCCGTGCTTGGGAGTGCCCAGCATGCGCGGCTGACCTGAGGTCCGCCGCAGGACGACCTGTGTGCCTGCTGTCAGTCGTCCTCGCGGGCCGCTCGTTCGGCGGCCGCCTCGGGATCGGGGACGCCGCGGAACGTACGGAAGCTGTAGACGATGAAGACCAGGGCGATGACCGCCGACAGGATCAGCGTCGCGCCGGTGCCCCACCCGCCGATCAGCCACCAGCTCTCGCGCAACGGCCACCAGTCCGGAGCGTCGGGGCGGATGCCCCAGTAGATGCCGACCGCGGCGATCGCGAGCGCGCCGGAGCAGCTGGCGATGATGCGCGGCCAGGTCTGCACGCCGTCGGCCGCAGCCTTGTAGGCCATGACCTTGACCGGCTCGAGGCGACGCTCGGCCCATTCGTACTGCTCGGACAGGATCGCCAGGCCGCCCACGACCATCAGCAGCCCGGGTCCGGGCAGGAGGAGGGCGGCGATGCCGCCGACCACGAGGATCCACCCGATGATCTCGAGGACCAGCCGGCGTACGGCCTTGGCGGACTTGCGGCCTGCGGGCTTGTCGGTCATGGGGCGTCGATCCAGGAGGCGGCCATGCCCCATCCTTGCAGCCGGGTGGTCGACGACTAGTCCCTGACCCGCTTGGCGAGCGACTTGTCCATGCGCCGGAACAGCGGCTGCGAGACCTTCGTGACGACGCCGGGCAGTGCGGCCATGCTCAGCTCGCCCATGGCACCCGGCAGGCTCGTGACCCGTGTCGGTTTGTCGACAATTGCCTTGACGAGCCAGTTGGCCGCCTTGTCGGCGCTCAGCATCGGCATCGCCTGGTAGATCGGCGTCGCGCCGGACATCTCCGTGCGCACCATGGGGAAGTAGACGGTCGTCGAGGTGATGCCGTCGTGCCCGAGCTCGGCGGTCAGGGATCGGGTGAACGACTCGAGGGCGGCCTTGCTGGCGAGATAGGCCGAGAACAGCGGGATCGGCACCTGCGTCGACATGCTCGACGAGATCACGACGTGTCCGTGACCCTGCTGGAGGAATCGCGGGACCAACGCCAGCGTCAGGCGTACGGCGCCGAAGTAGTTGATCGCCATCGTGCGCTCGTAGTCGTGGACCCGGTCGAGCGACTCCTTGATGGGCCGTCGGATGGATCGGCCGGCGTTGTTGACCAGTGCGTCGATCCACGGGTGCTCGGCCAGCAGCTGCGCCGCGACGGCGTCGGCCGCCACGGTGTCGGAGAGATCGACGGGATAGGCGTACGCGCTCCCGCCCGTGGCCTCGATGCCGGCGCGTACGTCCTCGAGCTCGTCGGCGCGCCGCGCCAGCAGGCACACGGTGCCTCCGAGGCGGGCCACCTTGCGGGCCGCCTCGGCACCGATGCCGCTGGAGGCGCCGGTGATGACGATGGTCTGGCCCTCGAGCTTCACTCCGCGTCACCGCCGAAGAGCGCGGTCAGCAGGCGCATGCAGCGCTGCATCATCTGCTCCGCGCTCTCCTCGGGGTGCTCCATCCACCAGTTCATCAGTGAGTCGACGATGCCGAGCCAGACCGCGGTCATGGCGGAGATGTCGAGCGGGTCGTCGTTGCCGGCGAGCCGCATGAGCTCCGTGACGCCTTCGTCGGCGAGCTTGCCGATGCGCTCGGCGTAGCCCGCGATCGAGTCGGCGATCGCGCCGGTCGAGGGCGCGGTGGGGTCGAAGAACAGGCGCCAGAGGTAGGGCTGGGGTTCCAGCAGCGTGAACATCCCGGCCAGCGTCGCCATGCCGCGCTCGATGCCGACGGCTTCACCGCGGGCGATGCGCTCGATCTCGTCGGCGAGCAGGGACCCGCCGCGGTCGAGGCACGCCTCGTAGAGCCCTTCCTTGGAGCCGAAGTAGTTGTAGATCAGCGGCTTGGAGATGCCGGCCTTGTCGGCGACCGTCGCGACCGACGTCGCGGCGAACCCGTGGGTGCCGAACTGCTCCGACGCGATGTCGAGGATCTGCGTCTCCCGGTCCAGGCGGGGGACGCCCTTGGTGCCTGCGTTGGGTCTGACCACGGCAGCAGTCTAGCGACGTGATGTGATCTCGTGGTAACTTACCCAAAGGTCATATAGGTCTGGAGGATCCATGCACGAGTTTTTCGACCCGCTGAAGAACCCGACCCTGGTCGCGGCACCGTTCTTCATCCTGTCGCTGCTGATCGAGCTCGCGGCGTTCCGGTTCCTCGAGACCGACGAGGAGATGCGCGGATACGAGCGCAAGGACGCGCGGACCAGCCTGATCATGGGGCTCGGCTCCGTCGTGTCCAGTGCGGTGTTCAAGCTCGGCACGCTCGTGGCGTTCGTCGCGATCAGCGTGCACCTCGCACCGTGGCACCTGCCGGATGACACGTGGTGGTCGTGGACCGCGCTGATCCTGGGCCTCGACCTGGCGTTCTACCTGCAGCACCGCTTCGTGCACCGGGTCCGCATCGGCTGGGCCGCGCACCAGGCGCACCACTCGAGCGAGTACTTCAACTACTCCACCGCACTGCGCCAGAAGTGGAACCCGTGGGCCGAGGCGCTGTTCTGGCTGCCGTTCCCGTTCCTGGGCTTCGAGCCGTGGACACTCTACGTCGCGTTCTCGATCAACCTGATCTACCAGTTCTTCGTGCACACCGAGCGGATCGGCACGATGTGGCGACCGATCGAGTTCGTCTTCAACACCCCGTCGCACCACCGGGTGCACCACGGCAGCGACCCGGAGTACCTCGACAAGAACTACGCCGGGATGCTGATCATCTGGGACCGCATGTTCGGCACGTTCCAGAAGGAGCTGTTCCGTCCGACGTACGGGCTCACGGTGCCGGTCGACACCTACAACGTCCTGCGGCTGCAGTACGGCGCGTTCGGCGAGCTGTTCCGTGACGTCCACAACGCGAAGAGCTGGCGCGAGAAGCTCGGCTACGTCTTCATGCCGCCGGGCTGGCACCCGGGCGAGAAGCGCGCAGAGGCCGAGCAGCCGCGCGAGACGCAGTCGGTGTGACCGACCGGCAGCTGGTCGCCGTTGCCGGGGTGTTCGCGGTCTTCCTCACGGCGTGCGACCAGCTGTTCCACGTCCGCACCGGCACGCTGGTCTATCACTGGGGTCCGCAGGTCTGGGGCCAGACGGTCATCGTCCCGGTGACGTTCTTCGTGGCCGGCGTCGCGATGCTCTCGGTCAGCAGGCGGGTCCAGCCGCTGGAGCCGCACCTCCGCCGGGTCGCCCCCGGTCTCGGCCTGGTGACCGGGGCCTATCTCGTCTCGGGGCTGCTGGACCCGGAGCTCGCCGCGCCCTACGCCATCGTGCTGCTCGCGCTGTGGGGCGTACGCCTCGGGCTGCGGCACGAGCGCGGTATCGCGGTCGCGGCCGGTCTGCTCATCGCCGTCGGTGGCGTGCTGGGCGAGTCGGTGCTGTCGGCGCTCGGCGAGTTCGACTACACGGCGCCGAACGTGATCGGCGTGCCGTGGTGGCTGTTCCCGCTCTACCTCCATGGCGCGTTCGTGGCGGCCGATGTCGTCGCGCTCGTACGTTGGCAGGCTAGGGTCGCGTCCTTCGCGCGTCGTACCTGACGCCGAGGGCGAAGCACACCATCATCAGGACGGTGCCGATGATGACGGTGGCACCGTCGCTGAGCACGTCGTTGACCGCGAGGACGGCGACGACCACGAGCGCCGCCACGACGTACGCCGCGATCTTCCAGTCGTCGCCGATGATGAAGTCGTACCAGAACAGGCCGAAGGCCTTGAGGAGCTTCATGCGGCTGCCTCCGTCGGAGCGGACGTCCGTGGGCGGCTGAGGCCGGCGATCACGAGTCGGGTCACCGCGAACCACGCGGCGATCAGGACGATGAGGGCGACCTTGCCGCCGGGCCAGTGCAGGCTCTCCTCGCCGTCGCGGAACCAGCCGACACCTTCGACTGCCCAGTAGGTGCCGAACGACGCGAGCATGACGCCGACGCCGTACTTGAGGGTGTTCTCGGGGATGCGCGAGAGCGGCTTGCGCAGCGCGACACCGAGGGCGATCACGATGATGCCGGCGACGACCGCTCCGGCGATGGCCATGCCGAGCGCATCCGCGGACAGGCCGAACGTGACGACGATGAAGACCACCTCGACGCCCTCGAGGAACACGCCCTTGAACGACACCATGAAGCCGAAGAGGTCGATGCCGGCGTATGTCGTGCGGTCCGCCTCGCGGGCGGCCTGGGTCTGCTCGGCGAACTCCTCGTCCTCATCGTGCAGCGCCTTGAGGCCCGACGCGCGCAGGCACGCCTTGCGCAGCCATTGCAGGCCGAAGATCAGCAGGAGCGTACCGATCGTGAGCTGGAGCAGGGACTCGGACAGCCACGTGCTGATCGCGACACCGAGGACGGCGGTGAATGCGGTCAGGGCGATGAGTGCTGCGACGGTGCCGGCGATCGCGGACCGCCAGCCTCGGGTGACGCCCATCGCGAGGACGATCGTGAACGCCTCGACGAACTCCACGAGGGACGCGACGAAGACCGCGCTGACGAGCGCCGTCGTCGTGCCGTCCATGGCTAGATGCTCCTCGTCATCCCGCCGTCGACCGGCAGCATGACGCCGGTCAGGAAGCCGGCGGCGGGTGACAACAGGAAAGCCGCGGTGCGGCCAAACTCCTCGGGCTTGCCGTAGCGACGCAGAGGAATCGTCTGCTCGGTCGCGGCCCGTGCCGCCTCGGGATCGTCCGCCATGGAGTCGAGCTGGCGTACGCGCTCGGTGTCGACCCGGCCGGGCAGCAGCCCGTTGACGCGGATGCCGCGCGGCCCGAGCTCGTCGGCGAGGTTCTTGGCCGCCATCGCGAGGCCCGGACGCAGGCCGTTGGAGATGCCGAGGTTGGGGATCGGCGCCTTGGCGGAGGTCGAGAGCACGAACGCGATCGATCCGCCGTCGCCGAGCTCCCCGGCGATCGTCACTGCGAGGCGGATCGCGCCGAGGAAGACGGTCTCGAACGACGTGCGCCACTCGTCCTCCGTACGGTCGAGGATCGCGCCGGCGGGCGGCCCGCCGACGCTGATCAGGGCGCCGTCGAGTCGTCCGAACGCGTTGCGGGCCGCCCGGATGAGCTGGTCGGGCGCCGTCGGGTCGGCATTGTCGACCGCGACGCCGATCGCGAGCTCACCCAGCTCGCCGACCGCGCGATCGACCGACTCCTGGGAGCGGGACGAGATCACGACTCGTGCGCCGTCGTCGACCAGCGCATGTGCGGTGGCGAGTCCCAGGCCGCTGGCGGCCCCGGTGAGCAGGTAGACACGATCGCGAAGCCCGAGGTCCATGCCCTCAGCGTAGGCGGGTCTCAGTGTTCGGACGGGGAGTGGCTCACGAGACCGACGAGATTGCCCTCCGAGTCGCGGATGAACGCCATCCACTCGTCGGTGCCGGCCGGGCCCAGCGAGTCGTCGGTGTGCTGGAAGATCACGTGCGGTTCGCCTTCCACCGTGACTCCGCGGGTGCGCAGCGCTTCGATCGACGCGCGTACGTCCTCGACCTCGAGGTAGATCGTGGCCGACGCTGCACCCTGCTCGAGCAGCAGCCGAGTGCCGTCGAGCGTGAAGAAGAGCAGGCCCGGCGGGTCGAACCGTGCTGCCGGCGGGTGGCCGAGGAGCTGCTCGTAGAACGCCGCGGCGCGGTCGAGATCGTCGGCGTGCTGGGCGACCTGGACGATCCGGCTCATGCGTGAAGCGTAGGCCCGAAGTGGGCCCGCTCACGAGTCACTCCGTGAGTGCCGAGGAGTCGCTCCCCACGCGCTGAGGAGTCACTGCGAGAGCGCTCACGAGTCACTGCGCTTGACGGGAGTGACTCGTCACCGGGACGGGAGTGACTCGTCACCGAAATGGTGGCCAGGGCCGGGGTCGAACCGGCGACCCTCCGCTTTTCAGGCGGATGCTCGTACCAACTGAGCTACCTGGCCGTGCCCGCGAACGAGCGACGATCACCTTATCGCACCGCCCCGGCGCGGCCGAAATCGGCAGCAACGAAAAACCCACGCACCTGGACTCAGGTGCGTGGGTTTCGTTCAGCTGGCGACCCCGACCGGACTCGAACCGGCGACCTCCGCCGTGACAGGGCGGCGCGCTAACCAACTGCGCCACGGGGCCTTGCTGTTCGCGGGTGAACCGCGCACGCAACTGTAACGTACGGGCACCCCCGCGAACAAAACGGGTCAGGCGTTCGGACGGGTCTCCGAGGGCGGCAGATCCTCACCCGGTCCGGGCTCGGTCGGTCCGGCCTCCTCGCTCGCCCGGGTGGCGCTCGAGGGTGCGTCGATCGGAGGGCCGCCGGTCGCTCCGCCGGCGACGGCCTGGCCGCCCGGTGGCAACGGGTTGTCGGCGTCCCCGGTCGGCGTGACTGAGTCGTCGAGCCGGTGCGACTGTCGCGAGTCGACGGTGTCCGGGCCCATCCTGACGGTGCGCAGCCACAGGATGCCGATCACGACGATGGCGATGATGGCGATGATGACGAGCCACTTCATGAGGTGTCCTCCCTGTCGGCGCCGGGTGGCACGCGACGTGCCCCCGAGGCACTCTCTCCAGCCTAGCCGCGGCGCGGCATAGCGCATTTCAGAGCGATCGGCTCCCGTGGTCCACTGTGTGAACACGGCGTTCTCGACTGCCGAACCGCGCTTGTATGACGTCATGACTGCTCGCCCCACGACCGACGCACCCCTGTCGCTGGCCGAGCTCGCCGCATTGACGAGCACGGTCGCCGAGGACGTACGCGCTGGCCTCTACGAGGTCCACGCCGACGCGGAGAGCCGGTGGCACGTGAGGCTGCGATGCGATGACCAGGTCGACGTGTGGCTCATCAGCTGGACCACCGACCAAGGCACGCAGCTGCACGATCACGGCGGCTCGTCGGGCTCGTTCACGGTCGTCAGCGGTGAGCTCAGCGAGGCCGTGTGGACGCCCGGTGCCGAGGTGCTCGCCGAGACCGTGCGCGGTGAGGGTGACTCGGTGATCTTCGGCGAGCACTACGTGCACGACGTGCGCAACGTACGGACCGACACGGCCGTGAGCGTGCACGCGTACTCGCCGCCGCTGTCGCTGATGAACTACTACGACGTCGACGGCCACCAGCTCACCAAGCTCGCCTCGATGTGGACCGACGACCCTGAGGCCCCGGCCCCGACCCTGAGGAAGGCGTCATGACGACGTACGCCTCGGTGGACGACTTGCTGGCGTCGGCGCGGCACTCACTGGAGCGCCTCGAACCGCTCGACGCGTACGCCCGGGTGGCCGCCGGTGCGCTGATCGTCGACATCCGTCCTGCGTGGCAACGGGAATCAGATGGCGAGATTCCCGGTTCTGTCATAGTCGAGCGCAATCATCTGGAGTGGCGTCTGCACCCGGCTTCGGGTGCGAGCCTGCCCCAAGCGCGAGACGGACAGGAGTGGATCGTGGTCTGCACCGAGGGTTACACCTCATCGCTCGCGGCTTCCGCGCTCGTCTCGCTCGGCCTGCCGGCCAGCGACATCGTGGGTGGCATCCATGGGTGGCGTGCGGCGGGCCTGCCGGTCGCGGCCGGTCCCACTCCGGTCGAGACGGTGGTCGGTGTCACCACCTCGTCATGAGTTGAGCGGGTCCTCCGATTGCCGCCTAGGGTGGATTCACGCCAGACTGTCCGAAGCCTGTTTGCCCAGTTCAATGCCTACCTATCGCGAAACGCGGAGGACCGCATGATCGAGTACCGCTCCATCGGCAAGACATTCGCAGATGGCACCGAGGCGGTCGGGGACTTCAGCCTCCAGCTCCCTTCGCGGACGACGACGGTGTTCGTCGGGTCGTCCGGCTGCGGTAAGACGACACTGCTGCGCATGGTCAACCGCATGGTCGATCCCTCGCACGGCCAGGTGCTGATCGACGACGTCGACATCGCGACCCGCAACAAGGTCGAGCTGCGCCGCAGCATCGGCTACGTCATGCAGGAGGCCGGCCTGCTCCCGCACCGCAGGGTCATCGACAACGTCGCGCTGATGATGCGGCTCAAGGGGGCGAGCAAGAAGGAAGCCCGCGATCGGGCTCACGAGGTGCTGGAGACGGTCGGCCTCGACTCGTCGCTGGCCAACCGCTACCCCGCGCAGCTCTCCGGCGGCCAGCAGCAGCGCGTCGGGGTCGCCCGCGGACTCGTGACGGACCCCAACATCCTGCTGATGGACGAGCCGTTCGGCGCGGTCGACCCGATCGTGCGCGACGAGCTGCAGCAGGAGCTGCTCCGCCTGCAGCGTGAGCTCGACAAGACCATCGTGTTCGTCACCCACGACATCGACGAGGCGTTCCTGCTCGGCGATCAAGTCGTGATCCTCAAGAAGGGCGGCGAGATCGCCCAGGTCGGATCGCCGGCCGACATCCTGGCCGAGCCCGCCGGCGACTTCGTCCGCAGCTTCATCGGCCTCGACAAGGGACATCGCAAGCTGCACGTCGAGGAGCGCAACGGCAGCCGGATCGTTGTCGACGAGACGGGCAAGGCCACGGGAGTCCTGTCCGAATGACCTGGTTCAACGCCAACACCGACAAGGTGTGGGACCTGCTGCTGAGTCACCTGTGGCTCAGCGGCCTGCCGATCCTGCTGGGATTCGTGATCGCGGTCCCGATCGGCTGGTTCGCCAACCGTCACCGCAGGATCAGGGGCACGATCCTGAGCCTCGGTGGCATCCTCTACACGATCCCCTCGCTCGCGTTCTTCCTCGTCCTGCCCAGCATCATCGGCACCGGCTTCCTCGATCCGGTCAACGTCGTGGTGGCGCTGACGGTCTACGCCGTCGCGATCATGGTCCGGTCCGCCGCCGACGCGTTCGAGTCGGTCTCGCCGGCAGTGCTCGACGCTGCCACGGCGACCGGGTTCGCGCCCGCCGGGCGAGCCTTCCTGGTCGAGCTGCCGCTCGCCGGTCCGGTGCTGCTCGCCGGCCTGCGGGTCGTGGCGGTCAGCACCGTGAGCCTCGTCAGTGTCGGCGCGCTGATCGGGGTCAGCAACCTGGGCTCGTTGTTCACCGAGGGCTATCGCACCGACAACGACGCGGAGATCCTGATCGGGGTCATCGGCATCGTGGGTCTTGCCCTGCTGTTCGACCTCGTCCTGGTGATGGCGGGCCGTCTGCTGATGCCCTGGGCGCGTACGCCACGGCGGGGCCGCAGTCCGGTCTCGCCGATCATGTCGTTCGCCCAGCATCTCCGGGGTGGCCGGGTATGAGCGTCCTCAACGACACCGTCGACTGGCTCAGCGACTCGGCCAACTGGTCGGGCGATGACGGCATCCCGCACCGGCTGACCCAGCACCTGGAGTACACCGCCTTGACCGTCGCGATCGCTGCCGCGATCGCGATCCCGATCGGCCTGTGGGTCGGCCACACGGGACGGCTCAGGGGCCTCGCCGTGGTCAGCACCGGGGCTCTACGGGCGCTCCCGACCCTCGGCGTGCTGACGTACGCCTCGCTGTTTTCGGGCATCGGCATCAAGCCGGCGATCTTCACACTCGTCCTGCTGGCCATCCCGCCGTTGCTGGCCGGAGCCTACGCAGGTCTCGAGTCGGTCAACCGCCAGACGATCGACGCCGCCCGTGCGATCGGCATGACGGAGTGGCAGGTCCTTCGCAAGGTCGAGGTGCCGCTCGCTCTGCCGCTCATCATCGGGGGGTTCCGCTCCGCGACGCTGCAGGTCGTGGCCACCGCCACGGTCGCCGCCTACATCCCCGGCCCGGGCGGCCTCGGCCGCTACTTGATCGACGGCCTCGCCGTCAGCGACTACGCCCGCATCGTGGGCGGCTCAGTGGTCGTGATCGCGCTTGCCCTTGTCCTCGACGGGCTCTTCGTCATCCTTCAGCGAGTCGCCCTCGGCTCGCGTCCCTCCCGCACGCCCACCGCGGCGTGAGCAACCCATCAAGGAGAAACATGTCCATCACCAAGCTCACCGCCGGCCTCGCCGTCGCCGCCCTGGGGCTGTCCCTGTCGGCATGTGGCAGCGACCCGACCGACACGGGTGGCAAGAAGTCTGCCAGTGACACCATCACCGTCGGCTCGGCCGCCTTCCCCGAGAACGAGATCATCGCCGAGATCTACGCCCAGGCACTGGAGGCCAAGGGTGTCAAGGTCAAGAAGAAGCTCAACATCGGTGCTCGTGAGGTCTACATCCCGGCGCTCAAGAAGGGCGAGATCGACCTGCTGCCGGAGTACTCGGGCAACCTGTTGTCCTACCTCGACCCCAAGGCGACGGCCACCTCCGAGGCTGACATCGAGGAAGCCCTCGACAACGCGTTGCCTGACAACCTCGAGGTGCTCGACGCCGCCAAGGCCGAGGACAAGGACTCGCTCAACGTCACGCCGGACTTCGCCGCCAAGAACAACCTCAAGACGATCGCAGACCTCAAGAACGTCAAGGGTCTGACGCTGGGCGCAAACCCCGAGTTCAAGGAGCGGGCCTACGGCATCCCGGGACTCGAGAAGGTCTACGGCATCACGGGCATCAAGTTTGTCCCGATCGGTGACGGCGGTGGGCCCAAGACCCTCAAGTCGCTGCTCGACGGCGACATCGACGTCGCGGACATCTACTCCACGACGCCGTCGATCCTGGCCAACAAGCTCGTGACGCTCGAGGATCCCCAGAACCTCATCGCTGCGCAGCAGGTCATCCCGCTGATCAACGACGAGAAGGCGTCCGACAAGGTCGAGAAGATCCTTGACGACATCTCGGCGCAGCTGACGACGGCCGACCTGCTCGACCTCAACAGCAAGAACCAGGGCGCCGACAAGACTGCCCCGGCGGTGCTGGCCAAGGAATGGCTGACCAGCAAGGGCCTGATCTAGTCACCTGCAGCACACGGACGGCCCGGCCACCGCGAGGTGACCGGGCCGTTCGTTGCGGTTTGCCCAATTGCCCTGTGAACGCGTTGTCACGCGGCTAAGGTGGCGATTCCGCCTCTGAAGGAGACTTCGTGTCACGTCCTGGTCAATGGGCCATCACCGCATCAGCCATCATCGCCATCGCCCTTGGTTCCCTCGCCTCGCCCGCAGTCGCCGTGACGACTCCGACGACCGTGTCTGGATCCGTGCTGGACGAGAACGGCCAACCGCTGAGGGGGGTACAGGTCTATGTCACTAAGACCGGGCCGAAGCTCACGTTCGTCGGCACCACGTTGTCCGACGGAACGTTCACGACCGATCGGCACTCCACACTGACGGCCGGAACCCAGAACATCGTCTACATCGACGGAGCCGAGCAGTACGTCTCGGTCACCCAACCGGTGGCGCTGCAGGTCGGAGCGAATGTCCGTCCTGCTGTGCAGCTGGCCAGGGGTGCGACGGTCGAAGGCACCATCACGACGCCTTCAGGCGTCCCGCTTCAAGGCGTCAACGTCGTGGTCGCGCGGAACAACACCGATCCTCTGGACTTCGACTACATCCAGAAGACCACTCGTCTGAACGGCACCTTCGACGGGGGTGCAATCGGGTCCGGCACGTTCCACGCCTACGTGGGCACTGACGGTCACCACGCGAGCCGCGCAACTGTTGAGGTGCCGGCGTACCCAGGCCCTGACGAGCCGTGGCCACCAGTCCAAGTTGCCGTGACCAATGTCCGGGTGCCCGCCAAGCCGGTGTTGACCGGGGTGTTCACGGGTCGTCGTTCGGTGAAGCTGTACGCGAAGGTGTCGCCGACCTACAACATCGCGAAGCTGGGTACGGGTGCCAAGGTGACGTTCTACGACGGTTCGAGGATCATCCGCAAGAACTTCACACTGGGCTCGAGCGGGCAGACGGCCATTCCGGTGACCGGGCTGGCATACGGCACCCACTTGTTCAAGATCAAGTTCCTCGGCACGCAGGACGTCGCGCCGACGTGGAGCCCGATCCTGAAGGCGCGTGTCCGATGAGAGCCGCGATCACAGCGTGCGTGACCGCGCTCATTCTGGGAGTCGTGGCTCCGAGTGCCGCGATGGCCACAGATCCTGTGTACACGGCGTACGGCCGGGTCTTCCTCGAAGGTACGCCGAGCGGGCGTGGAATCGATGTCTACTTGCAGGAGGACGACTACACGGCTCCGGTCTATGTCGATACCACCGACTCCCAGGGCATGTGGTCGGTCACGGGTGGTCATGAGGTGATGAGCGGCGAGGTCATCTACGTCGACAGCGCGCACCAATACTTGTCTACGGGGACCTTCAGGTGGAGCACCTATGGCAACAGTCGCGAGGCCGAGACGGTCACCATGCAGCTCGGCGCCGCGATCACGGGCCGTGTGTTGGCGCCATCGGGGCGGCCGTTGAAGAACGTCAAGGTGGCCTATCAGCCCCAGTTCGGAGACGGTGCAACGTGGCAGGACCGCACGACGTCGGACGGCGGCTATCTCGTGGCCCCCGTCGCACAAGGCCCGGTGATCGCCAACCTGACGCTCGGGACAACAGTCCACGAGTACGAGCCCGCCTATCTGCCGTTTTCTGAACCCGGTCCCGACGGGGTCGCGCGAGCGGTCGACCAGGACTTCACGGGCATCAAGGCACCCGTCACGATCTCGTTGACCGGCACCTCGCCATCCAAGGGCAGGGCCATCTTGAATGTCTCGGTCAGCGCCGCGACCTACGGGCTCCCCGGTCCGGGCGGCAAGGTCACGATCTACGACAGCACGAGGGTGGTCAAGCGGAATCTGCCGCTGTCCTCGACCGGCAAGGCGACCGTCAGCCTCACCGGCCTCGGACGGCGGTCCCACTCCTTCTGGCTCAAGTTCTCGGGCGCCACCGACACGTTGCCCAAGACCTCGTACAAGCGCAACGTCGCGGTCAAGTAGCCCACGCACGAATCGAGGTTCGTCCGGCCGGAGCCGGACGAACCTCGATTCGTTGAACCCGCCTAGACGAGCGCGGGCTTCGGCGCGTACGCGTCCTCGGCGCTCTTGACGTCACCGAGCTTCTCGAGCCGGCCGCGCAGCTTGAGCAGCAGGGCCGGTAGGAGCACCAGGCGTACGAGCGTCGCATCGAGCAGGATGGCGACCGAGAGGCCGATGCCCATCTGCTTCATCTCGAGCATGCTCAGCGTCGCGAAGACCGCGAACACGGAGACCATCACGGCTGCCGCGCTGGTGACGACGCTGGCCGTCTCGCGGATGCCGAACTCGACTGCGCGGTCGTACGGCAGACCCTGCCGCAGACCCTCACGGACCCGGCTCAGGACGAACACGTGGTAGTCCATCGACAGGCCGACCAGGACGACGAAGCAGAACAGCGGGATCCAGTCGACGACGAATCCGGAGGACTCGTAGTTGAGCAGGCCGTTGAACCAGTCGTGCTGGAACACGAGGGTCAGGACGCCGAACGCAGCACCGACCGACAGCAGGTTGAGCACCGTCGTCAGCATCGCGATCGTGACGCTGCGGAACGTCCAGCCCATCATGACGAGCGTCAGGACCAGCACGAACGCGATGACCCAGGGGAGGGTCGACGACTGGTTCTCGTAGTCGAAGTTCTCCGCAACGGTGCCGCCGACTGCCGTCGTGGTGGCCTGGAGCGCGTCCGTGGCACGCGGGACGATCGAGTCGCGCAGCTGCTTGATCGCGGTGTCGTTGCGGACATCGCCCTCGGGGTGTGCCGCGTACATCGACAGTTCCACGGTGCGGCCGTCCTTCGACACTGTGATGGCGTCGGCGGGGGCCGTCGCGATGCCTGCGTCCGTGGCGTTGGCCTGGACGGCTTCGAGCGCCGAGCGTGCGGCATCGGTGCTGCCCTTGCCGGTGTGCACCAGCACGTCGATGCTGGGCCGCTCCGACGGGAAGCTCTGCTGCATCCGCTGGTACGCCTGCACCGCCGGGATGTCCTGCGGCAGGGTGTCGATCGTGCCCTGGTGCATCTTCATGCCGAACGCGGGGACCGCGAGGGCGAGCAGCACGCCGCCAGAGATCACGGCTGCCGCCACGGGCTTGCGGATGACCGGACGGATCAGGCGACCGCTGATGCCACCCGCGCCGATGCGGCGGTTGAGGCGCCACAGCAGGGGGATGCGGGGACGGTCGACCCAGCGGCCGAGCTTGGCCAGCAGCGCCGGCAGCACGGTCAGCGAGCCGGTCACGGCGACGACGACCACGAGGATCGAGCCGACAGCAAGGGCACTGAAGACCGGTTCCCGGGTGATGAACAGACCCGACATCGAGACGACCACGGCGAAGCCGGAGACCACGACCGCACGGCCCGAGGTCGCTGCGGCGATCTCGATGGCGTCGACGGTGGACCGCCCGCGCATACGTTCCTCGCGTTCACGCTTGAGGTAGAAGAGCGAGTAGTCGACGCCGACCGCCATGCCGATCAGCAGCACGACGTTGGCGACGGTGCCCGAGTCGGGTACGAGGTACGACACCGGGGCGTACAGGCCGAGCCCGGTGAACACCGACGTGATCGCCAGCAGTACCGGGATGCCGGCCGCGATGAACGCACCGAACGCGACGAGCAGGATCAGGAACGTGATCGGGAGGCTCATCGACTCGGCGGAGCCCAGGTCTTCGGCGACCTTGTCGTTGATGCCCGCGTCGAGAGACGCGTCACCGGCCTGCTCGACGTCGAGGGCCGGGTTGGCCTTCTGCACCGCGGCGGTTGCGTCGATCAGTGCCCCGACATGGTCCGCCGCGGCGTCCTCGTCACCGGACATCGTGATCGGCACGAGCAGGGCATCGTGTTTCTCCGACCAGATGGGCGGCCCGACGTCGGAGACGCCCTTGACGTCGGCTGCCGCCTTGGAGACCTGGGTCGCGGCGGCCTCGGCCTTCGCGGTGTCGAGTGAGCCCTTGGGGGCGGTGATGAGGACCGACTCGGTCGGGCTCGCGGCCAGGCCTGCGTCGTCGATCATGGCGGCGGCACGACCCGACTCGCCGACGCGGAAGTCCTCGTCGGCGACCTGCTTGGTCTGGACCGTCATCATGAGGGCGATCGCTGATGCGACGAACGCGACCCAGAGGCCGATCGCGCGCCACGGGTGGGTCGCGCTCCAGCGGGCGACTCGTACGGTGGGGGAGTTCGAAGACATGGTGTGTCCTTCTCTCGTGGTTGACGTTGGCCTCCAGCCTCGTGAATCGCGAGTCGCGTCGACATGGTGCTGGAACCCCGATCGGAAGTAGGCCTGAGTCCACTGTCAGGCGCGGGCCGATGCGCGAGGATTGGGTTGTTCACCCCCACGATTCGGAGCCCCTGTCATGAGCACCACCGCCCCCGCCACCTCGCCGTTCGAGGGGGAGTCGTTCTTCGCCGGCCTGTCGCGCCGGCTGAAGCTGAGCGTCTTGTCGGTCGCGTACGTCCTGCTGGCCGTGCCCGCGCTCGTGCTCCTCTGCGTCCTCACGACGGCCCTCGGCGTCGCGATCGTGGGCGTCGGCATGGCGCTGCTCCTGATCTTCGTGCCGCTCAACCAGCAGCTCGCCAACGTGCACCGCCGGCTCGCCGGTCGCATCCTCGGCATCCGCATCGAGCGGCCCTACCTGCCGACCAAGTCGGTGTCGGGCTTCGGCCTGCTCAAGCGCTGGGTCGCCGATCCGGCTCGCTGGCGGGACTTCGCCTGGACCTACATGTCGGTCACCGTCGGGTGGGCCCTCGCGTGGATCTCGTTCGGGCTGGCTCTCGGCGTGCTCTGGTACCTCGTCTTCCCGTTCGTCTACTGGGTCACCCCCAGCAACGTCTTCAACCAGAACTACGGGATCTACACCCTCGACACGCAGCACGAAGCGTTCTACGAGTGGGGGTTCCTCCTCGTCGCGTTCAGCCTCTGGTGGTGGCTCCTCCCCGTGCTGATGCGCTGGCGTGCTGAGCTCGACCGGGCGATGCTGTCGCCGACGCGGGAGTTCCTGGAGCAGCGTGTCGCCGAGGTGTCGCAGTCGCGTGCCGAGACGATCGACCACTCCGCCGCCGAGCTGCGCCGCATCGAGCGCGACCTGCACGACGGTGCCCAGGCCCGGCTCGTCGCGCTCGGCATGAACCTCGGCATGGCCGAGGAGATGCTGGCCAAGAACCCCGAGGGCGCCGCCGCGATGCTGGCGGAGGCGCGAGCCGTGACGACCTCTGCGCTGGGCGACCTGCGCTCGGTGGTACGCGGGATCCACCCTCCGGTGCTGGCCGATCGCGGTCTGGCCGGTGCGATCCAGGCCCTGGCGCTCGACATGTCGTTGCCCGTGTCGGTCATGATCAACCTCGCCGGCCGGCCGGCAGCGCCGGTCGAGTCGGCCCTCTACTTCGCCACGAGTGAGCTGCTCGCCAACATCGGCAAGCACTCCGGCGCGACGCGGGCGGTCATCGAGGTCACGCACGACGGTGAGGCCCTCAAGGTCCTCGTCGAGGACGACGGCACCGGCGGCGCCTCGGTCAATGCCGGTACGGGTCTTGCGGGGGTCGCGCGACGGCTGGCGGCTTTTGACGGCACGATGGACGTGGTCAGTCCCGTCGGGGGGCCGACGGTCGTCACCCTGGAGGTTCCGTGCGCGTTGTCATCGCCGAAGATCTCGCCCTCCTCCGGGACGGCCTGACCCGGCTCCTGGAGGCGTACGACTTCGAGGTCGTCGCGGCGGTCGAGGATGCGGAGAAGCTCGCCGAGGTGCTTCGGTCCCACGACGCCGACATCGCAGTCGTCGACGTCCGCATGCCGCCGACCTTCACGGACGAGGGCCTGCGGGCGGCGATCGCCGCCCGGGCGGAGCGCCCGGGATTCCCCGTGCTGGTGCTGTCGCAGTACGTCGAGCAGCTCTACGCCCGCGAGCTGCTGGGCAGCGGCGACGGTGCGGTCGGCTACCTGCTCAAGGATCGCGTCGCCGACGTCACGACATTCGTCGACGCCGTGCGTACGGTCGCCGGTGGCGGCACGGTGCTCGACCCCGAGGTCGTCTCGACGCTGATCGCCCGTGCGCAGCCCGACAGCCCGATCGCGCGCCTGACGGATCGCGAGCGAGAGGTGCTCGGCCTCATGGCGGAGGGTCGCTCCAACGCCGCGATCGCCGCCGCGCTGTTCGTGACCGAGAAGGCCATCAGCAAGCACACCAGCAACATCTTCATGAAGCTCGACCTCGACGCCGACGACGACAGCAACAACCGCCGTGTCCTCGCCGTGATCGCCTACCTCCAGGGTTGAGCGAGGGGCGGTGACCTGGTCGCCCATCCCGCCTACGGGCGGTGACATAGTCGCCTCAAGAGGTCGTCGAAAGGCGACCAGGTCACCGCCGACGCGGCCGAAGGGCGACCAAGCCACCGCCCAGGGTCAGGCGTCGATGCGTTCGAGCTCGGCGGGGCCGCCCTCGCTGATGCCGATCCGGTCGTGCAGCTTGCGCAGCGGCTTCGGCGCCCACCAGTTGCGCCGCCCGAGCAGCGCCATCAGCGACGGCACGAGCATGGCCCGGACGATCGTCGCGTCGATCAGCACCGCCAGCGCCGTGCCGATGCCGAGCTCCTTGATGAAGATGATCTGCGACGTCGCGAACGCGCCGAGGGCGATCGCGAACAGCAGCGCAGCGGCCGTGACGATGCGTCCCGTACGTTGCAGGCCCAGGGCGACCGACTCGCGCTCGCCCGCCCCGTTGTCGCGGGCCTCCTTGATCCGGGTCAGCAGGAACACCGCATAGTCCGTCGACAACCCGAACACGACCGCGAACAGGAACACCGGCTGCGACGACTCGAGCGCGCCCTGGCTCGTGTAGTCCAGGAACCCCTCGAACCGGCCGTCCTGGAAGATCAGCACCAGCACGCCGAACGTGGCACTGATCGTCAGCACGTTCATCAGCAGCGCCTTGATCGGCAGGACGACGGACCCGGTCATCAGGAACAGCGTGATGAACGTGAGCAGCGCGAGGATCGCCAGGGCAAGCGGGATGTTGGCGGCGATCGACTTGACCTGGTCGACCTGCTCAGCGCTGGCGCCGCCGACGAGCACCTTGCCCGGCGCGTCGGTGTCGCGGATCTCGCCGACCAGGTCGAGCGTCTTGTCGTCGAGCGTCGTGCCGCTGGGTACGACGTCGAGCTGCCAGGTGTCATCGCCCAGGAACCGCGGCGGCGCGACCTGCGCGACCCCGTCGAGCGAACCGAGCGTCGACGCGTACGTCTCGAGCTCGGACTGGTCCGACTCCGGGGCGGTGACCGCGACGATGACGGGGGAGGACTCGGCGCCGACGAAGTCCTGGCGCAGCACGGTGTCGACGGTCTTCGCCGGACTGCCGTCGGGCAGCACCGTGGCGTCGACGCCCGTGAACTTCACGCCGAGGAACGGGGTGCCGAGCGCCAGCAGGATTGCGGCACCGGCGATCGCGGTGCCGACTGGGAAGCGCATGACGAACTTCGACACGCGATACCAGAAGCCCTGCACCTCGGCCCGCGACTCGGCGATCTGAGCCTCACGCCAGCGGCGAGGCGCGAGCGCGTTGACCCGGTGCTGCAGCACGGCGAACAGCGCCGGCAGCACGATCAACGACACCGCCGCGGCGGCGAGGGCGACGACCGTCACGCCGATGCCCATCGAGTAGAGGAAGCGCAGCGGGAAGACCAGCAGCGCGAGCCCGGCGCCGGCGACGGTCACCGCCGAGAAGGCGACGGTACGTCCGGCCGTGGCGACGGTACGGCGTACGGCCTCGGCGCCCGGCCCCACCCGCTCGAGCTCCTCGCGATAGCGCGAGACGAGGAACAGCGAGTAGTCGATCGCGAGACCGAGGCCGAGGCCCGTGATGAGGTTGAGCGCGAAGATCGAGATGTCGACGAACTCGTTGATGCCGCGCACGATCAGCAACGACGTGACGATCGTCAGCCCACCGACCAGCAGCGGCAGCAGCGCGGCGACAGCGGACCGGAACACCCACAGCGACACCAGGAACAGCAACGGGAACGCGATGAGCTCGGCCGTCACGAGGTCGCTCTCGACGTGCTCGTTGACCTCTTGGTACGCCGGGCCGAAGCCGCCGACGCGCACGCCGTCGACCCGGCCGAGCTCGTCGCGCAGGTGCTCCGTGGTCTTGTCGGCGTCGACGCCAGACTTGTAGATCGCCGCGAAGTACGTCTGTGTGCCGTCCTTCGAGACGAACTGCTTGCCCATCTCCGGCCCACCGACGACCTGCTTGACGGACGGGTCGGAGAGGATCTCCTGGGTCTTCTCGATCGCCGCCTTGTCGTCGACGTCGACGAGCGCGATCAGGCTGGGCGAGGCGTCCTGGCCGGCTGCCTTCTCGATCTGGTCGATCGCCTTCGCACTGCTGGCGCCGGTGTCGGAGAACGAGTCGTTGTCGCTGTTGAGCAGCCCGGCGACGGGCCCGCCGAGCACGCCGGCGAGGACGAAGAACAGGACGGTCCCGCCGAGGACGCGGCGCGGGTGGGTGTTGGCCAGGCGGCCGAGGGCGTTGAACATCAGAACTCCTTTGCGACGGCGAGCGGGTCGCCGTACAGCTCGGTGAGGTCGAGGGCGGCCACCACGGTGAGCAGCATCCCTTGGGCCATGAAGTCGCGGACCTCGTCCGCTGTCGCGCCGCTCAGGGCGGCGATGTCCTGCCAGATCTCGCGGTAGGTCCGCTGGGCGACGTCCTTGATCGCGGGGTCGGAGCCGGCCGCCCAGGTGTGCAGCTGGCACCGCATCGAGTTGACGTCGTCGTTCATGAAGCCGATGTAGGCCATCGCCATTGCCTCGAGCGGTGACGTACCGGGATCGCGGTTCTCGGCCGCCTCGCGGAAGGTCTTGCGGAGCTTGAGCGTGTGGTGCTCGATCGCCGCACCGATGAGTCCGGCCTTGGTGCCGAACAGGCGGAACAGGTAGGGCTGGGACACCCCGGCGCGCTCGGCGATGACCTCGGTGGAGGTCGCGTGCATGCCGGAGCGGCCGTACTCCTCGATCGCTGCCTCGAGGATCAGGACCTTGCGATCCTCGGACTTCATACGCGTTGCGGGTGCCATGCGGATTAAGTTAGTGATGACTCACAAACTTGTCAATCATCTGTTTTGTGAAACCTTGTGCCGGCCGACGAATCCGTCGATACGCTGACGCACTGTCGCAACCATCGGAGGATTCGCATGTCCCGTCATCTTCGCCTGCTCGCTGCCCTGGTGGCGGCGTTCGCGCTGGCCACCGCCGGCCTCGTCACCACGTCGGCACAGGCGGTCACCACGGTGTCGGTCTCAGGCCGGGTCGTCGACGCCAACGGCGTGGGCGTACGCGGACTGAGCATCAGCGCAGAACGTGGCGATGAGGACGATGAGGACTATGCCGACCTGGGCCTCACCCGGACGGGCGGCACGTTCAGCTCCACGGGATACGGCGGCCTCGCACCCGGCACCTGGACGCTCGTGGTGTCGGACGACGACGCGAACCCCGAGTACGCGACGACGTTCAAGAGCGTGACGCTCGTCGCCGGAGCCAACGCGCTGGGCGACATCGTGGTCCCGCTGTCCTCGAACGCCGAGGGATCCGTCACGGCTCCGTCCGGTCGCAAGCTGACGAACGTTCAGGTCCTCGCACTGCCCGGAGACGGCACCTTCCCTGACGAGCCCGACTCGTCGTTCTTCTACAGCCTCGGCTTCGCGGAGACAGACACCGCAGGCGACTTCCGCATGCCGGGACTCTCGGTGGGGCCGTACACGGCGTTCGCGGTGTTCGAGGAGGACGAGGAGCTCCCGACGCACCACGTCGCGTTCGACGTGGCGACTCCGGGTCAGACGGTCACCGGCGTCAACCTGACGGGCATCAAGGTCCCGCCGTCCGTACGCATCAAGGGCACGTCGCCGGCCAAGGGCAAGGCCACGCTCACGTTGACGGTGAGCGCCGCGCGCTACGGAATCGCCAACCCGGGTGGTCGGT
This sequence comes from Aeromicrobium ginsengisoli, assembly GCF_004134905.2. GTDB lineage: Bacteria > Actinomycetota > Actinomycetes > Propionibacteriales > Nocardioidaceae > Aeromicrobium > Aeromicrobium ginsengisoli. The sequence goes on along the minus strand of NZ_SDPQ02000003.1, from coordinate 206,139 downwards.
TCGACCTCTACCTCGGTTCGAAGAAGATCCGTTCCGCCGTCGGATTCACCAACGGCAGCCGCACGGTCCACCTGATCGGACTCGCCAAGGGCAAGCGCACCTTCAAGTTCAAGTACCTCGGCTCGACCGACACGCGACCCAAGTGGTCCAACAAGATCACCGTGACAGTCAGGTAGCCGACAGGCCTGCGCTCTGGCGGTGCGTGGCTCTCGCTGCCATGCTCAGGGACGGAAACAGGAGGTCTGCATGGCACTCGTCGAGGTCAACGGCGCACAGATCAACATCGAGGACACCGAGGCACCTGTCGGCCGGCCCGATGCGGCGACGGTCGTGTTCGGCCACGGGCTGCTGTTCAGCGGGCGAATGTTCGACGACCAGGTCGACCGGCTGGCTCCGCGCTATCGCTGCGTGACGATCGACTGGCGCGGCCAGGGCCGGTCGCCGGCGGCCGACGGTGGCTACGACATGGACACGCTGGCCGACGATGCCGCCGCGATCATCCAGGAGCTCGCGCTCGGCAAGGTGCACTGGGTGGGACTGTCGATGGGCGGATTCGTCGGCATGCGGCTGGCCGCCCGGCGCCCCGAGCTGATCCGGTCGCTGAGCCTGCTCGACACGAGCGCCGGCCCCGAGGATCCGGAGAAGGTCGGCCAGTACCGCCTGCTCGCCAAGATCTACGGCCTGTTCGGCCTCGGGCCCGTGCAGTCGCGGGTCAAGCCGCTGCTGTTCGGACGGACCTACCTCAACAGCCCGGAGTCCGAGCCCCAGATCGAGGCGTGGCTCAACGAGGTCAAGGCCGCCAAGCGGTCCGGCATGAAGCGGGCGATCTACGGTGTCACCGACCGTGAGCCGATCGCCGACGAGCTGGGCAACATCACCGCGCCGACCCTCGTGGCGACCGGTGCCGACGACGTCGCCACCCCGGTCGCCAAGGCCGAGGACATCCACAAGCTGATCCCGGGCTCGCAGCTCGAGATCGTGCCGAACGCCGGTCACTCCAGCACGATCGAGCAGCCTGACGCAGTCAGCGATCTGCTCGAGGCGTTCATCAACCGGAACTGACCGGCGGCTCGAAGACCCACGGCTGCTTCGGCAGCTGTGCAGGATCGAACGACTCGAGCAGCTCGCGCGGGCTCGCGCCCGTGAGGCCGAGCGAGTCAGTGATGAGTGCGAACACGTCGACGCCGGCCTCCCGGAGCTCCGCGTACGTCACCGCGCCGTCGCGCTTCGCGAGTCGTTGGCCGGCCCCGTTGAGCGCCAGCGGCACGTGGACGTACGTCGGCGGGGTCGCCCCGAGCAGGGTGGCGAGGTAGGCCTGGCGCGGTGCCGAGGCCAGCAGGTCATCGCCGCGGACGACCTGGCCTATGCCCTGGCCTGCGTCGTCGACGACGACCGCGAGGTTGTAGGCCGGGACGCCGTCGCCGCGCCGCAGCACGAAGTCGTCGACCGCTCCCTCGTATGTCCCGTGGATCGCGTCCTGGACCGTGAAGGTCGCGATCTCGCTGCGGAGCCGGAGTGCCGCTGGCCTCTCGGCCCGCCTCTCCGCGCGCTGGGCCTCGGTCAGGTCACGGCAGGTTCCGGGATAGGCGCCAGGCGGGTGATGCGGTGCGGTCGGCGCGTCGAGGATCTCCCGGCGCGTGCAGAAGCATTCATATACCCGGCCCTCGTCCCGGAGGCGGGCGATCGCTGCCTCGTACAGACCGAGGCGCTCGGACTGGCGCACGGGCGAGCCGTCCCAGTCGAGGCCGAGCGCGCGCAGGTCGTCGAGCTGGCGCTGCTCGGCTCCGGCGCGTACGCGGTCGAGGTCCTCGATCCGGATGAGGAAGTCGCGCCCGGAGTGCCGCGCCCACAGCCATGCCAGGAGCGCCGTGCGGAGATTGCCGACGTGCAGGTCGCCCGACGGCGAAGGGGCATAACGGCCGGCGCTCATCCCTCCAGTATGTCGGCGAGTCCGCGGGTGACGGAGAGGTGCAGGTCCCACTCGCACGGCGCGCGCGGGCCGAGTTGCGCGACTAGGCTCGATTCATGGCCGAGATCCACACGCCGGATGAGCCCGATTCGGTCGCGGACCGCCCGATCGGCACGCGATCGTTCATCTACGGCACCAAGACGCTGGCGACCGCGGTGGTCGCGCTGATCCTGACGATCGCGAACGGTGGTGACACCGAGCCGGCGTTCTGGGTGCTGGTGTCGGCCGGCGTGCTCGGGGTGATGTTCAGCCTGATCGAGCGCACCACGACCCGCGGCGCCGAGGTGGTCAGCCATCGCCGGGTCAACCTCGACGTGCTCGGCACGGTCGGGCTCGCGGTCGTTGTGAACCTCGTCATCCACGTCGCCCAGCGCTGAGCCGAAGGAGGGTCAGGGCAGGGGCTTCTCGTAGTGCTTGTAGACCGTGTCGGCCTCGTAGCCGCTGCGGTCGTACACGGCCTGGGCGCGCAGGTTGGTGTGTGCGGTCGACAGCTCGATCGCGACGGCTCCGGCGTCGACGGCCAGGGTCGCTGCGGTGTCGAGCAACGCGTCGACGGCGCCCGTACCCCGTGCCTCCTCTGACACGTAGAGGTCGTTGAGGATCCAGATCGGCGCCAGACGGGTCGACGAGAACGCCGGGTAGATCTGGCTGAAGCCGACCGCCACGCCGTCGTCATTGCGCGCGATCAGCACGATCGACTCGTCGCGCGCCAACCTGCTGGCCAGGAACGACGCCGAGACGTCCAGGTCGTACGGCTCGCCGTAGAACTCGCGGTACGCCGCGAAGAGCGGAGCGGCCTGGGAGACGTCGGAGAGCTGGGCGCGGATGACCTTCACGGGAACAGCGTCCCACGCCCGGGCGTCGGCCGGATAACACCCGAGGGCCCAGATCGTTGATCGCGGTAGAAGCCGGGGGGCCCGACGAGGAGGCACTCATGGACGAAGCGATCCGCGACTACGCACGTGGCTTGGCGATCATCGCCGCCCTGGTCCTCGTCGCCCTGGCCTTCGTCGCCAACCCGATGCCGTGGTCGCCCCTCGGTCAGACGACGAATCAGGGTCAGCAAGGCGGCGGCAACGGAGCCCCGTCGATCGACCTGTCGCGCTTCGACATCCCGGATGGCTGGGCGCCCGGCGAGGGCACCCGGCTCGTCGTGCCGACTGCGCCCGGCACGCGCACCTGAGCGCTATCCGCAGAGCGTCCGTACGAGCTGCAGGCCCTCGGGCGTACCCGGCCAATGTCGCTCGAGTGCTTCGGGACCCGCAGCGCGTACGACCGAGCGGAGCACCAGCGCGACGATCACGACGTCGTCGGCATAGCCGATCACCGGGATGAAGTCGGGCACGAGGTCGATCGGCATCGCGAGATAGCCGAGCAGCACCACGAGGCGCACGCGGACTCCACGCGGCAAGGTCGTGTCGCCGGCAAGCCGCTTGATGAGTCGCAGCAGGTCGGGCACGAGCCGGACAGCGTTCCGCACCGTCATGTCGTCGGGCTTGGCTCGCCAGAGGATGACCAGCAGTGCCACCCAGACGAGCATGAGGCTGCCGGCGCAGGTCCCCGCGATCGCGACCCAGTTCGGCACGTCTCGCATCCTGTCATCCCGAAGGGCCTTGTGGAGTGGTGAAGCGTCGTTCTAGGTTGCTGGTGGGGCTCAGTTCACGGCGGCAACGTGAGGGATCGAACGATGGCGAAGAAGCGCCGCAAGCTCAGGTACGAGGACCCGGTGACCAAGCTCGAGCGGAGCGCTCGGCTGGGTGGGATCGCCGGCCGCCGCCTGCTCGGGCGCGTGGGCCGGCCGACCCGGTCTGCGCACGACGTCGAGTCCGACGCGCTGGTCGAGCAGGCGATCGGGCTCCTTGTCGATGCGCGGGGGTTGTCCGTCGACGATGCTCGCAACCTGCTCATCCAGGACGCTGCCGATCACGGCCTCACGATGCGCGAGGCCGCCGAGCGAGCTCTCGGGCACGAGAGCTGAGCCGCCTCGTGGTGCGGACCGGCCGGGAACTCAGGCGTCGTAGTCGAGCCGGAGCTCCTCGCTGACCGGGTGCGCCTGGCAGGTGAGGATGTATCCGGTGCCGATCTCCTCGTCGCTGAGGACGTGGTTCTGGTCCATGACAGCTTGGCCGAGAAGGACCTTGGCGCGGCACGTGCCGCAGGCGCCGCCGGCGCAGGAGTAGGGCGGGTCGATGCCTTGCTGCATCGCTGCGTCCAGGATCGTGTCGCCGTATATGTAAAGCGAACGGGTCGGCAAGAGGGCACGACGATGCGACTATTCGCGAAGGGCGATCAGCGTGAGCCGCAATGGCTGCGCCGGGCGCAGCAGTCGTCGGCGGTTTCTAGGCTGCGGCTGCGGGCGGCCCGCGCACTTCAACCAGCGGATGGAGCTCGAGGTCCAACCATCAGATGCCGTTTGAGACTGGCACCCCCAACGGGATTCGAACCCGTGCTACCGCCGTGAAAGGACCTCTCGACCAACCAGGAGCTCCACAACAAGTGGACCAAAGCCTGGGGGCCAGACAGGCATCATTGATTACGGCAAGTCTGTAGACGTAGTGGTGAGGACGGTTGAGTTCGATTGAGCAAAGTGGTAGCGGTATATCTACGTAAGTTGGAGTTCATTGTCTGCTCCTCGAGTATGTCGCCAGCGGGCTTCTGGGTAATGAACGGGCATTTCAGTCGACTACCCGAGGACGCCGAAGCGACCCGGCTCGGTGAATCTGTTCTTCAAGCTTTGGAAGCGTCAGCAGGAACTGTGGCCTACGACAGGTCGACGAGCCCCTTTAAGCCAGTTCTAAATGCGCTGGAGTTGAAGAATTACGGAACCTTCATGAAGGGGACTCGTTCGGTCGATGTGAGTATTGATGATGATGACGTTCTGAAGGTCGCACCGATGCGCAATATGGGCGCGCGGGAAGGATTTCATTTCATGCAGGATGAGGTCCGCGTCGTTGAGGACCGAACAACAGCTGCCGTGGGTCAGGCGGTCAAGGAAGCGGTGGCGCGTTCCTGCTGAATGGCTTATGAGACGACATCACCGTGGTTGTCGGGGTACCCGGGCGTTCGCGAAGCGACCTACGGAAGTGTCTCCGTAGCTAAAGAGGATGTAGGCGTCATTTTGTCTGACAAGGGTTTGCTTTATCACGAAGGCGTGCACGTCAGGCAGTGGCGCAGGTTCGGAATCGCCTTCCCGGTCGATTACTTCAGCGAAGAACTGGTTGAGGGTGGACCCGAGCACAACGGCTACGAGATCGAAGCGAACCGCGATTGCGGTCACTATGACGGGGGTGACGGAATATGCAACCACTAGATTGGGCAAGGATTGGAGACGACAAAATGAGTCGCCTCAGAATGCTGCAGTCAGTCGAAAAAGTGGCGCGACCCGGGCGCGGTTCGTATTCGGCCCCGGTCGAGGCGAGTCGACGGCTCCGACAGGCTTGACAGTGATCATCCCGAAACGGCTTATTCTGACGCGAGTAGCGGTCGGCGCCTTCGCGTTACAGCTCTTGGCCGGATGCTTCCTTGGTCCGACGGAGCCTGCTAGGCATGGCCGGGCCGGAGTTATGGCGGGCGAGAGCGGGCAGGTCATCGGCGTAGTCTCGATGTGCGGCGACTTCAAAGCAGATCGTTTCACTCTAAACGTCAGTGCCCCTGGTGGGCACTCCGACGAAGTCGCTCGCGAGTGGACGCCGAAGGAACCATTGAAGGACGTTTCCAGCGTCGACTTGCTAGGCGACTCTGACAAGGGCGTCTGGAAATCCGTCAAAGGTCAGCTGTCCGCTCTCGACTCAACCAAGGAGTATCGATTCCAGGGTCGGGAAGATGGGTCACGAACGGTGGCCGGCCGGGTCTATTTCACTGCGACTGACGTTCAAGAACTAGGCCCTTCCGAAGTGTGGCTCGGCAGTTTTGAGGACGACGACGGTCGCCACGTCCGAGTTGTTGATCAGAAGGAGTTCGCCGAAGATTCCTGCGATTGAGTTGGTGTCCGCGTCCGGACTTCTCTCGATTCTTGCGCTGGCCGGCCGCACGAGCAAGTGGCTGCACGAGTTCCGCTACATGTCCCAGTCGCCCAGAAGTGCGTGCCTGACTACGCCGTCGCCTTTGCGGTGCTGGTACATGCTCCGTCGCTCGATTCGCAGGGTGGCCCCAAATCCAGTCGGCGAGATCCCGGCCAGTCAGGACTGGTCGAACTCCTCGCCGCCATCGAGGCGTCGCGCTCTCCACCCTGGGAGTCAGTTCCCTTGTCGAACCTTGGAAAGTGGCCCGCGCTGCCTGCTGAACGTCCTGTTGCCAAACTGTTGCCAATTGGGCACTCAAATGAGCAGTTGTCCAGGTTGCTGGAAGGCATCGCTGCAGGTCAGATGCCATTTGAGACTGGCACCCCCAACGGGATTCGAACCCGTGCTACCGCCGTGAAAGGGCGGCGTCCTAGGCCGCTAGACGATGGGGGCCGGAAAACCCGTTCAGCATAGTGGGTGAGGGATGTGCCGCCCAAACCGCATCAGGCAGGATGGAAGCATGATCGAGGTCAGCGAGGACCGCTTCGCCGAGCTCGTCGAGGCTGCGTTCGACGCGGTGCCCGCCGAGCTCGCGGCGCTGCTCGACAACGTCGTGCTGTTCATCGAGGACGACGCCCCTGCTGACGACCCGACGCTGCTGGGCTTCTACGACGGCATACCGCTGACCGAGCGCGACACCTCCTACGGCGGGGTCATGCCCGACCGCATCTACGTCTACCGGAATCCGACGCTGGCGATCTGCGACACCGAAGAGGACGTCGTCGAGGAGGTCGGCATCACCGTCGTCCACGAGATCGCCCACCACTTCGGCATCGAGGACGACCGACTCCACGAGCTGGGCTATGCCTGAGATCCGCCGCGCCGACGACCGTTTCCGCACCGACGGCGACGGGGTCACGACGTGGCACAGCTTCTCGTACGGCCAGCACTACGACCCCGACAACGTCGGCTTCGGCCCGCTCATCGCGATCAACACCGAACGCATCGACGCGGGGCGAGGCTACGAGCTGCACCACCACGCTGATGTCGAGATCGTGACGTGGGTGCTCGAGGGCGCTCTCCAGCACCAGGACGGCACGGGACACCGCGGCATCATCGAGCCGGGCACGGCGCAACGGTTGAGCGCCGGCACCGGCGTCCAGCACTCCGAGCAGAACGCGTCGGACGACGTGCCGCTGGTGTTCGTGCAGATGATGCTGCGCTCGGACCACGACGCTGAGCCGGAGTACGCCCAGGTCGACGTCGATCTTCGTCCCGGCGAGCTGACCCCGACCGTCGACGTGCACACCGGAGCCGAGCTGTTCGTCGTACGCCTGACAGCCGGTCAGTCCGTCGCGGTTCCCGCCGCCCGCCGCAGCCTCGTCCACGTCACCGACGGATCGCTCAGCCTCGGCGACGCGACCCTCACCGCGGGCGATGAGGCGCGGCTGACGGACGAGGGTGAGTACGATCTGAGGGCGTCCAGCGCCGCAACCGCGCTGATCTGGCAACTGCAGAGGTGACACGGATGACGGTCCTCGTCCTCAACGGCCCCAACCTCGGCCGTCTCGGCGTGCGCGAGCCCGACGTCTACGGCACCGCGACCTACGCCGACCTGGTCGCGCGCTGCGAAGAGGTCGCCAAGGAGTCCGGGGTCGAGGTCGACGTACGCCAGACCGACACCGAGTCCGAGATGATCGGCTGGCTGCACGACGCCGCCGACGCCGGCTCGCCGGTCATCCTCAACGCCGGTGCCTGGACCCACACGTCGGTCGCGGTGCGCGACGCGGCGAGCCAGCTCAGTGCCCCGCTCGTCGAGGTGCACCTCAGCAACGTGCACGCGCGGGAGTCGTTCCGCCACACGTCCTACCTCAGCGACATCGCCGCAGCCGTCGTCGTCGGCATGGGTCTCGAGGGCTACGCCGCCGCCATTCGGTTCCTGGCTGTCTCTTAGGCCGACCTACGAAGCGTAGTGTCGTCGCGCAGGTCTAACCTGAAACACGTGAAAGGTTGGCAGGCCCACGGGGAAGCCGTTGATCGGTTGCTGGCGTCCTACGGACGGATAGCGCCGGAAGATCGCATACGCCTCGCCAAGAAGACGTCCAACCTGTTCCGTCCGCGCCAGGGCAACGACTCGCCCGGCCTCGACGTGAGCGGCCTCGACGGCGTCATCGCGATCGACACCGAGGCGCAGACCGCCGATGTGCAGGGCATCTGCACCTACGAGCAGCTCGTCGCCGAGACCCTCGCGCACGGGTTCATCCCCTACGTCGTGCCGCAGCTGCGCACCATCACGCTCGGGGGCGCCGTGACGGGCCTCGGCATCGAGTCGACCTCGTTCCGCAGCGGGCTGCCCCACGAGTCGGTGCTCGAGATGGACATCCTCACCGGCTCCGGCGAGGTCGTGACCGCCGCACCTGAGGGCGATCATGCCGACCTGTTCGAGGCGTTCCCCAACTCATACGGCAGCCTCGGCTACGCCACGCGACTGCGGATCAAGCTTGAGAAGGTCCCGCCGTTCGTCACCCTGCGCCACGTCCAGGTCGCCGACGCCGCCGCAGCGGTCAAGGCGATCGAGGTCATCGCCGAGACCGGCGAGTGGCACGGCGAACGCGTCGACGGCCTCGACGGCACGGCGTTCAGCCCCGACGAGATCTACCTGACGCTGGCCCATTTCACGGACATTCCCCAGACCGTCAGCGACTACACGGGCCAGCAGATCTACTACCGGTCGATCCAGACGCGCGAGACCGACGCCCTCACGATGAACGACTACATCTGGCGCTGGGACACCGACTGGTTCTGGTGCTCGGGCGCGTTCGGTGCGCAGAACCCATGGGTCCGCAAGGTGTGGCCGACCAAGTGGCGCCGCAGCGACGTCTACCACCGCCTGGTGGGGCTCGACGAGAAGATCGGCCTCAGCAAGGTCCTCGACAAGGTCAAGAAGGTGCCAGGCCGCGAGCGGGTCATTCAAGACGTCGAGGTCCCGGTCGACCGGCTGCCGGAGTTCCTCGAATGGTTCGACGCCGAGGTCGGCATGCGCCCGGTGTGGCTGTGCCCGCTGCGCACGACGCGGCCGTGGCCGGTCTACCCGCTGACGCCCGGCGAGACCTACGTCAACGTCGGCTTCTGGGGCACCGTCGAGGTGCCGGCCGGCTCCCCTGAGGGCATGGTCAACCGCAAGATCGAGGACTTCGTGCACAGCCTCGGCGGGCACAAGTCCCTCTACTCCGAGGCGTTCTACGACCAGGAGACGTTCGAGCAGATGTATGGCGGCGAGGTGCTCGCCGCCGCCCGAGGGCGATACGACCCCGAGGGCAGACTGAGCACCCTGTACGAGAAAGCGGTGAGGAACTCATGACCACAGACGTGGGAGTACGACTGTCGATCGCGGATGCACTCGGCCGGCTCATGAAGGACGGCCTGCCGTTCCGCTTCGAGGCCTTCGACGGCAGCGTGGCGGGGCCCGAGGACGCCCCCATCAAGCTGCGGCTCGTCAACGAGCGCGGACTGTCCTACCTGATGACCGCCCCCGGCGACCTAGGCTTCGCCCGAGCCTACGTCTCGGGTGACCTCGAGCTCGAGGGCGTACACCCGGGCAACCCCTACGACGCCATGGTCCTGGTCATGAGCCAGCTCAAGTTCAAGGTGCCGTCGGCCGCCGAGATGGTGCAGATCGTGCGCAGCCTCGGCTTCGGCAACCTCAAGCCCCCGCCGCCGCCGCCGGAGGAGCACCTCCCCAAGTGGCGCCGGGCGATGGAGGGCCTGCGGCACAACAAGAAGCGCGACGCCGAGGCGATCCACCACCACTACGACGTCTCCAACCGCTTCTATGAGCTCGTGCTCGGCCCGTCGATGACCTACACGTGCGCGGTCTACCCGACGCTCGAGTCCACGCTCGAGGAAGCCCAGTTCGAGAAGTACGACCTCGTCGCCCGCAAGCTCGACCTCAAGCCGGGCCAGCGCCTGCTCGACATCGGCTGCGGCTGGGGTGGCATGGTCCGCCACGCCGCGAAGCACTACGGCGTCAAGGTCATCGGCGTGACGCTCTCGCGCGAGCAGGCGACATGGGCGCAGGAGGAGATCAAGCGCCAGGGCCTCGACGACCTCGCCGAGGTCCGCTTCATGGACTATCGCGATGTCACCGAGACCGACTTTGACGCGATCAGCTCGATCGGCCTCACCGAGCACATCGGCGTGCGCAACTACCCGGCCTACTTCGGCTTCCTCAACGACCACCTCAAGGTCGGCGGCCGACTGCTCAACCACTGCATCACCCGACCGCACAACAAGACGATGTCGACCGGTGCGTTCATCGACCGCTACGTCTTCCCCGACGGTGAGCTCACCGGCGTCGGCCGCATCACGGTGGCGGCGCAGGATGCCGGCCTCGAGGTGCGCCACGTCGAGAACCTCCGCGAGCACTACGCGCTGACGCTCAAGGGCTGGTGCGACAACCTCGTCGACAACTGGGACGAGGCACTCGGCGAGGTCAGCCTCGGCCGCGCCAAGGTGTGGGGCATCTACATGGCCGGGTCGCGGCTCGCGTTCGAGCGCAACGAGATCGAGCTGCACCACGTGCTCGCGGTCAAGACCGACGCCCACGGCAACGCCGACTGGCCGCTCCGCCCGACGTGGGGCAGCTGAGCGCGTCCTCGTTAGAGTGGCGTGCGGACCCCGGGCACGGGGTCGGCTCAGCGTCCGGAAGGCAGGTTGCAGGTGAGCGGCGATCCGCCCGAGTTCCTCACGACGTACGCCCGCCTGTCGTCGCTGGATCCGCGCACCGTCGCAGCGGTGGCGCTGCGCTATCGCGCCGACGAGTCCGTGACGCTGCTGTCGCTCATGGCGTCCGGCGGCACCCTGACCTATGACGGGGTGCTGGCCGCAGCCCGCCGGGTGATCAGCGGCGAGACCGACGCCAAGGGCAGCGGCCTCACCGACCTCGACGCGCTCGCCGCTTTGGCCCGTACGATCGCGGGTCGCCCCGGACCGGGGCCCGACTACACCGAGTCGGCCGACCTCCACCAGGCGCTGCGGATCCTGGGTCACCGGCCACGTCGCAAGGACGACACGCACCGGCTCGAGGCGCAGACCAACCTCGCCGCCGGCCGGCACGACCACGTCGCCACGATCCTGCCGCAGATCAAGCTCGACAACGACAGCCGTTGGATGTTCGAGACCGACCTCGTCAGCCCCGAGGTCGGCCGGCCCGGTTCGACCGAGGACGAGTGGCTGCGGTCGTTCAATCGTCTGTTCACGTCGCGTGGGCTGTCGCCGATCGGCCTGCTCGACGGCGACGGAGCGAGGTTCGACCGCCTCCGGCCGGCCGACCCGCCGGCCAAGGTCGCCGGTGACGGTCCCACGGTCACGATCATCATGTCGGTCTTCAAGCCCGACCAGAGCCTGTTCACGGCCCTGCGATCGCTGATCGACCAGACCTGGCCGCACCTCGAGATCCTCATGGTGGACGACTGCTCAGGCCCGGAGTTCACTCCGTTGCTGACCGAGGCGGCGGCGATGGACGACCGCATCGAGCTGGTCGTGATGCCGCAGAACGGTGGGACCTACAAGATCCGCAACACCGCGATCGCCCGCGCTCGCGGTGAGTTCATCGGCTTCCAGGACTCCGACGACTGGTCCCACCCCGAACGCATCCAGCGCCAGCTCCAGCCGCTGCTGGACGACCCCGCGCTCGTCGCGTCGGCGAGCCGCGCGGTCCGCGTGACGGGCGACATCGTCACCAGCAAGGTCGGCTATCCGACCGTGCGGCCCAACGCGTCGTCGCTGGTGTTCCGCCGCGACATCGTGATGGAGACCCTCGGTGCGTTCGACGAGGTCCGCAAGAGCGCCGACATGGAGTTCGGCGAACGGATCAAGACCGTGTTCGGCCGCGAACGGATCGCCGCGATCAAGGACCCGCTGGCCCTGATCCAGCTGTCGCACGCGTCGCTGTCGCTCGAGGACTTCCGGTTCGGCTGGCAGGACGCCGACCGAGTGTTCTACCGCGACGCGATCAACCACTGGCACGCTCAGATCGCCGCCGGCACCGAATCGCCCCTCCTCGACCCGGCCGCGCCGCGGCGCTTCGCCGCTCCGGAGCGGTTCTTCGGCAAGGGCGCACCCGTGACCGACGCAGCGGACGTGCTCCTGGTGTCGGACTGGCGGCCCGGCACTCCGCGCTATCACGGCAATGTCCAGGAGCTGACGACCTTGGCCGACGCCGGCCTCGTCACGGCCGTCGTTCATGCCGAGGCGATGCGCTACGCCGACGACAAGCGCCTCCCGCCGTCGGCCGCCGTGCTCGACCTGCGCAACCAGGGCCGCATCGTGACCCCCGCCTGGCGTGACGACCTGCGGACCCGTCTGGTGCTGGTCCATGACCCGGAGCTGCTGAGCTACCCGCGACCTGCGGTGGATGTCGGCTTGCGCGCCGACAGGGTCGTCATCCGCGCTGCATACCCACCTCGTGCTCCCGGCGACGACGCCCTCGTCTACGAGCCGCGGCACGTCCAGCAACGCGTCCAGGACCTCTTCGGGGCGCCGGCCGAATGGCTGCCAACCAATGACTCGATCGCCAAGGCGCTCGTGGCCGACGGCGCCGACACCGTGCTCGAGCCTCAGCACCTCGGCGTGCTCAACGTCCGGCACATACGCCGTCGCGGCCAGCGTGGTGGACCCCGGCCCATCATCGGCACGACCGGCATCGAGCCGCTGGCCGAGGATCGGCCCGACTGGGCGACGCTGCTGGGTTGCTTCCCCGACGACGACCGCCTCGACGTCCGCATCCGCGACGTGCGCGGCGCCCTCGCCACGATCAAGCGACCGGCCCTGCTGCCGCCCAACTGGCTGCTCGACTCGGCACCACTGGCCCTCTTCCTGCGACAGCTCGACGTGTTCGTCGGGCTTCCCCGCCGCACATGGGGACCGGAGCCGATGTTCGCGGCACTGACGGCCATGTCACAGGGCTGCGTCGTGGTGCTCGACCCGGCATACGAGCCGCAGTTCGGCGAGGCCGCCCACTACTGGGGCGAGGAGCCGACGGTCGCGACGATCAGGGCGCTGCTCAAGGATCGGCCGGCCTACAGGGCCCAGCAGGAGCGCGGCTACGAGTTCGTGGCCACGGAGCTGTCGCCCGAGATCTTCACCACCAGGATCGGCGCGTTGGTCGGCGCCCACAACGAGGAGAACGAGGCGTCATGAGGCTCCCCAGTCACAAGCTGCTGCTGGCAGCCGGAGTCGTCGGTGTCGTCCTTGCCGTCGGCCTGGTCGCTGCGATCGCCGACAACACAGGCCTCGCGCTCGTGTGCGTGCTCCTGATCCAGTCGGCCGCGCTGCTCGCGGTGGTCGACACGCGGCGCCGCCAAGGGGGGCTCGCCGACAAGGTGACGAACCACGCGGCAGCGCTCAAGCGCGTCGACCGTACGATCGCCAACGTGTCACAGCGGGTCGTCACCGAGGCCCGAGCCAGCGAGAAGGCGCTGCGCACCGAGTTCGCCGGGAACCGTGCCGACCTGCGAGACCGCCTCGGCCGCACCCGCAAGGGCATCGAGCGGACGCTGGACCTCCGGGTGCAGGACATCGAGGCAATGATCCAGCTCTCCGACCGCTTCGAGCTGCGCGCCGCGATGCCGCCGTCGGGGCGCTGGGCCCTCAACGCCGGCGGGCTGCTCAAGCTCGTCGACCTCGTCGAGCGCCACCCCATCCGCACGATCGTGGAGCTCGGCAGCGGCACGTCGACGCTGTGGCTGTCGTACGCCCTCGAGCGCCGCGGCACCGGTGGGCGCATCATCTCGCTCGACCACGATCAGCACTTTGCCGGCATCACCCGCGCGGAGCTGGTCGCGCACGGCTTCGCCGAAGGTCCGGCCGAGGTGCGCGACGCCCCACTGGTCGAAGGCGTCATCGACGGCCACGACACCCCTTGGTACGACCCCGCATCGTTCCAGGACGTCGAGGGCATCGACCTGCTCATCGTGGACGGGCCGCCGATGGCCTCGGGTGGGCTCGCCCGCTACCCGGCGCTGCCGATGCTGCTGTCGCGTCTGGCCCCCGGAGCGATCGTCGTGGTCGACGACGCCCCGCGGCCCGACGAGCAGGAGATGATGCGGCGCTGGCTCGCCGACGTGCCCGGCCTTGGCCGGGTCGACCAGACGGAGCGCCAGGTGTTCCTCGCGCTCGGGGAGTGAGCTCGCCGGTGCCGTCGAGCGTACGCATCGAGGTCCTCGGGCCGTCAGGGGTCGGCAAGTCCACGATCCTGGCGGCGGCCGAACGGCTTCGGCCCGCGTCCGGCACGTGGTGGGGCCCCGGGCAGGTGGAGGCCGGCATGTCCGCCTCCGGCCCGATCGGTGTGGCCCTCGACGACCCGGCCCTGCGTGAGTTCGTCGACGCGTGCCTGGACATCGTGCACGGCCTGCCCGTCTCGCCCGCGTCGAAGGTCGCGATGCTGACGATGTTGCGGCGCTCGGCGCGCGACCAACGAGCCGCCGACCTGCTCGACGTCGGGGTCCCAGTGGTGCACGACGAGCTGCTGCTGCACCGGGCGTTCAGCATCCTGCCGCAGTCGCCCGACGTGGAGCGCGACGCTGCGACGTTCTTCGAGCTCGCACCGACGCCCACGGCGGCCGTCGTGGTCAGCGGTGACGTCGACACGATCCTCGCCCGCATCACCGCGCGCGGCACCCAACCCAACTGCTACGCGGGCCTCGACGAGGCGGGTCTGCGCACCGCCGTCGAAGCCGGACTGCGGGCCTGCGAGATCGCCGTGCAACGCCTGCGCGCCCGCGGTGTCGACGTGCTCGAGCTCGACGCCGGACCTGACGTCGACCATGCAGCGCGGCAGCTCCACACGTTCATCACGTCCTATCTGGAGGAATCCACCATGACCGAGTCGACCGATCCCGACGACGTACGCGCCAGGCTGCTCGCCGCCTCCGGGAGCTTCCGCAAGAAGGCCGGGCGGCACGAGCTGCGTACGCGCGACGTCATGTACTGCGCGTTCTCGACGCCCAACTTCACCGTCACGGCGGACGAGGCGCAGCGCGACGCCGCCCGGCGGCTCGAGCGGTTCGGCATCACCGCCGACCTCGCCCGTGGCAAGACCGCGCTCGACCTCGGGTCGAACGCCGGCGCGATGCTGTTCGAGCTCAACAACCTCGGTGTCGCCTCGGGGCTCGGCGTCGAGTTCGACCAGGACAAGGTCGACCTCGCCACCGAGATCGCTGCCCTGTCCGACCTCGACCGGCTGACGTTCCGGCAGGGTGACATCGACGAGCTCGACGCCGCCGAGCTGGGCACGTTCGACATCGTGCTGGCGCTCGCGATCGAGGGCCATGTGCAGCAGCCCGACCGGCTCTACCGCCTGCTGGGTGAGGTGTCGGCCTCGACCCTCTACTTCGAGGGCAACGGCAACTGCGACATCGAGGCCGCGACGGCACAGCTCAAGGCTGCCGGGTTCGCCGACGTCGAGTCGATCGGCTTCTGCGACGACGACCGCGACCCGCGCAACAACAACCGGCCGATGCTGGTGGCCCGCAAGAAGGTCAGCCGCGGCCTGTTCGGCCGCCGCAAGTAGCTCAGCTCAGAGCCGGGTGACCTTGGGGTCGTCCGTCGCGCCCTTGGTGTCGAACAGGCACCGGGCGACCGAGGCGATGGCCGCGAGGTCGTAGTCCTTGTGGTTCTGCAGCAGCACCGACACGTCGGCGGTCGCCAGTGCGCCGTCGAGGTCCTCGGCCCGCTGGACGGCGACACCGCCCGGTGTCCACTCCTGCACGTGCGGGTCGTGGAACACGAGCTTGGCGCCCTTGTCGAGCAGCAGCTGCGCCAGCGGGGTCGCGGGCGACTCGCGCTGGTCGGCGATGTTGGGCTTGTAGGTCACGCCGAGCAGCAGGATCGTCGATCCGCGCAGGGCCTTGCCCTCGTCGTTGAGCAGGTCGGTGACGCGCTCCACGACGTACGCCGGCATCTGCAGGTTGATCGACTGCGCGAGCTCGACGAACTGGAACGGCCGGCCGAGGGTCGAGCGCACCTTGTAGGACAGGTAGTTGGGGTCGATCGGGATGCAATGACCGCCGACGCCGGGGCCGGGGAAGAACGCCTGGAAGCCGAACGGCTTGGTCGCCGCGTTGCGGATGACCTCCCAGAGGTCGATGTCCATCTCGTGGCAGAACTGCGCCATCTCGTTGACCAGCGCGATGTTGATGTGCCGGTAGGTGTTCTCCAGCAGCTTGGTCATCTCGGCCTCGCGGGTGCCCTTGGACGGCACGACGGTCTCGATGAAGCGGCCGTAGAACTCCGTGGCGACCTTGGTCGACTCGGGCGTGTGACCGCCGACGACCTTGGGGGTGTTGGCGATGCCGTACGTCGGGTTGCCCGGGTCGACGCGCTCGGGGCTGAAGGCGAGGTGGAAGTCGGTGCCGGCCTCGAGGCCGGCCTTCTCCAGGATCGGGCGGACGACCTCGTCGGTCGTGCCGGGGTAGGTCGTGGACTCCAGCACGACGAGGTGCTGCTTGCGCAGCTGGCGCGAGATCGTGGTCGTCGCGGCGATGACGGCGCCGAGATCGGGCTCGCCCTCGACCGACAGCGGGGTCGGCACGCAGATGACGATCGCGTCGGCATCGGCCAGGACCGCCTCGTCGGTGGTCGCGGTGAAGCCGAGCGAGATCATCTCGGCGATGTCGGCGTCGGTCAGGTCGTCGATGTGGCTCGTGCCGCTGTTGAGCGAGTCCACCATCGCGCTGTTGACGTCGAAACCGACGACGCTGAGGCCCGAGCGGGAGGCCTGCTGGGCGAGCGGGAGGCCGACGTAGCCGAGGCCGATGATTGCCATGTCGATGGACAACGGAGTTCCTTCAGATGGGGTGCGTCGTGCCTGCGAAGATTACCTCAGGTGCCCGACCACCTGGAAACTCGCGGCCTTCGCCCGGGTCGTGAGCACGGTCACGGGCCACGCACGCGGCGGCGGGGCGGTTGCGTCGCATCCGGTAGCCTGACCGCGGTTGTTTTCCCGGTGTCGCAGCGCCTCGCGCGGTTGACGCCCCGCCCCTGAGATCGAGATTGGACCGTTGCGCATGCCCGTCGTCGCCCAGCACCGCTCCGACGACTCGACGCTCACCAAGCCCGATCACGGCCGTACGCTCCGCCTCGACATCGAGGGCATGCGCACGATCGCCGTCGGCTCGGTCCTGGTGGCACATGCGGGGGTCTCGTGGTTCGCCGGCGGATTCGTGGGCGTCGACGTGTTCTTCGTGCTCTCGGGCTTCCTGATCACCGGTCTGCTCGCCCGCGAGGTGTCGCGGACCGGACGCGTGCGGATCGCCAACTTCTGGGCCCGGCGCATGAAGCGTCTGCTGCCGGCCTCGGCGACGGTGCTGCTGTTCTCGGCCATCGTCACGTACGTCTACCTGCCGATCACCCAGCGCGAGGACTTCGGCGGCGACATCAAGGCAGCGGCGCTCTACGTCGTCAACTGGCGGCTCGCGGCGCGCGGGGTGGACTACCTCGCCGAGGACATCGGTCAGTCGCCCGTTCAGCACTACTGGTCGCTCGCGGTCGAGGAGCAGTTCTACCTCGTCTGGCCGCTCCTGATGCTCGCGATCGGCGTCATCGCGGCCAAGCGCTGGAAGCTGGGTGCCTTCGTCGCCCTCGGCGGGATCACGGTGGCCTCGTTCGTCTGGTCGGTCATGCAGACCGAGAGCAGCCCGGCCACGGCCTACTTCGTGTCGACGACCCGGGTCTGGGAGCTCGGCCTCGGCGCCCTGCTCGCCCTGTCCGCCGCGCGGGTCGCGCGGCTCCCGTCCGTCCTTCTGGCGGCCGGCGGCTGGCTCGGCATCGCCCTGATCGCGTACGCCGTGCTGTTCTTCGACGACAACACGACCTGGCCCGGCGCCAACGCCCTCGTGCCGACGGTCGGTGCGGCGCTGATGATCGCGAGCGGCATCACCCGCACCCCGGGGTCGCCGCAGCGACTGCTGAGCCTCCCCCCGATGGTGTGGATCGGCGGCCTGTCCTACTCGATCTACCTGTGGCACTGGCCGATCCTGGTCGCGGCCCAGGCGGAGTACCCCGACCTGCGCGTGCGCTGGACCGTGCTGCTGATGATCCTGTCGATCATCCCGGCCTGGCTGTGCCACCGCTACATCGAGAACCCGGTCCGCTTCGGCACGTTCTTCAAGCCCACGGGCCGGGCGCTGGCGATGGGCACGACCCTGACGGCGCTCGGCGTGTGCACGGGACTGCTGCTCAACGCCTCGGTCGGGCTCAACAGCGACGTCAAGGAGGCGTCCGTCAAGGGCAGCCCCGGTGCTGCGGCCCTGCTCGACCCGGCCAACAAGGGCGTCGTGTGGTCCGACATCAAGTCGGTCGAGTCGATGCGCCCGTTGCCCGTGGACGCGCCCAAGGACCGGCCGCCGCTGTACGACAAGCAGCCCGGGTGCCAGGTCGCCCCCGGTGACCCGAAGCCCAAGCTCTGCGAGTTCGGCGACACCTCGTCGGACCGCGTCGTCGTGATCGTGGGCGACTCCAAGATCGTGCAGTGGGAGACCGCGCTGTCCGACCTGGGCAAGCGCGAGGGCTGGAAGCTCGTCCAGATCACCAAGTCGGCGTGCCCGTTCACCGATGCGAGCCTGCGCACGGGCAACCGTCAGAAGGTCTGGACCGACTGCCGCCAGTGGGGTCAGCAGGCGCTCAAGGACATCCTCGACCTGCACCCCGAGCTGGTCATCGCGTCGCACCGCAAGGGCACGGCCCTGCCGGCGGGCAAGACCGCACAGGGCGACCTCGACCAGGCCGCGATGGTCAAGGGCATGGCGAGCTACTGGCGGACCATCACCGACGCCGGCATCCCCATGGCGGTCCTGCTCGACAACCCGGAGCCCAAGACTGAAGGCGTCTACGAGTGCGTCGCGCAGCACGAGAAGGACCTCAGCGCCTGCGCGTTCGACAAGTCCGACGCGGAGCGTCGCTCCGGTGCGGCGGCACAGCTCAAGGCCGCTGCCGAGGTGCCGGCGGTCAAGATCATCGACATGTCGAACGTCATCTGCCCCGACGCCGACCGCTGCGCGCCCGTGATCGGCAACGTCCTGGTCTATCGCCAGGGCACACACCTCACGCGGACGTTCGTCGACAGCGCCGAGCCGCAGCTCGCAGCCGCACTGGCCAAGGCGACCGACGGCCGGTTCGGCAAGGGCTGAGCCCTACGGGCGCAGCGCTTCGATCGCCGCGACGTTGCGTCGGGCGTTGTCGCGGTCGCGGTAGGTGAACGCCTCGGCGGCCCGCCCCTCGTAGACGGCTTCTCGTCGGCAGCCACCCACGAGATAGGCCTCGATCGCGTCGATCGTGGACTCGAGGTCGTCGACGACGGGCCCGAAGCCGTCGCGCTCGTGGTCGAACCACGACGGCGTCGCGTGGAACGCGCGGTACTCGGCGTTGTCGAAGTGCGAGTAGATCAGCGGGGTGCCGAGATAGGCGATGTCGAAGTGCACCGACGAGTGGTCGGTGATGAACAGGTCGGCCTCCAACATGACCTCCTGGATGTCGGCCGACGCGCCACTCAGCACCGTGATGCGCTCGCTGCCGACCGGTACGTCCGCGAGCTCGTTGCGCAGGTTGTAGTGCGGCATGAACCGCAGCTGGTAGTCGTGGCGCTCCAGCACCGCGGCCAGTCGCTCACTCGTGAGGAAGCCCAGGATGAACCGCTGGTAGGCAGAGCCCTCGAAAAGCGTGGCACCGTCGTCGCTCGTGCTGAACAGCTTGGCGACGAGGTACTGGCGCCAGGTCGGCATGAACAGGATCGTGCGGCTCTCCGGCGTCGGGACCAGGGCGTCGTAACGCGCCAGTCCGGCCTGCACGACCTGCTGGTCGTAGCCCGAGGTGGCGCGGGCGGCGGCGGCCTCGCGCGCCATCGTCGTGATGTAGGTGTCGTAGCCGCCGACCCGGCGCCGCAGGGCGTTGGTGTCGACGTCGACGCCGTGATTGAGGTAGGCGCGATAGGCACCGACCCGCCAGGCGAACTGGCGCATGTAGGTGTTGCCGTCCCACTGGCGGGGCACCATGTGCTTGATCGAGTACGCATTGGCGAGCACCTCGGCGTGCAGCATCAGCAGCCGGTGGCGCCATGACGAGTGCGCGACGACGTGGCCGAATCCGGCGACCCGCTCCCGCTGCTCGCAGTCACGGTCGATCACGTAGTAGGACCTGATGTCGTGGCGCTCGCGTCGCAGGTGGCTGAACAGGTGATAGCCGTTGTCGCGCGCGGTGTCGGCGCGTTCACCGACGAGCCAGATCGGCTTGCGGACGAACGGACGGGTGAGGAGGCGCGCCAGGCGTACCCAGGCGAACGGCTGACGGCGCACCGCGGCCTTGAGGTCGTGCATCGCCATCGTCCGCGACCAGCCGAGCCGAGCTGCCAGGCCGCCGGCCTCGCGAACGACAAGTTCCAGCAGATGGGCGGCGCCCGAGGCGACCGGCACCGGCTGCAGGCGCCGGCCGCCGACGATCAGCGGGCGCGAGGCTGCCGACAGGCCGATCGAGGCCGTGACCCGCTTGCGCGGAGGGTCGAATCCGGCCGGCCCCTCGGCCTCGACCTCGAGCTTGGTGCGGCCGATCGGGAGCTGATCGGCGGGGATGGTCGCGGTGAACCCGGTCCAACGGCGTACGCCGGAGTCGACCCGGAGCTGCGGCGTCGTGGGGACGGTGAGGAGGGTGTTGCTGTCGAGGTCGGACACGATCAGCGTGACGGCCTCAGGCGGTGGCGTCGGGCCCTCGCTGGCTCCGCGCCGGCACGTGCCGGTGAGCAGGAGAGTGTTGTCGTCCGTGATGTCGATGCCGTCGAGGCTCGCCGCGAAGCTGCGATAGGGCAGCAGCTGGAGGTAGGCGTCGAGCGCCGGCTGCAGCGCGATGAGCGCGTCGGCATGCCGCTCGCGGACCCAGTCGGCGTAGATCTCGAGGACCCGTAGGTCGGTCCAGCCGGTCAGCACCGGCAGCGGGAACGACGCATCCGCCAGGCCGCAGCGCTCCGCGAGCTTGGTGCCGTTCTTGAGCCGGGGCGTCATCTCCGTGACGCTCAGGATGCGGCCGGAGAAGCCGACCAGCCGGGTGTGGGTCTCGTCGAGGCTGCGACGGACCGCGTCGACCTCCGCCGCCTCGTCCGGGGCGGCGACGTCGACGACAGTGGGCCACGGCTCGCTGGCGGGTTTGCGCGATGTCGAGGCAGCGCGCGCAGCGTCGGGAGACGCGGCGATGAGGACCAGCCGGAGGTCATCGGGGGTCGCGGTCAGCTGGGTGGTGGTGCTGGAGGGGTCGGTCATGTCGTGCGGTCTCAGGTGATCTCGATGACGACGGGTGCGTGGTCGCTGGCGCCCTTGCCCTTGCGCTCCTCGCGGTCGATCCAGGCCCGGTCGACGCGGGACGCCAGGGCCTCCGAGGCAAGGATGAAGTCGATGCGCAGACCGCGCTTCTTGGGGAACGCCAGCTGCTGGTAGTCCCAGTAGGTGAACTCGCCGGGGGTGTGCGGGCGTACGACATCGGCGTAGCCGGCGTCGAGGATCGCCTGGAACGCGTCACGCTCGGGCTTGGAGACGTGCGTGTGACCCTCGAAGACCGACATGTCCCAGACGTCTTCGTCCTGGGGTGCGACGTTCCAGTCGCCGGTCAGCGCGATCTCGCCCCGGGGGTTCTCGGCGAGCCACTCGATCGACGCGAGCCGCAGCCGTTCGAGCCACGCGAGCTTGTAGACGTAGTGCGGATCCTCGAGCGTACGGCCGTTGGGCACGTAGAAGCTCCACACGCGTACGCCGCCACAGGTCGCGCCGATCGAGCGCGCCTCGACGATCTCGGGGTCGCCGAACATCGGCTGGTCGTCGGCGAACGAGGTCGCGATGTCGTCGAGCCCGACGCGTGAGATCAGCGCGACACCGTTCCACTGGTTGAGCCCGAAGTGGGCGTAGTCGTAGCCCATCGCCGACAGCTCGAGGCCGGGGAACTGGTCCTCGCGGCACTTGGTCTCCTGGATGGCGAGCACGTCGACGTCGTTGCGCTCGAGCCAACCGGTGACCCGGTCGATGCGGCTGCGGATGGAGTTGACGTTCCAGGTCGCGATACGCACACGACGAACCTACTCGGTCATCCGGCACGGGTCGAAACGACGATCGCGGTCGTCGCGTTCCACGTGCCCGCCGGGACAGGATTCCGGCTTTCGAGTGACACACGAGACGGATGCGACGCATGATGGAGGAGTTGTCTCGGGGAAGGGGGCGCGTATGTGGCGCCGATTCATGCTCGTGCTCGTCCCGCTCGTGGTGGGAGCTGCGCTGCTGGCATCGCCTGCTGCGGCCGGCGATCCGCCGATCACCCTGCCCTCGAGCCCCAAGGGCCTGCCCGCACCGGTGACCCTGCCGGCCGGCGTCGATCCCGCATCGCCCTACCTGCCTCAGGTGTCGTGCAGCCCGGTCGACATGCCCGGCGTCGTCAAGCTGCGGGCACTGGTCCTCAAGACCTACGGCGAGGGCGGCGCCGGTGCGATCAGCCACGACTGCACCGAAGGCGTCTCGGAGCACAGCGAGGGCCGGGCGTGGGACTGGATGGTCGATGTCAGCGACACCAGCGAGCGCACGGCGGCGGCCAACTTCATCGGCTGGGCCACGGCCAACAGCGGTCGCAACGCCCGACGCCTCGGCATCATGTACATCATCTACAACAAGAAGATCTGGGCGGTCTACCGCGCCGCCGACGGCTGGCGGACGAGCTCGGGTCACACCGACCACGTGCACATCTCGTTCAGCTGGAACGGGGCTCGCGGCAACACGTCGTTCTGGACCGGTGAGGTCGGCACGATCGACCTGGGTCCGTGCGTTCGGTTCGCCGGCACGTACGGCGCCCGGACCAGCACCCCGCGAGCCGGGGCGTGCCCGCGCACCGCGTCGCTGCTCAAGAAGACGTCGCGGGCCGATCGGGCCTACGGGCACACCGGCGCCACCGTCACGAAGGCGCAGGGTCTGCTCGGGGTCGCCAGGACCGGGAAGTTCGACATGGCCACGTGGAAGGCGGTCAACGCGTACCAGCGAGCTCACGACATCCCCTACACGGCTGCGCTGGACCAGCCGACCTGGGCGTCGCTGAGCCCGTCGAGCGTCACGAGCAACGCCGTCGCCGGCTACACGCAGCGCGAGGCCGTCGAGTACGGCGTCGCCACGTACTCCGGCAGCACGATCGCGCGCGGGTACGTCGGCCGGGCGGCGCTGTTCCTCCAGACCGCGCTGGGCATGCCGGCCGCCGACCGCAACGGCTACTTCAGCACCGTGACGCTCGCCGCGGTCAAGCGGCTGCAGGCATCGGCGGGGCTGACGCAGGACGGGATCGTCCGCGCCGAGGAGTGGCGGGCCATGGCGGACGCCCTCGGATGACGGGCGTCGGGACCCTCGTCCTGCCATGATGTGGCCATGACCCAGGACGAGTCGGCCGCGACCAACGAGCCCCACGAGGACGACGCGCTCGAGCGCAAGATCCGGGACCAGCCCAGCATCGCTCCGGGTGCGTGGGTCACGCGGATCGTCGTGGCGCTCGTGCTTCTCGCCGTCGCGTACGTCGGCTTCCGCATCTCGGCGGCGTTCTTCCCGCGCTGGTGGGCGCACCGGGTCGGCGACCAGGTCGGCGACAGCCTCACCAAGGGCACGCTCTGGGGGCTGTTCTACGGATTCGTGTTCACGTTCGTCCCACTCCTGCTGCTCTTCCAGATCCGCCGCCGCTTCTTCAACTGGACCTGGCGCATCGTCGTCGTGGTCGTCGCGCTGCTGCTGGCGGCGCCCAACTGGCTGACGCTCTCGGTCGTGGCCGGCAACAGCAAGGCGGCACACGCGGGGGAGCGGATCTTCGACGTCGAGGCGCCGGGCTTCCGCGCCGGGACGCTGAGCGGCGTCATCGCGGGTGCGGTGCTGGCGCTCATCATCACCGGCACGAGCATGCAGATGCGCCACCGCAAGAAGGAGGTCAAGCGCCTCCGCGGGGAGCGCGACGAGCTCAAGCGCGCTCAAGCCGATCAGGCGCGCGACGACGAATCGAGTTGACGTCGGCGGAGTCGCCTTCGATTTCCGTCGTGTGAACTCCTTGGATCGTATGCATCAAAGGTCTAGATTCATACCTCTGACCCGCGCTAGCATGCACCAACTTCTTATGAGAGTTGGGTGCATCACATGACAGATCAACTCAGCGCGGACGAAAAACGTCTCGCGGAGCTGGGCTACAAGCAGGAGCTCGACCGCTCGTGGTCCAGCTTCTCGAACTTCGCGATCTCGTTCTCGATCATCTCGATCCTCGCTGGCTGCTTCACGACGTTCGGCCAGGCCTGGAACAACGGTGGTCCGATCGCCATCTCCTGGGGCTGGCCGGTCATCTCGATCTTCATCCTCATCATCGGTTTCACGATGTCCGAGCTGGTCTCGGCCTACCCGACCTCAGGCGGGATCTACTGGTGGGCGTCCAAGATGGGTGGGCCTGCCGCAGGCTTCTTCACCGGCTGGCTCAACCTGATCGGCCTGCTGGCCGTGACGGCGTCGGTCGCCTACGGATGCGCAACGTTCCTCGACCTGACACTCAACACACTGAGCAGCAGCTGGGCCGACGGATACAGCCTGACCCGGGTGTTCATCCTGTTCGTCGTCATCCTGGCCGTCGCCGCGACGCTCAACATCTTCAGCGGTCACCTGCTGGCAGTGATCAACAACATCTCGGTCTGGTGGCACGTGGCTGGCGTCGCTATCGTCGTCCTGATCCTCGCCATCGTGCCCAAGACGCACATGGCGATCAGCGAGGTGTTCGGCGGCAAGGTCAACAACTCGGGGTACGCCGATGCGGCGTCCCACGGTGGGACGTACTGGTTCCTGGTCCTGCCGCTTGGCTTCTTGCTGACGCAGTACACGATCACCGGATTCGATGCCTCTGCACACCTCTCGGAAGAGACCCAGGGCGCTTCGGAGGCCGCGGCCAAGGGCATCTGGCGCTCCATCGCGTACTCGGCGATCGGCGGGTGGATCCTGCTCCTCGCCTTCTTGTTCGCGGTCCAGGACAAGGATGCGGTCACCAAGGGTGGCGGTGGCGTCGACTTGATCTTCGGCCAGGCGCTGGGCCAAGGCTGGCACGTCATCGTGCTGGCGATATCCGTCGCGGGTCAGTTCTTCTGCACGATCGCCTGCCTCACGAGCGCGTCGCGGATGACCTTCGCGTTCAGCCGTGACGGTGCGATCCCCGGCTCGAAGATCTGGTCCAAGGTGTCGGCATCGAAGGTTCCGGCCAACGCTGTCGTGTTCGTCGCCGTGATCGGCGCCATCATCACGCTGCCGGCCCTCATCGAGGTCGACATCAACGGTGCCCCGGTGCCGGTCGCGTTCTATGCCGTGGTCTCGGTCGCGGTCATCGGGCTCTACCTCGCGTTCCTCATTCCGATCTGGTTGCGCTGGAAGATGGGCGCCTCGTTCGTGCCCGGCAGCTGGAACAACGGGAGCAAGTACAAGTGGATGAATCTCGTTGCGGTGGCGGAGATCGCGATCATCTCGGTCTACTTCATCCTGCCGTTCACCCCGGCTGCGGTCCCGTGGAACGACGACTTCTCGTGGAAGTTCGTCAACTACGCGCCGATCCTGACGTTCGGCACGCTGCTCGCGCTGACGATCTGGTGGCACGTCTCGGCCAAGAAGTGGTTCACGGGTCCGAAGCACACGATCGACACCGCGGTCGTGGAGGCGTTCGACGACTAGCCGCGAGGCGATACGGTCGGGCGTGTGAGGACGTTGCATGTCGATGACGAGGCGCTGGGCGGCAAGCCCGATCTCTCGACGACGGCGGACGACGGTCCCTCACACGCCCGCATCGCGTCGTGGCTCCTCGGCCGCATCGGGGCGGGCAAGGTGCGCGCCGACGACAAGCTCCCGCCCGAGGAGGAGCTCGCTGCCGGCCTGGGCGTGAGCCGGATGACACTGCGGCAGGCGCTCGGGTCGCTCGAGGCCCGTGGCTACATCGAGCGCCGGCGGGGTCGCTCCGGCGGCAACTTCGTCCGCGAGCCACGCATCGAGGTCGACCTCAGCGGGTTGCCCGGTTTCACCGAGCTGATGCGGCGGGCCAACGTACGCGCAGGAGCCCGGATCGTGCGGGCCGGGATCATCACGGCATCCGCGGAGATCACGACGGCACTTGAGCTGGGTCGCCAGCGCGACGTCATCGAGGTGGTCCGCGTGCGCTCTGCGCGACGAGTGCCGCTCGCGCTCGAGGAGACGTACCTCCCGGCGCACCTGTTCCCCGGATTCCTCGATCGCAGCCTCACCGGATCGCTCTACGGTCTGATGCGCGAGCACTATGGCCTGGCGCCCCACAGCGCCAAGGAGTGGCTCGAGCCCGAGATCTCGTCGCCGGAGCACGCGCAGCTGCTCGAGGTCGAGCCCGGCTCAGCCCTGATGCTCGTGACCCGCAAGGCGTCGACCGTGGCGGGGGTGCCGGTCGAGTTCGCCCGCGACCGCTATCGCCCTGATCGCACCCGGATCAGCCTCCACACCGGCATCGACCCCGGCTCGTCCCCCGAGCTCACGGTCGAACCGACCTAGTCCTCACCTCCTCACTGCGAGCGGTGGATTCTCCACCAAATGAGCCGCCAGACGGTGGAGAATCCACCGCCACGCCGCAGGAGCGCCATCGTCTAGACCTTTTGGTTCGGGCGCGGGTAGGGTGCGTGAATGGTCGACATCGAGGGGGTGCTGGACCAGGTGCCGGTGCTCGCGGCCTCGCCGCGGACCGTCGAGGAGCTCTCGGGTGGACTGACCAACCAGAACCTCAAGGTCACGACGCCGACGGGTGAGTACGTCGTACGCCTCGCCCGCAGCGACAGCTCGCTGCTCGGGATCGACCGTGCCGCCGAGTCCTACAACACCAAGGCGGCCGAGGCGTCGGGTGCCGGAGCGCCGTTCGTCGACTATCGCCCCGACCTCGGAGTGCTCGTCATCGGCTACGTCGGTGGCCGCAGCTACGTCAACGCGGACCTCCGCACACCCGGGACGATCCAGCGCGTCGCCGACGCGGTCAGGATGCTGCACTCCGGGCCGCGGTTCTCGACCGACTTCGACATGTTCATCCGCCAGCCGACCTACCTGCGCACGTGCGTCACCAAGGGCTTCCCGATCCCCGCCGACTACGTCTCGTACGGCGCGGACTTCCTGAGCATCCAAGGCGCGCTCGGCGCACGCCCGATGCCGACGGTGCCGTGCAACAACGACCTGCTCGCCGGCAACATCGTCGACGACGGCGAGCGCATCTGGCTGATCGACTACGACTACGCCGGCAACAACGACGCCTACTTCGAGCTCGGCAACTCGTGGACCGAGTGCGACCTCGACGACGAGCACCTCGCCGAGCTCGTCACGGCGTACGCCGGCCGTGAGGACCCGGCGCTGATCGCGCGGGCGCGGCTGCAGGCGACGGTGTCGCGCTACGGCTGGTCGCTCTGGGGCTTCATCCAGGCCGCGACCAACGACGACGACTTCGACTTCCACGGCTGGGGCCAGGAGCGGTTCGACAAGGCGGTCGCGGACTTCCGCAGCCCGGAGTTCGGCACCTGGCTCGAAGCGGTCACCGCATGATCCCCAGCCGGGCTCGGATCGTCATCATCGGCGGTGGTGTCATCGGTACGAGCGTCGCCTACCACCTGACGAAGTCCGGCGAGAGCGACGTCGTGCTGCTCGAGCAGGGCGAGCTGTCCTCGGGCACGACGTGGCATGCGGCCGGGCTCGTCGGCCAGCTTCGCGCGACTCAAGCCGGCACGACACTGGTGCAGTACAGCGCCTCGCTCTACGAGCAGCTCGAGGCCGAGGTGGGCCTGAGCTCGGGGTTCAAGCGGTGCGGCGGGGTCACCGTCGCCCGCACCGAGGACCGCATGGAGCAACTGCGCCGTACGGTCGCGACGGCCGCGGCGTACGACCTGGAGTGCGAGCTGCTCACGCCCGAGCAGGCCGGCGAGCGCTACCCGTTGCTCGAGACCGGCGACCTCGTCGGCGGCATCTGGCTGCCCGGTGACGGCACCGCCAACCCGACCGATCTCACCCAGGCGCTCGCCAGAGGTGCTCGACAGCGAGGCGCCACGGTCGTCGAGCACGTCCGTGTGACCGAGATCCTGGTCGACGGCGGCGCGGTCACCGGCGTGCGTACGGATCAGGGCGACATCGAGGCCGACATCGTCGTCAACTGCGCAGGCCAGTGGGCGCACCACCTCGCGGCGCAGATCGGCGTCACGGTGCCGCTGCACTCCGCTGAGCACTTCTACGTCGTGACGGACCAGATCGAGGGTGTCCGTCCCGACCTGCCGATCCTGCGCGACCCCGACGGCTACACGTACTTCAAGGAGGAGGTCGGCGGGCTCGTCGTCGGCGGCTTCGAGCCCGAGGCCAAGCCGTGGGTCGCGCCCGACCAGATCCCCTATCCGTTCGAGTTCCAGCTGCTCGACGAGGACTGGGACCACTTCCAGATCCTCATGGACAGCGCGCTGGAACGCATACCCGTGCTGCACGACACCGGCATCCGCAAGTTCTACAACGGGCCCGAGAGCTTCACGCCCGACAACCAGTTCATCCTCGGCGAGGCTCCGTCGGTCCGCGGGTTCTTCGTCGGTGCGGGCTTCAACTCCGTCGGCATCGCGTCGGCCGGTGGTGCCGGGCGCGCCCTCGCCGAGTGGATCCTCGAGGGTGAGCCGACGGTCGACCTGCTGGCGGTCGACATCCGCCGGTTCGCTCCGTTCCAGAACGACAAGGCCTACCTCCGTGCCCGGGTCACCGAGGTGCTGGGCCTGCACTACGCCGTGCCGTGGCCCAACCGCGAGTACGACACCGCTCGCCCGCTGCGGACCTCGCCGGTCTACGAGCGCCTCGCCGCCGCCAACGCCGGCTTCGGCAGCAAGATGGGCTGGGAGCGCGCCAACTTCTTCGCGCCGCCCGCGGTCGACCCCGCGATCCACTACGCCTGGGGCAAGCAGAACTGGTTGCCCTGGTCGGCGGCCGAGCAGCAGGCGTGCCGTGAGGACGTCGCGATCTTCGACCAGTCGTCGTTCTCCAAGTACGTCGTGCACGGCGCCGACGCCGAAGCAGCCTTGCAGTGGATCTGCAGCAACGACGTCGCGGTCGCCACTGACCAGACCGTCTACACCGCGCTGCTCAACGAGCGCGGCGGCTACGAGTCCGACCTCACCGTGACCCGCGTGCTCGACGACGAGTTCTTCCTCGTCGCGAGCTCAGCGACGACCGAGCGCGACCAGGACTGGATCCGGCGCAACATCCCGGCCGGGCTCGACGCGCAGGTCCACGACGTGACCGACAAGCTCGCCGTGTTCGGCCTCATGGGCCCGCGATCACGCGAGCTGCTGACCGGGCTCACCGAGGCCGACCTGGCCGAAGACGCGTTCCCGTTCGGCGCCAGCCGCGAGATCCAGCTCGCCGGGCTCACGGTGCGGGCCACCCGGATCACGTACGTCGGAGAGCTCGGCTGGGAGCTGTACGTCCGCACACCCGACGCGCTGCAGCTCTACGACGCGCTCAAGGAGGCCGGCGCCGACCTCGGGCTGGTCGACGCCGGCTACTACGCGATCGAGTCGATGCGCCTCGAGAAGGGCTATCGAGCGTACGGCCGAGAGCTCACGCCCGAGGTCGATCCCGTCGAGGCCGGGCTGAGCTTCACCTGCAAGCTCGGCACCGACATCGACTTCCTCGGCCGCGCCGCCGTCGAGAAGGCCAAGGCCGCCGGGCCGTCGCGCCGCCTCGTCTCGTTCGCTCTCGAGGATCCAGAGGTCATGGTCTGGGGTGGCGAGCTGCTCGTACGCGAGGGCGTCGCCGCAGGTCAGGCCACCTCCGGCGCGTGGGGCGCAACCCTCCGCACCGGCGTGGGCCTCGCCTGGCTCCACGCGCCCGACGGAGCCACCGTCGACGCGGCCTACGTACGAGCCGGCGACTACCAGCTCGACGTCGGCGGTCGCCGCGTCCCCGTCACCGTCAGCCTCAAGCCCCTCTTCGATCCTTCAGGCGAAAAGCTCCGCCCTTCGTGACCGCGCCGTTGCCCGCCAACGCCAGGCCGTAGAAGACCCGCGGTGCGCCGTCGAGCGTGAGCGTCGTGCGTCGGTTGGTCACCGCAAGCGAGGTGCGCTGGCCGATCGCGTCGACCTGGCTCGCACTCGTGCCCGACGTCGCGACCGTCAGGCTGGTCTTGGTGGGCCACGGATCGACCCAGACCTCCGGGGCCGGGAAGTTGCGCTCGGGCGAGGGCGCGTGGTCCTGGTTGAGGATGTAGCCGTCCGCCCGGTTCCACAGCACGGCAGCGTGCCCGTCGGGGGTGTCGAACAGCAGGCCCTTGGTCTTCGGGTCGTCGAACGCCAGCGGCCCGAGGTAGGTCGCCTGGTCGAACGTCCGTGCGGCCGTGGCGTACGCCAGCAGCGAGGGCTTGGCGCTGACATCGCGGTTCATCAGGCCGAAGTGGTACTCGACGTTGTCGGGATCGGCGGCCTGCGCATTGCCCAGCACGCTGTCGTGGAACTGGTACCAGCACACGGTGCGGATGCCCTCGGCCTTGGCCATGGCGAGGGTCAGGAAGACGTTCTCGGCGGCGTGCCGGTAGGTGTCGTTCCACCAGCCGTTGGGCCGCGTGCAGGCGTACGCCTCGGTCAGCCAGATCTCCTTGTCGCCGTAGTCGGCCATGAGCGCCTTGAGCTGGCGCAGGCCGCCGGCGAAGTTCCAGTAGCGGCCCTCGCTCGTGGCCTCGTAGGGCTCGGGCGGGTCGTAGTCGGGCGTGAAGTTGCCGCGGCCCGGGTGATAGGCGAAGCCGTCGATGAGGTCCCAACCACCGGCGGCGTGGAAGTTCTCGAGCCACGGCTTGTCCATGCCGGCCAGCCCGTTGTTGAGGATCTTGATGTCGGCCCCGATCGCGGCGCGCCGGTCGACGACCGGCCGCAGGGCCTTGTCGATGTAGGCCTGCGCGGCCACGCCGGTGTTGAAGGGCCGGTTGAGCTCGTTGCCGACCTCGAAGTAGGTCGCACCGGCGGCGACCGCGACCGCGAGCTTGTCCGCCGCCCACTGGGTCGCGACGGTGTCGGTGACGTCGAGGCTCGGCTGCAGCTCGACGTTGTGGAACATGCCGCGTTGGTCGAACGCCGAGGGCGGCAGGCCGGGTCCTCCGGCGTACGAGATGCGCACCCAGTTGATGCCGACCTTCTGCCACAGGTCGAGCAGCGCGGTCGCCGACGGCACCTGCAGCCACGGGTAGTTGGCGATGCCGAACATGCTCTGCTCGCCGGCGGCGTAGTCGGCCGGCGGGAGCACCGTCAGCGTCGTGCGCGCGAACGCCTCGTCGTCGCCGCTGGTGGCGGTGACCTCGGCCAGCGAGATGCCGTACGCCGGCGCGGGCAGGGTGAACGTGTGCTCCCAGGTCGAGGCGGCGGAGACCGGTGCCGTCACCGACTCGGTCGTCAGCGTCTCGCCGTTGAAGTCCTTGACCCACCACGAGAGCTCGACGTTGCGGGCGCTCGAGCTGCCGTTGGCGACGAGGGCCGTGACCGACATCGTCTGGCCGGCGGCGTCCCAGATGTTGAAGTCGCGGTCGGTCCACAGCTCGATGCCGAGCTCGCGGCTCGTGCCGATGACGGCGGTGGCCGACGGCCTCGTCTCGCTGAAGAAGAAGTCCGCCTGGCTGAGGAGGCTGCCGTCGGCCTGCGGCGTCGCCGAGCAGTGGATCCACGTCGTGTTGGTCCAGTCCTGCTTGGACCGCTCGAGCAGGAACATGCCGTGCAGTGCGCCCCACGTCGATGCGTGCGCGATGCCGGCGGTCTCCTCGTACGGGATGCCACCCCCTGCGTCGCGGACCCACTCGGTGATCGGGACGAATCGGTCGGGCTCGGTCGAGCCGACGATGGCCCGGCTGAACAGGAACCCGTCGGGGACCAGCGTCGAAGGACCCGTGGTGTGCCACTCGAGGTGCACGTGGTTGGTCGACACCCAGAACAGGCCGTACACCGTCGTGGCTCCTGCGGCGGCCGGCATGACGTAGTCCATGCGGATCGCCTGGGTGCCGTCCGGCAGCGTGACGAGGCTCGGTGTGCCGCCGGTCGAGATCTGGATGCCCGCGACGCTGTCCTTGACCTGGAACTTGGACCCCTGCGAGCGGATCACGCCGGCGGCGTCGCGGATCGCGAGGCGGCCTCCGGGGCTCGCGAGGATGCTGACGCCGCTCGCGCTCAGTGTCACGTCGCCGGCCGCCGCGGTGGCCGCGACGACCCGACTCGGCTCGGCGACGAGGAGCACCCCGGCGGCGAACGTCGCGCCGAGGAAACCGCGTCGGGACAAGGGGGATCGTTGGGGCTCGGACGTCATGATCATCTCCTGAGAGGCAGGAAGGCCTGCCGTTCCACGCCCATTTGATAATCCCTATTAGCGATGAGCGTGGGTGTCATGCTGCGCGGGGTTACGGGAATGTGTCAAGGGGGTTGCGTGATCTGAAAATACGTATTAGCGTCTCGCCCTATTCGTACGGACGAGGGACGGGATCGGCATGGCACCCAAGGCGCGCAATGTGACGCAGCGTGAGATCGCCCGCATCGCGGGGGTCAGTCAGACGACCGTCTCGATGGTCCTCAACGACCGCGACGGCTCCAACGTGCGCATCCCCGAAGCCACCCGCGAGCGGGTCAAGCGGGCGATCGAGCAGTCGACCTACGTCGCCGATCCGGCCGCGCGCCGCCTGGCCGGCCTCGACAACCAGATCATGGGCGTCTTCACGTACGAGGCGGCGCTGTCCCCCGAGAGCATGGACTTCTACGGCCCCCTGCTCAACGGCCTCGAGCGGGCTGCCGAACAGGTCGGCTGCGACCTGTTGTTCTTCACCAGCTCACCGGTCGAGGACGGCACGCGCAGTCTCTTCCACCGCAAGACCCGGCTCCGCCTCGCTGACGGCTGCATCCTGTTGGGCCAGCAGATGGACGGCGACGACCTCAAGCGGCTCGTCGACGAGGAGTTCCCGTTCGTCGCCGTCGGCCGTCGCGACGAGACGACCGCCAAGGTGCCGTACGTCGGCATCGACTACGTCAGCCTCACCGCGGAGCTGATCGCCCGGGCTGCTGAACTCGGCCACCGCGAGGCGCTCTACGTCCACCGCGGCCGCAACAGCCCCACGGCTCGTGACCGGCTCCAGGAGATCCACACGTCGAATGCGTCGGGCGGCCCGCGCTTCACGCTGGTGGACGGCGTCGACACGATCGTCGAGGACCTCGCCCGGACCGGCGCCACCTTGGTGTTCGCCGAGGACGCGTTCCTCGCCGAGGACGTGGCCCTCGCACTCGGCAAGGCCGGCACGGTCGTGCCCGAGCAGGTCTCTCTGACGGCTCTCGGCGAGGTCAGGGGTCATCGCGTCAACGGTCACCCGCTGTCGGGCTTCCAGGTGCCGCGCCAGCAGGTCGCCGCCGAGGCGCTCAACCTGCTGCAGCAGCTCATCACGACGCCGTCGGACGAGTGGGCCGGGCTCGACACCCAGCTCCTGCTCGCAGGGCAGCTCGAGCTCGGCGAGACGTTGGTCGGACGGGCATGACTCACCTCAACACCGACGTCGCCGTCATCGGCGGCGGGCTCGGCGGCGTCGCGGCCGCCCTCGCCGTCCTGCGTCGCGGCCAGCGCGTCGTGCTGACCGAGCAGTACGCCTGGCTCGGCGGCCAGCTCACCTCCCAGGGCGTGCCGCCCGACGAGCACATCTGGGTCGAGCAGTTCGGCGTCACCGCCGGCTATCGCGCGCTGCGCGAGGGCATCCGTCGCTACTACCGCGACCACTATCCGCTGACCGACCTCGCCCGGCGAGACCTCCAGCTCAACCCCGGGCGGGGTCGCGTCAGCAGGCTCTGTCACGAGCCGCGGGTCGCGCTCGCGGTGATCACGCAGCTCCTGGCGCCGCACCTCTCGAGCGGCCGGCTCACGATCCTGCAGCCGTACGTCCCGGTGGCCGTCGAGGTCGCCGACGACGTGGTCGGCTCGGTGACGCTGGCGCACCTCCACACCGGTGACGAGGTCGTGGTCGAGGCCGCGATGGTGCTCGACGCGACCGAGACCGGCGACCTGCTCCCGCTGACCGGCACGGCGTACGTCATCGGCACCGAGTCGCGCGCCGAGACCGGCGAGCCGAGCGCACCCGAGACCGCGGATCCCGGCAACGTGCAGTCGATCGCCTGGTGCTTCGCGTTCGACCACGAGGAGGGCGCCGACCACACGATCGAGCGTCCCGCGACGTACGACTACTGGCGGACCTACCAGCCTTCGTTCTGGGGCGACACGATGCTGTCGTTCACGGCGCCGCACCCGCGCACCCTGACGCCCGAGGTGCGTACGCTCCACGTCAACCCCAAGCTGACCGCGGGTGCGCCGGAGGATCCGCGCTACGACGCGGGTGACAGCGACCTGTGGGAGTTCCGGCGGATCGCCGCCCGCGCGACGTTCCAGCGCGGAGCGTACGAGAGCGACATCGTGCTCGCCAACTGGCCACAGTTGGACTACCTCGGCGGCTCGATCGTCGACAACGCCGACCGTGAGACGCACCTGGCCGCGGCCAAGGAGCAGTCGAGGTCGTTCTTCTACTGGCTGCAGACCGAGGCGCCGCGCCCCGACGGTGGCACCGGCTGGCCCGGCCTGCGGCTGCGCGGCGACGTGCTCGGCAGCGCCGACGGCTTCGCCCAGGCCCCCTACATCCGGGAGTCGCGCCGCATCCGGGCGATGAAGACCGTCGTGGAGCAGGACGTCTCGGTCCGCGTCCGCGGTCACGCCGGCCCGGCGACGTTCGACGACTCGGTCGGGATCGGGATGTATCGCATCGACCTGCACCCCTCGACCGGCGGCGACAACTACATCGACGTCGAGTGCGCGCCGTTCGAGATCCCGCTGGGCGCTCTCGTGCCGGTCGCGACCAAGAACCTGCTGCCGGCCGCCAAGAACATCGGCACGACGCACATCACGAACGGCGCCTACCGGCTGCACCCCGTCGAGTGGAACATCGGCGAGTCCGCCGGTGAGCTCGCGACGTTCTGCCTGGAGCGATCGATTCTTCCGAGAGATGTCGTCTCGGTACCCGAGCTGGTCCGCCAGTTCCAAACCCGCCTCGTCGAGGCGGGGGTTGAAATCCATTGGCCCGAGATCCTCGGCTACTGAAGGAAGAACCCATGAAGACAACGAAGAAGCTGGTCAGGGTCGCTGCCCTGGCTGCTGCCGTCGCGATGGTGGTGTCCGCGTGCAGCGGCTCCGACTCCGGTGGCGGCGAGTCCGGACCGGGCAGCGTGAAGCTCCGCATGACGGTCTGGACCGCCGACGAGGCGCAGCTCGCGCTGTTCAACAAGATCGCCGACGCCTACAAGGCCGACCACAAGGAGATCACGTCGATCACGTTCGACAGCCTCCCGTTCCCGGAGTACAACACGACGCTGACGACGCAGATCGCCGGTGGCAACTCGCCCGACCTGGCGTGGATGGGCGACCTGTCGAAGGACCTCATCGCGTCGGACGCCCTCGTGCCGCTGACCGACAAGCTGAAGGACACGGCCGGCTGGAACTACGACGACCTGCTCGGCAGCGTCACGTCGGAGTACACCGAGGACGGCAAGCTCTACGCCTACCCGTTCTCCAACTCGCCGTTCGGCCTCTACGTCAACAAGGACCTGCTCGCCAAGGCCAAGCAGACCGTCGACCCCGCGAACCTCACGTGGGACGAGGTCTCCAAGATCGGCTCGGCGGTCAACAAGGCCACCGGCAAGGGTGGCTTCGTGATCCGCGACTTCGACTATGCCAACTGGCAGACCCTGGCGACGGTCTGGACCGGGTTCGGCGCCTCGGCGTGGAGCAAGGACGGCAAGACGTGCGAGTTCGACAGCGACAAGATGGTCGATGCGTTCCAGTTCCTGCACGACGCGATCTACGTGGACAAGTCGATGCCCGGACCCGGCACGACGGCCGACTTCTTCGCCGGTGACTCGGCGTTCACGGTCGCCCAGGTGTCGCGCGCCTCGCTGCTCGACGGCTCGTTCAAGTACGACGTCCTCCCGCTGCCTGCGGGTCCGGCCGGCAAGGCCTCGGTGCTCGGCCAGGCTGGCGTCGGTGTGCTCAAGTCCAGCAAGCACGTGGACGAGGCGACCGACTTCCTCGCGTACCTGACCAACCCCGAGAACGCCGCCAAGCTGGCGCAGTTCTTCCCGCCGCCGCGCAAGTCCCTGCTGTCGGGCAAGGCGCTCGCCACGAACAACCCGAAGCTCAACGCCGCACAGCTGCAGAGCGTCGTCGTGGACCAGCTGGCTGACGCAGTGACCCTGCCGAACCACACGAGCCCGGCCGAGATCGCCCAAAAGGGCAAGACGGCGCTCGACGCGATGTGGAAGCCCGATGCCGACGTCAAGCAGGTGCTGACCTCGGTCTGCTCCGCGATCGATCCGCTGCTCGCGAAGTGACGACGTTGACCACGCGCTCGGGGGCCAGGGGGGCATCGGTCGATGCCCCCCTGGGGGCGCCGGCGCGCAGGAAGCGGTTCTGGACGCTGTCGCGCCGCGACGCGCTGACGGGCTACCTCTTCGTCGCGCCACAGCTCCTCGGCGTGCTGGTCTTCGTGATCTTCCCGGTCGGGCTGGCGATCTACTACAGCCTCAACGACTGGAACGTCTTCACCGGCGACCTCGACTTCGTCGGCGGCAAGAACTACGCGCAGCTGCTCGACGACCCGCAGCTGCCCAAGGTCCTCGGCGCGACGGCGATCTTCTCGATCGGCGTCGTGGTGCTCAACATCGCCCTCGGCCTCGGCCTGGCGGTGATGCTCAACCGGAGGTTCCGCGGCGTGACGTTCTTCCGCACGTTGTTCTTCTCCCCCGTCGTGGTCTCGGTCGTCGCGTGGACGCTGGTGTGGGGCTTCCTCCTGCAGGACAACGGCGGCATCAACGGCGTGCTCGAGCAGGTGGGCATCTCGGGGCCCAACTGGCTGCAGAGCGGCGACACCGCGATGATCGCGGTCGTCGTGACCCAGGTGGTGCGCAGCGTCGGCGTCAACATGGTGCTGTTCCTGTCAGCGCTGCAGGGCGTGCCCAGCGAGCTCCACGAAGCCGCCCGCATCGACGGGGCGAGCAACCGCAAGATCTTCACGAGCATCACCCTCCCGCTGATCTCGCCGACCCTGTTGCTGACGGCGATCATCACGATCGTCGGAGCGCTCCAGGCGTTCGCCCAGATCGCGGTGCTGACCAAGGGCGGACCGGAGCTGTCGACGACGGTGCTCGTCTACTACGTCTTCCAGCAGGCGTTCTCGTTCAATGACATCGGCTACGGCTCGACGCTGGCGCTGATGCTGCTGACGTTCGTCATGATCCTGACGGTGCTGCAGTGGCAGCTCCGCAGAAAGTGGGTCTTCTATGAGGACTGAGACCGCGTTGCGGGTCGACCTGCCCCGCGTCATCGAGCCCCGCGTACGCCCGCGGGACCGCGCCGCGATCGGCCGGCGGATCGCGCTCTACGTCGCCCTGATCGTCATGGCCCTGCCGTTCGCGGTGCCGACGATCTGGATGATCGCGTCGTCGTTCAAGCCGCTCAGCGAGATCTTCGCGTCGCCGCCGACGATCTTCACCGACTCGCCGACGCTCGCCGGCTACCGCGAGGCGTTCGACTTCCAGCCGTTCGCCCGGCAGTACTTCAACAGCGTCTACATCGCGGTGCTCGTCACGATGATCACGATGTTCGTCTCGAGCCTCGCCGGCTACGCGTTCGCGCGGATCAAGTTCCCCGGCCAGAACCTGCTGTTCCTCGTCGTCCTGATCGGGCTGCTGGTGCCGAGCGAGGTCACGATCGTGCCGCTGTTCCAGATGTTCAAGAACCTCGGCATGATCAACACGCACTGGCCGCTGATCCTGGTCACCTCGCTCGCGGCGCCGTGCGTCCTGGCGACGTTCATCATGCGGCAGTTCTTCATCGCGCTCCCCGGTGAGCTCGAGGAGGCGGCTCGGCTCGACGGCCTCGGCCAGGTCGGCATCTGGTGGCAGATCTTCCTGCCGCTGGCCAAGCCCGCGCTGTCGGCCGTCGCGATCCTGACGTTCCTCGCGTCGTGGAACCTCTACCTCGAGCCGACGGTCTACATCACGTCGCCCGACCTGTTCACGCTGCCGCAGGCGCTGACCCGCTACACCGATGCGTACGGTGGCGAGATGTGGAACACCCAGCTCGCCGCGGCGACGATGACGGTGGCCCCGGTGCTGGCGGTCTTCCTCATCGCGCAGAAGCAGTTCGTCGAAGGGTTGGCGCACTCTGGGCTCAAGGGATGACGCCGCCGGACTGGTGGCGCACGGCGGTGGTCTACGAGGTCTATCCGCGCAGCTTCCGTGACGCCGACGGCGACGGGGCGGGTGACCTCGAAGGCGTACGCGCCGGCCTGCCCTACCTGGAGAGCCTCGGCGTCGACGCGATCTGGTTCACGCCCTGGTACGTGTCGCCGTTGGCTGATGGCGGCTACGACGTGCAGGACTATCGACGGATCGACCCGGTCTTCGGGACGTTGGAGCAGGCCGAGGCGTTGATCGCCGAGGCGCGCGAGCGCGGGATCCGCACGATCATCGACGTCGTGCCCAACCACGTGTCGGACCGGCACCCGTGGTTCGTCGAGGCGTTGGCGTCACCGCCGGGCTCGGAGGCGCGCCAGCGGTTCTGGTTCCACCCCGGCAAGGGGCCCGGCGGCGCCGAGCCGCCGACGCACTGGAAGAACAACTTTGGCGGTGACGTGTGGACCCGCACCACGAACGCGGACGGTTCGCCGGGGGAGTGGTACCTGCACCTGTTCGCCGCCGAGCAGCCCGATCTCAACTGGACGCACCCCGATGTCGTACGGGAGCACGAGGACATCCTGAGGTTCTGGTTCGACCGCGGGGTTGCCGGCATACGCATCGACTCCGCGGCGCACATCATGAAGGACCCCGCGCTGCCGGAGGACGACGGCACACACGCGCCGGGAGCGCACCCCAACCTCGACCGCGACGAGGTGCACGACATCTACCGCCGGTGGAGGGCGGTCGCCGACTCGTACGACGAACCGCGAATCCTGGTCGGCGAGGTGTGGCTGCCCGATGCCGAGCGGTTCGCTCGCTACCTCGCCGCCGACGAGATGCACACGGCATTCAACTTCGACCTCATGACGCGGGCGTGGGATGCCGCGGAGCTGCGGGCGTCGATCGACCTGATGATCGCGGCGCACGAGCCGGTCGGTGCGCCGTGCACGTGGGTGCTGTCCAACCACGACGTGACCCGGCCGGTGACCCGCTATGGCCGTGTGGACACCTCGTTCGACTTCGACACCAAGGCGTGGGGCGTGCCGACCGACGAGGTGCTGGGCCTGCGCCGGGCCCGCGCGGCGGCGCTGCTGATCGCGGCGCTGCCGGGGTCGTTGTACGTCTATCAGGGCGACGAGCTGGGGCTGCCGGAGGTCGAGGACCTTGACCGCAGCGAGCTGCAGGACCCGATGTACTTCCGTACGGGCGGCGCAAGTCCGGGGCGGGACGGCTGCCGGGTGCCGTTGCCGTGGAGCGGAGACGAGCAGCCGTTCGGGTTCTCGCCGTCCGGCACGAAGACCTGGCTGACGCAGCCCGACGGCTGGCGCGCGCTCTCGGTCGAGGCCCAGGAAGCCGACCCCGACTCGACGCTCAACCTCTATCGCGCGTGCCTCGGCATCCGCCGGAACGAGCCGGACCTGCACACCGCCGCGATGTCGTGGCTGGACCGTGGCCCGTCGGTGCTCGCGTTCCGACGGGGCCCGGTCGTGTCGCTGACCAACTTCGGCGCGGAGCCCGTCGAGCTGGACCCGGCGTGGTCCGTCTTCCTCGCCAGCGACCCGCTCGTCGACGGGCTCGTGCCGGCCGACACGACGGTCTGGGCCCGCCCCGCCTGAGCTCGTTAGAGCGGCTAACGCTGGCGCGTAGGGTGGCGCCATGGATGAACGCGACATGCCCGTTGCCCCGGTAGGCGCGACTCGGTTGCAGGGACTGCCGAGCCGGTTGCTCTCCCAGGCAGCGACTCGCGCCGACCGGATCGTCAGCGAGGGGCTGGCGACTCGTGGCGCACGCAAATGGCACTACGCAGTGCTCGCGTCGCTGGACGAGCACGGACCGGCGAGCCAGGCGACGCTCAGCGATCGGGCCGGGCTCTACCGCAGTGACCTGGTCGCAGTGCTCAACGAGCTCGAGGAAGCCGCGCAGGTTCAGCGCGCGTCCGACCCCGATGACCGGCGCCGCAACGTCATCACCATCACCCGGAAGGGCCGGACCCAATTGGGCCGGCTGGACGGGCTGGTCCAGCGGACCCAGGACGAGATCCTCAACCCGCTCTCGGCCGCCGAGCGCAAGGAGCTCGTCCGGTTGTTGCGCTTGCTCGTGGAACCGCCTCCTTGAGCAAGGCTGCGGCTTGGTCTATCGTTAGTGACACAAACGTTTATACTACTAACGAGTTGGAGTTCCCGATGCCCGACATGGTTTCCTTCACCCCACAGCTCCTCGGCCGGACCGAGAAGGCGCTCAACGCGATCCTGGATCGGCTCCTGGCCGACTCCGGTGTCACGGAACCCCAGTGGGTCGCGCTCAGTATCGCGGTCGCCGGAGGCGAGTCGTTCGGACGCGACCAGCTCACGGGCCTGGTGGCCGGGGCGCTCAAGGTTGCCGACGACGAGGCGTACGCACACATCGCCGCATTGGTCGGGCACGGGTTCCTGGCCAGCGAGGGCGAGGAAGTCGTCGTGACCGAAGAGGGGCGTGCCTTCCGCAGCTCGATCGGCGTCACGACCGGTGAGATTGCCGAACGGCTCTGGGGCGACCTGCCGGCCGAGGACCTCGACGCCACCGTCCGCGTCCTCAGCACGGCGCTCTCGAGGGCCGACGAAGAGCTGGCACGCCACTGACGCCCGTAGACATACGCTTGGCCGTGCCGATAAGGTTCGATACCAGACCTTAAGGCGGCGACGGGAGGCGGCATGGCGGAGACCGACGATGCCGTCGTTGACGCGCAGGACGACCTCGCGGCTGCCGTGCTCCGGCCCCTCCGGGCGCATCACGCGTTCGAGTCGTGCGTCGAGATGCTCGCCACCTCCATCCGTCTCGGCATCTATCCCGACGGCAGCACGTTGCCACCCGAGCGCGAGCTCGCCGAGCGCATGGGCGTGTCCCGCTCGACGCTCCGCGAGGCGATCGGCGCCTTGCGTGACGCCGGCCTGCTGACGACCCGGCGTGGTCGCGGCGGCGGCAGCGTCGTCGAGTTCCACCCCGTGGAGCCCGGCGCCTCGACCACGCTCGAGCGGCCGCGCGAGGAGCTGCTCGACGCGCTCGAGTTTCGCCGCATCGTCGAGCCGGGGGCCGCGCACGCGGCTGCCACGCGTACGTTGAGCGCCTCGCAGATCGAGCTGCTGCAGGCGTCCCTCGAGCGGGTCAGCTCCGCGGCCGGCAAGGCCGTGCACCGCCAGGCCGACGCCCAGTTCCACCTTGCGATCGCGTCCTTGAGCGAGTCGCCGCTGCTGATCGACGCCGTGACGAACGTCCAGGTCAGGCTGCACGAGATGCTCGGCGCGATCCCGGTGCTGGACCGCAACATCGACCACTCGCGCCAGCAGCACGCCGCGATCGTGGAAGCCATCCTCGCCGGCGACGCCACCAAGGCGCGGCGAGTCATGGAGAGTCACTGCGACGACACCGCAGCCCTGCTCCGGGGGCTCATGTGAACCTGCCCAAGATGAGAGGTACGAG
Source organism: Aeromicrobium ginsengisoli (assembly GCF_004134905.2). GTDB lineage: Bacteria > Actinomycetota > Actinomycetes > Propionibacteriales > Nocardioidaceae > Aeromicrobium > Aeromicrobium ginsengisoli. The sequence goes on along the minus strand of NZ_SDPQ02000003.1, from coordinate 164,396 downwards.
TCGATGACCCAGCGACACCCCCACCTGCTGAGCCTCGAGCAGCTGCGCGTGCGAATCGAGGAGGGCGAGATCGACACGATCATCGTCGCCTTCACCGACATGCAGGGCCGGCTGCAGGGCAAGCGGCTGCACGGTCAGTACTTCCTCGACTTCGTCGTCGAGCAGGGCACCGAGGGCTGCAACTACCTGCTGAGCGTCGACGTCGACATGAACACGGTCGACGGCTACGAGATGTCGTCGTGGGACAAGGGCTACGGCGACATGGAGTTCGCCCTCGACTTCGACACGATCCGGCTGCTGACGCACCTGCCGGCGACCGCGATGATCCAGTGTGACCTCGTGTGGCTAGACCACCAGCCGGTCGTCCAGTCGCCGCGCACGATCCTCAAGGCGCAGCTCGCCAAGGCTGCCGATGCCGGGTTCACGGCGCTGGCCGGCACTGAGCTCGAGTTCATCCTGTTCGACACGACGTACGAGGCGGCGTGGTCGAGCGGCTACCAGGACCTGACGCCGGCCAACCAGTACAACATCGACTACTCGATCGTCGGCACGACGCGGGTCGAGCCGCTGCTGCGCGACATCCGCAACACGATGTACGCCGCGGGGATGAACGTCGAGGGCGCCAAGGGTGAGTGCAACTTCGGCCAGCACGAGATCGGCTTCCTCTACGACGAGGCGCTCGTGACCGCCGACAACCACGCGGTCTACAAGACCGCCGCCAAGGAGATCGCCTCGGCGCACGGCAAGGCGCTGACGTTCATGGCGAAGTACAACGAGCGCGAGGGCAACTCCTGCCACATCCACCTGTCGCTGCGGAACACGGACGGCGGCATCGCGTTCTGGGACGGCGACGCACGCACCCCGACGTACGACCGGTTCATCGCGGGCATCCTCGCGACGATGCGCGACTTCACGCTGCTCTACGCGCCGAACATCAACTCCTACAAGCGCTTCGCCGGCGGCTCGTTCGCGCCGACGACGGTCGCGTGGGGCCTGGACAACCGCACCTGCGCCGTACGCCTCGTGGGCAAGGGGCCGTCGGCGCGGCTGGAGAACCGGGTGCCCGGCGGCGACACCAACCCCTACCTCGCCCTGGCGGCGATGATGGCCGGTGGCCTGTACGGCATCGACCACGAGCTGGAGCTCGAGCCCGAGCAGACCGGCAACGCGTACGCATCTGACAAGCCCAAGGTGCCGACGACGTTGCGCGAGGCGCGGGACGCCTGGCACGGCTCGGCGATCGCCCGCGAGGTGTTCGGCGACGAGGTCGTGGACCACTACACCAACATGGCCGACGTCGAGCTCGCCGCATTCGACGCCGCCGTGACCGACTGGGAGCTGCGCCGCACGTTTGAACGTATGTGACGCACCAACCGCTCCTCGAGCTTGTCGAAAGCAACCAACGCCCTTTCGACAAGCCCAAGGACCGAGACTAAGGAACTGCATTGAGCAACACGTACACCGTGGTCAACCCGGCCACGGAGCAAGCGGTCGTCGAGGTCGAGATGGCTGACCTCGCGGCGACCGATGCCGCGATCGAGCGGGCCGCCGAGGCGTTCCCGGGCTGGCGTGACGTCGCGCCCGGCGAGAAGGCCCGGCTCCTGCGCCGCTTCGCGCAGCTCGTCGACGAGCACGTCGAGGAGCTGGCCGAGCTCGAGGTCCGCAACTCCGGGCACACCTGGGGCAACGCGACCTGGGAGGCCGGCAACGTCCGCGACGTCCTCAACTACTACTCCGCCGCGCCCGAACGCCTGACCGGGCACCAGATCCCGGTCGCCGGCGGTATCGACGTGACGTTCCATGAGCCGCTCGGCGTCGTCGGGATCATCGTGCCGTGGAACTTCCCGATGCCGATCGCCGGCTGGGGCTTCGCGCCGGCGCTCGCTGCGGGCAACACCGTCGTGCTCAAGCCCGCGGAGCTGACTCCGCTGACCGCGATCCGGCTCGGCGAGCTGGGCCTCGAGGCCGGGCTCCCGGAGGGTGTCTTCACGGTGATCCCCGGCAAGGGGTCGGTCGTCGGTGAGCGGTTCGTGACCCACCCGGCCGTACGCAAGGTGTGCTTCACGGGATCGACGCAGGTCGGCAAGAAGATCATGGCCGGCTGCGCCGATCAGGTGAAGCGGGTGACCCTGGAGCTGGGCGGCAAGAGCGCCAACATCGTGTTCGCGGACGCCGACCTCGCCAAGGCTGCGGCGTCGGCGCCGTCGGCGGTGTTCGACAACGCCGGGCAGGACTGCTGTGCGCGCTCGCGGATCCTCGTGGAGCGGTCGGCGTACGACGAGTTCGTCTCGCTGCTGGAGCCGGCCGTCCGGGGCATCAAGGTGCTCGACCCGTCGGACCGTACGAGCGAGATGGGGCCGCTGATCTCGGCGGGCCAACAGGCGACGGTCAAGGGCTTCGTCGACGAGGTCGACGTGGCGTTCGCCGGGTCGGCACCGGAGGGGGCCGGCTACTGGTTCGCGCCGACCGTCGTGCTGGCGGACGACCCGCAGCAGCGGATCTGGCGCGAGGAGGTCTTCGGCCCGGTCGTCGCGGTGATGCCGTTCGACGACGAGGCGCAGGCCGTGCAGCTCGCCAACGACACCGAGTTCGGGCTGTCGGGGTCGATCTTCACCCGCGACGTCGGGCGGGCGCTGCGCGTCTCTCGCGCCGTCGAGTCCGGTGCGCTGAGCGTCAACTCGCACTCGTCGGTCCGCTACTGGACGCCGTTCGGCGGCTTCAAGCAGTCCGGCATCGGCCGCGAGCTCGGCCCCGACGCCCCGCACTCCTTCACCGACGTCAAGAACGTCTTCATCTCCAACGACTGACCGCACCTTGAGCCTGTCGAACGATCCTTTCGACAGGCTCAAGCACCGAAAGGAACACAGACATGACAGGACGCATCGCAGGCCGGACCGCCGTCGTGACGGGCGGCTGCTCAGGCATCGGCCTGGCGACCGTACGCCGCTTCGCCGAGGAGGGCGCCAACGTCGTCATCGGCGACGTCGATGACGCCAAGGGGCCCGGCATCGCCGAGGAGGTCGGCGGGACGTATGTGCACGTCGACGTCACCGACAAGGAGCAGGTCGACGCGCTGTTCAAGACCGCGAAGGACACGTATGGCTCGGTCGACATCGCGTTCAACAACGCCGGCATCTCGCCTCCGGACGACGACTCGATCCTCGACACCGACCTCGAGGCGTGGAAGCGCGTGCAGGACGTCAACCTCACGAGCGTCTACCTGTGCTGCAAGGCCGCGCTGCCCTACATGCTCGAGCAGGGCAAGGGCTCGATCATCAACACCGCGTCGTTCGTCGCGGTGATGGGTGCCGCGACGTCGCAGATCTCGTACTCGGCGTCCAAGGGCGGTGTGCTGTCGATGTCGCGCGAGCTCGGCGTGCAGTTCGCGCGCGAGGGCGTACGCGTCAACGCCTTGTGCCCCGGCCCGGTCAACACGCCGCTGCTGCGGGAGCTGTTCGCCAGCGATCCGGAGCGGGCTGAGCGCCGGCTGGTGCACGTGCCGCTGGGCCGGTTCGCCGAGCCCGAGGAGATGGCCAACGCCGTGCTGTTCCTGGCCTCGGACGAGTCGAGCTTCATGACGGCGTCGACGTTCCTCGTGGACGGCGGCATCTCCGGGGCGTACGTCACCCCGGTGTGACCATGCGACCGCTGATCGGAGTCACGACCTACCGCGAGCAGGCGCGGTGGGGCATCTGGCACGAGCAGGCCGACGTGCTGCACGCGGTCTACTCGCGGTCGATCGAGGCCGCCGGGGGTGTCGCGGTGCTGCTGCCGCCGGGCGACCCCGAGGGTGCCTCGTCGGTGGCGGCGCGGATCGACGGGCTGATCATCGCCGGTGGCGCCGATGTCGATCCGTCCCGCTACGACGCGGAGCCCCACGAGCGTACGGTCGGCTGGCGCGAGGACCGCGACGACTGGGAGCTTGCGATGCTCGACGCGGCGGCCGCGGCCCGTCTTCCGGTGCTCGGCATCTGTCGTGGCATGCAGGTCATGGCGGTGCACGGGGGCGGGACGCTCGACCAGCACGTCCCGGAGATCGCCGGCCACGAGGACCACTCGCCCGGCGGTGACGAGTTCGGCGTGATCGACGTCGACGTCGTGCCCGGCACGTTGCTGGGTCGTGCGGTGGGCGACAAGGGCTCGGTGCACTGCCACCACCACCAGGCCGTACGCGAGCACCCCGGCTTCGTCGCGTCGGCGCACGCGGCCGACGGCGTGCTCGAGGCCATGGAGGACCCGTCGCGGCCGTTCTGGCTTGCGGTGCAGTGGCACCCCGAACGCATCGAGGACGCCGGACTGTTCCGGGCGTTGGTGGAGGCGGCTAGGCGTCCTGCGTCGCCTGCGCCTTCGTGAGGATTGCGGAGAACCGGCGGTTGAGCCGGCGCATGATCGTGTTGTAGATCCACGGCGCGTACCTCTGGGCGTACCAGCCGGCGCGGATGTCGCTCGAGGTGAAGACGAGGTACTTGCCCTTCTCCACGCCGCGAATCATCGAGGCGGCAGCGCTCCCGGGGCTGACGGCGCGCTTCTGGAAGCGGCCGATGTTCGTCCGGAGGACCGGATTGTCCCGGTCGACGCCGACGATGTCGACCGTGGCGACGAGGGGCGTGTCGACGGCGCCGGGACAGACGAGGGTGACCCCGATGCCGTACTGCTCGAGGTCGAACCGCAGCACCTCGCTGACGCCGCGCAGGCCGAACTTCGCGGCGCTGTAGGGCGCGTGCACGGGCAGCCCGAAGAGGCCGGCGGCGGACGACACGTTGACGACGTGGCCGCCGTTGCCGGCCTCGATCATGGCCGGCACGAACGCCGACATGACGTGGATCGGTCCCATCAGGTCGACCTCGACGCAGTCGCGCCAGTGCAGGGTGTCGAGATCCTGGATGCGGCCCCACGTCGAGATGCCGGCGACGTTCATGACGATGTCGATCGCTCCGGCTGCGCTGAGCGAACGGTGGGCGAACGCGGCGACGGCGTCCACATCGGCGATGTCGAGTGCCTCGTGGTGCACGACAGTGCCGCCGGCTCTCGTGACGAGGGCGACCGTCTCGCCGAGCCCTCCGGCGTTGACGTCGGTGAGCAGCAGGCGGGCGCTCTTGTCGGCGGCCTTGAGGGCGGCGGCGCGGCCGATGCCGCTGCCGGCGCCGGTGATGACGACGGTCTTGCCGTCGAAGGACGTCTTCGGCATCGGAACCCCTCCCGCAACAAGTGGGACGATCGTACTGCTTTCGTGTCGTGAAGTCCCGTTGTCCGCCCCGACACCTACCGTGATCCTCATGAGAGCCAACAAGTACGCCGGACGGTGTGCCGAGTGCGACGTGACCGTCGAGATCGCGGCCGGGCAGCTCATCGGTCTCCCCGGCAGCTGGCGCACGATCTGCGTGGCGTGCTCGCCGACGCCACCGCCACGGGGCGATCATCCGGGCTGGCACCTGACGCCGTTGGCCTCGCTCGACTTCGAGACGACGGGCGTCGACCCATTGATCGACCGGGTGCTCAGCTATGCCCTGCTCGACGATCGGGGTCACGACTTCTCCGGGCTCGTCAACCCCGGCGTCCCGATTCCGCCGGCGTCGGCCGCGGTCCACGGTCTCACCGCAGAGGCGCTGGCCGGAGCCCCGGCGCCCGTCGATGCACTGGCCGAGGTCATCGCCTGGGTGCAGGACCTGATCGAGCGCGGGGTCGGACTCGTCGTCTTCAACGCCGCCTACGACCTCACGATGCTGCGCGCTGAGGCGACACGCTGGGGCCTGGCGCAGCCCGACTGGGATCGGCTGTTCGTCGTCGATCCCTACGTCATCGACTGGGGCATCGAGCGCGGCGGCCTCGGACCTCGGCGGCTCACCGACGTCGCTGCCTACTACGGTGTCGCGCTCGACAACGCCCACGATGCGACGGCAGACGCGCGAGCGGCCCGCGAGATCGCCTATGAGATCGGCCGCCGTCATCCGACTGTCGCTGCGGGCGACCTCGAGAGCCTCATGCTCCGACAGGTCATCTGGTTCGCCGGCCGGGCCGAGGACTGGAACCACTACGCCCGCAGAGTCGGCCGTCCCCTCGACGATCCGGCCGGCTGGCCGCTGGCCGCGCAGGACCTCACTGACGTACGCATCGCCTGACGCGTACGTCCGACATCGCCGGGTCTTGCTGGTTGGCGGTGGGTCAGTCGCCTTTCAGGCACGCTGAAAGGCGACTAGGTCACCGCCGACTCGAGTCCACACTGCTTCTCCTGCAAGGCAGCCACCCTAGACTTCCTGCGTGACCTTGAGGAGCAGGCTTGCTCGCGCTGTCCGACGACGCCGCCTCGCCCGCGCGCTGAAGGACCTCGACGCCATCGCGGAGGCCCTCACCCCCGCCGAGGGCTTCCTCGTGGTCTACCTCGACGAGCCCAAGCAGCATCTGGTCGACGACCTCGCCAGACGCCTCGCCGTCGAGGTCCGCATGATCCGGGTCGACGGCTCGGTCGAGGCCGCCCTCACCGCACTACGCTCCATGCCCCGGCCCGCCGCAATCCTCGACGCGACCTCCACCGGCAACCGGGTCAATCTGCTCCGGCAGACGGTCTTCGCCCTGCCCGCCGGAGCCGCGTACGTGGCCGCCGGAGTCACGCCGCAGTGGACATCAGACGTACGCGCCTCAGCACAACCCCGCGAGGGCGAAGGCGCGGCAGCCGCCCGACGCAGGCAGGAGCTCGCCGACTCGATCGACGTCCAAACCAGCACCCAGAGCCTCGGCGTCGTGCGCAAGCGCGGCACCCATCACTTCACCCTCCGCCACCATGCCGTCGAGGAAGTCCTCACCGACCAGTTCGGCGCCGACTGGGGCGAGGTCATCGCGCAGCGCGAGGCGTACGAGTACGAGTCGCGCGCGACGCTCCACATGCACGGCGAACCGCCGCACCGCGACAAGCCGGCGACGATATCCGTCCCCGCGCTGTCGTTGCGCCGCTATCGCGACGTCACCTGTCACCTCCGCGAAGTCACCACCAAAGGCAACCTCGTGCTGCCCGACACGTTCCGCCACTGGCAGGGCGGCCGGCTCTTCCACAAGCGCATCATTCCGGCGACGGCGTGGTTCGGCCGGTTGGAGGACCGGATGCAGCAGGCGAACGTACGCCATGAGGCCGGCGAATTCTTCTCGTTCGACTCGGCGTTCCCGACCCACTACGGACACCTGACGACCGAGACGCTGTCGAAGCACTGGGGCTGGCGGATCGCCCACGAGCGCAACCCCGACCTCCGCGTCGTCATGACCCACCAGCCCAACCAGGAGCGCCTCCCGTCGTGGAAGGCCGACATCCTCGGCGCCCTCGGCGTACCCCTCGACGACATCCTCTGGGTGACGCAGGACGAATCCGTCAGGGTCGACTCGCTGGTGGCCGCGATGCCACAGCTCGAGAACCCGCACTACGCCGACCGCGACCTCGTCGACACGTGGGAGGCGCTCTACGCCGGTCTCGGCCCGGATCCGGCGCCGCACAACCGGGCCGCCAAGATCTTCCTGTCGCGGCGCACCCGCACCCAGCGCTGGTGCACCAACACGCCTGAGGTCGAGGCGTTCATGGCCGAGCAGGGCTTCACCGTGATCCACGCGGAGGACACCTCGTACGCCGAACAGGCCCACATCTTCCGAGCCGCAAAGGTCATCGCGGGGTTCGCCGGCAGCGCCCTGTTCAACATGATGCTCAACCCCGAGGCGCGGGTCGTCGTGCTCTCGAGTCGCGGCTACGTCGCCGCCAACGAGTACCTCTTCGCCTCGGCCGCGGGCCACGAGATCCACTACTTCTGGGCGCCGCCGCTCGTCGACCAGCCCGCTGACGGGTTCACCGTCGACGCCTATCGCTCCGACTTCACGTTCAACCTCGACGAGCACCGCGCCGAGCTCATCCAGGCTCTGGCCTAGCTCAGCCCACCCGCGCCAGGATCGCCTCGGCCAGCGCCTCGGGATCCTGCTCCGGGATCCAGTGGCTCGTGGCGGCGAGCTCGACGAACCGGAAGTCGGCGTCGACGAACTCGCCACACCGCTCCGCGCCCGCCCGGCCGATCGCCTGGTCCTCGTCGCTCCACACGTACGTCGTGGGCACCGTCACCGCAGGCAGTGAGCCGAGGTCGGCCCGCATCGCGCGGTACCAGTTGAGCGCCGCCGTCAGCGCATCCGGCTCCGACAGCAGCGCGACATAGCTGTCGACCTGTGCCGGCCGCACGGGACCGCCGTACATCGCGCGCAACCGCTGCGCCTCGTCCTCGAGCAGCACGTGCTCGGCCTTGCCGGGCTGGCGCAGCAGGCCGATGTAGGACGCGCGCTGCTGCTGGTCGGGGTCGCCCTGCAACGCCGCCCCGTACGCCGCGAGGTGCGGCACCGACACCGCGGTCAGCGTGCGCAGCCGGTCCCGGTGCCGCACGGCGGTGACCCACGCGACCGCGGCGCCCCAGTCGTGCCCGACGAGGTGGAACGACCCGATGCCGAGCGCATCCGCGATCCCGACGACGTCATCGGCGAGCAGATCCGTCGTGTACGACTCGACGCCCGACGGCCGCGCTCCGGGGGAGTAGCCGCGCTGGTCGGGAGCGATGACCCGCAAGCCCGCACCCGCGAGCAGCGGAGCGACCCCGGACCACGACAGCGAGCTCTCCGGGAACCCGTGCAGCAGGATCACCGGCTCGCCGTCCGCAGGACCCGTCATCCGGACGTCGAAGGTCAGGTCGCCGACCTGCACAGGTGTGGTCTCGTCGTACGTCATGGGGCTCCTCGGTCAGTCGAACGTGTCGCCGATGCGGGCGACGGCCTCGCGGTCGAGCACCGCCGCCGTCTCGGGGTCGGGTGCGCTGCCACCGCGATCGTAGGGGAGCCACCAGCGGTCCTCGTCGTTGCGCGGCATCGCGGGGTAGGTGTCGATCGCCTCGGCGAGCAGTGCGTCCATCGCCACGTGGAGCCGCAGCGAGAGCTCGTCGACCGACTCGCCCTCGGCCGGTCGCAGCGGCGAGCCGACCATGATCGTGACCGGCATGCGCCGGCGCAGCGAGCGGTGCCCGTCGACGGTGTAGATGCGGTGGCCGCCCCACACGACGACCGGGACCAGCGGCACCTGCCGGTTGACCGCGAGGCCGGCGGCGCCGCGCTTGAACGGCTTGAGCAGCCACGATCGGCTGATCGTCGCCTCAGGGAAGACGCCGACGAGCTGGCCGTCGTCGAGCAGCCGCAGCGCCTGCCGGTAGGCCCGGGCGCCGGACTTCCGGTCGACCGGGATGTGGTGCATCGCCCGCATCAGCCGCCCCACGACCGGCAGCTCGAACACCGAGCGCTTGGCCATGAACCGGATGCGACGCTTGCGGGGCCGTGCGGCGTACCCGATGAACGTGAAGTCGAGGAAGCCGATGTGGTTGCCGGCCACCACGCCGGCACCGGAGGTCGGGAGGTGCTCGACACCGCGGACGTCGAACCGGTAGCCCATCAACCGGAACAGCGTGCCGAAGATCCGGACCACCACCCGGTAGGTGAGGTCGGATCCAGGCACGCTGCTCAGGCTACGCCGAACGGCGGCGTCAGTCCTGTCCCGGCGCGGAGTCCACGACGTCGATGGTCACCGTCGTGATCGACGTCGGGTCGTCGGCAGCGACGCCGGGGATGACCGGGAACCCGGGGTTGCGCGACTGGTGGCCGATGTACTGACCGGTCTCCTGGTCGAACAGCAGCTCCTGCGCGTAGCCCATGCGGAGCGCGATCGCAGCCTTGCCGTCGACGTGGGTGACTCCTCCGACGATGCGCACCTGCGGTTCCTTGGCGAGCGCCCGGAACAGGGCCGCCCGGATGTCCGCCGGCGCCAATCCGCTGGTCAGCACGGGTGTGACGGCCTCGTCCAGCGCGGCATAGTGCTCGACCGGGTCGTACGAGTGTGCGTCCTTCAGCAGCGTCTCGAGCAGCCGCTCGGGATCGCGCGGCAGAGAGGCGTACCAGCTGGCGTCCTGGTACTTGGAGTACGAGTGCCAGTTCGTCGAGGCGCCGCCCTTGGAGGTCCAGACGTGGTGGTCCTCGCCCCGGCCGTACTTCTCGCCGTCGACGCTGATGCTGCGCAGCTGGTGCGACTCCTCGTCGAACACCCACGTGCCGGCCCGGTCGTAGGGGACCCACATGTGCTGCGCGCGGAGCGTTTGGAACACGATCGGCTTGCCGTCGCTGCCGATCGGCGGGCCCTCGTCGATGTGCTCCGGCGGCGGGGCGTCGGGATCGGAGGTGACGATCTCGGGGCTGCCCCAGCCCTTCTCGATCGTCGTGATGCGGAGGTACTGGCCCGGCCCGACGACCGGGTCCGACGTCGTGATCGTGACGTCGGCGGCGCGCTCCAGCACCGCGGCGGCGGGGGAGCCGCCCACCTCGTGCCCGCCGAGGTCGATGCGCGTCAGGCCGAGCGCGATCGTGGCGGCGACGGCACCCGCGACGATGAGGGTGCGGCGGACGTGGGTTCGCTGCTTGCGCGCCGGGGTCGGTTCAGCGACCGACGGTGTGGCCATGATGGCGCGGAGCAGGTCCTCGTCCTGGGCACTGATCTCGGTGGTCGTCCCGGCTTCGGGGTCGAGCTCGGCGAGCGTACGGGTGATGGCGTTCATGAGGGCACCTCTGCGGTGTGGGTCGTGGGACGGGCGGGTGAGCGCTGGGGACCGGGTGGGTCCGAGAGCGCGTCGCGGAGCTTGCGGCGGGCGCGGTGCAGGCGTACTGCCGCGGTCCCGGGCCGGCAGTCGAGGACGACCGCGACCGCCTTGACGGTCAGGTGCTCCCAGTAGACGAGCAGCAGGATCTCCCGCTCGTCGTCACTGAGACGCTCGATCGCCTCGAGCACGAGCGACCGGTCGTCGGCTGCTGCTGTGCCGTCGGCCTCGACGAGCTCCGTGGTGTCGGTGACGCGTTGGGCCACGCGGAGCTGGCGCCGTTCGGTGCGCTGGTGGTTGGCGAGGGTGAAGCGGGCCGTGCGATAGAGCCACGGCAACCCGCCGGCGACGGCGTCGTCGCAGCGCCGCCAGGCCGTCAGGTAGGTCTGGGCGACGACGTCCTCGGCCAGGTCGTCGGGCGCCCGTCGTCGGGCGTACGAACGGATCGAGGGGAGGGTGATCCGGTAGAGCGTCTCGAAAGCGCGGCGGCGCTCGTCCTCATCGGCAGTCATGACCGTTTATGTCCACGTCGCCGCCACGCATTACATCTGTTGCGGCAGCCGGGGCCAGCAGTCGGTACGGATCGTGGGGTCGAACCCGGCTCCTGCGGCGATCGTCCGCTTCTCCCGGCTCAGGATGCCGGTGGTCAGCAGCAGGATCGCGACGATGTAGAGCCCCATGATCGCGAGTCCCGTGCCGGTGGCGTCCTTGTCGATCCGGTCTGCCTCGCCGAGCGCGATGATGCCGTCGGAGACCAGGAAGCACGCCCCGCCGATCCCGGCCCGCAGGTCGGTGGCGAGCGACGTCGACGCGGTGCCGAGGAGCAGCGCGGCATACACCGGGACGATCGGCCGGAGCCCGACCTCGAGGCCGCTCCAGGCCCAGACCACGAGGCCGATCGCGGCGGCGACGTAGACCACGAGGATCCAGGGCTTGGCTCGCAGTTGAGCGAGGGCGCCGCGGAGGACGAAGAACCGGATGAAGCAGACATGCGCTGCAGCGAACGCCGCCATGCCGACGACGAACAGGTCGTCGCCGAGCTCGAGGAACAGGTCGCCGAGGAAGCAGAAGCCGAGCGCCGCGACGAGCAACCTCGGTCCGTGCTGCTCCAGCACCCAGGCTGCGAGCAGGGGAGCGATGAAGCACTTCGTGATGCTGTCCCAGGGGGTCGCGTCGGCGGCGTTGAGCGCGAGGTGCACGACGGACACGACACCGAAGGCGATGAGCCACGGGCTCTTGACGGCCACCATGCCCGTCACCGTACCGGTTTCCGGGCCTGTCAAGGGCTGACCGGCCCAGGCACGGCAACCACGAACCTGAAAGGGTGGACGTATGACTTCCCGGCTCGCCGTCCTGACCAGCCGATGGACCGGGATCGTCCCGGTCGCCGCCCTGATCGTGTTCGGCCTCGCGTGGCACCGCGACCTGCCGTGGATCGCTGTGGCCGTCGTTTCAGTGTTTCTGGGCGGTGCCGTGCTTGCCGCGGTCCACCACGCGGAGGTCATCGCCCACCGGGTCGGCGAACCGTACGGCTCGCTGGTCCTGGCGGTCGCTGTCACCGTCATCGAGGTCGCCCTGATCGTCACGTTGGTGACGACCGGCTCCAAGGGCAGCGAGAGCCTCGCCCGCGACACGGTCTTCGCCGCGATCATGATCACCTGCAACGGCATCGTCGGCGTCTCGCTGCTCGCCGCGACGCGCAAGGGCCAGGTCGCGCACTTCAACGCCGAGGGCACCGGGGCAGCCCTGGCCACGGTCGGCACCGTCGCGACGCTGTGCCTCGTGCTCCCGACCTTCACGACCGGCCGCACCGGGCCGGAGTTCACGCCCGGCCAGCTCGGCTTCGCCGCCGTCGCATCGCTGGGCCTCTACCTGCTGTTCGTCGGCATGCAGACCGTGCGCCACCGCGACTACTTCCTGCCGACCCGCAGCGACGGCTCCGTCGCCTCAGACGACGATCACGCCTCGCCGCCGTCGGCCCGCGCTGCGTGGCTGAGCCTCGGCTTCCTGCTCGTCGCCCTCGTCGCGGTCGTCGGCAACGCCAAGAACGTGTCGCCGTCGATCGAGGACGCCGTCGACGCCGCCGGTATGCCGCAGGCCGTGGTCGGCGTCATCATCGCGCTGCTGATCCTGCTGCCCGAGACGATCGCCGCCGTCCGCGCGGCTCGGCGCAAGCGCGTGCAGATCAGCCTCAACCTCGCGTACGGATCGGCGATGGCCAGCATCGGTCTCACGATCCCGGTCATCGCGATCTCGCAGATCTGGCTCGACGGCCCGCTCGTCCTGGGTCTGGGCTCGACCGAGCTCGTGCTGCTCTCGTTGACGATGGTCACGAGCGTGCTCACCGTCGTGCCGGGCCGGGCGACGCTGCTGCAGGGCGGCATCCACATCGCGATCCTCGGCTCGTTCCTGTTCCTCGCCGCCAGCCCCTGAGCGCCGTCCCTTAAGCCCCGTCTCGCCTGGCGTCCAGCCAGCGCATGGCCGGCGTCGCCGTGACGCCGTGGAGGATCACCGAGAGCGTGATTGCCAGCGCAACGGTCGACCACAGCAGCGGTACGTCCCGGAAGTCGGCGTGCCCGGTGGCGTACGCCAGGTAGTAGATCGAGCCGACTCCGCGCACCCCGAAGAACGCCGTCGCGGCGCGTTCCCGCGGACCCATCCTCCTGTCGCCGACCCGTAGGTCGGAGCGGCCCGCGAACAGCGCGAGCATCCCGCTCGCCGGGCGTACGACCAGGAGCAGCAGCACTGCGACGAGCACCGCCGGCCAGGTCAGCGCCGACAGCAAGCCATTCGTGAGCGCGACACCGAGCAGCAGCAGGATGATCAGCGTCAGCAACCGCTCGAGCCGCTCGATGACGTCATGCATCAGTGCGTGATAGTCGTGGCCTCGCTCCGCCGATCGCAGCGTCATGGCGCACGCGAACACCGCGAGGAAGCCGTAGCCGCCGGCCACCTCGGTCAGCCCGTACGCGAGCAGCACGGCGGCCAGCGCCAGCAGCGGCTCGCCGGAGTCGGCCGTGCGAAGCGAGCGCTGGCTCGATCGGAACGCGACCTTGGTCAGCGCCCAGCCGACCACGATCCCGATCACAGCGCCGACGACGACCTTGCCGGCCAGGTCCCAGGCCACCCACCGTGCTCCCCAGTCGGCGAATGATCCGCTCGCCGCGAGGAGGATCGCCGCCTGCACGAACGGGAACGCCAGCCCGTCGTTGAGGCCGGCCTCCGAGGTGAGGGCGAACCGCACCTCGTCGTCCTCGTCGATCTCGTCCTGGTCGGCCTCGGTCGTGGTCGGTCCCTCGACCTGCACGTCCGAGGCCAGCACGGGATCCGTCGGCGCCAGCGCGGCGCCCAGCAGCAGGGCCGCCGACGGCGCGAGGCCCATGACCCACCAGCCCAGCAGGGCGATGCCGGCGATCGACAGCGGCATCGCGATCGCCAGCAGCCGCCACGTCGCGCTCCACCGCCGCCACGACTCGAACGATCGCAGGCTCAGTGGCCGGTCCAGCGCGAGGCCGACGCCCATCAGCGCGATGAGCACCGTGAACTCGGCCAGGTGCTCGACGAACCCGCGATGCGCGATCGGCGAGAACGCGGAGGCGCCGGTGCCGGGCAGCAGCCCGATCAGCGCTCCGAGGCCGAGCAGCACGACCGGCGGCGACAGCGCAGCGGTCCGCAGCGCGTTCGGCAGGACGACGGCCAGCAGGAGGGCCGCGCCGCCGAGGAGGTAGACCAGATGGGTCGCCATGACCCCTCGAGGCTACGGTGACGAGCCGGTGCCCGCCCCTTGGGCCCGAGGCCCTTCGAGCCATTCGGTGATGAAGGTCTCGCTCGCGTGGATGTGGGTCGCGATGTAGCGCTCGGGTCCCACGACCTCGAACTTGTGCGGCGTGAGCTTCGGCACGACGAGGACCTGTCCGGCGACGCCCATGAGCTGCTCGCCGGCCACCGTGAACAGCGCCCGGCCGCCGCGGATCACGAACGTCTCGGCGTACGGGTGCTGGTGCAGGTCGGGCCCATCGCCGTCGATATCGCTGTCCTCGAAGATCAACGAGACCCCGGCGCCGTAGGCCGCGCCCTCGATGTTGTCGAGGAGGCGCCCGTCGGGCCGGGTGGTTCCAGTGGTGTGGATCACATGCATACGGCTCACGGTATGCCGGGACTGCGCGGCCGTGAAGGCCGACGGCCGGACGCGGGCGGCTCCTGCGGCGGGTCAGCCGGCTCGGAGCGAGACCACGAGCAGGGCGGCGACGCACGAGCCGACCAGGACGATGGTGCCGCCGTAGACGATCGATGACGCCGCGCTGACGACGTGATCTCCCATCAGCCGCCTGTCGCGCGCGAGGCGGTGCATGAGCACCATCAGGGGCAGCAGCAGGATGGCGTTGAGCACTTGCGTGAGCACGAGGACCGGGACGAGCGAGACGCCCGGCAGCAGGACGACGACAGCCGCGAGGCCGATCACGACCACGTACGTCCCGTAGAAGAAGGGCGCTCGCCGGAACCCGTCGTCGAGGGCGCCCTCGTGCCCGGCGAACTCGCAGACGGAGTAGGCCGTGGACAGCGGGAGGATCGCGGCCGCGAGCACTGCTGCACCGAGGATGCCCACGCCGAACAGCAGTCGTGCGGAGGTCCCGGCCAGCGGCTCCAGGGCTGATGCGGCGTCAGCGGCCGATTCCACCGAGATGTGTTGGACGTGCAGCGTCGCCGCGCAGACCACGACGACGAAGAAGCCGATGATGCCGGTGAGGACCGACCCCACGACGACATCGATCCTCTCGTAGCGCAGGTCGGCGACCCGGAGCTTCTTGTCGACGGCGTACGACTGGATGAAGCTGAGCCCCCACGGCGCCAGCGTGGTGCCGACCGTCGCCGTGACGATCACGACGGCATCCTTGGTCATGGGCATCGACGGGGTCACGAGCCCCTGGGCGGCCTCTGCCCAATGGGGATGGACGACGCAACCGGCGACGACGTACGACACGAAGACCGCGGCGAGCACCATCAGGACATGTTCGACGCGGTGGAACGCGCCCCTGAGCACGAGCACGGTGACGCCGAGCGCGACCACCGGGACTGACACGTAGCGGCTCACTCCGAAGAGCTCGGATCCGGCCGCCACCCCGGCCAGCTCGGCGCAGGTCGTCCCCAGGTTCGCGACGAGGAGCAGCAGCAGGGCGGCCCCGCCCACGCGCGGACCGTACCGGTCGCGAACCAGGCCGATGAGTCCCTGACTCGTGACGACGCCCAACCGCACGGCGAGCGTGTGGAAGGCGATCAGGGCGAACGTCGACAGGAGCAGGACCCACAACAACTCGTACCCGTACTCGGCACCGAGCGTCGAGTAGGTCGTGATGCCGGGAGGATCGTCGTCGGAGAGCCCCGCGAGCAGCCCCGGCCCGACGACCGCGGCGATCGCCAGGAGTCGTGTCTTCCGCCGCGTCATGGTCGTGGCCTCGGCCCGCCCAGCGATCCCTGGGGACATCTGCCCGGACCTCACGGACCGGATGCCTTGGGGGTGGGCGGGCGATGGACCCGCCAGCCGGCCGTGCGGCGGAATCGCCGCCCGTTCGCGGGTGGTTGCTCGCTGGCCTGCGCGAGTACGGGAGCCACGGCCGGCGGTGCGGCCTCGATGAGTCGGTGCGCCTCCTCCGGAGGCAGTGCGCGCAGCAATCGGCGCCGGTGCACGCCGTGGCTGGCTTGGAGTGCGGCTGCCGAACGGGTCGGGCCCACGACACGCATGACCTCGGTGGCCGGCTCGGTGGCGAGCCGCGCCAGCACCTCGGCAAGGGCGTCGGGGTCGAGACGGCGCATCCCGTCGGTCGAAGTGGCGAGCTGCACGCTGTGGCCGCGCGCGGACGCCAGGTGCAGATCCTTCCAGTCGACGAGCGCGGGCTGCATCCGATCGCCCAGTCGCGACAGTCCCAGTCGACGCAGCAACGCGCCGAGCCCCACGTCGACACCCACCACCACGAGGGCATCCCCGTCGTCGGCCAGGAGCACGTCCGCAACCCTCGAGAGGCGGCGACCCGACAGGTCGACCACCTGTGAGTCGAGGACGTCCCGGCCGAGCAGGACCTCCTCGGCGTCCAGCGCGATGTCGCCAGGCCCCGATCCGCGGGCGACGTGGAACTGCTCGAGTTCATCCGAGTCGACAGCGAGGCGGATGCGCAGGTCGTCACGCGAAGCGACGAGCGACCACGGCACGAGGTGGGTGAGCCGACGTCGGGTGCCGATCGCCAGGTGGTGCAAGCGCGGCGTCTCGGCCGACAGGATCGCGCTGACGTCGACCACTCTCCCCAGCGGTCGCTGGTCCGCCGAGACGACGGCGAGCTTCGTCATGCGGCTGAGGTGGATGCGGGTCGGCATGAGTACATGCTGGGGCGGGCAGTTAGACAGCGCAAAGGGCGAAGGTCCTCCCGGGACCCGGTTCATGGTCACCTGTGCTGCTGCCGAAGGTGTAGTGCCGCTCCCACGTACTGCCCCCGTGGTAGTCGAGAGTCACGGCGTACGGAGGACGCGCTCCACCCGTCGGATTCGGGAGGGTGATGACACTGCCGCGACCCTCTTCCGCGGCCCCACTCTCGGAGGATCCCCATGGCTGCATTCGCTCGATGGTGCTTCAACCATCGCCTCTCCGTCATCGGCTTCTGGGTCGCCCTGCTGATCGCGGTCAGCGGCGCGTCGATGGCCGCCGGCACGAGCTATTCCGACGCGTTCGACCTGCCGGGCACGGAGTCGACCAAGGCGCTCGACCTGTTGCAGAAGTCGCTGCCGGAGTCCGCCGGCGACGCCGACCAGATCGTGCTGCACGTCGACGAGGGCAAGATCACCGACCCGGCGGTGCAGACGCGGGTCGACGCGATGCTCAAGCAGGTCGGCTCGGTCAACTCCGTCGTCGGCATCACCAGCCCGTACGACGAGGCCGGAGCGAGCCAGGTCAGCCAGGACGGCCGGACGGCGTACGCGACGGTGCAGTTCGACAAGCAGGCCGAGGAGCTCGCGGTCAAGGACATCGAAGCGGTCATCGACACGGCGCAGGACGCGCGCGGCGACGGCCTGCAGGTCGAGCTGAGCGGCCAGGCGATCGACTCCGCGACGCAGGCCGGTCCGGGCAGCACCGAGCTGTTCGGCATCGCCGCGGCGGCCGTGATCCTGTTCGTCGCGTTCGGCTCGCTCCTGGGCATGGTCCTGCCGTTGATCGTCGCGATCGCCGGAGTCGGCGGCGGGATGATGTCGATCGCCCTGCTGTCGCACACCCTGAGCCTCAGCGACGTGACCCCGACCCTGGCGGCTCTCATCGGCCTGGGCGTCGGCATCGACTACGCGCTGTTCATCGTCACGCGCTACCGATCCGGCCTCAAGATGGGGCTGCAACCGGAGGAATCCGCGATCAAGGCGCTCAACACCTCGGGTCGCTCGGTGCTGTTCGCCGGTGGCACCGTCGTGATCGCCCTGCTCGGCCTGCTCGTGCTCAACGTCGACTTCCTGGCCGGCATGGGCATCGGGGCCGCGGTCACCGTGCTCTGGACGGTCGCGGCGGCGTTGACGCTGACCCCGGCCTTCCTCGGCCTGTTCGGCATGCGGCTGCTGTCCCGCCGCGAGCGCCGGACCCTCGCCACCGAGGGCCCGCAGCTCGAGGCGGTTGGCATCTGGGCCCGGTGGGCGCGCTTCGTCGCGCGGCGCAAGGCGTTCGTCTCGGTCGTTGCACTCGGCCTCATCGCGGTCCTGGCCATCCCGTTCTTCTCGCTGCGACTCGGGTCGGCCGACGCCGGCAACAACCCGGCCGACACGACGACCCGCAAGGCGTACGACCTGCTGGCTGACGGTTTCGGCCCGGGCTTCAACGGACCGCTGCAGCTCGTCGCCGAGCTCAAGTCGCCCGGTGACCAGCAGGCGCTGACGACCCTGGTGTCCGACGTCAAGGCGACCCCGGGCGTCGCGGCCGCCACGGCGCTGCCCATGAAGGCCGACGCCACGGTCGGCATCGTCCAGGTCGTGCCCACGAGCGCGCCGCAGGACGAGGCGACGACCAAGCTGATCGACACCTTGCGCGACGACGTCATACCGGCGGCCGAGAAGGGCAGCACCCTTCAGGTGTACGTCGGCGGCAGCACCGCGACGTTCGGCGACTTCGCCGATGTGCTGACCGGCAAGCTGCCACTGTTCCTCGGCGTCATCGTGGCCCTCGGCTGTGTCCTGCTGATGGTCGCGTTCCGCAGCATCGTCGTGCCGTTGACCGCGGCGCTGATGAACCTGTTGGCGGCCGGCGCGGCATTCGGTGTGCTCGTGGCGGTGTTCCAGTGGGGCTGGCTGGGCGACCTCGTGAGCATCGGCAAGGAGGGCCCGGTCGAGGCGTTCCTGCCGGTCATCATGTTGGCGATCCTGTTCGGCCTGTCGATGGACTACCAGGTCTTCCTCGTCAGCCGTATGCACGAGGAGTGGACCCACACCAAGGACAACCGGCGGGCCGTGGTCGTCGGCCAGAGCGAGACCGGCCGGGTCATCACCGCTGCGGCGCTGATCATGATCAGTGTGTTCATCGCGTTCGTGTTCGAGGGTCAACGCGTGATCGCCGAGTTCGGCATAGGCCTGGCGGCAGCGGTCGCGGTCGACGCGTTCATCCTCCGCATGCTGCTGGTGCCGGCGTTGATGCACTGGTTCGGTGCCGCCAACTGGTGGCTGCCGGCGTGGATCGACCGCCGCATGCCGCACCTGTCGGTCGAGCCGATGGAGGACGCCCCCGTTGCTGAGATCGCGGAGCTCGACACCGTCGACCAACCTGCGAGGGCGTGACAGGCTGAGCACGTGAAGCTGAAGGAAGAGCTCGTCGAGCAGGCACGGTGTCATCCCCTCGCGGCTGACGCCGTGCTGGCTCTCGCGCTCTTCCTGCTCGCGGTGTTCGTCCCCAATGATCACGTGCAGCCGTCGAGCGGTCCGGGGATCGTCTACGCCTTCGAGGCGATCGTGTTCGGCGCCCTCGTGTTCAGGCGACGGCGGCCGATCCCCGTGTTCGCGATCGTGGTCGTCGGATCAGCCGTCGTGATCTCGATGCAAGAAGGCAAGTCGCTGGTGCTCACCGCGGCGTTCATCGCGATCAGCACGGTGTCCTACTACGCCGCCGACCGCAGGATGTCGATCATGGCGTGGTTGGTCAGCGGCTTCGCCCTCGGCGCCGGATCGGCCATCGGCATCGGCTCCGTGGTGAGGTTCGAGAACGTCTCGGCGTTCGCGTGGAGCGGGTTCGCGGCAGCGATGGGTGCCGCCATCCGCTCGCGCCAGGAGTGGTTCGCGGAGGTCGAGCAGCGGGCGATCGACGCCGAGGAGACCCGCGAGGAGGAGGCCCGCCGCCGGGTCGTCGCCGAGCGCCTGCGCATCGCCCGCGAGCTGCACGACGTCGTGGCACACCACATCGCCGTCGTGCACGTGCAGGCCGGCGTCGCCGACCACCTCCTCGACACCAAGCCGGCCGAGGCGCACGAAGCCATCGCGCACATCCGCCGGGCCAGCGGCTCGGTGCTCGACGAGCTGGGTGGCCTGCTCGACGTGCTCCGCCAGCCCGACGAGCCCATCACCCCCACGGCGCCCGCGCCGGGCCTCGGTGGGCTCACCTCGCTGATCGACTCGTTCTCCGCGTCCGGCCTCTCGGTCGACGTACGGGCGGACGGCGTGCCCGAGGCGATGCCGCCGGCGGTCGAGCTCGTCGCCTACAGGCTCGTGCAGGAAGGGCTCACCAACGCCCACAAGCACGGACTCGGCACCGCAACACTCGACTTCACGTTCGAGCCGGGCGCCCTGGCGATCGACATCGCCAACCCGTGCCCTGAAGGCGCCTCGCCCGGCCGCTCGGGCCACGGTCTCGAGGGCATGCATGAGCGAGCCAAGGCGGTCGGCGGCACGGTCTCCACCTCGATCGACGGCGACGCCTGGCTCGTCGCCGCCCGGCTGCCCTTCGAGCCCGCCGTATGACGATCCGCGTGCTGCTCGCCGACGACCAGGCGCTGATCCGCAGCGGCTTCCGTGTCCTCATCGAGTCCGACCCCGAGCTCGAGGTGGTGGGCGAGGCGGCCACCGGCAAGGAGGCCGTCGAGCTGGCGCGCAGCACCCGGGCCGACGTCATCGTGATGGACGTACGCATGCCGGAGATGGACGGCCTGGAGGCGACCCGCGCGATCTGCGCCGACGACGACCTCGCCGGCGTCAAGGTGCTCGTGGTGACGACGTTCGAGACCGACGACTACCTGATCGAGGCGTTGCGGGCCGGCGCGAGCGGGTTCGTCGGCAAGGGCGTCGAGACCGAGGAGCTCCTCGCCGCGATCCGTACGGTCGCCGTCGGCGACGCCCTGCTGTCCGCGCGTGCGACCCGGAGCCTCATCACCACGTTTCTGGCCCAGCCCTCCGGCCGCCCGGCGGCGACGCCGGCGGAGCTCGAGGTGCTGACGCGGCGCGAGCGCGAGGTCGTCGGGCTCGTCGCCCAGGGGCTGTCCAACGACGAGATCGCCGAGCAGCTGTTCGTCAGCCCGCTGACCGCCAAGACGCACGTCAACCGGGCCATGATCAAGCTCGACGCCCGCGACCGGGCCCAGCTCGTCGTGGTGGCCTACCAGTCCGGCCTGGTCAGTGCGGATCCGCCGGGCTGAGCCAGACTGGACGCATGATCATCGACGGCGGGCTGTCCAACGCGCTCGAGCAACGCGGGCACGACCTGTCGTCGGACCTCTGGACCGCCGAGCTCCTGCGCGACGCGCCGCACGAGATCGCCGCCGTCCATCGCGCCTACTTCGAGGCCGGTGCCGGGGTCGCCACGACCGCGAGCTACCAGGCGAGCGTGCCCGGATTCGTCCGCGCCGGCATGACGATCCCCGAGGCCGAGGCACTGATCTGCCTCAGCGTTGCGATTGCCCGTGACGTACGCGATGAGGGTCCCGGCCGTCTGGTCGCGGCCTCCGTGGGGCCCTACGGCGCCGTGCTCGCGGACGGGTCGGAGTACACCGGGCGCTACGGTCTCAGCCCCATTGAGCTCTACGACTTCCACGGACCGCGGCTCGAGCTGCTCGCGACGGCCGAGCCCGACCTGTTCGCGGTCGAGACGATCCCCGACCTCGAGGAGGCGACCGTGCTCGCGGGCCTGCTCGACCAGATCGGCATACCCACGTGGCTGTCGTTCACGATCGACGGCGAGGCCACCCGCGCGGGCCAGCCGCTGGCCGACGCCTTCGCCGTCGTGGCGGACACGGACTCGGTGATCGCCACCGGCGTCAACTGCTGCGCGCCGGCAGACGTCCTCGCCGCCGTCCGGATCGCCGGCGCCGTCACCGGCAAGCCCGGCGTCGCCTACCCCAACAGCGGCCAGACCTGGGACAGCGCCGCCCACACGTGGCACGGTGACTCGTCCTACGACCTGGCGCTCGTGCCGGGCTGGCTCGACGCGGGTGTCGCGTACGTCGGAGGGTGCTGCCGCATCGGCCCGGCCGACATCGCCGCGCTCGCCGAGAGCCTCACATGACGGATCGCCGTGGTCCCCGGCGTGTGGTCAGATGGAAACCATGACGAGCCGGATCTCGCACACGACGATCGACTGCCGTGACGCTCACGCGCAGTCCGTGTGGTGGGCCCAGGTGCTCGACATGCAGCAGGACCCGCGCGACCCCAACGAGCCCGGCCACGAGGAGTGCATGATCTTCTCGCGCGACGGCCGGACCCGGCTGCTGTTCGTCGAGGTGCCCGACGACAAGCAGGTCAAGAACCGCATCCACCTCGACCTGCGACCGACCGACGTCACCCAGAAGGACGAGATCGAGCGCGTGCTGGCGCTCGGCGCGGCCGTCGTGTCCGACCTCCGCACGCCGCAGGGCCTCGGCTGGATGGTGCTCGCCGACCCCGAAGGCAACGAGTTCTGCATCCTGCGGAGCGACCTCGAGATCCCCGACTACCACTCGCACCTCATCACCTGATGGCGGAGCTGCTGCTGACCAACGCCCACGTTTACGGCGACGGGGCGTGGCAGACCGGCGTCGACGCGATCGCCATACGTGATGGCGTCATCGTGGGCCTCGGCTCGTCCGCCGAGCTCGCCGGGCTCGTGCCGGCCGCGGAGGTGGTCGACCTCGATGGCGGCTGGGTGCTCCCGGGATTCCAGGACGCGCACGTGCATCCTGTTCAGGCCGGCCTCGAGATGAACGCCTGCAACCTCGCCGACGGACAGAACCTCGACGACTACGTCGACACCGTCGCGGCGTACGCCCTGGCTCATCCCGAGCCCGGGTGGATCGTCGGTGGCGGCTGGTCGATGGACGCGTTCCCCGGCGGTGTTCCCACAGCGGAGGTGCTCGACCGGATCGTGCCGGACCGGCCGGTCTTCCTGCCCAACCGCGACCACCACAGCGCCTGGGTCAACACCGCGGCGCTCGAGCTGGCCGGCATCACGGCCGGCACGCCGGATCCCACCGACGGCCGCATCGAGCGCAACGATCGCGGCGAGCCGACCGGCGCCCTCCACGAGGGTGCGATGGAGCTCGTACGCCGGCACGTCCCGCGACCGTCCGACGACGACATCGCCCGGGCGCTGCAGACCGCGCAAGCCCATCTGCACTCCCTCGGCATCACGGGGTGGCAGGACGCGCTGGTCGGCGAGGGACTCGGCATGCCGGACGTGCTCGACGCCTATCTCGCAGCGCAGCGCGCCGGCACGCTGACCGCCGCGGTGGTGGGCGCGCTGTGGTGGGACCGCGAGCGCGGTGACGACCAGATCGCGGACCTCATCGAGCGCCGCGAGCGGGCGGCTGCGGCGGGATTCGACGCGAGCACCGTCAAGATCATGCAGGACGGCGTGTGCGAGACGTTCACGGCCGCGGTGGTCGAGCCCTATCTCGACCGACACGGGCAGCCGACCGACAACCACGGCCTGTCGTTCATCGAGGCCGCGGACCTCGCGCGCTACGTCCAGCTGCTCGACGCCGCGGACTTCCAGGTCCACATCCATGCCCTCGGCGACCGGGCCGTCGCCGACAGCCTCGACGCGATCGAGCACGCGGTGTCGGTCAACGGCCGCCGGGGCAACCGGCATCATCTCGCGCACGTCCAGATCGTCCGGCCCGAGGACGTGCCCCGCTTCGCCGAGCTCGACGTCACGGCCAACGCCCAACCCCTGTGGGCCTGCCTCGACGACCAGATGGCCGACCTGACGCTGCCGTTCCTCAGCGCCGCCGCGCGCGAGCAGCAGTACGTCTTCAGGTCCTTGGCCGACGCCGGGACCCGCGTCGCGTTCGGCAGCGACTGGCCCGTCTCGTCAGCCGACCCGTTGCTCGGCATGCATGTCGCGGTCAACCGTGTGGCGGCCGGGTCCGACGCCGAGCCGTTGCTGGCCGGGCAGAACCTGACGGTGGTCGAGGCGATCGAGGCCTACACCCGGGGCAGCGCCTTCGTCAGCCGGCGTGACGAGTCGACCGGAATCCTCGCGGTTGGCATGGCGGCGGACCTCGCCGTCCTCGACGCCGACATCGTCTCGATCGATTCTCACGAGATCGGCGCGGTCCGGGTCACCCGCACCTACGCGGCCGGCCGACCGGTCCACACGTTGTGACACGTCACAATTCTCGCTGAAATGCCGGTAAATCAGTGAATTTTGCTAGGTGAGACGACAAATTGTTCACGCTCACATTGTGCTGGGGCTGTCACCAACCGACATGAAAATTTGTTGAGAGATTTACTTGACGGCCGAGTTGTTAGCGTTAACAATTCAACGCAGGGTTCGCGTGGTCCACGTCACAGAGTGGTTCAGGTGAACGCTAACAACGGGGCCGCACCTCAATCCGAGGCAAGGCTTCAAGGACCCAAGCGGATGTCCGCCCGCGAGTGTCCTGGCTCTCCCGAAGTCGAGTGACTTGGGGTGTCGCATCCCAGATGGAGGAAACAGTGTTCAAGAAACTCATCACCGTGAGCGCGGGCGTAGTCCTGGCCAGCGGACTGGCTGCCTGTGGCAGCAGCAGTGACAGCGGTTCCGGCGGCTCGGGAGGCTCCGGCGACATCACCATGGGCTTCGCCCAGGTCGGCGCCGAGAGCGGTTGGCGGACAGCAAACACCAAGTCGATCCAGGCTTCGGCCAAGGATGCCGGCATCAAGCTCAAGTTCTCCGATGCGCAGCAGAAGCAGGAGAACCAGATCAAGGCGATCCGTTCGTACATCCAGCAGAAGGTCGACGTCATCGCGTTCAGCCCCGTCGTCGAGACCGGCTGGGACACGGTCCTGCAGGAGGCCAAGCGCGCCAAGATCCCCGTGATCCTGACCGACCGCGCCGTCGACTCCAGCGACAAGTCGCTCTACAAGACGTTCCTCGGCTCCGACTTCGTGCTCGAGGGCAACAAGGCCGGCCAGTGGGTCGTCGACAACGCCGCGACCAACGACGTCAACAAGGACGGCAAGATCAACGTCGTCGAGATCCAGGGCACGACCGGCGCCGCCCCGGCGATCGACCGCAAGAAGGGCTTCGAGGACAAGATCTCGGCCGACCCGAAGATCAAGGTCGTCGCGTCGCAGACGGGTGACTTCACCCGTGACGGCGGCAAGAAGGTCATGGAGGCGTTCCTGAAGTCGCAGAAGGACATCGACGTCGTCTTCGCCCACAACGATGACGAGGGACTCGGCGCGATTGAGGCCATCGAGGCGGCCGGCCTGAAGCCGGGCACCGACATCAAGATCGTCACGATCGACGCGGTCAAGGACGGCATGACTGCCCTGTCCGAAGGCAAGATCAACTACATCGTCGAGTGCAACCCGCTCCTCGGCCCGCAGCTGATGGACCTCGCCAAGAAGGTCGTCGCAGGCGAGGACGTGCCGGCGCGCGTCGAGACGAAGGAAGGCGAGTTCGACCAGGAGCAGGCCAAGGCCGTCCTGGCAGACCGTCAGTACTGAGCACAGCAGGAATCGGGGCCCTGCGCCGCAGGGCGCAGGGCCCCACCCCAACCTTCCAGGAATGAAGAGATGATCCAGATGACAGCCGAAGCCGCCGAGGCCACACGCACCGAGCCGGTCGTGCAGATGAGCGGCGTCTCGGTGAGCTTCCCCGGTGTCAAGGCACTCCAGTCGGTCGGCCTCACGCTGCGGGCCGGCGAGGTGCACGCTCTCATGGGCGAGAACGGCGCCGGCAAGTCCACGCTGATCAAGGCGCTGACCGGCGTCTACTCGATCGACGAGGGCACGATCATCGTCGGCGGCGAGCCGCGTACGTTCCACAGCCCGGCCGAGTCGCAGGCCGCCGGCATCAGCACGGTCTATCAAGAGGTCAACCTCTGCACCAACCTCACGGTCGCCGAGAACATGCTGCTGGGCCGCGAGCCCCGTTCGTTCGGCCGCATCGACACCCGCGCCATGAACCGCCGCGCCGGGGAGACCCTGACGCGCCTGGGCCTCGACATCGACCCGAAGTCGCAGCTCGGCACCCACCCCATCGCGATCCAGCAGCTCGTCGCGATCGCCCGCGCCGTCGACATCGACGCCGAGCTCCTGATCCTCGACGAGCCCACCTCCAGCCTGGACGCCGACGAGGTCGCCAAGCTGTTCGAGGTCATGCGCACGCTCCGCGCCGAGGGCGTGGCGATCGTCTTCGTGTCGCACTTCCTCGAGCAGGTCTTCGCGATCTCCGACCGCATGACGGTCCTGCGCAACGGCCAGTTCGTCGGCGAGTACCTGACCGCCGAGACGACACAGCTCCAGCTCGTCCAGGCCATGATCGGCCGCGAGCTCGAGACGCTCGACAAGATCGAGCAGGCCGCCGAGGAGCACACCGTCAAGACCCAGGGCGCGCCGCTCCTGGAGGTGCTCGACCTCGGGCGCAAGGGCAGTGTCGAGTCGGTCGACCTGCAGGTGTTCGAGGGAGAGGTCATCGGGATTGCGGGCCTCCTCGGCTCGGGTCGCACCGAGCTGGCCCGCCTGCTGTTCGGCGCCGACACCCCCGACCGCGGCGACATGCGGATGCGCTCCAAGGGCACCAAGCTCCGCACGCCTCGTCAGGCGATCGACCACAAGATCGCGTTCTCGAGCGAGAACCGCCGGTCCGAGGGCGTGATCGCCGACCTGTCGATCGCCGACAACATGGTCCTCGCGATGCAGGCGTCGCGCGGCTGGCTGCGGCCGATCCCCGCCAGGACCAAGGACCGCCTCGTCAAGAAGTACATCGAGGCCCTCGACATCCGCCCGACGGACCCCAACGCGCTGATGCGCAACCTCAGTGGCGGCAACCAGCAGAAGGTCCTGCTCGCCCGCTGGCTCATCACCGAGCCCGAGCTCCTGATCCTCGACGAGCCGACGCGTGGCATCGACATCGGCGCCAAGGCGCAGATCCAGCAGCTCGTCGCCGACCTCGCCAAGGACGGCATGTCGGTCGTGTTCATCTCCGCCGAGCTCGAAGAGGTGCTGCGCCTCAGCGACCGCCTCGTCGTGATGCGCGATCGGCGCAAGATCGACGAGCGCGCCAACGAGGACGTGACCGTCTCGGATGTCCTCGAGATCATTGCGGGGGAGGTGCGCAACGATGCGTGACCTCGGTCTGCGGTTCGTCCGCCACAACCTGTTCTGGCCCACCCTGGCGCTGGTGCTCCTGCTGCTGCTCAACCTCACGAAGACGCCAGACTTCTTCTCGCTCCGTGTCCAGGACGGCCACCTCTACGGCAGCCTGATCGACATCCTCCGCAACAGCGCCCCGACGCTGCTGATCGCCCTCGGCATGACGCTCGTGATCGCGACGCGCGGCATCGACCTCTCGGTCGGCGCGGTCGCCGCGATCTCCGGTGCGGTCGCGTGCACGTACATGGCCGGCTCGCCCGACGAGTCGACCGCCGGTCGCGCGATCATCGCGATGACCATGGCCGTCGGAGTCGCAGTCCTGCTGGGCGTCTGGAACGGCTTCCTGGTCTCGGTCCTGGGGATCCAACCCATCATCGCGACACTCGTGCTCATGACCGCGGGCCGCGGCCTGGCGATGCTGATCACCGACGGTCAGATCACCACGGTCAACAACTCGCTGTTCGGGAAGGTCAGCACGGGGTTCGTGGTCGGGCTGCCGATCGCGATCCTGATCGCCCTGGCCGTCTTCGCGATCACCGCGGTGCTGACCCGGCGCACCGCGCTCGGCATGCTGATCGAGGCCGTCGGCATCAACCCCGAGGCCAGCCGGCTGGCCGGCGTGCGGGCGCGCACGATCACCTGGACCGTCTACGTCTTCGTGGCGTTCTGCTCCGGCATCGCGGGCCTGATGATCGCCTCCAACACCAGTGCGGCCGACGCCAACGCAGCGGGCCTGTTCATCGAGCTCGACGCGATCCTCGCGGTCGTCATCGGCGGCACGTCGCTGGCCGGCGGGCGGTTCTCGCTGACCGGCACGCTGATCGGTGCGATGTTCATCCAGACGCTCGCGACGACGATCCCCACGATGGGCATCCCGGCCGAGACCAACTACCTCTTCAAGGCCGTCGTCGTCATCGTGGTCTGCCTGCTGCAGTCGCCCAAGGCGCGCGCAGCCCTCTCCGTACGACGACCGTCGTCCCTGCTCGCGAAAGGTGCCACGTCATGAGCGAGCGCCAGCGAGCGAATCATGAGGCAGCAATCTTCGCGTTGCCTTCATACCGTGCCTTTTCTCTGGAGGTAACGCGATGAGCGCCCAGGCACCCACGATCAAGGACCTCGGCAGCTCGCTGCCTGACGCGATCCGTCGGTTCACCCCGCCGCCGCGGTTCTATCCCGTGCTCGCGACGATCGCGCTGTTCATCGGGATGTTCGGCGCCGGCAGCATCCGCTACGAAGGGTTCTCGTCGCCGCAGACGATCCTCAGCGTGCTGGTCGACAACTCGTTCCTCATCGTCCTCGCGGTCGGCATGACGTTCGTGATCCTCACGGGCGGGATCGACCTGTCGGTGGGCTCGGTCGTCGCCCTGTCGACCATGATCGCGGCCTCGACGCTGCGCTCCGGCTGGTCGGCGCCGCTCGTGATCGTCACGGTCCTGCTGACCGGCTCGGTGCTCGGTCTGTTGATGGGACTCGTGATCCACTACTTCGAGATCCAGCCGTTCATCGTGACGCTCGCGGGCATGTTCCTGGCCCGTGGCCTCTGCTACGTCATCAGCCTCGAGTCGATCCCGATCAAGAACGGGACGTTCACGTCGTTCGCGAGCGGCACGATCGAGATCGGCGACTACTTCATCACCCCGTCGGTCGTCGTCGCCCTCGTCGTGCTGGTGATCGCCGCGGTGGTGCTGCACATGACCCGCTTCGGCCGCACGGTGTACGCCGTGGGCGGCAGCGAGCAGTCCGCCCTTCTGATGGGCCTGGCCGTCGCCGGCACCAAGGTCGGCGTCTACGTCATCAGCGGCTTCTGCTCCGCACTCGCGGGGCTGCTGTTCTCGATCTACACCCTGTCGGGCTACAACCTCGGCGCGGTCGGCATGGAGCTCGACGCCATCGCGGCCGTCGTCATCGGCGGAACGCTGCTGACCGGCGGCTCGGGCCTCGTGCTCGGATCGGCGGTCGGCGTCCTGGTGCTCGGCCTGATCCAGTCGTTCATCTCGTTCGACGGCACGTTGAGCTCGTGGTGGACCAAGATCACGATCGGCGTGCTGCTGCTGGCCTTCGTCCTGATCCAGCGGCTCTTCACGCGGCGGACCACATGACGGCGAGCCAGCAGCACGCGCCGGTCATGGCGGACGTCGCCAAGGTCGCCGGCGTCTCCCACCAGACGGTCTCGCGGGTCATCAACGGCATGCCCAACATCAAGGACTCGACGCGCAAGCGGGTCGAGGCCGCGATCAAGGAGCTCGGCTACCGGCCCAACACCGCCGCCCGTGCGCTCGTGACCCGCAAGTCGTCGACGATCGGCATCATCAGCACCGAGTCGGGCCTCTACGGCCCCAACAGCATTCATCGCACGGTCGAGGACGCCGCCCGCCAGGCCGGCTACTTCGCCGGATCGGTGAGCCTGCCGACGGTCACGGCGCAGTCGCTGACCGACGCGATCGACCACCTGCTCCGGCAGTCGGTCGAGGGCATCGTCATGATCGCCGCGCAGTACGAGGCGCTCGACGCGATCCGCCGCCAGGACCCGGGCGTGCCGCTCGTCGTCGTCGAGGGCGACCTGTCCAAGGCCAGGTCGGCCGTGGGCGTCGACCAGCACCGTGGAGCGTACGAGGCGACGACCCACCTGATCGAGCTGGGCCACACGACGATCGCGCACGTGCGCGGACCGCTCGAGTGGACCGAGGCCGAGGCCCGCCGTCAGGGCTGGGAGGACGCGCTGCGCGCCGCCGGGCTCGAGCTCGGCCCGCTCTACCTCGGCGACTGGACCCCCCGCAGCGGCTACATCACGGGACGCCAGCTCGCGGCCGAGGACCGACCGTCCGCGGTCTTCGTCGCCAACGACCAGATGGCGATCGGCCTCATGCACGCCCTGCACGAGACCGGCATCGCGGTGCCGGACGACATCAGCGTCGTGGGCTTCGACGACACCCCCGAGACCGAGTTCCTCAACCCGCCGCTGACGACCGTGCGGCAGAACTTCCAGGAGGTCGGCCGCCGCGCGATCGACGTGCTGCACGCCGCGATCAGCGGCGAGAACGAAGACCTTCCACGACTCATCGCCCCCGAGCTGATCATCCGCTCGAGCACGGCGGCTCCGACCACCCGAAAGGCCCAGAAGTGAGCGAGCGCCAGCGAGGTCATCTTGAGACTGTGTTCATGCCGCGGTCTCCGTACCGTGGTTTTCTGACGGGGATCGCGGCATGAGCGAACAGTACGTCGTCGGAGTCGACTACGGCACCCTCTCGGGGCGCGCCCTGGTCGTCTCGGTCAAGGATGGCCGTGAGCTCGCGAGCGCCGTGCACCCGTACGCGCACGCCGTGATCAGCGACGCGCTGCCCACGACACCGGGCTCGCCCCTGCCGCCCGACTGGGCGCTGCAGGTGCCGTCGGACTACGTCGACGTGCTGCGCACCGCAGTGCCAGAGGCCGTGCGCGCGTCGGGCATCGACCCGGCCGACGTCATCGGCATCGCGACCGACTTCACCGCCTGCACGATGGTGCCGACGCTCGCCGACGGCACGCCGCTCAACGAGCTGCCGCAGTTCGCCGACCGGCCGCACGCCTACGTCAAGCTCTGGAAGCACCATGCCGCGCAGGGCCAGGCCGACCGCATCAACGAGCTCGCCGAGCAGCGGAGCGAGGCCTGGCTGCCGCGCTACGGCGGGCTGATCTCGTCGGAGTGGGAGTTCGCCAAGGGGCTGCAGGTCCTCGAGGAGGACCCCGAGGTCTACGCCGCGATGGAGCGGTGGGTCGAGGCCGCCGACTGGATCGTCTGGCAGCTCTGCGGGACGTACGTCCGCAACGCCTGCGCCGCAGGCTACAAGGGCATCCTGCAGGACGGCGCCTATCCGGGGGATGACTTCCTCGCCGGGCTCAACCCTGCGTTTGCCGATTTTGTTAACGCTAAACTCGACCAGCCGATCGGCCAGCTCGGCCGTCCCGCCGGCACGCTGACCGCCGAGGCCGCAGGCTGGACCGGACTGCCCGAGGGCATCGCCGTGGCAGTCGGCAACGTCGACGCGCACGTCACCGCGCCAGCCGCGCAGGCCGTCGACGCCGGCCAGATGGTCGCGATCATGGGCACCTCGACGTGCCATGTCATGAGCGGCAGCGTCCTGCGCGAGGTGCCCGGCATGTGTGGCGTCGTGGACGGCGGCATCGTGTCCGGCACATGGGGCTACGAGGCCGGCCAGAGCGGCGTCGGGGACATCTTCGGCTGGTTCGTCGACCACGGCGTTCCTGCCTACGTCCGCGAGGCGGCTGACGCCGCGGGCATCGGCGTTCACGAGCACCTCACGGAGCTCGCGTCCAAGCAGCCTGTCGGGGCGCACGGTCTGGTCGCGCTCGACTGGCACAGCGGCAACCGCTCGGTGCTGGTCGACCACGAGCTGACCGGGCTGATCGTCGGCCAGACGCTGGCGACCCGGCCCGAGGACGTCTACCGCGCGCTGATCGAGGCGACGGCGTTCGGCACCCGCACGATCATCGAGACGTTCAACGCCAGCGGGGTGCCCGTCGAGGAGCTCATCATCGCCGGTGGTCTCTCCAAGAACCCGCTCCTCATGCAGATCTACTCCGACGTGACCCGCTTGCCGCTCTCGGTGATCGGGTCCGAGCAGGGCCCGGCTCTGGGCTCTGCCCTCCATGCTGCCGTCGCGGCTGGCGCGTACGCGGACATACGCGCCGCCGCGAAGGCTATGGGCTCCCTCAATCGGGCAGTCGTACTGCCCGATGAGGGACGCTCCAAGGTCTACGACCGGCTGTTCGCCGAGTACACCGCGTTGCACGACCACTTCGGTCGGGGCGGCAACGACGTCATGCACCGGCTCCACGCCCTGCGCCGCGAAGCGCTGGCGGGGGGCGCGGCATGACGCTCACCCAGGACGTCCAGGCCACGATCCTCCGGCTTCGCCGAGAGGTCTCCGCCCTGCACGCGGAGCTGACCCGCTACGAGCTCGTGGTCTGGACAGCGGGCAACGTCTCGGCGCGGGTGCCCGGCGCCGACATGATGGTCATCAAGCCCAGTGGGGTCAGCTACGACGACCTCACGCCGGAGAACATGGTCGTCACGGACCTCGACGGCGCGGTGCTGGAGGGAGACCTCGCCCCGTCGTCGGACACCGCCGCCCAGGCGTACGTCTACCGGCACCTGCCCGAGGTCGGCGGCGTCGTGCACACCCACTCGACCTACGCGACGGCGTGGGCGGCCCGCGCCGAGCCCATCCCCTGCGTCCTGACCATGATGGCCGACGAGTTCGGCGGGGAGATCCCCGTCGGGCCGTTCGCCCTGATCGGTGACGACTCGATCGGCCGCGGCATCGTCGACACGCTGCGCGACAGCAACTCGCCGGCCGTCCTGATGCAGAACCACGGCGTCTTCGCGATCGGCAAGGACGCGCGCTCGGCAGTCAAGGCCGCCGTGATGTGCGAGGAAGTCGCGCGTACGACCCACATCGCCCGACAGCTCGGCGAACCGGTGCCCATCCCGCCGGACCAGATCGCCAGCCTCTTCGACCGCTACCAGAACGCGTACGGCCAGTGAGCCCCGCGACCCATCAGAAGGAGACGTCCATGAGCACCGCCGACCGCGAGATCTGGTTCCTGACCGGAAGCCAGGGCCTCTACGGCGAGGAGACGCTCCAGCAGGTCGCCGACCAGTCGCGCGAGGTCGCCGACACGCTGGCCGCTCACCCGGACCTCACGATCCGCATCGTGTGGAAGCCGGTCCTGACCTCGTCCGACGCGATCCGCCGGACGATCCTCGAGGCGAACGCCGACGACACCTGCATCGGCCTGATCGGCTGGATGCACACGTTCTCGCCGGCCAAGATGTGGATCAACGGGCTGGACGCGCTGCGCAAGCCGTTCCTGCACCTGCACACGCAGGCGCACCGGGAGATCCCGTGGTCCACGATCGACATGGACTTCATGAACCTCAACCAGGCCGCCCATGGCGACCGGGAGTTCGGCTACATCCAGACCCGCCTCGGGGTCGCCCGCAAGACCGTCGTCGGCCACGTCAGCAACGCTGACGTCGGCCGGCGCGTCGGCGTCTGGGTGCGTGCTGCTGCGGGCGCCTCGGAGATGCGATCGCTCAAGCTCGCCCGCTTCGGCGACAACATGCGCGACGTCGCGGTGACCGAGGGCGACAAGGTCGAGGCTCAGCTGCGGTTCGGCGTCTCGGTCAACACCTACGGCGTCAACGATCTCGTCGAGGTCGTCGACGCGGTCGACGAGACCGTGATCGACAAGCTCGTCAGCGAGTACCAGGACCTCTACGACGTCGCGGCCGAGCTGCGCGTCGGCGGGTCGCGGCACGACTCACTGCGTTACGGCGCGCGGGTCGAGGCCGGCATGCGGCAGTTCCTCGAGGAGGGCGGCTTCGGCGCGTTCACCACGAACTTCGAAGACCTCGGCGGGCTGCGCCAGCTGCCCGGGCTCGCGGTCCAGCGCCTGATGGCCGACGGCTACGGCTTCGGCGGTGAGGGTGACTGGAAGACGTCGGTCCTGGTGCGTACGACCAAGGCCATGGCGGCGGGCCGTCCCGGCGGGACGTCGTTCATGGAGGACTACACGTACCACCTGGAGCCGGGCAACGAGAAGTCCCTCGGCGCCCACATGCTCGAGGTCTGCCCCACGATCTCGACCACCAAGCCGACGATCGAGGTGCACCCGCTCGGCATCGGTGGCCGCGAGGATCCCGTACGCATGCGGTTCATCGCCGACCAGGGCGAAGGCATCGTCGTGGGGCTCTCGGACCTCGGTGACCGGTTCCGCCTGACCGCCAACGACATCACGCTGGTCGAGCCCGACGAGCCGTTGCCCCAGCTGCCCGTGGCGTGCGCGGTCTGGCAGGCGCATCCGTCGCTCGCGACGGCGGCTGAGGCCTGGATCATGGCCGGCGGCCCGCACCACACGGTGCTCTCGACGGCGGTCGGGATCGAGGAGTTCGACGACCTCGCCGAGATCCTCAGCACCGAGCTGTTGCACATCAACGCGGACACGACGCCCAAGAACTTCCTCAGAGAGCTGCGCTGGAACCAGGCGTATCACCGGCTCGCCGCCGGTCTCTGACCTTCACCCACACCAACCCATCGGGAGACATCATGAGCAGCCCTACCCATTTTCGGTCTGTGACCCAGGTCACATCGGCCTGTGTCGCGGTGTTCGCGCTCCTCGCGGGGCTGGTCGTGGGCCTGCCCATGACGGCTCACGCGGCCGACGTGACGGACGGGCTCGTGCTCAAGTACGACCTGACGCAGAGCTCGGGCACGACGGTCACCGACTCGTCGGGCAACGGCAGGGACGGCACGCTCAACGGCGGCGCCACGTGGGGTGGGGCGAGCGGGCTGACGCTCGACGGCACCGACGACTACGTCAAGCTGCCCAACAACATCATGGCGGGGCTCTCGTCGATCACGGTCTCGACCGAGGTGTACATCGAGCAGGCGCAAGCGACGCCATACTTCATCTGGGGGTTCGGCAACTCCGCCACCTCGTCGTCCGGCACGGGCTACTTCTTCGCGAGCGGCGACGCGTTCCGTACCGGCCTGACCCTCACCAACTGGTCCGGCGAGAAGGTCACGAGCAAGAACGCCGCCCTGGCCCGCGGCGTCTGGAAGACCGTCACCTACACGCAGACCGGCACGACCGGCACGCTGTACGAGGACGGTGTCCAGGTCGCGCAGAACACCGCGGTGACGGTCAAGCCGAGCGACATCGGCGGCGGCACGACGGTCAACAACAACATCGGCAAGTCCAACTACGCCGCGGACAAGTTCCTCAAGGGCAAGGTCCGCAACTTCCGCATCTACAACCGCGCGCTCACCGCGGCCGAGGTCACCTCGCTCGCCCCGAGCGACGCCGACATCGTGGCGTCCGACAAGGCCGTCCTGTCTCTCGGCGATCTCTCGGCCGTCACCGACGACCTGAACCTGCCGGCCACCGGCCAGCGCGGCTCGGCGGTGACGTGGTCCTCCAGCAACCCCGCGATCATCGCCAACGACGGCACCGTGACCCGCCCGGGACCGACGGACGATCCCGCGACGGTCACGCTGACCGCGACGCTGACCCGCGGCACGGCGAGCGACACCAAGACGTTCCAGGCCACGGTGCTGCCGGCCGAGGGTGACCAGCAGCGGGCCGACGCCGACGCGGCAGCCATCAGCATCCCCGACGTCGACGACGTGCGAGGCAACATCACGCTGCCCACCAGCGGCAGCCACGGCTCGACGATCGCCTGGGCGTCCGACGACACCTCCGTCATCGACACCGACGGCATCGTGCACCGCCCGGCCCACGGCGCCGACCCGGCGACGGTCCACCTGACCGCGACGGTCACGGTCGGCTCGGCCACGGCCACCCGCCAGATCACCGCGACCGTGACGCCGAAGCCCGACCTCGGCCCCTACGCCGGCTACGCGTTCAGCTACTTCACGGGCGCCGAGGAGAGCATCTTCTTCGCCGCCAGCCGTGGCAACAACGCCCTGCAGTGGGACGAGCTCAACGGCGGCAAGGCCACGCTCAAGTCCACGATGGGCACGACCGGCCTCCGCGATCCGTTCCTGATCCGCTCTCCCGAGGGCGACAAGTTCTACCTCATCGCGACCGACCTCGACATCGACGCGACCAACTGGGACGCGTCGCAGCGCACGGGCAGCAAGTACCTCGAGGTCTGGGAGTCCACCGACCTCGTGAACTGGTCCGAGCAGCGCCACGTCAAGGTCTCGCCCGACACCGCGGGCAACACCTGGGCCCCCGAGGCCTA
The DNA here is from genome assembly GCF_004134905.2 of Aeromicrobium ginsengisoli. Classification (GTDB taxonomy): domain Bacteria; phylum Actinomycetota; class Actinomycetes; order Propionibacteriales; family Nocardioidaceae; genus Aeromicrobium; species Aeromicrobium ginsengisoli. Next base: position 128,426 of record NZ_SDPQ02000003.1, on the reverse strand, counting down.
CTGGTCCGACGAGCTCGGCTCGTACGTCGTGTTCTGGGCTTCGAAGCTGTACGCCGAGAGCGACACGACGCACTCCGGCTCGACGTACCAGAAGATGCTGTACGCGACGACGCGCGACTTCCGGACGTTCAGCAAGCCCAAGGTCTGGCAGGACTTCGGCGCCTCGCGCATCGACTCGACGGTCCTCAAGGACGGCAGCACGTACCACCGCTTCACCAAGGACGAGGGCGGCGTGACCGGCTGCTCCGACATCATCCAGGAGAAGAGCGACGATCTCCTCGCGGTCGACGACGCGAGCCAGCCCGGCTGGGACATCAACAACCCCGCGTGGAAGATCGAGGACTCCTGCATCGGCAAGAAGGCCGGCACGTCCGCGGTCGAGGGACCGACGGCGTTCAAGGCCAATGCGGGCGACACGTCCGGCTCGAAGTACTACCTCTTCACCGACGAGTACGGCGGACGCGGCTACATCCCGCTCGGCACCGACACGATCGACGCCCCGGACTGGAAGGTCCCGGCCAGCTACAAGCTCCCCGGCAGCCCGCGCCACGGCACGGTCATCCCGGTCACGGCCGACGAGCTCAAGCGCCTGCGCAACGATCCCGACCCGGTCAAGGCGAACGCCGACGGCGAGGTCGTGCACTACGCGCTCGACGACACCTCCGGCACGACCGTCAAGGACTCGTCCGGCAACGGCTACGACGGGACGTTGAGCGGGGACGCCAGCTGGGCGGACGGCTCGCTGACCCTCGGCGGCACCAACGGCCACGTCAAGCTCCCGGACAACATCCTGACCGGGATCGACCAGATCACGGTCTCGACCAAGGTCTGGATCGACCCGAACCAGGCCACGCCCTACTTCATCTGGGGTCTCGGCAACACCGACTCCGGTGGGGCCGGCAGCGGCTACCTGTTCACGGGCGGCAACGACAAGTACCGGACCTCGATCGCGAGCGGCAACTGGACGACCGAGCAGACCGCGACGGACGACGCGGCCGCGCCGCGCGGTGCCTGGAAGACGCTGACCTACACGCTCAAGGACGGGACCGCCACGATCTATCTCGACGGCGTCAAGGTCGGCGAGAAGACCGGCGTCACGATCGTGCCGGGCGACATCGGTGGCGGTCGTACGACCGCCAACTACATCGGCCGCTCGGTCTACAACGCCGACAAGTACCTCAAGGGCAAGGTCGCGGACTTCCGCATCTACAACCGTGCGCTGTCGGCGACCGAGGTCAGGGATCTCGGCTCCGATCCGACCGCGATCACAGGCGTCGAGCTCGACAGCCTCAAGGTCGACCCGATCATCGACGGGGCGACGAGCACCGTCACGCTGCCCGTCGCCAAGGGCACCGACCTCACGGCGCTGCAGCCGGCGTTCGACATCGCGTCGACGTCGACCATCACGCCCGAGGTCACCGGGCCGATCGACCTGAGCGCCGCGAAGACGTTCACCGTCACGGCCGCCAACGGGGACACCCGGGACTGGAAGGTCCGGGCGGTCGAGATGAAGTCGCCGATCCTGCCGGGCTACAACGCCGACCCCAACATCGTGCGATTCGGCGACACCTACTACATCTATGCGACCACCGACGGCATCGCCGGCTGGGGCAGCTCGAAGTTCAAGGTGTGGTCGTCCAAGAACCTCGTCGACTGGACCGAGCACGGCACGATCCTCGACCTGGGCCCGGACATCTCCTGGGCCGACAGCAACGCCTGGGCGCCGACCGCGACGGAGAAGGACGGCAAGTACTACTTCTACTTCTCGGCGCAGCAGAACATCGGCGTCGCGGTCTCCGACTCGCCGCTGGGACCGTTCACGGATCCGATCGGCAAGCCGCTGGTCAGCAAGGCCGACTACAACAACGCCCAGCAGATCGACCCGGCGGTGTTCACGGACGACGACGGCACGTCCTACCTCTACTGGGGCAACGGCAAGTCGTACGTCGTGCCGCTCAACCCGGACATGACGTCGTACGACGTCTCCAAGCGGGTCGAGCTCACGGGGCTCACGGGCTTCCGCGAGGGCATGTTCATGAACAAGCGCGGCGGCAAGTACTACGCCTCGTGGTCGATCGACGACACCGGCAGCGAGAACTACCGGGTCGGCTATGCCATCGGCGACAGCCCCACCGGGCCGTTCACCAACAAGGGCGAGATCCTCACCAAGGACTCGAGCCTCGGCATCCTCGGCACGGGGCACCACTCGATCATCCAGGTGCCCGGGACCGACGACTGGTACATCGCCTACCACCGGTTCGCGATCCCCGGCGGCGACGGCACGCACCGGGAGACCACGATCGACCGGCTCTACTTCAACGCCGACGGCACGATCAAGAAGGTCGTCCCGACCCTCGAGAGCGTCGACCCTCTGGCGTACGAAGGACCCGCGCCGCAGGCCGAGGTCTCGCACCCCGGCACGGGTGGCTGGTACGGCACGGGTGCCGCGCTGACCCTCACGGGCGGCAGCGGGGTCAAGAAGCTCCAGTACCGCATCGCTGAAGGTGAGTGGACGACGTACGACGCACCGGTCGCGCTCGACGCCGGTACGTACGGCATCGACTACCGCGCCCAGGGCGACAACCTGATGTGGAGCGGCGTCTCCTCGCTCGCCGTCAAGGTCGACCTCACGGATCCGGCGACGTCGGCGAAGCTCGACGACCGCACCGTGACGCTGACCGCGACGGACGAGGACTCGGGCGTCGCGTCGGTGCAGTACCAGCTCGACGGCGGCGACTGGCTGGCCTACACGGCACCGGTCGTGGTCGACGGGGCGGCGCACACGCTGACGTACCGGGCCACCGACAACGCCGGCAACCAGGGTGCGACGGGATCGCTCGAGATCGCCAAGGCGGTTGACCCCGGTCCCGGCCCGGCTCCGGTCGCAACGACCGCGCCGGTCGTGCTCGGCATCCCGCGGGTCGGTTCGCTCCTGACGGCGTTCGACGGCGAGTGGGACCAGGCCGGACTGACGTTCACCCGGCGCTGGCTGCGTGACGGCACGCCGATCACCGGCGCGACGGGACGTACGTACCGGTTGACCGGCAAGGACGCCGGGCACCGCATCGCGGTACAGGTCACCGTCACGAAGGCCGGCGTCACGCCCGGCACGGCGGTGTCGCAGCCGACCGCCAAGGTCGTCAAGGCGGTCAGCCGTACGAACGCCTCGCTCAACGACACCTCGGTGCGCAGCGGCACGACCGTCAAGCTGCGCGCGACGATCACCGCCAGCGGCGTCACGCCGGACGGCAAGGTCGACATCTCGTATCGCGGCCGGCACATCAAGACACTGACGGTGCGTGGCGGCAAGGTCTCGTCGAGCTATCGCGTCGTCAAGCGAGGCCTGCACACCTTCACGTTCTCCTATCGGGGATCTGCGGGTGTGCTCTCCAGCTCGGACACGGTCAGGATCCGCGTCCGCTAAGACCCGGGCGGCACCACCTCCTCTCCTCCAGTGAGGTGGTGCCGGCCGGTTTCCATCCATCTTCAGTTGTCGGCACCACCCTCCGAGAGCAGGCACATCGTGAGAATCTCCACCCCGACCACCGGACGGCGCTCGCTGCGACGCAGCACGCTGTTTGCCATCGCAGGATTGTTAACGCTCACAACGCTGTCGCCGCAGGTTGCGAGCGCCGCGGACCCCACGACGACGGGGTGGCGCGACGACTTCAGCGGCAGCAGCCTCTCGGCCGACTGGAACATCACGAACGAGGACTCCGACAACTACTCGGTGACCGACGGCAAGCTCGCGGTCACGGGCCAGGTCGGCGACACCTACCAAGGCACCAACACGGCCAAGAACATCTTCATGGTCGACGTCCCGGCCGGTGACTTCACGGCAGTCACCAAGCTCTCCGCGCCGGTCGGCAAGGTCTACCAGGGTGCCGGTCTGATCGCCTGGAAGGACATCGACAACTACGTACGTTCGGGGCTGACGTTCGTCGGCAGCCTCTCGCCGTCCGGCATCGCGGTCGAGAACGACGTCGAGACCGGAGCCTCGTTCCGGGCCGCCTCGTTCGCGGACCTGCCCGGCGCGAGCTCGGCGACGCTGCGGCTGCAGCGCGTCGGCGACACGATCACGACGAGCTACTGGAACGACGAGACCAACGCGTGGGTCGCTGCCGGATCCGTCGACGTCGCGTTCGACACGACGCAGGTCGGGCTCTACGCGCTGGGCGCCCAGGACGGCACGCCGCTGCCGACCACGTTCGACTACTTCTCCGTCGACGCCGCGCAGGGCGACGACATCGTGCCGGGCACGACGTTCGCGCTCAAGAGCACCGGCGACAAGCCGTATCTCGTCAGTGACGGCACGGACCTGAAGCTGACCGCCACGCCGCCCACGGCGAGCCTGCGGCTGACCGCGGAGGCGGCCGGCGAGGGCACCGTGAACGTCCGGACCAAGGATGACGGCAAGCCGGTCGCGGTCGTCGACGGGCGACTGACCCTCGGCGCAGATCCCACCGCGCTGCGCCTGACGGATGCGGGCGGCGGCAAGCTCTTCATCCGCGAGGCTGCCGACGGCGACTCGTACGCGACCGAGGGCGACAACGGTGCGATCGTCATGGGCGACCGGCAGGACGCCGCACGCTTCACCCTGACCGAGGTCGACGACGACATCGCGTCGCTGCAGATCGACGGCGACGGCAAGGGCGCGTCGATCAGCGACACGATGTTCGGCATCTTCTTCGAGGACATCAACTACGCGGCCGACGGCGGGCTCTACGCCGAGCTCGTCCGCAACCGCTCGTTCGAGTTCAACTCCTCCGACAACGGCTCGTTCAACGGCCTCACCGGATGGCAGACGCTCGACCGCAGCGGCAACGGCACGACGGCGTCGGTGGTCAACGACGGCGAGCGGCTCAACGCGATGAACCGCAACTACCTCGAGCTCGACGCGGCGGCGGCCGGTGACGGCGTGCGCAACACGAGCTTCAACAACGGCGTCGCGGTCAAGGCCGGGGCGACCTACACCGCCTCGATCTGGGCCCGCAGCACCACGGCCCAGGACCTGACGCTGCGCGTCGAGAACAACGCCAACACTGCAGTCGTGGCCACCGCGAAGGTCGCGGTCGACGGCAGCGACACCTGGAAGAAGTACGACGTCGAGGTGACCGCGACCGACACGACCGACGCCGGCCGCTACGCCGTGCTCGCGGGCGCTGCGTCGACGATCCGGGTCGACATGGTCTCGTTCATGCCCGAGGACCGCTGGGTCGGTCCGGTCAACGGCAAGTCGGTGCTCCGCAAGGACCTCGCTGAGAAGGTCGCCGACATGAAGCCCTCGTTCGTCCGCTTCCCTGGTGGCTGCGTCACGAACGTCGGCACGTTCAAGTCGTACGAGGAGAGCAACTACACAGACCGCAAGCGGACGTACCAGTGGAAGGAGACGATCGGGCCGGTCGAGCAGCGCCCGACGAACTGGAACTTCTGGGGCTACAACCAGTCGTACGGCATCGGCTACCTGGAGTACTTCGAGCTGGCCGAGGACCTCGGCGCACAGCCGCTCCCGGTGCTGTCCGTCGGCGCCAACGGCTGCGGTGGCGCCGGGCTGGCGGAGATGCACGACCCAACGCAGATCGCGCGCTGGGTCGACGACACGGTCGACCTGATCGAGTTCGCCAACGGCGGCACCGACACCGAGTGGGGCGCCAAGCGCGCCGCGCTGGGCCACCCCAAGCCGTTCGGGCTGAAGATGATCGGGCTCGGCAACGAGGAGAACACCACGACGTTCGAGGCCAACTTCCCGCAGTTCCGCGACGCCATCAAGGCGAAGTACCCGGACATCAAGATCATCTCGAACTCCGGGCCGGACTCGTCGGGTGCGCGCTTCGACACGCTGTGGAACTTCAACCGGGCGCAGAAGGTCGACCTCGTCGACGAGCACTACTACCGCGACCCGAGCTGGTTCCTGGCCAACAACCACCGTTACGACACGTACGACCGCAGCGGACCCAAGGTCTTCCTCGGTGAGTACGCGTCGCGCGGCAACACGTTTGGCAACGCCCTGTCGGAGGCGTCCTACATGACGGCCCTGCAGCGCAACGCCGACGTCGTGAGGCTCGCGTCGTACGCACCGCTGCTCGCCAACGAGTCCAACGTGCAATGGACGCCGGACGCGATCTGGTTCGACAACGACGAGTCGTGGTCGTCGCCGAACTGGGAGGTCCAGAAGATGTTCGGCAACAACGTCGGCGACGAGGTCGTGCCGAGCACGTTCGACGGCGCGGTCAACCAGCCGGAGGACATCTCGGGCGGCGTGTTCCTGTCGACCTGGAGCACCGCTGCGGCGTACGACAACCTCACGGTGAAGTCCAACGACACCGGCGACACGCTGTTCTCCGACCAGTTCGACGACGCGTCGAAGTGGTCGCCGCAGTCGGGCACCTGGGCCGCGACGGGCGGCACGTACGTCCAGTCGTCGACCTCGGTCAACGACGCCCGCAGCATCGTCACCGGTGCGTACGCGAAGGACTGGAGCAACTACACGCTCGAGCTCGACGCCACGAAGCAGTCGGGGGCCGAAGGTTTCCTGGTCGGCTTCGGCGCCAAGGACACCAACGACTTCTACTGGTGGAACATCGGCGGCTGGGGCAACACCCGGTCGGTGCTGCAGAAGGCGTCCGGCGGCGCGGCGAGCGAGGTCAAGGCGCTGGAGAACACGAGCCTCGTGACCGGTCAGACGTACCACATCAAGGTCGTGGTCGAGGGGCACACGATCAAGCTCTACCTCGACGGTGAGCTGCAGATGTCGTACGACGAGGCAGGGTCGACCGAGAAGCTGTTCCAGGTCGTGACGCGCGACAAGAAGTCCGGCGACCTCGTCGCCAAGGTCGTCAACACCGCGACCAAGCCGGTCCGCACGGCGGTCGACGTCTCCGACGTGGGGATCAAGGGCGCCGGCAAGGTCACGCAGCTGACCGCGTCGTCGCTGACCGACACCAACTCCAAGTCGAGCCCGACCAAGGTCGTGCCGGTCACGAGCTCGGTCGACGGGCTCTCGGACTCGTTCACATACGAGTTCCCGGCCTCGTCGGTCACGTTCCTGCGGATGGAGACGGTCGACGCCGAGGCGCCGGTCGTGTCGAGCCTCGAGCTCGAGGGTGACAGCTCGCGCGGCACCTACGCCGACCCGGTGACGGTCAAGGTCGAGGCCACGGACGACCGCAAGGTCGACCACCTCGAGGTCTCGGTCGACGGCGGCGCGTTCACGACCAAGGACGGCGCGAACGCGTCGTTCGAGGTCGCCGGCAACGGCACCCACACCGTCGCGGTCCGGGCGGTCGACTCGTCGGGCAACGTCGGTGAGACGCGCCCGGTGACGTTCACGATCGATGCGACACCGCCGGTCTCCAAGGCCGTCGTCGACGCCGAGGCGCGCACCGTGACGCTCTCGGCGGCGGACTCCGGTGCCGGCCTCGACCGGATCGAGTACCGCGCCGGCGCGGGGGACTGGACGACGTACGCGCAGCCCGTGACGGTCGGTGACGAGGAGACGACCGTCGAGTTCCGCGCGATCGACAAGCTCGGCAACGTCGAGGGGACCAACACGACTGTCGTGCCGGCCAAGGGCCAGCCGCTCACCACGACCGCGACAGCGCTGACGCTGTCGAGCTCGACGGTCAAGATCGGCGGCAAGGTCACCGCGACCGTACGGGTCAAGGCCACGGCCGGGACCCCGGCAGGAGAGGTGTCGATCCGCTCGGGCGCGACCCTGATCGCGTCCGGCGTGCTGGCCAACGGTCAGGCCGTGCTCAGCCTCAAGGCATCGACCATCGGCGTCGGCACCAAGACGCTGGTCGCCCGGTATGCCGGCAGTGCCGAGTTCGCGGCTTCCGAGGACTCGGCCGGCCTCACGGTGGCGAAGGCGTCGTCGCGCACCAAGGCGACGCTCTCGTCGACGACCATCACGAGGTCGCAGCACGCCAAGGTGTCGGCCCTGGTCACCACCAGTCCGACGACGGCGGCCGGCGGCACGGTGACCGTCAGGGTCTACCGCGACGGGAAGCTCATCACCGAGCGCACCGGCCAGGTCGGCGCGACGGGCCGGGCCAACATCACCCTGCCGCGGCTGTCGAAGCGCGACACGTACGTGCTCCGGGTGAAGTACTCCGGGTCGCCGACCGTCCTCGGCTCGTCCGCCGCCTCGGCCTACCTGCGAGTGAAGTAGGCCGGCCGTGTCCATCACCATCAGCAAGGGGCGTTCCATGAAGATCACCACCAAGGTCTCGCGCGGACTCATCGCCGCCGCCATGAGCGTGGCCGTCACGGCGACGGGGCTGGCGACGATGCCGGCCTCGGCCAGTGACGTGTCCACGGGCCTCGTCGCCTGGTACAAGCTCGACGAGACCAGCGGCACCACCGCAGTGGACTCGTCGGGCCACGGCCGCAACGGCACCGTGGCCGGCACCGCGTCGTGGAACGCCGGCGACGGCTTCACGTTCGGCGGAGGGTCCAACAGCAGCGGCAACGCGATCACGCTGCCGAACAACCTGCTGGCGGGCCTGGACGACGTCAGCGTCGACTTCGACGTCAAGGTCGACCCGACGCTGAGCGGCAACTGGTTCATGTTCAACCTCGGCAACCTCGCGACGTACCCCAACGGCACGGGCTACCTGTTCGTGACCGGCAAGGACGCTGGGGGGTTCTACCGCGGCACGATGGCGGCCGGCGGCTACGCGACCGAACAGAGTGCCTCACGGGCCGGTGGCCTGAGCACCGGCGTGTGGAAGCACGTGACCCTGACAGTCGACGGCGGCACGCCGGGAGCCCCGGGCACCAGCAAGCTGTACGAGGACGGCGTGCTCGTCGCGACGAACTCCAACGTCACCGCCAAGCCGTCGCAGCTCGGTGAACCGGACGGCACGACGACGCGCAACGTCATCGGCCGATCGGCCTATGCCGGCGACCTGTCGTTCAAGGGCACGATCCGCGACTTCCGCATCTACGACCGGGCGCTCGACGCCGGTGACGCGGCGACGCTGTCGGCCGCGACGTCGACCGACGTGACCACGGCTGACAAGGCTGCCCTGGCGCTGGGCGACACCTCGGCGATCACCGCCGACCTGACGCTGCCGACCAAGGGCTCCGCAGGGTCGACGATCACGTGGGCCTCGTCGGCCCCGTCGACCATCAGCAGCGCAGGCGCCGTGACCCGGCCCGCGCACGGTGCCGGCGACGCCATCGTCACCCTCACGGCGACCATCACCCACGGCGCCGTGAGCACGACGAAGGACTTCCAGGTCACGGTGCTCGAGGACGAGCTCGACGACGCCGGCAAGGTGCAGGCGGCGCTCGACGCGATCGAGCTCGTGCACCCCGATGACGTGCGCGGCAACCTCACGCTGCCCACCAAGGGCTCGTCGGGCACGACCGTCAGCTGGGCGTCGTCCAAGCCCACCGTCGTGACGCCGACCGGTGAGGTCACCCGCCCGGCGCACGGCGCCGACCCCGTCGACGTCACGCTGACCGCCACGGGCACGCTCAACTCGACGACCGACACCCGCGACATCGTCGTGACGGTCAAGCCGGCCCCGGCCGCGCTCGACTTCGAGGCGTACGCATTCGCCTACTTCGCCGGCGAGAGCACGGACGACGGCGAGAAGATCTACATGGGCGCGAGCAAGGGCGACGACCCGCTCGACTACGACGAGCTCAACGACGGCAAGCCCGTCCTCGCTTCGCAGTTCGGCACCAAGGGGCTGCGCGACCCGTTCATCATCCGCTCGCACGAGGGCGACCGCTTCTACCTGCTTGCGACCGACCTCAAGGCGTACCCGGCGGTCGACTTCGGCGAGGCGCAGGAGACCGGCAGCAAGTATCTCGAGGTCTGGGAGTCCACTGACCTCGTGCACTGGGGCAACCAGCGGCACGTCAAGGTGTCGTCGGACTTCGCCGGCAACACGTGGGCGCCGGAGTCGTACTACGACGAGAACACCGGCGAGTACGTCGTCTACTGGGCGTCGGCGCTCTACCCGACGACCGACACCGCGGGCCGCGACATCAACACGTCGTACCAGCGCATGATGTACGCCACGACGCGCGACTTCGTGACGTTCAGCGACCCCAAGCCGTGGATCGACGTCAAGCGCGGCACCGGAAAGGGCATGATCGACGCGACCGTCGTCAAGGACGGCGACACGTTCTATCGCGTCGTCAAGGACGAGGCCTACATGATCCCGCGCCAGGAGAAGTCGACCGACCTCCTCGCCACGGTCACCGGCTCGCTGCCGACCACGACGTCGACGCCGGGCTGGCAGCTCGTCAAGGAGAAGCTCGGCCTCGGCCAGCCCAACCCGTGGGGCGGCACGTTCACCGGCGGCGAGGGGCCGACGGTGTTCCGCGACAACGACGACCCGGACCACTGGATCATGTTCATCGACCAGCCGAGCTATCACGGCGGTCAGGGCTACATGGCGTTCGAGACGCACGACATCGCGTCAGCTGACTGGACGGCGGTGCCCGACGCCGACTTGCCGAGCAGCCCGCGGCACGGCACGGTCCTTCCGGTCACCCAGGAGGAGCTCGACCGGATGCGCCTCAACCTGCAGCCGGACCTGCTCGTCGAGTCGGTCGACCCGGTGACCGTGACGACCAAGGCCGGCACTGCTCCGGTGCTGCCCGAGAAGGCGACGGTGCACCTCGCCGACGGCTCGACGGCCGACAGGACCGTCGACTGGGACGCGATCGATCCCGCGACGTACGCAGACGTCGGCACGTTCGAGGTCGAGGGTGACGTCGCTCCCGGCTCCACGGTGCGCGCCACGGCGACGGTGACGGTCACCGATGCGCTCGATCCCAGTGTCACGCTGACCACCGATCCGGTCGCACCTGACGGCCAGGCCAGCTGGTGGAGGACCGCGCCGGTCAAGGTCACCGCCACAGGCTTCGACGACCGCGAGGTCGCCGGGGTCGAGACCTCGGTCGACCAGGGCCCCTGGGTCGCCGTCGACACCGACGAGGTCACGGTGCCGGTCACCGGTGAGGGCGCTCACTCCGTACGTGCCAGGGCCACCGACGCGAGCGGCAACGTCTCACCGGTGCAGACGCTCGACCTCAAGGTCGACACCGCGGCGCCGATCAGCAAGGCCGCGGTCGACACCTCTGGGCGTACGGTCACCGTCGTCGCCGCCGACGAGACCTCCGGCGTGGCCCGGGTCGAGTCGAGGCTCGGCACGTCGGGCGACTGGACCACCGGCAGCTCCGTGCCGGTCGGCTCCGCCGAGACGGTCGTGCAGTTCCGCGCGGTCGACCAGGCCGGCAACGCCGAGGAGCCCAACTCGGTGACCGTGCCGGCCGTCGGTCAGGGCCTGCACGACTCGGTGACGGTGGCGACGCTGTCGACGACCAAGGTCCGCTACGGCTCCAACGTCACGGTGACGGCCCGGGTCAACGGCGCCGGACCGACGCCGACCGGTGTGGTCCGCGTGCTCGACGGCGACACGCTCGTCGGCACCGGGACGCTCGTCGGCGGCCGCGCCACCGTGACGGTCAGGACGAAGGACCTCGGCGCGGTCGGAGCGAACCAGCTGACGGTTCGCTACGACGGCGACGCCGAGTACCGCGCGTCGGACGACGTCGTCACCCTCACGGTGCTCAAGGCGTCGTCGAAGGTGTCGCTCAGCATCCCGTCAAAGATCAGGGCGGGCTCGAAGGCGACGATCAAGCTGACCGTGCTGGCCAGCCCGACGACGCCCGTCGCGGGTCGTGCCACGATCCGGGTCCGGGCCGGTGGCAAGGACTACGTGCAGCGCACCGTGACGCTCGACTCCAAGGGCCGGGCGACGGTGACGCTGCCCAAGCTCGGCCCCCGGTCGTACAGCCTGCGGGTCTCGTACGGCGGCAGCCCCACGGTCGACGTGGTCGTCCGTACCGTCACCCTGCGGGTCCTCCGATAGGCATGGCCGTGCTGCGCGAGCTCGATCGCACGGACGCCGTCGTCCGGGGTCGTCACCACAGCGGCTGGGTGGCGACCCTGGACCGGCTGCGCGCGCGTGGCATGGACGACGTGGGCCTGGAGCTGCTGCTCGAGTGCATGGCGGCGGCCGAGCGCGAGGCCTGGGCCAGCGAGGGCGTACCGACCGCGGAGTACGCGCATCGGGCGGCCGTGATCCATCGCCGCCGCCGGGACCACGCCGCCGAGGTCGAGGTGCTGGAGCGTTGGATCGCCGCGTGCCCCGAGCCCCGCGACCCGTACAGCCGACTGGCGGTGCGGCTCGTGAAGGCGCGACGGCTGCTGGCTACTCCACCTCGAGACGCTGCTCGGTCAGGCGCCGGCGGGTCTGCGTGTCGAGGCTCTCGCGCTTGACCTTCAGCTGGTCGTAGATCCCACCGACCGCCCAGCCGATGACCGGTGGCATGACCGGCCCGACGAAGCAGATGAACAGGATCAAGGCACCGGTGGGCGTCATGGGCTTTCCTTCGGGTCGGAACGGATGGTCAGGCGCGCCGGAGCGCGTAACGGGCGGCGTTGTAGCCACACATGCCGTGGGCGCCGGCGCCCGGTGGTGTGGCTGCGGAGCAGAGATGGACGCCGGGGGCGCCGGTCGCGTACGGGTGCAGGGTCGTGCGTGGCCGGAACACCAGCTGCCGGGCCGTGTTGGCGCCGGCGATGATGTCGCCCCCGACGAGATTGGGGTTGCCGGCCTCGAAGTCGCCGGTGGTCCGGACGTGGGTCGCCCGGATGCGGTCGCGGAATCCCGGTGCGAACCGCTCGATCTGGCTCGTGATCGCCTCCGTGGCGTCGCCCGTGTAGCCCGACGGCACGTGCGCATAGGCGTACAGCGGATCCACCCCGTCGCGCGATCGCGTGGGGTCGGCGACGTACTGCTGGCCGATCAGCACGAACGGTCGCTCCGGCATCTGCCCCTTCGACACCGCCAGCTCCGCCGCGGCGATCTCGTCGAACCCTCCGCCGAGGTGGACCGTGCCGGCGGAGCGGGACGGCTCGTGCGTCCACGGCACGCCGCCCTCGACGGCGTAGTCGACCTTGAAGGCGGCTGCAGCGTGGCGATAGCGCCGGTACGCTCGCGCGACGCGAGCCGGCATGCGCTCGCCGACGATGTCGGCCGCTGCACGCGGCGAGGTGTCGAGCATGACGATGTCAGGGCCGCCCAGCTGGTCGAGGGACGTCACGGTGATGCCGGTCTCGAACCTCACCCCGCGGGCCGTTGCGAGCTCGATGATCGCGCGGCTGATCTCGCCGGTACCGCCCTCGGCGACGGGCCAGCCCAGCGCGTGGGCCGATGCGCCGAGCGCCACCGGGATCGACGACGACAGGATTCCGGAGAACGGCCGGAACGTGTGCGCCGCCGCTCCCGCGAACAGGCCTCTGGCCTCGGGCGTCTCCCACCGCCGCCCGAGGGCCGGCACGGTCAGCGCCGCGTACGCGCCGAACCGCGCCAGGTGGACCGGGTGCTTCGGGACGTGCAGGACCGGCTGGAGGATGTCGGCCGAGAGCCCCTCGAACCGCTCAGCCAGCGGGCCGAAGAGCCGTCTCCACGAGCGACCGTCGGCGCCGAGCTCGTCGGCAGTCGTCTCGACCGAGCGCCACACCGCGCCGCCCCGGCCACCGTCGAGCGGGTGACTGAACTGCACCTCCGGCCAGCGCCAGGTCAGGCCCGCCGCCGTGAGGTCGAACTGCTTCGCGAACGCCGAGCCGATCGCCAGCGGATGGATCGCCGAGCAGTCGTCGTGCACGAGTCCCGGCAGCGTGAGCTCGCTGGAGCTCGCGCCGCCGCCCAACCGGTCCTGGGCCTCCAGCACCGTGACCTCGACCCCTGCGTCGGCAAGCGTCAATGCGGCGGCGAGTCCGTTCGGTCCGCTGCCGACGACGGTGGCAGTCGTCATCGCGCACCCGTCATACGTCGCTCCGTCAGGTGCACCGGATAGTCGGGCCCGTCCTCGGGCCACGGCTGCCGCTCGAGCATGTCGGCGACCAGGACCTGGCCCTCCTCGAGGAGTCCGGCCGCAGCGTCATGGATGCGGTACGCCTGCCGCTGGACGTGGAACGGCTGGGACTCGAGCACGATGACGCGGAGCTCGCCCTCGGCGAAGCCGCAGCGCGACTGGATTGCCTCGAGCAACTGCTCGTCGTGCAGATGCCCCTCGCCGAAGTTCCAGCCGAGCGCTACGCCGGCGACGAACTCGCCGTCCCGGATCGTGTGGCCCGACTCGGCGCCGACGACCCGGTCGATCAGGCCGTTGAGCGCTCGCCCGTGGGTGTGCATCGACCGCCAGGCCATGCCCTTCTGCATCATCAGGTCGGCGACCTCGGGACCGTACAGCGTGGCGAGCTGGTTGATCGGCAAGCGGCTCGACGTCGTGAGCCCCGACTCGAGCCGCGCCTCGGTGGCGTCGTCCTGGAAGATCCACACGCTGGTCGCCCAGTTGCCCGCGTAGTAGCGCATCGACAGCAGGAACGACACGAGGTGCGGCTTGAGGTTGCCGAGGACCGGCAGCCCGACGAGCGCCGGCACCAGGATGAACAGGATGCCCGGCGACGTCAGGTCGTAGATGCCGGTCTCGGAGTGGGCGCCGAACAGGTAGAACAGCGAGAAGATGAAGAAGAGGTTCCACTCCAGCGGCACGCCCATCGGCACGGTCGACAGGATGTGGAGGTGGAAGATCGCCATGAAGATGATGGCTGCCCACGTCAGCGGACCACCGCCGCCGACGAACACGAGATAGGCCGGCACGCCGAACTCGACGGCGGTGCCGCCGTGCGCGAGCAGTCGCGGGATCCAGGACGGGCGCAGGTCGTGCGTCGCGTCGCGATACATCAGTCGTTTGATCGCCTCGGACCGGATCAGCGGGCTGTTGCTCATCATGACCGCGACGACGTACGGGAAATGGTGGTTGAGCTTCGACGTCGCTGCACCCCACCACAGCGCGAGCATCACGAGCTTGAACCCGACGACCATGTCGACGTACGGGAAGAAGAACAGGAACAGCGTCAGCCAGTACTGCTCGCCGCGGGCGGCCAGGAAGATCGTCTTGTCCCGCAGCCCCAGCACCGCGAGCAGCACGATCAAGGGGATGGCGGCCTTCTCGTCGAGCAGCCCGAGGTCACCCGTGCCCGGGCGGGTCAGCAGCCAGACCGCCGAGCCGAGCGCCCCGGCGTACAGGACGACGTCGGCGACGGTGCGGGTGTCACCGCGGGTCAGCGGGACCTTGCCCGGCCACGGTGGCAGCCGGATCGTGCCGGGTCGCAGCCACCAGAGGAAGCCGCCGATCGGCGGGACGAAGCGCAGCGTCAACGGGCCGAAGCCGCAACCGAGGCCGAGGACCTCGTAGAGCAGTGTCCAGACGACGAGCTTCTGGTAGACGATCGGCTCGTCCCACCACGTGCTGATGTCGCCGAGCCCGCCGATGCCCGGGGTCAGCGAGATGACGTACGCGGCGCCGCCGCAGTAGAACGCGCACTTGACCAGATAGAGGAGGTAGACCGCGTACGGCGTCCCGAAGCCATGCTCGACCCAGTGGCGAGAGAGCACCTTGAGCCGTTCCGCCCGCGGCAGGCCGGGCCACGTCTTGTGGTCGACCTCGGGGAGCTCCGGCGACATGAAACCCATGGCTGGGACGCTACGGACTCGCCGCTGCCCGGCACCATATGTCGGCGCGACGAACCTGTCGCATCGCTTTGTGCGGTGCGCACGAAGCGGCGTTCAGGGCTTCGCGAGGACTGCGCCGCCGAGCCAGTGTGCCGCCTCGAGCGCAGCCTGCAGCTCGAACACCACGCCGGGCTCGTCGAGGTGCCGGCCGCACGAGGCGAGGGCTTGTTGGACGCGGTACTGGATCGAGTTGCGGTGCAGCGTCATCGCCTCCGCGGCGCCGGCGTAGCTGCGGTTGTGGTCGAGGAAGACCCGCAAGGTCTCACGCAGCGTCGCGGACCGCTCGTCGTCGACCGCCAGCCCGCCCAGGGCCGCCAGGACGTACGCCCGTAGCTGCGGCAGGTCGGCTGCCATGAGGGCGACCGGTGCGACCTCGCGATAGGTCACGACCTGTGGCGCCCGCCCGGCTCCGGCGAGCTTGATCTCCTTGACCCGCTCGGCCTGGTGGAGGCTGCGGCGGAACCCGGCGACGCCGTCCTCCGGGCTGCCGACGGCGAGGTGCACCTGCAGCTGGGCGGCCTCGAGCGCGCGGCCCAGCTCTGTCGACGCCACCACGCTCGCGGGCGGTACGCGGAACCACATGCGTACCTCGCGCTCGTCGTTGGGCACGATCAGAGGCGGGCCGACCGCCTTGAGGGTCCGCGCCACGACCTTGCTGGCGTCGTCGAACAGCTTGACGACGTCGAAGCCCGAGACGTCGATGTGCGGCCACGCCTCGAGCGCGACGTGCGTGCCGTCCAGGGCGTACGCGAGGGTCTGCTCGGCCTGCCGGATGTCGTTGCTCGTGCCGCTCAGGATCTCGTTGACGGACTGCTGCCGGAGGCCGCTGCGGCTGCTGACCCAACGATCGCGCTCGGCCTCGTACGAACGGCCGACCTGCTCGCAGACCTTGTCGATGTAAGCCGCGGCCCGGCTGACGAAGTGCAGGACGACGTCCATCTGGTCCGCCGTCGGGTTGATGAGCCCGAGGGCGACGTCGAGGAACCGGGCATGACCGATCCGGTAGGCCCGGATGAGCGCCGACAGCGGCACGTCGCGCTGGGCGAGCGTGCGGGCGTACGTCAGGGCTGCGGTCGGGGCGTCGAGCTCCTCGACCGGCGTGCCGTGCTCGAGGAAGTTGACGGCGGCGACGATGTTCTCGCTGATGCTGGCCTCGAGCAGCGCCCGCAGCCGGCTGTCGTGGTCGAGGTCGCTGACCTCCTGCAACGTGACCTCGAAGAGCGCCGCGGCGAACGCGTCGCGCTGCGTCAGCATCTGCCGCGCGACGCTCGAGACCTGCTCCTCGACCGAAGCGGTGACGTCCATCGGGTCAGTATGCCGCCGAATCGTCAGCCGGTGACCCGCCAGACGCTGGGCGCCGTGCCGTGGTCGCGCTTGAACGCCCGGCTGAACGCCTCCTCCGACTCGTACCCGACCCTGCGTGCAACCACGGTGACCGGCAGGGTCGTCGAGCGCAGCAGGTCCTCCGCGACGTGCATACGCCAGCCCGTCAGATAGCGGATCGGGGCGAGGCCGAGCACCGAGCGGAACCGTTCGTCGAGGACCGTCGAGGAGACCGTGGCCTCGCGCGCGAGATCGGCGAGGGTCCACTTGCGCGCCGGGTCGCCGTGGATCGCCGCGAGGGCGGGCGCGACGACAGGGTCGTGCAGGGCGCCCAGCCAGCCGGTGTCGGTCGCGGGTGCGCCGGCCAGGTGGAGCTTGAGCACCTCGCGGAGGAGGAGCTGCGGCACGTCGGTCGGTGCCGCGAGCCGGTCGTCGCCGACCTGGCTCGTCTGCTGGAGCACGAGGTCGCTGCTGGCCCTGACCCACGAGCGGGCGGGGCCCTCGGGCGGGCTCACGACGAACACCGGCGGGAAGACGCGCATGCGCGGATCGAACAGTCGGTCGTCGCACACCAGGTAGCCGCACACCAGCTCGCTGCGGGCACCGCCGAGCCCGTGGACGATGTGCGGCAGCGAGTCCCACGGCGGCGGGGCGACGAGCTGCGTGATCGGCACCAGCTCGGCGTCCTCGTGACCGCCCATGCGGTGCTGGTCGTTGTAGGGCATGACGATGACGTCACCCTCGTGGGCCCAGACCTTGTGCGATCCGGCCTCGACCCAGCAGCTGCCCGACACGACGACGTGGAAGATGACGATGCGCGTGGCGCCGGGCGCCAGCACCGCCGTGGCGTCCTGCGTCGGCAGTGACTCGTACGCCCACGGCTCGGTGTACTCACCGTGCAGGAACATCGCGCCCGAGAGCTGCACCTGGGCGATGGCCTCGGCAAGCGCGGCGGATCGGTCAGGGGCTGCGGCATCCCGGTCATGGTCGGCGCCGACGCTCGTCATGAGACTGAGTGTGACACCACTTTTTCTAGGGAGACAGCACATGTCGCACGACTCCACCGCCGCACGGTTCAACGCCACGGGCTTCTCCCGCTGGGTCAACGGCACGCACGGTCGCGCCTTCCGGCTCGTCGCCGGTCTCGCCTGGCTCACGTTCGGGCTGCTCTTTCGCGATCACTGGTGGGGCGTCGCCGCGATGACGTGGAGCTTCTTCCCGCTGAGCGCCGGCCTCTTCGACCTGTGCTGGATCAGCGCTGCGCTGGGCGGCCCGCTCTCGAGCCGGAAGATCCGCGACGGTCAGGTCACGACGCGGTCAGCAGCGGGGCGAGTCTCCTGACGCGGCGGTCGAGTTCCGCGTACGCCGAGTCGAAGGCGGCGTCACTCCCGTTCGGCACGGGATCGGGGATCGACCAGTGCAGGGCGACCCGGGAGCCAAGCTCTTCATAGGCGTTGTCGCACACCGCGACGATGTAGTCGTCTGCCGAGGCGATGTCGGCGAGCCGTTGTGGCTTCGTACGCGTGAGCTTGAGTGCGTGTCTCTTAGCTGCAGCCTTGGCGCCCTCGGAGACGCGTTCAGCAGGATGGGTCCCCGCGGATGCGACGGAGATCGTGCTGGACCTGCGCCACAATGCGGCCGCCAGCTGAGAGCGTGCGGAGTTCGCTGAGCAGACGAACACCACACGTCCCACACGCAGCCCCGGAGCTGGGGCCGGTTCCTCGGGGGCGTCGGCGACCAGCGTCAAGTAGGTGCGGCGCCGATCACCCTCGGATCGCCTCCGGAGGATCAAC
The DNA here is from genome assembly GCF_004134905.2 of Aeromicrobium ginsengisoli. Lineage (GTDB taxonomy): Bacteria > Actinomycetota > Actinomycetes > Propionibacteriales > Nocardioidaceae > Aeromicrobium > Aeromicrobium ginsengisoli. Next base: position 109,699 of record NZ_SDPQ02000003.1, on the reverse strand, counting down.
CCCGCGTCCTCCAGCACCTTGAGGTGGTGGGCCATCAAGTTTGAAGGCAGGTCGAGCATCGCTTGGAGCTCGCTGGGAGACCGGTCGCCGAGCGTGAGCTCATCCATCACGGCGAGGCGTGCGGCGTCGGCGAGCGCTGCGTGGTGTGCCGCCCGTGCCTCAAGGGCAGTTCGCTCAGTAGTCATTGAGTCGAGTTTGACTGAGTGACTGTGAGACGTCAAGATGAGCTCGTGACGAACAGTGACGCGCCGACTGCGACCGCTCCCCAACCGCTCGGCCGTCGGCTTCTCGCCGAGCTGCTCGGCACCGGCCTGCTGGTCACCGTCGTTGTGGGCTCGGGCATCGCGGCGGCTGACCTCTCACCGCGCGACACGGGTCTCCAACTTCTCGAGAACAGCACCGCGACTGTCCTCGGCCTCGCGGTCCTCATCCTGATGCTCGGCCCGGTCTCGGGCGCGCACTTCAATCCCGTGGTCACGGTCGCCGACTGGTTCCTGTCCCGACGCGATCTCGAAGGCTTCTCGGCGCGCCACATCGTGCCGTACGTCGCCGCGCAATCGGCGGGAGCGGTCGCGGGCGCCCTGCTGGCCAACGCGATGTTCGACGTCGGCACGACGTTCTCGGAACACGAACGAGCCAGCGGCAGCCACCTTCTCGGTGAGGTGGTCGCAACGGCAGGCCTGGTGCTGCTGATCTTCGCGCTCGTGCGGACGGACCGGACGGCGGTGGTGGCGCCGGCAGTGGGTGCCTACATCGGCGCGGCCTATTGGTTCACGAGCTCGACGTCGTTCGCCAATCCCGCGGTGGCGCTCGGCCGGATGTTCTCGGACACCTTCGCGGGCATCGCGCCGACCTCGGTCCCGTCGTTCGTCCTGGCGCAGATCGTCGGCGCAGCGATCGGCATCGTGCTGGTCCTCGCGCTCTATCCGTCGCAGGCGGTCACGCCGCACACCCATCAAGGAGAACCCCATGCCTGATCGCCCCAGTGTCCTGTTCGTCTGCGTGCACAACGCCGGTCGTTCGCAGATGGCTGCGGGTTTCCTGCAGTCGCTCGGCCAGGGACGGATCGACGTACGCTCTGCCGGGTCCATGCCCGGCAACCAGATCAACCCCGTCGCGGTCGAGGCCATGGCCGAGGTCGGCATCGACATTGCCGGCGAGCAGCCCAAGAAGCTGACCGATGACGCGGTGGTCGCGTCGGACGTCGTCATCACGATGGGCTGCGGTGACGAGTGCCCGTACTTCCCCGGCAAGCGCTACGAGGACTGGGTCCTCGACGACCCGGCCGGCCAGGGCATCGACGCGGTCCGCCCGATCCGCGATGAGATCAGGGCCCGCGTCGAGCAGCTGATCGCCTCTCTCGACTGATCCTTGGTTGCCCGCACTCGGGCGCGCCGGTGGGCCGCCGGACGTGTGGTCAGGCGGCTTGGCGGTGGGTGGTTTGTCGTCGGCGGCGGAGGGTGCGGCCGGTGTGGTTGGTGAACTCGAACCCGGTGACGGCGTTGCCGGTGATGGCCAGTCGGCCTCGGTGGAGGAGGTGGTGGCACCTGACGCAGAGGCCGATGAGGAGGTCGAGGTCGGTGGGTCCGCCGTGGGGCCACCAGATGGTGTGGTGGATCTCCAGATGTGTGTGCTTGCAACCCGGGGTGGCGCACACGCCCTTCTGGCGGGCGAGGACGGCGCGGCGTTGCAGGAGGGTGGGTTGGTACTTGATGGTCCCGGCATTCATGATCTGGGCTTGTTGGCCGTCGCGGTGTTGGGTGAGGAACGCGGTGGTGTCGCCGATGCACGCCAGGTACATCAGCAGGTGGGGTCCGATCGCACCGTGCCCTGCGAGTTTCGCGGGTTCGGTTTCGGGCATCGGGTCGGGTGTCGTGAACGGCTTCTCGGTGGCCTGCTGGACGTGTTCGGCGGCTGCGGCGACGGTGTCGGCGTCGACGAACACGGACACGTGGGGTCGGACGCCCTTGTCCGAGGGGAGCCCGCCAGCCAGGATGCTGTCGAGCAGGTCGTCGAGGCCTTGGACCCGGCGTTGCGATCCGGTGCGGTCGTCGTCCTTGTCCCGCGGTGCTGACACCGAGTCGAGGACGGCTTTGAGCTTGGCGCCGGTGATCGTGTTGAGGAAACCGTTGACGTGCCAGCCGTCGGGGACTGCTTCGACGTTGAAGTCTTCGCGATCCATGCCGCGTTCCCAGGCGTCGTCGAGGTCTTCGGGGTGCACGAGGGCTTTGAGGTGCTTGACGGCTTCGAACAGGTCGGATGGTGCGTGCTCCAACGCCACGGCGAGCAGGACTTGTTCGTGCTGGCGCATCGGTTCGAGCCCGACGTGGCGCAACCCGTAGACGAACGCCCGCACGTGCTGAGTGCTGATCCGACCATCGAAGGCAGCTTCGGCAACTGAGGGCAAGTCGCGGGAGATGATCGCGCCGCGGACCAGGGTGTTGGCTTCACCAGAGTTCATCCGCAGCTGGTTTCGGACCCACGTGTTCAGGGTCGACGCGCCGTCGAGCTCGTAGTCCTTCGACGCCTCCAGCTCCACCAACAGGACGGCTTGTGCCGCGTCGATCGCGTGCTGCGCCTCTTGCAGGGCATGCAGCTGTTCGCGCACATCGCCCCCACGGAGCGTCTGCGCGGCGGTGCGCATCGCGTCGATCGTGGGCTGCGGGTTCATACTCCAACTCTAGTCGAACACCTGTTCGATGACAAGAGGTTATTCACTGAAATGGCGGACCAAATCACGTGTCGTACCCATGTGAAAGGATGGTCGTCAGACCGCGAATTGACTCAGACTTGCAGGGTCTCCGCAAGCATCGGGAGGGCGCCCGGGACCAGCGCGTAGTAGGACCACGTGCCGCGCTTCGTACGGGTCAGCAACCCGGCGTCGACCAGGATCTTGAGGTGGTGCGACACCGTGGGCTGCGACAGGTCGAGGGGCTCGTTGAGGTCGCAGACGCACGCCTCGCCACCTTCATTCGCCGCGACGAGCGACAGCAAACGCAGGCGCGTCGGGTCACCGATCGCCTTGAAGCGAGCCGCAAGCTCACTCGCCTCCTCGGCGCTCAGGGCTCCGCGTGTGATGGGGGAGCAGCACGCGGTGGCGGCGGACTCGAGCACGGTCAGCGAGGTCGGCATGGATCCAGCATACCCTTTCATTGACATTCGTCGATGAAAGGGTACAGTCGCATTCATCGAAACTTTTGGATGAATCAGGAGCGCCCCATGCCGGACCTGCAGAACCCCGAGCTTCCCGTCGCCGTGATCGGTGCCGGCCCCGCAGGCCTCGCGGCCGCCGCGCAGCTGCGCAGTCGTGGGTTGCCGTTCCTCGTGCTCGAAGCCGGCCAGGTTGCCGGAGCGGCCGTGCGGGAGTGGTCGCACGTACGCCTGTTCTCGCCGTGGTCGGAGCTCGTCGACCCGGCCGCCGCCGAGCTGCTCGACGAGAACGGCTGGACGAGCCCTGACCAGGCTGCGTACCCGACCGGCGGCACGTGGGCCGACGACTACCTGCAGCCGCTCGCGGACGCACTCGGCGAGACCGTCCGATATGGCACGAAGGTCGTCGGCGTCGCCAAGAGTGGGCGCGACCGGCTCGTCGACTCCGGACGTGAGGACCAGGCGTTCACGGTGCACGTCGAGTCGGCAGCAGGCGCTGAGCGGATCTCCGCGCGAGCCGTGATCGACGCGTCCGGTACATGGACCGGCCCCAATCCGCTCGGCGGCGACGGGCTGCCGGCCCTCGGCGAACAGGCCGCCGCGGACCGCATCACGTACCGGATCCCCGACCTCGCCGACCCCGCGACGAGAGAGCGCTATGCCGGCAAGCACGTCGTCGTCGCCGGCACCGGTGCGTCGGCCAAGGGCGCGCTCATCGGGCTCGTGGCCCTCGCCGAGCAGGACCCCTCGACGCGGGTCTCCTGGCTCGTCCGCCGGGCCAGCGTCGGAGCCGCGTTCGAGGGCAGCGACGACGACGAGCTCGCCGAGCGCGGAGCCCTGGGGCGCCGGGCCGCCGAAGCCGTGTCGTCCGGGCCCGTCCGTACGCTCAACAGCTTCCGCACGGCCTCGGTCGTACGCGCGGACAACGGCACGCTCACGCTCACCTCGATGGACGGGCAGGAGCTCGAAGGGGTCGACGAGGTCATCGCGTTGACCGGGTTCCGCCCCGACCTGTCGATGCTGTCCGAGATCCGGCTCGACCTCGACCCTGTGCTCCAGGCACCGCGCCAACTCGCACCCCTCATCGATCCCAACGTGCACTCGTGTGGCACGGTCTATCCGCACGGCGCCAAAGAGCTCGCGCAGCCCGAGGTCGGCTTCTACCTCGTCGGCATGAAGTCGTACGGGCGTGCGACCTCGTTCCTCACGCTCACCGGTTTCGAGCAGACCCGGTCGGTCGTGGCCGAGATCGCCGGCGACCACGAGTCCGCGGCACGCGTCGAGCTGACGCTGCCCGAGACCGGCGTATGTGGCGGTGCCGGCGGGTTCGACGCCGAGCCCTCCGGCGGTGGTTGCTGCGGCACGACCTCCGGCCCCGAGCTGATCACCCTCAGCACCACGCGGTGAACCAAGCTGAGTGGGCCCCGTGGGACTCGAACCCACAACCCGCGGATTAAAAGTCCGCTGCTCTGCCAATTGAGCTAGAGGCCCGCGCCGTATGACGCGCGTACACAGTCTGCCAGTGGCCGGTCCGGTTCGTTGAACCGGAAAGGTCAGCTGCCCGACCGGCGGGCCTGCTTGATCGCCTCGGCCAGCGCCCAGCCGTCGCCGACGGGGCCGACGTGCCCGAGCTTGTCGGGGTTCACGACCGATCGGATCGTCTGGATCCGGCCGTCGAGCACCTCCAGCGTCATGGTGCCGACCACCCGGTCGTCGCGATCCCGCAGGACGACCCCGGGGTCACCGTTCAGCAGGCGCGGCTGGAGGTGGACGTCGATCTCGGCGAGCAGCGGGAAGTTGCCGGCCAGTACCCGCGCGACGTTGGCCGCGCCGTGCACGATCCTGGCGAACGCGGGGGCCTTGCCGCCACCGTCGCCGACCATCTGGACGTCGGCGGCGAGCAGGTCCTGCAGTCCGTCGACGTCGCCGCCCAGCAGTGCATCGAAGAACCGGGCCGCGAGCACGTCCCGCTCCTTGCGGTCGGCCTCGAACCGGGCCTGCCCGCCATCCATGTGGCGCCGGGCCCGCGTGGCGAGCTGACGGCACGCCACCTCGGAGCGGCCGACCGCGGTGGCGACCTCGGGGAAGCCGAAGCCGAACACCTCCCGCAGCACGAACACCGCGCGCTCGAGCGGACTCAGCCGCTCGAGCAGCAGGAGGGCCGCCATCGACACCGAGTCGGCCAGCTCGGCCGCCCGCTCGGGGTCCTCGTAGGGGTCGTCCAGCAGCGGCTCGGGCAGCCACTGTCCGACGTACGCCTCCCGGCGCACGCGGGCCGAGCGCAGCACGTCGATCGAGATACGGGTCACGACCGCCGACAGGAACGCCTTCGTCGAGGTCGGCTCCGTCGGCGTGGCCTCGTAGCGCAGCCAGGTCTCCTGAACGGCGTCCTCGGCCTCGGCGACGCTGCCGAGGATCCGGTACGCGATGGAGAACAGCAGCCCCCGCAGGTCCTCGAACTCCTCGGTGCGGGTCATGCCAGCTCCTTCGCGAACCCCTGCCGCCAGCTGGGGTAGCGCAGCTCCCAGCCGAGCTCGCGCTTGGCCTTGGCGTTGGAGAAGCCGCGCCCCTCGGTCATCATGCCCACCATCATGTCTCCGATCAGCAGTCGCGCGAGCCACGCGGGCACCCGTCGCGGGGGCTTGGCGCCGGCGCACTTCGCATAGAAGGGCAGCCACTCGTTGAACGGGGCGGGCTCGTCGTCGACGATGTTGAACACGCCTCGTACGCGCTGCTCCACCGCCAGGACGGTCGCGCTCGCGGCATCGTCGATGTGGACGAACGAGGAGTGGCCCGCACCGCCGCCGAGGATCGGGACCAGCCTCTTGCGTACGAACTTCAGTTGCTCCTCGTCGGCGCCGTTGCCGTAGAACCCGCCATAGCGCAGGACCGCGCCACCGGCCTTGAGCACCACGTCCTCGAGGTGGTTGACCGCCTTGGTGCCTTCGACCACCTCCAGTGGGTCCTCCTCGGTCTTGACCCAGCCACCCTCGCGCAGCCCGTTGAAGCTGGCGTGGCTCTGGGAGACCACGTGGGAGACGCCGGTCGCCTCGGCGGCCGCCAACAGGTGGTCGATGCCTTCGCTGCGGAGACGGTTGGTGGCTTCGAAGTAGCGGTCCGCCTTCCGCGGGTTCAGCTTGCCGCCGTGGGTCGGCGACAGGCCGGTCATCTGGTTGACGATGGTGTCCGGCTCCGCCGCAGCCACTGCCTCGCCGACGGCTGCCGCGTCGAGTCCGTCCATCACGACCGCCTCGGCTCCCAGCCGGCTCAGCACGTCCAGCTTGCCGACGTTGGTCGTCGTCGCCGTCACGTGATGGCCCTGGGCCACCAGCTGGGGGATCAGACTCTGGCCGATCACTCCGGTCCCGCCTGCCACGAACACTCGCATGATGGTCACCTTCCAGGTTCGACTTCGCTGTCGTACCTGGGACGAGACAGTCCTGGATCCTGTGACATACGGGTCGTAAACCGGAAATCGCGTGCGCGGCGAGGGGTGACCCGATAACCTCGTCCGAAGGGGAGGACAACCCTGACACGGCTTGCCGTGATCGGGCTGACCGTGTGTTGTGCAGACCGAAAGCAAGAGGGAGCGCCCCTGATGCCGGAGCCCTTGGACAGTCGCCTCCGCGACGACCAGGCACTCGATGAGATCGAGCTGACGAGTCGGCTCATCATCGCGGCCTCATCCAAGGACGGCCACCTCTCCCAGCGTGAGGTCGACGAGATCCTCGGGATCGCGAAAGCGGGATGACCGCCTGAGTGGCACCGCGATTGACACTCTGGAGCGCCCTGCCTCTAGCATGGGCGTGGCCTACCCAGCATTGACAGGAGCTAGTCGTGCGTTTTCGCATTCGACCGGTTGAGACGACGTTCTACGAACTCTTCACCGAAATGGCGAACCACCTCGTACTCGGCGCCGATCTGCTGGCGCAGATGTTGGACACCGGAACCGACAAGAAGTCGATCGGCGAGCAGATGCGCGAGGCCGAGCACCAGGCCGACGAGACGACGCACAAGATCATCAAGCGCGCCAACTCCACGTTCATCACCCCGTTCGACCGCGAGGACATCTACCGGCTCGCGAGCAGCCTCGACGACGTCATGGACTTCATGGAGGAGACGGTCGACCTGGTCGGCCTCTACGAGCTCGGCGACCTGCCGGCCGACTTCGCGCCCCAGGTCGAGGTGCTGCAGCGTGCGACCCAGCTGACCGCCGAGGCGATGCCCCGGCTTCGCACCATGAAGGACCTCGACGAGTACTGGATCGAGATCAACCGCCTCGAGAACCAGGGCGACCGTTCCTACCGCCGCATCGTGGCCAACCTGTTCAGCGGCAACTACAAGTCGCTCGAAGTGCTCAAGCGCAAGGATGTCGTCGACTCCCTCGAGCACGCCATCGACGCCCTCGAGTCGGTCGCGAACACGGTGGAGCAGATCGCCGTCAAGGAGTCCTGAGTCGTGGACCTCACCCTGGCGCTGGTGATCGCCACTGTCGCCATCGCCCTGTTCTTCGACTACACCAACGGCTTCCACGACGCTGCGAACGCCATCGCCACCTCAGTGTCGACGCGGGCTCTGACGCCACGCCTGGCCCTGACGATGGCGGCGATCCTCAACTTCGTCGGAGCGCTGCTGGGCGTCGGTGTCGCCAAGACCATCAAGGACATCCTCACCGGGTTCGACGACATGTCGTCCAACCACGCCCTGACCGTGGTGCTCAGCGCACTGGTCGGGGCGATCGTCTGGAACCTCATCACGTGGTACTTCGGCATCCCGTCGTCCTCGTCGCACGCCCTGATCGGCGGTCTGATCGGGGTCGGCCTCGCAGCCGGCGTCTCGGTCGACTGGGACAAGGTCGTCGACAAGGTCGCCATTCCGATGGTGGTCAGCCCGGCGATCGGCTTCGGCGGCGCGTTCCTCGTCATGCTGACGATCATGTGGGTGTTCCGCCGCGCCAACCCGCACACGCTCAACCGCGGCTTCCGCCTCGCGCAGACCGTCTCGGCTGCGGCGCTGTCCCTGGGTCACGGCCTGCAGGACGCGCAGAAGACCATGGGCGTCATCGTCCTCGCGTTGATCGCCGGCGGGGAGCACAGCGGTGACGACATCCCGCTGTGGGTCATCATCGCGGCGGCCAGTGCGATCTCGCTCGGCACGATGTCCGGCGGCATGCGCATCATGCGCACGATGGGCCGCCGCATCATCGCGCTCGACCCGCCGCGCGGATTCGCCGCCGAGTCGACGGCAGCGCTCGTCCTCTACGGCATGGCGATCGGCGCGCACGCCCCGGTCTCGACGACGCACACCATGACATCGGCCGTGATGGGCGCCGGAGCGACGAAGCGGTTCAGCGCCGTACGGTGGGGAGTGGCTCGGGGGATCATCACCGCATGGATCATCACGATCCCCGCCGCGGCCGCCGTCGGCGCGATCACCTACGTGATCCTCCACCTGGTCATCCCGGGCAACTAAGGTCCTGAACACGAATGCCCCCACGCTCGGCGTGGGGGCATTCGTGCGTGATGGAGCTGTTATCCAAACCGTCCCTGGATGTAGGCCTCGGTGGCCGGGTCGGTGGGGTTGGAGAAGATCGCCTCGGTACGCCCGTGCTCGATGAGCCGGCCGGGCTTGCCGACACCCGACAGGTTGAAGAACGCGGTCTCGTCGGAGACGCGCGCCGCCTGCTGCATGTTGTGGGTGACGATGACGATCGTGTACTGCGTCTTGAGCTCGTGGATCAGGTCCTCGATGACGCTCGTCGAGATCGGGTCGAGGGCCGAGCACGGCTCGTCCATCAGGAGGATCTCCGGCTCGACCGAGATCGCGCGGGCGATGCACAGGCGCTGCTGCTGGCCGCCTGACAGGCCCGAGCCCGGACGGTCGAGGCGCTCCTTGACCTCCGCCCACAGGCCGGCGCTGCGCAGCGACCGCTCGACGATGTCGTCGGCCTCGGTCTTCTTCATGCGCTTGCTGTTGAGCTTCTGCCCGGCGAGCACGTTGTCGTAGATCGACATCGTGGGGAACGGGTTGGGCCGCTGGAACACCATGCCGATCATCCGGCGGACGTTCACGGGGTCCATGTCGGCGCCGTAGAGGTCCTGGCCGTCGATCAGCACCTTGCCCTCGACGCGGGCGCCGCGGATGACCTCGTGCATGCGGTTGAGCGACCGGAGGAAGGTCGACTTGCCGCAGCCCGAGGGGCCGATGAACGCCGTGACGGACTTCGCGGCGATCGGGATGGTGACGTCCTCCACGGCGAGGAAGTCGCCGTAGAAGATGTTCAGGTCAGAGACATCGATGCTCTTGGCCATGACAGAGTCCTTTCTGAACTCAGCGCTCGCCCTTGGGCGAGAAGAAGTAGGAGACGAGGCGGGCGATGAGGTTGAGCAGCATCACGATGATCAGCAGCACGAGCGCGGCTCCCCACGCACGGTCGATGCTGAACTCCGGCGGGATGCCGGGGTTGCGCTGCGACGCGAAGGCGAAGACCGGCAGCGATGCCATACGCCCGTCGAAGAGGTTGAAGTTCACCGAGTCGGTCGTGCCGACGATGATCAGCAGGGGAGCGGTCTCGCCGATGACGCGGGCGATCGACAACGTGACACCGGTGACGATGCCGGCGAGCGACGTCGGCAGGACGATCTTGGACACGGTGCGCCACTTGGGCACTCCGAGCGCGTACGACGCCTCCCGCAGCTCGTTGGGCACGAGCTTGAGCATCTCTTCGGTCGAGCGGACGAGGATCGGGATCATCAGCACGGACAACGCGACCGAGCCGCCGATGCCCATGCGGACACCCTCACCGAAGAACAGGACGAACAGCGCGTAGGCGAACAGGCCCGCGACGATCGACGGGATGCCGGTCATGACGTCGACCAGGAACCGGATCCAGCGGGACAGCCGGTTGCCCTCGGCGTACTCGACGAGGTAGATCGCTGCGAAGATGCCGATCGGGATCGAGATGACTGCGGCCGCCCCGGTGATCAGGAGCGTCCCGACCAGTGCGTGGTAGATGCCGCCGCCCTCGCCGACGACGTTGCGCATCGAGTTGGTGAAGAACTCTGCCGACAAGACCTTGGTGCCCTTGCTGATGACAGTCCACAGGATGCTGAACAAGGGGAACATCGCGAGCACGAACGCGGACGACACCAGAGTCGTGACGAGCCGGTCGGTCGCCTTGCGGCGACCTTCGACGGCGGCGGACCACAGTGGCAGGACCATGCAGATGACCCAGGCGAGGAGGGCGGCCTGCAGGAGATTCACCCCGACGGCGTACGCGGCCGCAGCCGCGGCAACGGCCGCGGTGATGACGGCGCGCGGGCCCCAGGTCGGCAGCCGTGCGCCGTAGAGCTCGCGGGAGACGTCGACGGGCGGCGGAGTGAGAGTGGTCGTCATCAGTTGGCTCCGGAGAATTCCTTGCGGCGGTCCACGATGGACCGGGCGGCGAAGTTGACGAGGAAGGTGATCACGAACAGCACCAGGCCGCTGGCGATCAGGGCGTTGACGCTCTTGCCGGTCGCCTCGGCGAAGCCGAGGGCGATGTTCGCGGCGATCGTGCTGGGGTTGTCACTGCCGATGAGGTTGGCAGTGACCGTGCCGACTCCGACCGAGAGCACCATCGCGACGGCGAGCGTCTCGCCGAGGGCACGGCCGAGGCCCAGCATCGCGGCCGACACGATGCCCGAGCGGGCGTAGGGGAAGATCGCCAGCCGGGCCATCTCCCAGCGCGTGGCGCCGAGGGCCAGGGCGGCCTCCTCGTGCAGGCGAGGGGTCTGCAGGAAGATCTCGCGGCAGATCGCGGTCATGATCGGCAGGATCATGACCGCAAGCACGATGCTCGCGGTCAAGATGGTGCGGCCGGTTGCCGACGCCGGGCCGAAGAACGGCAGGAACCCGAGGTGCTCGTCGAGCCAGGCGTAGAACGGGACCAGGTGCGGTGCGAGGAAGCCGATGCCCCACAGGCCGTAGACAACACTCGGCACGGCGGCGAGGAGATCGATCAGGTAGCCCAGGGTCTGGCCCAGCCTGCGAGGCGCGTAGTGCGAGATGAAGAGGGCGACGCCGATCGCGACCGGCACCGCGATGAGCATCGCGACGGTCGCGGCGATCAGCGTCCCGTAGACGAGCGGCCAGACGTACGGGAGGAAGCTCTTGCCGCTCTTGACCTCGTCGGGCGAGGCGGTGATCCCGGGGATGCCCTGGACCGTGAGGAAGATCGCCACGCCGGCAAGGATCGCGAGGATGAGCAGTCCAGCGCCCAAGGAGACGCCGGAGAAGATGCGGTCACCGGGACGGCGGATCGGAGCCCGGCCGGGAGCGGGAGCCTGCGTGCTGGTCACAGGTGGTGCCTTTCAGGAAATGAGGGGACCGGAACCCGGCCCATGAGCCTGACGGAAGGACGTGCGCCCTTCCGACAAGCTCAAGGGTCGGGGTCAGCTGACCTTGATCGTCTCGATCGCGGCCTGGACCTTCTTGCCGAACTCCGCGGTGAGCGGGGCCGAACCGGCACCGGCGGCGGCAGCAGCCTGACCGTCGCTGCTGGCCACGTACGTCAGCCACGCCTTGATGAGTGCAGCGTCCTTCGCGGGCGCCTGGCAGGCGATCTGGTACGACGCCAGGACGATCGGGTAGACACCGGCCTCGGTGGAGGTGCGGTCGACGTCGATCGCGATGTCGGTGGCCGAGCGACCGGCGACGGGCTTGGAGGTGTCGAGCACCTTGGCAGCAGCCTCAGGCGTGGCGGCGTTGAACGTGTCGCCCACCTTGACCTTGGCCTGGCCGAGGTCGCCGGCCTGGCTCTCGTCGGCGTAGCCGATCGTGCCCTTGCCACCCGTGACCGCGGCCACGACGCCGGAGGTGCCTTCGGCAGCCTCGCCGCCCTTGATGGGCCAGGTCTGACCGGGCTCGGCCGTCCAGGCGCCTTCAGCAGCCTTCGACAGGTAGTCGGTGAAGTTCTGCGTGGTGCCCGAGTCGTCGGAGCGGTGCACCGGCGTGATCTTCTCGCTGGGCAGCTTGGCGTCGGGGTTGTCGGCCTTGATGGCCGCGTCGTCCCACGTCGTGATCTTGCCGGCGAAGATGTCGGCGATCGTCTTGGGCGACAGGTTCAGGTCCTTGACGCCGTCGAGGTTGAAGATGACGGCGATGGGGCTGACGTAGACGGGGACCTCGACGACGTCGCCCTTGCACAGCTCCTTGGCCTTGGCGAGCTCGTCGTCGTCCAGGTAGGCGTCGGAGCCGGCGATCGCCAGGCCACCGGCGAGGAACTGCTCACGGCCGCCACCGGAGCCGACCGGGTCGTAGTTGACCGTGGTGTCGGGGTTCGTGGTCTGGAAGGCCTTCTTCCAGGCGTTCACGGCGGCCTCCTGGGCGCTGGATCCGCCGGCGTTGAGCGTTCCGGACACCTTGGTGTCGGTGCCCTTCGATCCCGAGTCATCGGATTCATTCGCTGCACCGCAGGCGCTGAGGCCGAAGGCGAGTGCGAGCAAGGCCGCGGGGGCGGCGATGCGCAGTGAGTTGCGGTTCACGGGGGGTCCCTCTCTGGGATTCTCTAGATGCTTACGTCCCGTGACGCTATGAGGGGCAGGTGTATCGATGTCCGACCGCGGGTGAACGAGAGGTGAACGCTGATCTAACGGTCGAGTCGTGGTGCGGTGGTTCTGCCCGTCAAGGCAGCTTCTCGGTCGCGATGATCGTGCCCTTGCGGTGGTGGACGACGATTGCCTCGCCAGTCGCGAGCTGGTGCACGTCGCTGCCGATCGCGTCGAACACCCACGGCAGCGTGGGGCGGTGCGAGCACAGCACGACGGGCTTCTTGCGATCGAGCAGTGCGGCGACGGAGCGCTCGACCTGGGCCGCCCGGGTGTCCTCCGCGAGCCGGTCGTCGATCTCGAGGAACGTGCTGATCGAGTGCGCGTACGGTTCGACGGTCTGGGCGCAGCGCACCGCCGGGCTGCTGACCACTCGGCGTACGCCGTAGGCAGCGAGCAGCGGGACCAGCGCCTGCGCCTGCTCGACCCCGACGGCGGTGAGAGGTCGCTCGAGGTCGTCCTCGTAGTCGTCTCGGGAGGCCGCCTTGCCGTGGCGGGCGACGATCAGGGTGCGGGCTCGGTGGCCCTGGCGCTCGCGGAGGCTGCGGAAGTCCTCCAGCACCTCGATGTCGTGGGCGTACGTCAGCAGCTCGCGTGCCTCACGCACGCCGACCCAGCGGAGCTCGTCGACCTCCTTGTTGGGCTCGAACGCCTCGTTCGCGCCCTCGCCGATCGCCCGCGCGGACCAGTAGTCGACGACCTTGGTGCCCGCCGCGATCGGATAGCGGACCTGCACCAGCGGGGGCCCCAGGCGTACGCGGAGACCGGTCTCCTCGAAGATCTCGCGGACCGCCGTGGCCTGCAGGGCCTCGCCCGGATCGACCTTGCCCTTGGGGAACGACCAGTCGTCGTACGACGGCCGGTGCACCACGAGCACGTCGACGCGCGGTTCGGCCCGGCTCGCGGTGGTTCGCTTCCGCCAGACCACTCCACCCGCTGCGTTGATGATCCGTTCACTTGGCATACGCGTATTCTCCCCTGAGGACGTGGCCGGCGGATGAAGGAGACATGGACGGGATGCGACTGCGGCTCGTGCTGATCGCCGTCGTGGTCCCCCTGCTCGTCATCGCCGGGGCGATCGCGGGCGGCCGCTGGGCCGGCAGCACGGTCTCCGCCGACGCCCGGTCAGCCCTGACGTCGGCGCTCGACACGCTGCCCGCCGACACCCAGGTCGCGGGGTTCACGGACTGGTCGCGGATCCGCACCGTGCTCGGGGTCGGCTCGACGACCGCCGCGGACCGCGCCGCCCTGACCGACGACGCGTCGCTGCGTGACCTCTCGACCCGTTCGGTCCTCGGGCAGTACACCGAGCAGCTGCACGACGCCTACGGCTGGTCGCCGGCGGACCTCGAGTGGGAGGTTTACGGGCAGGCGGGCGACGGCTCGGTGATGGTCGCGCGGCTCGACGGCTCGATCTCGTTCGGCTCGGTCCGCTCTCACCTGAAGGAGCTCGGCTACTCGCGCAACGGCGACGTCTGGACGATCGACAAGGACAGTCCCGCCGTGCGCTCTGAGTTCGCCTCGACGCTTGCGGCGGTGACCCTCGTGGCCGGTCAGCGGCTGATCGTCGCTGCGGACCGGCCGGCGTACGCCACGGCGGTGCTCAAGACGATCCACCGCGGCGCGCCGTCGCTGTTGAGCGTACGCAGTGCTGCTGACGTCGCGGGCAGCCTCGGCGGCGCCGACACGGCGCTGCTGCAGACCGGCGGGTTCGCGTGCCAGTCGACCTCGCTCCGCGACGCGGGTGCCGACGTGCGGGCGCAGGCGCGTGCCGCGATCGACCGGTCCGGTGCGCTGGCCAAGCCGACGTTCGCTGGCCGCGCCCTCGACGCGGGCTCGAAGCGCAGCGAGACCATGCGGTTCGCGCTCGCGTTCAGGTCACCGACCGCCGCCGCCAACCAGATCGAGGTACGTCGGGCACTGGCGACCGGCCCGTTCATCGGGCGTTCCGGCCGGGTCGAGGAGTCGCTCGTGCTGCGGTCGGCCGCCGTGCGCGGCAGCACCGCCGTGCTGCGGTTCCGCCACGACCCGGACAGCACGGCCTACATGACCGGCGACGGACCCTTGCTCTTCGCCGCCTGCCCGCTCTGAACCGTGCTAGCGGCTGCGGCGGGCCTTGGCGCGATCGATCAGCACCGACTGCAGGTCCGACGAGCCGACGTGGCGGTCCCACTGGCCGTCAGGGCCGAGGTGCCATGACGTGGTCTCGGGGTCGACGGAGCGCGCGAGCAGGTCACCGAGCTGCTCGGTGTGCGCCGCCGACGGCACGCGGACGAGCACCTCGACGCGACGATCGAGGTTGCGGTGCATCAGGTCGGCCGAGCCCATCCATGCCTCGGGCTCGCCGCCACCGGCGAACCAGTAGACCCGGCTGTGCTCGAGGAACCGGCCGAGGATGCTGTGCACGCGGATGTTCTCGCTGAGCCCCGGCACGCCGGGCCGCAGCGTGCAGATGCCGCGGATGATGAGGTCGACCTGGACCCCGGCGCGGGACGCCTCGTAGAGCTTGTCGATCACGGCCTCGTCGACGAGGGAGTTGACCTTGAGGCGTATGCCCGAGGGGCGGCCGGCCGCGTGGTGTGCGATCTCGGTGTCGATGCGCTCCAGGATCCCGTCGCGAAGACCCGCCGGCGCGACCATGAGCCGGCGGTAGGAGAAGTCCTGCGCGAAGCCCGAGAGGTTGTTGAACAGGTCAGTGAGGTCGTGGCTGATGTCGGGGTCGGCCGTGAGCAGGCCGAAGTCCTCGTAGAGGCGGGCCGTCTTGGGGTTGTAGTTGCCCGTGCCGATGTGTGCGTAGCGACGCAGCCCGTCGGGCTCGTCGCGCACGACGAGCGCGAGCTTGCAGTGCGTCTTGAGGCCGACGAGGCCATAGACGACGTGGCAGCCGGCTCGCTCGAGCTTGCGGGCCCAGCGGATGTTGGCCTGCTCGTCGAAGCGCGCCTTGATCTCGACCAGCACCAGGACCTGCTTGCCGGCGCGTGCGGCGTCGACCAGCGAGTCGATGATGGGGGAGTCGCCCGAGGTCCGGTAGAGCGTCTGCTTGATCGCGAGCACGTGTGGGTCGGCGGCGGCCTGCTCGATGAAGCGCTGCACGCTCGTGGCGAACGAGTCGTAGGGGTGGTGCACCAGCACGTCGCGCTTGCGCAGTGCGCTGAACAGGTCGGCGGGCTTGGAGGTCTCGACCTCGGCGAGGTGCTCGTGGGTGCCGGGGACGAACCGGTCGTAGCTGAGCTCGGGCCGGTCGAGGTCAGCGATCTCGTTGAGGCTGCGCAGGTCGAGTGGGCCCCTCAGGCGTACGACCTCGTCGACCCTGATGCCCAGCTCGGAGACCAGCAGGTCGAGCACACCGGGATCGATCGACTCCTCGACCTCAAGACGTACGGGCGGTCCGAACTTGCGTCGCAGCAGCTCCTTCTCGAGCGCCTTGAGCAGGTTCTCCGCGTCGTCCTCCTCGACCTCGAGGTCCTCGTTGCGGGTGACCCGGAACGCGTGGTGGGCGATGAGCTCCATGCCGGGGAAGAGCAGGTCGAGGTGTGCGGCGATGACTTCCTCGAGCGGCACGAACCGGCCTGGGTCGGCCTGCATCCAGCGGTTGATGATCGGCGGCACCTTGACCCGGGCGAAGTGGTCCTTGCCGGTGTCGGGGTTGCGCATGACCAATGCGAGGTTGAGGGACAGTCCCGAGATGTAGGGGAACGGGTGCGCGGGGTCGACGGCCAGAGGCGTCAGGATCGGGAAGACCCGGTCGCGGTAGAGCGCGCTGATCTGCTCCTGCTCGGTCGGTCGCAACGAGTCCCAGTGCAGCAGCTCGATGCCCTCGGCGGCCAGCGCCGGCACGAGCTCTCCGTGGTACGTCTCGGCGTGCGCGACCATGAGCTCCTGGCTCGCCGCGAGGCTGCGGGAGAGCACGTCGCGGGGGTTGAGGCCGCTGGCGGACGGCACCGCGACACCGGCCGCGATGCGGCGCTTGAGCCCAGCGATGCGGACCATGAAGAACTCGTCGAGGTTGCTCGCGAAGATCGCCGCGAAGCGTACGCGCTCGAGCAGCGGGAGCGTGTCGTCCTGCGCCAGCTCGAGGACCCGCGCGTTGAACGCGATCCAGGACAGCTCGCGGTCGAGGAACCGGTCGTGCGGCAGGGCAGGACTCTCTGCGGGGTCGAACGGGGGGTCGACGTCGAACTCGTCGGGGGACGCCGGGGCCTCGAGGTCGGCAACGGCCATGTCATGGGTCTCCACATGTCTACTTTGACAGGCGAAGATGAACGCTGATTGAACGAAATCCCGATGCGCTACCTTGACCACCATGTCGCTCGTGGCCCAGCTCGCCGGTACCGCTCGCGGGGTCACCGCCCGCTCGCTCCTCCAGCTGCCGCGCCCGGTCCTCAGGCGCCTCGCCGGTTCGCCGGTCGTGATCGACGGCCGGACGCTCGACCCGGAGATGCAGCTGCTGCTGCGGATCCAGAAGATCGAGGGCCCCGCCACCGAGACGTTGCCGATGCGCAAGGGCCGCGCCAAGGTCGTCGCCGACGCCAAGGTCGTGGGTGGCAACCTGCCCATCGGCGCCGTCACCGACCGGACGATCGATGGCCCCGGCGGCCCGCTGACGCTGCGCTTCTACACGCCGCGCGGGCTCACCGGCGATGCGCCGGCGCTCGTGTTCTTCCACGGCGGCGCCTGGATCTATGGCGACCTCGCCAGCCACGACGCGACCTGCCGGTTCCTCGCCGAGGAGGCCCAGGTCCGGGTCGTCGCGGTCGACTACCGGCTCGCCCCCGAGGCGCCCTTCCCGGCCGCGTTCGAGGACGTGTCGGCCGCATGGCAGTGGATCACCGAGCACGCCAAGGGCATCGGGATCGACCCGACGCGCATCGCGGTCGGTGGTGACAGCGCCGGAGGTTGCATGGCGGCGCTCGTCGCGCAGCATGCGGTCGCGGGCCCGGGGATCCAGCCGGCGTTCCAGCTGCTCCTCTATCCGGTGACCGACTTCCTCGACACGACGCCGAGCCGCAAGACGTACGCCGAAGGGTTCTACCTCACCGAGGCCTTCATGGCGCTCGGCGAGGAGAGCTATCTCCTCGGCGACGAGGACAGGGCCGATCCGCGCCTCTCGCCGCTGCGCCACGACGTCGCGGGCGTCGCTCCGGCGTACGTCGTGACGGCGGGCTTCGACCTGTTGCTCGACGAGGGCAAGGCGTACGCCGACAAGCTCAAGGCGGCCGGCGTCCCCGTCGAGTACGTCTGTGAGGAGGGGCTCATCCACACGTTCGCCAACATGGTCGGCGTCGGCAGGGCAGCACCCCGGGCGATGCGCCGAGCTGCCAGCGCCCTCCAACGCGGCCTTTCCTGAACCCTCTCGTCAGCGTGAGTAGAGGACGTCCTTCTTCCAGTCCGTGAAGCCGAGGTTGCGATAGACCTTGAGGGCCGGGGCGTTGTCGCCCTCGACATAGAGGTCGACGATCGGCAGGCCCAGCTCGTGGAGGTGCCGCAGCCCACGGGCCGTGAGCGCGGTGCCCAGGCCGCCGCCCTGAGCCTCGGGGTCGATCCCGACGACATAGACCTCCCCGATGCCCTCCTC
Organism: Aeromicrobium ginsengisoli; assembly: GCF_004134905.2. Classification (GTDB taxonomy): domain Bacteria; phylum Actinomycetota; class Actinomycetes; order Propionibacteriales; family Nocardioidaceae; genus Aeromicrobium; species Aeromicrobium ginsengisoli. The sequence continues at coordinate 91,387 of NZ_SDPQ02000003.1, read as the reverse complement.
GACCTTGGTCCAGTGGAACCCGACGATGCGCCCGTCCCGTTCGGCGACGAACAGTCCTGCAGGGTCGAACCAGTCCGACGACGTACGCCGGGCGAAGTCAGCGGCATCCATCGCACCCTGCTCCGGGTGGTGCGCGAACGCTCGTGCGTTGACCGCGATCAGCTGCTCGGCGTCCTCCGGAACGTACGACCGCAGGGTGATGCCGTCGGGTACGCGCTCAGGTGCCGGCGGCCTGTCGAACGTCAGGCGCAGCACCAACAGGATGCGTTCCGGCGTGAGACCCGCCGATGCCGCGAGAGCCTGGGCCGCCGGCAGGTCACCGTGCGCCCAGTAGCGGTCCTCGCCGTCGGCCAGGAGCTCGTCGAGGATGCGACGACCCTTGCCGGCCCGGCGATGCGCCGGGTCGACGACGATCTCGACGGGTGCGTCGCCGACCGCGTACGCCGCCGCCGTGATCGTGCCGTCCGTCTCGGTTAGCTGCACCAGGACCCGCGCGGGCGAGCCGTCCCGGAGGGCGAACAGGCTCGCCTCGTTGAACGGCTCGGCACCGTCGACGGCAGCAGCGCGCTCCGCCAGCTCGAGGATGCTCATCGTGCCCTCAGCGCCACGAGCTGCGATCCGACCTCGGCGGCGATCGCGCGAGCGAGCAGCTCCGGGGTGTCGCCCTCGGGCTCGGCGACGAGGTGGTGCACCGTGCCGTTCTCGTAGAGGTCGATCGCGCTGACTCGCTGCGCCTCGGCCATCTCCGCGGCGTGGTCCAGGTCGCCGTGCACGATCGCGCTCGCGCCCTCAGGCGGCAGGGGCGACAGCCAGGCGTTCTCGGCGGCGATGACGACGTCCGCCGGCAGCAGAGCCAACGCCCCGCCGCCGCACCCTTGGCCGAGGATGACCGAGACCGTCGGCACCCGCATCGTCGACATCCACGAGATGCACCGCGCGATCTCGCCGGCGATCGCGCCCTGCTCGGCCTCGGGCGACAGCTCTGCGCCGGGGGTGTCGATGAACGACACCAGCGGCAGTCGCAGCTCGTTGGCCAGACGCATCCCGCGACGCGCCTCGCGGAGCGCGGCCGGGCCCATGGGCTTGAAGCGGGTCTGGGTCGTCCGGTCCTGGCCGATCACGATGCACGGCTGACCGTCGATGCGGGCCATCGCGACGATCATCGCGCTGTCGCGCTCGCCCTTCTCGGTGCCCTGCAGGCGCAGCGTCTCGTCGCTGCCGTAGCGCAGCACCTCGCGTACGCCGGCGCGATGACGCCCGCGCGTGATCTGGATCGACTCCCACGCCGACCGCTTGCGGGTGACCTCGCCCTTGCGCAGCTCGCGCGTCTGCGGCTTGGGCGGATCGATCAGCAGGCTCAACGCCCGGTCGACGAGCAGCGGCAGCTCGTCGGGCAGCACCACCGCGTCGATGATGCCGCGATCGGCGAGGTTCTCCGCGGTCTGCACGTTGGGCGGGAACGGCCGGCCCTCCATGAGCTCGTAGACCTTGGGCCCGAGGAAACCGATGAGCGCCCCGGGCTCGGCGACCGTGACGTGCGCCAGCGAGCCCCACGAGGCGAACACCCCGCCGGTCGTGGGGTGTCGCAGATAGATGAGATAGGGCAGGCCTGCCGCGCGGTGGTCCATGATCGCCCGCGAGATGTCGACCATGTGCACGAACGCCGGCGTGCCCTCCTGCATACGGGTGCCGCCGGAGGCCGTCGTCGCCAGCAACGGGATGCCCTCAGCGGTCGCCCGACGTACAGCCGAGACGATCCGCTTCGCCGCAGCCTGGCCGATCGACCCGGCCAGGAACCGGAACTCGTTGACCAGCACCGCGACCGGCCGGCCGTGCATCAGGCCGCGTCCGGTCAGCACCGACTCGTCGGTGCCCGCGCGCTCCGCGGCCGCGGCGAGCTCCTGCCGATAGGTCGGGTCGAGGCCGGAGTGGTCGACCGGCTCGTCCCACGACTCGAACGAACCCTCGTCGAGGACCAGGTCGAGCAGCTCCTGTGCAGTCAGATGAGCCATGCGCTCATCGTCTCAGGTCTGAGCAGCTACGCGTCAGCCGTGTCGCGGGCCGGCTCGGTCTTGGTCGCGACGAAGCGGTAGCCGACGTTGCGCACGGTGCCGATCAGCGTCTCGTTGTCGGTGCCGAGCTTGGCGCGCAGCCGGCGTACGTGGACGTCGACGGTGCGAGTGCCGCCGAAGTAGTCGTAGCCCCACACCTCCTGCAGCAGCTGCTGGCGGGTGAAGACCCGGCCAGGGTGCTGGGCGAGGAACTTGAGGAGCTCGAACTCCTTGAACGTGAGGTCGAGCGTGCGGTTCTCGAGCTTCGCGGTGTAGGTCGCGTCGTCGACCACGAGGCCGCTCGACGAGATCACGTGGCTCTCGTTGTCGCCGTCGAGCGTCGCGGCGATGCGGCCGATGCCGAGCCGCAGGCGGGCCTCGAGCTCGGCGGGTCCGGCAGTCGTGAGGATGACGTCGTCCATGCCCCAGTCGGACGCGGCGACGGCGAGCCCGCCCTCGGTCAGGATCAGGATGAGGGGGCACTCGATGCCGGTCGTACGGATGACCCGCGTGAGGCTGCGCACCTGCGCGAGGTCGTGGCGACCGTCGACGAGGACGGCGTCACACGGTGGCGCGTCGAGCAGGGCACTCGCCTCGGCGGGCAGGATCTTGACGTGGTGCGGCAACAGGGCGAGCGCCGGCAGCACCTCGACCGACGACTGCGTGCTCTTGGTGAGGAGAAGCAGGTGGGACATGGTGAGCCTTCCGGTGCCGCGTGAGTTAGCCGGGTCGTTCGGGTCCAGATATGCGAAAAGGCCATGGTGGAACACCGTGGCCTCGTTGCATGGTCAACAATACTTCATGTGTCGGAACAATTGCCACGCGGTGACGTGAATGAGAACGACGTCACAGTGCACTACTGGGCCTCCGCGCGGGCGGCCGCAGGCGTGGCCGAGGAGCACGTGCCCGCCGGCACCTTGGCCGAGCTGCTGACCGAGATCAGCACGCGACACCGTGCCCGGGACCGCTTCGACGACGTCATCGCCACGTGCTCGATCCTCGTCGGCGACACCCCGGTCGGCGCCCGTGAACCCGCCACGATCGCGCTGCACGCCGGCGACACCGTCGAGTTCCTCCCGCCCTTCGCAGGCGGTTAGCGCCCGCCGGCCTGACGCCTACTGGCATCATGCGGGGGTGCCACGCCTCGGTTCGACCTTGCTCTCGCTCGCGCTGGCCGGCGCGATCACGCTCGCGGCCTACGCCGATCCGGTGTTCGTCGGCGCAGCGGTCGTCCTCGTCCAGGTGCTGATCGCGCTGGCGCCCAGCGCGGTCGACGCGACGGGCCACTCGATCCGTTCGCCGCACTTCGTGGCGGCCTTGAGTGGCGGCCTCGTCGCGACGGCGATCACGTTGGCGCCGGACCTGTTGAACGGCGCCGCAGGCACGTCGCCCGATGTCGTCGGTGCGACCGACAGCGGGATGCTGGCCGGTATCCTTCCGGCGATCGCGGTGTCGGTCTTCGTGGCGTTGATCGCGCAGATGCTCCGCACCGACGGCCGCCCCAACCTCGTACCGTCCACCGCGTACGCCGTGACGCTCGGTGCGTTTGCCGCAATGTCGACGGGATGGATCGGCGCCGCGCAGTCCCTCGGTGACGCGGAGGCGGTCGCCGTCGGTGCAGCAGGCCTCGCCGCCGGGCTCTTGGTCTGGCTCGTCCCGATCGACCGGTTCGTCTGCGCCGTGCTCGCAGTCGTCGCCGGAGCGGGTGCCGGCGCAGCCGTGACGCTGGCCCTCGACTCGACCCTCACGTGGGCCTTCGGCATCACGGTCGGCTCGGCCACGGCGCTGTTCGGCGTGCTGGGCCAGGTGCTCGGGCGGGCCTGGTCCCGCGGACACACGCATGCGTCCGCCGGCTGGGGCTTTCCCGGAGCGATGTCGATCGCCCTTGCAGCGCCCCTCGTGTACGTCGGCGGCCAGCTCGTGGGTGCGCCCGGCCTCTGATCAGCCGGCCGACGAATGGTCGGCAGTCGTGCGTCGCGCGCGTCGAACGAGCCGCAGCACCCGTGGTGCGCGAGCGATCAACGAGAAGGGCCAGGTCAGCCGTACGACCGCCAGGCCGAGCCACCCGCGGCGTGCCAAGGGGCGATGCGCGCGGAGGTGGTCCGCCGAGGGGAAGACGATGTTGAGCACGATCCGCGCGCGTTCTGGCCAGCGTGGGGCGTCCTCGAAGCGCTCCAGCAGCAGGGCGGCGGCTGCCGCGGGTGCGGGGTCGTCACCGGGCGCAGCCAGATCGCGAGCGACGACGCTGGCCGACAGCTGGACGGGCAGGTCGAGCCGAGCCGCGAGCTCACGACCTGCGGGGTGGTGGGACAGCCCGAGCGCGAACGACTCCGCGGCTCCGCACGCCTCGGCCCGCCGAGCGGCTTCCGCCCAGGTCGCGTCGTCGAACCGCGCGAACGCCCGCATGAGGTCTTCAATCGCCTTGGCGGTGCGGGCCACCGCCGTGTCGTGCAGCGTCACGATGAGGGCGCAGCCGGCCGCGTCGGGGACTCGCACGGCGCGGCGCTGCACCGCCAGCTCGTCGGTGTGGGCGGTCATCACCGACCAGAACGCCTGGAAGTCACGTATGCCGTGGAACCCGCGATGCAGATCCACCTGGGCCGGTGCCGACCCCTCGCGTTCCCACGGGGTCACGGGCATCCACTCGCGCTCGACCGCACGCAACCGGCCGAGGCCGGGCCGGAAGCCGCACGACTCCAGCACGTTCTCCGCAGACCCGAATGCGTCGGGCGCGACCAGCAGGTCGATGTCGACATAGGTCCGACGGTCCGGGTCGTCGGCATAGAGCCAGCGCACCGTCGCGGGCCCCTTCAACAGCACCGAGTCGATGCCTTCACGAGCCAGTGCTGCGGTGACCTCCGCGGTGGCCAGGTCGAGGCTGATCGCCTGGACGGCGGCCCTCACATGAGACGGCACACGTTGACTCATTCGGGGCAGATCTCCACCGGATCAATGCTACATTCGCTCGCGTTCGGGGCCCGCCTTCAAGCGATCGTTCGATCGTCACGAGGAGTATGCGATGGCTCCGCCCCGAGTGTCCGCCACCACCGTCCTGCACGCCTCGGACAGCGTTCTGCTGAGGCAGGCCGGCACCGAGACCGTCCTCCTCGACCTGACGAGCGAGGAGTTCTTCGGCCTCGACGGAGCTGGTGCTCGCATGTACGAGCTGCTCGCCGAGCCCCGCACGATCGATGCCGTGGCCGACGTCATCGTCGACGAGTACGACGTCGATCGCGACCAGCTCGTGGCCGATCTTGTGGACCTGGCAGCGGAGCTCGTCGAGCGTGGCCTGGTCGTCGCCGATGAGTGAGCGGGTTCGTCGCGGGTGAGCGGGTTCGCGGTCCTGCTGGCGGACGGCGAGCCGTTCCCGCCCGGCGACGTTGGGCAGGTCGCCGCGGCCATCGCGCCTCGCGGCCGGGATCGCGAGTCGAGTCGTACGGTCGGCCGCTGCACGCTCCTCCACTCGGCCTTGTGGACGACGCCGGAGGCTGCTCGTGAGCAACAGCCGCAGCGACATCCCGGCCGTGACCTGTGGCTGACGGCAGATGCGAGGATCGACAACCGGGCCGAGCTGCGGGCCCGGCTGGAACGCGGGGTCGAGCAGGCGCTGGACACCGACGCCGACCTGATCCTTGCTGCGTACGAGCACTGGGGTGCCGGCTGTTTCGAACACCTGGTCGGCGACTTCGCGCTCGCGCTGTGGGACGCAGAGCGGGACGAGCTCATCCTGGCGAGGGACGCGTTCGGGCTGCGGCCGCTGTATTGGGCCGACACCGGTTCTGGGCTCGTCGCGGCGTCCGCATTGTCAGCTGTGCTGAAGGTCGCGACGATCGCCGAGGTCGACGAGGACTATCTCGCCGGCTTCCTCATCGACGAGCCACCGGTCGACGGGACGATCTGGTGCGGGATCCACCGGCTGCCGCCCGGGCACCTGCTGCGTCTTGGAGCTGCCGGACCAGTCGTCGAGCGCTGGTGGAACCCGTCGATCGAGCCGCTCGCGCTGTCGATCGATGAGGCGGTGACCCGGGTCCGTGACTGCTTCGACGAGGCTGTGCGATCCCGGCTGCGCTGCCGCGACGGCATCGCGGTCGAGCTGAGCGGCGGCCTCGACTCGTCGACCGTCGCAGCGACCGCGGTCGGTCTCGGCGCGACGATGTCGGCCCTCACCTGTGCCTTCGACGACGCCGAGGCTGACGAGCTGGACCATGCGGCGGCGGTGGCCGCCCATCTGGGCCTCGACGTCGAGGTTCTCCCGGTCGAGGCGATCCCCCCGTTCGACGTGGCGACGGACGTGGCAGCGCAACAGCAGCCCCTCTACTCCATCGACGCGGCCGACACCGCCTCGCGCCATGCCGCTGCTCGCGCGCTCGGGTGCTCCGTCGTGCTGAGTGGTGTCGGCGGTGACGAGGCGTTGTACGGCTCGAGCCTCGCCCCCCTCGACCTCGCCCTGTCCGGGCACCTTGGTGGTGGCTTTCGATGGCTGCGCCGGGACGGCCTCACACGACCTGCGGCGCTGTGGCGCCTCGTCCGCGGTTTCGCGCGTCAGGCGGCGCTCGGTCGCGTCCGTCGTCATCCCGAAGGGATGGTCGCGCGCCGGATGGCGGCACGCTGGGAGCGAAGGCGAGCGGGTGACCACCCCTGGCTCCGGTCACCGCTTCCGGCGCTCGCCGAGCGGCCGGACCGTACGGGCCCGCTGGCGAAGCAGGAGCAGCGCGACTACTACGTCGCGACGCCCTACAACCCCATCGCGTACGAGCAGACCGACCGCCTCGCGGCCGAGCGGCACGTCGAGGTCCGCTATCCGTTCCTCGACCGCCGACTGGTCGAGCTGGTGCTGCGGCTCCCGGAGGACCTGATCCGGCTCGGCGGCGAGCGCCGCGGCCTGCACCGCCGCGCCTTCGGCGATCGCCTGCCGCAGTCCGTGGCGACGAGGACCGACAAGGCAGAGCTGACCCGACCGTTCATCCGCAAGATGTTCGCCGCCTTCGACCGGTCCGCAGCTGAGCGCGCCCTGTCCGCCCTGGACGACCGGATCGATGCGGCTGCCTTCCTGCGGACGTACGACGCAGGGGAGCGGTCGTTCGACCGGGCGCCGGGCGAGCCGCAGGGATTCCAGCTCTGGCTGGCCCTCAGCGCCGGGCTCACCGTGAAGACATGTCTGATTGACCGTTCACGTAACGCTTGAGCAGAGTTGCCGTTATTCTGGGAGAACTCCCCATCATTCTGGTGTTACTCCCACTCGCAGAATTGAAGACTCCCATGAACAACAGCAAGCAGACCTCTGTCTACGTCCGCCCTCAGCTGCGCAGCTACGGCGCCATCACCCAGGTCGTCCAGGGCAAGTCAGGCCTCGGCCTCGACGGCTCATCTGGCAAGGTCGGCAAGAAGTAGCCCGGTCGAAAACGTCTGGAACGCCCACGCGCGGGCGATCTTGTCATGTACGAGGCCTACGGCCTGTGCGTCGATTCCGCGATCCCGCTTCCGCTTCAGCCGTCTGTCGGCCTGACCGCAGACCTCGAGATCCGCTGCGGGACGGTGGGCTGCTCGGACGTACGTTTCGCCGATCTCGACGCCGGTGACGACGCCTGGCTCGAGAAGGGCTGGGCCGCATCGCGCGTCGTCCTGAGGTTCGCGGAGATGACGGTCGAGCTGTCGACACGTCGGCCCCTCATCACCGTGGACGTCACCGGCACCGACGACGCCGACCACGTCGCGCATCTCGTGATCGACCACGTCGTCCCGCAATGGCTGGCGATGCGGGGCGATCTCGTGCTGCACGCCAGCGCCGTCCAGGCACCCGGTGGCGGTGCCGTGGCGTTCGTCGGGGAGAGCGGGCGCGGCAAGTCGACGACCACGACCGGACTCGGCCAGCTCGGTTGGCGATTCGTCGCAGACGATGCGTGCCGCGTGGTGCAGTCCGGGTCCATGCACGAGATCGTGCCGAGCTATCCGGGCGTACGACTCCTGGCGCCGAGTCGTACGGCCCTCGTGCCCGAGCTCCCGTCCCGTCCGATGGCCGACGGTGCCCCCAAGCATCGCGTCACCCCCGACATCCGCCCGGTCACCGGTCCGGTGCCGGTGTCGCTCGTCGTCGAGCTCGGGCATGACGCGGAACTCGCCGTCCACCGCATGTCGTTGTCGGAGTCGACGGCGTGCCTCGCTCGCCACTCGTTCTACCTGGCTGCGTCGCAGGACGCCGTCGCCTCGCAGACCTTCCTGCTCGCCAGTGCGTTGGCCATGGATGTCCCGTGCGTGCGCGTCGACTTCCCGCGCCGCTGGGACGTGTTCCCCGAGTTGGCGGCGCTCATCGAGACGACGATGGCGTGAGCGGCTCCGGCCGGGCTCCGGGCGCGTCCCTGGTGAGCAACACCGTCGAGGCGATCCGTCTCATCCGCCGCACCGCGCCGCGCGAGTACGTTCTCCTGCTCGTCTGCACGATCGTGTCCGGCATCGGACTGGTGCTGCTGCTCGTGGCCGGACGCGAGCTCATCCGCGACCTGACTGTGGCTGACCGACCCGACGACATCGGTCCGCTCGTGCCGAGCCTGGTCGGCGTCGCCGTGGGCACTGGTCTCACGACGCTGGCGTCCGCGGTGCAGGCGGAGGTCAGGTGGCTCATGGCCCATCTCGTGGAGCGCCAGTCCGTCACGACTGTCGTGGACGTCGCGTCGGCCGTCTCGTTGGCCGAGCTCGAGTCGCCGGACTTCCAGGACCACCTCCAGCGGACCCTGCGTCAAGCCGCGCAGCGGCCGTGGGACCTCGTGCAGGCCGTCTCGCAGCTGGCCGGCGCCGCGGTCGGTGGCCTGGTGGGCGCAGTCGTCCTGGCGACGGTCGAACCATGGCTCGTCCCGGCCGCCCTGCTCGTCGGGCTGCCGGTGTTGCTGGTGGCGGGGCGCAACAGCCGGGCGATGTTCGTGGCGGTCTCGGCGATCACGCCCATCAATCGGGAGCGCGAATACCTGCAGGAGCTGCTCACGGGTCGCGACGAGGCCAAGGAGATCCGGGCGTTCGAGTCCGTGGAGCACCTGCGGCAGCGCTACGAGCAGCGCTACGACGACGAGATCGAGGGGTTCCGGGCCGTCTCCCGCCTGCGATCGCGTCGCCTGCTCCTGGCCGGGGTCGGAGCGACGGTCATCACCGTTGCGACCCTCGCGGTGCTCGTCGGACTCAGCATCGATGGTCGCGTGCCGCTGGCCGACGCGGCGATCGGCGCGGTGGCCGTCCAGCAGCTGACGACGCGCGTACGCGGCATCGGTGGCTCGATCAGCTCGATCCAGGAGTCGTCGTTGTTCCTCGACGACCATGCCGCGTTCGTGGACCGGGCTCACCGGGCCCGGGCTGGCAGCACGTCGCCAGCTCCCGCCCGGACGGCCGCCCCGGACGGCGCTGCGGTCGCTCTCGACGACGTGTCGTTCACGTATCCGGGCGCCACCGTGCCAGCACTCCGCGGGGTCAGCCTGGCGCTCCGTCCCGGCCGGGTCACGGCCCTGGTCGGTGCCAACGGGTCCGGCAAGACGACGATCGCCAAGCTCATCTGCCGTCTCTACGATCCGGATGGCGGAGCCATCACCTGGGACGCAGCCCTGACCGGATCCGGCGGGCTGCCGCGGGTCGGCGTCATCTTCCAGGACTTCCTGCGTTACCAGCTGTCGGCGCACGACAACATCGCCCTGGGCGACAGTCGACGCCATGTGGACCGCGCGGGCGTCGAGGCCAGCGCGCGTGCGTCGGGGGCCGACACGTTCCTGACCCGGCTCGCCCGCGGGTTGGACACCTGGCTCAGTCCTGCCTTCGAGGGCGGGACCGACTTGTCGGTCGGCCAGTGGCAACGCGTCGCGATGGCTCGTGCCGTGTTCCGCGACGCCCCCGTCGTCGTCCTCGACGAACCCACGGCGGCGCTCGACCCGCTCGCCGAGCGCGAGATGATCGACGGGACAACCGCCCTGTTCGGCGACCGCGCCGTCCTGGTCATCTCGCACCGGTTCGCCAACGTCGTGAACGCCGACGACATCGTGGTGCTGTCCGAGGGCGAGATCGTCGAGCGCGGCACCCACGAGACGCTCATGGCGCGCGGGGGCACGTACGCCGAGATGTACACGACCCAGGCGGCGGCGTTCGGGGCCGAGCGCCATGCCTGACCGGGCTCGCCGGATGCGCTCCCGCCCGGCGTTCTGGTTCGCGCTCGCGGAGTCGATCGCCGTCATGCCATGGGTCGTGCTGTCGCTGCGGACCCGCGGGTTCGCCGGCACGATGCGGTCGGCGGCCGGCAGCTCGACCGGCGCGCAGGCCGCGCCGCGGCTCGGCGCGCCGGTGCCGGTGCCGGTCCTGGTCGTGACGGCGGCCGTCACGGCGGTCGCCGGCCGCCGACGCACGGGCTGGACCTGCCTGCCCCGAGCCGTCACGATCGTCCGGCTGGCGCGTCGTCGAGGCCACGAGGTCGAGCTGTGTCTCGGCGTGGCGTCGCCGGCCGCAGGTGTCCTGCCGGCCCACGCATGGGTCGAGTACGGCGGCCGGCCACTGAACGACACGGCAGACGTACGCGATCGCTACCACGTCATCCCCGTCCCGGTGCCCACGGAGCGGAACCTCAGCGCCCGCTGAAATCCGCCACGTACGCTGGAAGCATGGCTGGCATCGTGGCGCTCCTCGCCGCCCTCGTTCTCACGGGGTTCGCGGCGTGGGCGGTCAAGGCGAAGAACGGCCGGTTCAAGGATCGGCCGCCCCACTCCGACGCGGAGATCCTGACCGCCACCGACATCGGGGCCGAGCTCGGCGAGCGGGCGACGCTGGTCCAGTTCTCCAGCGCGTTCTGCAGCCCGTGCCGCGCGACCCGCGTCCTGCTCACCGACATCGCGGCCAAGGTCGACGGCGTGACGACGGTCGACATCGACGCCGAGGAGCATCTCGACATGGTCCGCAGGCTCGGGATCCTGCGGACGCCCACGGTGCTGGTGCTCGACGGCGCAGGCACCGTGTCGACCCGCGCCTCAGGCCTGCCGAGACGCGAACAGGTGCTCGCCGCCCTCGGACAGGCCGTCGGAGAGCGACGATAACGGACTGCAATGCCAGCCGTCGCGCCACGATGTGGGACAACCGTCCACATGGTGAGACTCGGGAGTGAACAACCCGGGAAGTGTCCCTACTCTTGAACACATGCTTGAGACGACACACCTGACGAGGCGGCGCGCAGTCGACAACTGCCGCACCCGCTCCTCGCTGTGTCGCATGCGCTGACACCTTTCGTCCGTCAGTTCCCGCACGCCCAGGCCACGCCGGGTCGTGCCCCAGCGCAGGAGCACCATGTCCCAACCCGCACAGGTCGACCCGCGAGGTCTGCGAGTCAACGCCGGCATCACCGCCGTCGTGCTGGCCCTCGTGCTGATCACGCCGGAGCCCCTCAACGTCGTCCTGCTGGCGGTTCAGGTCGCGGTCTTCGCGGTCTCGGCCCTGGTCAACCTGCAGGCCTCTCCCTATGCCGTCTTCTTCGCCAAGGTCGTACGTCCGCGCATCGGACGTCCGGCCGAGCTGGAGGACGCCCGCCCGCCACGGTTCGCACAGCTCGTCGGACTTGGCTTCACCGCTGCCGCCCTGATCGCCTTCCTCGCGGGAGCGACGACGGTCGGCTACGTCGCCACGGTGTTCGCACTCGTGGCCGCCCTGCTCAACGCTTCCGTCGGCCTGTGCCTCGGATGCGAGCTCTACCTGGTGCTGCGCCGGTTCACGCCGGCTCGCGCCTGACAACTTCATCCGCCGCACCGAACACGCACTGTCTCATCAACCAACGCCCATCCCGGGCACACAACGGAGGTACAGCATGAGCCGCGAATCCGCGCTCGTCACCGCAGACTGGGTCGAGGAACACCTCAACGACTCGTCGATCGTTCTCGTCGAGGTCGACGAGGACGCCGAGGCCTACGACAAGGGGCACATCCCCGGCGCCGTCAAGCTCGACTGGAAGAAGGATCTCCAGGACGGCGTCCGCCACGACTTCGTCACCAAGGAGAAGCTCGAGGCGCTGCTTTCGGCCAAGGGCATCGGCAACGACGACACCGTCGTGTTCTACGGCGGCAACAACAACTGGTTCGCCGCGTACGCCTACTGGTACCTCAAGTACTACGGCCACGACAACCTGCGCCTCCTCGACGGTGGCCGCAAGAAGTGGGAGCTCGACTCGCGCGAGCTGACGACCGAGGTCGTCGAGCGTCCCGCGACAACCTACGTCGCCAAGGACGCTGACGAGTCGATCCGCGCGTTCCGCGACGAGGTCATCGGTGCCATCGGCACGAAGAACTTCATCGACGTGCGCAGCCCCGACGAGTACGCCGGGCGCCTCCTCGCTCCGGCGCACCTGCCGCAGGAGCAGGCCCAGATCGGCGGTCACATCCCGACCGCCGGCAACGTGCCGTGGAGCAAGGCCGCCAACGACGACGGCACGTTCCGCAGCGACGAGGAGCTGAAGGCCCTCTACGCCGAAGCCGGTCTCGACGACGCCAAGGACACGATTGCGTACTGCCGCATCGGTGAGCGCAGCTCGCACACGTGGTTCGTGCTCAAGGAGATCCTGGGCCACGAGAACGTCAAGAACTATGACGGTTCGTGGACCGAGTACGGCGCTCTGCGCGCCGTGCCGGTCGCCCTCGGCGACGAGCCGGGTGTCGCCTGATGTGCGGCGCGATCAAGGGCGGCCCGAGCCTCGACGGCGTCGACGTCGCCAATGAAGCCGTGATCCAGGGCATCGTCACGCGAGACGGCCAGCCGGTCGGCAACGCGTACGTCCGCCTGCTCGACCGCACGGGCGAGTTCACCGCTGAGGTGCCCACCTCGGCGACCGGGCAGTTCCGGTTCTTCGCCGGTCCCGGCGAGTGGACGCTGCGCACCCTCGCACCGAAGTCGATCTCGGTCGACAACGCCGTGACCGCCGCCAAGGGCGTCGTGGCCGAGGTCGCCGTCGCGGTCTGACCGCAACCTGCCTCCTGACGGGGTGCATCCGGCTCGCCGGGTGCACCCCGTCGTCAGGCGGCGGGCGCACGTGACGTGTTGCGCGTATCACGTGGTGGAGAAGTGGTCACAAATGACCAGTGGCTACGCTACGCTGGGACCGTAACGGTCTGTCATCGACACTCGTTACGTGACACGTCGTCGAAAAACCCCGTACCATCAGCAACACAGCAGTACTGCACCATTGAGACTCGGAGCCCACTGGGAGTGCGTCATGATCAAACTTCGGCTTGTAGCCGCGGCAGCCATAGCGGCGGCAGCGACCCTGCTGTCCTCGGGAGCTGCTCAGGCATACCCTGACATCCCCAACGTGACGCTGACCATCTCTGATGCGACGATCGTCGGCGGCAACACCTTCAACTACAAGGCCAGCGCCGACGTCGAGTGCGAGTGGACCGTCACCTACTCCGAAGCCGTCAACGGCAGCGCCACGCAGACCGGCAACGGCAAGTCGCTCTCCGGCTCCTACGACACCAAGGTCGTCGAGAGCACGTTCAAGTCGCCCATCAAGGCGACCTGCAAGTACGACGACAACGTGCCGGCCGTCAGCGCCAAGATCCAGACCTCCAACGAGGTCAGCCCGGCGTTCTTCTCCACGAGCGACGCAGCCAAGGTGCTGCCCGCCGCGATCCAGACCGCCGACGCCTCCGCCACCATCACGCTGCTGCCCAAGAAGGGCGTCGATGACAACAACAGCGGTTCGGACCTGCCCGACACCGGCGGCTCCAACCTCTGGATCCTCGTCCTCGGTGGCGCGCTGGTCGTGGCTGGTGGTGGCGTCACGTATGCCGCACGTCGCCGCCACACGCACTGAAGTCCTCGGCGATCAGCACTGTGCACGTTCCTCTGAAGGGACGTGCATAGTGCCGTCTGTGGCCGCGTCATGAGCTCCGGGCGCACCTGGGGTCGTCGGCACGTCCCGTGGTACCGCAGGATCACTCGCGGCCATGTGGGCCTTGCAGCAGTCGTCGTCCTGCTGTTCCTGCTCCTGTTCTTCGTGATCCAGGCCTCTCGGGCCAACTCCTCGCTGCGACTGGCGGCCAACCAGGCCGAGGTGCTTCAGAGCCAGATCGTGGCCGGCGACGACGCCTCCGCCAGGATCACGCTGCGACAGCTCCAGCAGTCGACGGCCCGAGCGGCTGACACGACCGACGGGCCGATGTGGAAGGTCGGCTCCAAGCTCCCCTTCATCGGCAAGAACATCGATGCTGTGCAGACCGTGTCGCAGGTGACCCACGACATCGCCACCGACGCCCTGCCGCCCGTCGTCGCGTTGTCCAACCAGATCAACCTCAACACGTTCAGTCCCAAGAACGGCAAGATCAACATCGCGGAGATCCGCAAGATCGCACCGTCGGTCAAGACCGCCACGGCCGCGCTCACCGCGGCGCAGAAGGATCTGTCCGGCATCGACGCCACCTCTCTGCTGGCACCGTTGCGGGGCCCCGTCGAGACGATCCAGGACAAGGTCGACAACGCGCAGTCCGCCGCCAAGTCGAGCAACCTGGCTGCGGAGCTGCTCCCGACGATGCTCGGCGGCAAGGGCACCCGGCGCTACATGCTGCTGATCCAGAACAACGCCGAGATCCGCTCGACGGGCGGCATCCCCGGGTCGTTCGCGATCCTGAAGGCCAAGAACGGCAAGCTCTCGATGGGCGAGCAGGGCGCGCTCAAGGACCTCCCGCCGTTCGACGAGCCGGTCCTGAAGATGACCAAGAACGAGTCCACGGTCTTCACGCCGACGCTGGTCACCAACCTGCTGGACACCACCGTGACCCCCGACTTCCCCCGCACCGGCGAGATCGTGCGGGCCATGGTCGAGAAGGGGCTCGACCTCAATGTCGACGGTGTGATCTCGGTCGATCCCGTGGCCTTGAGCTATGTGCTGGCCGGGACGGGTCCCGTGCCGGTCGCCAACGGCACGCTCAACCAGTACAACGCGGTGCCGCTGCTGCTCAACCAGACGTACGCGCTGCAGCCGGACCGCGACAAGCAGGACGACATCTTCAAGGTCTCCGCGAGGGCGATCTTCGACGTCATGAAGTCCGGCCGCGGTGAGCCACGACTGGTCATCGACGGCCTGGTCCAGGCGGCGTCGGAGAACCGGCTCATGGTGTGGTCGTCGCACAAGGACGAGCAGCGCCGGCTGCTCGACTCCCCGCTGTCGGGGGAGCTCAGCGGCAACGGCGGCAAGACGCCGCACGTCGGGATGTACATCGGTGACGCGGCGTCGACCAAGATGGAGTACTACCTCGAGTACTCGACGACCTTGCGGTCCGACCGCTGCCTCCAGGGCGGTGTCCAGCAGCTCAGCACGTCGACCGAGCTGACCTCGACCGCACCGCTGAAGGCGGCGTCGCTGCCGGTCGCCGTGACTGGCGACGGGGCCTACACGCCGCGCGGCACGATGCGCCTCATCATCCGCTTCTACTCCCCGTACGCCGGTGGCTTCACCGACGTACGGCTGGACGGCAAGCCACAGACCGTCTACGCGGACTCGCATCGCGGCCGCAATGTCACGAAGGTGCTGCTGACCCTCAAGCCGGGCCGCACCTACACGATCACGACGTCGATGATCTCGGGTCGCAACGAGCCGAACGACCCGGTGTTCTCGACCACGCCCGGCGTGCAGCGGACTCCCAACGACGTCGTCGTCAAGTCCGCCTGTTCCTGACCCGTCAGGTCAGTCGACGTCCTTCTTGAGCACGTCGTCGGGGTACTTCTTGAGGTAGGCCCGCAGGTTGTCCTTGCGGAATGCGGTGAACAGCTCGTCGGACTTGGCCTCGTTGAGCCGCACGATGCTGCCGTAGACCGGGATCGTCTCGGTGCCGGCGACAGGGGCGGACAGGAAGTAGACGTCCTTGGTGTGCATGCCGCGCAACGAGAGGGCGAGGCCGCGCATGTCGCTGCCCGACCACTCGGCATCGACCGTGAGGTTCTTGGTCAGGGCCTTGACGGTGTTGATGAGCTTGACCGGGTTGCGGGTGACGCCCTTGCTGAGGATCTTGCCCATGAGGGCGCGCAGGAAGTTCTGCTGACGGGCGATGCGGTCGAAGTCGCCCCGCAGCAGACCGTGGCGCTGGCGAACGTACTGGAGGGCCTTCTTGCCCTTGAGGTTGTAGTCGCCGGCCTTCCACTGCACGTGCTGCATCTCGTCGTAGGTGTCGTCGGGGATGTGGACCGGGACTCCGCCGACAGCCGTCGAGAGGTCCTTGAAGCCCTCCCAGTCGATGATCGCGACGTGCTTCATGCGCAGGTTGGTCAGGTGCTCGACGGTCGACACCGCGCCGACGGGGCCGTACTCGGAGAACGCGGCGTTGATCTTCTGCTGCCCGTGCGCATTGCCCTCGGCGTCGTAGATCGTCGTGAACGTGTCGCGGGGGATCGAGGCGAGGAACGCGTACTTCCGGTTGGCCGTGATGTGGACGATCATCAACGTGTCGCTGCGGTACTTGCCGACGGGCCACTTCTCGGCCTTGGCGTCCTCGGACAGTGACGTGTTCTCGGACTCGCCGGGGATCTTCTTGCCCTTGTCGGAGCCCAGCAACAAGATGTTGAGCGCATTGCCCTTGTCGGGATCCGGGCGCTCCTCGTCCTTGAGCTTGTCGTCGACCTTGACCTTGTCGACGTTGCCGAGCTGCTTGTTGAGCATGTAGGCGTACGCGCCGGTGATGCCGACACCGAGGCTGACGACGACACCGAGGGTCACGAGGGCGAGAAAGGTCTTGCGGTGGCGCCGGCGGAACTTGTCAGCGTCCGCACGCCGCTTGCCGGCGTCGCGGTAGCTGCTGAACCTGCCTGCCATCGTGCTCCGTCCTCAGGGAATCCCGTCCATTCTGCCGGGTTGCGCCAAGGCGGCCAACTCGTGCCGGGGCTCAGACCTCGAGCAGCAGCGTCGTCGGTCCGTCGTTCGTGAGGGAGATCGCCATGTCGGCGCCGAACACCCCTTCGGCGACCGTGGCTCCGAGCGCGCGCAGCGAGGCGCAGAAGTGGTCGTACAACGGCTCGGCAACGGGACCCGGTGCCGCGGCGGTCCAGGTCGGCCGGCGACCTTTGCGGGCATCGCCGTAGAGCGTGAACTGGCTGACGACGAGGATGCCGGCGCCGAGGTCCGCGGCGGACTTCTCGTCGCGCAGGATGCGCAAGGTCCAGATCTTGGCGGCGAGCCGATCGGCGGCCTCGGTGGTGTCGTCGTGCGTCACGCCCAGCAGGACGACCAGGCCCGTCCCGATCTCGCCGACCGTCTCGCCGGCCACGTCGACCTTGGCCTCGGTGACCCTCTGCACGACCGCTCTCATGCGGGTCACCCTAACTGCCCCCCGTAGACTGGAATCATGCCGTTCGAGATCCCGTCTGACCTGCACCCCGACCTGATGCCGGTCGTGTGGCTGCTGGGCAATTGGCACGGTGACGGGCACGGCGACTATCCGACGATCGATCCGTTCACGTTCGAGCAGGATGTCGTCTTCGCCCACGACACCCGGCCGTTCCTGCACTACTTCAGCCGCACCTGGATCACCGACGACAAGGGCGAGCGCGTACGCCCGGGCGCCCTCGAGACCGGATTCCTCCGGCCTGTGGGCGACGGCGACCTGGAGCTCGTCCTCGCGCACCCCACCGGCTATGCCGAGGTCTGGTACGGCAAGGTCGACGGGCCTCGTGTCACCCTCGCGACCGACATCGTCGCGCGTACGTCGTCGGCCAAGGAGTACACCGCCGGCCAGCGCATGTACGGCCTCGTCGAGGGCGACCTCATGTACGCCTACGACATGGCCGCAGAGGGCCAGGAGATGCAGTCGCACCTGTGGGGGAGGCTGGCCCGTGTCTAGCCCGCTGCTGGACCTGCCGGGGGCCGTGGGCGGCGACGCGCCGGACCACGCCGTCGCAGCCCACTACGGCGCCATCTCGGCCGAGCAGCGCCGGCTCGCCGAGGGTGGCACGTTCGTCGACCTGTCCCATCGGGACGTCGTCACGATCACGGGACCCGACCGCCTGACCTGGTTGCACTCGCTCACGACGCAGTTCCTCGAGAACCTGGCGCCCGGCGTGCCGACCGAGGTCCTGCTGCTGTCGCCGCAGGGCCGCATCGAGCACGGGTTCGCAGGCATCGACGACGGCGAGACGTTCTGGGCGCACACCGAGCCCGGTGCAGGTGCGGCGCTCGTCGAGTTCCTCGACCGCATGCGCTTCATGCTTCGCGTCGAGGTCGCGCTCGCGACCGACGAGTGGGCGGTCATCGGCCGGCCCGGCCTGCGCTGGGAGATCCGCCCTCGGGCATCCCTCATGGCCCTGCCGGCCGAGCTCGGCGACCCCGTCGGGATGTGGGCGTGGGAGGCCGAGCGCATCGAGGCGGGCCTCGTGCGCGTCGGGCTGGATACCGACGACCGGACGATCCCCAACGAGGTCGGGCTGCTCGGCATCGCGGTTCACCTCGACAAGGGTTGCTACCGGGGCCAGGAGACCGTGGCGCGGGTGCACACCCTCGGCCGCCCCCCGCGCCGACTCGTACGCCTCCTGCTCGACGGCTCGGTCGACCATCTGCCGGCACACGGGACCGACGTCACCCTGGACGGCGTGCGCGTGGGATTCGTCGGTTCGTCTGCTCGCCATCACGAGCTGGGCCCGATCGCTCTCGCGGTCGTCAAGCGCAACGTCGATCCTGCGGCGACGCTGCTGGCGGACGGAGTCGCGGCCAACCAAGAGGTGCTCGTGGACCCGGAGGCCGGGCTCCACGTACGTCCGGTCCTCGGCTGATGTCCTCACAGCGCTTCGCGATCCTCGCGGTCTGCACCGCCAACATCTGCCGCTCGCCCATCATGGAGGCCCTGCTGCGCGTGCAGCTGGACGACCAGCGGTTCGAGGTGGCGAGCGCCGGCACCCAGGGCTGGGAACGCCAGCCGATGGACGGCATGGCGGCGATGGAGCTCATGCGGCTGGGCTTCTCCAACACCGGGTTCCGGTCACACGCGATCGACACCTACCTCGTCGACTCCGCCGACCTGATCCTCACGGCGACCCGCTCGCACCGGTCCGCGGTGCTCGAGATCACGCCTTCGGCCCTGCGGCGTACGTTCACGCTGTTGGAGTTCGCGGCGCTGTGCGAGGTCGTCGAGGGCGACGATCCGCGCGCCCTGGTGGCCGATGCGTCACGACAGCGCAGCAAGGCACCGTCGACGATCGACATCGGCGATCCCTATCGCCGCAGTCCTGAGGTGCACCGGCACACCGCCGACCAGATCGACACCGCGGTCCGCACGATCAGCAACCGGCTCAACGCCCTCGTCGGCGCGCGCTGACCCTCAGGTCACCCGTTCTTCAGGCGCTCGGCGATCGCGCCGGCCGCCCCCCGCATTCCGTCGGCGTTGGGGTGCAGAGGCGCTCCGGTGCCCTTGGCCGGCTTGAGCCCGTTGATCCAGGCCTCGTCGCCGGCGCAGACGTCATGCCCCTTGGAGACCTTGCGCAGGGACAGGTAGCCCACGCCGGAGACCTTGGCGGCTGAGGCGAGGGTCTGGTCGAGGCGTTGCTCCGCGCGGGCCTCGAGCGTGGTCCGCGAGCCGGTGGTGCCGAGCTCGGCGCACCCGTCCTTGTCTGGGGAGACGCGCAGGTAGCCCACCATGAGGATCGTGGCCCGGGGCGCCTTGCGCCGGATGTCGGTCAGGCCACGCTCGACGCTGTCCTTCACCTCGTCGAGCATGCCCGGGAGGCGACTCTTGACGAACCCCGAGCACACGTCGTCCGACGCGTTGTAGAAGTCGGTGCACACCGTGAGGATCCCCGGGAACGTGCCGGCGTCGTTGCCGCCCATCGTGACCGTGATGAGCTGGGTGTGCTCGTCGATCGCGTCGAGCTGCGCGCGGGTCGAGGTGCCCCCCCGCGGTGTGAACGGCTCGGTCAGGTGGCTCGTCGGCGCGCCGGTGCAGGTGACGTCCGCGAAGGTCTTGGCCTTGAGCTCGTCGGCGACCAGGTGCGGCCAGTTGTCGTTCGACCGCCGGCAGGCGCCCGAGGACGTCGAGACGGGGTCGATGTCCGGACCGGCCGCGAACGAGTCACCGAGCGCCACGTACGAGCTCACCGACGTCAGCGCCCGAGGCGAGGGGCTCGGGAGTGCGGCTCCATCGTCGTCGGATCCCGACTTCGTCGTGCACGATGCCATCAGCATCGCCACGGCAGCGAGGACGACCAGCCGGCGAGTTGAGTGCCTCATGCCGTCACCCTAAAGGGCGCGTTCCAACCGGGTGACCGGGCCCGCTACCTACGCGACCGCCGGCTGGGCTTGCTGTCCGTCGCGCCGGCGAAGTACTCGGGCCCGTAGCCATAGCCGTAGCCGTATCCATAGCGGGACAGCTCCTTGACCGGCGACATGCTGAGCACCGTGCCGAGCAGGCGGGCGCCGACGGAGTGCAGGCGCTCGGTCGCGGTGCGCACCTCGTCGAGACCGGTCTCGCCGTGCTTGACGACGAGGATCGCGCCGTCGGAGATCGACGCGAGGAGCGACGCGTCGGTGACCGGGAGCAGGGGCGGGGCGTCGATCAGCACGACGTCGTAGCGGTGACGCAGCTCGGAGACCAGCGACCGCATCGCGTTGGTCTGCAGGATCTCCGACGGGTTGGGCGGGAGCGCGCCGCTCGCCAGCACGTCGAGTCCCGGCGTCGCCGCCTGCTGGAGCGCCGCATCGAGCGCGACGCGACCGACCAGGACAGTCGTGAGACCGACGGACTTCTCGATGCCGAGATACTCGCTGACTCGCGGACGACGCAGGTCACCCTCGACCAACGCGACCTGGGAACCGGCCTGCGCCAGTGCGATCGCGAGGTTGCACGCCGTGGTGGACTTGCCCTCCCCGGCCAGCGAGCTCGTGATCGTGATGACCTTGTTGTCGCGGTCGATGTCGAGGAACTGCAGGTTGGTGCGCAGGATGCGTACGGCCTCGAACCGGGGATGGTGGGTGCCGAGCGACGTGATGAGGGGCGTCTGGACGGCTGCCCGGTCGTACGCGATGGCGCCGAGCACGGGCGCCCCCGAGGCCTCCTCGAGCTCCGCAGGGCTGTGGATGCTGCGGTCGGCGGCGTTGCGCGCGGCGGCGATCGCGAGGCCGGCCAGCAGACCGAGCAGACCACCGAGCACCAGCCACGGCACGCGCGCCGGGCTCGACGGGTCGGAGGGTGGTGTGGCGTCCTCGACGACGGACGCCTTGAGCTCGGTGTCCTGGCCGCCGAGCCAGGCGACGAACGCCTCGGCGGCGGACTGGCTCAGGTCGACGGCCCGTTGCCGGCTCTCGTCATCTGCTGTCACCCGGAGCACGGATGTGCCGTGCAGGACCGTGGCGCGAAGGTGCCGGTCGACGGAACCGGTGCTGCCCGAGAGCCCGAGGTCCTCGACCACACGTGCGGCGGTGCTCCGGCCGCCGAGAACGTGCGCGTAGGACTCGACCGTCCGCTCGGCCACCGCGCCGGTGCTCTGACTGGCCGGCGGCGCAATGAGCACGTCGGCGTGCGCGGAGTAGCGTGGCGTCGCCAGATTGAGGTAGAGCACGGCCAGGCCGACACCCACGAGTGCCATCAGGATGAGGGTCGGCCATCGCCGGAGGACTGGCCTGACGACAGGGCGTTGACTCACCGGTCACTCCTCGTTCAGTCTGGGGGTTCAGGGGAAGATTACGACACCCGGTCGCGATCTCGTGGCTCATCGGCCGCTATGAGTTCACCCACATGTCTTGCGATTTGGCTGCGAACGTAACTCGTTGCATGCAGAATCGTTCTCAGTAGAGACAACCAGCCGCACATTCTGTCGCCGAGCATCCCCGAGGCCGAGAATCCATGGACTACACCCCCATCAGCACCAGACGCGTGATCCTCGCGTTTGCTGTGACCGGGTTCGTCGCCCTGGCCCCGGCGCTCTTCCTCGTGCTCCAGTCGCGACACCCCGGACCCCTGTCGCTGTTCGCTGACGACGATGGCGGCTACCGTGGGCTAGTGCTCGGTGCAGGGAGCGTCGTCGTCACGGCCTCGCTGGTCGGAGCACTCATGTTGCTGGCTGCCATTGGCCGGCGCGTGTTGCGGCGGCCGTCGCGCGCGTGAGCCTGCGCGTCGATCCGCCGGCCCTACGAGGACCAGGCGGAACGGGAGTGGATGTGGAGGCTTCGGTCGACCACCGGGGCACCGACTGGGAGCGTCGTTACGGACGCATCCTCGTCGTGTCCGACCTCGTCGTCCTCGCGTGGGTGTTTGCCACCGCGCACACCGTCTGGGCGGCCAACCTGCCCGATGACCAAGGGCTGCGCCCCTTCAGCTTCGGCCCCGTGGCGGCGTCGTTCGTCATCCTGCTGATGTGGCACGCGGTGCTGACCCTGGCCGGCACGCGCGACCTTCGCGTCTTCGGCGGCGGTCCTGAGGAGTACAAGCGCGTCCTCAACTCGACCCTCGTGGTCTTCGCCGTCATCGCCTTCGTCGGCTACATGATCGGCGCGCAGGTCCCGCGGACGTACGTCGCGGTGCTGCTGCCGTTCGGCTTGCTGCTGTTGTCGCTGAGTCGTTGGTCCTGGCGCCAGTGGCTCCTGGTGCGGCGCCAGCACGGACAGATGATCCACGACGCGGTCGTCGTGGGCAGCAGCGAGGCGGTCGATCACCTGGCGGCCGTCATCCTGCGCAACGCGGTCTTCGGCTATCGCCTCACCGCCGCCTGCGTCACCAGCGCCGACCCGCCCGACCACATCGCGGGCATCCCGGTGCTGGGCGGGGTGGACAGCCTGGCGGCCAAGGTCATGGGCGCCAACGTGGATGCCGTCATCATCACGTCGTCGGACGCCACGCACCCGGAGATGGTGCGACGCCTCGGCTGGGACCTCGAGGGCTACGACATCGAGATCATCGTCGCGCCGTCGCTGGCCAACATCGCGGGCCCTCGCGTCCACATCCGGCCGGTCGCCGGGTTGCCGCTCCTGCACGTGGAGCAGCCGTCCTACCGCGGTGCCCAGCGCTGGGCCAAGGACCTGGTCGATCGGGTGGGCGGCCTGCTCCTGTTGCTGCTGTTCTCACCCGTGATGCTGGCGCTCGCGATCGCGATCAAGGTGTCGAGCTCCGGCGGGGTCTTCTTCGTCCAGGAACGCGTCGGCCGAGACGGCAAGACGTTCGGCATGATCAAGTTCCGCAGCATGGTCGAGGGCGCTGACGAGATGCTGGGCGACCTGCAGCCCGACACCAGCAACGTCGTGATGTTCAAGATGCGCGACGATCCGCGAGTCACCCGGGTGGGCCGCTTCATCCGTCGCTACTCGCTCGACGAGCTGCCCCAGCTGTTCAACGTCCTCAAGGGCGACATGAGCCTCGTCGGCCCGCGGCCCCCGCTCGTCTCGGAGGTCTCCGGCTACGCCGCCGAGGCCCGCCGGCGGCTGCTCGTACGCCCGGGGATGACGGGTCCGTGGCAGATCTCCGGCCGGTCGGACCTCGACTGGGAGGAGACCATGCGGCTCGACCTCTACTACGTCGAGAACTGGTCCCTGGTCGGCGACATGCTGATCCTCTGGAAGACGTTCCGGGCTGTCGTGTCGTCGGCCGGCGCCTACTGAGTCGCATCACACGCCTCGTGAGTTTCACCGAACGCGTCGCCGACCGATACCGTGGAGCCCGGGCGCGTACGTTCTCACACGACCCCGGCATGCATGTGGCTGCCGGCGGGTTGCACGGGACTTGACCATCCGGTCCCGCGCCACCTATCCAGGAGCACCCATGACCACCACCGAAACCCCGCCCGAGTCGCCGACGTTCGCCGACCTCGGCCTCGTCGACACCCTCGTCGACCGGCTTGCCACGCTCGGCTACGAGACGCCGACCCCGATCCAGGCCCGCGCGATCCCGACGCTGCTCGAGGGCAAGGACGTCGTCGGGCTGGCGCAGACCGGCACCGGCAAGACCGCCGCCTTCGCGCTGCCGATCCTGCAGAAGATCGACCCGGCCAACACCAAGACCCAGGCGATCGTCCTGGCGCCGACCCGTGAGCTGGCACTCCAGGTCTGCGAGGCCATCACGGCGTACGCGACCAACATCCCCGGCATCCGTGTGCTGCCGGTCTACGGCGGCCAGGGCTACGGCTTCCAGCTGTCGGGCCTTCAGAAGGGTGCGCACATCGTCGTCGGCACGCCCGGCCGCGTCATCGACCACCTCGAGCGCGGCAGCCTCGACCTGACGTCGCTGGAGTACCTCGTGCTCGACGAGGCCGACGAGATGCTCAACATGGGCTTCGCCGAGGACGTCGAGCGCATCCTCGCGGACACGCCCGAGTACAAGCAGGTCGCACTGTTCTCGGCCACGATGCCCAAGCAGATCCGCTCGCTCGCCAAGAAGTACCTCCACGATCCGGTCGACATCGCGACGCCCAAGGCCACCACGTCGACCGCGACGGTCCGCCAGCGCTGGATCCAGGTCTCGCACCACCACAAGCTCGACGCCCTCACGCGCCTGCTCGAGGTCGAGACCGGCGACGGCATGCTGGTGTTCGTCCGCACCAAGTCCGCGACCGAGGAGCTCGCCGACAAGCTGCGCGGTCGGGGCTACGCCGCCGCCGCGCTCAACGGTGACCTCGTCCAGGCCCAGCGTGAGCGCACCGTCGCCCAGCTCAAGTCCGGTGCGATCGACCTGATCGTCGCGACCGACGTCGCCGCCCGCGGCCTCGACGTCGACCGCATCACGCACGTCGTCAACTACGACATCCCGCACGACACCGAGGCGTACGTCCACCGCATCGGTCGCACGGGTCGCGCCGGCCGCACCGGCGAGGCGATCCTGTTCGTCACGCCGCGCGAGCGCCGGATGCTGTCGGCGATCGAGAAGGTCTCCGGCCGCCCGGTCGAGGAGATGTCGGTTCCCACGGCCGAAGAGGTCAACGAGCGACGGGCCGGCCGGTTCGCCCAGGCCATCACGTCGAGCATGGGCTCGCCGTCGTTCCATGCGTTCCGCTCGCTCGTCGAGGAGTACGCCAGCGAGAACGACGTCTCGATGACGGACGTCGCCGCGGCGCTGGCGGTCATGAGCCAGTCGGACAAGGAGTTCTTCCTGCGTCCCGACCCGCCCAAGGCGCCGCCGCGGGCCCGTGACTTCGAGCCCCGCGCCAAGCCTGCGGGCTTCGGCCGGTCCGACCGGCTGCCCGCCGAGGGCGCTGCGGTCTACCGCGTCTCGGTCGGCAAGCGGCACAAGATCGGGCCGTCGGCGATCGTCGGCGCCCTGGCCAACGAGGGCAGCCTCAAGCGCTCCGACTTCGGCAAGATCACGATCGGCCAGGACCACTCGCTCGTCGAGCTCCCGGCCGACCTGCCGCCCGCGGTGTTCGAGGCACTCGCCAACACCCGCATCTCCGGCAAGCTCATCGACCTGCAGCCCGACTCCGGCCCGCCGATCCGGCGCACCCGCGAGGACCGCAAACCGTACAAGAAGAGTCACGAGAACCGGGCCTACCCGTCGAAGGCTCCGGACACCAAGAAGCCCTACAAGAAGAAGGCATCCGCCACCGACACGTCGGCGAGCGCTCCCGGCGGGCGGAAGCCGCGGCACAAGTGATGCACAGGCTCGACAACGCCTCGAGGGCGTACGACTGGGGCTCTCGCACCGACATCCCGCAGTTCATCGGCGGCGAGCCGGGTGAGCTGCCGCTCGCCGAGATCTGGATGGGCACGCACCCGCTCGGATCGTCGACGGTCGAGGGTCCCGACCGCACGATGCCGCTGGCCGAGGTCGCCGGCGAGCTGCCGTTCATGTTCAAGATCCTTGCCGCCGACCGTCCGCTGTCGCTCCAGGTGCACCCCAACGAGGCGATGGCCCAGGCGGGGTTCGCCGCCGAGGAGGCGGCCGGGGTGCCGCTCGACGCACCGCACCGCACCTACAAGGATCCGCACCACAAGCCGGAGATGGCGTACGCCCTGACGACGTTCGACACGCTCGTCGGATTCCGGCCGACGGCGGAGATCCTGCGGGTGCTCAACGGCATCGACACCCCGCTGGCGCAGAGCCTCGCGGAGGACCTGCATGCCGCTCCGGGCTTCCGGGGCATCGTCCGCCTCATCGAGCGCCTGCTGACCGAGGAGATCTCGGCGGCCGAGATCGAGCAGATCGTGGTGTGCTGCCGCGAGCTCGTCGACCAGGGCATCGACGTCAAGCGGGCCTACATCACGGCCGCCGAGATCGCCGACCACTACCCGGACGACGTCGGCGTCGTGATCTCCCTGACGCTCAACCGGCTGACCCTGCAGCCCGGCGAGGCGGCGTTCCTCGGCACCGGCATCATCCATGCGCACCTGCGGGGCATGTGCCTCGAGATCATGGCGGCGTCCGACAACGTGCTGCGTGCCGGACTGACCAGCAAGGCGCTCGACCCCGAGGGCCTCGTCAAGTGCCTCGACCGGGGCATGTCCCGGCTGGCCCGCGTGACGCCGGAGCCGTTCGGCTTCTCCACCGACGTGTTCAGCCCCGACGTCCGTGAGTTCGCCCTGGCGGTGAGCCAGTGCTCACGCGCCGAGCCCGGTGGCACGCTGCTGCCTTCGGCCGGCCAGCGCATCGTGGTGTGCACGGGCGGCGAGGTCGAGCTGGTCAACGCCGCAGGCGAGCGGCTCAAGCTCAGCCGCGGCGACTCGGTCTATGCCGGACCGGACGACGGTGACATCCATGTCGTCGGCACCGGCGAGGTTGCCCAGGCCTACATGCCGACGCCCGAGACGGTCGCCGGCGAGCTGATCGACCTGGTTCCGCCGTTCACCGAGCGCGAGCTCAGACGACGTCAGCGCGGCCGCGGTCCTTCAGCTGGCTGACGACGTCCTTGACCTGCTGCGCGTGCGCGCGGGTCGTGACGAGAAGCGCGTCGGACGTACGCACGACGACGACGTCGCGCAGCCCGACCACGGCGATCGTGGTGCCGTCATCGGCGATCGCCAGGCCGTCGGCGTCGACCCACACGGTGTCGGACGACGAGACGCCGCCCACGTCCTGGAGTGCTGCGTAGTCACCCACGTCGTTCCAGTCGAACGCGCCTGGCACGACCGCCATGCCGCCCTCGAGCGATACCGGCTCGGCGATTGCGTGGTCGATCGCGATCTTGGTCAGCGTCGGCCACACCTCGTCGAGCACCTGCTGCCGATCGTCGGTGGCCCAGGCGGTCGCGATCGCCGCGAGGCCGTCGTGGAGACGGGGCTGCAGGCGAGCGAGGTGCCCCAGCAGGACGTCCGTGCGGGTCACGAACATGCCGCCGTTCCAGCTGTGCACGCCACTGGCGACGTATGTGGCCGCGGTCGCGGCGTCGGGCTTCTCGACGAAGCGGGACACGGCACGCGCTGATCCGGCGTCGTCGATCGTGAGGTGCTCGCCGGACTCGATGTAGCCGAACGCCGTGGACGGGCCCACTGGCGTGATGCCGATCGTCGTGATGAGGCCGGTCGCCGCGACCGCGACGGCCTGGCCGATCGCCTCGGCGAACGACACCTGGTCGTCGATCACATGGTCGGCGGCGAACGAGCCGATGATCGCGTCGGGATCGGTGGCGCCGATGATCGCCGCCGCGAGGCCGATGGCCGGCATCGAGTCGCGGGGTGACGGTTCGACCAGGAGGTTCGTCAGGTCGGGCAGCTGCGCCCGGATCGCGTCGGCGTGCGCGGCGCCGGTGACGACATGGATGCGCTCGGGCGGGATCAGGTCGACCAGACGGTCCCAGGTCTGCTGGATCAGCGATCGGCCTGAGCCGTCGAGATCGAGGAGGAACTTGGGCCGGGACGCGCGCGACAGGGGCCAGAGGCGGGTGCCTGCGCCGCCCGCGGGGATCACGGCATGGAAATGGGCGAGGCTCACCGGCTCATCCTATGGGCCGGGGGTGTTGAGGCCGCCGACGGTCGTGATCGCCGTGGGCTCGCCGAGTGGCTGGGTCTCGGCGTCGAGCGCGACGACCGCCGTGAGCGCGTTGTGGTCGGAGACGGCGGGCCGGGCGTAGCTGCTGCCGGACAGGCGTACGAGCTGCTTCCAACCCAGCACCGTGAACTGCTTGGAGACGAAGATGTGGTCGACGTGGGCGCCCGATCGCGGTGTCCCGCCGTCGGGATAGCTGGTGTTGAACTCGGCGTTGATCGGGTTCTTCACGAGGTCGACGCTGTCCGTCATGCCGGCGGCGCGCATCTTGACCCCGGGGGAGTCGGCGCGGCGGTGCTTGCCGGAGTTGAAGTCGCCGGCGTAGATCACCGGCAGGCCCTTGTCGTTGATGCTCGCCATGCGCGCCAGCACGACGTTCATCTCGCGGGACCGGTGCGAGTCGTTGCCCTTGCCGTTGTCGAGGTGGATGTCGACGTAGTAGAAGATGCGGCCGGTCGCCTTGACCCGGAACTTCGCCCACGTCGTGTGGCGGCCGTCGCCGATCGCGAAGTAGCTGCCGCTGAGCTGGGTGAACAGCTTCGGCCGGTAGAAGATGTAGCGCGCCTCGGCGCCACCGCTCGCGCGGACGAACTTCTGCGAGCCACCGCTCCAGATCGCTTTCGTCGTCGCGCCGACCCGCTGCCCGCCGGACTCCTGCAGGCCGAAGATGTCGACCTTGTTGGCGTTGAAGAACGCCGCGCCGATGCGGGCTCGCCCGGCATAGCCGGAGCACTTCTCGGAGCACACGTTCCACGTGCCGATCTTGAACGAGGTCTTCCGCGGCATCGTGCGGAACGCGACGGGCTTGGCGAGCACACCGACCTGGTCGCCGTTGACCGGGCGCACGCGGAACCAGTAGGTCGTGCCGGCGGCGAGTCCCCGGCTCACGAACGTGTTGGCGCCGCGCAGCGTCCGGACCGTGATGACCTTCTTGGTGAACGCCTTGTCGCGGGCGATCGTGACGTCGAACTGCCTGGCGTTGGCGACCTTCTTCCAGCTCGCGCGTACGCCGTCGGCGGTGGTCTGCCTGATCCGGACGCCCGTGAGCGCCCCCGGCTTGAGGGTGAACCGCGCGGTGCGGGACGACCTGACCTTGCCGTCGCGGATCGCGTCGATGCGGTAGAACTGGTCGACGCCGGGCGTCGCGGAGCCGAGGTCGGCCAGCGTCACGCTCGTGCCCTGGGCCGGGACCTTGGTCGTCCTGGCCTTGGTCAGCGCCCGGTCGGCGCCGACCTTGACGACGTACGAGTCGACGTCGGTCGAGCCGTGCCATGCGAGCTTGACGCTCGTGGGTGACAACGGGGTCGCCGACAGCTTGCTCGGAGCGTCGAGCGAGTCGGGTTTCGCGACGGTGAGCACGAGCCCGGTCGCGAGGCCGCCCGCCACGAGCAGCGCGACCAGGCCGATCACGAGGCGGCGAGGATCACGTCTCCTGCGTCGGCCGGCGACGCGCGCGGTGCGGGAGGATCGCCCGGGCGGGTCGGCACGCCGACGCGGGGCGATCTTTCTTCGGGTGACGACGGGAGGCTCCAGGACGTACGAGGGTGTGCAGGTGGCTGAATTCTACGGGGTGGGCGGCGACCGTCGCTCGGACTCCAGGGATCAGCGGTTGAGCCGCACGTCCGTGATGATCGGACTGTGGTCCGAGGGAATCGGCCGGACCATCCGGTTGCCGCTGATCAGCGCGCCGTTGTCCCACGACAGCACCCGTCCTTCGTCGGGCCTGATCCAGACGTGGTCGACGTGGTCGCCCCACTTGTAGCTGATCCGTGGCACGACCTGGAAGTCGTTGTAGCTGTTGTGGTGCTGGCGCCGCAGCCGCATCGCCAGGTCGTACGCGTCGTAGTAGCCCTGGTGGTGGAACACGATCCGCAGGTCGTCGTTGGTCCGGTTCTTGTGCGAGTTGAAGTCACCGGCGTAGACGACCGGCAGGTTGCCGGGGTTGATCTCCTTCATGTGCTGCGTGAGGGTCGTGATCTCGGCGGTGCGCAGGACCGCCCGTGCCTCGCTGTCGCCCGAGACGGTGTGCACGTCGACGAACACGGTGGGGTCGCCGGTCTGCTTGTCGACCAGGACGGCCCACACGGCATAGCGGCAGCCCTGGCCGTGATAGCCGAGGTAGACGTATCCCTTGGTGCTCTGGGGCCAGGTGCGGTCGCAGCCTGCGGGGCTCGTGGCCGGTTTCGGGGGGATCGGCGTGGTCGGCGCCGCAAGGTCGAACCTCGAGGTCTTGTAGAGCAGTCGCTTCGAGCTCTTCTCGATCGCCTCGGTGTAGCCCATCTCGGCCGGCACGTTGAGGAAGATCGCCTCCTGTGCCGCGATCACGTCAGGCGAGTACGCCGTGATCCGGGCCAGGGCAGCGGGCTGGCGGGTGTCCCAGCCGGCGCACTTCTGCGAGCACACGTTGTAGGTCATGACGCGGTAGGTCGGTCCGTTGCCGGGCTCCATGCGCAGGATCGTGGCGTGGCCAACCCGTTTGGACCTCGCGCCGACCGCGTTGCCGTTGACCGCCCGGACCTGCACGAAGTAGGGCACCCCGCGCACCAGGCCGGTGAACGTCTTGCTCCGGCCGGTGACCGAGTAGCGCCGGGCGTTGGACATCGAGTAGCTGCGCGACAGATAGACCTGGTACGACCTCGCGTAGCGCGCGGCCGGCCAGTCGACCCGGAGGCCAGCTGTGCCGCTGCTGCGGGAGTAGCTCGCTGCGGTGAACGACACCAGGCCCACCTGGGCCGGCGTCGTCGATGCCGTCGCCGGTGGAGCGGCGAGGATGGTGAGCAGGAGAACGGCCGCGAGGCCCCCGAGAGCAGAACGCATGTCGCATCGTAGATCGCCGCGGGGCCATCCGTCCCGCGATCAGCGTCCGGGGATCGTCAGCTTCGCGCGGACGGGATTGTGGTCCGAGGCGAACGGCGTCGCGTACCAACGCCTGTCGTCGAGTGACACGATGACCCGCCAGTCGTTCACGATGATCGGCGCGTCGGCGAAGATGTGGTCGACATGGTCGCTGTGCCGCAGCGGCGGGTTGATCGCCTGGTTGGCACTGTTCCACGTCGCGCCGACCGGTGCGGTGGCCTCGACGAACGTGTCGGGGACGCCGGCCGCGGTGAACACCTTGAGCGGTGCGTCGTAGCCGCCGGGGTAACGGTCCTGGTCGGCGTTGCTCTTGTTGGAGTTGAAGTCGCCGGCGTAGACGACGAGCAGCTTGTCGGGGTTGATCGCCGCGACCTTGCTCAGCAGCACCTTGGTCTGCGCGGAGCGGAGGTCGTCGTTGGCCTTGCCCTTGTAGGGCTGGAGGTGCGCGTCGACCACGATGAAGTCGTTGCGGGTCGCCTCGTCACGCAGCTCGGCCCAGACGGCGTACTTCTTGTAGGTGCTGCTGAGGGTGATCGTGCCCGAGCGCAGCTTGTTGTACTTCGAGGTGTTGTAGAACAGCGACTTGGCGCTCTTGTAGGCCGCCAGGGCGAATCCCGGCAGCTCGGTGCCGAACCGGGTGTCCTCGTCGTGCGACTCCTGCGTCGCGATGATGTCGGCTCCGGTGCCACGCGCGATGCGCCCCGCGTACGCCTTGCGCGTCGTCCAGCGCTTCATGCCGTTGGCCCTCGTCACGCACTTGTCCTGGCCGCACAGGTTGTAGGTCAGGACGGAGATCTGGGCGGGCAGTGACGGCACCCGGATGCTCTTGACCGAGGTGAACCGGCCGTTGACGCCGTTGTTGGTGCCCCGCACGCGGTAGTAGTAGCGGGTGCCGAGCGTGAGCCCGCCCGGTGCGGCGTTCGTACGCTCGACGATGCGCGGCCGGAGCTGGTGCTGCATCGCGGAGTCGGTCGCGAGCTGCAGCTCGTACGCCTTGGCGTCGGTCGCCGCGCTCCATCGCACCTTGATCGACGTGTCCCCGTTGCGTACGGCCGAGATCGACCCGATCGGGCCGACGACGAGCGGCGGGAGGTCGAAGCCCTGCGGGGTCGTCGCCGACCTCGCCGTCCCGTTGTAGCTGTAGATCACGTAGTAGTAGTCGGTGTCGGTCACGGGGGTGAGGTTGCGGAACGTCAGCGTCCTCGCGGTCGTGCGCTGGCTCGTCCGGACACACGGGTCGGCCGCCACCCGCTTGAGGCACACGGCGTACTCGGTCGCGCCGGACGCCGCGCCCCAGCTGATCGTCGCGGTCGACCACGTGGCGGTGACCTTGGCGCCGGTGGGCAGGCCCGGAGCGGTGGCCGCGGAGCTGGGTGACAGGAGAGCCGTCGACAGGAGCGCGGCCACGACGGGCAGCATCAGCGTACGGCGGAGCAGGACGAGCATGAAGACAACCTCGCTGGTGGGGAAGGGGCCCGGCTGAGCCGACCAGTCCTACGAGAATAGGTGAAAACGCGCCGGAATTCGGGACCACGGCCGCTCGGCGCTCCGCGTGGTCTCCTAGAGTGGCCGACGTGGAAGTCCTTGCGGAGGTCGTACGTTCAGGGCTCGTGGAGAGCCGGCACCGGGGAATCGCAGTCGGAGTCGATCCGGCCGGCGAGGTGATCTGGTCGATCGGCGACCCGGGCACGGTCGTCTTCCCCCGGTCGTCCAACAAGCCGATCCAGGCGCTCGGCATGCTGCGCGCCGGGCTGCCGCTCGACGGCCGGCTGCTGGCGCTGGCGTCGGCGAGCCACTCCGGCGAGCCGTTCCACCTCGACGGCGTGCGCGAGATCCTGGCGTTGGCCGGGCTCGGCGAGTCGGCGCTGCAGACGCCTCCGTCGTACCCCTTGGACCCGCACGTGCACGCCGACTACCTGCGCAACGGCGGCGCGCGGGACCCCATCTGCATGGACTGCTCGGGCAAGCACGCCGCGATGCTGCTGACGTGCGTGACGAACGAGTGGACGATCGACGACTACCTCGATCCCGAGCACCCGTTGCAGGTGCAGATCACCCAGACGTTCACCGAGCTCACGGACGGGCCACCGGCCGTGGTCGGCGTCGACGGCTGCGGCGCCCCTTTGCTCGCGACGCCGCTCCAGCAGCTGGCTCGCGCCGTCGGCCGCATCGTGCAGAGCCCGACGGGCAGCCTCGGGGCACGACTCGTCGAGGCCATGACCGCGCACCCGGAGTACGTCAGCGGCACGACGCGTGACGAGCGCGACCTGATGCTGGCGTTCCCCGGGCTGGTCGCCAAGTCCGGCGCGGAGAGCGTCTACGTCGTGGGGCTGCCGGACGGCTCGGCGTACGCGATCAAGATCGAGGACGGGGGCGAGCGGCCCCTCTACGCCGTGATGGGCCGGGCGCTCGAGCTCGCGGGTCTCGACGCGGCGGTGCTGCACGAGCGGCCGACGATCCTGGGTGGCGGCAAGCCCGTCGGCGAGGTCCGAACCACGTTCTGACCTGCGGCGATGCTGTGATCGAGGTCGCAAGCAGCTCTGCTTGCATTTGCTAACTTTTGCAAGCACACTGGAGTCATGGCCAAGTTGAGCATGCAGAAGACCGTCGAAGGACTCGGCGACTACCTGCGTGAGCAGCGGGGTCAGGCACAGATGTCTCTCCGGCAGCTGGCCGAGCTCACGGATGTCTCCAATCCGTACCTCAGCCAGATCGAGAGGGGTCTGCGCCGACCTTCGGCAGAAGTCCTGCAGCAGATCGCCAAGGCGCTCAGGATCTCCGCCGAGTCGCTCTACGTTCGAGCCGGCATCCTCGATGCCGACGAGAGCGGAGCGCGGATGGTCGAGGACGCCATCGCCCTCGATCCCCGTCTCACGGAGCGTCAGAAGACTGCGCTGCTCGATATCTATCGCTCCTTCGTCGGCACTGACGAAGCGTCGGACACCGAGCTGGCCGCAACAGTGACCGAAGCCAATCAGGAGGAAACCACATGAGCACCATCACCGAGACCATCAACGCCCAGGTGAAGTCCATCGTCGACGACGTCAAGGCGCTGCCCGAGACGCTCAAGAAGGTCGACATCGCCGACCTGCAGAAGCAGGCTCAGGGCTACGCCCAGACCGCCGTCGTGACCGCCTCGAGCGCGTACGCCGACCTCGCCAAGAAGGGTGAGGAGCTCGTCGCCAAGGCCAAGAGCCTCAAGGTCGACGACATCAAGAAGACCGTCGACAGCAGCGTCGAGGACGTCACCAAGACGGCCAAGGGCTTCGCCGACGACGCCCAGAAGCGCGCCGAGCAGCTCGTGACCGACGCCAAGACGCAGGTCACCAAGGTGACCTCGAAGGCGCCGACCACGGCCCGCAAGGCTGCCGAGAAGGTCGACACGACCGTCAAGAAGACGCCCGAGCCGGCCAAGAAGGCCCCGGCCAAGAAGGCCCCGGCCGCCAAGAAGGCTCCGGCCAAGAAGGCGCCCGCGAAGAAGGCTCCGGCCAAGAAGGCCTGATCTCTTCGCACACACCTGACAGCGGCGGGTCCCCACATGGGGGCCCGCCGCTTCTGTGTCGCCCGATAGCCTTCGGGGCATGTTCGAGATCCAGAACGGCCTGACGTTCGTCATCTCCATCGCGCTGTTCGCCGCGAAGGGGTTCGCCCTCGTCGACTGTGTGGCTCGGCCGTCAGCCAAGTTCACCTACATCGAGACGCTGCCCAAGCAGACGTGGCTCATCATCCTGGCTCTGGCTGTGCTGCTGCACGTGCTGACCTGGAATCCGCTGTCGCTCTTGAACCTCGTGGGAACCGTCGCGGCCCTCGTCTACCTCGCCCAGGTTCGCGGCTCGGACTCCCGCTAGCTCGATTGGCCTGCGCGCTGCCCCTCGCGTACGGTCGAAAGGTTGCCATTAGCACCTACCTCTCGGGGGAACTGCATGAATCAGACAACAACCTCATGGCGCGAACGCATCGATCCGGTGGTCTTCTGGGTCACCAGCATCGTCGCCGTCGCCTTCGTCGTGTGGGGCGTGCTCAGCACGAGCAGCCTGAGCTCCGCATCTGCCGATGCGCAGGACTGGGTCATCACCAACACGGGGTGGTTCTTCGTCCTGAGCACGACGTTCTTCGTGATCTTCGTGATCTGTCTGGCGGCGAGCAAGTACGGCCGCATCCCGCTCGGGGACGATGACGAGGAGCCGGAGTTCAGCACCGTCTCGTGGATCGCGATGATGTTCAGCGCCGGCATGGGGATCGGCCTGATGTTCTGGGGCGTCGCCGAGCCGCTCACGCACTATGCGAGCCCGCCGCCCGGCACGTCCAAGGCCGAGTCCGAGGACGCCATGCAGACCGCGATGGCGACCACGATGTTCCACTGGGCCCTTCATCCCTGGGCGATCTACGCCGTGGTCGGCATCGCCATCGCGTACGGCACCTTCCGCAAGGGGCGGTCCCACCTGATCTCCTCGGCGTTCCGGCCGCTGATCGGTGCTCGCGCCGACGGGCCCATCGGCCGGGCCATCGACATGCTCGCCATCTTCGCGACACTGTTCGGCTCTGCTGCGTCTCTCGGCCTCGGCGCCCTGCAGATCGGCAGCGGCATCGAGTACAACGGCTGGGTCGACAGTGCGGGCAAGGCCTTGCTCGTGGCCGTGATCGCGATCCTGACGGTCGCCTTCATCGCCTCTGCGGTGTCGGGCGTCGCCAAGGGCATCCAGTGGCTGTCCAACATCAACATGGTCCTGGCCCTGGTGCTCGCCCTGTTCGTGTTCGTCGCGGGGCCGACCCTGCTGATCCTCAACCTGGTGCCGACGGCGCTGGGTGACTATGCCAACCAGATGACCGGCATGGCGTCGCGCACGGCGGCCAGCGGTGACGACGAGATGAAGACCTGGCTCGCGAGCTGGACGATCTTCTACTGGGCGTGGTGGGTCTCGTGGACCCCGTTCGTCGGCATGTTCATCGCCCGCATCAGCCGCGGACGTACGATCCGTCAGTTCGTGACCGGGGTGCTGATCGTGCCCTCGCTCGTGAGCCTGGTGTGGTTCGCGGTGTTCGGCGGCACTGCCATCGACGTCCAGCGCAAGACCGGAGACCTTGTCGGCCAGGCCGGGTCGGTGGATCCGAACTCGGCCCTGTTCGCGATGCTCGACCACTTGCCCCTGGCGTCGGTGTCCACGATCCTCGTGATGGTCCTGGTCGGGATCTTCTTCGTCTCAGGCGCCGACGCGGCGTCGATCGTGATGGGCACGCTCAGCGAGAAGGGCTCGATCGAGCCGTCCAAGCGGACCGTCGTCTTCTGGGGAGTCGTGATGGGAAGCGTCGCGGCGATCATGCTCGCGACCGGTGGCAAGGACGGTTCCCAGGCGCTGACCGGGCTGCAGCAGATCACGATCGTCGCCGCCGTCCCGTTCGTGCTGGTCATGGCTGCGTTGTGCCTGTCCCTCTACAAGGACCTGCAGAGCGATCCGGTCATCGTCCGTCACCACCGTGGCGTCGAGCTCGTCGCCGACGCCGTCGTCACTGGCGCCGAGGAGCACGACGGCGACTTCGTGCTGGTCGTCGAGCCGGCATCCGACGACTGACCTCAGCGGGGTCGGGCGGGGTGCAGCCAGCGGGTGACGACGACCCGGAGCACGCCGAGGTCGGCGTCTGCCGGCACGTCCGGATGCGTGTCGCGTACGGCCCGGTGGGCCACGACGAGCCCGGTCAGCCAGCGGGCGGTGTCGTCGACGTGCAGCTCGCGGTCGACCGAGCCGTCCTCGATCGCCTGGGCGCACAGGGTGGCGAACGTACGCTCGACGTCGGGGCTCAACGGCAGCTCGGGGTTGGCGGCGAAGTGGTCGAGCAGGTCGAGCAGCCGGTCCCAAGCGGTGTCGGTCATGGCTGCCTCGACTCGTGCCACCGGTCGACCAGCTTGGGCATCTCGACGGCCATGTAGCTGAAGAAGTCGCGCGTCGCGGTGAGGCGCTCGTGCGCAGCGCTGCCGGCGTCGACCTGCGTCATGCCTTCCTCGAGCAGAGCAGACAGACTCGTGATGGTCTTGGTCTCCGCGGCCATCACCTCGGCCCACGTCGTGCCCAGCACGTTGTAGCGGTCGACGCGCTCGCCGGTCACCCGCCGGCGTACGGCCAGCCCCATGCGGGTCAGATAGGCGGTGGCTCCGCTCACCGCCGCTGCGCTGACGCCGAGGACATCGCCGATCTCCCTGGCGGTGTAACCGTTCTCTGGGGCGACGAGCAGGGCGGCGAACACGCGCGCGGCCATGCGTTGCATGCCCGACTGGTTGAGCTCGAGCGCGAAGCCCTCGACGAACTCGCTCGCAGCACCAGTGGTCATGCGAGTGAGCATACAGGAATTCACATCTTTCAAGGATTTCACAAATCTATGAAAGGGGGTACGGTCGGCCTCATGGACATCGTCATCGACATCGCCGGACTCGTGAAGCGGTTCGGCCACGCGACCGCCCTCGACAGCCTCGACCTCCAGGTCGAGCGCGGCGAGGTGCACGGCTTCCTGGGACCCAATGGCTCCGGCAAGTCGACCACCATCCGCGTGCTGCTGGGGCTGCTGCGCGCCGACGAGGGCAGCGTCACGCTGTTCGGCCAGGACCCGTGGCGCGATGCCGCCGAGCTGCACCGGCGCTTGGCGTACGTGCCTGGCGACGTCAACCTCTGGCCCAACCTGTCCGGCGGCGAGGTCATCGACCTGCTCGGCCGGTTACGCGGGGGACTCGACGAGAAGCGCCGCGCCCTGCTCATCGACCGTTTCGAGCTCGACCCGACCAAGAAGGCGCGTACGTATTCCAAGGGCAACCGCCAGAAGGTCGCGCTCGTCGCCGCACTGGCGAGCGACGTCGAGCTGCTGATCCTCGACGAACCGACCTCCGGCCTGGACCCGCTGATGGAGGCGGTGTTCACGGACTGCGTCGACGAGTTCAAGGACGACGGCCGCTCGGTGCTGCTCTCGAGCCACATCCTCGCCGAGGTCGAGCGCCTGTGCGACCGGGTCAGCATCATCCGCGCCGGTCGCACGGTCGAGTCGGGCACGCTCGCGGACCTGCGTCACCTGACGCGTACGTCGGTGTCGGCCGAGCTGTCGCAGGCGCCCACGGGGCTCGACGGCCTGACCGGTGTGCACGACCTCGCCGTCGAGGGGATGCGGGCGACGTTCGAGGTCGACACCGTCCACCTCGGTGCTGCGCTGCAGGCGCTGGGCCGGTTCGGCGTGCGTACGCTCACCAGCCAGCCGCCGACGCTCGAGGAGCTGTTCCTGCGCCACTACGGCGAGGAGGTCGCGTCGTGACCGGCGCCATGACGGTGCTGCGGTTCCACCTGCGCCGCGACCGGATGATGCTGTTCTGGTGGATCGCGGGCAACGTGCTCCTCTACTACTCGCAGGCCGTCAGCACCGACGGCCTCTATCCGACGCAGGCCGACCTTGACAAGGCCGCGGCAGGCATGGCGGACAACGCGGCGTTCATCGCGATGGCCGGACCGGCGCGCGCGCTCGACACGCTCGGCGGCCAGGTCGCGTGGCAGGCCTCCGCGTTCGGCGCGATCGTCGCAGCGCTGATGAGCATGTTCCTCGTCGGCCGGCACACCCGCGCAGAGGAGGAGACCGGGCGCGACGAGCTCATACGGGCCGCCGCGATCGGCCGGCACGCACCGCTGGCCGCGACCGCCCTGCTCGTCGTGATCGCCGATGCGCTCATGGGCGCGCTGATCTCGGTCAGCCTGATCTCGTACGGTCTACCGGTCGGCGGATCGTTGGCGCTCGGGCTGGCCGCGGGGCTGACGGGTCTGGTGTTCGGCGGCGTCGCGCTGGTCGCTGCACAGCTCGTCGAGAGCACCCGCGCGGCGTACGGGATCACCGGCGCGGTGCTCGGTGTGGCGTACGCGCTGCGTGCCGTCGGTGATGTCGGCAACGGTGCGCTGTCGTGGCTGTCGCCGATCGGGTGGGGGCAGTACCTGCGCCCGTACGCCGATGAGCAGTGGTGGCCGCTGGTGCTGCCGGTGGTCGCCGTGGTGCTCCTCGGCTGCGGTGCGGTCGCGTTGTTCGATCGCCGCGACATCGGCTCCGGCGTGTGGCCCGCGCGCCCGGGACCCGCGCGCGGGTCCCTCGGTTCGGCGTCCGCGCTGGCCTGGCGGCTGCAGCGCGGCAGCGTCATCGGCTGGGGTGTCGGCCTGCTGCTCGGCGGCATCGCATACGGCTCGATCGGCGACGACGTGGCAGACCTGGTCGGTGACTCCCAGTTCTCGAAGGACGTGTTCGCGTCGGCCGGGGGCTCGATCGTCGACTCGTTCTATGCGACGGCGGCGGTGATGCTGTCTCTGATCGGCGCCGGGTTCGCGATCTCGTCGGTGCAGAGGTTGCGCGGTGAGGAGAGCTCCGGCTTCGCCGAGACCCTGCTG
Source organism: Aeromicrobium ginsengisoli (assembly GCF_004134905.2). GTDB lineage: Bacteria > Actinomycetota > Actinomycetes > Propionibacteriales > Nocardioidaceae > Aeromicrobium > Aeromicrobium ginsengisoli. The sequence goes on along the minus strand of NZ_SDPQ02000003.1, from coordinate 52,207 downwards.
GCGACGGCGCTGCCCCGCTGGCGGTGGGCGGTCGCGCACCTCGTCGTGACGGTCGCCGGCACGCTGGTCGTCGTCCTTGCGGCAGGGCTCGGCATGGGGCTGGGGTTCGCGATGGTCACGGGGGACGGGTCGGCGGTACTGCGGCTGACCGGAGCGACGGCGCCGTACGCCGTGCCAGTGCTGCTCCTCGCGACGATCGCCTGGCTGGCGTACGGGATCCGCTCGCGGTGGGCAGCGGTCGGCTGGCTGGGCCTCGGCTTCTGCTTCGTCGTGATGATGTTCGGCGAGGTGCTGCAGCTGCCCGGCTGGCTGATGGACGTGTCGCCGTTCCGGCATCTCGCGCAGACCCCGGCGGAGGACTTCCGGGTCTGGCCTCTGCTCGTGCTGCTCGTTGTCACCGCGGCTGCTGCTGCGGCCGGCATGGTGGCGATGCGGCGACGCGACGTCGTCTCCGCCTAGAACATGTGTTCGATGCGGCGTACGATGTCGGGATGGAGGAGTTCTTCCAGGGATCGTTGCTCGACATGGGCCAGCCCACGGGTCTCGGATCGCTGGCGCCGGAGCGCACGGTCCTGACGCAGGGTGCGTGGGTCGACGTGCAGCCGGGCTGGGTCACGGGGTCCGACGACCTGTTCCTCCGCCTGCAGGCCGAGGTGCCGTGGCGTGCGGAGAACCGCGAGATGTACGACCGCATGGTCGACGTGCCGCGGTTGCTGTGCCACTACGGCGTCGATGCCGCCCTGCCCGACCCGCTTCTCCTCGAGGCGCGCGAGGCGCTGGGCGATCACTACGAGTCCGAGCTCGGTGAGCGGTTCGTGACGGCGGGGCTCTGCTACTACCGCGACGGTCGTGACAGCGTGGCGTGGCACGGCGACCGCATCGGCCGTGGCCGCACCGATAACACGATGGTCGCGATCGTCTCGCTCGGCGCTGCTCGCCGGCTGTCGCTGCGTCCCCGTGGCGGTGGACCGCAGATCGGCTTCTCGCTGGGCCACGGCGACCTCGTCGTGATGGGCGGATCGTGCCAACGCACGTGGGAGCACGCGATCCTCAAGACCGCCAGGCCCGTCGGTCCTCGCATCAGCGTCCAGTTCCGCCCCCGCAACGTCCTCTGACCCTGACGGGAGCGGTGAGTTAGCGTCCACCTGCGCGTTCTTCCTGGACGCAGGGCCACCGCTCAATGTCCACATTGCTGTGGCGGTGTCGGAGCGTCCACAGTCGAAGATCGAACGGGTCGCGCGAACCGTATGGACAGCCTGAACGTGTGGGGTATGCCCTCTCCGATCGACATCCCTCACGTTCTCCTTGCCGGTCCATTCACGCCAGCGGCAGCGCGATCAGTTGGAGTTTCGGAGAAAGTGCTCCGTGGCAAGCGCTTCCGCCGGCTCTTCCCGAGAGTCTGGGTGCACATCGATCATGTGATGACGGGCCTCGACTGGATCGCTGCCGCGACGCTCGCCATGCCGGCGAGGGCGCAGCTGAGCCACATCACGCGCATCCAGGCGCTCGGCCTCGACTTCGGGGCCACCAAGCCGCTCCGTTTCACGGTCGCGGGCGATCTACATCTCGACCTCGACGACATCTTCCTGCACCGCACCGAGGTGCTCCCGCCGCTCGACGACGTGGGGGTGACGCCCGCAGCGGCGTTCATCCAGTACTGCGCTGATGCCCGGATGATCGACGCGATCAAGGTTGGCGACTGGCTCCTGCATGGCCGCCACATGACTCTGCTCGAGGTCGCGGAATTGGCGCGCAGAGATCATTGGCGACCAGGAGCCCGCCAGGTGCGACGGGTTCTGCACCATCTCGATGGAGGATCGCGTTCGCTCAAGGAGTCGGAGACGCGAGCGGTGCTGGTGTTCTCCGGTCTGCCGAAGCCTGACGTCAACAGGGACGTCCGCAATGGGCGGGGGGAACTCCTTGGCTACGGAGACCTCGTCTATCTGCTGTGGAAATTGCTGGTTGAGTACGAAGGCCGCCAGCACCTGACCGACCTCAGTCAGTGGAACAGCGACATCGACCGCTATCAGGATTTTCGTGATGATGGCTGGCGCTACGTCCAGGTCACGAATGAGAAGCTCGACACTCCGAAGAAGCTCGTCGCAGAGGTCTACCGGCAACTGGTCAGTGGAGGCTACGACGGCCCCGCACCGGTCTTCGGAGATCGTTGGGCTGCGCTGTTCGCGCCGATCCGGTCGAGCGGTGAGCTGGCGTCCAAGATCGCATGACGACTGGACGCTAACTCACCGCTCCTTGGATCGACTGGACGCTGACCCACCGCTCAGGGGTTACTTCTTGCCGCGGTTGGCGCGGTTGCGCTCGGTGGCGTCGAGGATGATCTTGCGGATGCGCACGGCGGTCGGGGTGACCTCGACGCACTCGTCCTCGCGGCAGAACTCCAGCGACTGCTCGAGCGACAGCTTGCGCGGCGGCACGAGCTTCTCGAACTCGTCGGCGTTCGAGCGTACGTTGGTCTGCTTCTTCTCACGGACGATGTTGATGTCCATGTCGTCGGAGCGGGAGTTCTCGCCGACGATCATGCCTTCGTAGACCTCGGTCGCCGGCTCGATGAACAGCGTGCCGCGCTCCTGGATGTTGGTCATGGCGTACGACGTCGCAGCCCCGGCGCGGTCCGACACGAGCGAGCCCGAGGGGCGGGTCGAGATCTCGCCGGCCCACGGCTCGTACTTCTCGAACGTCTGGTGCGCGATGCCGGTGCCGCGGGTGTCGGTGAGGAACTCGGTGCGGAAGCCGATGAGGCCACGCGCCGGGACGATGAACTCCATGCGGACCCAGCCGGTGCCGTGATTGATCATCTGCTCCATGCGGCCCTTGCGGACGGCCAGCAGCTGCGTGATCGCGCCGAGGTACTCCTCGGGGGCGTCGATCGTCAGGCGCTCCATCGGCTCGTGGATCTTGCCGTCGACCTCGCGCGTCACGACCTGCGGCTTGCCGACCGTGAGCTCATAGCCCTCACGACGCATCTGCTCGACCAGGATCGCCAGGGCGAGCTCGCCACGGCCCTGGACCTCCCAGGCGTCGGGGCGCTCGGTGTCGAGCACCTTGAGCGACACGTTGCCGATGAGCTCGCGGTCGAGGCGGTCCTTGACGAGTCGAGCGGTGACCTTGGTGCCCTTCTCGCGACCGGCGAGCGGCGACGTGTTGGTGCCGATCGTCATCGAGATGGCCGGCTGGTCGACCGTGATGAGCGGCAGCGCGACAGGGTTCTCGGGATCGGCCAGCGTCTCGCCGATCGTGATGTCGGGGATGCCCGCGATGGCGACAATGTCGCCGGGGCCGGCGCTCTCACCGGGTACGCGCTCGAGCTCCTTGGTGACGAGCAGCTCGGTGATCTTGACCCGCTCGGTCGTGCCGTCATGCTTCATCCACGCGACCTGGGCGCCCTTCTTGAGGGTGCCCTCGAAGACGCGGACCAGCGCGAGGCGGCCGAGGAACGGCGAGGCGTCGAGGTTGGTGACGTGCGCCTGGAGCGGCGCTCCCTCGGTGTATTCGGGAGCCGGTACGGCGTCCATGATCGTCTGGAACAGCGGGATGAGGTTGTCGCTGTCGGGCATGCCGCCGTCGGCAGGCTGCTCGAGAGAGGCCCGGCCGGCGCGCGCTGAGGCGTAGACGACGGGGAAGTCGAGGGCGTCCTCGCTGGCGCCGTCCTCGAGCAGGTCGAGGAACAGCTCGTACGTCTCGTCGACGACCTCGGCGATGCGGGAGTCAGGACGGTCGACCTTGTTGACTACCAGGACGACCGGCATGTGAGCGGCGAGTGCCTTGCGCAGCACGAAGCGGGTCTGGGGGAGCGGGCCCTCGGAGGCGTCGACCAGCAGGATGACGGCGTCGACCATCGAGAGTCCGCGCTCGACCTCGCCACCGAAGTCGGCGTGGCCGGGGGTGTCGATGATGTTGATCGTCACGCCGCCGTCGGGCGCACCGGGACCGTTGTAGCGGACCGCGGTGTTCTTGGCGAGGATCGTGATGCCCTTCTCGCGCTCGAGGTCGCCGGAGTCCATGGCGCGCTCGGCCAGCTGGTGGTGCTCGTCGTACTGGCCCTGCTGCTGAAGCATGGCGTCGACCAGCGTGGTCTTTCCGTGGTCGACGTGGGCGACGATTGCGACGTTGCGCAGGTCGGAGCGTGTGGGCATGCGAAAAAAGTCCTATGCGTGGGGAATGCTCGAACACCTCGGAGCCTTGCCATTCTACGGGGGATGACCTCTCGGAGACGAATCGCGGCTACACCCCGGTAATTGACCGTTCACAAACACTTCATTTGATCAAAGGTTGCATCTTAGTTATGGTTTTTCGGTGGCCATCTCACCGGACGATCTCTATGTCGCGCTCGAGGACTTCGTGATGCGCCTGATGACGCTGGCCGAGGCCGACGGCATGGACGCGATGGTCGAGCTCGACCTGTCGTTCTCGCAGGCACGCATGTTGTTCCTGCTCGCCCACCAGGGTGAGCCCATGCCGATCCACGCGATCGCCACCAAGCTGGGCCTCTCCGACGCAGCCACCGGCCGCAACGTCGAGCAGCTGCTCAAGCTCGAGGTCGTCGAACGCCGCGAGAGCCCCGCCGACCGGCGGGTCAAGCTCGTCTCGCTCACTCCGATCGGCGAGAAGCTCAGCACGCAACACATCGACTGCAAGCGTGAGTCGATCAAGGCCTTCACGGCTGACCTGCCCGAAGACCAGCGCGACAACCTGCACCGCGCGCTCAGTGACATCCTCGCCGGCGACACCCTGCGTCGGCAGACCCACTAGGAGATACGTATGACTTCCCAGACGGGACAGATCGACGACAGTGACAAGATCACACCCGAGCTCCTGAAGATCGCCGGCGTCGTCGTGATCGGCGCGATCATGTCGATCCTCGACGTCACGGTCGTCAACGTCGCGCTGCCGACGTTCCAGACCGAGCTCTCCAACAACGGCGAACCGCTGGCCTACTCAACGGTCGCCTGGACCGCCACGGCCTACATGCTCGCCCTCGCGGCAGTCATCCCGCTGACCGGCTGGGCAGCCGACCGGTTCGGCACCAAGCGCCTCTACCTCACGGCGATCGCGCTGTTCACGATCGGTTCGTTGCTGTGCGCCACGGCCTGGAACATCGAGGCCCTCATCGGCTTCCGTGTCCTGCAGGGTCTCGGCGGCGGCATGCTGATGCCGCTGGGCATGACGATCATGACCAAGGCCGCGGGTCCGCACCGCATGGGGCGGCTCATGGCGATCCTCGGCATCCCGATGCTGCTCGGCCCGATCATGGGTCCGATCCTCGGTGGCGTCCTGATCGATGCCGCGTCGTGGCACTGGGTCTTCCTGATCAACCTGCCGATCGGCCTGATCGGCCTGGTCTATGCCTTCATGGTGCTCCCCAAGGACGCCCCGGAGCCGAGCGAGGCCCTCGACGTGGTCGGCATGATCCTGCTCTCGCCGGGTCTGGCCTCGCTGCTCTACGGCGTCTCGGCCATCCCGGGTGAGGGCACGGTCGCCGCCACCAAGGTGCTGCTGCCCATGATCATCGGCGTGCTGTTGATCGGCGCGTTCGTGTTCTGGTCGTTCAAGCCCAAGCACCCGTTGCTCGACCTGCGGCTGTTCAAGAACGTCAACCTGACGATCTCGATCATCACGATGTTCCTGTTCGCCGCCGCGTTCTTCGGTGCTCTGCTGTTGGTGCCGACCTACTTCCAGCAGGTCGATGGCGACTCGGTCAGGCGGGCCGGAGTGCTCCTGGCGCCTCAGGGCATCGGCGCGATGTTGACGATGCCCGTTGCCGGTGCGCTCACCGACAAGATCCCGGTCGGCCGCATCGTGCCGTTCGGCTTCATCGGCATCCTGATCGGACTGTTCGGTCTGATCAACAGCACCGACCCGGGCACATCCGACTGGACGATCAGGGGCTGGCTGTTCGTCACGGGCCTCGGCATGGGCGCGACGATGATGCCGCTGTTCACCTCGGCACTCAAGACGCTCAAGGCGGCTGACGTGGCACGTGGGTCGACGTTGCTCAACGTGACGCAGCAGGTCGCGAGTGCGACCGGCATCGCGACGATCTCGGTGGTCCTCACGAACGCCATGAAGAGCGGCGACGTCATCGCGGGGTCGGAGAACCTCAAGGGCCTCGACGGCGGCGTCACGCCGGCCCAGCTGGCCGCCGCTTCGCACACGCCCGACGGCGCCAAACTGGTCGACACGCTGAACGCAGGTGGCGCAGTCCTGCACCAGGGCTTCCAGGACCTGGCGGACGCGTTCCAGCAGTCGTACTGGGTTGCCTTCGCAGTCCTGCTCGTCACGCTGATCCCGGTCGCGTTCCTGCCGCGCAAGCGTGAGGTCGTGCACCTGCTCGACGACGAGGACAACGCCGCGCCGGTCATCATGCACTGACGCAGCGCGTACGTACGAACGGCCTCACCGGCACCCGGTGGGGCCGTTCGTCATTCCCGGTGCACCTTGTGGGCCGCCGCCTGCGCGATCGGCTTGAGCACCATGAGGTCGACGTTGACGTGCTGCGGCCGGGTCGCGACCCAGACGATCGCGTCGGCGATGTCCTCGGCGACCAGCGGCTCGCGCACACCGGCGTAGATCGCGTCGGCCTTGGCCTGGTCGCCGCCGAACCGGTTGAGCGAGAACTCGTCGGTGCGCACCATGCCCGGCGCGATCTCGGTGACGCGCACGGGCTGGCCGTTGAGCTCGAGCCGCAGCGTCTCGGTCATCGCGGTCACGCCGTGCTTCGCCGCGGTGTAGCCGCCTCCGCCCTCGTACGTGATGTGGCCCGCGGTCGAGCCGAGGTTGATCAGCGTGCCGGCGCCGCTGGCGACGAGCGCGGGCAGCAGCGCGCGGGTCACGAGCAACGTGCCGATGACGTTGACCTCGTACATGTGCCGCCAGTCGTCGGGACTGCTGACGGCGACGTGGTCGGTGCCGACAGCCCCGCCCGCGTTGTTGAGCAGCAGGTCGAGCGAGGGGCCGACGGCGTCGGCGAGGGCGGCCACCTGGGCCTCGTCGGTGACGTCGCACGTGATCGCCGTGCCGCCGATCTCGCCGGCAAGGGCTTCGATGCGGTCGGTGCGGCGGGCGACGCAGAAGACGTGGAATCCGGCCAGGGCGAGGGCTCGGGCGGTGGCAGCGCCGATGCCGCTGCTGGCCCCGGTGACGACGGCGTTGGGCATGCCGCCATGGTGACAGACGGCCGTCCGGCTGCGGGCTGGGCACCGGGTGAGACGATGGAGCCGAAAGGCGGCTGATCGATGCTCAAGCGGATCGCGATGCTCTCGGCGCACACGTCGCCGCTCGAGCAGCCCGGCGACGGCGATGCCGGCGGCATGAACGTGTACGTCCTCGAGCTGTCGCGCCAGCTCGCGTCGCGGGGCATCGAGGTGGAGATCTTCACCCGTGCCACCTCGCGCCACCAGCCGCAGCTGGTCGAGGCGGCGCCGGGAATCCTCGTGCACCACGTGCCAGCCGGACCGTTCGAGGGGCTGCAGAAGAACGACCTGCCGTCGCAGCTGTGCTCGTTCGTCCGCGACGTGCTGCGCGCCGAGGTCGAGCGGGAGCCCGGGCACTTCGACCTCGTCCACTCGCACTACTGGCTGTCGGGTCAGGTCGGCACGGTCGCGCGCGAGCGCTGGAACGTGCCCCTGGTCCACACGATGCACACGATGGCCAAGGTCAAGAACGCGATGCTCGCCGACGGTGACGACGCCGAGCCGATCGGCCGCATCTACGGCGAGGAGGAGATCGTGCGGCTCGCCGACCGGCTCATCGCCAACACGATGGAGGAGCGCCGCGAGCTGATCGAGCTCTACGACGCTGAGCCCGAGCACGTCGCCGTGGTGCATCCCGGCGTCGACCTCGAGGTCTTCCGCGCGGGGCGGCAAGCCGCGGCGCGGTCGCTCCTCGGCATCCCCGAAGACGCTGCGCTGCTGCTGTTCGCCGGCCGCATCCAGCCGCTCAAGGCGCCCGATGTCGTCATCGAGGCCGCGGCGCGGATGCTGCACGACGACCCCGCGCTGCGCGAGCGACTCGTCGTGGCCATCGTCGGCGGGGCGTCCGGCTCTGGCCTCGACCGGCCGACGGCGCTCACCGACCTGAGTGAACGGCTGGGCATCCAGGATGTCGTGCGATTCGTCCCGACGGTCGCGCAGTCCGACCTCGCCGACTGGTATGCCGCAGCGTCCGTGGTCTGCGTGCCGTCGCACAACGAGTCGTTCGGTCTCGTGGCGATCGAGGCGCAGGCGTGCGGCACTCCGGTCGTGGCGGCCCGCGTGGGCGGGCTGTCGACCGCTGTGTCCGACGGCGTGTCCGGCATCCTGGTCGACGGGCACGATCCGCGTGACTACGCCGCGGCGCTGCACCCCCTGCTGACCGATCCCGAGCTGCGTGAGGCGATGAGCCACAAGGCCGTACGCCACGCGGAGAGCTTCGGGTGGGACGTGACCGCCGACCGTACCCTCAAGGTCTACGCCGAGGCCATCGAGTGGCACCGCACGCATGTGGAGAAGAACGCATGACGGAGACTCGCCAGATCATCGTGGAGGCGCTCGAGGCGGCCGAGCTGGAGTTCACCGAGCACCGGCCGGGGGTCTTCGAGATCACCCTGCCGGGGGAGCGCAAGCTGCAGACGACGTGCCGCCTCGAGATCGGCAAGCACGCGCTGGGCATCCACGCGTTCGTGTGCCGCAACCCCGACGAGAACCACGAGACGGTCTACCGCTGGCTGCTGGAGCGCAACCTCAAGATGTTCGGTGTGGCATTCGCGGTCGACTCGGCCGGCGACATCTACCTCGACGGCCGGCTGCCGCTGCACGCGGTGACGGCCGACGAGGTCGACCGGCTGCTCGGCGCCGTCCTGACGTACGCCGACGAGTCGTTCAACACGATCCTCGAGCTCGGCTTCGCGTCGTCGATCCGCAAGGAGTGGGAGTGGCGCGAGTCGCGGGGCGAGTCGACCCGCAACCTCGACGCGTTCAAGCACCTCAAGCCGTCGAGCTGATCACCGCGTCGATCCAGGCGCCCAACGCCGCGGCGCACAGCTCGGGCTGCTCGTGGTGCGGGTTGTGGCCCGCCCCGTCCGCGACGAGATAGGTCGCACGCGGGTATGACGAAGCGATCGCCAGTGCATCGGTGAAGCCGACGACGGGATCCTGCCGGCCGAGGATGAACGTCACCGGCCGCTCGTACGTCGTGAACTGCGACTCCGGGCTGACACTGAACTCGTAGGCCGCGGAGATCCGGCCGATGGCGGCGGAGTCGCCGAGCCGCGTGCCGGGGGCGACCTCTTCGAGGTAGAGCTCCCAGTGCTGCCGCGTCTGGCGGAACGTGAACTCGGCGAAGTCGCGCCGGTCGTCGTCGGTGCCCCCGTCGAGCGGCTCGACGTCGATGGGTGCACATGTCGGGACGTCGCGACGGCCGTGGTCGGCGATGATCAATGGCGCGATGAGGGCCATGCCGGCCACCCGCGACGGCTCGCGACCGGTCAGCGCACGGGCGATGCCACCGCCGAACGAGTTGCCCACCACGGCGTACGGCTCGTCGCCGAGCACGTCGTCGAGGAACGCGGCGACCCGATCGACGACGTCATCGGAGGACGAGATCCCCTCGCCGCTGCTCAGCCCGTGACCCGGCAGGTCGAGGTGGAGCCGTCGGAGGCCGGGTCGCTCCGCGAGGACCGACTCGGTGAAGCGGCTGATCAGGCGGCGATCGCCCATGAGTCCGTGCAGCATGACGACCGGCAGGCCGTCGCCGCGTTCGGTCCAGTCGATCCCGGTGGGTGTGTGACGAGGCATGCGTCGAATCTAGACGGGCTGAACGTTGCTTTCGGGATCGCGTAGCGTGGCGGTCGTGAAGGTCTTGGTCTTCGCCGACATCACGGACCCGTGGTCCTACATCGGCGCCACTCGCTTCGAGCGGGCTGCGGCGATGTTCTCGATCCTGACCGGCGAGCCCGTCGAGCTGACGTACCGGGCGTTCCAGCTCGACCCGGACGCGCCCAACGACGGCCGGCGGCTGATGGACGTCAACGCCGACGAGCTCGGTGGTGCCGACAAGGCCGAGCTCATCAACGTCCAGGTCACCGCTGCCGCCAAGATCACCGGCATCGACCTCAACTTCGACGAAGCCGTGCGCGCCAACTCCTTCGATGCGTGGCGGCTGCTGACGTGGGCCGACGAGGCCGGCCCCGGGTTCCAGCGCGACCTGTTGCACCAGCTGTGGCGGGCGCACTTCCTCGAAGGTGCCGACATCGGCGACCCGTTCGCGCTGGCCACCCGGGCTGCGCTGGTCGGCCTCGAGCTCGAGACCGCCGAGGCGCTGCTCGCCAGCACCGAGTACGCCGACGAGGTACGCACGCAGGTGGCGACCGGCGAGGCGATCGGGATCACCCAGCTGCCGTACGTCGTGATCGAGCAGCAGTGGACGCTGTCGGGCATCCACTCGCAGAACGACTACGTGCAGGCGCTCCACCAGATCTACGGCGAGTGGCAGGCTGCGCCCCCCACCACCGAGCCACCCACCACCGACGAGCCCCCTCCCGCCGGTTGAGCTTGTCGAAGCCAATAGGCTCGATGCCATGAGCACCCTGATCCTCCTGCGCCACGGTCACAGCGAGTGGAACGCCAAGAACCTGTTCACCGGCTGGGTCGACGTCGACCTCAACGAGCAGGGCCTCGCCGAGGCCTCGCGCGGCGCCGAGCTGCTGGCCGAGGCCGGCCTCGCGCCCGACGTCCTGCACACCTCGCTGCTGCGTCGCGCGATCCGTACCGCCGAGATCGTGCTCAACGGCATCGACCGCCACTGGATCCCCGTACGCCGGTCGTGGCGCCTCAACGAGCGTCACTACGGCGCGCTGCAGGGCAAGGACAAGAAGGAGACGCTCGAGGAGTTCGGCGAGGAGCAGTTCATGCTGTGGCGCCGCTCCTACGACGTGCCGCCGCCGGCGATCGAGGACGACTCGGAGTTCAGCCAGACCTCCGACGCGCGCTACGCCGGCCTGCCCGACGAGCTGCTGCCGCGCACCGAGGCGCTGGCCAATGTCATCGACCGACTCCTGCCCTACTGGTACGACTCGATCGTCCCCGACCTGCTCGCCGACCGCGTCGTCCTGGTGACGGCGCACGGCAACTCGCTGCGTGCGCTGGTCAAGCACCTCGACGGGCTCAGCGAGGAAGCCGTCGTCGGCCTCAACATCCCGACCGGCATCCCGCTGGTCTACGAGCTCGACGACAACCTCAGGCCGAAGGTCGCCGGCGGCATGTATCTGGACCCCGACGCCGCAGCGGACGCCATCGCAGCAGTCGCGAATCAAGGTCGCTGAACCGGAGGCCGCCCGCGGCCGGAGCGTTCAGCGAGGTTGAGCGATCACGCCGAAGGCGTCAGGTGACGAAACCTGGTGAGATGACGTCGCGACGTGCCCACCTCAACCACCGAGTCTCAGGTCTCGTACTTGTACCCGAGTCCTCTTACTGTTGTCAGGGTGATGGGGTTCGCCGGGTCCTTCTCGATCTTGGCCCGTAGCCGCTTGACGTGGACGTCGAGGGTCTTGGTGTCGCCCACGTAGTCGGCGCCCCAGACCCGGTCGATCAGCTGTCCGCGGGTCAGCACGCGGCCCGGGTTGCGCAGGAAGTACTCGAGCAGCTCGAACTCCTTGAGCGGGAACTTCGTCTCGAGCCCGTCGATCGTGACGAGGTGCCGGTCGACGTCCATGCGTACGCGGCCCTGCTCGAGCGACGCGTTGTCGTCGATCTCGTCGGTGAACCCCCGGCGCAGCACGGCGCGGATGCGGGCGACTAGCTCGCGGGGTGAGTAGGGCTTGGTGACGTAGTCGTCGGCGCCCAGCTCGAGTCCCACGACCTTGTCGACCTCGGTGTCCTTGGCGCTGACCATGATGATCGGGACCGACGAGATCTGCCGCAGGGCGCGGCACACCTCGGTGCCGGACAGCCCGGGCAGCATCAGGTCGAGCAGCACGATGTCTGCCCCGCCGCGGTCGAACTCGGTCAGCGCGTCAGGGCCGGTCTCGGCGATCGCGACCTCGAACCCTTCCTTGCGCAGGACGTACGACAGCGCCTCGCTGTAGCTCGTCTCGTCCTCGACGACCAGTACCTTGGTCACGCGTTCTCCTCATCGATGTCATGGCTGTGTGCCGGCAGGACCAGCGTGAAGGACGACCCGAGTCCGGGCTCGCTCCACACCTCGACCGTGCCGCCGTTGCTCGCGGCGACGTGCTTGACGATCGACAGGCCGAGGCCCGTGCCGCCGGTGGTGCGGGCGCGCGCCGGGTCGACGCGGTAGAACCGCTCGAAGATCCGGTCGAGCTCGTCGCCCGGGATGCCGATGCCGTTGTCGGCGACGGTCAGGCGTACGTCTTCGCCGTCGAGCTGTGCGGTCACCGTGACCCGCGAGCCGTCGGGGCTGTAGGTCACGGCGTTCTCGACCAGGTTGCTGACTGCGGCGTGCAGCTGCGCGCGGTCGCCATGGACGTAGAGGTCGGGCTCGACCGCGGTGACGATCTCGATGCCCTTGTGCTCGGCGTCGGTCGCGGAGTGCTCGGTGGCCTCGGAGACGAGCTCGCCGATCTTGATCGTGGTCGCGTCGTCGCTCAGCATGTCGTTCTGCAGCCGCGACAGGTCGATGATCTGTTGCACCAACCGCGTGAGCCGCTCGCTCTCGAGGTGCATGCGGCTGGAGAACCGGACGACGGCCTCGGGATCGTCCTTGGCCTCGCCGACCGCCTCGGCCAGCAGGTTGAGCGCGCCGACCGGCGTCTTGAGCTCATGGCTGACGTTGGCGACGAAGTCGCGGCGGATCGACTCGACCCGCTGCTCGCGCGTACGGTCGTCGGCCAGCACCAGGATCAACCGTGAGGTCAGCGGTGCGACGCGGGCATGCACGTACGACGTGGTGCCGCGGCGCGGCTGCAAGGAGAAGTCCGCCTCCCGGACCTGGCCGTCGCGGCGTACCTGCCTGACCAGCGTCATGAGCTCCTCAGGCTCGAGCCGGTCCTCGTGCACGATGCCCATGGCGAATGCCGGGGCCGAGGCCTTCACGACGGTGTCGGAGGAGTCGATCAGGACGGCCGAGGAGGAGATGACCGAGAGCACCTGGTCGGCGCCGGGCGGGATGAGCGGGGTCGGCTCGGGCACAGCGGCCTCGCGGCGCTCGCTGTAGCGCCACAAGTAGGTGATCATCGCGCCGACGGCGGCGCCGATCGCCCCCGCGATCAACAATCCTGCACTGGTGTCCACAGGATCGATCGTAGAGGGCATTTCCGTCCCGACCGGCACTCTGACCCCTGCAGCGACAGGCCTTTCGGTTGCTGTTCACACCGCGTTCACCGGAGGTCGCCGTCCGTTCATCCCGCCTGCCTACGGTCAATGTCATGCGCGATCAGTATTACGAACAGCTCGATGCCATCGTCGACGACCTGGTGAACCTGACCGGGACCGTACGCCGTGCCGTCGCCGACGCGACCAAGGCCCTGCTTGAGGCAGACGCCCAGATCGCGGAGTCCGTCATCGCCGGCGACAAGGACATCGACGAGGCGACCGAGATCATCGAGGAGCGCGCACTGCTGCTGCTCGCCACGCAGCAGCCGGTCGCGACCGACCTCCGGCAGCTCGTCGCGACGCTGCGGATGCTGACGGACCTCCAGCGCATGGGCGACCTGTCGGTGCACGTGGCCAAGGTGGCCCGGCGCCGGATGCCCGACTCCGCCGTGCCGGAGCACCTGCACCCCACGATCACCGCCATGGCGGCGGTCGCCGACTCGATGATCGACTCGGCCTCGCGCATCGTCGCGGACCGCAACGTCGACGCCGCCGGTCAGCTCGAGAACGAGGACGACGAGATGGACCGGCTCCGCAAGGACCTGCTCCGCTCGTTGCTCGGCGACTCCTGGACGTACGGCGTCGAGCCGGCCGTGGACCTGGCGCTGCTGGGCCGCTACTACGAGCGCATCGGCGACCACGCGGTCTCGATGGCGCGCCGCGTCGTCTACCTCGTCACCGGCCAGCTGAGCTGACGTTCAGCCGGCGACGACCGTGAACGGCACGATCACGTCGCCGGACGCGTCTGTCTGACTGGCATGATGCAGGGCGTGAGTGATCAGTCGGCTCCCTGGGACGCGATCCACGCACGCGCTAGGGCGTTGTCACCAGAGCGCCGTTCGTGCTTCGCGCTTGCGTGCGCTGAGCACCTCGTCGCAACCGAGGGATCCGCCCGAGAACCTGCGCTGCGTGAAACGCTGTCCGAGGGCTGGGCCGCATGGTCTGGACAGCCGCGCGACGTCGCTGCCCGGTTGCGCGCGTTTGAGTCGCGGGAAGACCTCGATGAGGACGAAGTCGCTGGTGTCTACTACGCGCTCGATGCGGTTGTACGCGCTGGTCCGACTGATGCCACGATCTGGGCTTCTCAACGTGCGCTCGACGCGGCCTATGCGCGGGTCCCAAGTCCGGATGCAGCGGTGGCGTTCCAGCCCTTGGCAGCAGACACCGCGACGGCTGACGTCCAGACAGAATTTCGTTGGCAAGAGCGCGCCCTGTTCGTTCTCGAGACCAACGCTGACCTCGCCCAGGCGGGCCGGCACGTTCGATCGTGACGTAGCCGCAACGCAGGTTTGCGCGAACTACTGGCTGTCGGTCGACTCGGTGTCGGTAGGCGTCGGCGTGGGCTCCGGGGCGGGAGCCGTGGCGACCTTGTCGTACTCGGCCGTGCGGGTGACGACTGGCGCCTCGATCGTGACGGGCGCCGCGCCATCGAACGTGAGCGTCAGTCGGACGTAGTGGCCGGCCTCTGCGCCCTTGGCGATCCAGAAGCCGCTCGGCGAATCCACGGCGCCGACGATCGTGCCGACGTCGGGCAGGAGGGCGAGTGAGTTCCCGCTCTTGGTGACCGTCAGCTCCTCGCCGCCCAGCGTCGTCGCGGTGACCGACTCCAGCTTCTGCTCGGTCTTGGTGTTGTTGACGATGGACGTCGAGAGCGTGGCGGAGCCGTCGTCGTTGGCGACGAGCTGGGTGTTCATGACGTCGAGCTCGCCGCGATGGTCGGCACCGACGGCCGCTTGGTAGACCTTGCTGGTCTGGGCGTTGAAGCTGGTGCCGCACGCTCCGAGGGTCAGAAGGGCCGTCGTGGCAAGGGCGGTGGCCGCGAGGCGGCGACGTCGTACGGTGCTCACGCGATCACTGCTTTCAGTCCGTCGTTGGTGCGTCGAAGAGTCGCCACGATCGTATCGGAGGCCACTTCGAACTCTCCCTTTGACCTGCTGCGATGTCATCTGGTATGGGCGGGATGGCCTGAAACGGCAGGGATCGGTATCCGTTACGCATGTTAGACTGGTCACCTAGGAAAGGTGTTTTCTCTATGACTTTTGTTGTCGGCGAAACCGTTGTCTATCCCAATCACGGCGCTGCAGTCATCGAGGACATCGAGACCCGGACGATCAAGGGCGAGGAGCGTGAATACCTCGTGCTGCGCATCGTCTCGCAGAACGACCTGGTCGTTCGTGTCCCCGCTTGCAACCTTGATCTCGTCGGAGTTCGCGACGTCGTCGACGAAGCAGGGCTTGAGCGGGTTTTCGGAGTCCTCCGTGCCGAGCACGTGGAGGAGCCGACCAACTGGTCGCGGCGCTACAAGGCCAACCTCGAGAAGCTGCACTCGGGTGATGTGCTGAAGGTCGCCGAGGTCGTACGCGACCTGTGGCGCCGGGATCACGAGCGCGGACTGTCCGCCGGTGAGAAGCGGATGCTGGCCAAGGCTCGCCAGATCCTGGTCTCCGAGCTCGCGCTCGCCGAGAAGACCAACGAGGACAAGGCCGAGACCCGTCTCGACGAGGTCCTCGCGTCCTGATCTGATCCACGTACGAAGCCCCCGACTCATCGAGTCGGGGGCTTCGTCGTTTCAGAGGTGTGGGGCGGTGGGCCAGTCGCCTTTTGCTCCATCGGGCGGTGGCTGGGTCGTCTGACGGAGAGTCGGATGGGCGACCAGGTCACCGCCCCGGGTCCGGGATGGGCGACCAAGTCACCGCCCCGGGGTCAGAGGGGGATGACGAGTGCGGTGGCGATCGCGGCGATGCCTTCGCCGCGACCGGTGAGCCCGAGGCCGTCGGTCGTCGTCGCGGAGACACTGACGGGACCGCCGATGGCATCGGACAGCACGCGCTGCGCCTGGACGCGACGGGGCCCGATCTTGGGACGGTTGCCGATGACCTGCACCGACACGTTGCCGACCCGCCAACCGTGATCGCGCAGGCGCTGCTCGACGTCGGTGAGGAAGTCGACGCCCGACGCAGCGGCCCACTCGGGCTCGCCGGTGCCGAAGATGCTGCCGATGTCGCCCAGCCCGGCCGCGCCGAGGGTCGCATCGACGATCGCGTGGGCGACGCAGTCCCCGTCGGAGTGACCTTCGAGGCCCTGGCCCTCGTCGGGCCACAACAGTCCGGCGAGCCACATCGGGCGACCGGGCACGAGTCGATGGACGTCGGTGCCGATGCCGATGCGCGCAGATGTCACAGGTTGATCATGCCGTACGCCCGGCAGTGTTGGGATTCGCGCGGGACCATGAAGGGGTGACCTCCCGGCGATCGATCCTCAGTGGACTCCTAGCGGCGGCGGCCGCGATCGCTGCCAGCGAGGGCCTGTCGGCGTTGCTCAACCTGCGGGAGTCGCCGATCCTCGCGGTCGGCCAGTCGGTCATCAAGCTGACGCCGGGCCCGATCGCTGAGGCGATCATCGGTGTCGTCGGGCACGCCGACAAGCCGCTCGCTGTCACGAGCGTCGTCGTCGCGATCCTGCTGCTCGGCGCGCTGGCGGGGGCCTGGTGGACCTGGCACCGCCTGCGGGCGTACGCCCTCGTGGTCGGCCTCGTCGCGTTGGCCTCGGCCGCGGTGCTGGGCCGGCCCCACGGTGGTGGTGGCGGGGTGCTCGCCAGCGTCGCCGCGGGCGCTGTCGTGGTCGGCGTGCTCCACCTGCTGCACCGCGACGAGGCACACCTGACCGTCGACGAGTCACGGCGGACGTTCCTGCGTACGTCTGCCGTCATCGCGGTCGCCGCGATCATCGTCGGATCGGCCGGCGAGGTGCTCGCCTCGCGGCATCGCCGCCGACAGGCGCTGGAGCGCGTACGGTCGGCGCTCACGCTGCCGTCCCGCCGGGTCGCGGTGCCGACCGGCGCCGACCTCGCCGTCGACGGGCAGGGGTCGTGGCTGACGAGCAACCGCGACTTCTACCGCATCGACACGGCGCTCTCGCCGCCGCTCGTCGACCCCGAGGACTGGACGCTGCGCATCCACGGGATGGTCGACAAGGAGCTGACGCTGACCTACCAGGACCTGATCGACCGTGGCCTCGAGCACGAGTGGATCACGATCTGCTGCGTCTCCAACCCCGTCGGCGGCGACCTGATCGGCAACACGATCTGGGGCGGGGTGCCGATCAAGGGCATCCTCGACGAGGTCGGGATCAGGCCCGGCGCCGACGCACTGCTGTCCACGTCCGACGACGGCTGGACCTGCGGCACCCCGCTGGCGGCGCTGACGGACGGGCGCAACGCGCTGTTGGCGCTGACGATGAACGGCGAGCCGCTCCCGATCGCCCACGGCTTTCCCGTGCGCCAGGTCGTCCCGGGTCTCTATGGCTACGTGTCGGCGACGAAGTGGGTCGTGGACTGGGAGGTCACCCGGTTCGCGGACTTCGAGGCGTACTGGACGCAGCGCGGTTGGGGCGAGCAGGGTCCGGTCAAGACCGAGTCACGCATCGACGTGCCGGGCAACGGGGACACGATCGACGCCGGTACGACTGCCATCGCCGGCGTCGCGTGGGCGCAGCACGTCGGCATCGACGGCGTCGAGGTGCGGATCGACGACGGGGAGTGGCAGCGGGCGACGCTCGGCACCGTGCCCAACGTCGACACGTGGGTGCAGTGGCGGCTGGACTGGACGGCGACGCCGGGCGACCACTCGATCGAGGCTCGGGCGACCAACACCAAGGGCGAGCCGCAGACCGACGAGCGGGCCGGCGTGCTGCCGGACGGCGCGACGGGTTACCCCGGCATCAATGTGAAGGTGACGTGATTGTTCCACGAGCTCGTCGATCGGACGTCATGTCGAGAGGCTCAATGAACCGGAGCTCTTCAGCAGTCACCAGCGCGGGGTGTCTGGCGGTAGGGCGCGGGTCGTGGGGCGCATGACGTAGACGACGCCGCCGCTGCCTTCGAGCCACGCGCGCTCGAACTGCGCGCGGGAGTAGATCCGTCGCACCGTCGAGTTGCTCGCCGCTGCGGGATCATTGGCGATGACCCGGCCACCGGCGGTGAACCCCCGGATCACCAGCAGGTGCCCGGGCGTCGACGAGATCGGGGCGCCGTCGAGCTCGCCCTTGCCGAACGCGATCGATGCGACGAGCGGGATGCCGGCCTTGATGAACGCCTCGGCGTCGCGGAGGTTGTGCAGCCGGGTGACGAACGAGTCGAGGGCATAGCGGGAGGAGTACGCCGTGTTGAACGGCCAGTTGCCGGTGCCGTCGTACGCATGGTCGAACGTGTCGCGGGCGGCATGGTCGACGAACCCGTCGGCATACGGCGACCAGGCGTACGCCGCAGGGGTCGGGCCCTTGCCGAAGTAGCGCATGACCATCGAGGTCGAGGTCGGCGAGCACCAGGCCTCACCGCCTCCGCCCCACTGCGGGTACTCGCCGATGTGGATCATCTGCGACGACCGGGGGACGGCGAGGTCCTTGGTCTCGGTCATCGTGGTGGTGCTGACGCCGGCCGTGCGGGTCGTGTAGCTCGCCGCGATCCCGCCGACGGCCTTGAGTGTCGGGCTCTCGTGGGCCGCGACGTGGCGCATCAGCTGGACGCGCACCTGCCAGCCGCTGAACGACTTGCCACTGTTGGCGATGACGGTGTCGGTGGCGACCTTGGCGAGGTCGTCGGACTGGCTCGAGTAGGACGAGCGCTTGATGTACGTCGTGCCGGAGGCGTAGCGCGCGATGCCGTCCCAGCTGCCGATCGTCGAGCCGCTGCGCACCCGCACCTCGACCTTGGCCCAGGTGCCGGTGGGAGTGTCGATGCTCCACGACGGGATCAGGCTCTTGGCGGCGAAGCCCGTCGTCTGCCACGGCGACGTCCAGTGGCCGCGGTCGTAGTGCAGTGCACCGCCCGACACGGCCGGATCGTCGTACGCGATGACCGAGGTGCCCTTGCCGAGGGTCACTTCGCCGGTCAGGGCGGCGAGTCCGACGGACGTGCCCTTGGTGAAGTCGGTCGTGGTGTTCCACCGGGCGAAGGCAGCGGTGTCGGTGGCGGCGGACGCGGGGACCGGCACGGCGGCGAGGGCGAGCACGGCGACGGCGACCAGGCGGGGAAGAGGGCGCATCGATCCATGGTAGGTGACGATGGGGCTTGTGGGGCTGATGTGACTGAGCGACCGCAGCGCGGAGCGTCCAGTGGATGCCGCCCGAGCCGATAAGGTTGGCGCGTGGCATTCCAGCTCTATGACACTGCGTCCCGGCAGATCCAGCCCCTCGTCCCGGTCCAGCCGGGACGAGTCTCGATCTACCACTGTGGGCTCACGGTGCAGGGCCCGCCGCACATCGGGCACATCCGCAAGGAGGTCGTGTTCGACGTCCTGCGGCGCTGGCTCGAGCGCTCCGGCTTCACCGTCACGATCGTCGCCAACGTCACCGACATCGATGACAAGATCCTAGTCAAGGGCGTCGAGCAGGGCCGGCCGTGGTTCGCCGTCGCCTACGAGAACGAGCGCGCGCTGCACGCCGCCTACGAGGTGCTCGGCTGCATCCCGCCGACCTACGAGCCGCGGGCGACCGGCGTCGTGCCCGAGATGATCGAGATGATGCAGACGCTGATCGAGCGCGGTCATGCGTACGCCGCGGAGGACGGCTCGGGTGACGTCTACTTCGACGTACGTTCGTGGCCGTCGTACGGCGAGCTGTCCAACCAGAGGATCGACGACATGCAGGCCGCCGAGGACGCGCCGCCGGAGGGCAAGCGCGACGCCCGCGACTTCGCGCTCTGGAAGGGCCACAAGGCCGGCGATCCAGAGTCGGCATCGTGGCCGACGCCGTGGGGTCGCGGTCGTCCCGGCTGGCACCTGGAGTGCTCGGCGATGGCGTCGAAGTTCCTCGGCGAGGAGTTCGACATCCACGGCGGCGGCCTCGACCTGCGCTTCCCGCACCACGAGAACGAGCTCGCGCAGTCGCGTGCCGCGGGGCAGCAGTTCGCCCGGCTCTGGATGCACAACGCGATGCTCAACCTCGCGGGCTCCAAGATGTCCAAGTCGGTCGGCAACACGCTGCTGGTGAGCGAGGTCGTCAAGCGCGTACGCCCGATCGACCTGCGCTACTACCTCGCCGCGTCGCACTACCGGTCGATCGTCGAGTTCTCCGAGGAGTCGCTCGCCGAGGCCGCGACCGCGTTCCAGCGCATCGAGGGATTCGTCCGCCGGGCGGCCGAGCTGAGTGGGCCGGGAGATCTCGGCGAGGTGTCGGCGGCATTCGCCGAGGCCATGGACGACGACCTGTCGGTGCCGGCCGCTCTTGCGACGTTGCAGGCGACGATCGGCGAGGGCAACAAGCTGCTGGGCGACGGTGACAGCGAGGCGCTGCGAGGCGTGCTGGCGAGCGTACGTTCGATGCTCGACGTGCTCGGTTTGGACCCACTGTCCCCGACGTGGGACCGTGGAGGTGACGATGCGGCGTACGCGCAGGTGATCGACTCCCTCGTGGGCGGCCTGCTGGAGCAGCGCCAGGAGGCGCGAGCCACCAAGGACTTCGCCACGGCGGACCGAGTGCGCGACCAGCTCACGGCCGCCGGCATCGAGATCGAGGACACTCCGCAGGGCGCGAGATGGTCCGTGAAGGGCGACAACTAGACATGCCAGGCAACAGCAAGCGCAGGGGCGCGATCAAGAAGACCGGCAAGGGCAACCCCACTGCCGGCTCGGGTGGCCGCCGCCGCCAGGGGCTGGAGGGCAAGGGCCCGACCCCGCGCGCGGAGGACCGCCCCAACCACAAGCTCTACAAGATGAAGAACGCCGCGCAGAAGCGTGAGCAGGCGCGGCCCAAGCGCAAGCAGGGCGACGCCGCCGAGTGGGTCGCCGGGCGCAACTCGGTGCTCGAGCTGCTCAGGGCCACCGTGCCGGTGCACGCGCTCTACGTCGCCGAGGGCACCGACCGCGACGAGAAGGTCCGCGAGATCTTCAAGCTCGCCGCCGAGCAGCACGTCAGCCTGCTCGAGATCGGCCGCATCGAGCTCGATAAGCTCACGGGTGGTGCCGTGCACCAGGGCATCGCGGCCAAGCTCAACGCGTACGACTACGCCAACCCGCAGGACCTGCTCGACCTCGCTGACGAGCGCGACGAGCCGGCGCTGATCGTCATGCTCGACGGCGTCACGGATCCCCGCAATCTCGGCGCGATCATCAGGTCCGCGTCTGGCTTCGGAGCCCACGGCGTCGTCATCCCCGAGCGCCGGGCCGCCCAGATCACCGCCGCGGCGTGGAAGACCTCGGCCGGCGCGGCAGCTCGCGTGCCGGTCGCCCGGGTCACCAACCTGACCCGCACGCTCAAGGACTTCCAGGACGCCGGCTGCATGGTCGTCGGCCTCGCCGCCGACGGCACGGTCGACATCGCCCAGTCGCGGATGGTCGACGGTCCCGTCGTCGTCGTGATCGGCAGCGAGGGCAAGGGCCTGTCCCGACTCGTCGGCGAGACGTGCGACGAGATCGTCTCGATCCCGATGTCGACCGGCCTCGAGTCGCTCAACGCCGGCGTCGCCGCAGGCATCGCGCTCTACGCCATCGCCCAGGTCCGCGCCTAGCACTGGATCTCACGGGTCTCGATACGCCGCTTGCAGAGCAAGCTTGCTACTCGACCGGCGGTTACTCGCTGATCGAGTGATCCCAAGGGACGAGGGATCGTATCGAGATCACGTACACCGGATGGATGACGCGAAAGGACATCGTCCGGTATCTGGGCATGTCATGACGTGCTGCTGAGGGCACCTACCGTCGAGGTATGGCTGCCACCCTGGACATCATCCACCTGCGTACGTTCGTCGCCATCGCCGAGTGCGGTGGCTTCGGACGCGCGGCCATCGCGCTGCACATGAGCCAGCCGACGGTGAGCCAGCACGTACGCGCGCTGGAGAAGCGGCTCGGCCAGCCCCTCGTCGAGAAGTCCGGGCGGGGCGTGAAGTTCACCCCGTCCGGCGAGAAGCTCCTGCTCGAGGCCCGTCGCATCCTCGGGGTGCACGACCAGGCGCTCGAACGCCTCGACGCCAGCCTCCCCCGGTCGATCGTGATCGGCTCTACCGAGACCGCGGCCGACTCGATCCTGCCGGAGCTGCTGACGTCGATCCGCGGCGCGTACCCCGACCACACCGTGCAGTTCCACATCGACCGCTCCACGCAGATGGAGGAGGCCGTCGTCAAGGGCACGATCGACCTCGCTGTCACGATGGGCCTCGGCGCCGACCTGCCGGGCAACGAGGTCGGCCTGCTCCCGCTCAACTGGTACGCCTCCCCGACGTTCAGTGCCCCGGCCGATGGCGATCCGTGGCCGCTCGTCGCGTACGTCGAGCCGTGCGGCATGCGGCAGCGCGCCCTCGACGAGCTCGGCGCCCGCGGCCACCATGTCGAGGTCGTCGCCGAGTCGACCAGCCTCGAAGGCGTCATCGCCGCTGCACGCGCCGGCCTCGGCGTCGCGGTGCTGCCGACCGCAGGATCGGTGCCGTCGGGCCTTGAGGTGCGCCGCGACCTGCCGGACCTCGGCCAGATCAGCCTGCGGCTCGTCACCCGCAAGGGCCTCGACCGCGACATCGAGCAGACCGCGTTCACGGCGCTCCAGGAGTTCTACGCCGTCAAGCGCTACGTGCATCCCGTACGTTCTGATGCCCGATTCATCGGCTCCGCCGATGGGTTCCCATCCACAAACGTTGTTGGACTGGGCTGAGGAACCCCGGGAGAATGGACACCATGAACAGCACTGTGCGCACCCCCTCCGGGCGGTGTCGCTGTCGCCCCTAGCCGGCGACCCGACGCACCTGCTGCACCCACACCCATCGCGCGAGAGCGCACCTTCCGTACTACCCCCATGTCTGAAACAGGAGAGTCATGTCCATCCTCATCACCGCCGACGAGCTCGCGGCCACCCCGGCCGTGCTGCTCGACGTCCGCTGGCGGCTCGACCGCCCGGACGGCAGCGGGGAGTTCCGCGCCGGCCACGTGCCGGGTGCCGTCTACGTCGACCTCGACCACCAGCTCGCCAGCCACGGGGAGCCGGCGGACGGTCGGCACCCGTTGCCGACCGTCGAGGCGCTGCAGGCGGCGGCTCGCTCGTGGGGCATCGACGACGACAGCACCGTCGTGGTCTACGACGACCAGGGCAACCTCGCCGCGGCCCGCGCGTGGTGGCTGCTGACGTACGCCGGTGTCTCCGACGTACGCGTGCTCGACGGCGGACTGCAGGCGTGGACTGCATCCGACCGGCCGCTCGAGACCGGCGATGCCGCGCCGGCACCCGGCTCGGTGACGCTCGCGTATGGGCACCTGCCGGTCGTCGACATCGATGACGTCCTCGACGCAGCCGCGACCGGCTCACTGCTCGACGCACGTGCCCCGGAGCGCTACCGCGGCGAGACCGAGCCGATCGATCCCGTCGCAGGCCACATCCCGGGCGCGATCAACACACCGACCGGGCAGAACCTCGCCGACGACGGCCGGTTCCTCGACCCGGCGACGCTCCGCGGCCGCTTCATCGCCGCCGGCGTCGACCCCGATCGCCCGGTCGCGACCTACTGCGGGTCGGGCGTCACCGCGGCCCACAACATCGTCGCCCTGACCCTCGCCGGCTTCGAGCCGGCCCTCTATCCCGGCTCGTGGAGCCAATGGTCCAACCAGCCCGACCGCCCCGTCGCGACGGGCACCTCACAAGGAGTACCAGCATGACCGTCGAATTCATCAGCGCGATCAACGTCAACCCGGGCAACGAGCTCAACGGGCTGCGCGATCCCCGCATCGACCCGAAGTACGTCACCCGGTACGCCCGGGTGCTCGAGGACGGTGGCTTCGACTACACCCTCGTGCCCTACCACTCCGGTGGACACGACCCGTTCACGTTGGCGGCGGCGATCGCCTCGGTCACCGAGCGGCTCAAGCCGATCATCGCGCTGCGACCCAACACGCTCTACCCGACGGTCGCGGCCAAGGCGTTGGCGACGCTCGACCAGCTCTCCAACGGCCGTGCGGTCGTCCACTTCATCGCCGGTGGCAGCGACGTCGAGCAGGCTCGCGAGGGCGACCGGCTGTCCAAGTCCGAGCGCTACGCCCGCCAGGAGGAGTACATCCAGATCCTCAAGCGGGTCTGGACCGAGCGCACGCCGTTCGACCACGCAGGTACGTACTACTCGTTCGAGAACTTCGTGTCCTTGGTCGAGCCGGTCAACGGCACGATCCCGATCTCGGTCGGCGGCTCGTCCGACGACGCGTACCGGATCGGCGGCGCGCTCGGCGACATCTTCGGGCTGTGGGGTGAGCCGCTCGCGGACACGCAGCAGCAGATCGACCGGGTCGCCGAGGCTGCTCGTGCCGCCGGTCGCACCGACACCCCGCGGACCTGGGTGACGTTCCGCCCGATCGTCGCGGCGACCGAGGAGCTGGCGTGGGAGAAGGCCCACCGCACGCTCGAGATCCTGCAGGACGGCTCGAAGGCGTCGGCGCTCTGGAGCCGCAACATCCTGAGGACCACCAACACGGACGGCCCGGCCAATGTCGGCTCGCAGCGGCTGCTCGAGATCGCGTCGCGCGGCGACCTGCACGACCGGGCGCTGTGGACACCGACGGCGTCCGCGACGGGTGCCCAGGGTGCCTCGACCGCGCTCGTCGGCACGCCGGAGACCGTCGCCGCCGCGATCCTCGACTACGTCGACCTCGGTGCCGACCTGATCTCGATCCGCGGCTACGACAACTTCAACGACGCCGTCGACTACGGCCGCTACGTCATCCCGCTCGTGCGCCAGGAGCTCGCCCACCGCGAGGCCACCGGTCAGCGCGGCGGGGTCGTCGCCCAGCCGCCGCTCGACGAGGTGCTCCGAGAGCGCGCCGCGTCATGACGGTCACCGATGCTGCCGTGGTCCTGCCCGTGGTCGACGTCTCGGACGCCCGGCTCGCCCGGCTGACTGCCGAGCTCGCCGAGCACGCCGAGGACGTCGACCGTGCGGCGCGGTTTCCGTGGGAGGGGCTGCAGGCCGTGCACGACGCCGGCATCCTGACCGCTGGTGTGTCCACCGAGCTCGGCGGACACGGCGGACTCAGTGCCGTCGACACGGTCCGGGTGTTCCGGGCGATCGGCAAGGGCGATCCGTCGACGGCCCTCATCGCAGCGATGACGTACTTCGCGCACCGCAGCTTTGCCACGCTGTGGCCCGCTGAGCTCTATGCCCGGGTGCTGAGGGAGTCGGCCCAGGGTCCGACGCCGATCAACGCGATCCGTGCTGAGCCCGAGCTCGGCGCGCCGGCCCGCGGTGGGCTGCCGGCCACGACGGTGCGTCGAACAGAGGACGGCTGGGTGCTCAACGGCCACAAGGGGTTCGCAACCGGCTCGGAAGGACTGGCCTACCACCTGGTGTGGGCCGTGTCGGAGGACGAGGAGCCCCTGATCGGGCACGTCGTCGTACCGTCGACTGACGCTGACGGTGTCGCCGACCCCGGCATTCGCATCGAGAAGACCTGGGACCACCTCGGCATGCGCGGCACCAGCACGCACGACGTGATCTACACCGATGTTGTCGTGCCGACGGACCACTTCGTCGGAGTCCCGGTCGGCTCCGTCGCCAACAACGCCGGCCTGGCCGACGGTGCGCTGCTCAGCGTGTTCGCGCTGTACGTGGGTGTCGCCGAAGCCGCCGGCGACTTCTTCGGTGAGTTCGCCCGCACGCGCGTGCCGACCGCGCTCGGCCGCCCGATCGCCACGACCGAGCGGATCCAGTCGGTCGCCGGCGAGATCGAGGCGCACCTCACCACCGCACAAGAGGTGCTGCACAGCCTCGCCGTTCGCATCGACCACGGCGACACGACCGCGTTCGCGCGCCTCGGCCTCGCCAAGGTCGTCGCCTCGCGGTCGTCGATTGCGGCGGTCGAGACCGCCGTCGCGGCGCTCGGAAACCCGGCCCTGACCCGCCACCACCCGCTCGAGCGGCATCTTCGCGACGTGTTGTGTTCGCGGATCCATCCGCCCCAAGACGACACCGCGCTGATCGGCGCGGGTCGTCTCGCCCTCCAAGCCTGATCCCTCCAACCCCCTGAAATCCCCCCGAAAAGAAGGAACCACCATGTCCCGCCAGCATCGCCCGGCCTTCCGCCGCGGCGCCCTCGCCACGCTTGCCGCTGCCGCCCTGATCGCGCTCAGCGCGTGCGGCGGCAGCGACGGGTCCTCCGCCAAGAGCGACGGCCCGGTCCAGGAGGGCGGCACGCTCAAGCTTGCCTTCAACCAGGACCTGTTCGGCAACCTCGACCCCAACCAGAACTTCTGGATCGAGTCGCGGTCGATCGACCGCAACCTCGTCGACTCCCTGACCGACCAGGACCCCAAGACCGGCAAGATCGTGCCTTGGCTCGCGACGAAGTGGACCGTGTCGCCGGACGCCAAGACGTACACGTTCACGTTGCGTGACGGCGTGACGTTCAGCGACGGCACACCGCTCGACGCCAAGGCGGTCAAGACCGCGTACGACGGCATCGTCAAGCTCGGGCCGCTGGCCTCGCTCGGTGCGACCTACCTGTCGGGCTACAAGGAGACCAAGGTCCTGGCCCCCAACAAGATCGAGGTCGACTTCACGACCGCCAACGCAGCGTTCCTGCAGGCGACCTCGACGACGACGCTCGGCATCCTGTCACCGAAGTCGTACGACATCGACCCCAAGAAGCGGGCACTCGGTGACTTCGTCGGCAGCGGCCCGTTCACGCTCACGAGCTACAAGGTCGCGCAGTCGGTCAAGCTTGCCAAGCGCAAGGACTACGCCTGGGGCTCGGAGATCAACAAGAACCGCAAGGCGGCGCACATCGACGCGCTCGACGTCACGTTCGTGCCCGAGGAGAGTGTCCTGGTCGGCAGCCTGACGTCCAAGCAGATCGACGTCGCCTGGCCGCGCAACCCGTTGTCGGAGCAGAGCCAGCAGACCATCACGAGCGGCGGCGGCACGGTCGACAGCACGGTGCTGCCCGGCCTGACGTACAACCTGATCCCCAACGTCAAGGGCATCCTGGGCGACGCCAAGGTGCGCGAGGCCCTGCAGAAGTCGATCGACCGCACCGAGTGGGCGCACACGTTGTTCGGCGACGACTACCCGGTGACCAAGAGCGTCATCGACTCGTCGACGCCGCAGTGGAGCGACCAGTCGGCTCTCCTGGCATACGACCCCGACGGTGCGGCGAAGCTGCTCGACGAGGCCGGCTGGAAGAAGGGCTCCGGAGCCTATCGGACCAAGGACGGCAAGCCGCTCGAGATCTCCTTCCTCACCGTCGCGCCGTGGCCCGGCTGGGACCTGCTGCAGGACCAGCTCAAGAAGGTCGGGATCAAGCTGACCCAGAAGGTCGTGACTCCGGCCGAGAACACCGCGAAGGCCAACAACGGTGACTTCGACCTGACCGCGTCCTACTTCACCCGGGCCGATGCCGACGTGCTGCGCACGTTCTACGACACGAACGTCGTGAAGCCGGGCACGGGCCCGGGTGCGTACACCCAGGACCCCGCGACGGCCAAGGCACTGAGCGCGCTGTACGCCCAGGAGATCAGCGAGGCCGACCCGGTCAAGCGCAAGGCGATCTTCGCGGAGATCCAGAAGCAGATCATCACCGCGGGCGTCCTGTTCCCGCTGCAGGACCGCGCGCAGATCGTGGCCACGACCGATCAGGTCCACGACCTTGACTACACCGCTGAGACGTTCCTGCGCCTCAACGACGTGTGGCTGTCGAAGTAGCCCGACGGACGAAGGAGGAGACGACATGGTGCAGTACACGGCCAGGCGCGTCGCGCAGGCGATCGCGGTCCTCTGGGCGGCCTACACCGTGACGTTCGTCGTCCTCTATGCGCTGCCGAGCGACCCGGTCTCGATCCTGCTCAACCAAGCAGGCGGGACCGGGCGCCCGTCGGCGGACCAGGTCGCCAAGATCCAGGCGGCGTACGGGTTCGACGACCCGATCGTCGTGCAGTACTGGCACCACCTCGTCGACGCGTTCCAGCTCGACTTCGGCCAGTCGGTGTCGCGTGGCCAGTCGGTCACGTCGTTGCTGGCCGAGAACCTGCCGCCGACGATCGCCCTCACGGCGGTGGCACTGGTGCTGACGACCCTCATCGGCGGCGGGCTCGCGTTCCTCGCGACGTACGTCGGCTGGCGGCCGCTCCGGTCGTTCCTGCACCGGTTGCCCGCCGTCGGGGTGTCGTTCCCGACGTTCTGGGTCGGGCTGCTGCTGATCCAGCTGTTCTCGTTCTCGCTCGGCTGGTTCCCGGCCACGGGCTCCGGTGGCGTGTCGTCACTCGTGCTGCCGGCGCTCACGATGTCGTTGCCGACGTCCGGGATCCTCGCCCAGGTGCTGATCCGTGGTCTCGACGACACCCTCGACCAGGCGCACATCGCCACAGCCCGGGCCAAGGGGCTGTCGCGGCTCACGATCCACACCAAGCACGCGCTCAAGAACGCAAGCCTCCCGGCGCTGACGATCCTCGGCGTGCTGGTCGGTGCGACCGTCACGAACGCCGTCGTCGCCGAGACGGTGTTTTCCCGCCTCGGCATCGGCCGGCTCGCCCAGCAGGCGGTGCTCGCGCAGGACATCCCGCTGGTGCAGGGGATCGTCGTGCTCGCCGCCGGTGTCTTCGTCGTCGTCAACCTCGTCGTCGACCTGATCTATCCGCTGCTGGATCCCCGTGTCCTGCAGCCCACCTCGTCCCGTTCGCTCGCACCCCTGGAGGTGGCGGCATGACGCTCGCCGATGCCGAGCTCGTCCGGCCTATCACGCCCGCACCGCCGACGGCGGATCGCGACGAGACGTCGAGTCGTACGCGCCAGACCGCCCACGCGCTGCTGCGCCGACCCGGATTCCTGATCGCCGTCGCGTACGTCGTGCTGGTCATCCTGAGCGCGATCGCCCCGCGACTGTTCGCGTCCGGTGACCCGACGCAGACCGAGCCGAAGGACAAGTTCCTCGCGCCGAGCCTGCATCACCTGTTCGGCACCGACGAGCTCGGCCGCGACCTGTTCACCCGCATGGTGCACGGCAGCGCGCTCTCGGTCGAGGCCACCGCGATCTCCGTCGGCCTCGCGGTCGTCGCCGGCCTGACCATCGGCGTGGTCTCGGGGTACGCCGGCGGTTGGGCCGACAGCCTGCTGATGCGGTTCGTGGACGTGCTACTGGCGATCCCGGCGCTGCTGCTGGCGCTGGCGATCGTCACGGCACTCGGCTTCGGCACCGTCAACGTGGCGATCGCCGTCGGCGTGGGCCTGACTCCCGGATTCGCCCGGGTCACCCGCGCCGAGGTGCTGCGGGTCAAGACGCTCCCGTACGTCGAGGCCGCCCGCTCCAGCGGTGCCGGCCCGTTGCGCGTCCTGCGTCGCCACATCCTGCCCAACTCATGGGGGCCCGTCGCGGTGCTCGCGGTCCTCGACTTCGGCACCGCGATCCTGGCGGTCTCGTCGCTGTCGTTCCTGGGCTTCGGTGCGCCGCCGCCCGAGGCCGAGTGGGGCTCGCTCGTCGCGGCCGGTCGTACGTACCTCGTGACCTCACCGTGGCTGACCTTGCTGCCCGGCCTCGCGGTCGGTGCGGCCGTGTACGCCCTCAACCACATCGGCAAGACGTTCGAGGAGCTCCAGAGATGGCACTGACCTTCACCCCGGCGCCGGTGGTCGCGACGCCGACCGACCACCCCGTCCTCGAGATCGACGACCTCTCGGTCGGCTTCGGGCCCAAGGGCCGCGAGCGCCGAGTCGTCGAGAACCTCACGCTCTCGGTCCGCCCCGGTCAGGTCGTCGCCCTCGTCGGCGAGTCCGGCTCCGGCAAGTCGACGACGGCTCACGCCGCGCTCGGCCTGCTCCCCGCCGGCGGCCGGATCGTCGGCGGCCGGATCACGCTCGGCGGCCATGACGTCACGCACGCCGACGACAAGGCGTTCCGGCATCACCGCGGCCCGGTCGTCGGGCTCGTGCCGCAGGACCCGATGGTCGCGCTCAACCCGACGATGCGGGTCGGTGAGCAGGTCGCCGAGGCCGTACGCCGTCGGGGTGTGCCCAAGCGTTCCGTCGAGGTCGAGGTCGTCGAGGTGCTCGAACGCGCCGGCGTCGACAATCCGGTGGTCAAGGCGCGCCAGTATCCGCACGAGCTCTCCGGCGGCCAGCGCCAGCGCGTCCTGATCGCGATCGCCCTGGCCGGCAAGCCCAAGCTGCTCGTCGCCGATGAGCCCACCAGCGCCCTCGACGCCACGGTGCAGCGGCGCATCCTCGACCACCTCGACCGTCTCGTGGCCGACAACGGCACCTCGCTGCTGCTCATCACCCACGACCTCGGCGTCGCGGTCGATCGCGCGGACCACCTCGTCGTGATGTCGCAGGGCCGCATCGTCGAGCAGGGCAAGCCGGCACAGATCGCCGAGTCGCCCCAGCACGAGTACACCCAGCGGCTGCTCGACGCGGCGCCCGGCCTGGGCCGGGTCCGTCGGCCGGCTCCCGTGCCACCAGTCGACGACGTCGTGCTGCGCTTCGACGGCGTCAGCAAGGAGTTCACGTCACGCAGCGGGCTCGGGTCACGCAGCCGCGCCCGGGTGCTCGACGACGTCACGCTCGACGTGCACCGCGGACGTACGCTCGCGCTGGTCGGCGAGTCCGGCTCGGGCAAGACGACCGCACTGCGCA
The DNA here is from genome assembly GCF_004134905.2 of Aeromicrobium ginsengisoli. Lineage (GTDB taxonomy): Bacteria > Actinomycetota > Actinomycetes > Propionibacteriales > Nocardioidaceae > Aeromicrobium > Aeromicrobium ginsengisoli. The sequence goes on along the minus strand of NZ_SDPQ02000003.1, from coordinate 21,298 downwards.
TCGCGATGGGCCTCGAACGGCCCACCTCCGGGCGGGTCCTGTTCGACGGTGTCGACGTCGCGTCGTCGGACCGGCGCTCGCTGCGGGCGCTGCGCCGGCGGTTCCAGTTCGTCCACCAGAACCCGTTCGCGGCGCTCGACCCGAAGTTCAGTGTCCGTGACCTCGTCGCCGAGCCGCTCGAATCGTTCCGGATCGGCGACCGGGCGTCGCGCACGACCACCGTCAGCAAGCTGCTCGACCAGGTCGCCCTGCCGGCGAGCTATCTGGGCCGCCGCCCCGCCGAGCTGTCGGGCGGCCAGCGGCAGCGCGTCGCGATCGCACGCGCCCTCGCGCTCGAGCCCGAGCTGCTGCTGCTCGACGAACCGGTGTCGGCGCTCGACGTCTCGGTGCAGGCGCAGATCCTGGATCTCCTGGTCGACCTGCAGAGCGAGCTCGGCCTGACGTACGTGCTGGTGTCGCACGACCTCGCGGTCGTCGCCGAGGTGTCGCACCAGCTCGCGGTGCTCGACGGCGGGCGGATCGTCGAGAGCGGTCCCACACAGCAGGTGTTCGACCATCCCGAGCACGCCCTGACCCGCGCCCTGCTGGCCGCGGTGCCCGGACTCTCACTCAAGGAGGCTGGCGCATGACGAGGTATGTCGTGATCGGCGCAGGCGCGCTCGGCGGGCTGCTCGCGGCCGAGCTGCACACCAGCGGCATCGAGTCGTTGCTCGTGGCCAGAGGCGCCAACGGCGAGGCCATCCGCGCCGGAGGCCTGCGGATCCGCCGGCCCGAGGGCACCGATGTCGTACGTGTGCCCGTCGCGTCGGGTCCGGACGAGGCCAGCCTGCGGCCCGACGACCTGCTGGTCCTGGGGGTCAAGACGCAAGACGTCGAAGCCGTCCTCCAGACCTGGTCGTGGCTGCCTGTCGAGGGCGGGGGAGTCGCCGCCGACCTGCCGGTCGTCACGCTGCAGAACGGGCTGGCGACCGAGGAGGCCGTGCTGCGCCGGTTCGGCGAGGTCTACGCCGCGACGGCATGGATCGCCGCGAGCCACCTCAGCCCCGGCGAGGTCGTGAGTCCGAGCTGGCCGACGGTCGGGATCATCTGGCTGGGCCGGCACCACTCCGGCACCGACGAGCGCGCCGAGCAGATCGCCGCGGACCTGCGCGCGGCCCGGTTCGCGGCGACCGCCGTCGACGACATCGCCGGCTGGAAGGCGCACAAGCTGCGCGGCAACATCACGAACGGCCTCGACCTGTTCGCCGGGTCCGCCGACGACGTCGCGCAGGCGGCGGCGCTGCTGGTCGCCGAGCTCGACAGCGTCTTCCTCGCCGCCTCGATCGACGTGGTCGACCCGGCGACGGCGGTGGCGACCGTGCCGGCCCTCGACATCGGCACGGTGCCGGGCCATGAGCATCGCCGCTCGACGTGGCAGAGCTTTGCCCGCGGCGCCGGCTCGGAGGTCGACTACCTCAACGGCGAGATCGTGCTGCTCGGCCGGCTCCACGGCGTACCGACACCCGTCAACGAGACCCTCCAGCGAGCGCTCGGGGCGCGAGCCGCCGCCGGTGGCTCGACCGAACCGATCGACGTACGCCTCCTGCTCGACCCCGCCCTGCAACCCATCTGACCACCGGAAGGACCACCATCATGACCGAGACCACGACCGCCTGCGACCTGCCCGCCGCACCCCGGACCACGCATTCCGCCGTGCTCGTCAGCCCCGCCATCGCCGCTGCGGCGGTCGACGGTGGCGCGCGATTCATCGACGTACGCAGTGAGGGCTTCCGCGCACGCACCGGCGGGCTTCCGCAGGCCGAGATCGTCGACAAGCCGGCGCTCGCCGAGGCGTTCGCCGACCGTGAGGATGCCCGCCCGGTCGTCGTGATCTGCGGCTCGATCAACGGCTCGGGCCCCGTTGCCGACCAGCTCGTCGAGTGGGGCTTCAGCAACGTCGTGCATGTCGACGGCGGCTTCGCGGCCTGGAAGGACGCCGGCCTCGCCACGACGCCGGCGACGGATCCCGACGCATGAGCGTTGCCACCTTCTCTCTCGACGACCTCGTCGCGGACCTGGACGACTGGTCGGTCGTGCCGGCCGACGTCGAGTCGGCGAGCCGGGACCGCTCGGGCTCACCGATTGGTCCCGCGGCGATCGTCGTGCGCGCCGGCTCGGTCGAGCAGGTGCAGGCGACACTGCGGTTCGCCCACCAGCACGGCATCGCCGTCGTGCCACGTGGTGCCGGCAGCGGCGTCGCGGGCGGTGCCGTCGCGGGCAGCGGCAGCATCGTGCTCGACCTCTCTCGGCTCGACCGGATCGTCGAGGTCCGGGCCGACGACCAGGTCGCGGTCGTCGAGCCCGGCGTCATCACGGCCGATCTCGACGCAGCGGCCGGAGCCCATGGCCTGTTCTACGCCCCCGATCCCGGCAGCGTCGGCATCTCGACGATCGGCGGCAACATCGCGACCAACGCCGGCGGGTTGCGGGGCGCCAAGTACGGCGTGACGCGCGACGCCGTGCTGTCGCTCGACGTCGTGCTGGCCGACGGCCGGCTCGTCACGGTCGGCCGCGAGACGCTCAAACGCGTGACCGGCTACGACCTGCTCGGCCTGCTCGTCGGCTCGGAGGGCACGCTCGGCGTCGTCGTCCGCGCCACGCTGCGGCTCCTGCCCCGCCCGGTCGCCACCAGCACCGTCGCGGCCTACTTCGCCGGCATCGACGAGGCCGCAGCGGCCGCGATCGCGGTCCGTTCATCGGGCGTACGCCCGGTGGTCCTGGAGATAGTCGACGGCCCCACCTTGGCGGCGATCGACGCGCTCGAGGACACCCGGCTGCGGGCCAACGGCGCGGCATTCCTGCTCGCACAGACCGACGGCCACGCCGCCGCGATCGAGGCCGACGTCATCGCCGAGGTGCTGGCGCCGCTGGCGACATACGTCGAGACGTCCGATGATCCCGTCGAGAGCGCCCGGCTCATGACCGCTCGCCGGCAGGCGCTGCCGGCGCTCGAGCGCATCGGCCGAGTCGTCATCGAGGACATCGCGGTGCCGCCGTCGCGGCTCGCCGAGGCGATCCGCGGCATCCACGCGATCGCCGACGAGACCGGCGCGCGCATCTTCGTGTTCGCGCACGCGGGCGACGGCAACGTCCACCCGATCCTCGTCGTCGACGGCGATGAGCTGCCGGCGTACGCGATCGAGGCGGTCGACCGGATCTTCGCGCTCGCGCTGAGCCTCGGCGGAACGCTGACCGGCGAGCACGGTGTCGGCCTGCTCAAGCGCGACTGGGTCGCCCAGGAAGTCGGCGGTGTGGTCGACGGGCTGCAGCGCGCCATCAAGTCATTGTTCGACCCGGCCGGGATCCTCAACCCCGGCAAGGCCATCTGAACCATCCACCGAGGAGCTGAATCCTTCATGCACGTGTCGATCGTCGTGGGCAACCCGAAAGCCCGATCGCGGACCTGGGACGCCGCCCAGCGTCTCGCCGCGGGTCTCGATGCGACCGAGGTGACGGCGTGCGACCTCGTCGACCTGGGTCCCGGCCTGCTGGGCTGGGGTGATCCCGAGGTGTCGGCCGCGGTCAAGGCGGTGGCCTCGAGCGACGTGGCGATCTTCGCGTCGCCGACGTTCAAGGCCACGTACACCGGGCTGCTCAAGCTGTTCCTCGACCAGCTCCCCGGCGGCACGGGCCTCGAGGGTGTCGTCGGCATACCGCTGATGCTGGGGGCCGGTCCCGCCCACCACCTGGCGGCGGAGCTGCACCTCAAGCCCGTGCTGGTCGAGGTCGGCGCCACCGTCCCGGCGCCGGCGCTCTACTTGATCGACAGTGCACCGCAGCCCGATGACGTCGAGCAGGCGTGGTTGGCGCGGTGGGCGCCGGTCGTCCGCGCTGCGGTGGGGGTGAGGGCATGAGCGCCGAGATCGACGACGAGGTCCTGCAGAAGTCGTTCCGGTCCGCGATGGGCAATGTCGCTGCGGCGGTGTCGGTCGTGACGACGTTCGGTGATGGCGAACCCATGGGCTCGACGGTCAGCGCGTTCGCGTCACTGTCGATGGAGCCGCCGATGCTGCTGGTGTCGCTCGACAATCGCTCGTCGCTGTTGGCGGCGTTGCGCATCGAGTCGGTCGTCGGCGTCAACGTGCTGGCCGCGCACCAGGACCAGATCGCGCTGCGCTTTGCCCGCTCGGGCCCCGACAAGTTCGCGGACATCCCGTGGCGGCCCGAGGACGGTGCCCCGGCGCTCGTGGACCGGCACGCGTGGGTGGCGATGGCGGTGACGCAGCTGATCGAGGCCGGCGACCACACGCTGGTGCTGGGCCGGGTCGAGGCGGCCGACACGTACGCCCACGCTCCGCTGACGTACTGGCAGCGAGCGTTCGGAACCCACAAGACCTTCTGAGCTCACCTTGCGTCGTACCTTCTGAGACCCACGGGTCGCAGAAGGTGCGACGCACGTCTGTTGGTCCATGGGGACGGCAGACCCCCGCCCACTGTTACGTGGTTTGGAGACAGTTCTCGACGTCGCTCACGTCCTGAGACCCGGCCGGGAAGGGCGGAAACTGTGCTTCGCGCGGGTGGGCGCGAGTAGCACACGGCGGCCGTCGGCGCGGAGGCATTCCAAGGCTCGAAATGGCCCATGACCTGCGCTTTCGCGGCCCTAGCGTCATCGGCATGAACTCGATGACTCGGCTCGTCGCCCGCCTTGCGGTCGACCTGATGCGGACCCACAGCGCGACCTGTCGCTGACCAGCGCTCCGCCAAGTCCCGCACGTCCGTACGTCCATCGAAGGAACTCGCATGACCATCTCCGTACGCAAGCTCACCAGCCGCATCGGTGCCCAGATCACCGGCGTCGACCTGTCCGCCCCGCTCGACCGGGAGACGGTCGCGACGATCCGCCAGGCGCTCAACGCGCACAAGGCGATCGTGTTCGACGGCGCCGACCTCGACCAACAGGGCCAGGAGCGCATCGCCGGCTACTTCGGCGATCTCACCGCCGCGCACCCGACGGTGCCCGCGGCCGAGGGCAGCGCCGCCGTGCTCGCGGTCGACAGCGCCCAGAGCAAGGCCAACCAGTGGCACACCGACGTCACGTTCGTGATCAATCCGCCGGCGATCTCGACGCTGCGGAGCATCACGGTGCCTCCGTACGGCGGCGAGACGCTGATCGCTGACGCGGCCGGCGCCTACCACGACCTCCCGCCCGGGCTGCGCGAGCTCGCCGACGGGCTGTGGGCGGTGCACTCCAACGACTACGACTACGCCGTGCCGCCCGAGACGCTGACGGATCACCAGAAGGCGTACAACGACACGTTCACGTCGACGGTCTACGAGACGGCCCATCCGGTCGTGCGCGTGCACCCGGAGACGGGAGAACGCGGCCTGTTCATCGGCGGCTTCGTCCGCCGGCTCGTGGGGCTGTCCGCCACCGAGTCGCGTGACCTGCTGCGCCTCCTGCAGGCGTACGTCACGCGGCCCGAGAACATCCTGCGCTGGTCGTGGTCGCCGGGCCAGCTGCTGATCTTCGACAACCGGATCACGCAGCACTACGCGATCGACAACTACGACGACCAGCCGCGCCGCCTCGAGCGCATCACGATCGCCGGCGACGTGCCGGTGTCGGTCGGCGGCACGCAGTCGTACGTCATCACGGGCGATTCGAGCCACTACTCGAGCATCGCCGAGAGCCGGGCCGCATGAGCACCGGCTTCGCACCTGCACGCGTACGTTCGCCACGTGCCGTGTCGGCCCCGCGCGAGCGGGCGACCGAGACGTTCACCGCACCGGCCGGGCGCGACGGCAGCCGGCTGACCCGCCTGCGCCGCCGCGTGCGCTGGCCGCTCGGGATCTACACGACGCCCGTCGCGATCCTGGTGCTCTGGCAGGTGACCAGCGAGCTCGGCTGGCTGCCCGAGAAGATCGCGCCGGCGCCGACGGCGATCGTCCAGGCTGGAATCGACCTCTGGAAGATCGGCGAGCTCGGCACCGACCTCACGACGTCGCTGCGACGGGTCGGGATCGGGCTGGCGATAGGCCTGACGATCGGCATCACGACGGGCATCATCGCCGGTCTGCTGCGGTCGGGGGAGTACCTGTTCAACGGCGTCGTGCAGATCGTTCACACGATCCCGCTGCTGGCGGTGCTGCCGCTGATGATCGTCTGGTTCGGCATCGACGAGCTGACCAAGGTGCTGCTGATCTCGTTCGGTGCCGGCGTGCCGATGTACCTCAACCTGTTCGCGGCGATCCGCGGCGTCGACCAACGCCTGATCGAGATGGCCAGGGCTGCGGGCGTCGGTCGAGCGCGACTGATCAGCCGGGTGCTGCTGCCCGGTGCGCTGCCCGGATTCCTCGTCGGGTTGCGGTTCTCGCTGGCGTACAGCGTGCTGGGGCTCGTGGCGGCGGAGACCGTCAACGCCAACGCCGGGATCGGCTACCTGATCAACCGCGCGCAGACCTACCTGCGCACCGACCAGGTCTTCCTCGGGCTCGTGATCTATGCCGTGATCGGGCTCTTGGCCGACCAGTTCGTCCGCATTCTCGAGCGGGTGCTGCTGCAGTGGCGCCCGAGTTATGAGGCGCAATGAGCGACGTGACCACGACCTCCGTCGACGTACGCGACGTCCGCCGCAAGTTCGGCGACCGGGTCGTCCTCGACGACCTGAGCCTGACGATCGGCGAGTCCGAGTTCGTCGTCCTGCTGGGCCCGTCCGGCTGCGGCAAGAGCACGTTGCTGCGTCTGCTGGGCGGCCTCGACCGGCCGGATGCCGGCACGGTCACCGTGCCCAGGGAACGGGCGATCGTCTTCCAGAACGATCGCCTGCTCCCGTGGCAGCGGGTGCTGCGCAACGTCACGATCGGCCTGTACGAGGCCGGCGCCGACGAGCGCGCACTGGCCGTGCTCGACGAGGTCGGGCTCAAGGATCACGCCCGCGCCTGGCCCAAGACGCTGTCGGGCGGCGAGGCGCAGCGTGTGTCCCTGGCCCGCGCACTCGTCACCGAGCCCGACCTGGTGCTGCTCGACGAACCGTTCGCCGCGCTCGACGCCATCACCCGGCTGCGGATGCACGACCTCGTCCGTGAGCTGCGCCGCAAGCACAACGCCGCGATGCTGCTCGTCACCCACGACGTCGACGAGGCCATCGCGCTCGCCGACCGGATCCTCGTGATGAGCGACGGCCGGATCGGCAGCTCGTACGACGTCCGGCTCGACCAGGACGAGCGCGCCATCGGCACAGCGCGTGAGGACCTCCGGGCCTCGCTGCTCGGTGACCTCGGGCTCGCTGCCGTCCACTGATCCATCACCCACCCCCTTCCGCACCACCTCTCAAGGAGCACCACCATGAACCGCACCCTGCCCAAAATCGCCGCCGCCCTCGGTGCGCTCGCGCTCGCGAGCACGCTGACCGCGTGCGGCGGGGCCGCCGACTCGTCGACCGTGAAGAAGGTCGATCCCCAGTGGAAGAAGTACACGTTCACGATCGGTGAGCAGAGCGACGGCATCGTCGAGCTGGCCAAGGAGTCCGGCGCGTTCGACTCCGCGTCGTACAAGATCAAGTTCGCCAAGTTCGAGTACGGTCCGCCGCTCGTCCAGGCCGCCGCGTCCGGCGACATCGACCTCGGCAGCGTCGGCGCCGTCCCGCCGATCACCGGGGCCGCCAAGACGCTCGGCTTCCGGATCGTCGCGATCCAGACGCCGACGGATCCCAACCGTGCACTGGAGAACATCCTCGTGCCGAAGGGGTCGCCCATCAAGACGCTCGCGGACCTCAAGGGCAAGCGCATCGCGATCCCGCAGGGCAGCTCGGCCCACGGTCTGGCGCTCAACGCGATCCAGAGCGTCGGCCTGACGCCGAAGGACGTCAAGTTCGTGTTCCTGCCTCCAGCCGACGGCCAAAGTGCGTTCGCTGCGGGCAAGGTCGACGCTTGGGCGATCTGGGACCCGCAGTCCTCGCTCGCGGTGTCGCAGGGTGCGCAGGTCATCGCCAAGGGGGTGCCGCCGCTCGACTACGGCAGCCAGTTCTACGTCGCCTCCAAGAAGACGCTCGACGACCCGGTCAAGCGCAAGGCCCTCGCCGACGTGCTCAAGCGGCTCGCCACGGCGTACGGGTACGCCCACAAGAACCCCGACAAGCACGTCGAGGCGCTCGTCAAGGAGACCGGCCTCGACCCCAAGGTCATCGAGAAGAACATCGCGGCGTGGAGCTTCAAGATCGGTGCCGTCACTCCGGCTCAAGCCAAGGGTGAGCAGAAGCTGGCCGACAACTTCTTCGACGCCGGCGAGATCACCACGAAGGTCGACGTCGACCAGGTCATCGACAACGTCCTGCCTGCAGGGTTCGGTGCCTCATGACCGCGCGGCAGCTCCACTTCAACGCGTTCCTGATGGAGGCCGGTCACCACGAGGCGGCCTGGCGCCTGCCGGAGAGCAACGTCGACGCCGACTTCGACCTGCAGCACTGGGTACGCCTGGCGAAGCTCGCCGAGGATGCGAAGTTCGACTCGCTGTTCCTTGCCGACGGACCGGCGCTGCAGGGCTCCGGGGAGTTCCGTCCGCCGGGACAGCTCGAGCCGCTGACCCTGCTGACCGCGCTGGTGGCGGCGACGAGCCGCATCGGGCTCATCGCGACGGTCTCCACGACGTACAACTCGCCCTACAACCTCGCGCGGCGGCTGGCCTCGGTCGACCACGTCAGCGGCGGACGTGCGGGCTGGAACATCGTGACCTCCGCGACCCAGCGCGAGGCCGACAACTTCGGCCTCGACTTCACCCTGGGTCACGGGGCGCGCTACGAGCGGGCGGCGGAGTTCCTCGATGTCGCGCTCAAGCTCTGGGACAGCTGGGAGGACGAGGCGCGCGTCGGTGACAAGGCCGCCGGTCGGTTCGCCGATCCCGAGCGGATCCACCCGATCCGGCACCGTGGTCAGTACTTCCGGGTCGAGGGTGCCTTGAACGTACGGCGCCCGCCTCAGGGCTATCCGCTGCTGGTGCAGGCCGGCTCGTCCGACGACGGCAAGCAGTTCGCCGCGGCGTACGCGGAGGCGATCTTCACGGCGCACCAGACGATCGAGCGCGCGCAGGACTTCTACGCCGACATCAAGGACCGGGCCCGCAGGATCGGCCGTGATCCCGGGGGGATCAAGGTGCTTCCGGGGATCGTGCCGGTCATCGGCTCGACCGAGGCGGAGGCCCAGCAGCTCGCGCAGCAGCTGGACGACCTGCGGGTCCCCGAGTACGGCCTGCTGCAGCTGTCGACGATCCTCGAGGTGCCGGCCGACTCGCTGGCGCTCGACGAGAGCCTGCCGCGATCGGTGGTGAATCGGCCGACGGTCGAGGGCTTCCAGAGCCGGGCCGACCTGATAGTCGAGCTCGCCACGCGGGAGGACCTCACGGTTCGTCAGGTGCTGTCGAAGCTCGGCGGCGGCCGGGGTCACCACACCGTCGCGGGCACGCCCGAGCAGATCGCCGACACGATCACGACATGGTTCGAGAACGGTGCGGCCGACGGGTTCAACGTCATGGGTCCGGCGCTGCCGTCAGGGCTGGAGGCGTTCATCGAGCACGTGCTGCCGATCCTGCGTTCGCGCGGGCTGTTCCGCGAGGACTACACCGGCACGACGCTGCGGGAGCACTACGGCCTGGAGAAGCCGGCCAACCAGTTCCACGTGAGGGAGCTGACCCGCGTCTAGGGAGCCCCCGAGATGTGGATCGTGCTGCACCACGTGATCAGCGTTTCTGGTGCACCAGCATCCACATCTCGGGGAATCAGCCCAGGACTTTGTCGAGGTAGTCGTTGCTGAAGGTGCGGTTCGGGTCGAGCTCGTCGCGTACGCGCACGAAGTCGCCGAACCTGGCGTAGCGTTCGGCGAAGTAGGACGCGTCGAGGGTGTGGATCTTGCCCCAGTGCGGGCGGCCCTCGTGCGCCGTGAAGATGTCCTGCGCTGCCGCGAAGTACGCCTGGTAGTCGCTGCGCCAGTACTGGTGCACCGCGACATAGCAGTTGGCGCGCTCGTGACCGGTCGACAGCCACACGTCGTCGGCGGCCGTGAAACGTACCTCGATCGGGAACGAGATGTTCTCGTGTCCGGCGCCGAACCACGCCTTGAGCTCGGCGAGTACGGATGGCAGTGCCTCGCGAGGCATCGCGAACTCCGACTCGCGGAACCGCACGGTGCGCGACGACACGAACACGTTGAACGAGTCGTCGACATACTCACGAGCGCTGAGCACCGAGGCGGCGACCGAGTTGACCCGGGGGATCCACGAGCGCTTGCGGGCGACGATGCGGTTGAGCCCCTCGAACACCGTGTTGCTGAGGAACTCGTCGTCGAGCCAGTGCTTGAACCGGCCGACGGGCTGGCGCTCGGTGCCCTCGGCGACCCGGTTGTTGCGCTTGGTCAGCGACTTCTCGGTGTGCGGGAACCAGTAGAACTCGAAGTGGTCGTTGTCGTTGACCAGCGCGTCGACCTGGTCGAGCACGTCCGGCAGGGCCATCGGCTCCTCGCGGGCGTGCAGCAGGAACGCGGGCACGCACTGCAGCGTCACCTCGGTCACGATGCCGAGCGCGCCGAGCGTGACCCGGGCAGCGCCGAACCAGGCGTGGCTCTCGTCGATCTCCAGCACCTCGCCGTCGGCCGTCACGAGCTGCACGCCGACGACGGCAGCGGAGATGCCGAACAGCTTGCCGCCCGTGCCGTGCGTTCCGGTCGACACTGCGCCGGCGACGGACTGCGGGTCGACGTCGCCGAGGTTGGGCAGCGCCAGGCCGAGCGCCTTGAGCCGCGGGTTGAGGTCGTGCAGCGAGATCCCGGCCTGCACGCGGACGCGGCCGGTCGCGGGGTCGTGCGCGAGGATCGCGTTCATCCGGTCGAGCCGCAGCAGCACCCCGTCGGTTGCGGCGATCGGGGTGAACGAGTGGCTGGCGCCGACGGCCTTGACCTTGAGGCCACCGGCCTCACGCACGATCCGCTGGACGTCTGCGGTCGACGCCGGATGCTCAACGCGTACGGGATGCGTCTCGACGCTGCGGCTCCAGTTGGTCCAGGTCGTCATCCGAAGTTCTTGCCCTCTCCGCGATAGGTCGGGACGCGCCTGGTCGTGCCGTCGGCGGCGACCAGCGCGACCTCGTTGAACCGTTCGCACATCTCGCCCGCCTTGGCATGGCGCATGACGACGCGGTCGCCGATGTTCAGGTCGCGCGCCGCCTCGCCCTTGACCGGGCTCTGGACCTCGCCGGCGCCCTCCGTGCCGATCGCCTTGAGTCCCTCGGGCCACGTCGGTGTCGGCTGCCGGTTCTTGTTGGTCGGCCCCGACGCGATGTAGCCGCCGGCGAACAACGTCGCGATGTCAGGAGCCGGCTTGCGGACGACCGAGAGCACGAAGTACGCCGCAGGGTGGGCGTCGAACGCGTCGTAGCCGTCGAACAGCGTCGGCGCGAACAGCCCGGACCCGGCGGTGAGCTCGGTGATCGCGGGGTCCTGTCCGGTGACCTCGAGGCTGCCGGTGCCGCCGGCGTTGACGATCTCGAGCTTCGCGTGCTGGGACACCGCGTCGACGACCTTCGAGCGGCGTTCCAGCAGGTCGGCCGCGGAGCGCCTCTTGACCAGGCGTACGGCCGGCGACGAGTCGGGGAGCCCGGCGATCTGCGCGTCGTAGAACATGACGCCGACGAGGTCGAAGCCCGGCCGCGCGGCGATGGCCGCCGCCAACGTGCCGGCCTGCTCGGCGGTGTGCACGGGGGAGCGGCGGACGCCGAGGTGCACCGGTCCGAGCTTGAGCGAGGAGTCGACGTCGATGCAGACGCGGATCGACGGGTGGCTCGCTCCGAGCAGGCTGTCGATGTGGTCGAGCGACTCGGTGCTGTCGACCATCACCGTGATCTGCGCGCGGCGGCGCTCGTCGGCGACGAGGTAGTCGAGCGAGCGGCGGCTCGTCGTCGGATAGGCGAGCAGGATGTCGTCGATCCCGTTGTCGACGAGCCAGTTGGACTCGGCGAGCGAGTACGACATGACGCCGGCGAATCCGTCGCGAGCCAGCGTGCCCTCGAGGATCGACCGCACGCGCACGGACTTGCTGGCGACGCGGATCGGCACGCCACCTGCCCGGCGCACGAGATCGTCGGCGTTGGCCCACAGCGCCGGCGCGTCGATCACCGCGAACGGGGTGTCCAGGTCCTGCGTCGCGGCGAGCAGTCGGGCGTACGGGCTGGACGTTTGTGGCACGCCGTCAGTATGTCGCACCGCTGGTGCAGGAACCGGTCACGGATACTGGACCGATGCGCAGGCTCACCCCACTTCTCCTGGCTGTGGCGTTCGTGGTGTCGGGCTGCACCTCCGGGTCATCGGACCCCGAGCCGACGCCGACCACGACGACGGCTGCGCCTATGACGTTCGAGTCGCTCAAGCTCGACTGGCCGACCGCGCAGGGCCGCCTCGTCGTGCCCAAGGTTCCTGCCGCGCCGGCCGGCTTCGACGACAAGACACTCGGCCGCATGGCGACGGTGCTCGAGAAATGGGCCCGGCTCAGCACCGTCGACGACGGCATGTGGCACAGCGGCGACCCGCTCAGCGACGTTCGGACGATCCTGCCCAAGGCCACCGCCAACACGTACGAGGAGCAGCTCAGGGGCGTGGTCTCGCCGCACCTGGCCGTGGCGAACGTGTTCGGCAAGGACGTCACGGTCGTCGGAACGCCCATGGTCACCGCGGCCTGGCGGGTCGCGACCGACAAGGACCAGGCCAACGAGCCGTTCGTACGCCTCGAGCTGCAGACCCGCGCCGCGTACGAGGTGCGGATCGGCAACGGGCCGAGCCGGGTCATCGGGGTGCTGCGAGTGCACAGCCTCAGCGCGTACAAGGACACCACCGACGACTTCGGCATCGGTGGCGGGTGGCAGGAGTTCGGCGCGAGTGATTGTGCGCTCGCGCTCGACGACGCGCTGGTGCCTGACAGCGACCGCAAGCACGCACTGAAGGACCTCACGACATTCATCCGGGTCGGCAAGGGTTCGAGGGTCGAGATGCCCGAGCTGCCTGCGGAGGACCGGGTTGATCCGGAGTACCTCAAGCGCTGCCGCGACGGCCAGGTCTGACGCCACCCACTACGATGGTCCCCGGGCTTCGGCCCGTACGCCTCTGTAGCTCAGTTGGTAGAGCGCCTCACTTGTAATGAGGATGTCGCGGGTTCGAATCCTGTCGGAGGCTCAGGGAATTTCAGGGTTGTGCTTCCGAGGTCATGTGCCCCCGATGTGCCCCCGCCGGTTCAGGAAGTCCAAACCGGCCTTGTCGGCGGAGTCGCCGAGGTAGTGCACATAGATCTGGGTGGTCTGCAGCGACGAGTGACCGAGCCACGCCTGGACGGTCGAGGCAGGCACGCCGGCGGCCAACCAAAGGCAAGCTGCGGTGTGCCGAAGGTCGTGCAGCCGACGGCCTCGTCCTGTGACCGGCCAACGGGTGGTGCGCTTGAACGCCGCGGCGTGCAGTCGGGCTCCCCCGGAGGAGGTGATGAGGAGGTCGTCAGGTCCCTTGTCCTTAGCCATGGAACGTACCAGCGGCAGCAGCTCCTCCGATAGCGGGATGTGACGCGTCCGACCACTCTTGGTCGACTTGGCCTCCACCGACTCGGGTGCGGATCGGCGGACGACCAGCCTCGGCATCGGCACCTCGATGAAGTCGGCGATCCGCAGCTCGCGGGCTTCGGACCAACGCAGGCCGGTCCACGCCAACAGCCAGACGACGTCGGCCAGGTGCCGGTCGTATTCAGCGATGTCCGCGCGGACTTCATCGAGCTCGGGCTCGGTGAACGGCTGCATACCTTGGGTGGGCACCAGCTGGCGCGCGACCCGGGTGCGCGCGACTGGGTTGTCGATGCGCAGCCTCTCCCGGACCGACCAAGAGAAGAAGCCGGACAGCACCGCGCGAAACCTCCTTACCGACGATTCCGCGTATCGGCGAGACCAGGCGTCGAGCACGCGCTGGACCTCACGATCGGTGACCCGTCCTACGTGGAGGTTCCCGAGATTCGGCGGCATCAGCTTCACCATCTCCATGTCGGAGCGGTAGGTCTTCACCGCGACGGTGTGCCGTCTCGATTCCATGTAGGTGGCGAAGGCCTTGCGAACGATGATCTGTCCGGCACGTGGATCGACCCCGCCAGCCAGCGCCGCTCGCTCTCGGGCCAGCCAGGCCTCAGCCTCACGTCGGGTGTCGAAGTTCTTGCTCTGGACGTAGGTACGGCCGTTCTTCAGCACCGCACGCCATCGTCCGGAGGTGTGCTTGCTGACGCCCATCAGGAAGCTCGTTCCTCGATGTACGCGAGCAGCTCGTCCTCTCGGTAGCGCGGCGTGTGGTCGGTGACCCACACGAAACGCGGCCCCTTGCCGGTCTGGCGCAACCGGCACAGCGTCGAAGGCGTGACCCCGAGGATCTTCCCAACCTGAGCCGGCGTCAGCAGCTGAATCTCTGTCATGGCACTCGTCCGTCCTCCCACCCCGATAGTGGATAGCCATCTCGACCCTCCAGTCTGAGCCGGTGAGGTGGGGGAACGTTCCAGCTCGAGTGACATCTGTGGAGAACCGGTTGCATGGCCTGCGCCCTGTGGAATACGGGCACAACCCCAAAGGCCCGATTCCATGTGTCCTAGGGCCAGGGAACGTCGAACTTTCGGGGGAACGTTCGAGGGGAACGTTCCTTTCGCCGCTCTCGACAGTCTTTAGCCGCGGATTTGCAGCATGACGGTCACTCATCTGATCCCAAGGCAAGGGAAGAGCGCACTCTCAGTTGCCGGCGGGGTTCCAGCGGTCGCGGTTCCAAACGCTCGATGTTTCGTGCGCTCCGATGGAAATCGCGATCCGAATCATGTGTTCTGTCAGGTCGTGAAGGCGGTCGCACATCCCCGCCAAATAGGTAGACGCGTCCGTCCGCTGCCCCTGGATCACTAAGCCGGTGACCTTGCCTGCTTCGTGGTGTCTCGAAAGACTGTCCTGGTGTGCGGCGCGGTTCCTAAGGCGCCGCAGTTGAGCTAGCCACCCGGCCGGTTCCAGATGGGTCTCGCCTTCGATTGCGGCGTCAATCTCGAGGATCAAGCGCCACACACTGTCGTTCGCGATGTCCGACTGCTTAAGCATGTCGCGACACCGCTCCCATCTGTATCGAAACACTGGAAGTCGGTTATCGACGCTGACGTCGCGAGCCTCCTCGACGGCGCGGATGAGAAGAGTAATGCCGGCGTCAAACGCGCTCGAGAGACTATTCAACGCACCGTCTAGGGCCATCTCAATTCCGACCATCCGGTCGAATGAGCCTTCAGTGCCGCCGAGTTCAATTAGCGCTCGGGTATGCCAATCTGCCGACCAAACCCGGTATCGAATCCATGCGACGCCGCCGTCGCTATCAGTCAGGTCAAAGTAGTGGGGCCCAGCTGGCCATCGCACGTCGCTGGAAGTTTGCCCAGTTCCCGGCGCTGCCGCTTCGGACGGATACACGCCAGCATCCAACCATGGTTCGGTTAGAACCGGCGATCATTCTGTCGGACCGAACCTGATCCCGAGACGCGACTTCTAAGTCGTGGTTGAATCACGGTGTTGGGCCCATAGCTCAGGGGTTAGAGCCGCCGCCTCCAAAGCGGATGGTCGCGGGTTCGAATCCCGCTGGGTTTTCCGGCCCCTCGCTGCGTATCGCGCGAGGGGCCGATTTCTATTTACTTACACGGTCCTGTGACGGACCGGAGGTTTCAGATTGGCTCTACTCGATGAGGATCCAGGTTGTTGCCGTTCACGATGTTCACGACCGCTGTCCTGCTAGCGGATAGATGACCTTCTGGCACAAGCGACTCAAATCGTCCTGCGATGCATCGATGGTGCGCAGCCCCAGGGAGCCACATGGGGTCGAGCGGATGCAAAGCGGTCGGGTTGTGATACACCTCCATACCGTCAATCCACTCCTCCGGATACCCTTCGCTCACCTCCTCGCTGAACGGGGTCGCGATCAAACTCTCCCCGTCGCCGACTTGGCGCAGGCCGACGTGAATGATTCGAGCATTTGCCGAACCGAGCCCGACCTTGGTGCCGATGCGGCCAAATTTCGAGAGAGTGCCGCTGGCGTTGAAAATGACTGCCGCGATGTTCTGTGCACCCGGGAGATCAAAGAACCCGGACTGCACTGTCTTGCCGCGCCATGTGTGACTACTGACTTTTTCGTGCGGCACCTCGACGTCATCGACTTGCACTGAGCCAACAAGGTCAATCCCATACAGATATGACGGGAGCGCGGCACCGCTGAATGTCATCGAAAAGTCGGCGTGGAAGTCTTGGATGGCCAGGGCAAATGGCAACCCGACGACCGAGTCACGCTCCCAGTAGCGTTTCCCCAGCTTGGCCGTCAGTGGGCCGGCGAATCGGATCGGCAGATAGTTGCGCAAATAGTCGGCCACCTCATCTTCACTCTTGGGTGTAGGTGTGGGAATCGCTCTACCCTTGTGCACGCTCGGGTTCACCGTCGTGGCTTCAATCGCGAACGTGGCGCCGACACCATGTGCAAGTAGGTCGGGCGAAGGGGCTGGAAATTCTGCCGCATAGTCGAGGCTCACCAAAGTTGCCCACAGATAAAGTTCCCACACTCGAGCATCGAAGCCGTCCGTCTGAAATTGCTGAATGAAGTTGCCGTCCCGGTCCTCGTACCAGCGCATCATGGCCTGAATCAGGTTCTTTGCCGCTTCTTGGCCAGAATCCTCCGCGAGACGCCTAAAGTTCGGATGCAATCGCTCGTTTGGAACTGTTGGGGCGAAGAAGTCGACGGAGCCGCCGCGCTCGTCGCCCTGGACTCTTCTGGTTTCCAGGTCGCTGCTGATCTCCTCGACTAAAGGACCAAGAGCTTCAACCGCGGCGTCCGCCGTCAGGAAGAACGATGTCTGGCCGACCCACCGGAAGCGATCGCGAAGGTCACGCGCGAAAACGATCCCTGAAAACTCTTCGTCAGTGTCGATTATTAAGGTCGCGAGGACGTTTCCATCAGCTGATTCGAACCATTCCAGCTCATGCGCCAATTGGCTGACCAGCGGCGATCGGCAGTAGCCGGCGAATGCATCAAATCTGGCTCGAGCTATTCGTCGCATGAATCGGGTCTCCTCCTCACCAGCACCGGGCGGGTGTTGGTCATCGCGGAACGTCTCAACGAAAGCGAATGGATGTGATCACGAAGTCTGCAGCATTCAACGGTGTGCCGAGCCAACTCGCTAGCCCGAGATGCGTGACCGCGAAATACTTCAAGAACGCGGAGGAGCCTCGCGAAGGGGCCTTATTGGTCAGGGGCAGGCTGGCGAACACCTGCGTGGCGGCCAACTACGGCTCCAAGTCCTCGATCTTGAAGGACTCGAAAACTGTAGACGCAAAGCGAAAGTCTGACCTATCTCGCTGCAGGCGACCAGCGATCACTGACGGGGCGACCCCCAATTGGCGAGCGATACTTCTGACATCGCTAGCCGACTTTGCAGATTCGAGCAGCGTTTCAAACTCGCGCGGTACGAGCAGTGTCCGTGCGTACTCGTTCGCCTCTACCTCCTTAGCGTCTGTCGAGTCTTCCCCAATCTCCTCGTCGAAAAAGTAGTCACGCTTTCCATGCAGGAGCACGTGTGCAAGTTCGTGGAAGAAGGCGAACCAGATCTTGTCCGATCGCTTTCCTCTGTCGCTCAACTGGACGACGGCCTTTGAGGGGCTCGCCCAACGCGTGGCGCCACTCGCGCGGGCGCCGGGCACCTCTGGGATGAGGACAACGGCAACACCGCACGCGGCTGCTAGCTCGACTGCTTGAGGAATCGCAATTGCAGTGGGTAGGGGTGTGAGTGCTCTTAGAGCCGGGAGCGCCGCCTTCAGCCTGTCTCGGTCGTAGGGTTCACATTCGGCCCTTTGCGCTTCAATCTCACCCAAGCGCAGCCACGCCGCTGCCGCACCAGAAATTGATTCGAGGGATGGCGATTTCAGGTAGGCAACCTCCGGGTTCGCCCAGAGCGCCCGCCATGCCGCGATGCTCGCCACACCGAAGAACTCCAGCAGCTGTTCGACTAGTGCCTCGGGCTCTCGCATCGTCGCGTTGATCACTCCGAGTGCGCGAAGGTGGGGAAGAGGAAACGACTTGAGCCACTCGTTCGCGACAGATGGAACCTCCGCTGTGGCGCTTCTCGCCAATGAGTCGCGAAACTCAGATTCCAGAGCATTCCAGAATCTGGCACCTATTCCCGTTACCCGCTCAAGCAGAACGGCGGTCTCGTGGGTAAGCGGCGCATCACCCTTGACGATCTGGTTGATGTGCTTGGCGGACAGTCCTGTCCGGGTGGCGAGTTCCTTCTGCGTAAGGCCGATCGCTTCAATCGTTTCGAGCAGGGTGTCTCCTGGCGGAAGTACGACGTCGGGCTTGTAGGGAAGCCATTCGACGGTTGCAGCGCCTTCCGATGTGAAGTTCATGATCGATTCTCCTCTCTGTCGCTAGTGCGTATCTGTGACTTCGGTGACCAGCAAGTCGGTCACCTCGGATAGGTCAATTCCGCCGTCTGTCTTGCGGGGTATCGGCTGATTCGCGACCCTCACAATCAGGCGGAACGGTCCGTCGAGGTCGAGCGAAAAGTCTTCATCTCGCTCGCGACGAAGTTGGTGACAACGCGCTTGCGGAAGTTGCATCACCTCCGCAAGGTTCGCCGCGGCCACGAGTTGCTGCAGGCGCAGCTGGATCTTCTTGGCCCGTTCTGGCCCGTACCTGCGCACGCAACGCCGAGAATCGTTGATGTCGCGCTGAAGTTGCCCAGTCGCGAAGCCGATGCGCATGCCCACGAGAATACGATACACCTGGTAGGTGTGTACAATTCGGATATACCTACTAGGTAAATGTGTCGAAAGGAGGGCGTGTGAGGTATTCACCCGTGCTGAAAGCCAAGGCTGCCGAGCTCAGTGTGATCACCACCGAGTCGCTCAAGTCGTCGATCGAGCCGGTTTTTGAATTGCTGCCGGGGCAGGCCCCTTCACCGCCCCGCCCTGGGCAGCCCACGGCAATCGCAAAGAGCACGCTTACTGAGACCCGACACTTTCTAGACGCGATCGACCAACTCTGGGGAGGGCGCTACTACGCCGACGTGCGACATCTCGTTTCCTCTGAACACGGCCTAGAGGCGTGGTGGGCATTTATCAACGCGGGATTCGCACTATCTCGACCAGTAGCGTGGCCTGTTCCCGTTGTCGCGCTGGACGATGTCGTGGACATCGGGCAGGCCTTTGCGCTTGCCGCCACTTGCGCTGACGGGCTTGCCATTCGGATCAAGATGCCAGTGGCCCCATCAAGCAACTTGCCGGACACGTTGATGGGCGTCTCCGCCCGAACTGGCCTCGCAGTCGACCGGATCGACTTGATATTGGACTGGTCGAACGAAGTTGAGAATTACCCGCTCGACCTCTTGGAACACCAAACTGCGCAACTGATCGCCCGCCTGGTGGAGAAGGTCCGTCGCATATCGGTGATTGGAACACTCGACGACTCTGACGTGGCGGGCGCCGGTAGTTGGACTCGTGACAGGCGCGAGTGGTGGACGTGGCTGCGGCTTCGTGACGCAGGTTGGGACGTTGACTTCGGAGACTACGCGCTCTTTGCCCCTAAGCCGCCGGGGTTCGGGCGACCGACCTACGGACACCTGAGGTACTCGTACG
The DNA here is from genome assembly GCF_004134905.2 of Aeromicrobium ginsengisoli. GTDB lineage: Bacteria > Actinomycetota > Actinomycetes > Propionibacteriales > Nocardioidaceae > Aeromicrobium > Aeromicrobium ginsengisoli. Next base: position 1,631 of record NZ_SDPQ02000003.1, on the reverse strand, counting down.
GGGACAAGGTTCGGATTGATCGGTTCGACTCGCGGTCGGCGGGCAGTCTCAAGGCAGCATTTACGGAGTGCTGTCGGAACCTGCACGCCTCGGGCGCATTCTGCGGCGGTGATCATTGTGACAGCGATCGCCGGATCGCCTCGATCGTGGGTGGAGAGAGTTCAACGGGTGGTGCAGGACAATGGCGAGAGATCTCGTTCAGACATCACATTCGGCTAGTTGACGATCAGTTGTCGACTCCGCAGGCATCACCGGTGCCCGGCACCCCCTAGTCGGATCACCAACTCTGAACGAGGGCGCGGCTTGACCAGTCCTGCCTCTGCACCATCCGACTACGTGCGATGCGCAACAACTCTCGCGGCCCCACCTTTTCAACTAGCAGCGCGCGCAATTCGCGCACTTCTAGGTGGGACAGCCCGCGCTCACCGCGGGCGTTTAGCTCTTGCGTAACCTCCCAGCGGCTCAGAAATCGAGCAACAGCTAACGGATCGATGGTCGGGTTGAGCCGACCTGCGCGACGACAGGTGATCTTGAAGCCTGGCCCGGCCGGCCGGGCCAGCCACAGGGCCCACCAATCTGGGATGAGGTCACCTGCAACTTCGAGGTGCTTGGTGCCGACGACTAGATTTGCGTACTCCAACACCGAGTTGTAGCCAGTGACTTGTCTCGGCAGGCGAATGAGGCGATCGAAGTCGCTCTTGATTTCCCATCCGGACAGGGTGCGTCCGATCATCAGGAGGTCTATCCGCACGTTGGAGGGCTCGATTCTGACCTCGGGAACCAGTATCGATGGATGGTTCGCGTCGCTGGCACGAACGTGCGCCGCGACCGCTCCAGTGATTTCGCCAGCCCGCATGAGTCTGAGCGTAGATGGTGCCCAGGACGCATCGGTCGCGACTCGTGCAGTCGGAGCACTGGCCGTCCACGGAAGCGCGAGATAGGGATGTTGATTGCAGCTGTCCACATGCTGCTCTTAACTGCCGTACATGCCACGGGCCCCAGTGCCGCAACTGCGAATTCGTCTATTTGGCGAATGTTCGCCCCACCAGACGCAATCGCGATTCATCGGCGCGCGCCTATGCGCATATAGAGGGCATCCACGAGTCCGTTGCGTATGGCGTTGAAGGTCGACTCCCATTTGGGATCTGACTGCAGAGTCCCTTCCCGAGCGAGCCGGGCCAACTCGTAGATCACGCGTCGGCACCCAGCGGGAGAAGCCAGGGTCCGGTCGACGCAGGTGGCGATTGAGTGCTCGCGAGTCTCAATCCGGTCGACTACCTCAACTGCGATCGCACCTACAGCGGCCGCACGGCGTTCCTCATACGCCGCCCTTCGACAGGCCTGCGAGCACCAGATCGGAGGCCGACCGGTGGCCTTCCTTTGCACCTTTTCGCCGCATCTAGGGCATGTTCCCCCCGCGACTTTTCGGCCACTCGCCTGGCGCATTTCGCGATTCTTGTCTGTACTCATCACCCCTAAGGCCTTTCGTACGGACGCAAGTGGCCACCGAGAATGGGCCTCTATGTAAAGGGGAGTGCTCGAACTATGGTGCTGGGTGGTGGGTGCGGCTTGATCGCTTCAGCGAAGAGCAGGGTTGAGGCTGGGAGCCTTGTCACGCAGCTTGCCTCTGG